>CAVXDA010000030.1:0-121196 GCA_963760415.1 uncultured Acidobacteriaceae bacterium | reverse complement strand
GCGCCTCGAGGGCCTGCGGCTGAACGTGGCCGAGCAGCTGTCCATGCGGGTCTCGGGGCGCCAGCCCGGTCCCGAGGGCTCGGTGGCCAAGCTCTTGTGGGCCGAGGCCGAGCAGGCCCTGGCCCACACGGCCATGAACCTGGTCGGGGCGGACGCCCTGACCGGCCGGGACCCCGACCGTCTGGACGCCTACTTCCGCTCCCGCCCGGTCAGCGTCTACGGCGGGACCTCGCAGATCCAGAAGAACATCCTGGCCCTGCAGGCCCTCGGACTGCCCCGCGGCTGAGCCCGTCGGCGGGGCCGACCGAACGGTCCGTCCCGCCCGCTGACCCGCCGCCGGACACGACGAAGCGCCGCGGCCCGGCCCGGGCGGTCCAAGCCCGCGGCGCTTCCCCGTGGACTGCTACTTGGTGATGCCGAGCGGTCGAGGCCGAACGCCTTGATGGCGTTGCCCCGGATGAGCTTGTAGAGCTCCTCGTCGTCAGGCCGGCCTTGTCGCAGATCGCTGGCGCCGTCTCCCTGGAGTGCGGGAACGTGCTGTCGGCGTGGGGGTAGTCGGTCTCGAAGCAGATCTGCTCCATGCCGATCACGTCGCGGTTCTCGCAGGCCGGTCTCGTCGTCGAAGATGCAGCCGTAGATGCGGCCCGGGACGTACTGCGACGGCGGGTTACGGGAGCGTCGTGCCGAAGCTGTCGTCGCTGCGCTCCGCCCAGAGCTTGTCGGCCCGCTCCGAGCACGTAGGGCATCCAGCCGACCTGGCCCTCGGAGTACGCGATGCTTCATCGTCGGGAAGCGCTCGAGGGTGCCGGAGAAGATGTAGTCGCACAGCGAGCCCATCGCGTTCGGGAACGTCAGCGTCGAGCTGACGATGAACGGCGAGTCGGGCGACGTGCTCGGCATCTTCGACGACGAGCCGATGTGCATGCAGAGCGTCGTGTCGGTCTCCTCGCAGGCCGGAAGAACGGGTCCCAGAAGCCGTCCTTGTCGTGGATCGACGGCAGCCCGAGGGCGTGCGGGTTCTCGGGGAAGGTGACTGGCGTAGCTGCCCTTGTCGGCCGCCGCGCCGGACCTCGGCCGCCGCCAGCTCGGGGTCCCACAGCGGGACGATGGTCAGCGGGATCAGGCGGCCCTCGCCGTCGCCGGCCGCACCACTCGTCGATCATCCAGTCGTTGTAGGCCTGCACGCAGAGCAGCGCCGAGCTCCTTGTCGGCGCGCTCGAAGAACGTCTGGCCGCAGAACCGGGGCAGGGTGTTCGGGAAGCAGATCGAGGCCTCCACGTGGTTCGCGTCCATGTCCGGCAGCCGCTCGGTCTTGCTTCCAGGCGCCCGGGCGGATCTCGTCGAAGGTGGTGGTCTCGAACCCCACCTCTTTGAAGCCGACGGCCGCCGACAGCATCAGGGTCGGCTACACCAGGTCGTCGTAGTACCAGACGTCGACCCAGTCGCGTCCTCCGACTCCCGCCAGCCGATGCCCTACCGCCAGCCGACGACCGCCGAGGGCCATCCGCTTGCGCTCGACCCGGGGCCCCCGGTCCTTGTACTTGCGCCGGGAGCCGGGACGACCACAGGTCCGGGGGCTCCACGACGTGGTCGTCGACCGAGATGATCCGCGGGATCTCAGCCATCGTGTCGTTCGTCCTCTTCTGTCTGTTCGTCGTGGTCGGGTGTCGCTTGTCGGAAATGGTCAGGTGTCGGTGGTCGGTCGGGCGCCTGGGCCCCCGTCAGCGGGTGGCCACGGTGTCGGTGTCCCGGCCGGAGCGCAGCACGGTGCCCGCCAGCGCCCCGGTCGACTCGCCGTCGACGATGGTCACCACGCCGTTCACCAGCACCCGGTGGATCCCGATCGACCGGGCCGTGAGGCGGAGGCTGTCGCCCGGCAGATCGAAGACCCGCTTGGCCGGGCCGCTGTCCACGGTGGCCGGGTCGAAGACCACGACGTCGGCCCGGGCCCCCTCGACGAGCCGGCCCCGGTCGCGCAGTCCGAAGAGCCGGGCCGGTACGTCGGTGATCAGCTGCACGGCCCGCTCGAGCGGGACCAGCCGCCGGCCGCGGAGGGTGTCGGCGAGGAAGCGGGTGGGATAGGAGGAGCCCAGCATGCGGTCGAGGTGGGCGCCGGCGTCCGAGCCCCCGAGGAGCACGTCGTCCCGGGCCCACAGCCGGGCCCGGACGGCCCAGTCCTCGTCGGTGTCGGAGACCGGCAGCGGCCACAGGACGGTCTTGAAGTCGTCGGCGATGACGATCTCGATCAGGGCCACGTCGGGGTCGACCCCGCGCTCGGCGGCGATCTCGGTGATCAGCCGGCCCTCGTAGGTGGTCGTTCTCCGGGGCCACGGTGTCGCCGATCCGGTAGTTCGAGAAATCGGCCAGCCGCTCGAAGACCGTCCCCTGGGCGGCCGCGCCCATCTCGGCCCGGACCGCCGGGTCCCGCAGCTTGGCCGCCTTTTCCTCGGGGGGCAGCGAGAGGATCTCCTGCCATCCCGGGATGAGCCACAGGGCGCAGAAGGTGCCCAGGCTCATGTCGTTGTCGGCGAAGATGGGCATGGTCAGGGCGACCACCCGGCCCCCGACCTCACGGGCCCGGGTCGCCGGCTCGAGCCTGGTGCTCGGTCTTCTCCTGGCCGGCCCCCGTGCCCAGCACGTTCCAGTTGAGCGGCCGGTTGGCCCGGGCGCTCATCTGGGGGAGCCAGGAGCTCGATTTCGTCGTCGGCGAATCCCTTGAGGCAGCCCTCGACGATGGCCTCGAGGGTCGTGCCCTCGTGCGCCGAGACGACGTCGCACAGGGTCAGCAGCTCCTCCTCGGAGGCGGCCCGGCTGGGGACCGGGTTGTTGTCCCCGTCGTTGTGGGTCGAGGACCGGCTGGTCGACAGGCCCAGCCCACCGGCAGCCAGCGACTCGTTGAGCAGGCGCACCAGGGCGTCGACCTCCTCGGGGGTCGACTCCCGGGTCACCGCCTCGTCGCCCAGCACGTAGCGGCGCAGGGCGCAGTGCCCGACCAGGAACCCGGCGTTGACGCCGATGCGGCCGTCGAGCCGCGTCGAGGTACTCGTCGAACGTCCGCCACTTCCAGTCGACCCCGGTCTCCAGGGCGGCGAGTGGCATGCCCTCGACCTTGGCCATCATCCGCCGGGTGTAGTCGGCGTCGTCGGCTCGAGCGGGGCGAGGGTGAACCCGCAGTTGCCGCCGATGACCGTCGTCACGCCGTGCCAGCGTCGACGGGGTGGCGTACGGGATCCCAGAACAGCTGGGCGTCGTAGTGGGTGTGTGGGTCGACGAACCCGGGGTCACCACCAGTCCGGTGGCGTCGATGGTCTCGCGGGCCGGCTCGTCGATCTCGCCGATGGCCACGATGCGGTCACCACGCACCCCGACGTCAGTCTGGCGGGCCGGGGCACCCGTCCCGTCGACGACCGTCCCACCCTTGATCACGTAGTCGAGCATGCGCCTCCCGTCGACACCGGCACGGTGGACGCCGACGCCGGCACGGCCGACAAGACTCGGGCCGGGGCCTCCGGCGAGGCCGGATCGGCAGAGCGTAGAGCACCCGGTCCGACCCCGCACGGGGGCTCCACCGTGGCTACGCCCCGAGACCTTGGGCCGTAGTATCCCAGGAGACCACCAATCCAGGGATCGCCCACTGCCGGCCGCTGGACCGCTCGGCCCGGGCTCCATCGCCGCGGGCACCTGGACGATGCCCCGGTCCTCGAGCAGAGCGCTCGTAGGCCTGCGGGATCGGCCGGGACCGGCATGACCTCGCCGGTGTAGAACTTCGATCAGCTCGGTCCCCTCGGGACCGGCGATCAGCGGGCCGAGACGCCGCGCCGTGGTCCTCAGCAGGACCATCGTCCCGGGCGGGCACTCCGTCTCGCCCACCCACGGCAGGCCCTTCAGGATGAAGATCACGTGGTCGCATTCGAGTGCCCGTGCTCCTCGAGGACCAACCCCGGGTCGTAGCGGTATAGATGACCCTGCGATGGGGGGACATCTCCATAACTTGAGGTCTCACGGTACCCGGCGGTCGCCGTGCAGTTCCGCGCCTTGACCTCCCGCCACGGGACGTCGTCAAGGTGCCGGAACACCATTCGGGCATGGTTCCCCCTTTCGCGGTCCCGCACCGACGGGGGTCCGGTACCCGGCCACTTACCGCCCGGAGGCAAGAGCCCTCCGGAGGGAGCCTGCTGGAGCGGCGCATGAGGCGGCGGGGCGCGGGCTTTCGTCCCCCGAGCAGGACTTTCCGGATTTTCTCAGGTTTTAGGGGACTCGTAGTCGCGGTTGAACGTGTTCTTAGGTCGGTGCGGTCAACTGGATCCCGGATCGACAGCGCAGTACCCATCCGAGAGGAACGACATGAGCGACGTCCACGAGCCCCCTTCCCCCGCCGAGGAGCACACGGCACAGAACCCGGCCGGCATGCCGGAGGCCGGGACGGCCATCCCCCTGGGCCCGGTGGCCGCAACCCCGGCCCCCCCGGCCCCCGAGGCCATGCCCATGGGCCCCGAGGGCCCCGTCACCCCGGCGCCGGTGGCCGGCCCGGTGCCCGCCGCCCCCTACGTGGCGCAGCCCGCCGTCGACCCCTACGCCACCAACCCCTTCCCGGCTCCGCGCCGACCGCCCAGTACCCGCTGGCCCCCGGCTACATCCCGGCCGGCGGTGCCGGTGGCGGGTGGACCCCGCCGCCCTCGGGCGGTGACCCCGGGGCCGGTTGGTACGGGTCCGGCGGCTACTGGGCCCGACCGCCCCCGGCGGCGCCCCCAGCCAAGCCCGCCGGCAGCGGCCGGGGGAAGATGGTCGGCGCCGTGGCCCTCGGTGTGGCGGCCACCCTGGTCGTCGGGGCCGGCATCGGCCACGTGGCCTGGGGCTCGTCCTCGACCCCGCAGGCGTCCTCGGCGCCCGCCTCGGGCGGCTCGTCCTCGGGCGGCTCGTCCTCGGGCGGCTCGTCCTCGGGCGGCTCGTCCTCGGGCGGCTCGTCCTCCAACCCGTTCGGCGGAGGGAGCACCAACCCCTTCGGCGGCGGCTCGGGTTCCTCGGGAACCTCCGGCGGCTCCAACACGTCGGGGAACTCCGCCACCGACCAGGCCATCGCGGCCAAAGTCGACCCCGGCCTCGTCGACATCAACACCGACCCTCGGCTACCAGGGCGCCCAGGCGGCGGGCACGGGCATCGTGCTCACCTCCAACGGCGAGGTCCTGACCAACAACCACGTCATCGACGGCGCGACGAGGATCACGGCGACCGACATCGGCAACGGGCAAGACCTACAACGCCACCGTCGTCGGCTACGACCGCACGGCCGACGTCGCCGTGCTGCAGCTCCAGGGCGCCTCCGGCCTGCAGACCGCCCCCCTCGGCAACTCGTCGACGTCGTCGAGGGTGACGCGGTCATCGGCATCGGCAACGCCGGCGGTGCCGGCGGCACGCCGAGCGCGGCCGAGCGGCAAGGTGACCGCCCTCAACCAGACGATCACCGCCAGCGACGACGGCGGCGCCAACGCCGAGCAGCTGACCGGCCTCATCCAGACCGACGCCAACATCCAGCCCGGCGACTCGGGCGGCCCCCTGGTCAACGCCACCGGCAAGGTCGTCGGCATGGACACGGCCGCATCGCAGAGCTTCCAGTTCCAGGCGGTCGCGAGAGCTTCGCCATCCCGATCAACACCGCCCTCTCGCTGGCCCGCCAGATCGAGAACGGCAACGGGTCGTCGACCGTCCACATCGGCAAGACCGCCTTCATCGGGGTCGAGGTCGAGCCGGCCGGCTCCAGCAGCTCGAGCTCGGGCCCTCGGCGGCCTGGGCGGCAACTCGTCCAGCTCGGGCAGCTCGAGCTCGACCGGCGCCCAGATCGTCACACGTGGTCTCGGGCGGCCCGGCGGAGAAGGCCGGTCTGGCCGCCGGTGACGTGATCGTCTCGGTGGACGGCCACAGCATCGACTCGCCCAACGCCCTGACCACCCAGCTGCTCGGCCACCACCCGGGCGACACAGTGACCATCGGCTACCAGGACCAGTCGGGCAACCAGCAGACCGCCCAGGTCACGCTGGGCGACGGGCCGGCCCAGTAGGCGGCCCGGCAGGTCTTCCGCCGACCCCTTAACCCCTCAAAGGCGGAAACACGGAACGGCCCGGGCGAGAGCCCCGGGCCGTTCATGCTGTGCGGCCGATCCGCTACCAGAGCTGATCGGCATGGTCGTCGGTGCCCACGTCGGTGCCGTAGAAGGGGGCGGCGAAGGTGACCCGGGCCACCCCGCCGGCGTCCACCGCCTTGGCATAGGCACCGAAGGCCTCCCAGGTCCCGACGGGGTCGCCCTCGATGAAGCACAGCTGAACCAGGCGGTCAGGATGGCCGCCGTCGGTGCCCAGCTTCATCGGGGCGTTGGACTGCTGCTGGGGCTCGGCCGGCGGGTGCTTCACCCAGGCCGACCAGCTGTCCACGGGCCCGGCGGAGAGCAACCCGGGCACGGCCTCGCTCCGGAGCCACGACAGGTGGCGCTCCCGGTCGACGCCCTCGGCCGGCTCGGTGACCACGACGCCGAGGCCGGGGTAGTGGTGGTGGAGGGCCAGCTGAAGCGGCACGGACCGCTCGTCGTCGGCGTAGGCCCGGTCCACCAGGTCGTAGATGCTGGTGTGGGCGTGCGTCCGCTCGTTGAAGCCGCGCCCGTTCTGGTAGAGCCACACCACCTGCTCCCCGGCCCACTTCAGGTGCTCCTCGACGTGGTCCTCGTGCATCCAGTACAAGGAGAGGTAGGAGCCGGCGTCCACCGGCTCGGCGAACGGGCTCGCCTCGGGGAAGCGCAGGTCCTTCAGGGTCCTCGGCGCGACCCACCGGCCGCCGGCGAACAGCCAGGGCCCGATCATGCACCCGGCGTAGAAGTGGTCCCGCTCGTACCAGCGGTTGTAGGCCACCTCGTACCCGCGATGCGGGTCGACCATGGTGAACAGCATGCTGCCGATCTGTACGGGGTACTCCTCCATGGGCTCCTCCTCGGTCCTTCGGTTCGGTCCTGCTCTGGTCGGTCCTGTTTGGCGGCCGTCAACCGGCGGCGGTCGGCACCGAGACCGTCGCCCCGCCGGGGGCCAGGCGGTGCCCCTCGTGGTCCTCGGTCCACACCTCGAGGTCGGCCACCATTCGGTCGCCCTCGGGCCGCAGGCCCGTGATGCGGCCGTGGGCGGTGATCGTCTGGCCCTTCACGTTGGCCGCCCGGAACTGGCAGTGCTCGGCGTTCCAGCAGGTCGAAGATGGGCTCTCAGGACTGAACACACTGTCGCAAGCCGGAACCACGCAGAATGCGGCTGTCTCCGATGCTCGCCGCGCTCTGGAGTTGGCCAACAATCGCTACGTCGGCGGAGTCACGAGCTACCTCGACGTCATCACCGCACAATCGGCGCTGCTCACCAACGAGCGTCTGGCGACACAGCTCCTCGGCCAGCAGATGGTTACATCCGTTTACCTCGTCAAAGCGCTCGGCGGAGGCTGGGACGCGGCGCAGATCCAGAACGAGCAGGTCCACCCGAAGGCCGTTCAAATCGTTCAGCAGTAGCGGACGCGCTGTCGCCGCTTTCGCTTTTCGCTGTTCGCTTTTCGCTCGGATTTGCTCTCTGCTGTCATCGCTCTGTCATCCTGAGCGCAGCGAGGCGAAAGCCGAGCGGAGTCGAAGGACCCTCTTCTGGCAGGAACTGCTGACAATTGCAGACGAGCGTTAACTATTCGATAAACCCAAGCACCTAATTCCTCTTTTCCCATTTCGGGACGGACTATTATCCAGTTGGTAACCCACCCCCTCCCCCCGTCGTCATTTAGAATCATGCGATTACGCATTTTTTCCCGGCAAATGATAGAGCGCCAGAGGTTTACACGTTGATGTTTGAACCGCAAGGACTTAGAGGCACAGCCTACCCTCGATTCGAACGCCGCCGCGAATGTCTGGGAAGGCGGTAGTGATAAACTGGTAATCAGACTTTCGGTTATATCCCCTATCCACTGCCCATGATTCACTGACTTGTCAAAGAGCTTTTCCCGGCCCGCACACTGGGTGCGGCCTGCGAAGACACAAAATCGCGCCCTCACGCGTGACTGATACCGCGTCGGGGCACTCACAAGCAAGTGCACAGATCACAGTGGCATGTGATGAGCAGGAACCAGAAGACACAGTAACGAGTAGCCGCTTGGGCGGTGCAGTCCAGTTTCTTCATCAGGTACGATTGTCTGACGGGCTAGGGGGTTGCCAGCTGAGAACGGAGGAAGAAATGTCCCCCAGACATTACCTTGCGAGATACACCGTGATTGACGGCGAACACGAGCATAATGGACATCTGCTGATTATTGCCAGCAGCGAGGAAGATGCATGGTCATTTGCCCATTCGCTCACCCATGAGTTTGGCGGCTTGGATGATGAGATCGACGATCGGCACCCATGGTCATATGGTGACGGCGCCACGGCATCCAAACTGAGCGTCGTGCGGGAAATCAGCGAAGAGCAGTTCATGTTTGCAGAGGATGTCATGGGCTTAATGGTGTGCGAGTCCGAGCGCGAACACACAGGCGCCATCGCGGCCTGAGTTCAAGGAACCCTATAACTTCGAATCAGCTTTGGTTGCTACTTGTACCCCGCAAGCGATAAGAAATCCCGCTGTGGAATCCAGTTCTTTATGGAGCCGCGACGAGTCTTCTGCACTTGGCTCAGGAACATAGAGGATCATTCCTTGCCGGGCCCGAGTTAGCAAAACCCTGTATCCATTCACGCGAAACTGATGCTTACGTTTGTTATTGTTCGGTTTCCAATTTTTCCCGTTGAAGTTAAGGCTCGCCCATTGATTGCCTGTCCAAACAAGATCCTCTCCCCAACACAATCCGATCCAGTCCAATTCCAGACCTTGTACCTCAAATTGAGTGGCGGCCACTTCCAATCTCGAGGACGCACGCACATCGTTACAATACTTATGAGCACATCCGCTGTCGTCGCATGTATCGCGATCGAGAAACCATCGTTCCCATTCAAAATCTCGGTGAAATCCGAAAGCGGTTTCAATGCCATCTGCCCTCAGACGCGCAGCACTGGCACTAGCAACGAGGCCGGCCCTCGTAAAGCCCCTACGCTTCCCCTGCAACCAAGCGCGAACCGTCGAGAGGTTTCTCGCAAGAACCGGAGGATGCTTCATTCCGCCGGCAATCTCTTTGGCTACATCCTGGTCTCCTCTAAGCACGGCGTCGACCCACTCCGACATGTGTTGCGCTCGGATGGATCGGTTGCTGACTTCCAGATGAAATTGCGAAATGGCTTTGATCCTTGCCGCGTATGGGTCCTTTTCTCGGAACAACAAGAAAGGACCCTCCGACTTCTCAGCCAGAACTTCGGGAGAAGCATAGACTTGCCATTCCTCGAAAGAGCGTAGAGCGGTTCCCCACTCGGCCAAACCGGCCTCGCCCCGATTTATCTCTTGACCGCCACCTATCAAACAGACCAGCACCGCCCAACCCTCATGACGGCTCATCACGTCAAGCATCATGTGTGCCTCGGAAACTTCCGGTCGCTTGGCTCTTTTGTTCTGCTCGGCATCCCAAGCCCTTTGGGCCTCGTCGAATACAATCACTCGCTCGCTGGGTGTGGGATCGCTTTCTTGGTAGTGTGTTTCAGCGAATCGATGTACGCTTTGGACAAAAGACTGCACGGATATCTCCGCTGCACGTCGCGTGATAGGCTTCCCAGTACTCCGTGACCGTTGCGTTACGTCGCGTATGAGGGCCTCTCGAATGATTTTTACGAGCGGGCCGTTTCCCGACAAGAACGCGCTACTGTCTCGAAGTTCTTTTCGATGAACTGCATTAAGCCCAACCAAGGTTTTCCCTGCGCCTGGTACTCCGGTGACGAAGCAGATGAGCTTCTTGCCGCTCGTACGAGCTTCTGTTACGGCTTCGACGAGAGCGTTGGTTGCTCGATCGAGATCTTGCTGCGCTGCGCATGCGTGCCCAATTTCGAACACTTCCATCTCTGAATAAAGTTTGACGGCGGCTTCGATGATTGGCGGAATCGGTCTAAAACGTCCTTTATCCCATGCGTCCGCATTGATGGGTTCCACATCTGGCGTGCAATTCTCATTTTCGATAGAGATAAGCGTTTGTCCAAATTCGTTAGTGGACGCGATGCAACAAGGGCGGATTACCTCATCGGCGAAAGGGCGAATGCCAGCACTCGCGATACGTCCGTCGGAAACGACCAACGGCACAATGGTTCGCCCAGCGCTCGGCTCATGAAAGCAGGCCAGGTAAATCGCATAATCGTCGACCTGGCGCTCCGCAGTAGTGGGCGCGTGCCCCGTCTTGGTTTCGATCGCCACAATCACGTCGTTCATTAACAGTACCGCATCAATGCGCTTGCCCACTCGTGGTATTGGATACTCGAGCAGCAACTCGTAATCCGCGGCTGCGGGAACGCGCTGCCATCAGTTCGGCACACCCGTTCATTAGAGTTGGTAATTGCAGTCTCCACGCTTCTATCGCTTCCGGGGCGAGCGGGAATCTTGCATCGCCGTTCGCGACCGCTAGTTCACCGAGGATGCTCGAAGCAGACTCTTTGACAAACTCATGGAGTGGAGCGCGGTAGTAAGCAGGCATCGCAGCCAGGATGCCAGGTTTGTGCAAGATGGTCCAGACAAACTCTCATCGCACGAAGCAAAATCCTGTGCCGTCCCCGGGGGACTCGGGTTCTTTTCCCACTTTACCCAGCACTCCGCCTGCGCTGCGTGCTGGGCTAAACTCTTTCGCGCCTACGGCGCTGGCGTCCTGCCCACGCCGCTGTCCCAATCCCTTATCATGCGCCTATGGCGAATACCGCCGATGTCATCGTCGTTGGTCTGGGAGCGATGGGCAGCGCGGCGCTCTATCAATTGGCCAAGCTGGGCGCGCGCGCGATTGGCATTGACCGCTTCGACCCGCCGCACGATCAGGGATCGTCGCACGGTGACACACGCATTACTCGCGAAGCCATTGGCGAAGGCCGCGACTTCGTGCCTCTGGTGCTGCGCTCCAACCAGATCTGGGAAGAGCTGGAGGCCGCCACGGGCCGCAGCTTGCTCACCCGCAACGGCGCGTTGGTTCTGGCTTCGCAGAGCATTTCGGGCAATCATCACGGATCAACTTCGTTCGTCCAGGACACCATCAGCACCGCCCGGGAATTTGGCATTGCGCATGAGATTTTGGACGCCGACGAAATCCGCCGCCGTTATCCGCAGTTCCGGCTGCAAGGCGATGAGGTTGGCTACTTTGAACCTGGTGCGGGATTTCTACGTCCCGAGGCCTGCATCGAGACGCAGTTGACTCTGGCGCGACAGATGGGCGCAAGGATCTTCACCTCGGAGGTGGTGCTCGACATCACACAGGGCAACGACGGCACGGTCGTGGTCAAGACGGATCGAGCTACCTATTCTGCCGCGCGAGTCATCGTGACCGCCGGGCCGTGGATGCAGAAGCTGCTCGGAGCGGAGTACGCGCGTTACTTCAAGGTCTATCGGCAGGTGCTGTGCTGGTTCGCGCTGGCGAAGAACCAGGAGCTATACAGCGCCGACGCGATTTCCGGTGTTCATCTGGATTGTGGGCAACCGGCCGCGCGACATGCTCTACGGCTTCCCCGCGATTGACGGGCCGGAAGGCGGACTGAAGATTGCCACCGAGCAGTATGAGGCGACGGTCGATCCCGACGCGGTTACGCGCGAGATCGCCGATTCGGAAGTCGCCGCCATGTACGACGAATACATTGGGCCGCGTTTTCCGGACGTGTCGGGCGAATGCCTGCGCGCAACGACGTGTCTCTACACGGTGACGCCGGACGCGAAGTTCATCGTTGACACGGTTCGCGATTGCGAAAACGTCATGTTTGCTTCCGCGTGCTCGGGTCATGGATTCAAACATTCGGCGGCAGTCGGAGAAGCGCTGGCGTTCTGGGCGTTGGGGCGGACGGCGGTTGTTGATCTGTCGCCTTTCCGGTTGGATCGGTTCTCAAGATGAAGCCGACGCCCCGTCGCGGATCGGAGCTCTAGCAGGCTACCGAAAGAGAACTGTGCCGTCCCCTGAAGGGACTCGGGTTCTTTTCCCACTTTACCCAGCACTCCGCCTTCGGCTACGTGCTGGGCTATCCTGTTTCGCGCCTACGGCGCTGGTTTCCTGGGCTTCTTACTCCACTACCAAGACAAACTTAGTTCTCACGTCCTAAACAGGCTGCTGAAAAAGTCGGAGAAGCAGATTCCTCGCGGGCTAAAGCCCACTCGGAATGCCAAGAACAAAGGACTTGCAACGGCGCACCTAAAGGTGCGCCCCTTCAAAACGCGTTCCAACCGAATTTTTCAGCAGCCTGTAAAGTCGTGCCCTGACACAAGCGTTCGCTAACCGAATTTTTCAGCAGATTTCTAGGGCTGGGTCTTGGCGTGGGTTTGAAGATGCGGGGTCAATTTCCGGATGACAAATTCCTGGAAGACACCGGCGACCGCGCTTTCGCCAAGCTTGATCAGGCCGTTTTGCCAGATCACTCCGTGGCGATCGCCCTGCCGGATAGTAGGTATACGAGATGGCACCGGTTGCAAAGGCCCCGATAATTTCGGAGTAGTTCGGTTGCCATTTCTTATTGTCGCCCTTGCAAATCACGGCATTGGCGAGCGCGTACCCAAGCCGCGATTTCTTACTACCGGTTCCCCGGTAGAAATAGCGTGGATCCTGTTTGAAGATGGTCGGCAGTATAGCGCTTCCGATGAACGTACTGGTAACGACGTTACCGTACGCCGCACCGTAACGCTTTGCGTACCCTTCTGCGCCTTGCCCGTAGGCTCCGAATTCATCGGACGCCTGCTGAAGTCCCGCCAGGAAGCCAACGGCCACGAAGGTGAAGGGATCGATAACCGACCTGAAGGCAAGCTCGAACTTCTGCTTGGCTATGAGAGGAGCTGGGTCGGGGACGTAGGTGACATAGAAATTTGGAATGAAGCCGAACACCCGCTGCTTCTCTTGCTCCTTAATCTCCTCTTGCGCCACCTCGATCTGCGTGAGCTCGACCCGCACTTCCGTCACGGCGGTGGCAACCGAGAGCATGATCTCCGGCACAATAAAGGCCTCCCCCGGGTGCAGGTCGCCGGAGTACTCCTGGGTGGCGAAGCCTTCCGAGGATATCGCGAGATGAAAAGGCCCAGGAGGGAGATTAGAAAAGGAATATTGTCCATTGTCGCCCGACAATACTTCTTGAGTTGGGGATTGGCCTTCGTGCGAAAGTTGCACGTGAGCGCCGACGGCGAGGGCCCCGGTTTGAACAATCAAGGTTCCGCTGATGCTACCCGGCAGTTGCTGGGCGGATTGCCCGGCGACTGGCGCTCTTGCTCCGCCCGAGCCCGGTCCGCCGTTGGCGGGTGCCTGGGCGGTAGGGGGCTGCTGAGAATGGGCCACCACTGGAATCGGAAATCCGCAGGGCAGCACACATAGTACTAGCCAGATCAATCCTGCAGCGCCGGGAAACAACCCCCTGACGTTTGGGCGCAAGGACATCTTGTCAGGGTTTACATTTGCAGCACGCACGGGTATTTCCGTCACCTAACTCTAATCGTATCATGCTTTCAGCGGTGATTACGCACCAAGGGCGACCGCCCTGCCGGGCGCCCGGACCAGCGCCAGCGCGGTTACATCGTTGTGGGTGGGAGGGGTACGCAGGAACTGCTGCACACCGTCGAGGATGACGGTGGCGATCTCGCGCGCATTCTCGCGCGACGCGCTCTGGAACTGCTGCTTCACTCGTTGCAGGCCGAACTCCTCTTTCTTGTACGAGGCTTCGACCACGCCGCGCGAGACCAGCAGCAGCGAGGCTCCGGGCTCCAGAGCCACAAACGGTGCTTCGTAGGTGGAAGCAGAGAACAGCCCCAGGGGGAGCCCGGTGGCCGGCAGTTCAGTAACACCGGAGGGATCACGTAGGAGTCCAGGCGTATGTCCGGCGTTGGCATAGCAGATGGTGCCCAACACTTCGTTGTAGCACCCCACGAAGGCTGGGCAGGAGCGCACCCCCGCGGCAGCCCTGCGGACGGTCAAGTTCAACTCGAGGCAGAACTCCATCATCGCATCTGCCTCATTGACTTCCGGATGGGCAAAGCTCTTGCATCCCAATTCGTGAAAGGTTTGCCGTGCCGCCTCTACGATGGCGTGGTTCTCTTCGTAACTACCGGCGATATCGAGCAGCCCAAAGACCACGCGGCTGGGATTCGCGCGCAGAAAGCCGTAAATGTCTCCGCCAACCCTCTTACCCTGGACCAGGCCGGCTATGTCGGCACCAGCCAAGGGAGGAAAGTCGGCGGCCGTGGGCGGGGTGGTTGCAGGCGCGACCGTGCGCTCGCGCTGGAAAGGCAATCTCATAGGAGCTTCAAAATCATAACGGAAATCCTGCGGATTGCAAACGCGGGGAGGAATTGACCAGACGCGTTACCATAGACGGGCCGGAGGAGGCAATTCTGCATGCGCATCGTCAGTGTTGGCGAAGTTTTGTGGGATGTAATCGGCGAACATGAATATCTCGGGGGCGCACCGCTGAACTTTGCTGCTCACGCCCGGCGACTGGGCCATGAGGTCTTCCTGCTGAGCGCCGTGGGAGACGACGATCGCGGGCGTCGCGCTCTTGAGGGTCTGCAGGAACGGGGGATTTCCACCGAGTTCGTACAGGTGCTTCGGGGTAAGGACACCGGCATCGCCGAAGTGGAGCTGGACGCGGACGGCAAGCCCATGTTTCGGATCGTGCGCCCGGCGGCGTACGACTTCGTCGATCTCACTGCGACCCACCTCCGGCGCATCGGGGAATTGCTGCCCCAGTGGATTTATTTCGGCACGCTATACCACATGTCGGGACAGGCGATGGCTTCTACGCTAAAGCTGCTTGAAGCTGCGCCGCGAGCGCGGCGGTTTTACGACGTCAACTTGCGCGACGGCAACTGGAGCCTGGCGGTGGTGGAGCAACTCTCATCGCTGGCCAACGTAGTGAAGTTGAGCGACAGCGAAGCGGAGTTCCTGGACGCGTCGGTCAACACTGGAGGTCAAGGCTCGTCAGTCGAGGACTTCTGTCGCCGCTGGAGCGAACAATACCATTGCCAAACCATGTGCGTGACCTTCGGCGAGCGTGGTTCCGCGGTGTTTCAACACGGCAAATATTGTGAGATTCCCGGCTTCAAGGTGCAGGTGGCAGACACGGTCGGTGCTGGCGACGCCTTCGCTGCCGCCTTTCTTCACGGCGTCGAGCAAGGCTGGGATGCCGGTTCCACTGGCAGGTTCGCGAACGCTGTCGGCGCATTAGTGGCCAGCCGGGCAGGGGCGACCCCGGAATGGCACATGGAAGAATGCCAGCCCATGCTGGGACTGCACGCCGTCTGAGGTCAAGCGACCTCTTTCAACGCTGCTCGGAGTGCATCAAGTGCCAGATGTGCGGAGTGCCCTGAAGCAGCAGGTAGTCCTCCGACCGCTTTTACGATCTCGGCCTTATTGATCGCCAACGCTTGCAGTGTCGTTTTACCTTCTGCCAACTCAGCCATCGCCGAAGCACATGCGATGGCAGGAACACAGCCTTTCGCCCGAAAACGTATGGCGGCGATGCGACCGGCGTCCACCTTAATTGCCAGCTCCAGGATATCGCCGCACGCGGGATTCTCGATCCGCACGCGAGCATCCGCGTCGGGTAGCTCACCCGAATGTCGTGGGTTCTCGAAGTGGTCGAGTAATTGAGCAGAATACATGGCAACCAATTCGACACCCTTAGCTTACCGCGATCTTAAGGCGGACACCCTCTGAGTACTCCCCTCTGCTCTTCGTATAATCGAACAAACTTGGCTGCCGCAGACCATACGCCGCGACGCATCGCTTCGCTCCAGCCCAGCGCCAGCGTCACGCTGCGCGATCTGGGGCTGTTGGACCGCCTGGTCGCCTGCACCAGATATTGTGCCGACGTTTGTCCCGAACTGGCCGACGGCTCCCGCGTGATCGTCTCTGACTCCTGGACAGCGCAAAGTCAGGAAATTCTGGCCGCCCGTCCCGACCTCGTGCTGGCTTCCGTCCCCTACCAACTGGAAGCGGTCGCCGAAATTCTGAAAGCGGGCGTCCGATTTCTTGGATTGGCGCCGCGAACGTTGGCTGACATTTACCTCGACATCTCTGCGATCGCGGGCGTGATGGGCGCGTGGGATCGCGGACAAGACGTGATCAGCGCCATGCAAGGGTCGATCACAGAGGTCCGGGATCTCACCCGGAATGCATCGCGTCCCAGGGTGTTCTGCGAGGAGTGGGGCAAGCCGATTATCGCCTCGCAGCCTTGGGTTGCGGAGTTGGTGGAAGCCGCGGGCGGCGAATTCGTCAGCTCGCCGGGTCAGACAGTCACTGCGGAAGAAGTCAGCTACGCCAGGCCGGACGTGATTCTCGCCGCGTGGTGCGGCGCAGGCGATCGCGTGCCGTTGGAGAAAATCGTCGAGCGACGTGGCTGGACCGAGCTGCCGGCCGTCCGGGCGGCGCGGGTGTTCTGCATCAATGACGAACTGCTGAACACGCCTGCCACAAGCCTTATTGGCGGGTTGCACGCCATCGCCTGGGCGCTGCATCCCGAATTGTTCCAAAAGCCTCGCGGCATTCGCCAATTCCACAGCGTGTGATATGAATGGATGACGTATGCCGGCAAGTCATCAGCAACTCGCCGAAGAACTCAACGTGCTTGCCGATGCTGCCGCGAGTGTCGAAGACCTGATGAGCATCGTCGTCGGCCGCCTGCAGGAACGGCTGCCTCATTTCGACTGGGTTGGCTTCTACATGATCGAGAACGGCCAGTTGGGTGAAGATCCCATGCTGGTACTCGGGCCCTACGTCGGCGCCGAAACGCCACACAAACGCATTCCGCTCAACCAGGGAATCTGCGGCGCTGCCGTTTCGACGGGGCAGACTGTCGTGGTTGACGACGTCAATGCCGATCCACGCTATCTCGCGTGCTCCATCGAGACCAAGTCTGAGATCGTCGCGCCGGTTTTCGTGAAGGGCAATGCAGTCGGCGAGCTCGATATTGACAGCCACACCCCATCCGCGTTCACAGCCGCGGACCGGCAATTGGTTGAGCATTGCGCCGCACTGGTCGGCAACTATATGGAGAAGGCCTTGTGATCGGCTGCCCACAGAGAGAATCGAGGCAGGCGCCTTGATCAAGCAAGTGACTGCTGCGCTCCTTGTGCGGGGAGACGAAATCCTGTGCTGCCAGCGGACGGAATATCAGGCACTCCCGCTGAAATGGGAGTTTCCCGGAGGGAAGATCGAGCCGGGAGAAGACGCGCCGGAAGCCTTGCAACGTGAACTTAACGAAGAGCTTGGAATTCGCGCCGAAATCGATCGGAAGGTTGCTCAACTGCAGCACCATTACGCGAACGGCAATGCCGTCGAGCTCCATTTCTTTTTGGTCGAGCGCTACGAAGGCGAGATGCAGAATCGAATTTTCAGGGAGATCCGGTGGGTGGACCGCCGCGAATTACCGAAGCTCGACTTCCTGGACGCCGATCGAAAGCTGGTGCAACAGCTCGCCAACGGCGAGTTGCTTTAGCTACCTCCCCTGCCGGTCACGAACCACGCAACCGTCAGCCCGATCATGATGATCGTCGTGGCCCACGCGATGGCGTTGAACCAGGTGCCATTGACGTGCTTGCCCATCAATTCGCTCTTGTTCACCAGCAACAGCATGAAGATCAACACGAAGGGCAGGACAATGCCGTTGACCACCTGCGATAGGATGCTGATTTTCACCAGCGGAATGTTGGGCAGCAGAATGACTCCTCCTCCGGCAATCAGGAGCAGCGTGTACAACCAATAGAAGACCTTGGCTTCATCGAATTTGTGGTCCACGCCAGACTCAAAGCCAAGCCCTTCGCAGACCGTGTAGGCGGTCGAGATCGGCAATATGGACGCGGCAAACAGCGAAGCATTGAACAACCCAGCCGCAAACAGGATGTATGCGTACTCTCCGGCCAATGGGCGCAGCGCCTGAGCGGCGTCGGCGCCGTCGTGGATCTGCCGGACACCATGCAAATACAGGGTTGCTGCGCAAGCCACCACGATGAACCAGGCAACGATGTCGGTGAAAAGACAGCCCAGGATCACATCCCAGCGCGAGGCCCTGTACTCACGGGGAGTGATGCCCTTCTCCACGATTGACGATTGGAGATAGAACTGCATCCAGGGAGCAATGGTCGTGCCCACTACACCAATGACCATGTAAATGTACGACGAGTCGCGAAAAGCCCCGCTATGCGGCGGTTTGAAGGTGGCGACGAACGCCTCCTTCCAGCTCGGTCCCGCCAGGACGCCGGCGATAATGTAGGCAAAATAGAAGAACGAAGCTACCAGGAAGACCTTCTCGACGCTCTTGTAGCTGCCCTTCACCACCAGCAGCCACACCACGACAGCCGCGACCGGCACACTGACATAGCGTGAGATGTGAAACAGCTCCAGGCTGCTCGCCACTCCGGCGAATTCGGCCACCACGTTGCCGAAGTTTGTGATGACCAGTCCCAGCATCATGAAGAACGTGATGCGCAGGCCATACTCCTCGCGGATAAGATCGCTGAGGCCCTTGCCGGTGACCGCGCCCATGCGTGCCGACATCTCCTGCACCACTACCAACGCGACGGTCATGGGAATCATGACCCATAGCAGGAGGTATCCGAATTGGGCTCCGGCGGCGGAGTAGGTGTAGATTCCGCCAGCATCGTTGTCCACGTTGGCCGTGATGAACCCGGGACCGATGACGGCCAGGAACATCAGCAGACGGATTCTCCATACTCTAAGCCGTCGAGATTCGGGCATGACACCGGAGATTCAGGTGAGATATTTGAAGACCACTCAGCATAAACGCAGCCTGCGAAATGCGCTATTTAGTAGCCGGTGGTCAGTAGTCAGCTATTTCACTTCAGCGAATCTAGTTTAGGACCCCGGCAACGAGATTTCGGTACGACTTGCCCTTCTTCACCCACCGTCCCGACGCCGACTGGCAACTGGCTCCTGACTACCGGCTGCTTACAGCTTGGCGCGCAGCATATTGATCACATCATCGGCGGTGATCACGCCAGTCAACGTTCCTTCTTCATCGGTCACAGGCAGCGCAAGCAGGTTGTACTTGTCGAAGAGTTCGGCAACTTCTTTCTCGTCGGCGCCAGGATGCACGGTGGTCATGTGGCCGGTGCTGAGCATCATCAGAGGAGTCCCCGGCGGCGCCAGAACAATCTTGGCAAGCGGGACCGCGCCCAGAAGCTTGTCTTTCTCCCCGACAATGTAAATCGTGCTGACGCTCTCCACCCCGCCTTCGAAGTTACGCAGCATCTCGACCGCGTCCTCCACCTTCGCCGCCGGACCCAGGGCCATGTAGTCGGTAGTCATGCGCCCGGCCGCGGTGTCTTCCTCGAACGTCATCAGTTCGGTGACTTCGGCACGCTCCTCCGGCCGCATTTCCGTGAGGATCTCTTCTGACGCATCAGGAGGCATATCGCCGAGCAGATCAGCGGCGGCGTCCGGATCCATCTCCTCTACGATGTCGGCGGCGCGGTCGGAATCGAGCGAGCTGAGAATCGAGACCTGTACTTTGGGATCAATCTCCTCCAGGGTTTCGGCGGCGACCTCATCGTTGAGGGTCTCGAAGATGGCCTCCCGCTCCGCTGGAGCCAGGTCCTCGACAATGTCGGCGATATCGGCAGGATGCAGCTTGGCCAGACGCTCGAGCGAGATCTTGAGTTTGACCCGTCGGGCGGGATCAACCTCGATGAGGTCAACAAAATCCCAGGGAATCATCCGCGGCGGAATCTTCGCCAGCAGCGGACGCAGTGCGGCGGCGGGCACCACTCCCTTCAGCAAGCGGCGGATGGCCCCGCGCGCGCCGACGTCCACCGCGCCCACTTTGAGCACGACGTGGCCGTGCCCGGTTTCCTCGTGGATATCGACATCGTTGACCCGCACAACCTTGCGACCGTGCACGTCGATGATCTGCTGGTCGAGCAGGTCGCGGGCCAGCAGCAGCATACCCTCGCCGCCAGCGTAGGGTATCCAATCAGAAACAGAATTGCTCGCGCGCACGCCTCCATTGATGGAGTTCACCGAGTTGGTAACCAGCAAGCAATCGCCGCCGCGGGTTCTGACCACCAGACCCAAAATCTGGCTGGAGTTATCTTGTGGAACCACAGCGACTTCACGCACCTTGCCCGCAGTGGCGCCGCTTTGATCGAAAACGGGCGCACCCAACAGATCGGAAAGGGCTACGGGAGGCATCGAACTCAATATATGCGATGCCATCGGAAAATGCGCGGCGAATTTCGGGAGCGTCGCGACAGTGCCTGCTGCGGCCCAGTTGCCGCTTTTCTGGAACGTCTGCGAGACTGAGTCATGCTCGCATTTGCCTGCCAGGCCATCCTCTTCGATCTGGACGGAGTACTGGTTGACTCCACGCCTTGCGTAACCCGCGTCTGGAGCGCATGGGCGCAGGAACACGGGCTCGACCCCGAGCAAGTCGTCCACGTCGCACACGGCCGGCCCACGATCGCGACCGTCCGCGAAGTCGCTCCCCATCTGGATGCACAACTCGAAACAGACCGGATCGAGCAGAGAGAAATCAACGACACCGATGGCCTGCGAGTGTTGCCGGGAGCGAAAGAGCTTCTCGCGAAGTTACCGCCAAAGCGCTACACCATCGTGACTTCAGGCACGCGGCAACTGGCCACGCGGCGGCTTCAAGTGGCTGGGCTGCCAGTGCCTCCCACCATGATCACGGCGGACGATATTACGAACGGAAAACCCGATCCTGAACCTTACCTCGCTGGCGCTAGCGTTTTGGGGTGCGACCCGAAGAGATGCTTGGTCTTTGAAGACGCGCCTTCCGGAATTCGCGCGGCCAAGGCCGCCGGCATGGCTGCCATCGGTGTTCCAACAACTTACAGGGCGGAGGAATTGGCGGGGGCAGACGTGATTACCCCTTCGCTGCAGGCCGTCGCAGTCACAATTGACGCGGAGGGATTGATGGTCGCACTGGCGGAATGAGCGGTAGCGCGCGTGAGGTTAGGAATTTCCCCGTAGTTCTTGGGGCGTTCTCTAGGGGCGCGCTATTTCCTCAGACGGGATACACCACTTGCAGTTTTTCGATAATCCCTTCCACCATAGTGCAACGATTTCGCAGGCCGGTCTTGAATTCGTGATGATCGGCCTTGTTGATCTCGTGCAGCAAGTGCTTCTGATGGTCCAGTAACAATTCCCGAAGCAGCTCTTCTTCTTTGTCGGTCAACCTCAGTTCCATGGCGACCTCCGTTGTCTCGATGCTCACAACATAATTGTAGGCCCACGAGGCAAGCGAGCCCAAGGCGAGCCTTGCATGGAACTCCCTTCCTGAAAGCTTCCGCCGTTACAATCAAGCCATGTTACCCGGGGTGTTAGCTTGCAGAAGTATCGCTGTGACATTGATGTGCGTCGCAGCGGCGACTCTGCTATGCGCTCAGGCCGGCGATTCCCACCTGGACAAGACACTTGCTCACGCAATGGCCGGGCAGCGCGGTGCTGCGGTGGTGCTGGAGGTTCAAACCGGACGCGTGCTGGCCGTATATCACCCTGACGTCGCCGCGCGCCGCGTGGTCCATCCTGGCTCCAGCATCAAGCCGTTCACACTGCTGGCGCTTCTCGCAGCCGGCAAGGTGGATGCGAGCACCGCGCTGGTGTGCAAGCGTCCGCTGACCATCGCCGGGCACCGGCTGGACTGCACTCATCCCGGCACAGCGGAGGCGCTGGGGCCCGCCACCGCGCTCGCCTATTCGTGCAACTCGTATTTCACCAGTGTCGCCACGCGACTCACGCCTGCGCAGTTGCGCGACAACTTTGTGCGGGCCGGCTTTAGCGCAGTTACGGGACTGGAGCCCGAACGAAGCCAGCGGCAAAGTTTCGCTGGCTCAGACCGTCCGAGGAGTTGCAACTGCAAGCCATCGGCGAATGGGGCATTAGCGTCACACCGCTGGAGTTGGTCCGCGCCTACCGTAACCTCGCGCTCTTGTCCCAGAAGAAAGCCGATATGAACTTCACTTCCTTGCTTTTTCAGGGCTTGCAGGAATCCGTGAGCTATGGAATGGCGCACGCTGCGCAACCGGCTTCGCCCATGAAAGTTGCCGGCAAAACCGGAACCGCGCTGGCCGACGAAGGACCGTGGACGCATGGTTGGTTCGCGGGTTATGCGCCGGCGGAGAATCCTGAGATCGTGCTCGTCGTCTTCCTGGAAAAGGGACACGGCAGCGATGCCGCGGCCCTGGCGCGCCAAGTCTTCGACGCATTCGCCCAAGAGCGTGATAGAAAACTGGCGAACGCTGCCGCGAGATCTCTGCGATGAAGCGTGTGTTCGCCGGTACCATTTTGCTGCTTCTGTTGTGGAGTGCAGGGGACACTCACGGAACTCCTACCAAAGTATTCGCCTCTGCTGGATTTCCGCAGACGGTTCGTGTCCGCCTATGGTATCTGCATCCGCCGCGGGAATTGCGGCTTCGCGCTGACGCGGGTCAGGCGCAACTTCGACGGTGCGCAACCTGCAAACCAGCTTCTATCGCAACACTCGCGCTACAGGCCTCCGGATCGTCGATCCAAGTTGACGGGGACAAGTCCGCCACGGGTGAAGTGCGCATCAGCGGCACTTATCAGATGAATGCCGCCGGTGAACCGCCGCTGCGTGCCGACTTCCCCATCGAGGTTCGCGCCAAAGACGGTCACTCTGCTCATCACCGCGCTTATGCCGATGGAGGAATACATCGCGGGAGTGCTGGCGGGCGAGACCGGCAACTTTAAGTCCGATGAGGCGCTGAAGGCAATGGCCGTGGCCGCGCGCACCTTCGCCATGCATTTCGGCAGCCGCCACGCGCTCGACGGCTTCGACTTCTGCGACACCACGCACTGTCAGGACCTGCGCGTTGCCGGCATTGATACGCATCTGCGCAGTATCGCGCAATCCACTGCGGGGGAGATTCTCTGGTACGACGGCGAGCCTGCGTCCACGTACTACGCCGCGAACTGCGGCGGCACCAGCGAAGACGGACGCTTCATCTTGGGCAACGACGAAGCGCGCGCTCCCTATCTCCATCAGCACTCCGACCAATACTGCGTGCGCAACGGCGGCACGCAGTGGCGCAGCGAAGTGTCCAAGCGCGAGTTGCAACGCGCGCTGGCGGCGGACGGCATCGTCATTCCCGGCACACTGCGCTCGGTGGCAGTCTTGCATCGCACCCCCAGCGGACGCGTCGAGTTTCTGCGCGTCACCGGCAGCGGCAGCGTGACTGTATCGGCGCTGAACTTTCGCGCCGCCATCGGCCACAACATCGGATGGGACCGCCTCAAGAGCAATCTCTACGACGTGAGCGACGACGGCACGCGTGTCCTGTTTCATGGCCGGGGCTCAGGACACGGCGTTGGTCTCTGCCAGATCGGCGCCGAAGTGATGGGCGAGGAAGGTCATTCTTATCGCGAAATCCTCGCGTTTTATTACCCGGGAACAAAGCTCGGCGTGAGTGCGCAAGGCATTCCGTGGCAACAGATCTCCAACGAAGATGTGGAGTTGCTCACTACGCAACCTGATCGCGACCGAGCGTTGCTGAGTGTCGCCACTCGCTACATGCACGAGTCCGAGGAGAGCACGGGGCTCGTCTATCGCTCTGCGCCGCGGTTGAAGGTTTACCCGACCGTGGCGGCGTTCCGCAATTCTACCGGCGAGCCCGGATGGGTGGCCGCCTCGACTCGCGGACGCACCATCCAGTTGCAGCCGTCCGACGTGCTGCGCCAAGCGGGCACGCTGGAGAGCACGATCCATCACGAGCTGCTGCACATGCTGATCGAGTCGTACGCGCGTGCTGGAACTCCGCTGTGGTTTCGCGAAGGATTGGTGCTGTATCTCGCGGGTCCGAAGCGCGCAAGCGAGTCCAGGTAATCAGCTTCGAAGATGTTGCTGCTTTGGAGAAGGCCTTGCGCGCGCCCGCGAGCGAAGAGCAATTGCGCGCTGCGTACGCCGAGGCGGAGAAGCGAGTGGCGCAGCTTGCGCTGCAACATGGCAAAGAGGCGCTGCTCGATTGGGTGCAGAATGGATTGCCAACCGAGATTGCATCTGGAACTCGGTCGCATGATGGGAGATGAGAGCGAAAGCTGTTAGCCGGCTTGTGTCACATTCGGAAACGAAACCGCTAATCTGTTCAGCAAGATGCAGCTGAACTGCCCGCGTATTTCCCATGTGGGAATGCGTAACAAATCTTTACAGAAAATCCTGCAACGCTTTGTCGCGCGATTGCGTTTCTTCAGGTGGGTCAGGTGTAACGAGGCTGTGGGGATAGCCATCAAGGAGGCTACGGTGTCTGGTCCGTATTTAGCCGCGCGAATCCGTGGTTACTTCTTCTCTCTCCGTCCACACCCCCACCATCCACACCAGTGCAATCCAAGCCGTAATCACAATCACATAGGCGGCGAAGAAACGCAGGCCCATGCTCCAGGCTTGCTTGCGGAGATCGTCCACGGAGGGAATCCACCAGATCAGCTTGTACGGGATGTAAACGCCCACGAAGATGAGCATGCAGAACCACACCCAGTACAGGGGCCGCTTCAGCACGCGCCAGGACTGCATCGCGCGTTTGCCGAATCCGTCGGCGGTGATGGTCGTCGCGATGGGCAGCCACTTCGCCGGCACAACTACGAAGATCAGCAACAGTAACAGCCAGTCAGCGCCTTGCGTAAGTTGACGGGGGCCGGCAAAACGCAAAGACTTCCGGCAGCTTCTGCCAGAGCCACACGCCGAACTGCGGCGGATACCGGCGCAGCCAGAACAGAAACCACAGCACCGCCGCCAACACCACAGCCCACAAGGCCAGTGCGACGATGTGGCGGAGCGAATGACGAAAGGCGCGCCAGACTGCGCCGTCGTTGCGAAACTCGGCGAGCCTGAAGTAAGCGAACGTCCCGGCGCGCAGCCACACCACCAGCACGATGATGCCGATCGCCGCAAGCAGAGAAAAGGCCACCTGCCAGCCGTGCGCGTCGGGCACGAGCAGCCAGAAATACCATGCCGCCAACGCTGCCGCGTTGCCGACGAAGTTCAGCAGCCACAGCTTGGCGACTCCCGCGCGATTTGCCTGCGTGGTCATTTCACCGTCACCGTCAGCGCGTCGCTGGTCGCAAGATACTCGGGCTGATACATCGGCTCCACGCGCGTGGGGCTCACACGGAAGACGCCGGGATTCACCACCTTCAGCAGATAGACATACTCGTGCTGTCCCTGCGGGAAGTACAGGTTGAAGAAGGTGGTGCGATCGTCGCGCAGCTCGCGATAGCTCGCCCAACGGCCCCACCAGTCGGGCTTCTCATCCAGTTCATACAAATCGTCGCGTGCAATGGATTCCGTTCCGGACGGAATCGGGTCCTCGATCATCAGGTACTTCCAGTCGTTGCCGCCGACGGTGATGCGCACCGCCAGCGTGTCGCCGACATCCACCGCTCCGGCCAGCTTGTCGAGGTGATACACAATCTTGTCGCCCTGCTGCTGCGAGGTCAGCTTGTAGTATTCGCGCGCCACGCTCAGCTTGAAGCTGCCGGTGTTCACGACCTTGGCCTCGTTGGAGTAATACTCGCCTCGCATCGACCAGTACAGCCGCCCGTCTCCGGTCTTCGCGATGCGGACCTGGTTTTCTCCCGGCGCGAGTTGCGATTCGTTCAGCGCCACCGTCGTCGCCGGAGCCAGCGCGTCGGCCGCGGTGAACTTCTTGGTCGCCACCGTCTTGCCGTTCACCTGCACCTCGACGCTGTAGTTGGGCTTCAGCTCCTGGGTGCGCTCTAAGTAATCGGTCAGCCCGTAGATGACCATCGCCGTCTGCTCGGTCGAATCCCAGTAATAGCCTTGGTCGCGATGGCTCACCAGGTACACGGCCGCCTTGCGGCAGCAGCGGACTGTTGGGCGCGGTGTGCGTCAGCAGCTTAAGGGCATAGGCCGTGGCCTGGGGCGTGGTGTCGCCGGAGAAATCCATCAGGTAATTCATGTCGGTCTGCCACCATGCCTGTGAGCCATCCTGTTTGGCTTCGCCCTCCAGTTGCCGGGTCAATTCCGTGGCGCGAGGATCGTTCATCTCCAGCATGGCCAGCCCGAGCAGCGCCCTGCCGTAGGAGGTGAGCGTGGAGCGCTGGGTCCATACCGAATCGAGCACCGCGGTTTCGCGCGCCCCGCTCAGCACCAGCGCGTAGGCCATGTAAGCGCGCAGGTCGGTCTTCACTTTCTGCGAATGATCGAAGTAGGGCTTCAGCCAGCCGCGCCCGTGATCGATGGCATCCTGCTTCACGTCGAACCCCGCGGCCTTCGCCTGACTCAACCCGGCGAGAACGTAGGCGGTCATGAAGGGATGGCTGTCGTCGCTCTGCCACCAGCCCCACCCGCCATCCGGATGCTGGTAGTTGTAGAGGCGGTCGAGTCCGGCCTGCACCTGCTTCTTCAGCGTCTGTGGGTCAATGTTCGACTTGACGCCGAGCTTTTGCATGGCATTGGCCACCAGCACGTCAGGCAAGAAACTTGACATCGTCTGCTCAGTGCAGCCGTAGGGATAAGAAGTAAGGAATTCAAGTGCCGCGAACACGGTTCCCGCGACGGACGGCGTCACGCTGACGGTCAGCTTGCGGGTGCCCGATTCCGCGCCCTCGGGGAATGTCAACTGTTGTACGCTGTCGCTCGCGCCCGTTCCTGCCATCGAGCCCGACTTTGCCATTGCCAGCTTGACGCCGAAGGGAACGACCGGCAGCGTCAGCTCCATCGCGTCGCTTTCCACGTCGGTGAGCGCCTTGCCCAGCACCCGCGCCGAATCCACGTTCAGCACGCGCACCCGATAATCCACCTTCATCAGGCCGCGGCTGGGCACACTGACGTCCTTGGTTGCACCTTCCATCACCTGTAGGCCGTCGAACTCCATCGAGACCCGTGCCGTCTTCTCCGTCGGCAGATAGTTTTGCACGATGGTCGAGACCACGATCTCATCGCCGCGGCGGAAGAAGCGCGGCACCACCAAACGCACCATCAGGTTCTTGCGCACGATGGTGTTCTCGACCGCGCCGCCGACCCTGGTGTCCTGGGTAACGCCGCGCGTGGTCGCACGCCATGAAGTAATCGCGTCGGGATAGTTGAAGTGGACCGTCGCCTGCCCATTGCCGCCGGTGTTCACGTCGGCCACCCAGTACGCCGTATCGGGAAACGCCTTGCGGACCTTGGGCTGCACCAGTCGCTCGGGCTTGAGCTGCGCCAGTCCGCGCGACGGACGCGCATTCGCCAACGGCATGGCGCGCTTGCCGGCCTGCCCGCTGAAGTAATAAGTCAGCGAGGTGTCGGTACTCACCTTCGAGTAAATCCGCCCGTAGAAGGCGTTCATGATGTTGGGAGTGGCGTCCGGCTTGATGGCGTAGATGGCCTCATCCACGACGCCAAGGCTGAACTCCGCCCCCGCGACCGGCTTGCCGCCAGAGTCGGTCGCCTTGATGGTGTAGCTTGCAGCCTCGCCCGGTTGATACTGCGGCTTCGAAGGCAGCAGTTGCACCTTCAGTTCGTGCTGCGTCGGCGGCACCGTCAAGCTCTTCGATCCCTGGTACAGCTTGTTGTCGCGGATGAACACTGCCCCAACGTAGAAGTTCGGCGCGTATTCGGGCTTGATGGGAACATCGACCGTGATGCTGCCGCCGGCGCTCCTGATCACCTGCCCGGAGTAGAGGCCGTTGCCTTCGGCGGTAACCAGCACCGACGCCGGCTCCTTGCCGGTCACGATCAGCACGTGCGCGGTGTCGCCCGGCTGATAGGTCTTCTTGTCGGGGACAATCTGCACTCGTTCCTGCGCGGGCCCGCTCCACCAGGGGCTTTCGCCCGGGGCCCACAAGTACGCCGTAGTCTCCACCTCGCGCTTCTCCGGCGTCGTAGCGATCACGCGCACGCGAAATTCGCCGGCGTCGGGAATCGTCAGCTTGAGCTGCCCCTTGCCGCTGGCGTCGGTTTGGCCTCGCGCCGTGGTGACCGACGGACCAGCGCCCTTGCGCCAGTCCCAGCGATTCATCTCCACGCGGAAGGGCGTTTGCACCGGCTTCTTGTCGTAGTCCTGCGCAGTGACAGTGACCGTCGCCGTGCTGCCCTTGGTGTAAACGAATGAGTCCGGCTCGGCGGTCAGGAAGAAGCTGCCATAAGTCGCGAGGGCGAAACCGTGACCGGCGATCTCGCGATTGCCGGCATCGGTCACCCGCGCCTCGATGCGATAGACCAGGTCCTGCTTCTTGCTGTCGATGCGAGTCGGAAACTCGATCTGGAGCTTGCCGTCGGCATCGAGCACGCCGCTCATCTCACGTTCCTGCTCGCCACCGTAGGTGTCGCCCGAATCGGCGTCCGGATTCTCGCCACCCTGGTCCGCGCCTGCCTCGTCGTCGGCTTCCCCGCGTCCCATCGGCCAGTAGGTCGAGGTGTGGACCACCCACTTCACCTTCGCGTTGGCGACCGGCTCGCCGAAGTAATAGCGCGCGTCAATCGTCGCCTTGATCGGCTGACCTTCCAGCACCCGCGGCGTTTGCGCCGTGACCTTCACCTGGTACTCGGGCTTCTTGTAGTCCTCCACCGAGAAGCTGGTGCCCTCGACGTAACGCTCGCCCAACTGCATCGAGAGGTAATAGAAGCCGAGATTGGCGCCGGCGGGAATGGCGTAGTCCCAATGTGCCGTGCCCAGGTCGGAGAGCGTCACGGTTTGCTGCCAGATGGTCTGGTAGCTCTGCGGATCGCGCAGCTCGAGCCTGAGTTCGCGCTCCTTCGGAATCTCGTAGCCGCTCATCGATTCGGCGCGCACGATGGACTTGAAGTGCACGACGTCGCCCGGACGGTACACCGGCCGGTCGGTGTAGGTGTAACCCTTCAGGTTGCGATCAGGACCGGTGCCCAGGTTCCACGCGCCGGGAGTGTTGATGGCGAACTGATCGCCACTGGTCGCCAGCACGGCAACGTTTTCCGGTTTCGCTTCGTTCAGCGATGTATCCAGCAGGCCCTGCTGGTCGGTCGCTTTCGCTGCGACTTCCTGCTGGTCGATCCAGACGCGAACCATCGCTCCCGCTATCGGATCGCCACTGCGGCGATCGACGACGAAGCTCATCAGCCGGCCGGACGCGGCTTTGGTGATGATCGCGATCTCGCTTACGACGATGATGGTGTAGGCGCGCAGCTTGCCATCGGTGGCTTCGACCAGGTACACACCCTTGTCGCTGACCGGGATGTTTATGGTTTGGCTCTCCCATCGCTCATGCGAGGGGACCGCCCACTTCCACACCGACACCACCTGCTGCTGGTTCAGGATCGGCACCTGGGCATAGCCTTCGACCTTCGGTCCCTGTTTCTTTCGCTACCGCCCATCTCCCACAGGCGAATCTTGTGCCGCGACTCGGGCGAGAACTGCGCGCGAATGAAGTCGCGGAACCAGGCCCAGATGCGGTGCTTCCAGGCGTGGAACTTCTCCAGCCAGGTGCGCGCCTGCTTCGGCATCGCCGGACCGCGCCCGCCGAAGCTGTGCAGCTCCTGCATCTGGCTGAAGAACTTCACCGCATCGTTTACGCGATAGACGCGGAACTCCAGCGAGCTCACGTTGTGGCTGTAAACCGAGATGGTGGGCTTCTCGCCGGGCAGATACGTGCGTTCGCTGGCCAGCGAGAAGAAGGACTCGGTGTCGGTTTGGTCCTGCGCGCACAACGGAGCAACCAGCGCACAACAGAGCAGGATTGCGACGATGGCGCGATTCAGGCGCATCAATCGGCGCCTCGCAGAATGTTCCAGCGATAGATGCCGAGAAAGGCCGGGTTGGAGGGAATCGGACGCCAGCGGGCTTCGGGATAGTTCACAAGTTCGGCAACCGACCAGCGACGAATTTCGCCGGGCGATTTGCCGTCGGGTCCGGTGTGATAGATGACGAACTGTTCGTTGCCGGATTCGATCTGGCTGCGGCCGAGGAAGATCATGGCGTGGAACGGCATCTTCTGGCCGTCCTGACGAAAGAACAGCAGGTCGCCCGGACGCGCGCGGCCGAGATCGCGACCCACGAGAAACGTGTTGTAGCGCCGGATGGTGTCCACGTCGGCGAACTGCGCGAAGGCGCCGTCGCTGAGGTCGCCGGTTTGGAAGCCTCCCCGCCGCACCCGAAAGAGCGCAGCCGCGAGCGGTGTGTACGGGTATTGATACTGCTGAACGTCAACCGCCGAAGCCGGAGCGGGCAGCGACATGGCGTGGGCCCATGCCGCATTGTGCTCGCGCAGCGCTTCGCGATAGGCGAAGCGCAAGAGCGCAGCGCAGTCGTCGATCTCGGCGGCAGGTTTTTCCCGCGGTAATACTGCGATTCCGCCAGCAGGGTGAACCAGCGGCGGAAGGCCGCACGGTCTGCAGGATCGTGCAGGCGGAGAAAGTCCGGTGTGCCATCGCCGATCGCGTCACCGGCGTCGAGCGTCGTTTGCAGCGTGATCTCCTGCGGAGTGAACCCGGGAGCGGTGACGCGCAGCTTCGTCTCACCGGGCAGCACGCCCGCGCGCAGTGAAACAGTGGCCGAATCGTGGTCGATCGTTATGGATTCGACTCCCACCCTTTCGCTTCGCGAAAAGGGTGGGGCACCCGAGCTCGTTGACTCCACGGCATAGCCGTGCGGATTCTGAACCTGTATCTCCAGCCCGCGCAGCTCGCGGCCGTTCGAGGAATGAATTGTTAGTTGCGTCGAGGTAAATCCGTCGGCGGGAATCGTCGCGTCGGAGAGCTGCAGCACAAGCGCGGCAGGCGTCAGCGCGCGGCGGACGGTGAACGCGCATACCACCGCCGCTATCGCGACCACAGCCAGCACCGCCAGCCAGCGAGGTACGGCGCGCATTTCTTCGCCCTCCGCAGACGGGCGGATTATAAATCAACCGCAGGAATTACTCGGCAGATGGCAAGCGGCTGCGAGACATCACGAAACCCTTTCGCCGCGGATTATCACAGATGAACACGGATCAAAGAGACACGAATGAATCGTGCTTATCCGTGCAAATCCGTGGTTCACGCTTTCATCCCGCCAGCGCTGCGCAGTTCCTCCAGCACCCGCTCCACTTCTTCGGCGGTGTTGTAGTGCGTCAAGCCGATGCGCAGCATGCCGCCGCTGTCCTGCACGCCCAGGCGCTCGGCAAGGTTGATGGCGTAGTAGTTCCCGTCCCAGGTGAAGATGCCGCGCTCGCCGAGTCGTGTCGCCAACTCACGCGGCGTGTAGCCGTCCATGCGAATGGCAACCGTCGGAGTGCGCTGGTCGAATTTCGCCGGGTCCTTGATGCCGTAAAACGTAATCCCTGGGATCGCCAGCAGGCCGTTGATTAACTGCTCCATCAGTTCGTGCTCGTGCTGTTGGAATACGTCGTACGCCGCAAGGATGGCCTCGCGTCGCGTTCCTGCCGCGGGCTGGTGATGGCGGCCGACATCGGCGATGTACTCAATGGCGGCGAGCAATCCAGCGAGGCATTCGTGGTTCTGCGTGCCGGTTTCCCAGCGGTCGGGCAACTGCTCGGTGCAGGCGCGCAGCTTGTAAGGACGCAGCCGCTGCAACTGCTCGCGTTTGCCGTAAAGAATCCCGAGGTGCGGGCCGAAGAACTTGTAGCTCGAGCACGCCAGAAAGTCGCAATCGAGAGCGCGCACATCAATCGGCCCGTGCGGCGCGTAATGCACCGCATCGATGAACGCCATCGCGCCGGCGTCATGTGCCAGGCGCACAATCTCATTCACGTCGTTAATGGTTCCCACCGCGTTCGCTGCCCATCCGGCGGCCACCAGCCGCGTGTTGCGGCGAATCTTGGCCGACAGGTCGAACATGTCGAGCGTGCAATCGGCGGGATTGACGTCGGCGGTGCGCACCTTCACCCCGCGCTCTTCCAGGCACACCCAGGGCGACACATTCGCGTCGTGGTCGAGACACGTGACCAGCAGCTCGTCGCCGCTCTTCAGCTCGCGTCCAATGGCGCGGCTCAGAGCGAAGGTGAGCGTCGTCATGTTGGGGCCGAAGACAACTTCATCGGTCGCGCAATTGAAGAAGTCGGCCATCGCCGCGCGGGCGTCGGCGATCAACTGGTCGGTTCGGCGGCTGGTGACAAAAGCGCCACCCGTGTTCGCGTTGAAAGTCGCGAGGTAGTTCGCGATGGCATCGATGACGCGCTGCGGCACCTGGGTGCCGCCGGGAGCGTCGAAGAACACCGCTGGCTGGCCGTTCACGTTCTGCTGCAGCGCGGGAAACTGCTGCCGCACCCAAGCGATGTCCAGCTTGCGAGCTGGCTCGGCGATTCTTGCACTGGAAGACATATTTACGTACTCCTGACCGCGTAGATGAAATCGGCAAGCAGGCCGTAGGCCGTCGCCCGTGGCCCCGGGTCGAACTCGCCAATGACAAGTTGGGGAAAGATGTCGGTTTCGAAGCTGATGAGCAGCGACGTTCCGCGGACGGTGCTCAGCGGATCGCTGGTTTGCAGCCGCTCCGGCGCAACCGAGGCGACGATGTTGCCGTCAGGCCCACGCCGTGCGCGGCTGACCAGCCTCCAAGTTTCGCCGCTTGCTCGTGCAGTGCTCAACTGCTCCGTCCCAATATCGCGGATGCCCTGACGCTGCACATCTTCCAGCTTGAGGTTTCCGTTCATCAGCACTGTGGTCAGCCCTACGACCTTCACCGCAGCGTCGATTCCATCAACGTCATTGGACGGATCGGTTTCAGCCACGCCCAGCCGCTGCGCCTCGCGGACTGCATCGTCGAAGCTCATACCCGCTGCCATCGCATCCAAAATCACGGTCGTGGTCGAATTCAGAACGCCGCGAAAACCGCGGACCTCGATCGCGGGCAGCGTCTCGCGAAACAGCGAGAAGATCGGCACGCCATCCATCATGGCGGACTCATGCAGGAACCGCCGATTGTTCGCCGTTGCCAGTTCCGTCAACTCGCGCCAGGCGTGCACGACTGGACCTTTGTTGGCACTGATGGCGTGAGCGCCAGCCTCCAGCGCCGCGCGTATATAGTCCGTCGCCGGCTGTCCTGTGTCAGCGTTGAGCGAACTTACCTCAAACACCACGTCCGCCTTGCACAAGCGTAACCACTCGCGAATATCGGTACTCTGCTGTGCCCCAGAGAAGTCGCCTGCCAACAGTTTCTCGGCTGCGAAGCCAGTTGGGGCAGCAAGCCAGCCCAGGCGCCGCGAGGCAACGCCGGTCACGCGCCACGCAATGCCGTAGCGGTCCCGCAGTTCCTGTTCTTTTTCCTGGAGGAGGGCGACGAGGGCCTTGCCGACGTTGCCGAATCCGACGATGCAAAGGTTGTGGGTGCGAATGCAGGTTCTCCAGGCTGAAGCGGTGTAACTTCCATTGTAAAGCCCGAACCGGAGCCAACCTGTTGCCTTGCCATCCGGCCTAATAAAGCTGAGTCGCAACCGGCGTCGCCGCTGCGCGGTTCAAGACCCGAACTTCTCCATCACCATCGCGCCCACGAGCGCCAAGTCGGCGGCGAACACCGTGCTCACAAAGTTCACCGAATCGTTGCCCATTTTCCCTGCGTTCTCCCACGTCCCGCCCAGCACGCTGTCGAGGAACATGCCCGCCACCCCGGCGGCGGCAACCAGCGGCGTCCACGGCCAGGGAACGAGCCCGGAGAAAGCGCTGACCCAAGCCACAATGGAAGCGGCGATGCAGCCGCTCAAGGTACCCTCGACGCTGATGGCTCCGTTGGTCCCAATCGCCGCGGGGCGAAAGTCCAGAAGCATGTACGCGCTGTTCGCGGTTGCCTGTCCCACTTCGCTGGAAACCGTGTCGGCTGCGGCCTCGGCCAGCGCCGCCATCGCCCCCAAAAGCAGAACATCGCGGAATCGCGGAAACCAGATAGCCGGCAAAGCACACAGGGCCGCCGCACACAAATTGGCGAAGATCTGCGAGGCGGTGCGGCCCCGCCCGCGCTCAGCCACGCCCAAGGTCTGTTTGCGCGCGTAGCCCCAACGGGTGGTCACAGCGGTCAACAGGAAAACCGCCGCCAAGGGAACAAAGCCGGCCAGGCCCGCAGCCAGCATCAGAACAAACGCCACCAATACCCCAGCCAAGCCTCCTCCGTCCGTCACCGCACCCATGGTGCGGGCAACCAGGGCGAACCCGATGGCCACAACGCCGCTGGCAATCCTCTTGAATGGATGAGACTTGTCACGCGTATTGAGCCAGTATCGCATGACCGGAACGATTCCCGGTCCCGAGCCGGCAAGACAGCACCCGGCCGGCTGCAGCGCATCTCACAAATCCAGCAAATCAAACGGCTTGGCAACTTCCGCGCTTGACAATATCGGCAAGGTGAACGATGCTGTGCCGGGGCGTTTTGCACAATTTCTAGGGCGGAATGGTGAACCATGGCGGCTTCTGTTTGGACTGGTTATCTGACCTTCGGACTCATTTCCATGCCAGTGCGTCTATTCTCGGGCGCGCGCGGCAATCACATCTCGTTTCACATGCTGCATCGTGACGACAACACCCGCATTAAGCAACAACTCTTTTGTCCCCATGACGAACGGGTGGTAGAGCGCAGTGAAATCGTCAAGGGCTATGAGTATCGCAAGGGCGAGTACGTGATCATCGAGCCGGAAGAGATCAAGAAGATTGAGCCCAAGACCGCGAAGGCAATGGAGATCCTCGAGTTTGTGAAGTCCGACGAAGTCGATCCCATTTATTTCGAGTCGTCGTATTACCTGGTGCCGGAAGAAGCTGGCCGCAAACCGTACGCGCTATTGTCGCGCGCGCTGGAAGAGACGGAATACGTCGCCATCGCCAAGCTCACTATGCACAACCGCGAATACACCGTTTTCCTGCGCCCCTACGAGGGCGGCCTCATGCTGCACACCATGTACTACAGCGAGGAAGTTCGGAAGCTGGAAAACTTCGGCCGTCCCGACGTGGAGCTCAAGGACGCTGAGATCAAGATCGCACAGCAACTGATCGAAGCTCTGGCCGGTAAGTTTGAACCGGAAAAGTTTCATGACAGCTTTGAAGAAAACCTCAAGACCCTTATCAAGGCACGTCTGGAAGGCGACGAGGTCACCACCATCGAGAAGCCCCGCAAGCCAGCTCCGGTCGTGGACCTAATGGCCGCGCTCAAAGAGAGCCTGGCGCAGTTGCCCAAGAAACCTCCGCAACGCGTGGCCGAAGCGCAAAAGGAATCCGAGATCAAACAGGTGCGCAAAGGCAACCAAAGTCTCACGTCGCAAGAGCGCCGCCTGAGATTTGCTCCGTCGCTGGTGGGAATACCGGGAGAAGACCGACTTCAATTTCGTCGTTGTATTACGCCTGCAAAGCGCGCAAAATTATCGGTTCCCAATAGCCTCAGGAATGCTCCCTCCCGTGGGTCAGAAGGGTTGTCTGTGAGCCATGAAGGCGCAGATGAAGCCGGCGCGTAAGAAATCCGGGACTAAGAAACCGGCGGCGAAGAAAGTGGCGCCAAGAACGCCGATTCGCGTAGCCGTACTGGAAAGCGATCCGCTTCGCTTTATTGGATTTCGCGCCCTCTTTGGCTCGGGATCCGAGTTTAGCGTAAGGGCCTGCACCGTACCCTTGATATTGCAGGCGTTGGACGATGACGTCGTCCTCATGACCCGCAACCGGGGCGCAGCTTTCTATTCGGCCATGTCCGCCATGAAAGCAGTGCGGCCGGGGGTGCGCATCATCGTCACCGGCCCGGGCAGCGACGACGAAGACATCTTGCGGGCAATCGCCTCGGGAGCCAAAGGGTATATTCCCGAGGACGCCGATCCCACCGCGTTCAAGAAAGCCATTCGCCTGGTGCATCGCGGATCAGTATGGGCGCCGAGAAGAGTGCTTGCCACTTTTATTGAACGCGCCACAGCACCCACTACATCTCGCCAGATGAAGCCACATGAGGGCCAGATGATCAGCCGCCGGCAGCGCCAGGTTCTGGGATTTCTGGCCGTGGGCAGCTCCAATAAGGACATCGCCAAAGAACTTGGCCTGACCGAGCGCACCGTCAAAGCTCACGTGGCTGAATTGCTGCGGAAGATCGGCGCCCCGAACCGCATCGCCCTGTCCGTCCATCCCATCACTCATAGCCTGCTTGCGATGGACAAGTAACCCAGATTCTCCGTGAACGCCGACCTCCGTTCCTTGTGGAGACCTTCGTAACCCACCCGGAAAAGTGGTTACCTTCGCTCCAAATTGTTACTAAAGTACAGTTACCGAACATGTACCTTCGTAACTTGCGCAAAGTTACCTCCCGTCTCATACTGCATTCACCTACCACAGAACCTGGGAGACAGGGTTGGAAGAAGAATGAGGGTCATCTCTTCCAACCCTTTAGTTTTTTCGCGGCAAGTGACGACGCAACGTGAACCCCGCTTGGCCATTCAACCGCGTCTCCCTTCTTCTCCAACTGCAATCAAGGTCACTAAAGAGTAACCAGCCCTTTCATTTCTTCCCGCCAGACTCGTCCTCACCCGACGTAAGATGACACCAGTCTGCCAAAGCAGGCCAAAAGCGCTGGGTTGATCGGAGTTGAGTTATGAAAAAAATTGCATTGGCTACGCTTGTACTGATCTCAATGGCCCTTTGTGCCGCCGCATCCGACCGGCGCGGCGCGGCCCTGGACCGGGTTCAAACTTCCAGCACCATCCTGAACCAGATCATGTCGGCGCCGGACCGCGCCATCCCCGACGGGATCATGTCGGGGGCGAAGTGCATCGCGATCATCCCGTCGGCGCTGAAAGCGAGTTTTGTCTTTGGCGCCAACTACGGAAAAGGCGTGGCCACGTGCCGCACCGAACAAGGCTGGAGCGCGCCCGTGTTCTTCCTTATGACGGGCGGCAGCTTTGGCTTTCAGGCGGGTGGCCAGGCTTCCGATCTGGTCCTGATCATCCGCACCGACGACGGCATGCAGCATCTTCTGCAGAGCAAGTTCAAGTTGGGCGGTGATGCTTCGGCGGCTGCCGGACCGGTCGGTCGCGACGCTCAGGCCTCGACCGATCTTACGATGCGGGCCCAGATTCTTACCTATTCGCGCTCGCGTGGCCTGTTTCTTGGCGTCTCGTTAAGCGGCGCCGTTATCCGGCAAGACCAAGCCGACACCCAGGCCTTCTATGGCAAGGACTGGACTTTCTACTCGCTCCTGAACGGTGAAGTTGCAGCTACCAAAGAGTCTCAGGGGTTGTTGAGTACTGTCGAAAAGTATGCTCCGACGCCCAAAGTCCGTGCACAGGTAACGCCCCCTGCCGCCCCTTCTCCGGCCAGCACCGCATCGCCGGTGAGCACGGCCACTTCAGCGGCAACCGCGACTCCGGCGGCAACCGCAGCACCAGCCGCTGCCGAGACCCCCGCAGAAACAGCAGATCCGGCAAACGATACCACTCCTGACGTCGCTCCGGCCGCGGCGCCCGCCACTGCGCCAGCACCAGTGGCCTCAAGCTCATCAGCCGCGCCAAACAACAATAGCGGCCATCGCTAGAGCAAATTGACTTCGACCAGGCGGTGGCTACGGCCACCGCTTTTCTACTGCACGATTCTTGCTCCGTCCTGTACTTCGGTCGCTTATCGCAAAGCTGCGTGACAACCGGCCCCGGGGCAGATACCATTCGTTCGTACCGACGCGCCCTACTCAAGGAGACCTATGTTGATAACCCTGCTAAAACTCGCCTTGCGTGGAATGCTGTTCCTGGCCCTCACCTCATCCGTTTTGCTGGCCCAAGGCACGGCCTCGAAGCCAGCGCAAACCGGAAAAGCCACGACCACCTCTACACCGGCCACCGCCAGCTCCAGCAAAACCCCAGACAGTCAAAAGATCGACATCAACAGCGCGACCAAGGACCAACTTGATGCACTCCCAGGCATCGGAGCGGCCTATTCCCAAAAGATCATTGATGGCCGCCCCTACAATTCGAAACGCGACCTGCTGACTAGAAAGATCGTTCCGCAAAGCACCTACGATGGCATCCAGGACAAAATCATTGCCCACCGGGCGACCAGCGCAACAAAGAGTAAGACCAGCACCGGTGCAACTCCAAAGACGCAGTAAGGCATATCCCTTCAGGCCGGCGATCCGCCGGCCTCATTTCCTCTCCGTAGTTCTTTTGCTACGTAGTTGCCGATGACTCAGTCGAATGTCCACCGCGTAGGAGCAGTGGCGAACAGCTTCTCAGGAAGCGCAAAGACGACGCGGGGCGTGACCTTGAAAATCACGCCGCCCATCCGAGGATCGTAGGGCCATCCATATTTCTTCTCGCTGAGTGCAGACAGAGCCGGCGGTAACGCATCGTAACCGACCTGTTCGGCGGTCCCCTCGACGACAATCAGTTCGTCGAGACGGTCGTTGACGAGGACGCAATTCGCATTCGCCGCCAGATTTTTCGCCTTGCGCGTGGTTTCACCCGTACCGAAGTAAAAGGCGTCCTCGAACCACAAGCCGTGCATGCCCATCGCATGCGGCCGTCCATCGGGACGGACGGTAACGATCAGGTAATTGTGGGAACTGGAGAGCCGCTCTTGTGCCCAGCTCCAATCAAGCATTCCTTTCGCTGATTTCGAAACGCCATACCCGGGCATCACGGGACGGCTTGCGATTGGCCACTTGGCGGCGGAAGTTATTCCCTGCTTCGCGGCGCGCTTACGCTTTGCAGATTTCTTTGGCATCAGCAGATTGAAACTCTTGATGCCTTAAATGGTCAAGGCGGGGCGGATTTTCACTTTCCGAAGCAGGAACCTACAGGAATTGCCAGCGAGTCACGCCCTTGGGAAACTGTTTTTCGGGCATGGCGAAAATAGCCTTGGGACGGACTTCGTGAACCGGACCCATTTTCGGATCGAGCTCCCAGCCATATTTCGCCTTGTAGTCGATAAATGCTTGCTGTGGAATCTGGCCGTCGTCCAGTCTGCGGGCGACACCTTCCATAATCACAGCCTCTTCCGCGTTTTCGCTGCACACAATACAGTTTGGATTGTGCTCAAGATTGCGAGCCTTGCGGGATGTCGCGCTCGTGCTGAAGTAATACGCCCCGTCGAGCCATACGCCCCACACAACCATCGTGTGCGGCGCACCGTTAGGACGAACGCTGGTGAGCCAGTAATTGTGCGACTTGCTAAGGCGCTCCAAGGCCCAGTTCCACGGCAAAGTGCCCTCCAAGGACTCAGGCACACCATAGCCCGTCATCCGTGGCCGGGAAACTTTGGGTTCGGCGCTTCCATTCTTTGCTGCCATCCGACCCTCCGCCTACGGCAAGTTATATGCGAAGTAAGGCCCTGTGCCTCCTGGAGTGGTCCTGTTTTCGATCGCAGTGAATACGTTTCGACCAAAGAAGAACGAGAAACCCCAGTCAAAGTTGGTCGGGTTGGGTCCTCCAAGGGTGCTGAACGCGGTGTTGGGTGTTTGGAACAGACTATCTGCGTTTTCGATGGTAAAGCTCGTGGTAGGGCCACTCTGTCCATTCGATCCTTGATTGGTGGCGGTCAGGCTGTCGGGCGAGACGGGACAATACCAGGTATTGGGTGGATTCGGACACACGGGTATTCCAGTTGGCTTCGTATTGGGGAAGAAAAACGCGTTGGAACCGCTGTCGATAAAACTCCCCCCGTAGCTCGTTCCGTTGAATATCGTGGTAAATTCCCCGGCATTGCTTCCATTGCTTCCAGTGTCGGGCACGGGGTAAACGACGGAACTCCCCAAACCATTGTTCGATTCGGTACCGATACCAAAGATCAGAAAACCACCTAGCGGGTTCAGAGAACCGCCGTTTGGAACCGCTGGAAACTGAATCAGCACTCCGTTGTTGTCCGCAGCAAACATTGCCACTGGGTTAGCCACTTGCTGCGGCAGGGTGACGTTGGTTGGATTGCAGCCCGAGCCTGGGCAATCGTAGTAAAACGCAGGAGCAGGAGAGTTCGATACGCAACCGAGACCGCAATCCTGCTGGAACAGTCCCACCCCAATTAAAGCATTGGCCCCGAAGGCGTCCACGCTTCCGCCCTCGTTGCCATTCGACCCGGTGCTTTGGCTGGAGCAACTGCTCGGGACCGGCGGCGAACTTGTATCAGGAATCATGACTTGCACCGGCACAGACGATGCCTTCTCGCCGGCTACGCGTGATGTCTGCCGTGGCAACCGGGCCCCACACGTACCCGTCCAGAAACACCAGGCACTCATCCAGGGGATTGCCACTGGAATCGTTCTGCGGGGGCAACGAGATCATGTTCAGTACGGAAGACACTATGCGCAAGCCGGACGAGCCCGTATCAACTTCAACGTGATCGATTGTCTGGCACAGCGTGGTACTTCCGGGGACGCAAACCGTGATCGTGACGAAGGGGACGTTGGCTACGGGGACATTCGGGTCTGCGCCCGCATCCACAATCAGCGGGGCAACGTTGTTTGCCGCCGCGGTAGGGGTCACGGTCTCCGTCGCCGTTCCCGCCTTACTACTATCCTGCGTGGAAGTAGCCGTCACCGTCACCCCGGTGTTGCCGCTCACGATCGGTGCGGTCAACAAGCCCGCCGATGAGATCTGCCCGGCATTTGCGCTCCACGCGACCGCCGAACTGAAATTGCCGGTGCCCATAACGGTGGCCGAGCATTGGCTGGTCTGTCCCGACGTAACAGTTGCCGGCGAGCACGAAGCCGTAACCGAGGTGATGGTTGGCGTGCTCCCGCCGCCGCTGTTCCCTCCGCTGCCGCCACAGGCGGCTAATGCCATTACGCTCGCCACTGCGAGCAACATCCTAAACTTGCTCACGGGTATTTCTCCTTAGCGGATATCGCTGGCCTGGACGCCTTGTGGCATTAATTGCGGGATGTAGGCCTGTCCGTGAAAACTTCGCATGTGCCCGCTTTCGTACAACACCAGACCGGGCGTTTCGATCACGACAGGAGCCCGCCTGGCGCGCGGCTGGTCGGTCGACGATGCAGCCTTCTGGGCCTGCTGTGCCTGCTGATAGTAGGGGCCAAGAAGGTGCTGCAGGTCAGGCGGGAACTGGCCCTCCCAGGCGACCCCGAACACCGCTCCCGCCGGCGAGACATACTCTCGCACCACGGTGCCTGTCGGCGCGGTGATTTCGTGCATGACGTAGGTGTGAGCATCAACGCTCCGCAGTGTTCCTTTCATACGGGCTTGGTCGCTCAGCACCGAGGCCGCGTTGTCACCCAGCGCCGCCTTTGCCGGGAGTGGCAGAGCCAGAAGCAAAGCTGACAGCAAAATTCGTGCGGCGCTTTCGGAATAGGCATTTACGACCTTAAACACGTTCATAGAGCCTGCCCTTCGTTCCTTCTGGACATCAGCCACAACCAATCTCATGTGTAAACTCAATTGTACGGCGATTGTTGCGAGTTTCAGCTCCTCAAGCGACCAGTCGTCGGGCCGCGTTTTTCGCGGCGCCGCTTCCCCGCGACCATTAGGAAGGTTAGAATGTCACTCTGGGTTGTAGCCTGCTATGTCTTTAACCAAAGCTGAAGCGCTGGAGATGTATCGCTCCGATGACCTTATCGGTATCGGGATGGAAGCCGACGCGGTGCGTCGCAAGCTGCATCCCGCTGGCGTAGTCACCTACATCATCGACCGCAATATCAACTACACCAACTTCTGCACCGAGTATTGCACATTTTGCGCCTTCTACCGTCCGCTGAAAGGCAAACTGGCAAAAGAAGGCTACATCCTCGACTTCGATACCATTTACGACAAGGTGCGCGAGACGGTGGAATTGGGCGGCACCGGAGTCCTCCTGCAAGGCGGTCTGCATCCTGATCTGAAAATTGAGTGGTACGAAGCCCTGTTGAGCGGCATGAAGCAGCGGTTTCCGCAGGTCCATCTGCACTGCTTCTCGGCATCGGAGATCATCTGCATCGCCGAGGTCAGCAGCCTCACCATCGAAGACACCATCCGGCGCCTGCGCGATGCCGGACTCGATTCCATCCCCGGCGGCGGCGCTGAAATTCTCGACGATGAAGTGCGCTACAAGATCGCTCGCCTGAAGTGCCTCACCAATGACTGGCTCAATGTGCATCGCACCGCGCACAAGCTCGGCATGCGCACCACGGCAACCATGATGTTCGGGGTGGGTGAGACTTACGAGCATCGCATTAACCATTTCCAGTGCATTTACGATCTGCAGGAAGAAACCGGCGGCTTCACCGCGTTCATTCCATGGTCGTTCCAGCCGCAGAACACGGCTCTCGGGGGACGCGGATGGGATGAGGCCACCGCGGTCGAATACCTCAAGACGCTGGCCATTGCGCGCATCTTTCTGAGCAACTTCAAGAACGTGCAATCAAGCTGGGTGACGCAGGGATTGAAGGTCTGTCAGACCGGCTTGCGCTTCGGCGGCAACGATGTGGGCTCGGTCATGATCGAAGAGAACGTGGTGCGCGCAGCCGGGGTGCGCAATTGCACCACGGAAGAAGAGCTGCGACGTCTCATCCGCGATGCCGGATTCCGTCCCGCGCAGCGCGATACGTTGTACACCAAGTTCTTCCTGAACTAGGACATCCTGCCGCTCGACTCTGCTCTGTTACACTCTTCCGCACGAGCTATGGCGCGCCTGGCTGAAACTCTTCGCACCCAACTGTTTGCCGACCCCGCCGGCAAGTTTGTCCACGAGGTCATTCTCGACTCCTGCCGCCGGCACGCTGGCAAGATCGCCATGATAGACACGTCCTGCACGCCGGCAAGACGTCTCACGTACGGCGCATACGCGGAACTGGTGGAGCGGGTCGCGCGCAACCTGGTGGCAAGTGGGGTTCGTCCCGGAGAAGTCGTCGGTATCTTCCTGCCGAACTGCTGGGAGTTCGGCGTGGTTTTTCACGCCGCCACCCTTGCGGGCGCGATACCGACCACACTCAATCCAACCTATCGCGAGCGGGAGGTCCGATATCAGCTGGAAAGCTCGGACGCAGTCGCCCTGGTTACGGACGGCTCTCTGCTCACCGGAATCCATCTGGGTGGCCTTCCGGCGTTGCGCAACGTGTACACCGTTCGCGCACCCGGGCCCGGGGGAACGCAACCCTTCGACCTGCTTTTCAAGGCTACTGCTACGCAATTGCCGCAACCGCATGGCGATTCGTGCTCTACTCTCGCCACCCTGCCCTTTTCCAGCGGCACCACGGGCCTGCCGAAGGGCGTCATGCTCTCGCACTACAACCTGGTCGCTAACGTGTACCAGACTCTTACTTCCGGGGAAACCGGCGCCGTAACCGACAAGGATATTATTCTCTGCTTCCTGCCGCTGTACCACATCTATGGGCTGACCGTTGGCTTGAACCTCTCGCTCATGCGGGGCTGCACCTTGGTGCTGATGCCGCGCTTTGATTGCGAACGCTCGCTGCAGATCAGCGTGGACGAGGGTGTGACCCTGACGCTTTGTGTGCCGCCCACTTTGCTGGCCTATTGCCAGGCGGCCGAGCAAGACAAGTTTCCCCGCCAGCACAGCCTGCGTTGGGCCAAGTGCGGCGCTGCGCCGCTGGCGGCAGAGTTGGCCCGCCGCTTCACCGACAGCACGGGCATCCCCATTCGCCAGGGTTATGGAATGACGGAAGCATCGCCGGTGACCCACATGGGCTTTTTGACGCCGGAGCTATACCGGCCCGATTCGGCCGGCGGTCCCGTGGCGTTGACCGAATGTCGCGTCCTGGATGCCAATGAAAATGAGGTTGAACCAGGCGAACTGGGCGAGCTTGTCATGCGCGGGCCGCAGATCATGCAAGGCTACTGGAAGTCTCCTGACGCAACCGCCGCAGTATTACGCGACGGATGGTATTGGTCAGGCGACATCGTACGCACCGATGAGCTGGGTCTGTATTACGTTGTCGATCGCCGCAAGGAGATGATCAAGTACAAGGGATTCTCGATTGCGCCCGCCGAGGTGGAATCGGTGCTGCTGGAGCATCCGGCGGTGCGCGACTGCGGCGTGGTCGGGCGCACGAATGAGGAAGGGGAGGAAATTCCCTGCGCATTCGTCGTTCTACGTGAAACCGAAGTCGCAACCAAAGAGCAGGAAGCAAGCTTGCAAGAATTCGTCGCCGAACGCCTTACTCGCTACAAAATGCCCCGCGAAGTCCACTTCGTTCCGTCGCTGCCGCGGACCGCTTCAGGCAAGATCCTCCGCCGCGAACTACGGAAATTGCTGTAAGCGCCGTCGGCGCTCACACCCCCTTGTGACCGGCGACACCGTCTCGTTGGCAGTCTTATCACTACACTGAATTTGTATTCATAAGGCCCGCTGTCGCGGGCATTTAAGGAGTTGTTATGTCATCGAAACGAGCAGTCGCCACCATGGTGGTGGCGTTCATGATGGTGCTGTGTGTCTCCGTCGTGCTGGCGGCCACGGACAATCCGATGGGCGTCGCTCCCAAGCAGACCCTGACGTTTTCCCAGCCGACCGTCGTCGGCGGCATCCTGCTACCGGCGGGCGATTACACGGTCACCCATGAAATGCAGGGCCAGACCCATATCATGATCTTCAAGCAGGTTGACGGAAAGGCCGGGGCGCGGGCAACCTGCACTCTGGTTCCGTTGGACGCGAAGGCGCAGCGCACCGAACAGCGCTACACCGAGAACGCGAAGAACCAGAGAGTGCTGGTCGAAATGACCTTCCGCGGCGACACTGCCAAGCACGTCTTGGCCGAGTAACAACTAGGGCAACTCTTGCATGTTCTTACCAAACGGAGCCGGGGGATTCCTTAACCTGTCACACGGGACCCTCAGGATGCCGCTCGGGTCTGTCCGATGTCGCGGACAATCCGCCGGAACTCATCATCGTTGAGCAGGCCGCCCTTCTCGATCGCTCTACGCTTTACCGCCTCCAGCACAACCGCACGTTGTGATTCTGCAACAGCAAGGCCCAGCTCTTCCGCCTTTAGCCGAATGCTGTCCAGGCCGCTCTTCTTGCCCAGCACCACGCCGCGCCTGGCGCCGACCAACTCCGCGCTGTATGGTTCGATGGCTTCGGGGATGTGGAACTGGCTGGCCACCGCTCCGCTCTCGCGTAGAAAAAGGTTGTCACCGATCAGCGGCTTCCAGCCTTCGAGGTCATACTTCCCTGCGCGGCGAACTACCTCTGATACTTCGCGAATCTTCTCCAGGTTCATCTCCACCGGCACCTCATAGAGACACTGCAACGCCAGCGCGACCTCCGCGATGTCGGCATTGCCGGCGCGTTCGCCCATCCCGTTGATGGTTCCGTGAATCCAGCTAGCACCACCTCGCACCGCAGCAATCGCCGCTGCCGTGCCAAGCCCGAAGTCGTTGTGCCCGTGCCAGTGAATTGGAGTCTCCTTGCCCATCCAGCCGCCGACCCAGCTCACCAGGAATTCGGCAGCTTCAGGTGTGCACACGCCGATAGTGTCAACGATCACCGCTTCCTTGGCGCCCGCATCCATGGCGGCGGAGTAGATATGCTTGAAGAAATCCAGACTGGCGCGCGTGCCATCCACGCCGAAGAATGCAACCCGAATCCCGTTGTGCGCGGCGAACCGGATTGCTTCAGTCGCCCGCTGCACAGCGTCTTCACGCGTGATGCCATAGGCCTTCAGCTTGATCTCGCTGATCGGGACCTCAATTACCGCCGCCGGAAGGCCCAATCGCACAAGCTCTTCGACATCGCCGCGGGTCGCTCGCGCGAAGCCCCATACCTCCGAGTGCTTCAGCCCCGCCTTCAGGATCATGGTGATCGCTTCGCCATCTTCCTTCGAAACCTTGGGGAAGCCGGCTTCGATGCGCCCTACGCCCAGTTCGTCCAGTCCCTTCGCAATCTCCAGTTTCTGCTGGGGAGTGAACACCACGCCAACCGTCTGCTCTCCGTCCCGGAGCGTCGTGTCATAGAAACGGATGGTGCGCGATCGGTCGAAGTGTATCCGTACGCTCCGGCCGCGCGTTTAGCTCGGTGGTCCATACTTTGCCGGAAAGATCGGTCATCGTGGTGCTCCCTCGGATTGCCTGTCGCGCTCCGGAGCTTTTCTCCCGTACGCCTGCTCCCACGAGATTACGGGGTTGCGCAGGATACCGATCCGCTCGATTTCGCACTCCATCACATCTCCCGGCTTCAGAAACCAGGCCTTGGGGTCAGCGCTAAACGCCGCCACCCCAGAGACGGTGCCGGTGGAAACCACGTCCCCAGCGCTGTAGCCCATGGGCGAATAGTGCGCGAGAATTTCGGGAATGGTGACTGACATTTTGCTGCTGTGCGATCGTTGCCGTGGCTCGCCATTGACGCGCAATTCCATCGCCAGGTTGTGCGGGTCCGGTATTTCGTCGGCGGTCACGATGTGCGGCCCCAGCGGGCAGAATGAATCAATGCCCTTGCAGAAGCTGAACACGCCGGACTTCATCTCGTTGCGCTGAATGTCGCGCGCGGTGATGTCGTTGAAGATGACGTAGCCTCCCACGTATTGCTCACCTCGCGAGCGCTGAAGTGCTTGCCGGCTTTCTTCAACACCACCGCCAGCTCCAGCTCGTAGTCGAGTTCCTGGGTGAGATGTGGCGGGAAGATGACGGGCTCGTCTGGCCCGATGATCGCGTCCACGTTCTGAAAAAACACGATCCAGGGCAGAACCGGATGGGAGAAGCCAGCCTTCTCGGCCTCGCGGTGATGCTCGAGGAAGTTGCCGGCGGTGTGAAAGAACTTCTTGGGAATGATTGGCGCCTTGATCTGGATTTCCTCGCGACCGAAGAAAACCGGCTCACCTTCCACTCCCTCTGCCGTATCTTGCGCGACGGCGTAGTCCAGCGCCGCCCGCGCCGCATCGAGCGAACGGTCGCCGCCTTCGAACAACAGGCGCATGTCGTTGGGCACGAGCTTATCGGCGATACGTGGGTCGCCGTCTTTCTCTTTCGCTCGGAGATACAACTTGTGAGCGGCGTTCAGGTCAACTACTCGACCGTCCGTCGCCAGGGCCCCGATGCGCTGGTGGCCAGTCGCATCGTGGAACGTAACCAGCTTCATTCGGCCTTTATACCCGATCTATGGTAGGCGTGCCAGCCGATTACTGTATCGAGAAGTCCATTTACTGCGCGAAGGTCTGTGCGCGCTGCACGTAGTGCTTCTGGAAGTAATCGCGATATTGTCCCGAGCGCACCTCGTCCAGCCACGGCTGGTTCTCGCGATACCACGAGATGGTTTGCCCAAGACCTTCATCGAAGCGAACGGCGGCCTGCCAGCCCAACTCACGGCTGGTTTTTTCGCAGTTAATGGCGTAGCGCAGGTCGTGTCCCGGACGGTCGGTTACGAACTGGATAAGGTCTTCGGAGCGCCCGAGCGTGCGCAAAATCAGTTTGGCCACTTCGATATTGCGCATCTCGCAGCCACCGCCGATGTTGTACACCTGGCCTTCGCGGCCACGCTGCAACACGGCGTCGAGCGCGCTGCAATGATCGTTGACGTGGATCCAGTCGCGCACATTAAGCCCTGCGCCGTAAACCGGAAGCCGCTCGCCCGCCATCGCCTGCGCGATCATCAGCGGAATGAACTTTTCGGGAAACTGATACGGTCCGTAGTTGTTGGAGCAGCGCGTCACGAGCGCGGGAAATTTATGGGTATGAACGTAGGCCAGCACCAGCAGGTCCGAAGCCGCCTTGGTCGCGGCGTACGGACTGTTGGGCTGCAGCGGAGAATCTTCGGTGAACAGCCCTTCGTCGCCCAGGCTGCCATAAACTTCGTCGGTGCTGACGTGGACAAATCGCGGTATGCGCGCTTCGCGGCAGGCCTGAATCAGATTGTGCGTGCCGTCCACATTGGTACGCACAAAAGCGGCTGCGTCTTCGATGCTGCGGTCAACGTGGCTTTCGGCCGCGAAGTGAATGACGGCATCGCACCCGCGCAGAGCTTCGAGGACGGAACGATCGCAGATGTCCATCTGCACAAACTCGCAGCGGCCTTGTTGCAACGCGGGCTCAAGGTTCTGAAGGTTGCCGGCGTAGGTCAGCTTGTCCAGCACCGTGATCTGCCACTCGGGATGCCGGGACAGCGCTGTGATGAACAAAGTTCGAGCCGATGAAGCCAGCGCCACCCGTAACCATCAGCTTCATAAGCTGCGCACCATGACAGGTTCTTGCGCGTTGCGCAGCACTTTTTCGCGGACCATGTTGCTGGCGTGCCACAGGGACTCGAATGTGCCTGCGTCGGTCCACCAGCCTTCCAGCAGGGTGTGGCGCAGCGTGCCTTCGGCGATGTAGCTGTTGTTGATGTCGGTGATCTCGTATTCGCCGCGGCCCGATGGTTTCAGTCCGCGAATGCGGTCGAAGACGGTTCCATCGTAAAAATAAATTCCGATGACCGCATACGACGAAAGCGGCTTCTTGGGTTTCTCTTCGATGCGAACGATGCATCCGTTCTCGATCACCGGAACGCCGAAACGCTCCGGATCAGGCACCTCTTTGAGCATCACCATCGCGCCTTTGTCCTGCTGGTCGAAGCTGCTGGCAGCATCGCGAACATCGCTCTCGATGATGTTATCGCCCAGCACCACGCAGATCTTGTCGCCCTTCGCCCACGGTTCCGCGAGGCGCAGCGCGTCGGCAATGCCTCCTTCTCCTTCCTGGTACGCGAAGCTCAACTGCTGCAGGCCGAATTCCTTTCCGTTCTGCAGCAGGCGAAGAAAGTCGCCGGCATTTTGCCCGCCGGTGACGATCAGGATGTCGCGAATTCCGGCATCCACCAGCGTTTGCAGCGGGTAGAAGATCATGGGCTTGTCGTACACAGGGAGTAGGTGCTTGTTGGTAACGCGAGTCAACGGATACAGGCGTGAACCGATTCCGCCCGCTAGAACGATGCCTTTCATAGATCTCCGTTCAGATGCCGTGAACAGCGCACAAGGCAGAACTCGCCTGTGTTTTCACGCCCGGGAACGCCTTGGGAGGCACACGAAAACGGCGAGTGAATGAGCTGTCCAGCAACAGAGTAGCGATAACTAACGATTATCAGCGAATCGCGTCCTGCATGGCAAGCCGCAACTGGGCCCGCCAGTCGGGCAGCGCAACTCCGAACGCGGCCTTCACCTTGGCGTTGGAGAGCACTGAATTGCGCGGCCTGCGGGCCGGAGTTTGGTATTGCTCGGTAGTAATCGCAACGACTCGCTTGGCTTTCAATGGCCCGCCAAACTCTCCCGTTTCGGCTGGCCAGGCGAGCAGTTCGTCGTAGTCCTCAAGGATCGCTTCCGCAAAGCCGGCCCACGAAGTTTGACCCGACGCCGTGAGATGAAACAGGCCGCTGTTCCAAGCACCAGTTGTGGCGCGGCGCTCCAGGGATTTGGCGAGAATAACGGCCGTGGACTCGGCCAGGCCTCGAGCCCAGGTTGGCGCGCCGTATTGGTCGCCGACCATGCGCAGCTCTTCCTTTTCGCGCGCCAGTCGGAGTACGGTGCGCAGGAAGTTCTTACCGCGGATGTCATAGACCCACGTAGTGCGCAGAATGACGTGTGCGCATCCGCTGGCGACGATGGCCTGATCGCCCTCAAGTTTGGTGTGACCGTAAACGCTCAGCGGCCCCGTGGCGTCAATCTCTTCGTAAGGACGGGATTTGCTGCCATCGTAAACGTAGTCGGTAGAGTAATGGATCATCAGCGCGCCGCGGGCTGCACATTCTTCGGCGATTCGCGCCGGAGCGGCGACGTTGATCGCACGAGCCAGGTCGGGCTCGCTTTCGGCCTTGTCCACCGCAGTGTAAGCGGCGGCGTTTGCGACGATGTCGGGAGCGAACTCGCGAACCGTGCGGCTGACTGCGTTCAGGTCAGTCAGGTCCACTTCTTCGACGTCGATGGCCAGCACTTCGCCCAAGGGAGCGAGTATGCGCTGCAGGTGCCAACCTACCTGGCCGTTCGCGCCCGTTATAAGCAATCGCAGGCTCATGGCTGATACCTCGGCAATTGATCAGGTGCAATCTGTGACAGGCGCAGATATGCGCTGTCTTTGTTCGACAGGATGGGCGAGGGCGTTTGCCAGTCAATGCCGATTTCAGGATCGTTCCACAGCACGCCACGATCGTCGCTGGCGTCGTAGTAGTCGCTGCATTTGTACAGGAAGTCGGCGGTCTCAGAACGGACCGCATAGCCGTGCGCGAAGCCCTTGGGGACATAGAGCTGCAAATGGTTGTCACCGGAGAGCACTACGCCCACCCATTTGCCGAAGTTGGGCGAGCCCAGGCGAACATCAAGTGCGATGTCGAGCACCTCGCCTTTCGCTACGCGGCACAACTTCGCTTGTGGAGTGCGAAGTTGATAATGCAGTCCGCGCAATACGCCGCGCGAGGAGTGCGAATGGTTGTCCTGCACAAAGCACTCGTGGACGCCAGCCGCGGCCAGCACGTTCTCACGATAGGTTTCCATGAAGAACCCGCGCGGATCGGTGAACACGTGTGGCTTGACGACCAGGACGCCGGGAAGTGAAGTTTCGATGATCTCCAAGTTCGCTCCTGCCACAGACTGTGGCATGCTTCTCCCGAGAACGGGCAAACGGACGATTATAATGCGTGCTTCCTGAATCCATGCTGCGCTGCTCTGCCATCATCGTGACCTATAACTCCGCCGAGACGATCGGCGTGTGTCTGGAGGCCCTCGCCAAGGAGGATTGCGAGATCGTTGTTGTGGACAACGCGTCGCAGGACGACACCGTGCGGCGCGTTGAGGAGTTTGTCGCCTGGCACGAACTGCGACTGCTGGCCAACGATCGCAATCTTGGCTTTGCGGCCGCCGTCAACCAGGGAGCACGCGCTGCAACCGGAGATGTGTTGCTGATACTGAACCCGGACGCTATTGCTGAACCGGGAGCCGTAAACGCACTGCTGGGCTGCATGGAATCGGCGCATGCGGCGGCAGCCGGTGGCGCATTGCTGGAAAGTAGCGGCGAACCCGCGCGCGGCTTCGCCTTTCGACGATTGCCGACGCTCGCAACCTTGCTTTGCGAGGCGATGCTGGTCAACCAACTTTGGCCGGCGAATCCCGTCAATCGCCGATATCGTTGCCTGGATGCCGACTACTCGCAATTACAGGAGGTCGAGCAACCGGCGGGCGCTTGCCTTGCAATCACACGCGCCTCGTGGAACGAAACCGGCGGCTTTGACGAGCAGTTCTTTCCAGTCTGGTTCGAAGACGTTGATATTTGCCAGCGACTCCTCGAAGGCGGCGGGAAAATCGTCTATTGTCCAACCGCGCGCTTCAGGCACAGCGGAGCGCACAGCGTCAGTAAGCTGTCTTTTCGCGATAAGCAGGTGTTCTGGTACAGCAACATGCTGCGTTATGCGCGCAAGCACTTCACACCAGGAAAGGTTCAGGCCTTGCGCGTAGGAATTCTGGCAGGTATGCTGCTGCGCTCACTCGCGGCGATTTTCGGCGCGAGAAAAACGCCGCTTCGGGAGGCGCTTGCGGCGTACTGGGCCGTGGTACGGGCTGTCTGACGCCATGACGGCTAGTTGTCGGACATCGCGGGCCCGGATGACGACTGCCTCACCTCCCTGTGCCGAACTGACAGCAGAGCTAACGCGCACGAACCCAGCCGCGCCAGCATGTTGTCCGTCCGGCTGCTCACGATGACCGGAACGCGCGCCCCGATCACAAGGTCCGCGATCTGGGCGTCGGACATGTACTGCAATTGTTTGACCAGCATGGTCCCAACCTCAACGTCTTGAACGATCAGAATGTCCGCATTTCCGGCGACCGGCGACGCGATTTTCTTGGTCTCGGCCGCCACTCCCGAGACCGCAACGTCATATCCCAGCGGGCCGTCGAGGACGCCACCGATGATCTGCCCGCGGTCTGCCATTTTGCACAACACGGCCGCATCAAACGACGACTTCAGCTTGGGAGAAACGGTTTCCTGGGCTGACAAGATCGCAACTTTGGGCTTCGACACACCAAGCGCATGGGCGAGATCGATCGCATTCTGGATGATGTCGCGTTTGTCCAAAATCGTAGGAGAAATATTCAGCGCTGTGTCGGTGATGAACAAAGGGCGCGGAAAGCCCGGAATTTCCAAGGCCGATACGTGGCTCATGCGACGTGCTGTGCGCAAACCATGGTCGGAGTCGACGAAGTGCATGAGTTCGTCGGCGTGCAGGCTGCCCTTCATGAGCGCTTCGACCTTGCGCTCGCGCGCCATGACCACGGCGCGCTCGGCAGCCTCGTGGCTGTGCTCGGTATAGACCTTGTCAAACTGCGAGATATCAATCTGCGCCTGTTCTGCGGCGGCGCGGATCTTCGTTTCTGGTCCGACCAGAACCGGAATGATCAAATTGGCTTCAGCGGCTTCATGTGCAGCCAGCAGAGAAGTCGTCTCGACGGGATGAACGATGGCAGTCAGAATGGGCAGCAGCCCCTGGGTCATGCCGATGAGATGACGATAGTGTCTGCCCTTTTCGAGCAGCTTGATCTCCGGCAGTGTCACCCGCTCGCGCGAGATTTTCTGTTCCGGCGCAATCACCTCTGCGGTGCCGCTGATGACGACTTCCCCACGCTGGTTCACCGCCTGACAGTCAAGCGTGACCCGATGTTTCTCCTCATCCTTCTCCGAGACCTTCACGGTGACCAGGATGGTGTCGCCCAAGCCGACCGGCCGGCGGAAGCGCAGGGATTGTGCGAGATAAATTGCGCCAGGACCAGGCAGTTGGGTGCCCAGAACCGTCGAGATGAGCGCTCCACCCCACATGCCGTGCGCGATGATTTTGTGGAACATGTCGCTCTTGGCGAATTCCTCGTCAACGTGCGCGGGATTGACATCGCCCGACATGATCGCAAATAGCTCGATGTCCTTCTGGGTCAGAGTGCGAGAGATACTGGCAGTGTCGCCAACCTTCAGTTCGTCGAAGGTGCGGTTCTCGATGCGATCAGCAGAAGCGGTCAAACTCATTTTTTCTCCAGACGTCAGACAAGCACCCGGGGCGAAGTCGCTCGCGGGGTTGTTTACTATTACTTAAACCCTCTGCATGATTCAGTTACTTTCTGTTCTTGACTTTGGCTACTATCCATTTGATCACCCCTCCCCCTCCCGCCTCTGCCTGAAATCAACAACTTAGACAAGAATTATCGGCAAATGATTGAGCCGCCAAGGTTTACATGTTAATGATTGAGCAGCAATGGTTTATGGGTCAATATCTGCCGAATGTTGTCGCATTCCAAGAAATGCTCGCTTCGGGCATGGTAACCAAGACGGCGACAGCACGCCCCTGCTGAGTGCCGATCCTGATGCTGCTTGCTCTCCGTCAAAGAGCTTCCACCTCCGCATACTGGTGAAGGCACACAACAACCTCCCCTTGCTACCAGTGATAACTCAGCGACGCGGCTTTGGGAAGGACACAGATCACATTTGTAAGTGATCAAGCAGGGCCGGCGATTTCCCAGGCCAGGGTAAGGAGATCTGCGGTAAGGTAAGGAACGTTGGAGGTCACAAGTGCAAAAGCAGGTCAGAATCACGAGCAGGGGGCAAATCACCGTGCCGCACGAGATCCGTCGCATGCTCGGGGTTCGCTCAGGTGACCGGCTGATCTTTGAGAGTGATGACAAGGGGGTCCGAGTTCGGCCGGTGAGGATGGAGAGTCCGTTTGCAAGATATCGGGGAATCGGAAACCCGGGAATCCGATCCGGCAAAAAGGCGATCAATCGTTGGACCAGACAGACGCGGGGGAGATGACTTCCCCGGTCTGGCGCTGGTAAGCATCTAGCCTGGAGTACCGTCCTCTCAAACGAACGAGCGAAACACGATCCTACTCGGTGGGTCACACTCCCGCTGGAGATTCTCCTCCGTCGGTCACGAACTTCCAGAATGCGCGAATGCCCTTGGTCCAGCGGAGATCGCGCACCTCAGCCAGTTCCAGACATTCACGGACGCTGTGCTCGGCCCCGCGGTAGGTGGGCAGCAGGCGAAATGTCACCTGGTGCTTGCCGGTGGACTCGATCGGTTCAATCACGGTCGGGAAAAATATGGCTTGGCCCACGGCAAAACTCTGCGCCCGGCCCACCTTGACGGTATTCGGCGGCCCAACCAAGAGCCGGCGATAACGGAACAGAAGGGTGCCGTCGTCGGAAAGCGACAGGTGTCCGTAGGTGCGACGCGGCAGCTTGCCGACGCGCGCCGTGAAGACCTGTACTCGGTCGCCGCGATCGGGTTTCACTTGCGCCTCCATCACCAGCACACGCAGCAGACCCCAGGCGAAAACGGTGCCGAAGAATGCCATGCGCAAGGCCCATCCGAAGATGAGGAAGCTGAACACGATGACGCCGAGAGAGAGCAGTAGGCCGATTTTGGGGCTGAGCAAAGCGGTGACCGCCAGGATGGCGAAGATCGTGTTGCGCACCGCCTTCAGCAGAAAGTCGAGGAACGGAAACGGACTGATCATGGCGAGCACGTCAAAGGAGTGTCCCACCAGCCAGACCACGAAGGTCACGACAATGCCCACGACCGTGTACAGCACCGCCGTCGCGACGCTGAAAGCATGATGCATGCCGCTGGTCTCGGGCGTAGCGGCATAGACCACCGGCCCGCTGAGAATGTAGGCGAACAGCCCCTTCCAGGAGGTGAAGCCCATCACGCGCGAAACCTGCTCCAGCACAAACGGAAAGGCGATCAGTACCAGGGCGGCGTGATTCACAAACAGGACCTCGGCTGCGTCCAACGGCTTCTTGATGAGCGGCGCGAATCCGCCAAAGGTGTCTTTTATGAAGATGAGCACCAGAAGAATGACGATCGGTATCCAGAATTTTGGCTTCTGGATGAGCGGGAGTTGGTCGCGCTGCGTTTTGGGCGTGTGATAGTACTGCCAGGCGCCAATCACGCAGACCCCGACCAGCGGAGAGATGGCCGTGCTGGTGACCGTCGCCAGCGCGGTGGATACCTTCTCGCCGCCTTTGAGCGCCGTCTGCGCCTGTTGGTCGTCATCCTTCTGCTGCGCCACAGCGATTGCGGCGAAGAGGAGCAGGCCCACAATCAGAAGACAGCACCGGCGCATTGCCATCGCCATTACCTCCGCGGGAAAAGTGTACCGGAACTGCGCCGCGTTTCGTAACCCAGCGACAATGTCTGTCAAGGGAGCGCAGTATGGGTGCAGAATCGGGAAGGACCACACGCAAATCCGAATGCCTCGCAGCGGGTGTTATGATGAGGGTGAAAATGAGCGCAGTCAGTCCCGCCTATCTCGAAATTATCGACTTCATCGCCGCCGGTACGACACCGGACACGGTTGCCCATTTTCGACCTTCGCCGGAAGCCCAGCAGAGAGTCTCAGAGCTGATTGAGCATGAGAAAGAGAGCGGCTTATCACCGGAGGACAAGGCAGAGCTGGATCATTTCCTCGAGCTGGAACATATCCTGAGAATGGCCAAAGCGAAGGCGCGCCAAATCCTCGCTAATGGCCACTGACATCAGCCAGTCGCTACGCAGCGAAGTTGCTCAACGCGCGGAACGTCGTTGCGAATACTGCCTCATCCACGAAGAAGACGTCGGCTTCCCGCACCAAGTTGACCATATCATCAGCCGCAAACATGGCGGTTTGTCTAATGCCGAAAACCTGGCCCTGGCCTGCGTAATATGCAATCGTTATAAAGGCACCGATGTTGCCTCGATTAACGCAGGCACAGGACAAGTGATTCGGTTATTTCATCCCCGACGAGACCGTTGGGCCGATCATTTCCGAATCGACGAAGAGCGCATTGAGCCACTCACCGAGGTGGGACGCGTCACCGCCCACCTGCTTCGCTTGAACGCAGCAGAAAGAATATCCGAACGCCGCTTGCTTCAGGCCTTGGGTGTCTATCCGTCCCATTAGACTCGAAACGTAGCGGCAGTCCCGTTTGCTGGCAACAACACCACGATGACTCGGCGCTCTTCTGATCTCATCGTTCGAGTAGTTTCATGAACTCCTCAACGGTCAGGCCGGCGTCAGCAATGATGCGGCGGAGGGTACCGGTACGGATCTGCTTGTGGTCGGGCACAATAACACGGGCGTAGGGGTCATCGCGGCGGAAGACCATATGACTCCCGCGCTGGCGACGGAATACGAAGCCAACGCGTTCCAAGGCGGCCCTAACCTCACGGCCAGACAGGTCGGTAGGAAGCTTGGCCACGATCCCGCGTTCTCCCCTTACGCAACCGCGACTTCGACAAATTCCCGGCCCGCTTCGGTGGGAACTGGATCCCCGGCCTCACGGCAGTCCTGGACGTACAGTTCAATCGCCTCGCGGATGTTGGCCAAGGCCTCAGCGCGGCTGTCACCCTGGCTAACGCATCCCGGCAAGGCCGGAACGCTAACCACGTAGCCGCCATCGGGTTCCTGTTCTAAAACGACCGTATAGTGCACTGGTGTGTCCCTTCTTACCGACATCCTAACACCGGAAATCCCGCGCGGCGCCGGCGACAGGGGTCGGAGAACATATCCCCCGGAGACCTACACCCCGATGACGCCCACCAGCTCCTTCACCGAGTCGGCGCTCTTTTGCAGGGCGGCCTTCTCTTCCGGGGTCAGCTTGATTTCGATGATCTGCTCGATGCCGTGAGCGCCCAGCTTGCAGGGCACGCCGACGAACAGTCCGTGGATGCCATACTCGCCTTCGAGATAGGCGGCGCAAGGCACGATCTTCTTCTTGTCCTTCAGGATGGCCTCGACCATCTCGGCCACGGCCGCGGACGGCGCATAGTAGGCGCTGCCCGTCTTCAGGTGCTTGACGATCTCGGCGCCGCCGTCGCGGGTGCGCTGCACCAGGCGGTCAATGGTGGCCTGGTCCATCAATTCGGTGATGGGAATGCCGGCGACCGTCGAATAACGCGGCAGCGGGACCATGGTATCGCCGTGCCCGCCGAGCACGAAGGCGGTGACGTTCTCCACCGAAACCTTCAGCTCCATGGCGATGAAGGCGCGGAAGCGGGCCGAATCCAGGATGCCGGCCATGCCGATGACCCGGTTGCGCGAGAAGCCGCTCAGCTTGTAGGCGGCCTGCGCCATGGCGTCCAGCGGATTGGAGACGACGATGAGGATGCAGTTGGGAGAATACTGCACCGCCTTGCCCACAACGTCGCTCATGATCTTGAAGTTGGTATTGAGCAGATCGTCGCGGCTCATGCCGGGCTTGCGCGGAATGCCGGCGGTGATGACCACGATGTCGGAGTTGGCAGTGTCAGCGTAATCGTTGGTGCCGACGACGAATGAGTCGCGCTTTTCGATGGGCATGGCCTGCAGCAAGTCGAGGCCCTTGCCGTGGGGTATGCCTTCGATAATGTCGATGAGTACGACGTCGCCGAGTTCCTTCGACGCCAGCCAGTGGGCGGCGGTCGCGCCCACGTTGCCCGAACCAACTACCGTAACTTTGTTACGCATGAGTCCTCACAGTCCTTGAAAGAGATATCACAGCAAGAATCCAAATTGCGGGACGGCTGAAGCCGTCCGGAGGTGGTGTCGTCCCTACGGGACTCGGCTTGTTCTCCACACGACCCAGCGCTGAAGCGCTGGGCTAGACTCTTTCGCGCCTACGGCGCTCGTTTTGTGTAGTCGGCACGATCTCGCGCGCCACGAACTTGCACGCGGGGCTACATGAACAATCCGTGTAATCCGTGCCAATCCGTGGCTGAGCTCTACTTCGCCGCCAACGCCTCCACCGGAGCCATGTTCTGGATCATGTGGCTGGCGAACTCGCTGGTCTTGAGCTTGGTCGCGCCTTCCAACATGCGTTCGAAATCGTACGTGACAGTCTTTTGCAGGATCGTGCGCTCCAGCGAATCCTCGATCAGTCGCGCCGCCTCGGTCCAGCCCATAAAGTCGAACATCATCACGCCCGACAACATCACCGACCCCGGATTGATGACGTCTTTGTCCGCATACTTCGGCGCCGTGCCGTGCGTGGCTTCGAAGATGGCGTGCTGGTCGCCGATGTTCGCGCCCGGCGCAATGCCGAGTCCGCCGACCTGTGCCGCCGCTGCATCGGAGATGTAATCGCCGTTCAGGTTCGGAGTCGCCAGCACCGCGTATTCATCCGGCCGGGTGACAATCTGCTGGAAGATGCTGTCGGCAATGCGGTCGTTGATCATCAGCTTCGACTTCCACGCGCCTTTGCCGTGCGTGGCGTAGATGCTGTCGAGCACGCTCTTCACTTCCTTGTGCAGCGTCTCGCGGAACTCCGGTGGCGCAAACTCCAGACCCGGCTCGACCATCCGCGCATTTTCCTCGATGGACAGCCCGGGATTCTTGTCGAGGTTGTCGATGATCCAGCTCTCGCGCTCGGTAACGACCTGGTCACGGAATTCCTGCGTCGCCAGTTCGTATCCCCACTCGCGGAATGCGCCTTCGGTGAACTTCTGGATGTTGCCCTTGTGGACGATGGTGACCGACTTGAGCTTGTTCGCCAGGGCGTACTTGATGGCCATGCGCACCAGGCGCTTGGTGCCGGTGATGGAGATCGGCTTGATGCCAACGCCCGAGTCCTCGCGTACTCGCTTGTTGGTGCCCGCCAGCATCTTGGTGTTGATGAAGTCAATCAGCTCTTTCGCCTGCGGCGTGCCCTGCTTCCACTCGATGCCGGCGTAAACGTCTTCCGTGTTTTCGCGGTAGATGACGATGTTCATCCGCTCCGGATGTTTCACCGGCGACGGGATGCCCTTGTAGTACTTCACCGGGCGGACGCACGCGTAGAGGTCGAGGATCTGGCGCAGGGCAACGTTCAGCGAGCGAATGCCGCCGCCGACGGGAGTGGTCAGCGGGCCCTTGATGCCGACGCGCAGCTCGCGGAAGGCGGCAACGGTGTCGTCGGGCAGCCAGGTCTTGAAACGGTCCATGGCTTTTTCGCCGGCGAACACTTCATACCAGGCCACCCGCCGCTTGCCGTTGTAAGCGATCTCGACGGCGGCGTCGAAGACCCGCACCGACGCTTTCCAGATGTCGCGGCCGGTGCCGTCACCTTCGATGAAAGGGATGATGGGTTTGTCGGGGATGACAAGCTTACCGTTTTCGTAAGTGATCTTGGTCCCGCTGGAGGGCAAAGCAATTCCGTTATAAGAAGCCGCCACAAGGCACCTCAAGGAGTATGGAGATAAAGGACCCTAGGCTGTAAACAGCCATGTGTCGGGATGGGAAGCGCTAGCGGAGCCGGCGGCACGCCGGAAATCGAATCATTGCGTAAGAAAACGACTCGCGGCCTGCCCTTCGGCAACTTGCCGCGTCCGGATCAGAAAGGCTTACCGGATTCTCCCGAACCTGTTTACGTTATCACCGGGGACTGTGAGGTTCAATGGAAACTGATGTTTGTGCGTCACACATTGGTGTGAGGTCGATCCTCGATCAGCTTGCGCTCGCCGGTAACGTTTCCCGGCGCGGGGCATCGGTACGGCCACCTCGGGCTGTCGTTGTACAATGCCCCACTCGGATTCTCAATGGAAATCCCTGTTGATGGCGTTGCTTTCTCTCGTTTCGTCGTGAAGCAGGAAATTAGGCGCTGAGCCCGGCTGGGAGCTGGGACAAAGTCGATGACGCGCCCTGCATCCTCGGCCCGCCGCGTCGCCGCGCTTGTCCTCTACAACATAGCCGCCACTGTTCTCCTGTTTTTGGTGCTGGAGGGCGTCGCCAGCATCTACTACGCCTTTCGCGAGGCCTTCGTGTCGCCGCCGGTCGCGGAGAGTCTTTACACCGCTTACGATCGCGATCTCGGATGGGTGAACCTCCCCAATGTCTATCTCCCCAACATGTACGGTCCGGGAAAATATCTGAGGACGAACTCGCAGCGGTTCCGCAACAACGAGGATTTCACGCTGCAAGTGCCAGCCGGCAAAACCCGCATCATCTGTTCGGGCGACTCCTTCACCCTCGGCTTCGGGGTTGACAACGACCATACCTGGCCGCAACTGCTGGCCACTCGCGGGTCGAACATCGAAACCGTCAACATGGGTCAGGGAGGATACGGCGCCGACCAGGCCTATCTCTGGTACAAACGCGACGGCGTCCCGCTGGACCATAACATCCAGATTCTGGCGCTCATCTCGCCCGACTTCTACCGAATGCAGCACTCGTCGTTCAACGGCTATGGGAAGCCGATGCTCGTAGTCGAGAACGAGCGCCTGGTCACAACCAACGTGCCGGTTCCGCGCTCGATGGAAGTCTGGTCGCCGAAGCTGGTGCGAGCGACAAGCGCTCTCTCCAACCTCAACATCACCCGCCTGCTCCGCCATGTGCTGAAGCTCGATACCGCCCCTGCGCTGACCGAGTCGCGGAAGGAACGCAACCAGGAAACCTCCATCGTCGTGTCGTATATGCTCGACGACCTGCTCGCGATCAACCAGGCCAAGAACAGCGTGCTGGTCTTGGTTTTCCTCCCGACACGCGAGGAGTCCGGCGGAAACGTGGGAGCGTCGTGGCGCAAGTTCCTGGCTGAATACGCGCGCGAACGCGGCGTCCTGTACTTCGACCTCTGCCGACGACTTCCGTCGTCTCTCTCCCCCACAGTTGGACCAGTTCTTCATCGCCCCGGGAGCAATCGGCTTTCCGGGGGCTGCGGGCCACTATACCGACGCAGGCAACGCGTTCGTCGCCGATCTCCTCTACCGGCGCCTGTTGGCGACCCCGGAAACCGCAGCCAAGTTTCATACCCAGCCAGCTGGCATTTTGCCTTAGTTCTTGTGATGGCGGGGCTGATAGCCTTTTCCCCACGCCAACTCACCCCTTCCAACTTATCTAACCTGTGCTAGTATCTATGAAGGTTAGAGGAGAAAAGCATGACGGATATCGAACGCCTTCTCGATCAATACGACCGTGTGATGCACGGCAACGCGTGGCACGGCGATGCCATCTGGCAAATACTCGACGGCATCTCGGCGGAATGTGCGGCGGCACGCCCGGTCGCTGACACCCACTCGATCTGGGAAATCCTGATGCACATGACATTTTGGGAAGGTGTGTCGTCGCAGCGCCTCGCCGGCGAGCGCGCCGGACTTGTTGAGGATGAGGCGCTCAACTTCCCTGCGACGCCCGAACCCACCGAAGCCAACTGGCAGAAAACCCGGGAGGAGTTTCGCGCGTCCAATCAGAAGTTACGCGAAGCGCTGGCGAAACTTGATCCTGCCGCGGCTGGATGCGCTATCGGCTGCCGGAAAAAGGACGTTCTACGACGAAGCCCACGGAGTGATCCAGCACAACGTCTATCACGCCGGGCAAATAGCGCTTTTGAAGAAAGGTTTTGAGGCGAAACAGGCATCCGCCAGTTTGTAATTCTGTAATACGGGTGCTAGCATCGGGACGCGCAGAGTTTTCGTATGGAGGCAATCATGTCTGATCGCGAGGGCAGTGGTTTCTTGTGGTTTTTGGCGGGTTTGGGCATCGGCGCAGCGGTGGGGATCCTGTACGCTCCCAAGGCCGGAGACGAGACCCGGCAGCGCATTCGCGCGGCGGCGGAAGACCTTCCTGACACGGTAAGAGAGCGGGCCCGCCAGGCCCGCGAGCAGGCTGGCACCTGGGCCGACAAGGGCCGCGACTATCTGAATCAGCAGAAGGACCAGATTCGTTCCGCCTACGAGGCCGGACGCCAGGCTTACCGGGAAGCGACCAGCGAAGAAGTCGAGGGCGCGACGCCCAACGTTCCCTAACGCGCTGAGAACCGCATGGACGAAAAACTGACCATCTTCATCGCCATCACCGCAGCCGCGGTCGTGCTGCAAATGCTGATTTTGCTTGCCCTGTATCTGGCGGTGCGCAAGCTTAGCGCGCGCCTGGAGTCAGTCGTGGACGAGACCCAGTCGCGCGTGCTCCCGCTGCTGGAGAACGCCAAGGTCATGCAGCAGGATGTGAAGACCTTCATCGAGACCGCTCGTCCCAAGATCGACCTCGTCCTGGACAATGCCGCCCACGTGACTACCATCGCGCGCACCGACGTGGAGCGGGTGAATGTGACACTGAACGATCTGCTGGACCGTGTCCGCCTGCAGGTGATTCGCGCCGACGAAATGGTGACGCGCACCCTGGACCGCGTGGAAGAGACCTCCGAAAAAGTGCAGCACTCGGTGATGTCGCCGGTGCGCCAGGTTTCAGGGATCGTGCAGGCCATCAGCGTGGGCGTAGGGGCTTTCTTCAGCAGCCAGAAGCGCCGCCGCAACGGCGGGCCCAGCGACGAGATGTTTATCTAGATGTTTATCTAGACCATGCATACCGCGGCTGTCTGCCGGGTGTGATGGCGCGCTTCATTTACAATCCAACCGCGGCAACATTCCTCTCCGGAGCTCGATTGTCGCGATGCGAAGTTTCCTTCGCCTGCTGATTTCTGCGGTGCTCTTCCCTGCCCTCGCCGTAGCGCAGTCGTCAACGCCAGGCGCAAAGCCTGCGCCGAAATCGGCGCAATCCGAAGGAGCTACCTCCTCTCCGGCCAAAGCTCCTGCCCCGCAACACTGGCGCGCAATTCACAATTCGGCGCTCATCATCGACACCCACGCCGACACGCCCGGCCGCTTCGTGGACGAGAACTTCGATCTCTCGCAAGACGCCGGCACCGGCTACCTGGACTTCAACAAGATCAAGGCCGGCAACCTGGGCGCGGAGTTCTTCTCCATCTGGGTGAACCCAACCACCTTCAAGGGACACGAGATCAAGCGCGCGCTCGACATGATTGACTCGGTTTACGAGCAGGCGCGGCTGCATCCCGACAAGATGATGATGGCCTTCAGCACCCAGGACATTCTGGCCGCGCATCGCCAGCACAAGCTGGCAGCGCTGCTGGGCGTCGAGGGCGGGCACGCGATCCAGGGAGACATGCGCGTCCTTCGCGATTACTACCGCCTTGGGGTGCGCTACATGACGCTGACCTGGTCGAACACTAATGAACTGGGCGATTCCAGCGGCGACCTCGACGACAAGAAAGTCGAGCACCATGACGGCATCACCGATTTCGGGCGCCAGGTAGTGCGCGAGATGAACCGTCTGGGCATGATGGTGGACATTTCGCATGTTGCCGACCGCACCTTTTACCAGGCGCTGGTCGCCAGCCGGGCTCCGGTGATTGCCTCGCATTCGTCGGCGCGCGCCTTGACCAATGTCCCGCGCAACATGACCGACGACATGCTGGTCGCGCTGGCCCGCAATGGCGGCGTGGCGCAGGTGAACTTCTATTGCGGCTTCATCTCGCAGAAATACGTGGACCGGGCGAACCAGCTCAAAGCGCAGCACGACCCCGATTACGCGCGAGTGCAATCGCTGTTCATGGAACCGCAAACGCCGGATGTGAGAAAGCAACTGGACGCGGCCGAGGCCACCCTCGCGCTGAAGCTGCCGCGTCCGCCCCTCAGCGATCTGATTGACCACATCGACCACATGGTGAAGGTCGCGGGCGTCGATCACGTCGGGCTGGGCTCCGACTTCGACGGCATTGACTGCTCGCCGCAGGGTTTGGATTCCGCCGCCGACCTGCCGAAGATCACCCAAGCACTGTACGAGCGTGGTTACAAGGCTGCGGATATTACTAAGATTCTTGGCGGAAACCTGATGCGGGTCTTTGGCGAGGTCGAAAAGCTCTCGAAGCAGATTCAGTCAGAAACCAATCGCGATACCCGCCCCGAAATTAAGCCCAGTGCGCCACCGCCGCAGTAGGAGGCTGCTAAGAAACTCGGTTGAAACGCGTCTTGAAGGGACGCACCTTTAGGTGCGCCATTACAAGCCCTTTATTCTTGTCATTCCGAGTGGGCTTCAGCCCGCGAGGAATCTGCTTTTCCGACTTTTTCGGCGAACCATGTAGAGATTTTCTCGACCACAATCACTCCCATACTCAAACGGGGAGAAACCCTGTCGGTGCAACTTGCCACAAGCCAGGTTTTCCCTTACTCTGAGCCCATGGAAGTACACCTCACCCCCGAGCAGCAAGCACAACTGGCGCAGATTGCCACGAAAGCCGGGACTGTCCCCGAGCGATTGGCGGCAAATGTTGTCGCCCGGTATCTCGACGAGGAAGCCCGCTTCCTGGCCGCAGTCGAAAAAGGGATAGCGGCAGCCGAGCGCGGCGAGTTTATCGAAGAGGAAGAAATGGACGCCCGCCTTGAAGCCATGTTCAAGGCCTAATGCGTATCCGTTGGACCGTCCCCGCCGCCGACGATCTACAGAACATTAAGAATTATCTGCAACAGAACTACCCGCATTTCGCGGAACCGACCGTGCGCACGATCTATCAGCGTATCCGTTCTCTGAAAACCTCCCCCAATCGGGGCAGACCCGGTCACCGCAGCGGCACGAGAGAACTTGCGATTACGCCGCTCCCCTATGTTGTCGTCTACGCCGTGAAGGCTGAAGCCATCGAGATCTTACACATTTATCACGGCGCCCAAGACTGGCGCTAAGAAGCGATTCCCCAAAAGCGGTGTCAATTTTCGGCCCTGCCGGGTTCCTGGAGCTCGGTTCATTAGTGTTGTTCCGCAGCTTTCGGTGGAGCGCGTTCCTGCAGGCCCGCGAAATTGCGGTCTTGAGCAAGCGATGTACAGTCTGCCTGCGTGAGAACCAGGTTTGGTTTGCAGCGGTGGAATGAGGTGTCAAGAAAAAAGCCCCGCAGGGGCGGAATGAAGTTAGCCCAGCACGAAGCCGAAGGCGGAGTGCTGGGTAAGTTGGGAAATTAACCCGAGCCCCGTCAGGGGCGGCACGGGTTTCCCTCCAGAAATATTGTGCTTCGATATCCCGTTAGGATTTTGCTCCCGGCCTTCGCCAAAGGCAGGCGAAAGGCTGGCGCACCCGGCTTGCTGGTACCGCTTCAGTCCCCAAGGCACAAACGCGGCATACGCCGGTCACCCGAGAGGCGTCTGTGATGTCGAACAAAAATCCCCACCCAAGCAAAACCTGGGCGTTTGTCAAATGTGTGTAAACGTTTTGTGAACAAATGTTTGCACCGAACCGTAATCTAGGTGAATCTTTCATGTGTCAATCGCCATCACTTTAACGCGTAAGTTGCGCCACTCATCTAGAATCCTACACTCGTCGTAAACCGCGCCACCCATCGAAACCGTAACGCCCATAAGGAGGGTCCCATGTCTCGTGACTATTTTGTTCGTCGTGCGGCCGGCCTGTGCGCCGTATTGCTGCTTGCCGTTTTCCCCCTCTGTCTCAGCGCAGGCACGGGCACTTACATTCAAATCAACCTCGTATCCGATGTTCCGGGACTCGCCTCGCATACGGATCCGAATCTAAAGAATCCCTGGGGAGTCGCTTTCTCCCCGACTTCCCCGTTTTGGGTCTCGAATCAGGGGTCGGACACCGCAACTCTTTATGACGGCCAAGGAAACATTCAGCCATTGGTTGTTTCGATCCCATCTATTGGAGTGCCCACAGGGCCGACGGGTCAGGCCTTCAATGGGACCACAAGTTTTAACCTGTCCGACGGCAGCCCTGCGCTGTTCCTCTTCGATACCCTGGATGGGCAAATCGTTGCCTGGAACAACGGTGAGGGCACAATGGCGATCAAGGTTGCGACGGTACAGGGTGCCTTTTTCACCGGTCTTGCAATCGACAACGTTGGCAGCGTGAATTATCTCTATGCGGCCGACAATGCCGGGCACATCGACGTCTTTGACACGAACTTCAACAATGTGACGAACACCCTTTTTGCCGGCAAGTTTGTCGACCCGAATGGTCTACCTGGATTCAATCCCTTCAACATCCAGAACATCAACGGCAACTTGTACGTGACGTACGCGAAAGTGAATATGCAAGGTATGGGAGAGCCGGGTGGTTTTGTTGATGAGTATGACAGCAGCGGCAATCTGCTGAAACGGATAGCCACCAGCGGTTCGTTGTTTGCTCCTTGGGGAATCACGCTGGCGCCCCCCAGCTTCAGCAGCTTCGGAGGCGACCTCCTGATCGGCCAGTTTGGCAACGGCCAAATCCTCGTCTACGATCCCGTAACTCTCGACTTCCTAGGCACCATTAACGGGCAAGATGGTAAACCCATTGTCAATCCCTACCTCTGGGCACTGGAGTTCCGTACGGGCGGACAGGGCGTCATCCTTAACGCGCTATACTTCACGGCTGGCTACAATGATCAGAAGGATGGACTCTTCGGCTTGATTATTGGGGTGCCGAATGCGGCTGGTGGCCCTAATGTTCTCGGCGCTAAACCCTAGACGTGACATCGCCGGACTCTCGGAGAGAACGGATCCCCCATCTCGGCGAGAGTAAGCCTCGAACGCAAAGTCAAAACCTGCCCCGTTCTGGCCTTCGCCTTAGCTAGGACGGGGCAATGACGCCCGAAGACGTTATTTCACTTTATTCAGCGCTTTGTAAATCGTTTGCGGCAAATCGTTGGCCCGCTCTAGTTCGTCCCGTATGCAAGGTTAGGTTGCCTCCCAACAGCCGCATCGTCTCGCGTCCGACAGCCGGGTGCCCCTCCGTAATGGTAGGCCGGGCCACCCGCCGCCTTCATCTCCCAGAAATACGTGGACCGGGCGAACCAGCTCAAAGCGCAGCACGACCCCGATTACGCGCGAGTGCAATCGCTGTTCACGGAACCGCAAACGCCGGAGCTGAGAAAGCAACTGGACGCGGCCGAGGCCACGCTCGCGCTGAAGCTGCCGCGTCCGCCGCTCAGCGACCTCATTGACCACATCGACCACATGGTGAAGGTCGCGGGCGTAGATCACGTCGGGCTGGGCTCTGACTTCGACGGCATCGACTGCTCGCCGCAAGGTTTGGATTCCGCCGCCGACCTGCCGAAGATCACCCAGGCGCTGTACGAGCGAGGTTACAAGCCTGCCGATATTAATAAGATTCTCGGCGGCAACCTGATGCGTGTTTTTGGCGAGGTCGAAAAGCTCTCGAAGCAGATCCAGTCAGAAACCAATCGCGACACCCGCCCCGAAATTAAGCCCACCGCGCCACCGCAGTAATGAGTCATTCGGCTTGCTACAAGCGAGCTTTTTCCGTACTCTGAAACCGATGGAAGTACATTTCACCCCCGACGTTGAAAAGAAGCTCAACGAACTCGCGGCACAGAGTGGACGCGGAACCGACGAGCTTTTGCAAGATGCATTGGCCGGATACTTCGACGAGCTGGTGCAGACGCGCGACATGCTCAACAGCCGCTACGACGACCTGAAGAGCGGCAGGGTGAAGCCCATCCCCGGCGATGAGGTTATAGCCCGCTTGCGTGAAAAGAGTGCGGCCCGCCGTTCCCAGTCGGGTTCATGACCGGATACGATTTCCACCCGGAAGCCGCCGCCGATCTTAACGACATTTGGGATTTCATTGCTGAGGATAATCTCGACCGCGCCGACAAAGTAAGCATTCAATGAAAGTCCTTATCGACCGGAATATCGAGATCAATGCTATAACCCACAAAACTGTGGAAGCTCCACAGGTCATAAGGTGGGGGCCGCATAACCAGACACTTGATGTGGCACGGCGAGTCCATTTCCCGCCGAGGGACAATGAGACTTTTCGCAGAGAGCAGCTCCCCTACCTTGCTGCTCTCTGTGCTTTCGCAAGAGAGGGAGATCTCGAGTTTTTCAGCTCAAATGAAATGAGAATGGAACAGCTGCGCCAGAAAGGCCGCAGTAACGGCTACCTTGGAATAAACCTGCTTCGGAACATACCGATCACCCTAGTTCTGTGTCCCATTCAAAGGTCGATCCTGATTGGAGCAAACGCCAGTATTGGTACCACCGAAGCTGAACAAATGGAGTTCTTCCGGTCGATCAAACATCACAGATTTCTGCAAATCAGCAAGCTCGCTGGAGACGCTCATGTAGATGACGCTTATCACCTCTGGACCGCTGAAGAGGCACGGCTCGACGCATTCTTGACAATGGACAAAAGGTTCTGGAGGGTTGTGAATCAGAAAAGGAAAGTGATTAATTCTCCTGTCCTAGTGACCACGCCTAAGGACCTATCCGAACGTCTCGGGTTGCGACCGATGGACATTGAAGAATTGGCTGCCGAGACCAACCCGTTCAGTTAAAGCCACGTGCCGAGGGTGCCCCACCAAACCTTGTTTTGATTGGAGCCTGCCCTGAACGTAGTCGAAGAGTGAGGGAACGCCTGCAGTCCCGTGCCGCCTTCCTGGATTATCAATTCGATCGTCAAATTGCAACGTGGAGCACAGGGCGCTGTCTCTTGTTCCCACACATTCGCAAAAAACCGCGAATGTGTGGGCCACCCGGCTAGCGTAACCGCGGGCCGCTACTTCTGCTGTGGGTTTGATTGGTCGTCGCCGGGGCCGATACGAGCAAACTCAAGGACACAGCCAGCCTCGCGATCATTCGGCTGAAGCTGCCAAGCAAAAACGTGCTTCCCATTATCTCGAACAACCTCATATTGCGCGGCGACAACCTCCTTAGAGGTATCCACATTGCACGGTTTGTCCGTCTCGCTGTACAGCATGACCACGTTGAGTTCGTCGTCAAGTGTCCACCCCGACAACAAAAGAGCGTTCCCGCTCAACTTCGTCTTCTCAAGATTGTGAAGGCGCACAGTATGAATGGCACGTATATCACCGTCCGGCGAGCTCCTGCATGACGTCAGTGTCGCCAAACCGAGTATGGCAATGATAATGGCTTTTGTCACACGTCCGTCCCATCCGAATTCGTCGGAGCGTTCAAGACGCCGGACTGGTTCACGGAGGTCAATGTTTGCCGCACTTTCCACTGAAGGTTGGTACCCTTCCCGTGACCACCCATCGAGCAAGACGTGAAGGCTAACTATGGCGACATCACTGTTCCAATCGTTGATGCCATGCAATAATCGCCACTGAAAAGGTGACTAGAACAAGGGTCAAAAAACAGGCGGCTCCCAATCCAGCTGTTTCTTCCGATGACAATTCAAGGTTTAGACTTGCTATGCACAATGATGGAATCCATCTTTGTCCGGAACAAACTCCAGATTTCCTCATTCCAATCGGCTTCCCACAGCTTCTTCCCATAGCTTGCAAGTGCCAGATGAAGCTCGGCTAAGAATTTGGTTGCATTGACCCGTTGATTCGGGCCCCGGCCGTCAAATAGCATGCCGTCTCGACGAATTTGCCAGCCCCCACTTGTTTCACCCTGATGAAGAATTCCGCAGCGAACGCACTTATAGAAGTCACTTGCAACCGACCGAAACGGGGCGAATGCAGGCTCACGATGGAAAAAATAACAGAACGCTACCTCGCTCTTCGACGAGTTGGTTTTCTTCGGATCAGCTGGCTTACAAGGATTGTCAATCTGGCTGGGCTTTAGGGATTCGTGCGACGATGGCCAACCTCGATAGAAAGACTCTAGGGTTTCGATCAAGAGACACGCGGAAGCCATCATCAGAAAACCATTCTTCTTCTTGATAGGAACTGCCTCCAGTGGAGTGATATATCGTTCTAAAAGGCGTTCCTGAATGAAGTCAGCCAGCCCGATGCGGTCCTGCTTGCTTTCCATCTCTCGATACCGTCGAACGGTTACGCTTGAGGAGAGTCTTACCTTGTCTAATTCGCTTTGACTGGCAAACAGCGTCGAACTCGGCATTTTCCCTCCGGCCCTCTTGTCGTAGCTTTCACCTCGACGAAATGGTCACACACGCAGCCGGCCGCGTTTTACAAGGTCCGCTTCGATCTTTTCCAGCGGAATCCGCTTTTCCTTGCGGCGCGATTCCGAAATCAGCACGTCCCACAAGTCCTCTAACACCGCGCCGTATCTTTTCAGGTCGATTTGAACGGCTATCTTGCGGCCATTTTCGTCGGTGATGAACCGTATTCCGGTCATACGCAATTTGTCCTCGGGTCGTGTTGAACCTATTGTCACCCTAATTTCGACGCCTCGCGATGTCAAACAGATAGTGCCACGTAATGCAGGGTGCCGGGGCACTACCCGAAGTGCTTCTGCTTTGGTGATGTTCAGCTCCTCTTCGCGTCACAGACGTCTGTGACCAGGGCCTCTTGCCAACGGCGGCCTGCTGCGGTATTCAGGAAGTGCGAGGAGTGAGGTTGTTGTGTCTTCGCCGGTCGCACTGAGTGTGAGGATCGAGAAAGCTCTTTGAAAACCAGTACTCAGTGGTCAGTAGCCAGTTGCCAGTGGTCAGTGGCCAGATCGCCCGTCTTTCGCCTGCTAAGTCCATAGGAATCTATATTTTACGTGTAACTCCTTTGGATGGAATTTTTTGCGATAGAAATATATACGTAAACTATTGATTCTCCATGTTTTACAGAGGGAGGGGTAGGGGTAGCGATTTGCTGGCTTGTTAGGCATTACATAATTACATGTATTTACATAGCTCTGGCGGCCCGAAACTGACGCATCTCTCCTATTTTCGGCCCTTAAGTCCATAGGAATCTATAGCTTAACATATAACTCCTTTAGACACAATATTTTGCGACCAAATGATGTCTAAGTTGTTGATTTTACGTGTCGCGACGAGAGGGGGCGTATAGTGCTAACGAACCAGCAAACCTTCCCAAGGAGAGCTGGCACTGGAAACTCGGCAAATCAAAGTTGGACTGCAGACGAAGCCTATCTCGTAAATCGTACTGTATCAGGGCACGTCTTCAGACGTGCCGCAGCAGGGTCAGAAATGATTTAGGCTTGAGCCCCTGACCCTGGTATTGCAGGGGCTGAAGCCCAGGCTTTTGTTGCACGTCATTCGGCACGACTTGAAGTCGTGCCCTGATACAAACACAAAATGAATGACTGATGAGATGAGTTCCAGTAAACAGCCAAGCCCATTGGGCCGGCTGAGTTCAATACCGATGGAGAGATTATGCGTAATCTGGTAACAGCAATTCTTTGTCTTAGCCTGACCGCCTTGGCGGTTGGACAGACCACGAGCGGCGCTTCGTCGGCCGGCTCTCAGGGAACGACAACCGCACCACAAGAGCCGACCGCGATCATCGAAACCACCGACGGCAACATTTCCTGCACGCTGTTTCCCGACAAGGCGCCGCTGACGGTCGCCAACTTCATTGGGCTCGCCACCGGGAAAAAAGCCTGGAAGGATCCCAAGACTGGCCAGATGATGCACACTCCGCTTTACGACGGAACCATCTGCCATCGCGTGATTCCGGAGTTCATGATCCAGTGCGGCGATCCGGCGGGCAACGGAACCGGAGGACCCGGCTACGATTTCAAAGACGAGTTCACTCCGGACTTGACCTTCGACCAACCTGGTCGCCTGGCGATGGCGAACTCCGGCCCGAATACCAACGGTTCACAGTTCTTCATCACTGAGGTTCCCACGCCACACTTGAACGGCAAACACACCATCTTCGGCCAGTGCGAAGACCTTGACGTGGTCAAGAAAATTGCGCGGCTACCCAGCAGCCCGAACAGTAACCGTCCTTATAATCCGCCGAAGATCACGCACATCAAGATCATCGATCCGCGGCATCCGGTGACGGCAACCCACAAGAGCACGGGAACAGGCACTCACACCAGCACGACCAAGAAGACGACTGCGCCTCCGCCGAGCCAGTAATTAAGGACACTGGCTACTGACTACTGGCTACTGACTCATGCTTCTCGATGCGCTGCACAAAGTCGCGAACCACCGTTCTTCGCTGACCCGCCAAGAAGCGCGCGAGGTCATGTCGCAGATTTTGCGCGGCGAGGCCACCGACGCGCAAATTGCGGCGCTGCTGGTGGCGCTGCACATGAAGGGCGAGACAGTGGAGGAGATTGTCGGCTTCGCGCAGGCCATTCGCGAGGCGGCCGTACCGTTGCAGTCGGAGGACGGTGAAGCGCTCGACCTGAGCGGCACCGAACGCGATGCGCTGGTGGACACCTGCGGCACTGGCGGTGACACCAGCGGGACCTTCAACATATCCACCGCAGTTGCGCTGGTCATTGCCGGCGCTGGAGTGCGAGTTGCCAAGCATGGCAATCGCAGCATCAGCTCGAAGTGCGGGTCGGCTGATGTGATGGAGGCGCTCGGAGTCAACATCAATCTGCCGCCCGCGCGCTTGGCTGCCTGTCTCCGCGAAACTGGCATCGCCTTTCTATTCGCGCCTGCGATGCACTCCGCGATGAAATACGTGCAGCCAGCGCGGCGCGAGTTGCGGCTGCGTACCGTCTTCAATCTGCTGGGGCCGCTCACCAATCCGGCGCGCGCGTCGGCGCAGGTTGTCGGGGTGTATTCCGCCGATCTGGTGGAGAAGCTGGCTGAGGCGCTGAGCGAACTCGGCCTGCGGCGCGCGCTGGTCGTTCACGGACGCGATGGACTCGACGAGATCACCATTTCCGGCCCCAGCAAGATCGCCGAGGTGCGCAACGGGAATGTGCGAGTGTATGAAGTAGCGCCGGAAGACTTCGGCCTGCAACGCGCGCCGCTGAGTGAAATCGCTGGAAGCGACGCAACGCAGAACGCAGCCATCATTCGCGCCATTCTGGATGGCGAACGTTCCTGCCGTCGCGACGTGGTCTTGCTCAATGCCGCTGCTGCGCTGGTGGCTGCCGGACACGCCGACCGCATAGGCGACGCCGTTCCGCTGGCGGCTTACGCCATTGATTCCGGACATGCGCGACAGCGGTTGCAGTTGCTGGTGGAGTTCACGAGAAAGTGGTCAGCGAATAGTGGATAGTCGCCAGCACTGGGATCATCTGCAGAAAATATTTCGTTGCGGAGTAACCAAGAAACTGGCTCGCGGCTCATGTCATTGGAAGCCTGCCATTGCTGATTGGGGCGCTGTTAGCTGTCGGGCCATCGATTCCTTGCCGACAGGACATGATATGAGCGCTAGTACTTGTTTCCGTCATACGGGACCTGATTCACCGGCGGAGTCTGCTGAGGCGAATTCGGCTGTTGGCCGAAACCGCTGGATGGCTGACCGAAGCCACTTGGCTGCTGACCAAAGCCGCTCTGCTGATTGTTCATCTGTCCCGCCGGAGTTCCCACTTGAGCTCCGCCAATCGTCGTTGGCTGATACGGTCCGCGCAACAGGACGTTTTGCTGGTCCATCATTGGGTTGTAAATGAAAACCCACTCGTTGTAAGTCTTCTTCTTGTTGTAGACGCGGATAGTCGGGTCCTTGTCCAAGCTGGCGACGCCAACGATGGCGCCTCCACCGAAAGTCTGGGTCCCGCCAGCGGAATTTGCGCCAAAGCTCGTGCTTCCCGGCTGATTCAGGCCCGCACTTCCCGGCTGGTTGGTGTTGGAGGCGCCACTTGATCCCAAGTTGAAGGTATTCGCGAAGGGACTATTTTGCTGTTGAGCGTTGCCTTGCGGCGAGTTTCCAGCAAAGCCCGAAGCCGTATTTCCGGTTGCACCAGTTTGTTGCTGGGAAGCGAACGTACTGCTGGAGTCAAAGCCGGTGGTGGAAGCGGACACAACGTTCGCAGGGCTCAACGCAGACTGGCTGCTCCCGAACCCGGTCGTGCTCACGGAAGTCGCTGCGCTGGGCTGCCCGAATGAACTTTGGCCTTGGGCAGCCAGAGCTGCAGCGGGCGTTCCCGGCGTGTTGGCGCTCAGCAGCGTCTGAATATCACCGTAGTTGAGAATCTTCCACTTGCCGTCCTTGGTGAGCGGATCTTTGTAGCGCTTGCGCAGGAACCGAATCTGGTTGGTGTTGTCGAGCTGCTCCAGGTTCGCCGGATAGCGGCCAAACTTCTTGTAGTACTTCTTGATGGCGCGGGCGTATTCGGTGCCGCGATGGATCATCTCCTCCTCGCGGTCGCGTTTAATCTGCTGCACCATCTGGGGAGCTTCGATGCTGGCAGCGATGATCATGAACGCCATCATCAGCAAGACAGCCAGCAGCAAATAGCCGCCCTCGCGCTCATGACGGCGCAGGCCAACCGCCGCGTCATTGTGGAATGGAGGTCCGAGGCGCGCTGATCGCTCTTCCGGGACGGAGATGGGCTGCGACATGCGACGGCTCACTCTTAATTGCATAGACGGCGGCGCGGAGCGGATGTTGCAGGAAGTCATCCCGCCACCAACGGAAGCGTTTGATGGTTATTGGTCAGCACATCCTCGACGTCCACCGAGTTCTGTCCAATGTGCACAATCTTGTAACGCCGGTCAACAATGTCGCCTTCCTTAGCGATGAAAACGTCTTCACCCTTGAGAAGGAAAATGCGCTTGTAGCCGTCCTTGCGACTGGCAAAGCCGTAGAATTTCAATTCGATAGGCGGGGGTGGAGGCGGTGTCTGCACAGCATTGGGCTGCTTATCGGGCGGAAGCGGCGTGGGGATAGCAGGCTCCGGCTGCGAACGGAAGATATCGCGTCCCGTCCCTTTGTAGGTCACATCTTCGCTGGCCTTCAGTAAGTCGAAGCGCAGGGTGGGATCCAGCGTCTGCGCCAGCTGGGCAGGAGGCCTCTTGCGGGCCTGCGGGTTGCCGCCAGATGCGCGCGAAGCCGTGCCTGAAGAAGATTGCGGTCCCGAGGCTGCGGGCCGGGGCGCAGGAGCAGCATCCTGTTCCCCGCCACGGAACTCACGCACCAGCAGGACCGCCGCCAGCACCACCAACACCAATGCGATGATGGTCTTCGTCTTGTTTTCGGTGCCAAGCTTCACGATGCTGCCGTCCCGCCGGGCAGGTAAGTTTCCAGCTTCAATTGCAAGCGAACGTTGCCCTGTTGTTCGGCCAGGTTAACACCGTCGATCAGGAAGAACATCTTGTCCCGCTCCAGCGCGTTGATGAACTTGACTTCCTGCAAATAGGCGCCGGAGAGCGTGATCTCGACATCCAACTTGCGCAATCCTTCAATCGCTGCGTCCTTTTCGTCATATTTCACGCCGGCAAGGTGGACGCCGGTATCCGCTGCCAGCTTGCCGAGTTCCTCCGCCACGGCTGAATATTGCGCCGGAAATCGCTGCTCGTTGAAACTGTCAATGTCCTGCGACGCCTGCTTGAGCTTGTGGTCCATGCCACGCGTCGGCATCACCTCCTGCCGCTTGGCGGTCAACTGGGCACGCAATTCGTAGTACTCGCGCTGGCGCGCCTGGCGCGAGCGTCCCGCCGGCGACAGCAAATACCCAACACAAGCCAGGTCGAGCACGGCCAGCCCGATCAGGGCGGGCATCCACTTCTTGCGAATCTCCCCGATGCTGGCCATCAGTGCCCCTTCTCCTGCACCGCCCCCGCCCGTGACTGGTTCTGAGCCTGCACTTGCGCCGGAAGCGGGTTGGCTGCCGGGGTCCTGGAGACTGCCGGAGCGGCCGATGGCCTAGCCGCGGCTTTCCGCGGCCTGCCGCCGCTGTTATCCCCACCCTTGTCTTCCTCCGCCGCATCTCCGTCGGATGCGCTCGGCAGGTACACGGCCGCGATATCGAATTGGATATTGCCCTGGCCGGCGCCCTGATCACCGCCATTGGCGGTCACATTTTCGGCCACGATCTCTGCCTGGCGGAAATGAGGGGACTTTTCGATGCGTCGAACCAGCTCGACGGCGCGATCCCGCGAACCCGTCGCCACCACCACGTGCAGAATCAGGTCGTTGGTTTTGTTGTACTCCGGCTTCATGGAGACGACATGCAAATCCGGTGGCACGATGCGTTCCATCCCCGCAAAAACTCGCGTCCATGACAGAGACTTGCGCGCAAACAATTGGTTGAGGAACTGCGACCGGTCGGCGACATCGCGGTTCTCCGGCTTATTCAAGGTGGCCCGCGCCTGTGCTTCTTCCTGGTTGAGGCTGTCAATCTCGTGCCGGACCTCGGACAGTTGCTGGTTGATATCGCGAGAATGAATTCGCTGATAGACGATATAGCCGACGAGTAACACGGCAAGCAAGCCAAGAGCCGCCACAACCGCGCCGATGCGACGGCGGAATTGCTGGGCAGCTTCGTAGGGCTGGCTGGCGAGATTGATATCGAAACGCATCAGGATGCCAGCGCTCCCACGACGCCCGCGAGCGCCGAACGCGGCACGCTGCCCGCAGCGGCGCCTGCCATGCTGGCGGAAACCAGTTCTTCAACCCGGATATCGGCGGTCGCGCTAAGTGCTCTTTGCAACTCCTGTGGGGATTCAACCCCTATCACCAGCACCCGATCCACTCCCACCGCATATCGATCTTCAAAGTAAACCAGCGAGGTGTTCACGTCATCAACAAGGGATTCGCCGGTCACCGCCGAGCCGCCATTCTCCAGCGCGCGATAGAGGCGCAACTGATTTTGATCGACGATGGCGAAGGTTGTAGTCCCGCGTTCAACCTTGATGACCATGGTCGGGCGCGAGGCATCCACCACACCCAGGGCAGCGATCATCGAGGGCAGCACAGCGCCCGGATTGTATCCCGCCTCACGGACCAGCGACTCGTACTCTTCCAAGACGGCGCGCGGAGTCACCGCTGCCACCACCCTCACGGGATCCGACGTGCCCTGACGATCGAAGGAAACCGACGCCTGGTCCACCTCAAAAGGCAGCGACTTCTTCAAGCGGAAGCGCACCACCGCATCGGCTTCCTGCGGCTTGTCCGGCAAGGTATCGAAGTCCAGTAGCATGATGCGGGTTGCGGCATCAGGAATCACCAGGCAGAGGTCGCCGGTACGGCTGGCAACGGCGGCCAGCGAATCGCGCAGCGCGGCCACCAAAATGTCGCGCGCGGCGACATTCGCCTGCGCTAGTCCCGGGGTGAGCGCGCCCTCCGGCAGCCGCTGCGCAGCGGCGGCGGCCAGCGTCTGTCCACCGTCGCCCGCTCGCGCCGTCACCACATGCTCGGCGGTTATCTCGCAGGCCAGCCGGGGACGCGGAATGTGGTGTTCAGCCATTTACTCTCTAATAAACTGCAAGCGACAATCCGATTGCGTTCGCGGATGGGGAACAGGTTGAGCACTCGGGCTACCCTCCCCCCTCCCAGTTGATCCTGAAATCAACAACTTAAGCAAGAAATCCTTGCACATAATAGACAACAAAAGAGTTATACGTTAATGATTCATATCAAAGGACTTATATCGTTGATACTCATCGTAAATCGTTGAAAATCCGAGATGCCGAAAAAAGTGTCGGCAATTGATAGATTCTATTTGACTTACACGTAGGTACTTGAAAAACAACAACTTACAATCACCAGTGATCCATAGTCGGATTGCCTAATCAGTACATACTCCACCGAACTCCGATCACGCGGACCCTCAGTCTTCTCCAGTGTACTGCCGCGGCCGTCGCTGTCAAGATTACGAAGGTGCCATGGAAGAGCTAGTGCCGCCGCTCCGCGGCTGGATAGATTTTCCCTTCGACCGCGGGCTCACGCCCGCGGCTAACACAAATCTCGCCGCTGCGCGGCTCATTTCCGCCTACCTCAAACTGCCGTTCCACGAACGAATCAGGTTTCCGGTTGCGACCCCGGATTCATTTCGGCTGTCGCACTACCCGAAATCGTCCCTTCTTCTATCGTGTGCTCTCAATGAACGTGACCTTATTAATCTCCTTCAAGGTGGTCAGGCCACGCCTCACTCTATCCAGCGCCGACTCACGAAGGAAATGCATTCCTTCATCACGCGCGGCGCGCCGGATCTCGCTGCTGGGCCGCTTGGCCAGAATCATCTCCCGCACGTTGTCGGTCAACTCCAGTAACTCGTGGATGGCCGATCGCCCCCGGAAGCCGGTTCCTGAGCACTCGATACAACCCTCTCCTTCGTAGAACGGGATGCTCGCCCATTCTTGCGGATTCAATCCGCTGGCCTCCAACTCCTCCACTGAGTAGTGCACCTCTTTCTTGCAGAACTCGCAGACCAGCCGCACCAGCCGCTGCGCCAGAATGCAATTCAACGAGGAGACGAAGTTGTAAGCCTCCACGCCCATGTTCAGGAAGCGGCCGAGAACGTCCACCACGTTGTTGGCGTGTACGGTGGTAAACACCAGATGCCCGGTGAGCGCGGCATTGATGGCGATCTGCGCAGTTTCCGTATCGCGGATTTCGCCCACCATGATCTTGTCGGGATCGTGACGCAAAATAGAGCGCAGCCCGCGGGCGAAGGTCAGTCCCTTCTTCTCGTTCACCGGAATCTGGGTGATGCCGCGAATCTGGTACTCGACCGGGTCTTCGATGGTGATGAACTTGTCTTCGTCGGCTTTGATTTCGTTCAACGCCGCATAGAGGGTGGTCGTTTTGCCGGAACCGGTTGGCCCCGTCACCAGGACCATGCCGTAAGGCTCTTTGATGTAGCGGCGGAACTTGTGCAAGTCTTCGTCGCTAAAGCCCACCACGTCGAGGGTTAGCTTGTGGAACTTCTCGCTCATCGACTCTTTGTCGAGCACGCGGAGCACCGCGTCTTCACCGTGAATCGAGGGCATGATCGAGACGCGGAAGTCAATCGAGCGGCCGAGATAGCGCACGCGAAAACGCCCGTCCTGCGGTACACGGCGCTCGGAGATGTCGAGCTCGCTCATCACTTTGATACGCGAGATGATGGTCGAGTGGTGCTCTTTGGCGATGGGCTGCATCGCCTGCTGCAACACGCCGTCAATACGGTACTTGATGACCACAGAATCGTCGCGGGTTTCGATGTGAATGTCACTGGCGCGCCGCTGTAAGGCGGTGAAGATGGTTGTGTCCACCAGGCGGATGATGGGATTGATGTCCGTTTCCGCCGTGAGCTTCTCGATGGAAATGGTCTCGTCGGAGTCCTCGTCTTCGGCGATGACGTCGAGAGCGAAGCCTTCGCTGGCTTCTTCCAGCACACGCTGTGACTGTTCGGTCTTCTTCAGGATGTCGTTGATCTGCGACAGGCTTGCGACCTTGGTCGTGATGCGCCGGCCCAGCAGGAGACCGATCTCGTCGATCATCATCAGTTGGCTGGGATCGGCAATGGCCACAACCAGCCGCCCATCAGGCCGGTCTTCGAGCGGCACGAAGTTGTAGCGGAACATCAGATCCACGGGGATCTTGCGAAACAGTTCGTGCTGAATGTGAAAGTTCTTCAGGTCCACGAACTCGCAACGATAGCGATGCGCCAGATCTTTACCGTGTTCCACTTCGTCTTGTGTCGGGGCGGGATTTCCGTTGCCGCCATCGACAAAAATCGTTTTTTTGGGGTCTACCATAGTTACCGCTTTTCGCCTTTCGTTCTTAGCCGTTAGCTCTTAGCAGTCATTCGTGCTACGCCGAAACTATCCACTACCCACTAATCACTATCCACTGTTCTTAGTGGATTCCCCCTGCGCCCAGGCTGAAAATCGGCAGGTAGAGCGAAATCAGCACAAAGGCTACCACCACGCCCATGATGATCAGAATGATAGGCTCGATCAACGACATCGCAGTAGCCAGCGCGTTCTGCACATCTTCTTCATAAAACTCGGCCACGGAATTCAGCATGGCCGGCAAGGCGCCGGTGGATTCGCCAACTTCCATCATCTCCACCGACATTTCCGGGAAAACCCTGGTCTGCTCCAGGCTGCGGGCCAGACTCTGTCCTTCCCGCACGCCTCGGGTAGCCTGCTCAATACCGTGCGCCATCAGGCGGCTCTGCATGGACTCACCCGAAGTTTCCAGCGATGGCACGAGCGACAGGCCTCCCGACAACAGCGTTGCAAGCATGCGCGAGAAGACCGCTACCTGATATTTCAACCAGATGTCGCCCAGCAGGGGAATCTTCAGCTTGAAACGATCCATCTGCGTAGCGCCTTTGTCGCTCTTCATCCAGCGCCAGAGGAGGAACCCGCCACCGGCCAGCACCAGCACCGCATAAGGAAAGTATTGCTTGGCGTTGACGCCGATGGCCAGCATCACGGCGGTCATCGGAGGCAGCTCAGATCCCAGTTGGTGATAGAGGTTGGCGAACTGTGGCACCACAAAGGTGATCAGGAAGGTCAACATCACGAACAGCATGAGAACCAGCAGCGTGGGATACACCAGCGAGGCCACTAGCTTCTTGCGAAAGCTTACCGACAGGCGCTGAAACGAAATGAAGCGTGCCATCACCTCTTCGAGGTTGCCGCTCTTTTCTCCCGCCAGCAGCGTAGTCGTATAGACCTTGGGAAAGACTTTCTGGGCAGCGAATGCCTCCGACAGCAACTCGCCACCGCGCAACCGGTCGCGCACGTTCTGCAAAACCGAACGGAAGAAGGGATTGCGCTGCCGCTTAATCAGCAGTTCCAGGGACTGGATGATCGGCAAGCCGGCATGAATCAAGGTCAAGAACTGCTGGTTGAAGATGACAAACTGGTCTTGCGGGACTTTGCGGCGTTGCGGCAAGCGGAGGTCGACCGTGAGCAGACCCTTGGGCTTGACCGAATAGACCAGGAACCCTTGCTGGGCGAAGCGATCGCGGATTTCTACCTCCGAGGTCCCATGCTCCATCTGCTGCAGCATGTGGCCTTGCTCGTCGGCCATCCTGATTACATATTCGGCCATAAAGTACGAAGTTTTCCTTGGAGGGTCTGGAGGTAGTTTAGCACTTAGTAATCAGCCATCAGCATTTAACGCCGACGCCGGTGGGTGAGCCAAGGCCAATTGCAAGATGCTAAGAGCTGAATCCGCAATGCTTCATTCCATGAATTCTGTCCCTGCTACCACCTCCACTCCAGCCGGGGGCGCGAAGTGGAACTGCTGGTCTGGTATTTCGACGTTCTCGCGCTGCTGAAGAAAGCGAAATTCGGTCACCGAGCCGTCGAGTTCCTCGACGACAATACGTGAAATCAAACCATCAGAAGTGACTTCGAGCAGAGTCTGCGCCACTCGCTCCCGCAGTCCGTTGGGAACTCCTCGCAGGACTACGTCGCCTGGGTTGAAGGGCTTGACGTCAGGGGCCAATGAGAGACCGTCCAGTTCTTTTTCGAGCTTGGTCTTGCCCAAAAGATAACGCAGAGGAGAGCGCAGGTCTTCAAGTTGTTTCACAGGCGTACGGCGTGCCTGAAGCTCACCTGGAACGTAGAACCACGCCGTGCTTCCATCGGTGAGGAACAACTTGGGACGTGGCTGATCGTAGTCCCACCGCATTCGCCCCGGTTTCTTCAGCCGCAGAGTTCCGCTTTCCGTGCGGGTCATGCCGGCGCCTTTGTAGGTTTCCGTGAACTGCGCTTCGAGCGTGTGCATGTGGTCGTAGCGCTGGTCCACCTTGCCGGCCAGCGCGCGGACGTCAGTTTGCGACATGAGATGGACGGAGCAAAGTACGAGCAGGAGGCCGGGAATCGTCCGCCGCAATCGAAACTGTGGAGTTGACATTGGAAAGTCTAGTCGTTAGATGAACAGCTCTGGCAAGGGCTGCTTGACACCATTTCGCATCGCCTCGGACAGCAGATACCTTGCTCCTCTACCTACTCGGATGGACCCGCTACCGCCCACAGTACTCTACTGAAGGACCGGGCTGGACACGTCGGCTACGCCGCCCCCGTTGTAGTGGACCTCACCCGATTCGTCGGAGAAAAACCGGCGCTGCCCGGTGGTGCCCACCTGGTCGGGTACGGCGGTAAGAGTGTAGGACCGAATGGCGCCGTTCACTTTCTCGCCCGGCGTGTAGGTGAAGGTGTAGCCGCTCTTGCGACCGCTGGCCGTAACGTTGTCGAGAGTCTGCTCGCCACCCCCTTGCGCTGTGCCACCCAGAACCGCCAGGTCCGCGGTGAATCCCTGGTCTGGATGGGTACTGGCGAAGATCATCTCCGCTTCGTTGATGGCCTTGATACTGGCGATAGCCGAGGCTTCGTGGGCTGGAATCTGCGATTTAGTGAGCTTGGGGATGGTGAAAGCCGCGATGATCAGAATGATGGTGACGACGATCAGCAGTTCGATCAGGGTGAAGCCGCGATCACGATTACGTCTGCGCATGGATGTAACCTTCCTGGGTCAGCTCGGAACGTTCGTCGCCGCGGAACACGGCAGCAGATTTTGCATGGGAGAGAAAGCCGCGTCCTGCGGAACCTACAAGCGAGATTATTCGTCAGCCGCAAACCGATGTCAAAGGCCGCCCCTCTTATTGGACGGTCGCGCTGGAAAAAAGTCTTTTCAGCACGCCAGCGATCCACGCGTGATTTTCAGCCCATTCAGGTTGCCGAGCACGGTGACGGCAATCAAGTCGGGTTGGAACAGTTCATTTGCCGATTGCAGCAGGTCTTCGATGGTGACCGCCTGAATGCGCTGGATGATTTCGTCCATCCCGAAAAAGCGATCGTAATACATTTCCTGACGGGCCAGGTTCGACATGCGCGCCGTGCTGGACTCCAGGCTCAGCATGAGGCTTCCCTTGAGCTGGTCCTTGGCGCGCTTCAACTCTTCCTCGGAGATGGCATTCTGCTTCAGTTGGCGGAACTCGTTCACCACTGCCTGCACCACCTTCGGCGCGGATTCACGCGACGTGCCGGCATAGACCGACAGCAGCCCGGCATCGCGGAAGGGGTTCAGCTCGGAGAAGATGGAATAGACCAGTCCCTGCTTTTCCCGCACATTCTGGAACAGCCGCGAACTCATGCCGCCGCCCAAGAGCGTGTTCAGGATGTAGGAAACATAGCGTTTCTCGTGGCTGATGCGGTAGGACGGAACCCCGAGGCAAATCTGCACCTGCTCCAACGCCTTCTTGTTGCGCAGAATAATGCGCGAGTTGGTCTTGGGTGGCGTGTCGTGCCAGCCGTTGGAACCGGCCACCAACTGCCCAAATTGCTTGCTTAGAAGCTCGACAAACTCGTGATGGCTAACACTTCCGGCTGCCGAGACAATCAGATTGTTGGGAGCAAACTTGCTGCCGTAATACCCCAGCGTCGCCTCCTGATCGAAGCGACGGACTGTCTCCTTGGTCCCCAGGATTGGCTTGCCCAGCGGGTGGTCCTTGAAGAAATTTTGGGTAAAGATCTCATGGACCAGATAATCGGGATTGTCCTCGTCCATCTTGATTTCTTCCAGGATGACGCCGCGCTCGCGCGTGATCTCCTTCACGTCGAACACCGGGTGCAAGACCATGTCGCTTAGGACATCAACCGCAATTGGCAGATGCTCATCCAGGACCTTGATGTTGAAGCAGATGGTTTCCTTGCCGGTGAAGGCGTCCATGTTGCCGCCGATGGAGTCCACCTGCCGCGCAATGTCCTCTGCGGAACGGCTGGTCGTGCCCTTAAAGACCATGTGCTCCACAAAATGCGAGATGCCATTGACACGCGGATCCTCGTGGCGCGAGCCGGACTTCACCCAGATCCCCATCGAGACGGAGCGAATGTGGTCCATCTGCTCGGTCAGGATAGTCAGCCCGTTGGGCAAAACCTCACGTTGTATATTGCGGACCTCTTCAACCATTTACTTCTCGCCACTCCATGCGAGACGGAGGCGTACTCCTGTTGAACTTCCGCGGCCCGGTGTCGTCTTCCTACCCTGTTGGTTGGCCCGGTTGCGGGATAAAATAGTCGCTCACTCGATAATTCGCCCGCAGCGTCGTCGGGCGCACAGGAATCTAACCGATCAGCATATTGGATGCATGAGCCAGCCGCAACATACCGAACTATTGAGCCTTTCTATTCAACAACTTACGGAAGTCGTGGAGGGCTTTGGCCAGGCTCCCTACCGCCTCCGACAGCTCTTGGACGGCTTATACCGGCAAAGGTGGTCGGCGCTGGAGCAATTCACCACCCTGCCTTCTGCCTTCCGCCAGCAACTGACGGAGGCTGGCTACGCGGTTGGTTCGCCGCGGATCGAGAAAAAGTTTGTCTCTACCGACGGAACCGTCCGTTACCTGCTGGGATTCTCGGATGGTCAAAGCGTCGAGACGGTCTGGATGCCCGAAGGTGATGGCGGCGAGGCCGGCGACGGTTCTGAGGATGGCGATGCAGAATTGCGCGAGCCTGAGCGCGGGTGCCCCATCCTTTGCGCCCGCAGTTGGCGAAAGGGTGGGATCGGGATGTCGGCGGTGGTAAAGGTCGTTGGGAACGCGCCACGATCTGCGTTTCCAGCCAAGTGGGCTGCGCGGTTGAGTGCGCGTTCTGCATGACGGCACTGCTGGGACTGAAGCGCAATCTAAGTGCGGGCGAGATCGTCGGACAGATAATTGGCGGTCCTGAACGACCAGCAGGTCGAGATGGAGCGCGACCGGGTCAACCTGGTGTTCATGGGCCAGGGCGAGCCTTTCCTGAACTACGACAACTTTATGCAGGCGGTGCGGCTCCTGGTCGACGCCGTCGGTATTCCCGAGTCGCGCATGACGGTATCGACCTCGGGGATCGTGCCCCGCATCGCCGACTTTGGGGCGGAGCCAGTTCGCCCCAAGCTGGCAGTGTCACTGAACGCGCCCAGCGAGGCCCTGCGGACGCAGGTCATGCCGATTACAAAGAAGTGGACGATCGAGAAGCTGATGGCCGCTCTTCGCGAGTTCCCGCTACGCAATCGCGAGCGGCTCACGTTCGAGTACGTCCTGCTGGGCGGCGTGAACGACGGCGTACAGCACGCGCGCGAGATGGTTGAGCTCATCCGCGGCCTGCGCGCCAAGGTGAACCTGATCGCCCTGAATCCCGGGTCCGGAGATTCCCTTCTCCACGCCTTCGGAGGAAAGGGTCCTCGCGTTTCAGAGCGTGCTTACCCGAGCGGGAATTCCGGCATTCATCCGTCGTCCTCGAGGCCGCGACATCTACGCCGCCTGCGGCCAGCTCAAGCACACGACAGAACTGGTGCAGCTCGGAGCCTAGTGAAACCCTGAGCAAAATCCCGATTGCTCGCACATGACACATCGCGAAGACTTTAGTCACTTGGGAAGAGCAACGTGATCGTAGCTGATGGCTCGGGTAACCTTCCACACCCCAGCCTGGTTTTGCCAAAGCGTCACGAACTTCGCCTCGCCGACTTGCTCGGTGTCTTCCTGCCCGGGATGATGGAAGCGATGCGTTCCTATCTCGACCGCACCATAGTCCTTGATGGGGTAAACCTCGAGTGTTCCAGGCACCAGGTCCCTTCGCACTTTGCCGCAGATGTTCTTCTGGATAGCCGCGAGGAACTTCTGCTTGCCGACGGACAGTCCGGTCTTGTCGTGATAGAACTCAAGATCGTCTGCAACCAGCGACCCCAACTTCTCCAGATCACATCGGTTATAGGCATCAAAGAGGGCGGTGTCGAGCGCTGCCACCGTCTGAAAGAGGGCATCGGGGGCAGGTGGATTCTTTGCTGCTTGCGCGTGTGCCAGAACGGCGGTCATGCAAAGCAAGGGCAGCACGAACAGGACAGATTGCAGAGTAGAGCGATTTCTCATGTGACCATATACGACCAGCGACGTGTGCATGTTCCAAGTGGGCAGGCTTCCGATGGCCGGTTGGGCTCGTCCTATTGTGCTCTCACTGCCAGCAATGATAGCATTGACTGCATGGCAACATTGACCATTCGCCAATTGGACGAGAGAACCAAGGCCCGCTTGCGCGTCCAGGCTGCACATCACGGACGCTCTATGGAGGAAGAAGCGCGGGAAATCCTGCGCTCGTCCTTAACCGCTGTACGCCCGGAAAAAAGCAATCTGGCAGAATCTATCCGGGAACGCTTTGCGCCTTTTGGCGGCGTGGAACTTGAAACCCCGAAGCGGGATCCAATTCGCCAACCCCCGGATTTTGCTGCATGATCGTGCTCGACACGAATGTGCTCTCAGAGTTGATGCGGCCGACGCCTTCGACCCAGGTTGTCAAGTGGGCCGGGAAACAGCCCGCCCGCGAGTTGTTCACTACCTCTATCACCGAGGCGGAGATTTTCTATGGTATTGAATTGCTCACCAAAGGCAAACGTCGCGCGGAATTGCACGCAGCGGCAGAGGCGATGTTCACCGATGATTTTGCCGGCCGCGTCCTCGGCTTTGACAGCAACGCGGCGCGGGCTTTTGCCCTAATCGCAACGCGCCGGCGCGCCTTGGGCAAACCTATCAGCCATCCGGATGCCCAGATCGCGGCCATCGCACAACTATACGGCGCTGCGCTGGCCACCCGCGATGTTGCCGATTTCGAAAGCTGCGAGATTAGGGTAATCGATCCTTGGGCTGAGTAACCTTCTTGCCTCCTGGGGCAGAAAATCCCTCAGCTTTCCCCCTTCGATTAACGCCCTCAAAATCCTGCAACTGCCCGCCTTCCAGCCACATCTAAACATTGACAATAGCCCACTCAAGTTCTATAGTCATTCTGCTATAAGCCCTTGGGTTGATGTCAAGCTTATTTATTATCAGTAACTTACGGACTGATATATCTTTAGGAAGGTGCTGCAATGGGAAAGATTATCGGAATTGACTTGGGTACCACCAACTCGGTGGTCGCTGTCATGGAAGGCGGCGAGCCCAAAGTCATCCCCAACGAAGAAGGTGGACGGACGACGCCGTCGATCGTTGCCTTCACTAAGAATGGCGAGCGGCTGGTAGGACAGGTGGCCAAACGGCAGGCCATCACCAATCCGGAAAACACCATTTATTCGATCAAGCGCTTCATGGGCCGTCGCTACGACGAGGTCAATGAAGAGATGAAGATGGTGCCGTACAAAGTGGTACAGTCGGGCGATCACGTGGCCGTGATAGCGCAGGGCAAGGAATATACCCCGCCGCAGATCTCGGCGTTCATTCTTCAGAAGCTGAAGAAAGCTGCCGAGGACTACCTCGGCGAGACGGTGACCGACGCTGTCATTACGGTCCCGGCGTATTTCAACGACGCACAGCGCCAGGCGACGAAGGACGCGGGCAAGATTGCGGGCCTCGAAGTCAAACGCATCATCAACGAGCCGACGGCGGCGGCGCTGGCCTACGGTCTCGACAAGAAGAAGGACGAAACCATCGCGGTATACGACTTCGGTGGCGGAACCTTCGATATTTCGATCCTGGAAGTCGGCGAAGGCGTCATCGAGGTGAAGTCCACCAACGGTGACACCCACCTCGGCGGCGACAACATCGACCAGCGCATCGTGGACTGGTTGATTGACGAGTTCAAGAAGGACGAAGGCCTGAACCTGCGCGACAAGGGCAACGAAATGGCGTTGCAGCGTCTGCGTGACGCGGCTGAGCGCGCCAAGATCGAGCTCTCGACCACGATGCAGACTGAAATCAATCTGCCCTTCATCACGGCGGATGCCAGCGGGCCCAAGCACCTGGTCAAGACGCTGACTCGCGGCAAGCTGGAAGAGATGGTGAAGGACATCATCGACCGCTCGATCGGTCCTTGCAAGGCTGCGTTGAAGGACGCTGGTGTCACGCCCGACAAGATTGACGAAGTCGTGCTGGTTGGCGGCCAGACGCGCATGCCCCGCATTCAGCAACTGGTGAAGGAAGTTTTCGGCAAGGAGCCCCACAAGGGCGTCAATCCTGACGAAGTTGTCGCAATCGGGGCGGCCATCCAGGGCGGCGTGCTGGGCGGCGAGGTGAAAGACCTGCTGCTGCTCGACGTCACTCCGCTGACGCTTTCCATTGAGACGATGGGCGGCGTGGCCACGCCGATGATCCCGCGCAACACGACCATCCCGACCAAGAAGTCGGAGATGTTCTCCACCGCGGCGGACAGCCAGACGTCGGTTGAAGTGCACGTGATGCAGGGCGAGCGTCCGATGGCGCGCGACAACCGCACTCTCGGCAAGTTCCACCTGACCGGACTGCCTCCGGCTCCGCGTGGCGTGCCGCAGATCGAGGTCACGTTCGACATCGACGCCAACGGCATCCTGAACGTGAACGCCAAGGACATGGCCACCGGCAAGGACCAGAAGATCACGATCACGTCGTCTTCCGGCCTGAGCAAAGACGAAGTCGAGCGCATGGCGAAGGACGCCGATGCCCACGCTGCCGAAGACAAGGCCAAGCGCGAGGAAGTGGAAGCGCGCAACCAGCTCGACGGCATGGTGTACAGCATCGAGAAGATGCTGCGCGAGCACGGAGACAAGATCTCCGGGCAGGAGCGTGCCGACGTTGAGAACGCGCTGGCCGATGCCAAGAAGGCGCTCGAGGGCGACGACGCGGCTGCGATGAACAGCGCGCGCGATCGCCTGACCCAGGCTTCGCACAAGCTGGCCGAGGCGATGTACAAGGCGACGTCGGCGCAGCAGCCGCCGCCGGGTGGTCCGGCTCCAGGCGGAAACGGAGAGGCCCACGCCGAGCAGAAGAAGAAGGACGAAGGCGTGATCGACGCCGAGTACGTGGACGTGGACGAGAAGAAGTGACGCCGTTTCGCTGGGCGTCCGAGCCCAGCGGGCGTCATCCTGAGCGAGCGGCGTGAAATTGGCCGCGAGTCGAAGGATCGGTAACTAGCAGCTAGCCATTAGCAACTAGTTCTTTCGAGAGGGGCGCCGCGTGCGCCCCTTGCCACAAACTCGGCGCCAAGTTCGTTCAGTATGTCGTTACCGAGTTCACTATTTCGCGAGGTGGGCGGACGGGTAAGGACCAGCCGCGAAGCCCCGGCAGCGCAAAGCCAGGGCGTAAAGCTCTTGGCGCAGCCGTCACCGGCAGTCAGACGGTGGTAGACAAAAGTACTGATAACGCGACGAGCGAGCCGCGAAGCGGCGTCGGCGCAGTTAGCCCAGGGCGTAAGTCCTGGGTAGGCGAGAAAATCAAACCGAAGCCGGCTTCAGCCCGCGACACGGAATGGCGAGGGCATGAGCCCGAGCCAAGAACGAAAAGGTTCTGAGGTAGTAACTTGCGATTCGAAGTAAACCATCAGTCTTACATGCTAAGTTTTAACAGCGACGATCACCGCTGGTATCTGCTGACGCCCAGTTTGGGGGCGGTGAAGGCGATTCCGGTGATCAGCGACGACTTTGGGTTCGTCGCCAATGTGGTTGTCCCGGTCGGAGACGCGGGATCGGACATCATCAACTGAAATGGCAACAGCTCATCTCATTAATCTTTACGGTTCGTATCAGGGCACGACTTTAAGTCGTGCCGAACTGGCCGGAGAAAAAGTCGGGGCTTGAGCCCCTGCACCTGTGAAACAAGCTCCATCAGGGGCTAAAGCCCAAGTTCTTTGTTGACCGGGCTGCGGCACGGCTGAAGCCATGCCCTGATACAAGGCGGTTTATGAGATAGGTTAGATGGGTTCTAGTGCCCTATGCCTACCACCAACACCAACAAGGACTACTACGCCACTCTCGGGGTCAAGAAGACCGCCTCGGCGGACGAGATCCGCAAGGCGTTCCGCAAGCTCGCGCGCAAGTACCACCCTGACGTGAATCCCGGCGACAAGGCTGCGGAAGAGAAGTTCAAGACGCTCTCCGAGGCCAACGACGTCCTCAGCGATCCCAAGAAGCGCAAGATCTACGACCAGCTCGGGTTCTACTCCGACAACATAGATCCTGCTGCGGCCGAGGCCTACGCGCGCGGCGGAGGCTTTGGCGCGGGTGGATTCGGTGGTCCGGGCACAGGCGCCGGTGGAACACACACCACGACGCAGGAAGTGCCGTTCGACTTCAGCGGCTTCGACTTCAACGACTTTGCCGAGGGCGCGGGTGCGGCGGGACGAAGGGCCGGGAGCGGTGGCGGATTCCGCGATATCTTCTCCAATATCTTCAGAGGCGGTGCTCCGCAGGACATGGCCGAGCGCCCCGAGCCGGGCGGTGATCTCGAATACCAGGTGAACGTTGGCTTCTGGCAGGCCATCAAAGGTACGGTGATGAAGCTGAACATCCCGCACCTGGAGGTCTGCGGCACCTGTCACGGGCAGGGTTACATCGAAAGTCCCGGCGTCTGTCCGCAATGCAAAGGCAAGGGACAGATCACGCAGAAGAGCGGCAGCATGAAGTTCAACGTGACCTGCCCGCGCTGCGGAGGCAGCGGCAAGAACCGTGCGGTGTGCAATGTCTGCCACGGCGAAGGCCGTGTCGAACACACGGAGTCGCTGGAAGTGCGCATCAAGCCGGGCACTCGTGATGGCCAGCGCATTCGCCTCCCGGGTCGTGGCAATGCCGGGACGATGGGCGCGCCCGCCGGCGATCTCTACATCATCGTGCGCACGGGTGAGCATCCCGTCTTCCGGCGCGACGGCGACGACATCTATCTCACGGTTCCCGTGACCTTTACCGAAGCAGGACTGGGCGGAAAGATCGAAGTCCCCACCATTGACGGCCGGACACTGTTGAAGGTGCCACCAGGAACGCAATGCGGCCAGAAGCTGCGGCTGCGCGAGAAAGGCGTGCCGTCTGCGGTGAAGGAAGGCGCGCGCGGCGACGAGATCGTCGAAATCAAGATTGTTCCGCCGAACGTGCGGGATGAAAAATCGAAGGAGATCCTGCGCGAGTTGGCGAAGCTCAATCCCGAAGACCCCCGCGAGGAATTGTGGAAGCAGGTGTAGAAATGGTGGCGCGTTCGCAGCCTTCGGATCAGCCGCAGGTTGTCGTTGAAACCGAGCGGCTCATTCTCCGCCACCTGACCGCGAACGACGTTGACGCCATTTTCGCCGTAATCGGTGACCCAGAGACGATGAAGTACTATCCAAAGACGTTCAGCCGTGATGATGCTGTGCTCTGGATCGGCCGCAGCGTGGAACGTTACCGCACCAACGGCCATGGTTTGTTTGCTGTCGTGCTGAAGTCAACCGGCGAAGTTATCGGTGATTGCGGGCTGATGCAACAGGAAGTGGAAGGCGAGTCGGTGCTGGAGGTGGGGTATCACCTTCGCCGCGATCACTGGGGGCATGGCTACGCAACCGAGGCGGCGCGAGCCTGCATGACTTATGCCTTTGGCCCCTTGCGCGCGGAGAAAATCGTGTCCCTTATCCGGGCCGAGAACCTGCCCTCCCGGCATGTGGCGGAGAGAAATGGAATGAAGGTCGAGCGCCAGGTGATGTTTCACGGACTGCCGCACCTGATGTATGCAATGTCGCGGGAGGATTATGGCCAAGCGTAAGAAGCAGGGCGCGTACATGATCAGCGCAGTGGCCGAGATGTACGGCATTCATCCGCAGACCTTGCGTCTGTACGAACGCGAAGGACTGCTGAAACCCTCGCGCACCGAAGGCAACACGCGCCTCTACACCGACCAGGACCTGGAGCGGTTGGAGTTGATTCTTGTCCCTGGCGCGCGACCTGGGAGTAAACATCTCCGGCATCGCCATCATCCTGCAAATGCGTGAACGCATGGACGAGATGCAACGGCAGATGGCGGATTTCGTCTCCTACGTCCGCAACGAAGTCATGGCGCGTGCGCAGCAAGCCGCTGATCCCAGCCGCGGAGCGATCGTGCCGGTGCGGCATTCGATCCTCATCAAGGGCGACAAGAGAAAATAGGGGCCCTAACTCTGTTTTCGGGGTTTGCCCACGCGCTGCGCCGTAGCAAACATCAATGCCACGGTGTTCATATCTTTGGGCTGCACTTTGCCTGCGGGAATCCGCAGGTGGGTGATGTCCTCAAGCTTTATAAGCAGGTCCACAAGCGCCATCGAATCGATCAGTCCGGACGAAACCAGCGGCGTGTTCTCGTCGATCTGTAGTCCTGGTTTCCGTACTAGCTTCACTACCTGATCAATCATCTGTTGTGCTTCAGGTGTCACGCGTCGTTTCTCCCTATCATACGTTGCTTTTTGTTCTTGATTCCCAACTCCGCGACTTCAAAAAGGCACATGTCCGGCATGAACTTTGAGCCCAGCTGCACGCTAGCAGGCTAGGCGGCGGTGAACCTATGGTTCTCGAGGAAGATCTGGGCGTCACGGGGCGTGTAAAACACCAGACGCACGTCTTCGACGACACTATAGTCTGCCAGAGCGCTCTCGATGGCTTCCGATGCCACCACGGCGGCCTGGTCTCGAGGATAACCGTAGATCCCGGTTGAAATAGCTGGAAAAGCGATCGACCGAAGGTTGTGCTGAGCTGCCAAAACGATGGAGTTGCGATAGCAGTTCGCAAGCTTTTCGGCGTCACGGTCACCCCACATGCCTTTCATCGGCCCAACCGTGTGGATGACATGACGCGCAGGCAGTTGTCCGGCCGATGTTATGACAGCCTCGCCGACGGGAAGGCCCTGCGGGTGCAGCGTGCGGCGAATCTCCCGGCATTCCTCAAGGATTTGCGGCCCGCCCTCGTCGTGGATATCGCCGTCAACGCCACCTCCGCCAAGCAGCGTTGAGTTAGCAGCGTTCACAATTGCGTCCACGTGCTGCTTCGTGATATCGCCCACCAGGACGGCGACGTGGTCGCTGAGGAAAGTTTTCAAAATCGGTGAATCGTTCATCTCGCGAATCGCCTGTCAGCTTTCAAAATTATTCGACTGCCAATTCCGGGTGCTCTTTGAGCAGCTTTTCGCGCGTGGTGGAGCGCGCTGCTTTCCCGGCGGTACTCTTCACGATCCATTTCGGAGGCTTGAGGATAATCGTCCTTACCGCCACGCCCATGTTGGCCACAACATTGCTGCGGATTTCGCGCTCGATGTCGTCGGTCTGCTGGAGAAGTTCCTCGTTCTCCACCTCGGCGACCACCACAATGTCTTCTGTTCCAAGATCGGGATTGAACACGCCCAGAGCAATAGCCCGGCCATCGTGGATTGCCGGGTGACTGCACACTATTTCTTCGATGTCCTGCGGATAAATGTTTTCGCCGCCGATGATGAGCAGGTCCTTCTTGCGGCCGATGACGTAAAGCTCGCCATCGAGATAGAAGCCCAAGTCGCCCGAATAATACCAGCCGTCGCGCATCGCCTTCTCAGTGAGGTCGGGGCGATTGTAGTATCCCTGGAACAGTGAGTCGCTTTGGATGGCGATTTCGCCCACGTAGCCGTTCCGCAGCACCTCACCGACGTCCGATACGATTTGCACTCGATTGCCGCGCAGCAGCTGGCCCGACGAAGTGAACGATACAGCGCCTGGTGCTCCTTCTGGAACGGGCGCGATGAAGTGCTGGGCACGAAAACGCTGTCCATCCGCCCAAATCACCTGAGGTCCTGGCTTGCCATGAATCCCCGTCTGCGTAACCGCAAATACGTTCTCGGCCATCGCGTAGGACGCCTGCAGCGCCGACAGCTTCAAGCCGCGGGATGCAAACGCATTGTAGAACTCGTTCATGCTCGAGGCCCGGACCGGCTCGGAGCAGTTGATGAGGGCGCGCGCTGACGACACATCGTAATTCGACCAGCGCTCCTGGGGTGTGCGGCGCGGCACAAACTGGAAGGAGAAGTTCGGTAGCCATGCCAGTGTGCATTTGTAATCGGTAAAGATCTGCAACATCGTGTCGGGATGCATGACCCAGTCGAGTGGAGATTGCATCACGACGTGGAGATGGCAAACCATTGGCAGGATGAAGCAGGCGATCAAGCCCATGTCGTGATACAGCGGCAGCCAGCTATAAACCACATCGCGGGTTTCGTCGAGCTTCAGGGCCGCGGAGAGATGCTCGAGGTGCCGCAAAACCGCGCCATGGGTCAGCGCCACGCCTTTCTGCAAACCGGTAGTCCCAGCCGAATGCTGGATGAACGCGAGCGAGTCCGGCTGATTGCCGAAATCGGGCAAATCCGCGGAGTCATCTGCAACACCGGCATCGGCGGCTCGCAGCAGCCGTGCATCGCCCAGAGTTACGTGGCCGAGCAAGTCATCGGGAAACTCGTTGTCGATGACCACCACCTTCGCATGCAGGTTCGCCGTTACACCCGCCAATCCGAAGCGATACTTTGCCGGTTCAACCTTGAAGTTCGGATAGGCCAGGATAGCGGGCACGGCGCCCAGCATCATGGCTCCGACGAAGGTCGCCATCAGCGGAATGCCTTGCGGCATGATCAGCACCACGCGGTCGCCGGCAGAAACGCCGTTGTCTTTCAGGAGCAGGGCCTGGACTCGCGCCATCTGGCGAAACTCGCCGAAGGTGGCTGTTTCCTGTTCGTCTTCGTCGATCCAGGACGTTACGAAAGGCCGGTCCGCAGGGGCAGACAGTAACGCATCAACCAGGGTGCGGTGCTTGATCGTGACATGCAACTTGCTTGAGTTCCCTTCTGCTGGCGTCTTTGGAGTGGTTGCCCACCCGAGACGCAATCCAGAATTGTAACCGCTCATTCGGGCTCGCGGTTGCAAGAAGCGAGAACGGCCCTTGCGGCGACACGCTCGAAGTGCTGTCGCTTGTTCCACTTAGTTCTTGCCGATACGGTTGGATTACAATGGAGTGGCGGCGCACGCTGCCTGAAGCACGTCCACCAGTCTCTCTCTCACTTCTCAACCAACAAAGTTTTCGCCGTATAGTGGAATATGGGACGGAGTACTCTCAGCTCCCAAGGTCGATCCCTTCTCAATCCTCGCTTCGATCACGAGTCGTGCGGAGTCGGATTTGTTGCGACCCTGCGCGGCCACTCCAATCACCACATCCTGCGTCTTGCGCTGACGGCCCTGGGGCGCCTGGCGCACCGTGGCGCGGTGGCTGCGGATCGCAAGAGCAGTGATGGTGTTGGCATACTGTGTGCAGTCCCTCGCGCCTTTCTCCTGAGACAGTCAGACATAACGCTGCCCATGAAGCGGCCGCTCGCGGTGGGAATGCTGTTCCTGCCGAAGGAAGAATCCGCTGCGGACCAAGATGCTCGCTGCTTCCAGGAAAGCATCACCGCCCAAGGGCTGCAATGGCTCACGTGGCGCGATGTTCCCACCCGGCCAAAGGTTCTGGGCAAGACGGCGCTCGCTTCCGTCCCCATCATCCGACAGGCGCTCATCACAGTGCCGGACGGACCGGAGTGGAACGAGAATGAAGTTGAGCATCGTCTCTATCTGGCGCGCAAGGCGTTCGAGCGCCAAGCCAAAGACACTTATGTCTGCTCGCTTTCAGCGCGGACCATCGTGTACAAGGCGCTATGCGCAGGCCTATTGCTGAATGAGTTCTATCCTGATCTGCAATGCCATGAATTTGTAACGCCGTTCGCCATCTTCCATCAGCGATATGCGACCAACGTATTGCCGTCCTGGCATCGCGCGCAGCCGCTGCGGATGCTCGCGCACAATGGCGAGATCAACACCATCTGGGGCAATCGCGCTCATATAGAAACCCGGCGCGCAACCTTGCCGCGAGAATGCGAGCCCATCCTCACCGACGATGCCTCCGACTCGATGAGTCTGGACGAGATCGCGGAATTGCTGGCGAACCATGGCCGCAATCTCGCGGAGGCGGTCCGAATGATGCTGCCGCCTGCCGCCTACGGGAAAGAGACGGCTTTCCATCGCTATCACGCGGATTGCATGGAGCCCTGGGACGGTCCGTCGGCATTGGTGTTCAGCGACGGCTGCCTGCTGGGCGCGGCGCTCGACCGCAATGGTTTGCGCCCCTGCCGATACGTCATCACGGACACTGGGTTGATGGTTGCCGGCTCCGAGGTCGGCCTGGCCGATGTTAGTCCCAACGCGATTGTGCGAAGCGGACGGCTTGGGCCTGGCGAGATGATTTTGCTCAACCTCGAACAGAAGCAGGTGCTCGATGGCGAGGCGCTCGACCGCTACTTTGACGAACTGACGGCCTACACCACGTTGATCGACGACATTCCCCTAGAGCCCGCGCCGGAGTCGGTCGCCGTTCTATCCGAGAAGGAGATCACGCGCCTGCAGCGCGGATTCGGATACACCCGCGAGGACCTCAAGATGGTGGTTGCACCGATGGCGTTGGAGGGCAAGGAAGCCATCTGGTCAATGGGCGACGACACGCCGATTGCGGCGCTGGCGCGCACGCCGCGGCCGCTGTATGGTTTCTTCCGTCAACGGTTCGCGCAGGTTACCAATCCGGCGATTGATTCGTTGCGAGAGTCCTGCGTGCTCTCGCTGCGCACCCGGCTTGGCCCCTGGCCGCACTTGCTTGACAAGCATGCGCCGCTGCCCGGACTGGTGCTGCCTTCGCCATTTCTATCGCTGGGACAAATGGCGGCGTTGCACCAGGATGTCTATCCGATGCACGAGGATCTGCCGCTGTCCGCTCTGGATTGCACCTTCGCGCAAGACGATTCTTTGCAGAATGCGATGGACCGCCTGCGCGACCGTGCCGTTGAACTGGTGCGCGCAGGGGCCCGGATCCTGGTTCTGACCGACCGCTCGGCTTCACCGGAAACGTTGCCCATTCCGATGGCGATGGCCACAGGTGCTGTCCATCATGCGTTGGTCGCAGCCGGATTGCGCACCAAGGCAGGCTTGGCGCTGGAGGCTGGCGATTGCCGCGATGTCCATCACGCCGCCGTGCTCATCGGATATGGGGCGGGCGCGGTCTGCCCGTGGCTGACCCTGCAGACCGCTCGCAGCCTGGCTGGTGAGGAGGGCGAAGTCCGGTTATTGAAGGCGTTGCAGGCGGGCTTGGCCAAGGTGATGTCGAAGATGGGAATTTCGGTTCTCGACAGTTACCGGGCAGCGCAATTGTTCGACATCCTCGGACTTGATGACAGTGTCGTCGATCGCTGCTTCCCCGGCAGTCCGTCGCCGCTGGGAGGATGGGGATTCCAGGAAATCGAGAATGCGATTCGCGCCTCGTGGTCGGCGGAGGGTTCGTCTTCTGAATTACCAGACTACGGATGGGTTCGCTTCCGCCGCGACGATGCCGCGGAAACCCACATGTGGGAGCCGCAGCGAACCCGCCATCTTCAGATCGCGGTTGGCGCGGCGAAGAGTGCGGTGCTGGCAGCCCCAACTGCGCCTTCGCATGCCGAGGCCTGGTCGGCTTACAAGGACAAGGGGGACGAAGCGAATCCAACGGTGCTGCGAGACCTGCTGGAATTTCGTCCTGCCGGCCCGCGTTTGTCTGTCTATCAAGTCGAGCAGCGTACGAGTCTGGCACGGCGCTTTGTGTCGAGCGCCATGTCTCTGGGCTCGCTGAGCCCTGAGGCGCATCAAACCATCACGCTCGCGATGAACCAGTTGGGCGGCCGCTCCAACACCGGCGAAGGCGGCGAAGATCCGGTCGCCTACCAACGTGAGGCCGACGGGCCAGCCAACTTTCTACCGCGCAACAACAAGATCAAGCAGGTTGCCTCCGGACGCTTCGGGGTGACCGCCGAATATCTGGCGCACGCGGAGGAGTTGGAGATCAAGATTGCGCAGGGTTCAAAACCCGGTGAGGGCGGCCAGTTGCCCGGCCACAAGGTCACCGAACTCATCGCGCGGCTGCGCCACGCCCAGCCCGGAATTTCGCTGATCAGTCCACCGCCGCATCACGATATCTACAGTATCGAGGACCTGGCGCAATTGATTTACGACCTGAAGCGCATCAATCCTCGCGCCGCGATCGGCGTCAAGCTGGTTTCGCAACTCGGAGTGGGCACTGTGGCCGCAGGTGTAGCGAAAGCTTATGCCGACTACATTCATATCGCCGGGCACAGCGGCGGCACCGGCGCATCGCCTCTGAGCAGTATCAAGTACGCAGGAAGTCCGTGGGAGCTTGGTTTGGCGGAAGCGCAACAAGTGCTCTGCCACAACGGTCTGCGCGGCCGGGTGCGGCTGCGGGTGGACGGTGGGTTCTCCAACGCGCGCGACGTACTCGTAGGAGCTTTGCTGGGCGCCGACGAATTCTCCTTCGGCACAGCCGTTCTGGTCGCGATCGGATGCGACATGGCGAGACAATGCCATCTCAACACGTGTCCCACCGGGATTGCGACCCAGCGCCCCGAATTGCGGGCCAAGTTTCGCGGCAAACCGGAGAACGTAGTCCGTTTCTTCCTCAATCTTGCCGAAGACCTGCAGCGGCTGCTGGCGGCTTTGGGACTGCCTTCCCTGGAGTCGGCCATCGGACGCTCGGATTTGCTGCAACAGGTTCGCTGGGAGGGCCACCTAGACTTGCAGGCCGTGCTGGCTACCGCAGAACATGGCCCGCTCCATTGGCAAGGCCGGCCCAACGCGCGTCCCGAAGATCATGCACCACTGGATGACGCGTGGGTAAAACCTGCTCTTACCGCTGCCATCGCGGGCCGGGCCTTCGAGTACAACGTGGCGGTGAAGAACGAAGACCGCTGCCTCGGTGCGCGTCTGGCGGGCGAGTTAGCGCTCCTGCGCTGCCGGCAGGACATACCCAAGGCGGACCTCAGCTTTCGGATGCGCGGCACCGCAGGACAATCCTTCGGCGCCTTCGCCGGCGAAGGCATGACCTTGGCGCTGGAGGGTCAGGCGAACGACTACGTTGGCAAAGGCCTCTCTGGCGGCGAACTCATACTCCGCCCGTGGAGCAACTTGGGTCGCGCGCGCGACTCGCAGGTCATCCTGGGCAACGTCGCGTTGTATGGGGCGACCGCAGGCTTCTTGTTTGCGGCCGGAAGTGCAGGCGAGCGCTTTGCCATCCGTAATTCGGGAGCGACGGCGGTGGTGGAGGGCGTTGGAGAGCACGGCTGCGAGTACATGACCGGAGGGGTTGTCGTCATCCTGGGCACGACAGGGAGAAACTTCGGTGCGGGCATGACTGGCGGCGCGGCATACGTCTGGGACCCGGACAACATTTTTGAAACTCACCAGAAATTCCATCCCGAATTTGTTAAAACCAGCTTGCTGGATGATTGCGCTGACCTGGAACAGAACATGGTTCGCGGACTCCTGCAACAGCATGTCCTTAAGACTGGAAGCATCCTGGGACAACAACTCTTCACGCAATGGCCGGACACATTGTCACGGATTCTGCGTGTCGCCCCCAAATCTGAAGCGCGGACGTAGGCTTGGCGCCGCTTTTCATAGATAGCGACTCCGAAGACTTATCGGGCTTTTTGACGATTAGCCAAAGACGGGCCAACCGCGCGTAAACAGCGGACTCCAAGATAGTTATAGAATCCTTCCCGTATAAGTAACAACGGAAAACAGACGTCTCGACCTAACATCAAGCGATGCCTGCGCGGTCTATTTGCGCCCATCAAATGAGCGTTGTTGTCCTCTGGCGATAGTTACCAAAACTAGTCCGGCGCTGACAATAAATCAGATTTGTACTAGTAGGATATTGCGGCAGGGTAACAACCTGGTAGGTTACCTTAGTGTAAATTTTGTACACCATCCCCTAAGGAATTGAACCTCACGCAACTATATTGTGGCTACAGGGACACCACTATTAAGAGTAGGCATTCGCCTCAACTCTCCCCAGAGGAGACCAGGGCGAATCCTGCAGAAGGTCAGCGCATAGCGATTATGGATTCCACTTCGTCGAACCGACGCACACTTCGTTTTTCCTGCCTACTGATTTTCTTCTCGCTTCTATTGTCTTTGAGTGCAGCCGCGGCGGGCGGTTGGCAACAAGGTTTCGACTTTCGTAACACCGCGGCGTTCGTTACGGACCCCCCGGGCGACACCTATGTTCTGCCCACCATGAAATACCCAACTACAGCGAACGGGGTAACGTTCGGCTGGGTGAAAACCTCTCTGGTGCAAGGCCGGGATCGCAATGCCAAGCTGGATCCGCGGTTGGCAGGAGTCAACTTCGCAACCAACGGTTCGCCGGCAACATTCTATGTGGATTTGCCGTCGCCAGGAACCTACAACCTGTCGTTGGCGCTAGGGGATGCCGGATACCAGGCGTGCTGGGTGCAGTGTCAGATTCAATTCCTGGATGGCAATACCGTACTGGCAACGGTGACCAAGGGATCCACCAATCTGGGTTACTTCTATGATGCGGCGGGGAACAACTGGTCAGCCGCGGCATGGCCGGGCAGCAACGTCAGCCAACAGGTAACGCTGGCGGGCTCGCGCCTGACGGTTGTGGTGGGAACCAATAACGCCTCGGGAGACTCCACTCCGATCGCCTTCCTGGCGGTGGCGCAAGCCTCCGGCGCGCCGAACTTCACGATATCGGCCTCGCCTGCTTCGCTCAGCGTCCAGCAAGGCAATCAAGGGACGTCCACGATTACTACCACCATCAGTGGTGGATTCAACGGCGCGATCGCGTTATCGGCTTCGGGTGTGCCCTCAGGCACCACGGTGAGCTTTAATCCCCAGACGATTCCTGCGCCGGGCTCGGGCAGTTCCTCGATGACCATTACCGTCGGCGGCGGCACACCACTGGGCACCTATCCCATCACCGTTACGGGTAACGGCGGAGGTATCCAGCAAAGCACCACCGTCACCCTGACGGTAACAGCGCAACAGCAGCCCAACTTCGCAATCTCAGCTTCACCGGCCTCGCTCAGCATCCAACAGGGCAATCAGGGAAATTCGACCATCACCACCACCATCAGTGGCGGTTTCAACAGCGCCATTGCATTGTCGGCTTCGGGAGCACCGTCGGGCACTACGGTGAGCTTTAATCCGAACCCAATACCGGCACCGGGCTCCGGCAGCTCGACCATGACCATCACGGTGGGTGGAAGCACGCCCACGGGAACCTATCCCATCACCGTCACTGGTAACGGCGGAGGGATCCAGCAAAACACTACGGTCACTCTGACCGTGACAGGGGCGGCAAACTTCACCATTTCCGCTTCGCCCGCCTCGCTCAGTATCCAGCAGGGCAATCAGGGTGGCTCGACCATCACCACCACCGTCAGCGGCGGCTTCAACGCCGCAATTAGTCTGTCGGCTTCCGGCATGCCGTCGGGCACGACGGTAAGCTTTAATCCACAGACGATTCCTGCGCCTGGCTCCGGTAGTTCGGCCATGACCATCACCGTGGGCGGAAGCACGCCTACGGGAACCTATCCCATCACCGTCACCGGCAATGGCGGAGGCATCCAGCACAACGCCACCGTGACGCTGACAGTGACGGCGGCGAGCAATTGGCAGCAAGGCTTTGACTTCCGCAGCACCTCGAACTTCGTAACCGATCCTCCCGGAGACACCTACGTACTTGCCACCACGGCGTATCCAACCAAAGGAAACGGGGTCACGTACGGCTGGGTGAAGACGTCTCTCGTGCAAGGCCGGAACCGCAATGCGCAGCGTGGATCCGCGGCTGGCGGGCATCAACCTCATCACCAACGGTTCGCCGGCGACGTTCTATGTGGACCTGCCATCGCCCGGCACCTATAACCTGTCACTGGCCATGGGCGATGACAGCTATGAGGATTGCTGGAAGCAATGCTTAATTCAGTTCCTGGACGGCAACACCGTGCTGGCCACGGTGAGCGAGGGACTAATTAACTTGGGCAACTTCTACGACGCGACAGGTAAGAATTGGTCAGCCGCGGCATGGCCGGCAAATAACCTCAGCCAGCAGGTAACGCTAACCGGCACGCGATTGACGGTGACGGTGGGAACCAACCAGACCACGGGAGATTTCACGCCGATCGCTTTCCTGGGAGTGGCGCAGGGCTCCAGTTCGCCGAACTTCACCCTGTCGGCTTCGCCGGCGTCGCTCAGCATCGCGCAGGGGAACAAGGGCACGTCCACCATCACGAGCACCATCAGTGGCGGTTTCAAGGGCGCGGTCAGTCTGTCGGCTTCGGGTTTGCCATCGGGAACGACTGCGAAATTCAGTCCCAACCCCATTCCCGCGCCCGGCGCAGGTAACTCGACCATGACCGTCACTGTCGCCGGCAACACACCCACCGGCACCTTTCCGGTTACCGTGACAGGAAATGGCGGAGGCATCCAGCAAAACACGGGCAGTCACGCTGACGGTAACCGGTCAGAGCCTGACCACCGCGTATTTTGAGCAGGCGTATTCTTATACCCTTCAGTCCTCCTTCGGCACACCACCTTACACTTATCAGCTAACATCGGGCGCTCTTCCGGCCGGCATGACCATGGACCAGAGCGGCAATATCACCGGAACACCTACGGCGGTGGGGCAGTTTAGTTTTGGAGTGCTGGTAACCGATTCTTCTCAGCCTCCGCAGCAGCAAACTTTTAACTTCGCACTCAGTGTGGTTCTTAATCTCGACCAGTATGGCGGCCTGAGCGCGGCGCCCATTCCCGGATGTAGTTCTACTGGCTACTTCCAGTTGCAGAAAGTGAGCGGGAGATGGCTGTTGGCTACTCCTTCCTGCGATAGCTTTTATCAACTGGCTGTCTACGACGCGGACCTCAACTATGTGTCCAAACAGGGTGCGGCGAAATACGGTGGAAACTGGGCGCTGTGGGCCACGCATTCGCTGAACCGGATGGAAAGTTACGGCTTCAACGCGCTGGATATTTACGCTTCGACCTATACGCTGCCCATCCCCACGACCTCAGGACCGGGAGCCACTCCGCCCATGCCGTTCTATGTCTTCTGGCCTTCCGGCAATGACGTGGTCATCCATTGGAGTGAGCTGGGCTTGTCGGCTCCCGTTGGCAACATCTGCTCCGGTCAAGGACAAAACGGCTTCCACGGCTATTGCGGCTACACCCTGGACGTGTTCGATCCGAACTGGGCCCAGGGAAATGTGGCCGAGCTCGGCATTCAGGTGACGGGAAACAACCATCCTGTTTTCCCGCAAGGCTTCGCCGACTCTCCGTGGGTGATTGGCATAACCTTGAGCGATACGGACATGGTATTTGCCCTGAAAGGCAACGGCGACGGCGGCTATCCTCATCCCGTACAGCTTGCAGCTACGGGCCCTGCCACCCTCTACACCAAGCAGGCGTGGGTAAGTTATCTCAAAGGAAAGTACGGCACCATAGGGTCCTTAAACACCGCCTGGGGTAGTAGCTACGCAGGCTGGAATGCTGTCCTCAATGAGAACGGAAGTGGATCGTGGTTCGGTCACGACTACTACAACCAGACCGGCATGACCTCCGGGGTGAAGACTGATCTCGACCTCTTCCTGCGGCAATACGCTGCGCAAGTTTTCAGCCCGCAAGTGGCCGTGGTTCACGGTTACGATCCGAACCACTTATTGGTGTGTGGGCCCTTCGGCGGTAACGGGGATGTTGGGGTGCGGACTCCGGTCCTGCAAGGTCTGGTGGATGCTGGCTGCAACGTGGTGGTACAGATGTGGGATTCCACCTATCCTCAAACCGCTCTGGCCACGAACCGGGCGGTGTACGACTTGACTGGCTTGCCCATCGTGGTGTGGTACGGAATAACCTCACAGGCCGATTCGGACATGAGCGCATATCCCAAGAACGGGGCTTACGACGCGGACTATCCCACGCAGCTTCTCCGAGGACAGCAGTATGGCTTGGACCTGCCTGCGATTCTCAACGCGCAGTCCAGCGACGGCACGTACTATGGCCTCGGCATTTCGGACTGGGGTATGACCGACAACACGTCCAATGAGACGAACTGGGGTCTGTTCTCCCTGAACGACAATGCCTACGATGGCAGGTGCGCAGTCATCGCCAACAGCGTCGATCAGTGGGGCTACGCCTGCGGTGGGGAAACCGCCAACTACGGCGACTTCCTGGATTCAGTGACGCAAACCAATTCGACCATCTACCAGCAGCTGATTCTACAGCAACTGCATTAAGGCGAGGTCGGAGTGTAGAGCTGGCCTGGAGGAAAAGCGGCTTCAGACCAGCTACGGCCAGTCTTCCGGGGTTTTAGCCCCGGAGGTAAATCGCAATTACTTGCTGTGCTCGATGGTCCTTCCGTTCAAGGGCTGGTCCGGCCTCGCATTATCGGGATAATACTCGGCGAACTTCGCGATCTGTTCTTTGGACAGCTCCACAGGCGTCTCCAAAATGTAAAACGTTATGCCTTCGGTGCACGGCGGCGTCGTAAGCGACCCTTTGTACAAATAGTAACTATGCTTGGCGGGGATCAACTCAATGGCATTTACCTCCGCGGCAGTGCTCTTGTTGGCCTTCCCTTTCTCCTCCGGCAGGTTCTTCCATAGCGTAGTAATCAGGGGGTTGGCCTTCCCTTCCTTAATCAACACGCCGATGACGGCAAAATGACCGTCTGTGCTGGCGTGGACGAAGTGCGCCACCATGTCGTAACGCTTTCCGTCGATTGCTTCCTCGGAAGGATGATGGAAGTGGAACTGCTGCATCTCATATTTCTTGCCATCGACGCTGATGGTGTTGCCGTTGCCGGGCGCGAAATTCTGCTGGATGCTATGGCCGTTATTGACGAGGTCAAGCGCCACGGGGTGGTAAGCAAAACGGATCGCGGGCAGACTGTCCACCTGCGGATTGACGATGTTGAGCGGCGCTTGCTCACGGCCTTTCTTGCAAGCCGCAAACTCCGCGCACAGATCTCCCCAATGCTCAGGGCCGCTTGCACCTGAGTAGCTCCAAGCGGGGCAGGAACCATGCTCGTCTGCGGGCCCCAGCGCCGCGGCAAAACTGTCGAGCGAAAGCATGGCGCCTGCGACGAGCAGAACCGTAACTAGCTTGATTAGGACACCCGACAACGTCATTCCTCCACCTCCTTCGCAGCGGCCTCCTGCGCACACTGTAACCCTTCGCGGGCGGTGAAACAATGTGCCATAATTGGCGCGCTATGCGACCGCAACCCCGCTCCTTCCTGCATACGCTCGTGGTCCTTGTGCTTTGCGCCGCTTCCCTTCCGGCCCAATCGCCCGCGCCACAGGCATCACCACCGCAACCATCCAAAAAGGATGCCGACGCGCTCGAACTGGTGAAACAAGGCGAGAAGCTGACCAGCGAAGGCAAACAGGATGAGGCTCTGGCCCTCTACAACCGGGCGCTGCAACTGTCTCCGGACCTCTACCAGGCCCAACTAGCCGCCGGGATGGCGCTCGACCTGGAAGGCAAGTACCAGGAAGCGCGTGTGCGTCTCGCCAAGGCGATCGCGCTGGCTTCGCCCGAACAGAAGGTCCGGGCCCTGAGAACCATGGGCGTCTCGTACGCTTTCACCCGCGACGGAGGCCAGGCTGCGAAGTACGACCAGCAGGCGTTCGACCTGCAATATGCGGAGAAAAAGTTCGACGATGCCGCCGGGATCGCCAATGAACTGGCGCGGATCTACCTGGAGTCGGGCGACGTGGACAACGCTTTCCAGTGGTACCAGACCGGACATCTGACGGGGCTTCTGACGCCCAACATGACGCCCGCGGAAAAGGACCTGTGGGAGTTCCGCTGGGAGAGCGCGATGGCGCGCATTCGCGCCCGCCAGGGACGCAAGGAGGAAGCACAGAAGCATCTGGCTGCGGCCAAGGCGCTCCTCGATAAAGGCGGTAATCCAGACCAGGCTCGTTTCTATCCTTACATCGCGGGCTACGTGGCGTTCTACGGCGAGGATTACAAGACCGCCATTGCCGAGCTGCAAAAGGCCGATCAGAAGGACCCATTCATCCTGAGTCTGCTGGCCCAGGCCTGCGAAAAGTCCGGCGACAAGGCGAAGGCGATGGAGCTTTACAAGCAGGTCCTGACCATCAATTCCCACAGCCCGACAAACGCCTTTGCCCGGCCGCTCGCCGAACAGAAAACCTAGAAGTCGAGCTGCCCTGTACAATGCGGTGCGGGAACAGTTTCTGGATCCAGTACGTACTTCCTTCCGGAGGCGCAAATGCGCCTGGAGGCTGCATGTTACGGAAATTAACGTTGCTCACCACCTTCGCCCTTCTTCTTGCGCCTATGCTCTTGGCGCAAACCGTAGATGAAATCATTGCCAAGAACGTTCAGGCCCGCGGCGGCATGGACAAAATCAAGTCGGTGAAGACCATTCGCTCAAGCGGCACCATGACCATGGGACCTGGCATGGAAGCTCCGGGCTCGCTGATCCAGAAGCGTCCCGATATGGCCCGCCTCGAGTTCACGGTCCAGGGACTGACTGCGGTCCAAGCCTACGATGGCAAGGACGCCTGGCAGATCATGCCGTTCATGGGCAAGAAAGATCCGGAAGCCATGTCAGCGGATGATAAGAAGGACATAGAAGAGAACGCCGACATTGATGGCCCGCTGGTCGATTACAAGAGCAAGGGCAACACAGTCGAATTGCTGGGCAAGGACAAGCTGGAGGGCACCGACGCTTATAAGTTGAAGGTCACGCTCAAGAACGGCGATGTTATCACCATGTACCTGGACGCCGATTCCTTCCTGGAGATCAAGGAAGAGATGAAACGCACAATGCGCGGTACGGAACACGAAGTCGAGTCCGTGATGGGCGACTACAAGGACGTCAACGGATTGATGTTCCCCTTCGCCATCGAGAATGGCGTCAAGGGTAGCCAGGAAAAGGAAAAGCTCACGCTCTCGAAGATTGAGCTAAACGTGCCTGTCGATGATGCCATCTTCAAGATGCCGCCACCCGCGCCGCCCGCCGCCAAGCCGGAAGAGCCAAAGAAGTAATTAGTGGATAGGGTTTAGGTACCCCGGAAGGAGCGGCTTCCGGGGCTTTGCGGACTGCGCGGTCGCAGTGGTGCGGGTCCGCCAAAGTGCTTTAAGGAATTCCAGTGTCAATCTGCGCGGCCTCTCTCTGGCCGCAGCTCTTGTCTTCGAGGCACGCCATGTTAAATCGTCTTCGTCTTCTCACGTTCGCTCTGCTCCTAGCGTCTCTTTCCATTTTCGTCGCAGCACAAGAGGTAACGGTTGATTCCGACACCTTCAGTGGTCTTGCGGCGCGCCCCATCGGTCCTGCCGCGATGGGCGGGCGTATCGCCGACATTGTCGCTGTGCAGGAAGGGCCGCGGCTGACCATCTACATCGGCTCGGCTAGCGGCGGCGTTTGGAAGTCTTCCGACGGCGGCACAATCTTCAAACCCGTCTTCGACAAGCAGTCAGCCCTTTCCATCGGCTCCCTTGCCATCGATCCATCCAATCCCCAAACCGTGTGGGTTGGCACAGGCGAAGCCTGGGTGCGCAACAGCGTTTCCGTGGGAACCGGTATTTATCGCTCGCGCGATGGTGGCGACACCTGGGAGAACCTGGGCCTGACGGACTCTGAGCACCTCAGCCGCATCGTCATCCACCCCAAGGACGGCAATACGGTTTACGCATGCGCCCTCGGCCATCTCTGGAATTCCAACCAGGAGCGTGGAGTCTTCAAGACCACTGACGGCGGTAAGAGCTGGAAGAAGGTCCTGTATCGCGACGAAAACACGGGCTGCGCCGAGATGGTGATGGATCCGCAGGACCCGAATGTACTATATGCCGCAATGTGGGACGTGCGGCGGCAGCCGTTCGATTTCCGCTCCGGTGGGCCGGGAAGCGGACTGTTTAAGAGCACCGACGGGGGCGCGACCTGGCACGAGTTGCGCAAGGGCCTGCCCGAAGGCGACCTCGGCCGCATCGGCCTGGCGATTCCAGCTACGAAGACCACTCGCGTCTATGCCATCGTGGAAGCCAAGAACCATACCGCGCTGTATCGCTCCGATGATTCCGGCGAAACCTGGACCGAGGTCAACAACTCGTTCAACATCAGCGGACGCCCGTTTTACTTTGCTCGTATCATCGCCGATCCCAACAATCCGGACCGGGTTTACAAACCCGGGTTTGGTCTGACCGTCAGCGAGGATGGCGGAAAAAGTTTCAGCTCAGCCATGTCGATGTCTGAGAGTCCGGGCGACAGTGTTCATGGTGACTATCACGTCGTGTGGATCAACCCCGCCAATTCCGATCAAGTGTTGACGGGCACCGATGGCGGCGTGTACCAGTCTCTGGATCGCGCCAACCATTGGCGGTTCCTCAATAGCTTGCCGGTTTCGCAGTTCTACCACGTCAGCTTTGACATGGCGGATCCCTACAATGTTTACGGCGGCCTGCAGGACAACGGCACCTGGATGGCGCCTTCGCGCGCGACCGATGGAATTGCCAATCGCCAATGGCGCAACATCGACTTCGGCGATGGCTTCTGGGCGTTCTCCGATCCCAGCGACCCCGATTATGCCTATGCCGAATACCAGGGTGGCCAGATTTCGCGCTTTCGTAAATCCACCGGCGAGAGGAAGGACATCAAGCCCTTGCCGCGCGCCAATGAGCCGCTGTTCCGCTTCAACTGGAATACTCCGATTCATCTCAGCCCGAACTCTCCGGGCACGATCTACCTTGGCGGTCAATTTCTGTTCCGCTCCCGCGACCACGGCGAATCCTGGGAGCGTATCTCGCCCGACCTCACCACCAATGACCCTGCGAAGCAACACCAGGAAACTTCCGGCGGCTTGACCATCGACAATTCCGACGCCGAGAAGTACGAGACCATCTTCACCATTTCAGAATCGCCCAAAAATGGAAGCTTGATCTGGGTTGGCACCGACGACGGAAATGTCCAGATTACGCGCGACGGAGGCAAGCACTGGACCAACGTGGTCAAGAACATCCCCGGCTTGCCGCCTAACACCTGGGTCTCCACAATCGAGGCGAGTCATCATGATCCGGCGGTTGCTTATGCCACCTTCGATGGGCACGCCAGCGGCGACATGAAGACATACGTTTACAAGACCGCCGACTACGGCAAGACCTGGACCTCGCTCTCCACGCCCGAACTGAAGGGCTACGCTCACGTGGTCCGCGAGGACCTGGTCAATCCCAAGCTGCTGTTTGTGGGCACGGAGTTCGGGCTCTTCATCTCGATTGACGGTGGAGCGCACTGGGGTCAGTTCACGGGCAAACTCCCGAATGTAGCCGTACGCGACGTTGCCATTCATTCCCGCGATTCGGACCTGATCGTCGCAACCCACGGTCGAGGCGTCTTCATCGTGGACGACCTTACTCCGTTGCGTGCCCTGACGCCGGAAACCCTGACCAAGGACGCTGCCTTCCTGCCTTCGCGGCCGGCGACGCTCGCCGTACCCGCGAGTGAGCAGCGCTTCGACGGCAATGCCGAGTTCGTCGGGCCTACTCTGCCGGAAGCGGCGCCGATTGTTTACTACCAGAAGAAGCGGCATATCTTCGGCGACTTACGGATTGAGATTTACGACCCGCAGGGCAAGCTGGTCACCTCAATTCAGGGCGACAAGCGGCGCGGGCTCAACCGCGTTCAGTGGCCAGAGCGCGCCAAGCCACCCAAGGTCCCACCCGCGGCGGGACTGGTGGAGAACGAGTTTGCGCTTCTGGGCCCACAAGTACAGGAAGGCACTTACACGGTGAAGCTGATCAAGGGGAAGGAGACTTATACCACCACCATCAAGCTGGTGCCTGATCCGCGCACCAAAAGCACTGCGGCGGACCGGGCTTTGCAGCATAAAACGGTATTCCAGCTGTACGACATGCTGGGACAATTGACCTACGTTGTGGACGCCACCGTCGATCTTCGCGATCAGGCCCGGCAGCGCGCCACCAGCGCATCCGACAGCCAAAGCAAGGCCCAGTTGCAGAAGTTCGCCGACAATCTCGACGAGTTCCGCTCTTCATTGGTCGCAGTGAAAGAAGGCGGAATGATTACCGGCGAGAAAAAGCTGCGCGAGAACCTCGGCGAACTCTACGGCGGCGTTAACCAGTTCTCTGGAAGTCCGACGCAATCGCAGATCGAAAGGTCTGGCGTCCTCAAGAAGCAGCTTGACGACGCTGATGCGAAGTTCCAGTCGCTGACCTCGCAGGTGCCGCAGCTCAACACTCAGCTCCAGAACGCCAAGATTGCGCCGCTCGCCGTGATGTCGCAGGAGGACTGGAGTAAGAAGTAATCAACGTCGCGATCGAAGGCGCGAAAGTTCCGGTGAAAGCACCGGGCTTCTAGCCCGGTGAGTACATTGCGCTTAAATCTCGGGCTTCAGCCCGACGGTTGAAATCGGGGCTGAAGCCCCTTTCTTTCCACCCTTAAGTCGCCGGGCTGAAGCCCGGCGCTTCCACCGCTCCCATAGCCGTTGGATGTCAACCTCCGACCTGCCCTAAATGTGAAGTTTCAATAGGTTGTTTGTCCATTCGGCAATGACAGGTCTCAGGGCCAGCTGCCTCCTGGCCAAACCCGCAGCTTCCACCCCTTCTACCAGACTCGTCACTGCGCCTTGGGCGGTTGGATCGACATCAGCTCCACCTCAAAGATGAGAGTGGAATCAGGACCAATATCGGGCCCTGCGCCGCGCGCGCCGTAAGCCAGATCGGCCGGAACAAAAAGCTGCCACTTCGACCCCACGGGCATGAGCTGCAGGGCTTCGGTCCAACCCTTAATCACCCCGTTCACAGGAAACGTCGCTGGCTCGCCGCGCTTGTACGAGCTATCAAATTCCTTCCCATCAATCAGCGTGCCTCGATAGTTGCACACGACAGAGTCGGTCGCTGTGGGCTTCGGACCAGTCCCTTGTTTGATGACCTTGTACTGCAAGCCGCTGGGCAGGGTTACAACCCCTTCTTTGGTCTTGTTGGCGGCCAGAAATGTGTCGCCCTCTTTCTTGTTCGCTTCTTCCGCCAGCTTCGTCTTCTCTTCCTGCTTCTTGCGCATTTCGGCCTGCAATTGCGTCAGCACCGCCTGCGCCTCTTGTTCGGTCAGGAGCGTCTTGCCTCCAGACATCGTGTCTTTCAAGCCCCGCAAAATGATGGCTGGGTCAACGTCCAACGACTGCCGCTGCAAATTCTTACCCACGTTCATCCCGATGGCATAGCTGAGTTTGTCTTTCTCCGTAGTTAGGGTCAATGGAGTCGCGCTCTTGGTGGCAGGTTTTTGTCCCGGCGCGGTCGTGGTCGCCTTTTGCGTCTTCGGTGCTGGAGCTTGTTGCGTGGTTGTCGCCGGAGCCTGCGCAAGGGCATTCCCAAGCAACAACACTCCGGATGTCAGTATGGTTAACGCTGTAGTGCATTTTTTGGGCATAGAAGTATTGTCACACGTAGCAAGCCCGCCGCAAACCGCTGCGGGCTGATCGCTCTCCGGAATATCCTATTTCTGCTGCTCAGGGACGAACACCTCCATCACCGCTTTGCGCATCATGTCCGGCGGCAACAAACCTTGCGCCAGGATAAAGTCGTGAAACTTCTTCTGGTTGAACTTCGGTCCCAGCGCCTTCTCCGTTTCCTCGCGCAGCGCGATCAATTTGGTGTATCCGTAGAAGTAGCTGTTGGCCTGACCTGGCGCGCGATAGGTGAAGCGCTCGACCTCCTCCTCGGCGAACGCGTGCGACAACACGACGTCGTCCTCCAGCACATGAAAGGCGTCCGCAGGCGTGATTTTTCCCGCCTGTAGCTCGGGATCGAGAAAGGCGCGCGCGGCCCGCTGTAGCCTCAGGTCCAGCGAGATCAACTTGCCTTCCTCTGGCATGTACGGCTTAATGAGATATTCCGAATACAATCCCCAGCCTTCGACGTTGGTACTGTTGAAGGCGTAGCGTACGCGCGCCAGCGAAACTCCATGCTCCAGCATGGAGTCGAATTGCAGCTCATGCCCCGGCCTCGCTTCATGCGCGGTCAGCGTCCACGCGGCGGCGTCGTAGGTGAAGTCGTCATACTTTTCGGTCGAGGTCTGACCCGGACCCGCGGGAATGTTCAGCGGCAAGACGAACTCGCCCTTCTGTCCGGTGTTGTGGATGAACGGCGGAGGCACCATGTGCGGCGCGGGCTGCTGCGCGGTTTCCGCGGCGGTGGCGATGCGAATGCGCGCCGGTCGATCAGGCAGCGAGACGATCTGCTGCTCCACAATGATCTTCTCGATCTGCTTCAGGCGTTCCTGGTAGAACGGCAAAATGGCGTCGCCGACCAACTGCTCCTTCTTGAGGTCGCGAATCACCACGCGATAGTCAAGCGAAGGCAGATTGCGACTTTTTGCAATACGCGCGGCAATCGGCTTCATCTCGCCCTGAATTTCCGTGAAGGCCTGATGCGCCAAGGCGGCGAGCTGCTCGGGCGGAATATCGATGCCGTAGAGTTCCATGTCGAGCGCATAATGCTGCGGCGGAAGGCGAAAGTCGTTGCGGGCCTTGGGCAGCACGGTCGCCCGCACCCACGCGTCATAGTCCGTAAGCTGCGTCTTCAGCTTTGCAAACGGCTCTTCCCATCCCGTGAGCTTGTACTTTTGCATCAGCGCGGCGATTCCCTCGAGATAGTTGGAATTGCGCGCCATCTCGGTTTCAATCTCCACCTTCGCGGGATAAATCACGCTCGGCTTGGCCATCTGCTCGGTGATGCGCTGTTTCAGGATCTCGGTGAGCGCGGTGTACCCAGGCTCAAGTCCGGCGTATTCGCGAACACGCACCACTGCCGCAGGACGACGCTCGGCGGGCGTCTGCTCATCGAGCAGAACCTGCAAGCCACCAAAAACAGCCTGGCTCGCGTTGAAGAACGGAACTTCGTTGGCACGCTGAAAATCCTGGCGCTTGAAGTTGAGGTTGACGCGGCGAATCATGATCTGCAGGTCTTCGCCGACATCCTGTTGCTGCTTCGCCGCGGCTGCGCTCTTCAGCTTGGCCAGTACGGCCTCGTTCTCTTTCCGTTCCTGGTTCTCATCGGCCAGCGTGGGCTGAGAAATCTTGTTGTCGTATTGGCTCAAGCCCTGCTGGGTGCCGGCTTCGGGATGGTGCTTGAAGACAACATCGATCAGCATGTTGGCGTAACCGTTGCTGACTGCGATCCAACTCTTGTCAGCAGCTTGGGTTTGCGCGAAGCACGGCACGCTCACACTGAAGATCGCCGCAGCGGACATCACCATAAATTTGCGAATCAAAACATCCTCCTGAGACAAACCAAATTAGTAAATCATGCTGGGACGGGCGGCACAACTCGGGAACTACCGCTCAGCAAAGAGGCACAGAGGTGCAATGCAGCGATTAGTGGTTGCTCAAAGTTAACGACCCTAGCGCCGGTGCAGCTTATCCAGGAACCGGCGCAAGAGCCCGCCGAACTCTTCCGGCTTCTCCAACGCCGCGTAGTGTCCGGCGCCGGAGATCACTCGCAACTCGCTCCCGGCAATGCGCTCCTGCATCAGTTGGAATTCATTGAGCGGTACGCTGTCCTCCGCACCCGCGATGATCAGCGTCGGCACATTGATCGTCGCCAGCGTCGCGACCGACTCTGGCCGTTCAGCCATGCCCCGCTGCACTCCCGCAACATCGTCAGGCGACATCGCCTGCATCATCTTGCGGGCGGCACCCACGACATCGGGCCGGTTGGTCCGCGTCGTTTGCGGAACGAGCCGGGACAGCATCTCCTCGATGAATCCGGCTGTACCTTCGCGCAGCACTTTGTCCGCGGCCTGCAAACGCGCGGCTCCGCTCTCGGACGTCTCCGCAGTCGCCCTAGTATTGGCCAGTACCAGCGCCGCAACCTGATCGCGGTAGCGCCGCCAAAACTCGAACAGCAGATATCCGCCAATCGACACACCGACAAACGTTGTCTTCCGTGCCTCCTCTTCGCAGCAGATCCGCGTCAGATCATCGGCGAGCTTCTGCATGGTCACAGGACCATCGCCTAACTCGGACGCGCCATGTGCGCGCAGGTCAGGAAAGATCAACCGGTAGCGACTGCTAAGCTGCGCGACAATGGCAGACCAGAAACTGTGGTTCAGGGGAAAGGGATGCAGCAGCACGACGGTGGGGCCGTCGCCGGCCACTTCGTAGAACAACTCTGCATCGCCGCTGCGCAAGTTAGCCATTGATCCGAGTGACAGACCCTACCGCACCTGTATTACGGCCAGGCCGTTTACCGGCAACTCTAAGGTGTAACTTCCCTCGCTCAACTCGTCGTACTGAGGATCAGTCAGCCGCGAGTCTTCCCGCAGCTCGCGAACTTGGTCTTCCGTCGGGTACCGCGGACTTCCCAGCTTTTCGTAGAGCGCCGGCGTATTTCCATGTTGCTCGTCCACCCGGCTCACGCCGATTCTCGCATCGGGTTTCACGCCTTTGAACTCAAGCTTCACGGTCTTGGGCGCACCGGTTGAGCCGGGATTCGCGAGGTTCCACACCGCGACCGCAAGGTAGCCTTCGCTGGTTTTTGTGACCAGCACATCAGGGGCGCTGTTCTTTAGTCGCTGGTCCCCAAGTTTATGCAGCACCTGGAAAGCATAGAGCGACGGTTTGGGAATACCTCCCGAGGCGATCAACCCGAAGCCGCCATAAAACGGCTGCTTGACGATGCCCTGTTCTTCGAAGACGTCGGAGAAGGTCCAATAGGACATCATCTGCGCCAGGCCGTCGCACTGGCTGATGGTGGTTGCGATCCACGGGCCCATATAGATGGAATCGGTGACGGCGATTTGGTTGTCGTAAGCGGCGTTGAACTCGCTCACGATGAGCGGCAACTCGGGCATGGGCGACGCTTTGATCTCCTCGTGTGCCGTCTTCACCGCGCGGCAGACCATCTGGTCGCGAGGGATTGCTTCCTTGCTGTGAAACACGTCGCTTGCTTTGTCGTTGCCGTAAATGTGGGTGGAAACGAAGTCGAGCGGGATGTTTTTCTGCGCAGTGTGCTGGATCATCGCCGGAACCCACGCGGCCTGTGCCGTCGCCGGGCCGCCAACGCGCAATCGCGGACTCACCGCTTTGATATCGCGCGTCGTGTGGTCATACAGTTCAAAGTACGATTCCTGCTTGGGAGTGCCTGTCCAGAAGTCGATGTTGGGTTCGTTCCAGACTTCGAAGTACCAGTTGGCGACCTCGTCGATGCCATATCGATCGACGAGGTGCTTGATGAATTGCGTAATGAGGTCGTCCCACTTGGTGTAGTCCTTGGGCGGCGCAATGTTCGGGTGATACCAGAAAGACTGCAGGTCCTGCCGGGCGGCAAGTTTGTTGGGCATGAAACTCAGTTCGACAAATGGTTTCACGCTGTTGGCCAGCAGAGCGTCGTAGATCTGGTCCACATACGAGAAGTTGTAAACCGGCTTACCCTGTTTGTCCTCGTCGTAAACGCCAACTTCATCATCGAGTACCGCGTGAAAGCGGACGTACTGAAAACCCGTGATCTGCCGAACCGTACGCAAATCGCGGCGATAGGCGTCGCGCAGGCTGAGCACGGCGCGGCCCGAGCCGAACATCTGCTCCCAGTAGTGCGGGAACGGATGCGACGGCGCGCTGGCATCAATGGTTATGGTCTCCGTAGGGATTTGGGCAAGTAGCGGCAGGGTAGGAATAAGGAAGGCGATCAACAAACGAAGACTGCGAGATCGAGTGGGCATCCATTCTCCGTAAATCGCGGGGCGGTTTGCCGCCCTGTCGTGATTATTCCCCAGCAACCACGTAAGGAGCAATGTCTCGAATGATGAGACCTGAGATTGGCGAATCGGGGCTAGGTTAGGTGCTGGCCGAGCAGGAACTGTCGCGCCACCACTGCTGCGTCTTTCTTCTCTCCGTCCACCGCATAGTTCATCTTTCGCATGTCGTCGGCGGTGATGCGGCCAGCCAAGCGCTCGAACGCGGCTCGCGCCTGTGAACATTCTTCAAAAAGCTGCGGACGCGCGATCGGCACTGCATCGTAAGGTGGGAAATAATGCTTGTCATCCTCCAGCACCACAAGGCCGAGCGCGGCAATCAGGCCGTCCGTATTATTCCCGGCGACCACGTCCACCGACTTGTTCTGCAACGCGCGATAAAGCAGCCCGAGGTCCATCACCCGCGGTGCTTCCGCGAACTTCAGCCCGTAGGTATTGACCAGTCCCTTGTAGCCGTCCTGCCGCTCGAGGAACTCGTATCCCACCCCAAGACGCATCTGCGGCGCCACCCTCGCCAGTTGCGACAGAGTGCTCACGCCCAGCCGCCGCGCATCGTCACCGCGCATCACCATGGCAAAGCTGTTGTTGAAGCCCAGCGGCGGCATGACATCGAGACCAAACTTGCGGCGATAGTCTGCTTTCACCTGCTCGTACACCGCCTGCGAGCCCCCTGAAGCGTTCTGCTTAAGGATCGCCGCTAGCGCCGTGCCCGTGTACTCGACGTACACGTCAATGCGGCCGGCCAGCAGCGCCTGCTGGCAAATGTAGGTCCCGGCAAGGTAGAAGCGCCCATCGACGGCAGCGCGGCAAACGCCTTCCAGGTATTGCGCCAGCAGTTCGCCCAGAACAAGCTGCTCGGTGAAGTTCTTCGAGCCGACGGTGAGACCACGCGCTCGCGTCGTGCATGCAGCGCAGAATAGCAACAGCCCGGAGAGAAAGCCGCGGCGATCCATTTCAGTGAATCCTGCGGACCAGCAGCTTCTCGACTCCGCTCAGGCTTAGGTCGGCCGCCAGCGCCATCAACGCAGCCGGAATCGCGCCCGCAAGGATTACGCCGTTGTCCACCATGGCGATGCCGCGGAAGATGAATTCCCCGAGCCCTCCAGCGCCGATCGCGGCGGCGATGGTTGCCACCCCGATGGTAATCACTGCAGCGACGCGAATTCCTGACAACAGCACCGGCATGGCCAGCGGCAGCTCAACGTGCCAGAGTAGCTGGCCGGAAGTCAGACCCATCGCGATGGCGGCTTCCCGCACGGGAGCGCTGATGCCCGCAATCCCAACATAGGTGTTGCGAACCACCGGTAGCAATGCGTAAAGCGCCAGGGCAACGATCGCCAACCGGTCGGCGCGCGCGCCCAGCCACGGTAGCGGCAACAGCAATCCAAAAAGCGCGAGGCTGGGAATCGTTTGGACGACATTGGTGCTGCCCAGCACCAACGCCTTCCATCGCGGCCTTCGCGTCAGAAGGACCCCCAGCGGAACGCCGACGGCGATGGCAAGCAGCATGGAAATCCCCACCAGCCACAGATGCTCAGCGGTCAGAGTTGCGACTTCGCGTTTATGGGTGAGCAGAAAGTTCAAACGTTAAACTCTTCAATGTCGAAACATTTGTTGGCTCGCCCGAAAGACGTCCACATAGGCCTTGACCGCATCATCATGCGCCTGCAGGAATTCGCTGCCGCTGTAGATCCCGCGGAGCCTGCCTTCTTCCATCAGTCCGATGCGACTGCCCAGCAGCAAGGCTTCGCTGACGTCGTGGGTCACGAAGACGACGGTCTTACCCAGTTTCTGCTGGAGCTTCTTGAACTCCATCTGGAGCTCAGCCCGCGTGATTGGATCGAGCGCGCCGAACGGTTCGTCCATAAGAAGGATGGGGGGCTCGGCCGCCAGCGCGCGCGCCAGCCCTACCCGCTGCCGCTGTCCGCCGGAGAGTTGATGCGGATAGCGCGCGGCAAATTCTCTTGCCGGCAATCCCACCAGAGTCAGCACCTCTTCCACGCGAGCGTCGATCCTGTCCGATTCCCACTGCTCGAGCTTTGGCACCAACGCCACGTTTTCGCGTACGGAATAATGAGGAAACAGCCCGACATCCTGAATTGCGTAGCCGATGCCCCGACGCAACTTAATCACGTCCCACTGTGTCACCGGCGTTCCGTCCACGCGAACTTCGCCCGCGCTCGGCGCGTACAGCCGGTTGATCATCTTGAGGCAGGTGGTCTTTCCGGAGCCGCTGCGGCCCAGCAACATCAGCGTTTCGCCTCGGAGCACAGAGAAGTTCACGCCGGACAGCAGCGTCTTGTCGCCCAACACCCGGAAGGTTACGTCGGCGAACTCAATTGCGCTTCTGGAAGGCTCGCTCATGGAAGGAGGCTCGCGCTGCTCCAGCGTACCAGATGCCGTTGGTCGCGGCTGCATGTTTGCCCGCAAAAACGAATGCCGGAGCCCGTCATCAGACGATTAGCTCCGGCAAAATGTTTCAGGCTCGCACCTGCCAGCCTCTTAGCGGCAAAACACTAGTAGCGTCCCCAGCCGCCACCACCACCGCCGCCGCCGCCCGAGCGGCCACGGCCACCGCCGCCACCCCCGCCACGCCCATAGCCACCACGTCCGCCGCCACCACCGCCTTCACGGCGAGGCCGATCGGCCTTCGGACGTGCTTCGTTGACCGTCAAGTTGCGGCCCCCGAGGTTGGTTCCATTTAGTGCTTCCATGGCTTTGAGTGCCGACTCGTCATCGTTCATTTCAACGAAGGCGAATCCGCGCGGCTGCCCGCTGTCGCGATCGGTGATAATGCTGACTTTTTCGACCGGGCCATAGGCCTCAAACAACGAGCGCACCTGGTCTTCAGTCGCGTCGAACGTTAAGTTCCCAACATAGATGTTCTTCATAGCTCCTCGTTTTCAGATGGGGCCGGCTGGCAAGCCAGACATCCATGCGTACCCGGCCGGGGTTGGGTTATTTACGACCAAAGACTCAGTTGACTGCTGGTGCGCGAAACAAAGAGGGCAGCAATACGCCGCCCTCCCTTGCTAATTCGACTTTACAGGACCTGAACGTTTTCAGCCTGCCATCCCTTGGCGCCGCGCTTCACTTCGAAGCTGACCGCCTGGCCTTCCTGCAGCGAACGGAAGCCGTTCGACTGGATGGCCGAGAAATGAACGAATACATCTTCGCCGTTCTGCCGTGAAATAAAGCCAAAACCCTTGGCATCGTTAAACCACTTTACTGTTCCTTGTTCCATTTGTTTCTTTGAATATCCTTGTTGTTGATGTTGCGCTGAAAGATCGGAAGGTTACCGGCAGAAATCGCTCGACATATAGAGAGGGATGGCTGCTAGACGCGCCGTTCGTACAAACGCACATTCATTATACCCTACTGAGACAAAGTTCCAGCATTTCTTTATGCTGTTCCCGCATTGCTTGACTACGTCAGCAAGCTGTAAAGTTTCACGCTCAGGTCAATGCGCCACCAACGTTGGGATGCGTAATGGCCCAAACGGGCAGAAGCATCTCGCTTTCGTGGTGACGCATTCCCAGATCCAATTACGCCAGGTCGAAGAGCAGGAATTCAGCCTGACCGTTGCCGCTCGCGCTGGTCAGTCGCAGTTCGGACTCTGCGGTGATCGCCGCGCCGTCGCCCTTCCTCAACCTCGCTCCGTTGACGTCAAGTTCTCCGCGCACCACCTGCACCCAGGCATGACGCCCGCGCTGCAAAGCAAGGCCCAGCGACTTGCCGCCGTCGAGCAGCGAAGCATATACGCTCGCGTCCTGATTGATCGTCGTCGATCCTTCCCGCCCATCATGCGAAGCGATCAGACGCAACTGATTCCGCTTTTCTTCCGCCGTAAACGTGCGGTCCTCGTAGCTCGGCTTCAAACCTTCGGCCTCGGGCAGGAGCCAGATCTGCAACAAATGCACCGGCGCCTTCGACTGGTTGACCTCGCTGTGCATCACTCCCGTACCGGCCGACATGCGCTGCACATCGTTCTGCTTGATGGTGGCGCCGCGCCCCGTGCTGTCGCGATGGCTCAAGTCGCCTTCAATCATGTAGGTGAGGATCTCCATATCGCGATGGGGATGCATTCCAAAACCCTTGCCCGCGCTGACCCGGTCCTCGTTAATGACGCGCAGGTCGCGAAAACCCATGTGCTTTGGATCATAGTAGTCAGAAAATGAGAAAGTGTAGTAGGTGTCGAGCCAGCCGTGGTTGGCATGGCCGCGCTCGTCCGATGGCCTGATGGTAATCATCATGTTCTCCTCAATCTACTTCATAAGATGCTTTAACGTTGAAGAAAGATTCGGAGGGGCCTTCTAGTTCATTTACCATCCTGAGCGACGATGCTATCCCCTTTCCCGTGTGCCCAGTTTCCGGCAAAGCTCACCCAGGCGCATCTGCTCCTCCGGAGCTAGCACGTTGAGAAACTCGACAATCGCGGCGGCGTGCCGTGGAAAGATCTGCCGTATCAATGCCTTGCCTTTAGCGGTCAACACTACGATCAGGACCCGCCGGTCTTCGGGAGATTGCTGCCGCCTTGCCAGGCCCTGCTTTTCCAGGTTGCCGACGACCATCGTCAGATTGCCGCCGGTGGTGAGAACTTTCTGCGCGATATCGGAGAGCGACATGGGACCCAGGTGGTAAAGCGCTTCCAAGACCGCGAACTGGGTAAGCGTCAACTTCGTCCCGGCCAAATTTCGCGCGGCAAAACCGCGGGCGGCGTTGGCGGCGCGCATCAGCTTGACATAGGTAACCAGCGAAAGTCGTTCCTGCGATCGGCGAGGTTGAGAGATCGACATGGACGAATACTACAACATTAAACTGAGTCTGGGACTTTTCGGACGGGCTCCTATTAGACCCCTGGTCAAGACGAATGCACGTTGATATCATGATATCAACGTGAAGAGGCCCCTTCATATGGCACAGTTTGTGGTTCGCAACATCGAGAACACAGTCAAACAGCGTCTGCAACGCCGAGCCGCGCGCAGTGGCCGCAGCATGGAAGAGGAGGTACGGGAAATTCTCCGTAGCGCCGTCTGTGAAGAAGAAGCCCCTGCCGGCGGGTTGGGGACGGAGATCGCCATGCTGTTTGCCAAAGCCGGGCTGGATGAGGACATTCCTGAACTTCGTGGGCATAAAATCAAGCCCGCTACATTTCACAGATGATCATTCTGGACACGAATGTACTCTCGGCGCTCATGCGGCAAGTGCCCGACCAGCACGTCGTTGCCTGGCTCGACCGGCAGCCCCGGACATCCGTTTGGACAACTTCCGTTACCGTACTCGAGGTCCGATTCGGACTGCAGATTATGGGGGCCGGGAAGCGACGCGCTCTGCTGGTCGCGGCGTTTGAAGCCTTGCTCGACAAGCTTGGCCATCGGGTCGTTCCTTTTGACGCTGATGCTGCGCAGCGAGCGGCGGACCTGATGGCGTCACGGCACAAAATGGGCCGCCCGGGCGACCTGCGCGACACGATGATCGCGGGCGTTGCGTTGGCCCGCCACGCCGCACTAGCCACCCGCAACACTACCCACTTCCTCGACGCCGGGCTTGCCCTCATCAATCCGTGGACGGCGTAAATAGGTTCACTTCAGTCCTGCGTTTTCCGCCGCCAGTTTCGCGGTCGCGCTCCAGTCCAAGTCTTCCATGCCGCGCGCAATGGCGGTCAGCATATGGTCGCGAATCATGCTAGCCACCGGCAACGGAGCATCCGCAGATTCCGCCGCCGCCAGCGCAAGCTTGATGTCCTTGAGTCCCAATCGCATCTTGAATCCCGCCGGCTGATATTTTTCGTCGGCGATGAGATTGCCATAGGTTTTGTAGATGGGCGCGGCGAACAGGCTGTTGGTGAGGAACTCCACGTACTGGTGCGGATCAATTCCGTATTTTCGCGTCAGGGCAATCGCTTCCCCTAAGGATTCGATCACCGACGCGATCAGAAAATTGCCGCTCAGCTTTACCACGTTGGCCATCTCCGGCTTGTCGCCCATCACAAACACCCGCTGGCCAAGCGCTTCCAGCAGTGGTCGGTGGCGCTCCACCGCGGCCTTATCACCGGCCGCCACGATGAACAACTTCCCGGCCTCCGCCGCCTCCGGCCTGCCAAACACCGGAGCGGCAATATACTTGTGCCCGCGCCTGGCGTGCTCCTCCGCCAGCTTCCGGGACAGCGCCACGCTGATGGTGCTCATGGAGATGTGGGCCGCTTCTGGCGGCAAGCTCTCCATCGCTCCGCCGGGATGAAGCACAGCCGATTCGACCGCAGGGTCGTCGGCCAGCATCGTGATGAGGGCTTCAGCATCCTTTGCGGATTCGCCTGGCGACTTGGCGACCTTGGCCCCCTGCGAGCGCAGCTCCTCCGCTTTGGAGAGCGTGCGATTCCACAGCGTCACGTCATGTCCGGCACGCAACACGTGCCGCGCCATGTGGCTTCCCATGTTGCCCAATCCGATAAATGCAACCCTCACAGTGCTCCTCCTTGCGAATGCGACAAGTAATTGAGATCACGGCTGCGGGCCTTCCTGCTTCGCAGGATGCGGCTTGCCCCAATCGAAACGCCGGCCGATGATGGCCTTAAACAGCATATGGTCGGTCACCCGCGTTACGCCAACCCCGAGACCGAAGTTGATCTCCCATTTGGGCGAAACATCCAAATCGAATGCCGGAATGAATTGTTGCGCCTGATAAGGAAAGGGATCGACTCCTTCCACCGGCCC
>CAVXDA010000029.1:0-19077 GCA_963760415.1 uncultured Acidobacteriaceae bacterium | reverse complement strand
AGGCGCATGATAAGGGATTGCCGGTTCGCGCGGAGAGTCGGCCGCCAGCGCAATCCCAAATTAGGCTGTCATCCTGAGCCCGCCGCAGGCGAGCCGAGAGCCGGCGATACCTAAGCGGTGGCTTCATTACGCTTGACGTAACGCGTACGTGCTCCTATTCTAGCCTGTGATCGTCAGCTATCGGGACAAGCGGACGGCGGATTTCGCGGCTGGCAAGCGCGTCAAAGCGTTCTCGGGTATCGAGCGCGCCGCACGTTTGAAGCTCGACCGGCTGGAAGCCGCGGTCGCCCTCAGAGACCTTGCGGCATTGCCCGGCAACCGTCTGGAGCGGCTGAAGGGAGATCGAAAAGGGCAATTCAGCATCCGCGTCAACGACCAGTGGCGCATTTGCTTCGAATGGACGGAAGGCGACTCCGGTCCTTCGAACGTGGAGATGGTTGACTACCATTAGGAGAAATGCCGTGGCAAGAATTCCGATTCACCCGGGTGAACATCTGGCGGAAGAGCTGGAAGAGTTGGGCATGAGCGCCGCCGAACTGGCGCGGCAATTGGATGTCCCGACCAACCGCATCACCGAAATCCTGAATGGACGGCGCGCCATCACCGGCGACACCGCCCTGCGCCTCGCCCATTTCTTCGGCACGACTGCGGAATTCTGGCTGAATTTGCAAAGCCTCTACGAGATCCGCCTCGCCCAACAGAAGTCGGGCAAATCCATCAAGGCCCTGCCAACCCTCAAGCGCCTCGAACATTCGGCTGCATAAGAGGTCGAATTGCACGTGCATTAAGCCCCGGCCCTTCCTCAGCCCGAAGGGCGTCACAATCGTAGCCCAGGACGGAAGTCCTGGGTGAGCTGCCTCACAAATCTCGAGCCGGCTTCAGCCGGCGACACCACATGAGCGAGCGTAAGCCCGGCGGTTCGAAAAATGCAAACAGGACGAACCGCCCCGCCCTAGCCAAAATCGGGCTAGAACGGGGCACCCAAATTATATTTTCGAAAGTGGACTAACGGCTTGGCCGGGCCACCCGCCCGTGGAACTGAGGTCGTGATATGGCTAAAAGCGTACGTGTATTCATCAGCTCCACCTTCCTCGATATGGCGGCTGAGAGGGATCATCTGGTAACCATTGTGTTTCCCGAGCTTCGTGAGCGCCTGCGCCTTCTGGGTATTGAATTCTATGACGTCGATCTCCGCTGGGGCGTCCCGTTACCAGGCATCAATCGAGATGCGACGGAGTCGTGGGCTTATTGTCGCAAGTGCATCGATGAAACGCGCCCATTCTTTGTAGGTCTCCTTGGCGACCGTTACGGCACATTACTACCTGCCAAGATGCTGCAGCCGTCACAATCGGATGATGAACATCTAGGCGTATCGATAACTGAGTTGGAAATCCGTCACGCAATTACTGTGTCGCAATTCAATAGCCCTCGGAGTTTTTTTTTACTTACGTAGTCTACGGGCGGCGATTATCGAGGACAACGGCCAGCAGTACAGGTCCGAAGATCCGGTGGCTGTAGAGAAGATGAAGAACCTGCGGTCCCTGGTTTTGGAGTCAGGACGTCCCGTGCGGGAGTACACAGCCATTTGGCAGGCCAACGTCCAGGAAGACTACGAACACTTCATTTACAGAATCACAGGGTTAGAAGAATTCGGTTCAATGGTTCTCAACGACCTCTGGTCTGCAGTCCTGCGAGATCGCGAGTATGTCAGCGAGTCGGACTGGAACGAGGTGTCCCGGACGCGCAACTATTCAGATGACCCCAGCGCACCAGTTCCAGAAGAGTTTTGGCACGCCATCATCGAGCACTTACGTTCAACCGCCGACCACTCCATCCTCGCTGACCGTCGGCGCATGGAGCGTTTCAGAAAGGACCGCATCCGATTCTTTCATGGAAGGAGCGACCTCCTTAGCTTTCTTGTCGATTTCGCACTCAATGAGCAATCTTCGGACACTCAAGCCCTTGCCATCGTCGGGCCTCCTGGACAGGGAAAATCGGCGCTTATGGCAAAGGTGTCCGAAATCTTATCGACGGAGGACTGCCTGCTGCTTTCCTATTTTGTCGGCGCAACCGAGCAATCGACAAATGTGGCGTCACTGCTGAGGTCTCTGGTCGAAGGTTTAGCAGCCCCAAACAGTGGTGGCGCCGTAGCGGCGACAAGCGCCAGCGAGCTTCAGAATGAGCTGCGCGAACGCATGTTCATCAACTCAACCGGCCATCGCGTGGTCATGGTAATTGACGCGCTCAATCAGCTTGTTGACGGTCACGATCTCGCGTGGCTACCCCAGCGAATCGATCCTAGCATCCGCGTGATCCTGAGCACCACGGCCGCCAGTGAGAGGCCGGAGGAACTTTCGACAAGAGTCGTCGACTCCATCGAGCGACGGAGCATTCAACAAATCCCTCTGGAACCTCTATCCGGCGAAGCGGTGACGGAAACGGTACGAGCGTACTTGCAGGCGTATGGCAAAGTGCTCGACGCGCCAAGTATCGCAGCCATTCAGGACCACCCGAAGGCGGGCAACGCCCTATTCCTCGCGGCGCTGCTCGACTGGTTGCGCACACTCAACGGGCTGCGCCTTCATTCTGAGGTGCCAGAGCTGATCAGAAGCTCCAGGAGCAGATTCGGAGATGCCACGAGCGTATTCGAAGCCATCCTTGACCAACACCGAATCTACGGCTCTGATGAACTGGCGGCATGGCTGGGATACCTCGTGGTCGGTCGAACCGGCATGTCGAGCGGTGAGCTTGCGGACTTGCTCGCGATAAAGTTCGGCCCTGAAGGGCGAGCGGTCGCACTGCGGATCGAAAGGAGCCTGCGTTCGTACCTGATGCCGCTTGGTCAACAACTCACGTTCTTTCACGGCGAATTGCGAGCGGCGGCATCGCAGAGATGTTCCCAGGTTAAAGGGTCGCACCAAGAACTGGCGGAGTACTTTGACAGGCAGTGGAAACAAGGTGACCCTCACGCGCTACTAGAGGTGGCGCATCACACGCTGCATGCCGACAAGGACGAATGGAGAAGTCTTTTTACTCTACTGAGTGACGAGGAGTACCTGCGCATGAAAATCGAGCGCATCGGTACAGAGGAGATTATCAGGGACTTCGAAGAGGCGTTTGCGCTCATAAACCAGACCAACCGAGAGACTGCCCGCCAACTGGCCCGGCTTTTGTCGTGTAGTTGCAACGAGAAAATGTCGTACTAACTGCGACGAGACTCTGTCACCCCTTGTCATTTAAGTAACGGCCGCTAAAGCCGGGCGGCCGGAGAGGTTGTAGATGCGGGGCATCTTGGGTTTTGGTTTCTGTGGCGTGGTGCGAGGAGCCGGACGGCGCTCCGAGTATTCTTGCAGGGGCAGGGACTGGGCCAACAGCAGAAGGTCACCGCGATAGACGCGCAGGGTGCCATCGAGCTGATGGGAAAGTTCCACCGTTTGTCCGGCGTAGCCGCGAGGGCCGGGCAAGGGCGGCAGCGCGATGGAATGCGCGCCTAGAGTAATGACGTGGTCAGCAGCGACCACGCGCTGGTAGCGCAAACTGAGGCAGCGGGCCAGATCGAAGCGACGCGGCAGGGAGCGAAAGTCGCGGGTGGGGTCGGCGGCGGGGCGGGCAAAGCGCTGGTTGTAGTCGGCGCAGAAGCGGGCGAGCACGGCATTAGCTTCCGCCAAAGTAGTGGCGTGGGCGAGACGGAGTTCGCTGACCAGACGGTCCTGACAAGTGCGCCAGGCGCGCTCGATGCGGCCCTTGGCTTGCGGCGAGTAAGCGGGGATCTGCTGGATGCCGAGTTCCTCCAAGGCGCGTCCCAGTTGGGTAGGAGATTGTTTTCCAACGAGCTGTTCGGCCAGGGTCAGTAGGCATCGTTGCGCTGGAAGATGCTGTGGCGGTCGCGGTAGAGGCTGAGGGGTACGCCGTGCGAGGTGATCAGGGTGCGGAGAGCGCGGAGATAGCCGACCGTATTTTCGGGTTCGAGTTGGAAGTGGGCGGCCAGGATCTGACTGGTGGCGTCATCCTGAAAGCCGATGAGGGTGAGTTGGGGGCCGCGGCCTTCGAGCCAGTCATGACGGCTGGCGTCGGTGAGGGCCATCATGCCGAAGCGTGGGCGGGGCAAGCGGCGGGAGCGATATTGGCGAGGCCGGCGCTTCTGCGGAGAGGCCAGCTTGGCGCCCCGCAGGATGCGGCGCACGGTTTCGCGGCTGATCGAGAGGTTCTCCTCGGCCCGAAGTTTTTCGGTGAGGTGGGAATCGTTGAAGCCCTGATACGTGCCGCGGGCCAAACTCAAGATCAACTGCTTCTGGGGAATTGAAACGGCCCAAGGCATGGAGCGTCCGCGATTGCCGTGCCGTACCCAGCCGGGATCGTCAGGCTGGTAGCGGCGCTTGAGCCGCTGCACCTGGCGTTCACTCAGTTGCAGCAGACGGGCGGCTTCGCGTACGCTCAGCCTCCCGCCCGCTGCATTCTCGATCACTTTCACCCGTTGGAACTCTTTCTGACTCATGGTCACCATCCTTCGAGGGTGACAAAGTCTCGTTGCAGTTACGGGGTGACATTATCTTGGAGCATCTACAGGCCCGGCTTTTGTCGTCGCACCTCGCGGCCCAAGAGGCATATGCTTCTGGGTTCAGTTTGGACGCCGTTAATCTGTGGCTCTCCGGCAGCGATACGACGGGTTTGTATGAATGCATGTTGGCGATCAGCGCTGGAGATCACCCCGGCGCTTCCTCGAGTCTCTCGCAGTTTGCGTCACGATGCCGGGGCTACTTAGCTGAGTTGCGCAGGCGACGCGGCGACCTCACCGCAGCGCGCGCGGCGCATCAATCCGTGCTACAAGAGCAAGAGGCAGCCAAAGACTACAGAAGTGTGGCGCGCACATGGTACGAAGTCGGGTATATCGATCTCCTAGAGGACCGCCTTGACGATGCTATTGAGCACTTCGAGGAAAGCGTGCGAACAGCTGAAGAGGTGGGCGACCAAACGGGAGTCTGGATTGGACGGTGTGTTGCCGCACAGGCGCAATTCTTCGCAGGTCAAGTAAGTAATGAACAGTTTGCGGCCGCGCTACGCGAAGCGAGGGTCGCCTTTGAATCCCTCTTGGCAGGGTCGGCGGAGCCGCGTGCGGCTCGTTGGGCCCGCTTGAACAATCCGGCTCGGTTGTTCGAGCTTGCGTTCGCTCGTGAGGACACGAATGAGGCATCAATCCTCGCGGAGTACCTTCAAGATGCACCATGGCCGCCAAGTGAACTCGCCAAGGCAGAGGCATTGACACTCATTGCCGCTCGTATGGCCATGCTCGAGGACAACTGGCCGGCGGCAGTCGGTCACTTCAGGCGGTATCTTGGACCAGCGCCGGAAATGCGTTCCCAAACCGAGGAGCTTGCACATACATACCTCGATCTGGGAAAGGCGCTTCTAGAGACGGGGGATCGAGAGGCGGCAGCGGCGGCTTGGCAAAGCGGACTCGCATTGCCAGGCGGTTGGGGAAATCGAGTTTGGCAACGCAGAATTCGAACGAGTTTGGAAGAGCATGGGATTGTCGCAAGCGAGTGAAAGACTGAATCGACGGGTGCAACCCAAGCCGGGTTTGCTTGGGTGGGGTAGTTTCGTAATCCTCGTGACCGGTCCCCAGCATCAGAAGGGGTAGAGCGCCAACCGAGTGATAAGCGCGATTCTGGAGAAGTCCTGGTCGAGGGTAAGAACGGCAGCGCGGTGTTCCAGGGCGATCGCTGCAATCAGGGTATCAATGGTGGTGAGCGATATGCCTTTGGCGCGTGGTGCCCGGTAGATCGCAGCCGCTGTGCGATAGGTTGCAAAGCTTCCGGGCTCGAGCACCATCTTGCGCAAATCTTGTGTATAAGGGTCGTAGCACGACCTGCCGCCCTGGGTTCGCGTCCGTCCTTTGGACTTTTGGGTCACATGCCAATGTGACCTGTGTACTTGCGACAGGCTCGTCGGCGCGGTATGAGTGAATTGTGAGGGCGGGGTTTTGTGTCTTCACAGGCCGCACCCAGTGTGCGCGGTTGAAAAAGCTCTTTGAAAAGCAGTTGCCAGTAGCCAGGTGTCAGTTGCCAGAACGGAGTGGCGCCGAGAGGTGTTTTCGGCTTGTTAGTATGCTTCCTTGCTGCTCTTGAAGCGAGTGATTCATAGCGTAAGTTGCTTGCATTCAAGAGGATGCATGTAATCCCTTGGGACTCAAGAAGATGCCGGGAAAAGTTCCGTAATCTCATGATTCTAAAGAACCGGTGGGGGAGGGGGTGGGTTACAAACTGGGTAATAGTCGGTCCCCACGATTCAAGGAATCTTGGCAAGAAGGGGTCCTTCGACTCCGCTCGGCTTCGCCTCGCTGCGCTCAGGATGACAGACGATGAAGAGAGAGCACATCCGCGCGAAAAGCGAAGAGCGAAAAGCGAACAGCGAACAGCGCTTCCCGCTACTGCTGAACGATTTGGACGGCCTTCGGGTGGACCTGCTCGTTCTGGATCAGCGCGGCGTCCCAGCCTCCGCCGAGCGCTTTGACGAGGTAAACGGACGTGACCATCTGCTGGCCGAGAAGCTGCGTTGCGAGGCGCTCGTTGGTGAGCAGCGCGGATTGCGCAGTGATGACGTCGAGATAGCTCGTCACTCCGCCGACGTAGCGATTGTTGGCCAGCTCCAAAGCCCGCCGGGCATCGGTCACGGCCGCATTCTGCGTGGTTCCTGCTTGCGACAGCGTGTTCAGTCCTGAGAGGCCGTCTTCCACTTGCTGGAACGCCGTCAGCACCGACTGGCGATAGTTCGCCACCGATTCGTCGTAGGCTGACTTGGCCGCCGCCAGATTGGCGCGGTTGCGTCCGCCCTCAAAGATCGGCTGCAGCAGGTCGCCGCCGACCGACCAGATCGCGCTGGGAGCGGTGAGCAGATTCGTTATGCTGGTGCTCTGGAATCCGCCGCCGCCGAAGATGGTGAGTTGCGGATAGAAAGCCGCCGTGGCCACTCCCACCAGGGCGTTTTCGTAGGCCATCTGGCGCTCGGCGGTGGCGACGTCGGGACGCCTCTCCAGCAGATCGGAAGGCACTCCGAGTGGAACTGGCGGCGGAGTCGCATTCAGCGGTATGGGCGGAATGCTGAAGGTCGAAGCCGGAACTCCGACCAGCACGGCGATGGCATGTTCAAATTGCGCGCGTTGTTGCTGCACCAGGTACAGCTGCGTCTTGGTTGAATCGAGCAACGTTTGCTGCTGCGCCAGATCGAGTCCTGAGGCCACTCCACCGGCATGGCGAGCCTCTACCAGTTGCAGGCCTTTTTGCTGAATCGTTACCGATTCCTGGACGACTTGCGTCTCCGCGTCCAGTTCGCGAAGGCTGAAGTAGTCGGCGGCGAGTTCGGCCGTGAGCACCAGGTTCACGTTGTAGAGATCGGCTGCCGTGGATTGCAGAGACGCGTTGGAGGCTTGCAGGCTACGCTTGACCTTACCGAAGAGATCGGGCTCGTAGTTGAGCAAAAACGGAATCTCGAAGGTATTTTGCGTGAGTGGTCTTCCCAGGGTCACAACTTCCGGGCGATGTCCTGAGTACCGGGTTCGCGAGGCGTTGGGATCGGTGCTGAAGGTTGGGAAATATCCCGCCGATGCTACCCGCGCCAGCGCACGTGCCTGGTTGAGACGGTCCTTGGCCGCCTCCAGCGATTGGTTGGCTGTGAGCAGGTGCTGCTCGTAATTGTTCAGCTCGGCGTCGTTGAAAATCTCCCACCACGCGCCCTTTGGAATGGAATCTTTGGGCGCGGCGACGCGCCATGGGCCCTCAGTCTTGTAGGCGGTTGGCGCCGGTGCCGTCGGACGATGATAGTTCGGTCCCACCACGCATCCCGCCAGCAATCCCGCGGCGAGGAGACTGAGCGCCAGGGTCAGCCGCCTCATGACTGCTGGCCTCCCTGGTTTTCGGGGGCTACATTTACTTGCTGACCTTCCTCCAGGGAATCGGCGGGATTAATGATCACGCGGTCTCCGAGTTCCACGCCGCCCAGGATTTCCAAAGTCGTGCCGTAGTCCTTGCCAATGGTGATCGGACGCAGATGAACTTTGCCATCATTGTCCACGACTGCGACGCGCGGACCTTCCTGTCGGAAGAGCATCGCGTTGACCGGAATGGTGAGTTTCTCCGCGTTGATGCCGACCCGGAAGTGCACCTCACCGAAAGAGCCAGGCAACAGGTGACCGTCTTTATTGGGCACGTCCACTTCTGTCAGCAAGGTCCGCGTCAAGGGATCGATCGCTTCCGCTGTGCGCACAACCGTCCCCTTGAATTTCTGGCCGGGAAGCTCCGGCAAACTGACCCACGCTTCCATTCCAGTCTTGATTGCTGGTGCGTAGTTCTGCGGGACGCTGACATACACGCGCAGCGGATCGACACGGGCGATGTCGAATAACTCTTTACCCGCGGCCCCTCCAGTTGAGCCGGCGTTGATCAGAGCGCCGGGATCGACATTGCGCTTGGTCAGCACCCCAGAAAAGGGCGCATACACGTGCTTGAACGACTCCAGTTGCTCGAGGCGCCGAACCGTCGCGTCAGCCGCGTCGAGGTTCGCCTTGGCCTGCTGATATCCGCTGGCCTGCTGGTCAGCTTCCTGCTGCGAAACCGAGTCGGTCTTGCGCAGGCTCACATAACGATCTGCGTTGATCTTGGCCAGGTCCATCTGGGCCACGATCTGCTGCCGGTTGGCGCGCACCTGCATCAACTCCTGGTCTACCTCCGGAGTATCGATGTCGGCCAGTAATTCGCCCTTGGTGACGCGGCTGCCGATGTCTTTGTACCAGCGCAGCAGGTAGCCGTTGGTGCGGGCGTAAATCGGCGATTCTTCGTAGGCCTGCAACGTACCCGGCAACAACAGTTCCTCGTCGGGCTTCTCCGCCGTGGGATGGATGACTGCCACCGTGGGAATAGATTCGCGCTCGGTCTCGTTCGCCAGCACGTGGCCATCGTGGATCCGTATGAGCATTACGATCACGCCTCCGGCGACCAACAGCAGCAGAACAAGGCCAATCAACAACAGAGCCTTGCGCGGGGGAGCGGGCGGTAGCTTGGGCGGCGGGGTTATCTCCGGCGCCTGGCGTTCGTCGTCCAAGAGCCCGGGATTTGAGTGAGGATCCATGGAAGTTACGTCTTGTTCAGTCCCTAGCATTTTATGACCGTTTCAGCTCCGCTTGCTTTGCCTCTCTGCGGCCGTGAATCATGGCGAAGATGGACGGCACGAAGAACAGGGTGGCTACGGTTGCGAAGATCAGACCGCCGATCACGGCCCGTCCCAGTGGAGCATTCTGCTCGCCGCCCTCGCCCAGGCCGACAGCCATCGGCAGCATGCCGATGATCATCGCCAGCGCGGTCATCAGCACCGGACGAATACGGGTGTAACCGGCTTCCAGAGCGGCTTGTACGGCCGGAATACCGGCGTGCATCCGGTCGCGCGCAAAGGAAATGAGCAGAATTGAGTTAGCGGTCGCCACGCCCATGCACATGACCGCGCCGGTCAGCGAAGGTACGCTCAACCGTGGTATGCGTCAGCAGCAGGATCCAGCAGATGCCGGCCAGCGCTCCCGGCAGCGCGGTAATGATGATGAACGGGTCAAGCCACGACTGGAAGTTTACGACGATCAGGAAGTAGACCAGCATGATCGCCATTACAAGTCCGATTCCCAGGCCGAAGAATGACGACTGCATGGTTTCCACCTGCCCGCGAACGATGATCCGCGTGCCGCGTGGCAAATGCTCCTCGAAGGGCTTGAGGGCCTTCATCGTGTCCTTAGCCACCGCGCCCAAATCACGGCCTTGCGTGCTGACGTACACGTCTATCACGGGCTGCACGTTGTAATGGGAGACTACGGCGGGCCTCGCGGTGGGCGTTAGCTGCGCCAGATTGCTCAGCACCTGGTAGTTAGGAGTGTTGGGGTTGTTAACCGGCATCCCCATCACGTCTTGCAGGGAAGTAACATGATATTGCGGAGACTGCACCGCAACCTGGTAGGTGACACCGTTCTTGGGATTCAGCCAGAAGTTGGGCGTGGTTTGGAAGCTGCCGCTCAGAGACACCAGCACGCTCTGGGCTACATCGCGGGCGGTCATGCCAACCTGCGTCACTTTGGTGCGATCAATCTGCAGGTCGAGCGTTGGCAACGTGAGCATCTGCTGTACGTGGACGTCGGCGGTGCCTGGGATCTGTTTTACCCGGTTCGCGATCTGCTGCGCGATGAAGTAGTTGCCTTGCATGTCAGCGCCAGTGACTTGGATATCGATGGGCGCCGGCAGTCCAAAGTTCAGGATCTGGGTCACGATGTCCGCAGGCTGGAAGAAGAACTCTACTCCAGGAAAGCGACGCGGCAACTCGTCACGCAGTTTGCGGATGTACTCCCCGGTGGGATGATGATGCTCCGCATTCAGGCCGACCAGAATTTCCGCATCGCTGGTGCCGATGACCCCGGAATTGCTGTATGAGAGGTTGATGCCTGAATACGGCAGCCCGATGTTGTCGAGGATTGTCACCAGTTCATCTTTTGGGATCTGCTGGCGCAAGTATTTCTCAACGTCATCCGTCAGCCGGGCAGTTTCTTCGACGCGCAGGCCGGCGCGGGCCCGCACGTGAAGCCTCATCAGGCCGGCGTCAACCGAAGGGAAGAAATCTTCGCCCAGGAAGAAAACGAGCCCCATCGACAGAACGCAGAACGTGAGAAAGCACGCGGCGAACAGCTTCCGATGGCCGAGCGTGGTTTCCAGAAGCTGGTAGTAACCACAGCGGAACTTTTCGAACCTTACCTCGAACCCGCGCTGGTAGCGGCCGAAGATCGTCTTCGGCGCTTCGGCTCTATGCTCATGGCCGCGCATGATGTACATGACCAGCGTCGGAATCAAGGTGCGCGACAGGAGGTAAGAGGCGAGCATCGCGAATACCACCGCTTCGGCCAGCGGTACAAACAGATATCGTGCGACGCCGGTAAGGAAGAACATGGGCACAAACACGATGCAGATACAGAGAGTGGAAACAAAGGCCGGGACGGCTATCTGGGCAGCGCCATCGAGAATTGCCTGTTTCATCTCCTTGCCCTGGGCAAGATTGCGCTCGATGTTTTCGATCTCGACTGTGGCGTCGTCCACCAGGATGCCGACTGCGAGGGCCAGACCTCCGAGGGTCATGATGTTGATGGTTTCGCCCAGTGCGCTCAGCAGGATCACCGACACGAAAATCGAGAGCGGGATCGAGATGGAGATGACAATCGTGGGACGCCAGTCTCCCAGAAACAGCAGGATCATCATCGCCGTCAGCGCGGCGGCGATCAATGCCTCCCGGATGACGCCATTGATGGAAGCGCGCACAAACAGCGACTGATCGAAGAGCGGCTTGATGGTGACGTCCCTGGGAAGAGACTGTGCGGCGATCGGCAATATGCTCTTGACTGCGCCCACGATAGTAAGAGTGGAAGCGGTGCCGATTTTGTAGACCGACATGAGCGTACCGCGGACCCCATCCTGGCGAACGATGTTCGTTTGTGGAGCAAATCCGTCGCGGACATGGGCGACGTCCCGCATATAGATGGTCGAGCCGTTCACTGTCTTGACCGGCAGCTCGTTCAACTCCGCAATGGTTTGCGGCGAGCTGTTCATTTCCACCTGATATTCCAGCGGCCCGATCTTGGCCGAACCGGACGGCGTAATCAGGTTCTGTGAGTTGATGGCATTGACGATGTCAGCCGGAGACAGTCCATTCGCCTGGAGGCGAGGGATGTCCAGATCGACTTGCACCTGCCGCATCTTGCCACCGTAGGGATAAGGCATGGCTGCGCCGTGTACCGTCGCCAGTTGCGTACGCAGAAAGTTTTGGCCCAGGTCGAACAGTTGCTGCTCGGGAAGGGTTTTACTGCTCAGGCCGAGCTGCACGATCGGGGTCGAGGACGCCGAGTAGGTGATGACCAGCGGAGGCGTCGTTCCCGGAGGCAGTCCGCGCACCGTGGTTTGCACGATCGCCGTGACCTGGGACAGCGCGGTCTGGATGTCGGCCTGCGGGCGGAAAAAAATCTTGATCACCCCCACGCCGCTCACCGACTGCGACTCGATGTGCTCGATGTCGTTGACCGTAATCGTAATGCCGCGCTCCGAGTTGGTGACAATACGGTCGGCCATCTCGCTGGGCGCGAAGCCGCCATAGTTCCATACCACGCTGATGACGGGGATATTGATGTCGGGAAAGATATCGACGGGCGTGCGCAGAATGACGATAGGCGTCAGGATGATGAGCACCAGCGCCATCACGACGAAGGTGTAAGGACGCCGAAGCGCGAGTGCAACAATCCACATCGGTCGGTTACGACTCCCCTGGGGACCAGATTAAATTCACAGATTCGATACGGTACGTATTGGATTCAATATATGCTATGGTGAGTTATGCGGCAAATCGCCTCGGGTGGCAAGCCAGCGCGCGAGCACAACAATGGGGACAAGCGTCTACCCGGCCGGCCGCGAAGCGAACACGCCCGACAAGCAATTCTTCGTAGCACCCTGAAGCTACTGCAACATACCGGCTTTCCCGATCTCAGGATTGAGGCGATCGCTGCCGATGCCGGTGTCGGCAAGGCCACAGTGTATCGCTGGTGGCCCAGCAAGGGCGCGCTAGTGGTGGATGCCTTCGCCTCCGGCACCGAGGACAAACTGCACTTTCCTGACACCGGATCTGTGTACCGGGACGTGAGCCTGCAGATGAACCAGTTTCTGGGAATTCTGCACACCCGCCGGGGACGCATTGTCGCGGCACTGCTCGGCGCCGGACAATCCGATCCCGAGCTGCTGGAGGCATTCCGCGAGCGCTTCCTGCGTCCGCGAAGGCAAGAGGCATACAAGACCTTGCGCAGAGGAATCGAACGCGGCGAGCTCCCAGAAAACCTTGACCTCGATCTTGTGCTGGACATCCTCTATGGCGCAATCTACATGCGCTTTCTCGTCCGTCACGACGAACTCAACGAGAGCTATGTGAAAGCAGTCTGCCAGTTGGTGCTGGCCGGCGCAGCAGGGAATTCGCGTGCAGCAGGTCGAAACGGCGCGCCTCGGGTTCGCCGAGTCGCGTTGCGTTGACAGGCTTCTTTCCCCGTCAGTACGATTCGTTCACCCATGCTCAGCGCAATTTTTTCCAAGCCGCATGTCAGCGTGTCGAAGCTCGGTCTAAGTCGAATCCGTCGCGGTGTGCTCGCTGCGTTGCTGGCATTCTCTTTGCTGGCGACGGCGACGCCCACTTCCGTTGGCCCTGCGGATCCCAAACTCTACCTCAACGACATTAAGACGCTGGCTGCGCCTGACATGGAAGGACGCGGTGCTGGCACTAAGGGATTGGGCAAAGCTTCGAAATATCTGGAGCACCGCTACAAGTCCCTGGAATTGCGACCCGCGGGCACGAATGGATACTTGCAGCCGTTCACCGTGACGACGGGCGCGAACTTGAAATCGGACAATAGCCTCACCGAGCAGATCGGCAGCAAAAGACAAGCGCTGGTTCTTAATCAGGATTTCGTTCCCGTGAGCTTTTCGTCATCGGGTTCGTTCACCGGGCCGGTCGTGTTCGTGGGCTACGGTGCTTCGGCCGACGAGTTTCAATACGACGACTACGCCGGCGCGAATGTAAAGGACAAGATTGTCGTGGTGCTCCGCTACGAACCGGAGATATTCGGAGAAAAGAGCGGACACCAGGGGCTGACGCAACATTCGCAACTGGTGACCAAGGCCATCAATGCGCGCAACCACGGAGCCAAGGCCGTGGTGTTGGTGAACGGAAAGCTGGCCGATGGCGAAGAGGACTTGCTGATGCGTTTCGGCAGCGTTAGCGGTCCGACAGACGCCGGTATCATGCTGCTCCAGGTAAGAAACTCTCTCGCCGAGAGCTGGTTCCAGGCGGCGGGCAAGTCGCTGACGGAAGTTCAGCAGCAGATCAACCACATGGGCAAACCGGCATCATTTGCCTTTCCAGACACCCTGCAACTTTCGCTGAAGGTTGACATCGAGGCCACCCACGCGCGGGTGAACAACGTGTTGGCGTATCTCCCGGGCAAGACCGACGAATACATCATCGTCGGCGCGCACTACGATCACCTCGGCCGCGGGGATTCCAACTCGCTCGCACCGTCGCAGATCGGGCAAATTCATCCTGGCGCTGACGACAACGCCTCCGGCACCGCCGGCGTGCTCGAACTCGCGCGCATGTTTGCGCCGAAGAAGGGACAGCTCGATCGCGGGATTCTGTTTGCCTCTTTTTCGGGAGAAGAGCTCGGCCTCCTGGGTTCGGCGCAATGGGTGAAGGAGCCGACGCTCCCGCTAGACAAATGCGTCGCCATGCTCAACATGGACATGATCGGCCGCATCAAGGACAACAAGGTTTACATCGGCGGCGTGGGCACCGGAACAACCTTCAAGGCGATTCTGGAGCAGGCGGAGAAGCAATCGAACTCCAATTTCAAGATCGAATATTCTGCCGGCGGATATTCAGCCAGCGATCACACTTCGTTTGTGGCGAAGAAAATTCCAGTTTTATTTTTCTTTTCCGGCCTGCACTCGGATTATCACAAGCCATCGGACACCTGGGACAAGATCAACGCGCCCGCTGCCGCGCAACTGCTGGATCTGGTTTCCGACGTTGCTCTGCAGTTGGCGTCGGCGCCGGCGCCGCCGACCTTCGTGACCGTGGTCGAAGACAAGCCGATGAGCGGCATCTCCGCGGGCGGTGGCGGATATGGTCCTTACTTCGGTTCGATCCCTGACTTTGGCGAAGTGAAGGATGGAGTGCGGTTCTCCGACATTCGCCCGGGATCACCCGCGGCGAAGGCTGGTTTGCGGGCCGGCGACATCCTGGTGCAGTTTGGCGACAAGCCCATTCACAACCTGTATGACTTCACTGACGCCCTCCGCCGCAGTAAGGTCGGCGAAGTAGTCGAGGTGAAGGTGCTGCGCGACGGCCAACCGATTACAGCCAGCGTAAAGCTTGAGCAGAGAAAGTAGTGTCCGCCTAATCATGCCAGGCGCCCAGCGCCCGGCGCAGCAGCACCAACTGTCCCAGGTGATAGGCGTTGTGATCAGCAACCAGTAACGCTTCCCGCAAGAGCGTCTGTCCGGTTCCATGGGGCAATGGCGCGAACAGGTCGCGCGAGGAATCGGTTACCAGCTCTCGCATGGCGGCGAGGTTTTCATCTACGGTCTTTACGCTCTTGTCCCAGGCGTCCGCGCTCGGCGGCTCGGCGGCTTTGGGCCAGTAACCTTCCGGCCATGGCGGCGATTTGTGCCGGGCGTCGCGGCTGAACTCCAGAATGTCCCACAGCGCCAGCCGAATGTGTTCCAGCAGTTGCCACGCCGAATAGGGGAACCCCTCGGGCACGCGCCCGCGCAGATTGGCAGGGAAATCATCGACCGTCGCGTGAAAGTCGGCGTGCGCTTCGTTCCAATCAATCACTTTCGCCACTTGTTGACGGAGAGCTTCATCGTGGCTCATCGGTAACCTCGCTGCACAAGTTTCATATGTGAGATGTATTCGCCCAGCTGGAGGATGTTAATTCGAGGTGTTCTGAGGGATTGCTAACGATTGACCACTGCTATCCGGCGACGGCGCTGTTGCAGGATCCGAGTTGCGGCGGGGTTAATGAGTACGGTGAATCCATTGCGCAGGTTGTCGCGATCCACTTGCACCAGGGTGGCGCGTTCGCCTTCAATACTTCCGCCCAGCACACGTCCTAGGCTTAACAGTGAGTGGCTGCCGCAAATCTCGCACCGCTCCCCAGCGCTGTTGCTTATGATCTCACAGTCGGCGCACAGCACCGCTTCCAGCAGTGGAACCGAACTCAGCTCAACGCCCCGATTGCGCGCGTCATCCATGGCAACCTTTCCACCTCTACCGTAGCTCGCCGGGAGCGCGCGGGGAAGTGCCATGTTGTGCCAGAAGCAGGAGAGTAACTAAGGGGCGAAAGAACCCAATGCGAACTATTGTCCGGGCACGCCGGTTTCGGCGGGGGGTAAGAGATTGTGGTTGAGCGCAAACAGCGCCAGTTCCAGCCGGTTGCCGACCCCCAATTTATTGAAGATGTTGGTCAGGTGACGCTTCACAGTTTCTTCACTGATGCCGAAGGTCTGCGCAATATATTTGTTGGTGCTACCCTCAGTGATTAAGCCCACAACCTCGAGCTCGCGTGCGGTCAGACCAAAGGTCTTGCGGGGCGGGGGCGCGGTTTGGGCAGACAGGTCGCGCAGCACTTGTACGAGGTTCTGCACCGGCCGCCCCTCCAGCCAATATTGACCCTGCATCACAGCGCGCACACAAGCCGAGAGATGATCCACAACAGCATCCTTCAGAACGACGCCGCGGGCGCCGAGTTGCAACGCTTCCAAGATTTGCCGCTTGTCGATGAGGCCGGTCAGGACGATGGTGCGCGTTGCCGTGGTTTCGCTGGTCAGTTCGCGCAGCGCATCCATGCCGGGCATCTTAGGCATGGCCAGATCGAGCAGCAGGATGTCGGGTCGCAGCGTGCGCACCATGTGCAGGGCTTCCACCCCATCTTTCGCTTCCGCGACAACCTTCATCTGGCCATCGGACTGCAACATGTTGCGCAAACCAACCCGCACCACGGGATGATCGTCGGCAATCACGACCTTGATGGGCGCATTCAATAGGATTCCCCACTTCACAAAAGATGGTCTTGCTATACCGCAGAGCCTTCGACCGGAACCACATCTGGGCCCAGCCGCCTGGTCAGCTCAGCTTCCACGGCATCAAGTGCCGCCGAGGTCTGGTCCAGCACGAGCACGGTTTCGCGGAATTCTGAGTTACGTCCCATGAGTTCCAGACTTGAACAGCACCGAGCGATCACCGTTGCTCCTACTATCAAACTGCTGCCTCGCAAGTAATGGGCCCGGTCTCGCAGTTTCTCCGCATCTTTCTCTGCCCATGCAAGCCGTAACTGCAGCAGCGCCTGCCGAGCCTCAGCAAGGTAATCTCTGTACAAGTAAGCCAGCTCCGCAGGAGTAGCAGCCGTTGCTTGCTGCAGGCGATTGAAGACATCAGAAGCTATGGAGTCGTCGGTCACACTGTTGCATCTGCCTCGACGGTAAGTTATTAACACATACGTAACCCTTTCGTGCCGCTTCCGTCAAGAAGCATGTGCCGAACGACCATGATTTCTGACGCCGGAATCTCCTCGTCAACACCTTTCGCAGCTGACGGAACGACTTCCGGGGCGCTCTTGTGAGGAGAGTAATAGCTTGACGACTTCGAGCATTTGGGCGTCAGCGCGCATTTCGAATGATCCGGGATAGAGCGATTCCACCGACGGCAAGCGCACCCAACGTTGTCAGGGTTGTTACCTTCGATCTGCGCAGTGCGCGCTCGTGTTCCCGGACCAACCTCGCCTCGGGTAGATCGCCTCCGGCAGGTTTAGATGCCTGATGCAGGGCCAACTGCAGCACTTCCGCTGTATGCAGGGCGCGACGATCGGTCAGTTGCGAAATCTGCTCGCGGCAACTGAAGCCGTCGGCAACGATCAATTCAGTGGATCGCGCATTTCGTACTGCCGGTAACAGCGCGTGCTCGCCGATCTTGACTGAGATCTCGTACTTGCCCGCCTCGAACCCGAACGCTCCCGCCATCCCACAGCAGCCGTCCGTGAGCACTCGAACCTTCAGTTGCATCTGTTCCAGCAGTTGTCGCTCGGGCCCGTCACCGCGGATGATGGCCTTGTGATGACAGTGCTCGTGCAGCAACGCATCCATTCGCAACTCTGGCGGACAATAATTTCCTCGATCGACCAGGAACTCGCTCAACAGGAACGTATTCTCCATGATTTGGTGCGTCTCTTCTCGCTCGGGAAACAAGCCGTGAATCTCGTCGCGCAGTACCGACCAGCAGCTTGGCTCCAGCAGCACAATTGGAATTTGCCGTTCGATGTACGGCACGAGCAGATTCATGACCTGTTGAAGGTGTTGTTTTGCTTCGCCTAGAAATCCGTGGTCGTACAAAGGCCGCCCGCAGCAGACGTTCTCCATCGGAACTAAGACCTGGTAACCGGCGTGTTCGAGAACTTCGACGGCTGCCCGCGCCGTCTGTGGCAGGAAGTAATTGTTGAAGGTATCAGCGAACAGCAGAACCTGGGGCCGCCCCGCGCCCTGTTGAGGCCGCCTGCCAAACCACGCCTTGAAGGTCTCCGGAGCAAATTGCGGGATGGAGCGTTCCGGCGAAATTCCTGCCGCAACCTTCATCAACTCACGGGTTCCCGGCGTCGAAGTGAGCAGGTTCACCAGTCCGGGCCACAGAGATGCGACCTGCGACCACCTGTCGATGTGGCCGAAGGCATAAGCATGACGCGGCCGGATGCGTCCCTCCCAGTAATGCGAGAGGAATTCGGCCTTGTAGGTTGCAATGTCCACGTTGACTGGACAATCGCCTTTGCAACCTTTGCAGGAGAGGCACAGATCCAAGGCCTCCTTAACATTCTCGTCGCGCCAGCCGTTGTCAATGGGCGAGCCCTGCAGCATCTCCCACAGCAGGTGGGCCCGGCCGCGGGTGCTGTGAATCTCCTCGCGCGTCGCCATGTAGCTGGGACACATCGTCTGGTTATCGGCAGCATCCGAGCTTTCCCGGCGGCACTTTCCCACGCCGACGCAGCGCAGAGTGGCTTGTGCAAAGCTGCCATTGTCCTCAGGGAACTGAAAGTGGGTTGGCGGTTCCCATGGGCGGTAGTCGGCGCCCAGCCGCAGATTGGAATCGAGCGGGTTCGCGTCGATGACTTTGCCGGGATTCATCTTCCATTCCGGGTCCCAGATGCTTTTGAACTCCCGGAAAGCGCTCATGATCTCGGGGCCAAACATGATCGGCAGCAGTTCGCCGCGCGACTGGCCATCGCCGTGTTCCCCGGAGAGCGATCCGCCATAGTTAGTCACCAGCCTCGCCGCTTCCTCGGCAAACGCACGATAGGTCTTGATTCCCGCTTCGCTGGTCAGGTCGAAGGTGATACGGCAATGGATGCAGCCCTGCCCAAAATGTCCGTAGAGCGCGCAATCGAGTCCATGCCTGTCCAGCAGCTTGCGGAAGTCACGCAGGTAA
>CAVXDA010000028.1:0-35529 GCA_963760415.1 uncultured Acidobacteriaceae bacterium | reverse complement strand
TGGGCAGCCATAAGATGCCACGCTGGCTTGACCACATTGTCCGGCCCATGCTGGAAGGCGGGGGCAAGTTGCAGGTCGCCGGACTGGCGGCTCTGGCCTTCGTGGTGATTGCCGTGCTCGGCGCCATCGCAACCTACATTGACAACTACTACACCGAGAGCGTGGGGCAGTGGGTGGCCAACGATCTGCGGATGCGCACCTATCATCATCTGCAACGCCTCTCTCTCGGCTACTACGACACCCACCAGACCGGCAACCTGCTCAGCACCATGACCACCGACATCCAGACCATTCAGGGTTTTGCCTCCTCGTCCACCCTGAACATTCTGGTTGATCTGCTGACCATTGTCGCCATGCTCGGTCTAATGTTCTGGCTGAACTGGGACTTCACCCTGATCGCGGTCGCGGTGACCCCCTTCCTGCTGTTCTTCGTTTCGCGATTCAAGAAGGCGGTAAAGAAGGCGACGCACCAGGTGCGCAAGGAACAGTCGGAGATCGTCGCCGTGGTGCAACAAGGCCTGGAGTCCATGCGGGTCGTCAAAGCCTTCGGACGAGAAACCACGGAGCAGGAGGAGCTTAAGGAAGTCAGCCAGGCGACGGTGAACGCTGCCTTGGCGGCGCGCCGCATAAAATCGCTGCTCTCGCCGATAGTGGCCGTAACCGTCGCTCTGTGTACCGCCGTGGTGCTGTGGCGCGGGGCCGCGCTCATTCTCGCGGGAGCCATGACCGTCGGCGCCCTCACGGTTTATCTGTCGTACCTGAGCAAGTTCTTCAAGCCGGTCAAGGACCTTGCCACTACCACCAACGCGATTGCACAAGCCGCCGTGGGTGTGGATCGAATTCGCGCCATCCTCGATACCGACACCATCATTCCGGAGAAGGCCGACGCCGTCGAGCCGCACTTCATCAAGGGCGACATCGTTTTTGACCATGTTGCGTTTGGTTATTCGGTGGATGCCAAGGTTCTGGGAGACGTCAGCTTCCACGTCAAGCCCGGTCAACTGGTGGGCATTGTAGGGCCAACCGGCAGCGGCAAGTCCACGGTGGTCAGCCTGATCCCGCGGTTTTACGATCCCGGCGCCGGCAAGGTGATGATCGACGGCCGCGATGTGCGGGACTACAAGCTGAGCGCGTTGCGCGAGCAAGTCGGCTACGTGCTGCAGGACACCGTGCTTTTCCGCGGGACCATCCTCGAAAACATTGCCTTCGGCAGGCCGGATGCCACGCGCGGCGAGATTGTCGAGGCTGCGAAGACAGCGAATGCCGACGAGTTCATCTCGCGCATGCCCAAGGGCTACGACACCATGGTTGGCGAGCGCGGTCTCACCCTGTCCGGAGGTCAACGGCAGAGGATCGGTATCGCCCGTGTGCTGGTGCGCAACAGTCCGATCCTGCTTCTCGATGAGCCCACGGCGGCGCTCGACAGCGAATCGGAGAAGCTGGTCATCGATGCTCTGGAGAAGTTGATGAAGGGCCGGACGGTGATTACCATTGCCCATCGCCTGAGCACCATTCGCGACGCCGACCAGATCATCGTGATTGCCGGAGGCGTTGTGGCTGAGTCAGGGACGCACGATGAACTAATGGCGCTGGGCAAGATTTATGCTGAACTGCATCGCACGCAGTTTGAAGACGCATCGGCCAAAGCCGGCGCGCAAGCGGCAAGTTAGGCTTACGTGAGCGGAAGGAGCCGGAACTGGTTTCAGGGATCGCCGCAGTGAGGTTAATCCGGGGCACGACTTTTCAAGCTCCGATCGAGGCAAACTTTCGATCGTGCCAAAAAGCGTTGAGTTGGAGGTCAGGGCTACAGAGTCAGGGTCAGAGCGGTGATCAAGTTGCAACAGTAGAACGAACCTGCGGAGAATCAGCCCCGAAGGGGCGGCTCAATTTAGCCCAGCACGGAGCCGAAGGCGGAGTGCTGGGTAACGTGAAAATTGGTTCGAGTCCCGGTAGGGACGGCAGGGTTCTGACCCAGACTCTTTAGCCCCTGTATTCGCAAGATAACGTCCTCAGGGGCCGAGGCCCGAGTTAACCCTGAGAAGTTGCGGCCTGGCTGAAGTGCGCCCTGATAAAACACGATTGTGAGGTAGGCTCGCTTGCTGACATCCCAAGGGTCGACCTTTTGCTGTTGTCTTTTCGAGGGGGTTCATTCCCCGGCAGTGGAACAGCAGATTCCTCGCGGGCTGAAGCCCTCTCGTGACGACAATTCTTGAGGTCTGGATGCCAATGGAGCCAGATAGCCTCTAGTTGCTGGTTGGTAACCGCTAAATGCGAGCTGCTAGTTGCTAGCTGCTTATTGCTAAAAGGAACCCATCATGTCCCGTTATCTCGTCGTCATGCCCGATGATTCTTCCCAGCCCATCCTCGATGCCGTGAATCATGCGTCGCAGTCGCTGCGGATCAAGATGTTTACCTTCTCCGATCCGCATCTTTTGCACGCGGTGATTGCGGCCCACCGCCGCGGGGTGAAGGTTCGCATCATGCTCAATCCCGCCCGCCGCAGCGGAGAAACCGAGAACGCGGCATCGCGCAAGATGCTCACCGAGGCGGGAGTCGATGTCATCGATAGCAACCCTGCCTTTGATCTTACTCACGAAAAATCCATGGTCGTGGATGATGACGCGGCTTTTGTCATGTCGCTCAACTGGGAGACCAAGAACTTCACCGAAACCCGCGATTACGCGGTGGTCACCAAACACGGCCACGAGGTCGGGGAGATCATCGAAGGCTTCGAAGCCGACTGGCACCGCAAGCCCTTCGATCCCGGTGAAAAATCACACCTCATCTGGTGCATCGGCAACGGCCGCCAGCGCATTGGCCAGTTTATCGACGAGGCCAAACATTCGCTGTGGGTACAGAACGAGCGCTACCAGGACCCGGTGATCATTGAGCGACTGGTGCGCGCCAACCATCGCGGTGTCAAAATCCACGTGCTGGCGCGGCCGCCGCACAAACTGAAGAAGGAGAAGCTGGTCGAGGGCGTCGGGGGCCTGCGGATCCTGGACGACGTCGGCATCAAGGTGCACCGGCTCAAAGGACTTAAGCTTCATGCCAAGCTGCTGTTCGCCGACGGAGTGCGGGCCATCATCGGTTCCATCAATCTTGCGCCCGGTAGCTTCGACAGCCGTCGTGAACTCGCCATCGAGGCGCACGACGGCGAAATCGTGGATCGTTTGTATACCATCGTGCACCAGGACTGGGAAAACTCACGCCCCATGGACCTCACCGACGAAGGGCTGCTGGCCGAACTGGAAGACAAGGACGAACATGTCGCCGAAGACCTGGCCATCCAGACCAAGAAAAACAGTGGATAGTGGTTAGTGGATAGCGGATAGAAAGAGTCTACGTGGCGCTGAAGTTTGATCGGGCATAAGAGAGCCCGCACGGCGGCATTTGTGTTAGCCCAGGGCGTAAAGAGTCTGTGTGAGTACCATGTTCTGTTCGCGCGGGTGGAATGAAGTAGCAACAAATCAGCCCCGCAGGGGCGAATCAGTTTAGCCCAGCATGGAGCCGCAGGCGGAATGCTGTGTAAAGTGGGAAATTAATCCGAGCCCCGCAGGGCGACACGGTTCTCACACAGACTCGGAAGCCCTGGGTAGGCATGCATAAGAACCCGAGTCCCGTAGGGACGGCACGGGGTAGTGTCTCTGAGAAACTGCCCGGCACCGCCGACGCTTTGGGTCTCCACTCCCGTATAGTATCTTCATAGGTAAAATCCTCATATTTCATGCTCAAGGGACGGGCCTTTCATGTCGCAAAGTCTTAGTGTCAGTCAGCACGAACCTCTGAAGATCAAAATCCAATCGCGCACCGCCAAAGTCGGCGTGATCGGGATGGGCTATGTCGGTCTGCCGCTGGCTCTGCTGTTCAGCGAGCAGTCGTTTCCCGTGACCGGCTTCGACATTGATAAGAGGAAGGTGGATGTTCTTGAGGGCGGCGGCTCCTACATCTATCGCATCGCACCCACCGAGATCCAGGCGGCGCGTTCGCATGGGTTCACGGCCACGTCGGATTACGCCAACGTTACCAACATGGACGCCATCATCATCTGCGTCCCGACGCCTCTGAACGAACATCACGGACCCGATCTCACCTACATCACGGCGACGGCCGAATCGGTGGCGCCGTATCTGCGCGCCGGCCAATTGGTCATCCTGGAGAGCACCACCTATCCCGGCACCACGGAAGAAGTTCTGGTTCCCATCCTTGAGAGCCAAAACAAGAGCGGCCTGAAGGCGGCGCGTCCCGGCATGCAAGGCGACGATCTGTTCTATGTTGTCTTCTCTCCCGAGCGCGAGGATCCCGGTAACGACACGGTCGCGCGACGCGACATTCCCAAGGTCATCGGCGGACTTGATCCCCGCGCCGGCGAACTGGGCGCGCAACTCTACGGCGCCATCTTCAACCGCACCGTACCGGTTTCGACGCCGGCCGCAGCGGAGATGACCAAGCTGCTGGAGAACATTTACCGCTGCGTGAACATTGCGCTGGTCAACGAATTGAAGCTGCTTTGCCTGCGCATGGGCATCGACATCTGGGAAGTCATCGAAGCCGCGAAAACCAAGCCCTTTGGCTTCCACGCGTTCTATCCTGGTCCGGGGTTGGGCGGGCACTGCATCCCCATCGATCCCTTCTACCTCTCCTGGAAGGCCAAGGAGTTCGATTTTCAGACCCGCTTCATCGAGTTGGCCGGCGAGATCAACACCGGCATGCCGTACCATTCGGTCGAAGCCGTTTCGGACGCGCTGAACCAGCACAAAAAGGCGTTGAATGGAGCGAAGGTGTTGGTGCTGGGGCTGTCGTACAAGAAGGACATCGACGACCTGCGCGAGTCGCCGTCCCTGACCATCATTGAGCTGCTGCAAAATCGCGGCGCCATCGTCAGCTACAACGATCCTTACTTCCCGTTGGTGGGACGCGGCCGCAAGTACGACCTGAACATGACATGCGTTACGCTCGACAAGCTGGAGCAGTACGACTGCGTGATGATCGTGACCGACCACAGCGACTACGATTATCAGCGCATCGTGCGTGAGGCCAAACTGGTGGTGGATACGCGCAATGCGACCAAAGGCATCGAGTCGCCCAAGATCGTGCGCTGCTAAGACCCGATGCCGTCCTCAGAGTTCGTCGCTTCAGCCGTCATGGACGCGAGCGGAAGTCCGGTAGTATAAAAGTTGAAAGCCTGCGGCAAGGTTTCTTTGGTCTGCCGCTGCCGCCGACTAGCGTCATCTTCCACCGCGGTTTCAAGGAGAGCAAGAGGTACTCATGTCAACGACTGCGCAGGGCCCAAAGGGACTGGAAGGGATCACTGCCGCAAATTCCAGCATCTGCTACATCGATGGCGACCAGGGTGTGCTCGCCTATCGCGGCATCGACATCCACGAACTCGCCGATCATTCGACCTTCGAGGAAGTCTGCTACCTGCTCTGGTTTGGCCGCCTGCCCAACCGCTCCGAACTGCAGGAAACCAAACTGAATCTGGCGCGCGAGCGCAAGCTGGACGCCTCCATCATCAGCCTTTTGCGGCAGGCGCCCAAGCATGCGCTGCCCATGGATGTGCTGCGCACCATCGTGTCAGCGCTGTCGTATTACGATCCGGAAGAAAAGGTCAATGACCACGAGGCCAATGTACGCAAGGCGGTCCGTCTGACTGCGCAGCTCGCCTACGTGGTGGCGGCCTACGATCGCATTCGCAAAGGCAAGGCGCTAGTCGAGCCTGACCGCTCACTCTCCCACGCCGGCAACTTCCTGTACATGCTGAATGGCGAGATTCCGAGCGCCACGGCGGAGCGCGCGTTGGACGTCGCGCTAATCCTGCACGCCGATCACGAGTTGAACGCCTCAACCTTCGCCGCGCGGGTGGTCGCGGCCACGTTGAGCGACATGCATTCGGCCGTCACCGCTGCTATCGGAGCGCTCAAAGGCCCCTTGCACGGCGGCGCCAATGAAGCCGTCTTTCATATCCTGCAGGCGATTGATGCCTCCGGCGCCGATCCGGTTGACTACATCAAAGGTATGCTGGCGCAGAAGAAGAAGGTGCCGGGATTCGGCCATCGCGTGTATCACACCGAGGACCCGCGGGCCACTCACCTGCGCACCATGTCGCGCGATCTGGGGACATCGAGCGGCAATCCTAAGTGGTTTGACATTTCGCACAAGATTGAAGAGTTCATCGTGACCGACCGCAAGCTGAACGCCAACGTGGATTTCTATTCGGCGTCCACCTATCACACGCTGGGCATCGACATTGATCTGTTCACTCCGGTGTTTGCCGTATCGCGCGTAGCCGGGTGGACCGCTCATGTCATCGAGCAGCTCAACGACAACCGGCTCATTCGGCCCCGCGCGGAATACCAGGGTCCGCTCTACCCCAACCGCTACGTGCCGATGGAGAAGCGGTAGAGAGCGGCACTTCGCCTTTCGCTATTTGCCAAACTGCATATCGCCGGAGCGAGTCGCGAATGCTGAAAGCAACTCGCGAATCGGCGCCTCCCCGTGCCGAATCGAATGAAAGGTAGAATAGAAACGAGTCGCTCTCCGCTTCCAACGACAATTGCGAAGAGCGAAAGCGAAGAGCGTCCATGCCCCGCGTGTATCTCGACAACAACGCCACCACGCCGCTTCGACCTGAGGTGTTTGAGGCGATGCGCCCGTACTTCTTCGAGAAGTTCGGCAACGCGTCGTCCATTCATCAGCAGGGGCAGCAGGCGCGCGGCTGCCGTCGAACATGCGCGGGAGCAGGTTGCCGAGTTGCTGAACTGCCGTCCGGCGGAGATCGTCTTCACCAGCGGCGGCACCGAAGGCGACAACCTGGCGCTGTTTGGGCTGATGAAGCCGGGCGATCACATCATCACCTCGGCGGTCGAGCACCACGCCGTGCTGAACGCCTGCAAGCGCCTCGAAGAGATGGGTTGTGACGTTACCTACTTGCCAGTGGATGGCCGCGCGCTGGTCGATCCCGACGATGTGCGGCGGGCGTTGCGTCCGGAGACGAAGCTAATCAGCATCATTCTGGCCAGCAACGAAACCGGGGTGCTGCAGCCGGTACGCGAGATCGCCAGGATCGCCAGCGAAGCCGATGTTTACTTCCACACCGACGCGGTGCAGGCTGCGGGCAAGGTGCCGCTCGATGTCAAAGAGATTGGCTGCGACCTGCTGACCCTCACCGGCCACAAGATGCATGGGCCGATCAGGAGCGGGCGCGCTCTATGTGCGCAAGGGAACGCTGCTGCAGCCGCTGTTCTACGGTGGACGCCATGAGCGCTCGCGGCGAGCCGGAACCGAGAACCTGCCCGGCATCGTTGGACTCGGCAAGGCGGCGGAGATCGCGCGTGAAGGGTTTGCCGACGGCAGCGTCGAGCGGATGGCCGCGTTGCGCGACCGTCTGGAGAAGGGAATTGTCGACAGCGTCGAGCAGGTCGGCGTGAACAGCGGCGATGCGCCGCGTGTGCCCAACACGACCAACATTTACTTTGACTGCATCGAAGGCGAGGCCATGGTGATCGCGCTCGACCTCAAGGGCCTGTCGGTTTCGACCGGAGCAGCGTGTTCGTCGGGCGCCATCGAGCCGTCGCATGTTCTGACGGCGATGGGATTGTCGGCTGACCGCGCGCGCGCCAGCATCCGCTTCAGTCTCGGCAAGCAGAACACGGCAGAGGATGTGGAGTTCGCGCTGTCGCTGGTGCCAGAGGTTGTGGGGAGGCTGCGGGAGCTCAGTCCGGTGTGGAAGAAACAGCCTGCCATCCGATAGGTCTGTCATCCCGAGCGAGCGGGAGCGAGTCGAGGGACCTGCTGTTCCGGCGAAAAGCAGGTCCCTCGACTCGGACTAAAGTCCTCGCTCGGGATGACAAACGAAAAGAACGGTAATGACTAACATGCATCGCACCATCGCCGTCGCCATGTCGGGCGGAGTGGACTCCTCCACCGTCGCGGCGATGTTGTGTGAGCAGGGCCACGACGTTGTCGGGCTGACCATGCAGCTGTGGAACCAGCGCCGCCTGGCGGGCCATCACGGCATGCCCAACGAGCCGGTACAGGGTCGCTGCTGCTCGCTCGATGACGTGTATGACGCGCGCCGTGTCGCCGAGACGCTTGGCATCCCGTACTACGTGGTCAATCAGGAAGAGCGCTTCGAGCACGATGTGGTGCGGCCGTTTGTCCAGGAGTATCTCTCCGGGCGCACGCCCATTCCGTGCAGCCTGTGCAACAACCATCTCAAGTTCGATCAGTTGCTGATCACCGCACGCCAGATCGGCGCAGACCTGCTGGCGACCGGACACTACGCGCGTAATAAGTTCGACGAGCGCAGCGGCCGCTGGGTACTCAAGCGCCCCGCCGATCGCGCCAAGGACCAGACCTACTTTCTCTTCGGCCTCACGCAGGAGCAGCTTAGCCGCACACTGTTTCCGCTGGGCGAGATGCGCAAGCCCGAGGTGCGCGAAGAGGCCAAGCGTGCCGGCTTGCAGCTGTTCGAGAAGCCGGACTCGCAGGAGATCTGCTTCGTTCCCGGTGGCGACTACAAGATGTTTCTCGACGCCTATCTCGAGGAGCAGGGCGAAGCGGTCCTTGACACCGCCGGCGAACTGGTCACCACTAGCGGGGAAGTGGTCGGTACGCACAATGGCATCCACAACTTTACCGTTGGACAGCGCAAGGGGCTGGGCGTAGCGACCGGCTCGCCACTCTATGTGCTGGAAATTCGTGGCGACAAGCGGCAGGTCGTGGTGGGCGGCGGTGATAAGTTGTACTCACCCACGCTGCGCGCCAAGCGCCTGAACTGGATTGCAGTTGACGACTTGCGCGAGCCAATGCGCGTGCAAGCAAAGATTCGTCATCGTCATGAGGCAGCGGAGGCCGTGGTCGAGAAGAGCAGCGACGACGAGGTGCTGGTGATCTTCGATCAGCCGCAGCGCGCCATCACGCCCGGCCAGGCAGTCGTCTTCTACGATGGCGACCTCGTGGTGGGCGGCGGCTGGATCGCTTAGCAGACCGCGAGGAAGAATCGAAGTTCGGTAAAGATGGCGCCGTAAGGAGCTCAAAAGTTCGAGCCGCTTGTTGATCCAATTCGTCAGCGCCGCCGATGCTGCGGCATGAGGACTTCGGGACGACCATGCAACTCTACGCACAGTCCGATATGGATGCGATGCGCGATGCACAAGGTAAGTTCCTGGAGCACTTAGTGGGCGACAGGATTCACCTGCTTAACGGAGAGGGTGCAGCGAGTAACCGTGGGTTGAACCTGCGAATCGTGGGTTGGAAATTTCGGCTTTGTGCTGCTAAGTCTTTGGCATGATGGTGGCCAGGGACGGAGTTGAACCGCCGACGCCAGCCTTTTCAGGGCTGCGCTCTACCAGCTGAGCTACCTGGCCACGGGCGCGAATGCGCTGCGAATGGTGCTGCGGTAACCGCATTATAACAATTGCTGCCGTCGTTACGCTAATGTCAGCCCAAGACTCTTTCTCCGGGCCGCGGCAAGCAAGCTGCTATCTCGTGCAAGGTTGACTGAGGGGCCGAATGAGGTCTGAAAGTTACGCGCCTTCGGGTCCGGCGATCCCCGCATTGCCTCCACGCTTATGGCGCATTTCGCTTGCCGTCGCTGCAAGGATGATGTGTCAAGCACTGCGGCACGCTGCCATCAGTCATTGGTTGCCGAGTTTTTCCAGCACGAGTTTCGCAGCCGCCAAGTCCTCGACCGCAAGTCCCAAAGACTTAAACACGGTGGTCTCCGCTTTCGGCAGCGGCTTGCTTCCAGAGAGCAGTTCACCCAACTCAGCATAAATCTCACCTCTTGCCAGCGCCACGTCACCCGACTCCTGGAGCGCCGCGTCGCGCGAGTCCACTACGACGGCGCCGCGCAGAGCGTCATCATCCAGTTCACGCCGCGTCGGTCCAACTGCGCCCACAGCATTGATCAGGACGCCGGGTTTCAACCAAGCCCCGCGCAGTACCGGGTCTGGCGAGTTGGTACAAGTGACGATCACGTCCGCGCCGCGCACGGCATCTTCCGCCGAGGTGGCGGTCGCGCCGATTTCGTCGGCAAACGCTTGCGCGTGCTGCGGATTGCGGCTCCAAACCCGTATCTCGTCTAACTTCCTTACCAGAGACAGTGCCCGGACATGCGATCGCGCCTGCACTCCGCTGCCGAGGATGGCCATCGCTCTTGCAGCTGGAGACGCCAGGAGTTTTGTTGCCACCGCGGACACTGCCGCCGTGCGCAATTCGGTGATCAAGCGGCCGTCCATCATCGCCACTGGTTCCCCGGTGTCGGAGCGGAAAATTGCGATGATCGCTTGATGTGTGGGCAGGTCGAGGGCGGCGTTGCCCGGATAGACATTGACCAGCTTGGAGCCCATGATGTCGCCGTACACTGCGGGCATGACTCCCATGAGGCCGTTGTGTTGGGGAAGGGCGATGATGCTACGGACCGGTTGCACCACCAGTCCGGCGGAGAAATCCATCAGCGCGCGTTCCATCGCCGGGATCAGGTCTTCCAGGCGCAGGACGCGGCGGATAGACGCTTCGGCGAGGAAGGGAACGGTAGGCGCGGGACTAGGAGATGGGTTCACCAACGACGTTTCGTCCTCACTAGTGAATAGCAACCCCTTCGAATTGTGGGACTCGTGGAAGTTCGTTTCGGAGCAATTCCTGGTTCTGGATGCTCTGAGGTAGCGCGGTGAGTGGGACAAGAGTATCACGATGCGTCAACCTCCCTTCGGGCAGTTCAGATCACAGACGCGTGTGACCGCGTTCACTGACAACGGCGCGCATATCCGTACACTGGCTGGCAGAGGCCTAGTGTCTCTGCCCGCGGCGAAATTGGTAAATGCGGTCCGCCGGTGCCTGATCTTTGAAAATTCGACTGAGCGCTAGTTTATCGGTTGGTTAACCCGAGCCTTCTCCTAGTTTCCGACAAAAGCCTGGCTGGACTGACGGCTCTCCAACCTAACCCCTTGCGGCTCTATTAAATACGTGTAAGCTATTGGGGGTCAATAATTTGCAGAGAATTCTTATCTAAGTTGTTGATTCTGCATAGGGACGTGAGGGGGAGGGGCAATCAACTCGACGACAGAGCTGGCAAGATCCCGACGAACAGGCGATAGGCGCTGGTGGTTAGGCTTTAGTTAATAGAGGTTGCCAGTCAGAGTACGAGCGATAGCTGACCGCTTCTTCACCACGTGCTATAAGCCGTGCCCTCGCTGGAAACCTGGTCGCTGCCGCTGTGTACATCCATGATGCCGGGCTGGGTCTGGTCGGGCGACATCAGGCTCTCATCGGTGACCGGTACCCAGGAATCACGCGATTTGGTGAACGGATCCATGGGAAGCTGCTTGAGGTAACCGGCGTCCACCAGTTCCTGTAAGGACTGCGGGGCCTTCTGCTTATCGAGGGTGTACTGATCGATGACTGAGCGCAAGGTATGCAGGTCTTCACGCAGCGCCGTTTCCTGTGCGTGGAGAATCGACTTCGAATAGTTGGGCATGGCCAGCGACAACAGGATGATGATGATGGAGATAACCACCATCAACTCGATCAAGGTGAATCCGCGCTGTCGTGTACGCCGCTGCATAGTCGCGCTGTTTGAAGCTACCACGTCTTGTATTTCGTTCCGTCCAGCCCGGTGCCTTCCGATTTGGTGTACACATCAAAGACGCTTTGTCCGCCCCATGAGTCGGAATCGGGGTCGTCCTGCATGGAGCGCAGCCCCCACTCGTTCTTGCCGGTGATGGGATCAATCGGGATGCGCCGCAGAAAACGCAACTTCTTGCCGTTGGAATCCACGCCCTTGACCAGTGTCTCAAGGTCTGGAGGATAACCCTGGCTGTCGAGCTTGACCTGAAAGGCGCCCCGGTCAGCTGCGTCCTTGTAACGGTCGATGGCATCGCGCATCTCCCACAGGTCGCGGCGCAATTCCCGCTCCTTGCCGCGCTGAATCGTGACGCGCACCACCGGCATGGTCACGGCTGTCAGGATCATCATGATCATCATCGCGACGATCAATTCGGCCATGGTAAAGCCGTTCTTGCCTGCAACAGGACGAGACACACCTCTTCCTTGACCAGCTAGAGCGCCATTGGAAAGCGTGAAATGCACTGCCTTTATTCTAGCCCTTCTCAGTTTCGTGGGGGAGAAGTGGAACAAACTCAGTATTGCCGCATCGCCATGGATTTAGACGGTGTGCCTAGTGAACGGTCACGATGGCTTGCGAGCCGCTCGCCGGAACATTTTGCATGGCGGCGTTCTTTACCATGGCGCGGTTGATGCTCAGGGTCGCCTGTCCCGGAGCTCTGGCTTGGAAGGTTAGCGTAAAGACAGCGCCATCGCCCGATATGCCGCCGCTTCCCGGGGGCCGCGAGGCAGTGAGCTGCAGGATTCCGGCCAAGCTGTCATCGCGATTCACCAGCGCCACCGTCTGGCCATCTTTCGAAAGCAACGGCCCGTTGGAGACATTCAGAACCTGCAACACGCGTGGGTTATACATGACCTGCAGCGGAACCGCATAGACGTTCTGCCCGCCAGCCAGGTTCACGTTCACTGTGAAGGTGGCTCCAACCGCCTGGTCGAGCGTCGGCGGGTCGAAGCTCACGATAGCGCTTCCTGCAGGCGCCGAAGCCGTGGGAGGCGGCGTCGCCGACGCATTCGCGATGCCAGCCGGCGGCTGGACCCCCGGACCAGCAGGTGGCATTGAATTGTTCTGTGCCGCTCCCGGGCCATTGGGCGGTGCACCGTTGGGTTGGGTCGTGGACGACTGCGAACTGTCGCGGCGCAGGGAGATCGTGTTGGCGGTGCCCACGTCAATGGCTTTCAGATTGGCGGCATTCAGGTCCTGCGCTCGTACGATGTGCGGTATCAGCACGAAAACAATCTCGTTGTCCTTGACCTCTTTCTGCTCCGAAGAGAAGAGGTATCTGAAAAGAGGAATCTGCGCCAACCCCGGAATTCCCGATAGGGACTTCGTCTGCGTGTTTTCCAGGATGCCGCCAAGGATATTGACCTCACCTTCCTTAAGGCGGATGTCCTGCTCGATCTTGCGCTGCCCGATGACTGGCTGTTGAATGCCGCCGATGTTCTGGTACGAATCCACCGCCGAAATATCCATGGAAAGTTTCAGGGTGATCTCGTCAAGTCCATGCACATGAGGCGTGATGTCGATGTTGACGCCGACATCGATATAGTTGAACTGTGTGTTGACCAGCGGGTTGATGCCGACACCGCCGATGCCCGGCTGAAACGATCCGGTTGCCACAGGTACCCTCTCGCCGATCTTCAACGAAGCCTTCTGACCGTCCGAGGCGCGGATTTGCGGCTGCTGGATGAGCTTGCTGCTGCTGTCGCTGAGCAGGAAGTTGGCCGTGGCAGCAGGGATGGTGACCGCGAAATTGGTGGCGTTGATGTGCGCCAGCTCATTCAGGGTAATGGTGCCGGTGGAGGCGCCCGTGGTGGTACTGACGGAACCGTTGCCGGTTCCGACGTTGTTGCCCGAGGTGGAAGTGGTGGTGCTGGTATTACTCTGCAGTGCCACCGTCACGCTGGCTGGCGGCTGAATGCCGAGATTGCGCAGCTTATCGCGATTGACCTGCATGATCGCGACCTCAACTACGACTTCGGGCCGCGACTTGTCGAGATCTTCGATCAGCTTCTCCGCCATCGCGATCTGGTCAGGCGTGCCGCGGACCACGACCGCCTGCTGCGACGGGAACTGCTGCAATCGCTGGGTCTCCAACAGGGTCCGAAGAATGTTGACCAGGTCCTGCAATTCGTTTGGCTGCGACAGGTTCGTGAGATAGAACGTCCGGATGACGCTCTGTTCCAACTCCTTGCGTTTGGCAGGAGTGTCGGCAGCCACGAAGATGGTGTTGGGTGTGACCGGACGCCAGAACGTCTTGGATTCCAGCGCGGTGATCTGCAGCGCTTCCTCCAGCGTGACGCCGTTCAAGTCCACGCGAATGCGACGCGATGTGTAGTCCGGGTCGAACAGAACGTTGATGCCCGCCAGCTTGCCAATGCTCTCGTAAATGGTTTTGGTATCTTCGCTCAACTTCAGGATGATGGGGGTCTGCGAGATGGGAGCCAGCTCGACCGGACCGGTGGCTTCTTCCATGCGCCGCGTCAAGCTGGATTGGGGGCCGGGCGACGGTGCAGGGCTCTGGCCTTTGAGCAGAAGCTGGCGGACCTTGTTGGCCTGTTGTTGAGCGATGAAACTGGATGGGTCAATGGCAATGGCCTGTTCGAAATCGGTCAGTGCTTCCTGTAGCTTGCCCGCGTTCATCAGGATCTCGCCCTGATGAACATAAGAGGCCGACGCCAGGAACCGCACAAACTCCGCCGCTGTGCGGTAGCGAAGGTCCGTGGGCTTCAACTCCCAGGCCTGGTGATAGCTGTTGTAAGCCGTTATGTAATCTTCCCGAGCCTCGGCAGCTTTGCCCTTTTCATACAGGGCCTTGGCTTGCTTGTCAGTCGAGGCCAAGGCTGGCAGGGCGGCCACAAGCAGCAGCAGCATTGCCAGGATGCGGGTAAACCGATTTATCACGTTGCCTAAACCCCGGGGAATTGAGCCGGTCCCTTCCCGGGCGCACGGCCAGAGGGTAAGGGTTTCCGGAATGTAAGACTTATGCTCACGTCAAATGTGAGCACGGTTTGCCTTCCAGTGCACCGCAACGTTGAAGTACAAACGAAATTTGGTGCAATGGGCGCGATTATAGCATCTCCACAGCACCCTAAGATGCTGCGTTCATCGTGTGTTAGCATTTGAGATTCGCGTGATGCACGAGACCATTACCGTTACTCCCGCCCTGCACGGTGCCGCAATGGAGTCGCTCTCGATTATTCTCGCACGCTGACGTCTTATGGCCCGTCAACCGCAGACAAGCGATCGTCCGCAGAAGGAGAAGAAGACCCGGCGCGACCCGGTCGCCAGCGGCGAGCGCGATGCTTCCGTCAATCGGGCCGCCTCGCACAACTACTTTCTGCTGGAGAAGTTCGAAGCCGGCATTGCACTGCGTGGGACTGAAGTCAAGTCGGTCAGAGGCGGACGCGCCAACCTGAAGGACGCCTACGGTCTGGTGAAAGACGGCGAGCTATGGCTGATCAATGCGCACATCGGTCCCTACGAGCACGGCAACATCTTTAATCACGAACCCTTGCGCACGCGAAAGTTGCTGGTGCACAAGAATGAACTTCACAAGCTGATCGGCAAGACCCAGCAGAAGGGCCTGACGTTAATTCCGACGCGGCTGTATTTTCGACACGGCCGAGTGAAGGTCGAAATGGCTTTGGCCAAGGGCAAGCAGACCTGGGACAAGCGCGAGACCGAGCGCCGCAAGACCGCCGACAAAGAGGCGCGCGAGGCCATCGTCAGGAGCAGGAAAACGTAAGCTTGATGTCCGATTTCGGCTTCGGGGACAGGCGCGAGCCTCTTCGGCGCGACAACTAGGAACGGAGTATTTCTCATGAAAACCAGTCTTTACACGGGCTTACCCTCGCAACTTGAAACCGAGTGCCTTGTAGTTCCGGTGCTCGATGCCGCCGAGAACAACAATGGCGACCAATCCGACAAGCACGACCCCCGAATTCAGACCGGCGACAAGGCCGTGATCGCGGCTGCCGCCGACCTGATTGCTTCCGGCGAGGTCACCGGCAAGATGCTGGAGACAGTCCTGCTTCACAAGCCGACGGGCTTGAAGGCCAAGCGTCTGCTGCTACTAGGCGGCGGCAAGGCGAAGAACTTTTCCTCTTCTGAAATGCGTAAGCTGGCAGGCGCCGCGGTGCGGAATCTCAAAGCCAAAGATCTTAAGAGCTTCTCGTTTGTGGCGCCCAGCAGCGGCGCGGAAGAGGCTGTGAAGGCTATCGTGGAAGGTGCCTACGTCGGCAACTTCGATCCCGACTACTACAAGAGCGACCGCAAGGAGCAGAAGATTGACGAGTTGGTCATCGTTGCGCCGCAGGGAGCGAACCAGAGATCACTGAAGACCGCGATCGAGCAGGGCCGCATCATCGGCGAAGCGCAGAACTTCACCCGCGACCTGGTCAACGAACCCAGCAATCGCATGACGCCGACGATCCTGGCTGATCGAGCCAAGCAGATGTGCGACGAGGTAGGACTGCAGTGTGAGGTTTATGGCCCTGACAAAATCAAAGAGCTAAAAATGGGAGCTTTCTGGAGCGTGGCGCAAGGTTCTGACGAAGAGCCGAGGCTGATCGTGATGCGCTACGAGCCGGCCCGCGCGCGCAAGAAGCCAGTGCTTGGCCTGGTTGGTAAGGGAGTCACTTTCGATACCGGCGGCATCTCCATCAAGCCGGCCGATGGCATGGAGAAGATGAAGTACGACATGGCGGGCGGCGCGGCCATGATCGGGGCCATGCGCGCGATCGCACAGCTCAAACCTAACGTGCGGGTGATCGGGATCGTCTGTGCGACCGAGAATATGCCTTCCGGCAAAGCGCAGAAGCCGGGAGATGTACAGATCGCCATGTCGGGCAAGTCGATCGAGATTATCAACACCGACGCCGAGGGCCGCCTTGTGCTGGCTGACGGATTACACTACGCACGCCAACTCGGCTGCACCCACTTGATTGACGCTGCAACCCTCACCGGCGCATGCGTGGTCGCGTTGGGCATGGTAAACGCGGGCATCTTTTCCAATGACGAGGATTTCTACAAGAGCTTCAGCAAGTCACTGCAAAAATCGGGCGAGAAGATGTGGCGCTTACCGGTGGACGAAGAATACCGCGAGATGATCAAATCCGGCATCGCCGACATCGTCAACAGCGGTGGACGATGGGGTGGCGCGGTGACTGCGGCCATGTTCCTGAAAGAATTCGTGGGCGACACTCCATGGATCCACCTCGACATCGCGGGTGTCGCCTGGATGGAAGACAACAAGCCCTGGATCGCGAAAGGCCCCTCGGGCGTAGCGGTGCGGTCGCTGGCGGAGTTCGCACGAGATTTTGGAGCCAAGTAGTCCGAGGAAACGGTTACAGGTATCGGCGCCGTCATACCACGCTGTGGGATAGATTGGGCACGACTGAATCAAGGTATGTAGAACGTCTCACGTTGTGGGACTCGACGGCGCACAAGGTGCGAAACATAATTTACAGACTTTTAACATGAACATCGCCATTTCCCGTTGTCAGCATCCCCGCGGACGGTTACTCTGAATGCAATTGCAAACCTGATCGGAGAGAGGGGAGTTGGCCAATCAGCCGCTCCCCATTTTAGTTGCGGTTGTCAGTGGCCAGTTGTCAGGCGCCAGTATCGCGTGTTCGGGCCTGCGGAGTTCGCTCGGGTTTGACCTTGTGTTCCGGACAAAAGTATTCGGCGGCAAACTCCAGAGTGGAAATTCGAAACTGAGCTGAAACTTTCTTCCTGTTTGCACTCTTCGCTGCAGCGCACTACCATCGTGCTGTTATGCCGGTCGCAAGCGATTTGTCCAGCACTACCTACGTTCCCGTGAAGGCGCCGCGCGGCAACCAGCTCTCCTGCAAGGGATGGGGCCAGGAAGCCGCCATGCGCATGCTGATGAACAATCTCGATCCCGACGTCGCCGAGCGTCCGCAAGACCTCGTGGTGTACGGCGGCACCGGCCGCGCCGCGCGCAACTGGGAGTGCTACCACGCCATTGTCAAGTCGCTGCGCTCGCTCGAGAACGACGAGACGCTGCTGGTGCAGTCGGGCAAGCCGGTCGGCATCTTCCGCACCCACGAGTACGCGCCGCGAGTGCTCATCTGCAACTCCAACCTTGTCGGACACTGGTCCAACTGGGAGAAGTTCAACGAGTTGGAGAAACTCGGCCTCATCATGTACGGCCAGATGACCGCGGGCTCGTGGATCTATATCGGCTCGCAGGGAATCATCCAGGGCACATTTGAGACATTCTCCGCTGCCGGGCAGAAGCATCTTGGAGGTGATCTGGAAGGCAAGCTGATCGTCTCCGGCGGCATGGGCGGCATGAGCGGCGCGCAGCCGCTGGCGGCGACCATGACCGGCGCGTGCTACCTCGGTATCGAGGTCGATCCCGAGCGCATCAAGAAACGCTTGCGCACCGGCTATTGCGACTTCATGGTGAACTCGCTCGACGAGGCGCTGCGCATCCTGAAGAACGCGGTGCGCAAGAAGGAGAACATTTCCGTCGGGCTGGTCGGCAATTGCGGCGACATCATTCCTGAACTCGCCGACCGCGGCGTTGTGCCTGACATTCTGACCGACCAGACCTCAGCGCACGATCCGCTGAACGGCTACGTGCCCAGTGGCATGTCGCTGGAAGACGCGCTGGAGTTGCGCAAGAACGACCCCAAGGCCTACGTCGAGCGCTCACTCGACACCATGGCGCGCCACGTCGAAGGCATGCTCAAGTTGCAGAAGATGGGCTCGGTCACCTTCGACTACGGCAACAACATTCGCACCTTCGCCTTCGAGCACGGCGTGAAGAACGCCTACGACTTCCCGGGATTCGTGCCGGCGTATATTCGCCCGCTGTTCTGCGAGGGCCGCGGACCATTTCGCTGGGCGGCGCTTTCGGGCGATCCTGCCGACATTCACACCACCGACGACCTGGTGCTGGAGATGTTCCCCCAGAACAAAATCCTCAGCCGCTGGATCGATCTGGCGCGCAAGCGGATCAAGTTCCAGGGATTGCCATGCCGCATCTGCTGGCTCGGCTACGGCGAGCGCGCCGCAGTTCGGCCTGGCGCTCAACGACCTGGTGAAAAAGGGCAAGATCAAGGCGCCGATCGTGATGGGCCGCGACCACCTCGACTGCGGGTCGGTCGCATCGCCCTTCCGCGAAACCGAAGCCATGAAGGATGGCAGCGATGCCATAGCCGACTGGCCGCTGCTGAACGCACTCGCTGAATACAGCGAGCGGCGCGTCGTGGGTATCCATTCATAATGGCGGAGGCGTTGGCATTGGCTACTCGCAACACGCGGGACAGGTGACTGTGGCCGACGGAAGCGACGAGATGGCGAAGCGCATCGAGCGTGTGCTGACCAACGATCCGGGAATCGGCGTGGCGCGGCACGTGGACGCGGGATACGAACGAGGCGAGGAGCTTTGCGAAGGAGAAGGGAATCAGAGTGCCGATGGACGAAGCGCCTAGCAGCTAGCAATGCAGATCGCACTTAGCCGTCAGCATTCACCTTAAGCTGTCATCCCGAGCCACGACTTCAGTCCGAGTCGAGGCATCTGCTGTTCGCAACCACATAGAAAGAAAAAACTTGCGCTCCGACGATCAACGCTTCTCCCGCGACCCTACTCATTCACGCCGCGCAACTACTGACCCTGCGCGGCCGCCCTGGCGACACTGGCCCGCGACGCGGGCCGCAGATGCGAGAGCTTGGCATCGTTGAAGACGGCGCAGTCCTAGTCTCCGACGGAAAGATCGTTGCGGTCGGCACGACTGACGAAGTCGCGAAGCATCGATCTGGCGAGGAAGGCTGAAGAAATCGACTGCTCCCACAATGTGGTACTCCCCGGATTTGTTGACTCCCACACTCATCCTGTCTTCACCGCGCCCCGTCTAATTGATTTCGAACGGCGCTCTGCCGGCGCTTCGTATGAAGAAATTGCCGAAGCCGGTGGCGGAATTCGTGCCAGCCTTCGCGGCGTTCGGGACTCCTCGAGGGAAAAACTCGCGGAGCACGCACGGAGAGCCTTTGACGAAATGGCGGCTCAAGGTACGACGACGGTCGAGGCCAAGTCCGGCTACGGTCTGAGCTTCGCGGCCGAGATGAAGTCGCTGGAGGCGATTCGCGAGGCAGCGCACCGATGGGCGGGAACCGTGGTTCCAACGCTGCTGGGAGCGCACGTGGTTGCGCCAGAATACCGCGACGATCCCGAGGAGTACGTCCGCATCATTTGTGAGGACATGATCCCCACCGCTGCGAAGCTCAAGCTGGCCGCGTTCGTTGACGTCTTTTGCGAGCGGCGGCGCGTTCACCATGGAGCAGTCGCGGCGCATCTTGCGCACCGCGGTGGAACACAACCTCGGAGTGCGGGCCCATGTTTGCCAGCTGACCCCTGAGAACCTGGCGCCGCTGATCGAGTTTCATCCCGCCTCGCTCGACCACATGGATTTTGTCAGCGACGACGACATCTCTGCGCTGGCCAAGCTCGACACCGTTGCGACCCTGTTGCCGGCCGCAAACTACTTCCTTGGCCTGGAAGCGTTTCCTCCAGCCCGCAAGCTTATTGATGCCGGGGTCCCCGTGCGCTGTCGCTACCGACTACAACCCCGGCACAGCGCCCACTCCATCCATGCCGTTCGTGCTATCGGCAGCGTGCACGCACATGAAGATGTCGCCCGCCGAAGCCATTGTCGCGGCCACCTACAATGGAGCTTGTGCGCTGCGATTGCAAGGCAGGAAGGGAAGCCTGGAGACGGGAAAGGACGCCGATATCGCCATCTTCGATGCGACGGATTATCGTGAACTGGCCTACTGGTTTGGGACGAACCGCTGCCGGGCCACGTTGTTGCGGGGAATTTCGCGTTTGAAACCCAGAAGTTTGCGCTAAGGTCCTGCCGCTCACGCATTTTCCGGCTAATCGTCTAAGATATTGGTAACCTTCGCGGAATTCAGACTGCTTTCCGCGCGTACCTCCTTTCATAGCTGGTGGGGAATCTTCAATTTTCTCGAGAGTGTGATATGAAACGAATCCTGCTTGTGTTTACTGCGGGCCTGTTGGCCTGCTGCGCCGCGGTTGCGTCAGCGCCTGCCCGGAGGCGCGAATCCCAATCACTACGCGCTCACCGTCAACATGAATTTCTCAAACAACACCTACGACGGTGATGAGACGATTGATCTCACTCTCACCAAGCCCAGCAATACGATCACCCTGAACGCGGTGGAGATCGACTTCCACGAGGTGACAGTCACCGCTGGAGGACAAACCCAGACCGCCAAGGTCTCCAGTGACGAGAAGAATGAGATGGCGACGTTCACGGTGGATAAGGAACTTCCTGCGGGAGCAGCGACGGTACACATCAAGTACACCGGACATCTCAACGACAAACTGCGCGGCTTCTACCTGAGTACATACAAGGACAAGAAATACGAAGTGTCGCAGATGGAAGCCACGGACGCGCGCGTGGCCTTCCCCTGTTTCGACGAGCCGGACTACAAGGCGACCTTTGACATCACCGCCATCGTGGACAAGGGCGACACCGCCATCTCCAACGGCCAGATCGTTTCCGACACCCCGGGCCCGGGAGATAAGCACACCATCAAGTTCTCGCAGTCGCCGAAGATGTCGAGCTACCTCGTAGCGCTCACCGTCGGCGACTGGAAGTGCGCCTCCGACGAGGTCGATGGCATCAAGCTGAATGTTTGCACCGTTCCCGGCAAGGAAAACATGACGCGCTTCCCGCTGGATGCGACCAAGGCAATTCTCCACTATTACAACAACTATTACGCGATGAAGTATCCCCTGCCGAAGCTCGACCAGATCGCGGTGCCTGACTTCCAGGCTGGAGCCATGGAGAACTGGGGCGCCATTATCTATCGCGAGACCGCCCTGCTGATTGATGAGAAAACCGCTTCCGTCGGCGCCAAGCAGGGGGTTGCCGATGTTATCGCCCACGAAGTAGCGCATCAGTGGTTCGGCGATCTGGTCACCATGAAGTGGTGGGACGACGTCTGGCTCAATGAAGGTTTTGCCACCTGGATGACCCCGCACCCCGTTGCCCAGTGGAAGCCCGACTGGATGGAGAACCAGGATGTTGTGGACAACACCATGCATGCATTAAGTGGTGATTCGGTACAAAACACCCGGCCCATTCACCAGGCCGCCGAAACCCGGGGCGAGATTGAAACTCTCTTCGACGGTATTGCTTACGGCAAGACCGCCGCTGTGCTGCACATGCTGGAGGCTTACCTGGGCCACGACGCCTTCCGTGCAGGTGTCAATCTTTACCTCAAGGAACACGCGTACGGCAACGCAACCGCTTCCGATTTCTGGAATGCCATGACCCGCAGTTCGAAGCAGCCTATTGACCAGATCATGCCGACCTTTGTCATGCAGCCCGGAGCTCCCTTCGTGGGCGTCGAGGCCAAATGCGAGGGCGACAACACCACGCTGAGTCTGTCGCAGAAGCGCTACCTGGAAACTCCTGCCGCCTTCAACGAGCCCAACGACCAGATCTGGCAAATCCCGGTATGCGCCAAGGGAGTCAGCGAAACTTCGGCGGGCAAGCAGGAGTGCTTCCTGCTGACCCAGCGGCAGCAGCAGTTCACGCTAAAGGGCTGCTCGAAGTTCGTCTTCCCCGACGCAGGCGCGCTCGGCTATTACCGCTTTGATTACGACGCGGCAGCCTTGCGTGCTCTGGGCAACGCCGTGGAGCACGTGCTCACTCCCGAGGAACGCATTGCTCTGGTCAGCAACGAGTGGGCGCTGATGCGGATCGGCAAGCACAGCGTGGGAGATTATCTGGCGTTGGCCGACCAGTTGAAGAACACGCCTGGCTCCGACCTGCTGCAGCATTTTGGGGAACGGCTCACTTTCATCAACGACTATCTGGTGACCGACGCCGACCGGCCGCAGTTCCAGGCATGGTTGCGCAATGCCTTCTCGCCCATGATGCAGCAACTTGGTTACGCCGCGCGTCCCGGTGACACACCGGAACAGAAGCAGAAGCGCAGCATCCTGTTCCGCACCCTGGGTAATGTTGCGCAGGACCCCGCGGTCATCCAAGAGGCCGGCATTCTCGTGCAGCAATATATGAAGGACCCAACGTCGGTAGATCCCACGCTCGCCGGAGCTGTGGTTTCGGTGGCCGCCCGTCATGGGGACCCTGAACTCTACCAGCAGTACAAAGCGCAGTTGCAGAAGGTAAAGGCGCCGCAACAGTATTACCGCTTCTTCTACGGCCTGGCGGAATTCCCGCAGCAGGCCCTGATCAAAGAGACCCTCGAGTCCACGCTGACGCCTGCCGTTCGCGGCCAGGACTTGTACGTTTTTATCAACCTGATGAGCAATCCCACCAGCCAGAACACGACATGGGACTTCATGCGGCAGAACTTTGACGAGATCATGAAGAAGACGGGCGGCGGGCTCGGCGGCGTAGGCGTATTCCTCGACGGCGCGGAGAGCTTCTGCAGTACGCAAAAGGCCAACGAACTGAAGCAGTTCTTTGACCAGCATCCCTTCCCGGGTACCGAGCGCAACCAGAAGGAGACGATCGAGTCCATCAACTCCTGCGTTGAGCTGGGCGGCCAGCAACAGAACAAGCTGGCGGCATGGCTGAAACAGAGCGGTAGCATGAACGCTTCCGGCGGCGGCGGCGGGTCGAGCGTGGGAGCGGTGCGATAGAGCGGCCAGTCGTCAACTTTGGTCGCGACCTTCAGGGCGTCCGTTGGGACGCCCTGATCTCACTTCGACAACTCTTGGGTCTACGGACGGCGCGGAAAATAGATAGTTGGCCAGCATCCGTTTCATCTCAGCGATCACCCGGTCGCGATCCTCGCGCGTGGGCTGCTCGTAAGCGTAGGCGATGAGGCGCTCGCCGGCCTCGCTCACGATGCGCAGCATCAGGTCGAGCGCGGGCGTGTTGGGAATGCCCAGCCGTTCCAGCATGAAATTCTTGAGCAGCGCGGGCAGGCCAACGTTCGGAGAGGCCTGACGTTCCTTGGTTGCTGCGCTGATGTAGCGGCCAAACGAAATTGTGCGGAAGTCGGGATGCTCGTCGAGATAGACGATGTAAGCGTCCACCACGCTGTCGAGCACCTTGGCAGGATCGAACGTCTCCAGGTTGGCGATCTCGCGCTCGATCGTCTTCATCACCGTGTTCTCCAGCGAGGCGCGGAACTGCTCGACGTGACGCACGGCGATCGCGTCGATAATGGTCTGCTTGTCGGGAAAGAAGCGATACAGCGCGCCAATCGACAGCCCAGCCTCGGCGGCGATCCGGGTTGTCGTCACATCCTCCAGCGGCATCTGTTCCAGCAGGGAACCGGCGGCGTCGAGTACGCGCTGCACGGTGTGCTGGCTGCGCGACTGGACGGGGAGGCGGCGTGGAGACGCCGAGATTTTCGTCTTGCTGAGAGATGTATCGAGTTGATTCTTAAGGGGCATCTCGATAACTCGCGGCACTGCGTGGCATTGACATCATCCCACAAATGCTGTAAAAGCGAAAGAGAGTTCGCATTCTTGTAACCCGGCGATGCAACTGGGCGATCTTGCTAGTCGCCAGTCGCTAATTGCCCGTTGCTCGAGAGGTTTTCAACGCATGGCTGTTCCGGTTTCCCAGATGTGGACGGTCGCCACGTACGTCCTCAAACAAAAGATCAAGGGCCGCAAGCGCTATCCGCTGGTGCTGATGCTGGAGCCGCTCTTTCGCTGCAACCTGGCCTGCGCCGGTTGCGGCAAGATCCAGTATCCCGCGCACGTGCTCAAACAGAACCTCTCGCCCGAGGAGTGCTTCCGCGCCGTGGATGAGTGCGGCGCGCCCATGGTTTCCATTCCCGGCGGCGAGCCGCTGATGCATCCCCAGATCGCCGAGATCGTTGACGGCCTGGTGGCGCGCAAAAAGTACATCTATCTGTGCACCAACGCGCTGCTGCTCAAGGAAAAGATTGACCTGTTCACGCCAAGCAAGTACCTGACATTCTCGGTCCACATGGACGGCCAGCGCGAGCACCACGACTTCTCCGTCTGCCGCGAAGGCGGATACGACGCCGCGCTCGACGGCATGAAGGAGGCGCTCCGGCGAGGCTTCCGTGTCACCACCAACACAACACTGTTCGATGGCGCTGACCCTAACAGCGTGCGCGCCTTCTTCGACGAGATGATGGAGCTCGGCGTCGAGGGCATGATGCTGTCGCCCGGCTATTCGTACGACAAAGCACCCGACCAAAAGCACTTTCTCGGACGCGCCCGCACGCGGCGCTTGTTTCGCGCCATCCTGGCGAACCGCAAGGCGAAGTGGGTCTTCAACCAGTCGCCACTGTTTCTGGAATTCCTCATGGGCAAGCGCGACTATCCTTGCACCGCATGGGGCATGCCAACGTTCAACCTCTTCGGTTGGCAGAAACCGTGCTACCTGCTGCAGGACGGCTACGCCGACACCTTCGACGAGCTGATGCGCGAGACCGAGTGGCACAAGTACGGTACCGAGTCGGGTAATCCCAAGTGCGCCAACTGCATGGTGCACAGCGGCTATGAAGCCTCGGCTGTGCACGACACGTTTGGTTCGCTGCGCGGATTTTTCGGCACCGTTCGCGCGACGTTCTCCACCAAGTGCAAGGACGACGAAGCGCTCGCCATGCTCAACGAAACAGTGCATCCGGTGCATGCTTACAATCCGCTGGTACAGATTGGGGACACGAATTCCTGATCCATCGAACCAATCTTTTGGTTTGGCGAACAGCCAAGAGCGAAAGGCGAATAGCGAAATCATGAGCGAACCGCAGCGTAACCTCACCGTCGATGCCCTGGAAGTCGTCTCCGGCCGCGATCACGACCAGATCGAAGGCTGGATCCCCGAGCTGGCGACCGAAGCTGAACTGCGTGACGCGCTGGAGCAGGCCTTCGACTACCGCGGCGACGTGACCATCACCCGCAAAGATGGCTCGCGCGTGGAAGGCTACATCTTCGACCGGCGCAACGGCCCGACGCTCGACGCCTCCCTCGTGCGCCTCATCCCGCAGAATTCTCCGCAGAAGATTTCCATCCCTTATTCCGACATCGCCGCGCTGGCCTTCACCGGACGCGACACCGCCGCCGGCAAGAGCTGGGAAGCCTGGGTCCGCAAGTACTGGGAGAAGAAAGCTGCCGGCGAGAAGAGCATCGCGCTGGAGCCGGACAGGCTGGAGTAGCTTTTTCGCTGAACTTCAGAGCTTGGCTGCGGTTTACTCCGTAAATCAACAGCCAATTTCCCGACTTTCCCACTTTGGGACGATTGTACTAGTTGGTTACCACCCCCTCCCTCCACCCCTGGTGTTTGAAATCAATAGGTTAGCCGTAAATTCCTCGCAAAATATGACGAACAAAGGAGTTGCATGGATCCAATACAATCCAAATGACTTACGGGCGAGAATTTCCCCCGTTTTGAAACTCCCGAGAAGATAGCATTAACCACGTAATAAGCCCAACTGCTCCTCTCTTCCCGCTATCCGCTACCCACTGCCTGGCCCCTCGGGGCACAAAGACACTACTCCTTAATCGCCAATGTACAGATTCTGGCGCCGTTGTCAGTGAAGCCGGTCACAGGTGCCTGTGATCTCAATCTCGCGAAGCGGTAGCAAGCGCCGCTGGCAAAAGCTGGGAAGCCTGGGTCCGCAAGTATTGGGAGAAGAAAGCGGCTTGCGAGACGGGAATCGGACTGCAGTCTGAAGCATTCGAGTAACTTTCTTGTCAGTCGAATAGGTTCGCGCCTCGCCAAATGGATAGCCCTCGCTATCCGACCGGATAGCGCGCGGCAGGAGAAATCTGTACAGCGAACCTGCCTGGTAGATGAATGCCAGATAATGCATCGAAAAGGCGAGTCATCGGGCTCTGCCTCCGATGGAGGTGTCGCAGCAGTGATTGGCAGAGCACCTGCAACATGTCGGTTGCCGTCGGCTATGAACCGAAGAGGACGAATGCGGCAGCTGAGAAGCTTGGAGTCCGCTAGTACTGGGAGAACAAAAGTGCTGGCTACCAGTTCAGCTAATTATCTGATTGACGGGCGACGGTGGCCAGAGGATAATGCGCCCATCTCAGGGACCTCAGGGGCGAATCAGCAGTCCGTCGGAATGTTAGACGCTCTCCGGCCGGGCACTCTTAGCTAAGAGTGTGCACCGACAACAACCAGTCAACCCACCAGCGCAGCGACACCGACAAGCGTATAGGAAGGGTCTATGCTCAGGGCATTCATATCATCGAATCCCGCGGAAAACTTTCTGCTATGTTCGCTACCGCCGGCCGAGCGTGAACGTCTGCTGCCTCATTTACAGCCGGTGACCTTCCTGCTGGGACAGGTGGTTTACGAACCCGGTGAACGCATCGACTATTGTTACTTTCCAACGAGCTCTGTTGTTTCGCTGCTGTACACCACGCAAGACGGTACGACCGCGGAGATGGGTCTGGTGGGAAGTGAAGGCGTCCTCGGTGTCGCCCTCTTTCTGGGAGGAGAATCCACTTGCAGCAGAGCTCTCGTCCCGGTAGCCGGGGAGGCGTTCAGGTTGCCGGCGAAGCTGTTGCGGCAAGAATTCGCGCACCCCGGGCCGCTTCAACATTTGCTTTTGCGCTACACGCAGGCACTTATCACGCAAATTTCACAAACCGCTGTATGCAACCGGCTCCATTCTGTGGAACAGCGGCTCTGCCGTTGGCTGCTCCTCTGTCAGGATCGGAGGAATCGTTCGGAGTTGCTCATGACCCAGGAACTCATCGCTAATATGCTCGGCGGACGTCGTGAGAGCGTGACCGTAGCCGCAGGACACCTGCAAGACGCTGGGCTGATCCATTACTGCCGTGGTCATATCAGGATCCTGGACCGCGACGGGCTCGAGTCGAACGTGTGTGAGTGCTACCGCATTGTGGAAGACGAATTCGACCGTTTATTCGGCAGGAAACGGAAACCCCAATTCAGCCAGTCCGGGCAGCGTTCGAAGAAGTCGGCTGAGCAGGGCCCTTAGCTGATCAAAATTGTCGGGCCGCGTCATATAAACGTTGTGCCCGACTCCTACTTCAGCCCCCTCATTTAGGCTTGGGACGCTAAACACCACGACCGGAACTTCCTCGCCCAGTCCAGTGCGGTCGCGTATTCGCCTGGCGACTGGAAGTACCTGAACAGCCTCAAGACTCAGACTGATGAGAATCAAGTCAGGACGGTGAAGGCTGATCTTCAGGACCGCTTCCACCTCGTCCCGGGCGGTACTCACCTGATAGCCGCTGGCTGTGAGCAATCGTTCGATCCCATCGCGCATCTCCTCTACATCCTCAACTACTAGGATGAGAGTACGGCGCTCTTGATTGGATGGCACGGTTTGCTCGACTACCGAACATTTCTCTAACAGGGCCGTCCATGGTTGTCTGTGCGCTGAGCCACAAAGCGGTTTTGGTCTTTCGACAAAGAGCTGTTCTGGCTTGGTGTTCTGGAATCGAACGCGCGGGTTACGCACAAAGCTTTCCAGTGATGCCAACCAGGCAACATTGAAACTGTGCTCGCGTTCCAGCAAACATGGCGCGTTAGTGCCATCCACCAATCGTTTACCCATTACGTGTAGTGATTCCTCGCGTTATGTGCGTTAGCGCACCGACGGCGTCAACCGTTGTCACTTGCTCATGCTGCTTTGCAACAACGCGCCGCGACTTCTCTCGTTTGTGCGTAGAACCGGCTCGCAGCCAGATCGCCTGGCATTAAGGTTGGAGAAACGACATGAGTAATTCAATTTCGAATGAAGACATTGTCAGCCGCTTAGCCTCGCAGTCCGCTGCCGTTGGACGGCTGGCCCAGGACAGCGGCGCGTTCGCTGCCGCCGTAGCTGCGTTCGAGTCAAAGGACCCCGACGCTTTTCGGTGGGTCCTGAATCATCAGGAGATGCTCCCCTATTGCGAACTGATCTGCGATTGGGTGCGGGTCAAGATGTGCGTGTTGCGCTGCTTCGAAGTCTGTGGTTTGCCTCAAGAAACAGTCAAGGCCGTCGATCTGCAGCAGTTCGCGAGCGCCATCGTGCAACTCGCGTCCAATGAGAAACTCTTGCGTCGCGTTGTCGATGCGGTTTCTTGCGGCGACGGGGACGACTACCGGGCCGCAATCAACGAGCTCAAACTCAATGATTACTGCCATCTGTTGTGCCACTGGGTATGCGCGATTATCTACCGCCGTGTCTGTGAGCGCATCTGTACGCCCATCCGCGAGCCACTTGCGGACGCCGCGAGCGAGATACGGGCCGCTAGTAGCGTGTTTGCCAAGCTCGTTGACAATAAAAAGGCCATCCAGGACATTAGCAAAGCTGCGGTGGCCCTCGATTGCGACTTTTTACGGGAGACCATCCAGGTGGCCGGTTTCGCGCCCTGGTGCGAACTCATCTGCTGCTGGATTTGTGTTTGGTGGTGCGCGTACGCGTGCCGGGAGGTATGTGGGGTCCCGGATCCGGTCCGCATCGAAATTGACGAAATCGAGGAGGCGCGAAACTTCGCGCTGGCTTCCAGGAAGATCGCATCCCAGCCGCGCGCGTTGGGTGATCTGGTACAGGCTGTACGCAACCGCGACGCCAAGGCCTACGGCGAAATCGTTGCCCGCTACGGTCTGCGCCCCTACTGCTATCAGCTGTGTGCTTGGGTCTGCTCCGGCATTTGCTACGAGTTCTGCATTTGCGTGTGCCCGCCGTCGGTGAACCCGACCCCTTGTTCTACCAGGTGGGAAATTTCGATATCTACAGCCACATCGATCCCACGTCGGGACAGACCAACACGAGCCTTCCCGCACCGGCCGCCATGCCTTTCGGTGGCGGTCCGAACTTTGCGTTCTATGAGCAACTGCAATTGGGCGGGTGGTGTCCGAGCACCTCGCCGACGTTCTCCGGGACACAGATGATGTTTCGCTTCCTCTATGCGAAGACCTCAACAACGCTTGTCCGCCGCAATAACATCGCCGTACAGACGACCATCACCGTCTGCGAGCAACGCCGGTGTTCCGCCCACGCCGTTCAGCGTGTCCGTCTGCGTATCCCGACGCGCCGTACGAGACCGCTCGAGACCATGACGGTGACTAGCGTCTGGGGACCACCTGGACCGTGACCCGCGGCCAGGAGGGCACGCACGGCGGCCGCCTCGGTCCTCGCGGTAGCCACAGTGGCGATCAACCCGCGCCGATCACCAGCAGTCGTCGGTCTGACACCGCGATTCGGTCGGGACCCGCATCATCCCTTGGCCCAACTCATATCCTGGGTTCGCACGGCGCCCGAGTTCACGGCGCAACAGGACGTCGGATATGTCCGTCGCGCCCCGGCGCTGCCGCCGGATCCCCTCCCCCCGCTGGTCGGCTGCCCTGGATAAGCACCTACGCCGCACTACATCGCAGCCCAACGTACCACCGGCTGGATCGACGTTGATCTGAACGCGGTCGGAGGCGTTTCTCGACCTTCTGTGTTTCGACTCGACCCAAGTCACCCCTGCGAGCTGCGAACTACTCCCCAGCCCGACCCCATGCTTCGGTAACCCAACCGGCCACCCAGGCTCGCACCAGCAGGGAGCGCGGTGCCTGCCGCCAATCTGGCAGTCGGGACGGATTTGACGATCATCTTCCAAGCGAGCCGGGTAGGTGACCGCCCCGGTGGACTACTCCAATTCGCTGTGTAAGATCCACGTCAACAACTGGAGCGAGGTCAACAACCTGTATCTCAAGGAGTTCAGTCGCGGTGTCCTCGGCTGCTGTACGCCGATCGACACAACCTCTCTCCGTGGAGTTGACCGTCGACCATGAAGAGATGGACGCTGGCGCCTGGTCTCTGTCCATCCTCAGTTGCAGCGCGTCCGCACCGGGAGACATCAGCAGCGTCCCATACCTGGCCTTCGACATAAATGCTGTGCAGACGTCCATCGTGGTCGCAAACGGCGGTTTGCCAGCCTTGCCATTCAATGTTTCACTCGCCAGCACCGGCGAGACCATGACAGTGAGCGCGGTGGTGCCTACCGTCGTCTCGGGAATCACCCTGGGAACGATGACGTGGACCGTTGCCCGCGGCCAGGGTGGCACGATTGCGGCACCTGCCGCAGCCGAGGCAACGCTGTCATTTCAAGAGCTTCCGGGAGCAAATGTGACTCCTCGGGGTGCTTGGGGAACCATCGTTGAGAACACGACTGGCTGGACTAATTGTTCCTACCAGGTGTGGCTTACCACAGACAAGGACTCACGACCGGCCTGTGGGACTATCAACGGTCACTCTGATCTGCGGACACGAAGCCTGTCGACCTTCTGCATGTACGGGCACTGACTCTAATGTGGAACTTTGTTCTGGCCGTCCTTGCAACCTGGCGGGTCACGCACCTGCTGGCAAGCGAGGACGGCCCAGCCGACATTATTGTTCGATTTCGAAGGTTGCTGGGGCAGAGTCTGCTGGGCACGTTGATGGACTGCTTCAACTGCGTCAGCCTGTGGATTGCCGCGCCTGCGGCGCTTTTTGTTTCGCGAAGGCCTCTGGAGTGGTTATTCTCTTGGCTGGCGCTATCGGGTGGAGCTTGTCTGCTGGAACGAATGGGACACGAGCCGGTGGTTATTCAACCCATGTCGCAACCGGCAGAAGGAGAAATCAACGATGTGTTGCGGTCAGAAACGCTCGCAGCTGCGGAGCAGTCAGGTACAGAGGACGACACGGAGCGTCCCCCAATACATCTCCGGCAATAGCCGGGCTCAGGCCATCCGGGCCCAACCAACAGCGCCACCGGCGACGCAGCCAGCTTCGCCATATCAGTCGGCCAACACGCAGACTCGAAGTATACCGCCTCAGTCCCCGGCGGCGATCTCCACGCCGCAGTCGTCAGTCAGCGTTCGCTATCTGGAGAACTCGCCAATTCGAGTGCGCGGACTCGTCAGCGGCATGGGTTACGAGTTCTCCGGTTCGCGACCCGTTCAAGCGGTCGATGCTCGAGATGCCTCATCTCTATTGAACACGCGTTTCTTCCGTCGCGCCTGAGAGTGAAAATCTTGGAGTCCTTCGCACAATTTACCTCAGTTTACCGGCGACGCCCATGATCCGCGGGCGAGAAGAGCATCGCTCTTGAGCCGGAGAAGCTGGAGTAACCTTCCTGTAAACGACGCCAGCTTTTGTCGCAGAATCAGGCCGGGCACATCAGTTCGAATTTTATCGTCCAGATTCTCTGGCCGCAGGACCATATCTCGACTACACTAGGCACAACCGCAACATGTCGGTCCTCCTGGGGTGGGGGCCAGGCCAACCAATGCTACGCACTGTCGTGACGACCGTCCACAGCGGAAGGGACATACGGCCATTACGCGCCTTACGGGTGCTGTCTACGCTCCGCCTGGTGCTTGCACTTGCCCTGACGGTGCACATGCTAGGTCTGAGGAGTAGCGCACAGCAACAAGATCAGTCCGGCTCCATGCCCGACGCGCCCTCCTCCTCAAAAGCGCGGGCCGCGCCGCAAGGCAACAATGCGATGCAAAGCAGCGCTCAATTTGTCAGCCTCCTGCAGCGGGAATCGATTGTGTTCCCTAATCTCGCCACCAGCACTGCCCCCCTCTCTCCGGAGCAGAAACTCAAGCTTGCCGTGAACAATAGCGTTTCTCTCAGCGCCTTCGTCGCCGGTCAACCTGAGCGCTGGTGTAAACGAGGTGCACGACGCACCAGCCGCCTACGGCGAGGGCGTTGGGGGTTACGGCAAGCGGCTGGGAGCGGCGATGGCCCGAAGGGCCTCCTCGCAGTTTCTTGGGACCTTCCTGCTGGCTTCTGCATTGCATGAAGACCCGCGCTTCTTTGTGCGCAACGACCTCCACTTCGGTGGCTCCGTCAAGTACGCCATACGTCGCGTCTTCGTGACCCGTACTGATTCTGGTGACCCGGTGTTCAACTGGTCGGGCTTGCTGGGTATGGCGGGGGCCGAAGGCCTGGCCAATGCCTACTATCCGGACAGCTACCGAACCGCCGCCAACACCTTCAGCCGTTTTGGCTTCGACATGCTGGGGAACGCGGCGGCAACCTTCTGCGCCAATACTGGCCCCGCATCAACCGCAAGCTTCAATTGGTGCCACAGCAATCTGCGCCCGCTGCAACATCGAACCATCCATAGGCGAAGGTTCATTTCCGACATCACAACCGCCATGTGACGGCTGTGCTTGCGCCGTTATTCGAGCTGGACTACACTGGGGTTAAACAGGGTCGCCTGACCGCCAGGAGGTAGCCCGGATGACAGAAGGTCACCTCGAAGAAGCCCGCGACGCCTCGCGGACCCAGCCAACCAATCCGCTGCCAGTCAAGTTCCACAGAACCACAGCCAGCGGGCTTTGCGAGGCCCGCCAGCCGTTTCGCCAGGAGGTCAAGATGCACCTCAGCAAGGTTAAGGATTTCCTCGATACCTACGGCGTGAAGTACGTCGTCATCTCTCATTCCAAGGCCTACACCGCACAAGGCATTGCGGCCGTGTCTCATATTCGGGCAAAGAGCTGGCCAAGACCGTCATTGTAAAACTCGACGGCGCGCTGGCCATGGCCGTGCTGCCGGCGTCGTATCAGGTGGACCTGCCGGCATTGAAGCGGGCCACCGGCGTGCAGGACGCGGAATTGGCCAGTGAGCGCGAATTCGAACAGCATTTCCCGGATTGCGAGACTGGCGCCATGCCTCCGTTCGGCAACCTATACGGGATTCCAGTGTACGTGGACGAAACCCTGACCGAAGACCGCGAGATCGCCTTCAATGCAGGCTCGCACTTTGAGTTGATCAGTTGACCTACGCGGATTTCGCGCAGCTGGTGAAGCCTGAAGTGATGAGCTTTTCGTCGGCTCGCGCGGCTGCCGTCGTGATGGTGTAGCCGCTACCGATTGGAGCGGGGAGGGCACAAATTCCGGCCTCCGGGTCGGCGTGTGCTCAAGGAAGAATCCGCCTCAGAAGGTCTGTTAGGCCGACGACCCACTCCGCGGACCTGCCGCGAATCGCATAGATCCTGCCGCCGAACATCGACCACCAAACAAAAAGCCCGCTTGCGCGGGCTTTGCTGTTGATACTCAGCTACCAGGTTAGCGCTTTACCGATTGCGGTTCGGGTGCGTCACTCTGCTGCGCCGTCAGGCGAGCGTTGTTGCGCTGCGCGATGATCTTCTTCGCGTTGTCGGCCAACTGCTTCGCCTGCGGCAGCAGGTCGAGCCCTTTCTGTACCTCAGGGTCGTTGTCGGCGTGACCTTCATGCCTTCCTGCTGACCAAATTCGTTGATAAACAGCTCGGCCTTGATGTTGGTGCGGATCCAGTCGCCGTTCTCCGCCAGGTCAGCTTCGGTGAAGGCAATTTTCTGGTCGTCGAGAAACTTGCGGAACTCCTGCATCACGGCATCGTCCACTTCGAACTGCCTGCTCACTTTGTGGTTGATGACGTAGTGCTTAGCGAAGTTGAAGAACGCGTACTTCTCCAGCAGCGTGTCCTGAAATTTGTTGGTCTTTAGCGACGCAATCTTCACGTCAGGAGAGATGCCGCCGCCGCCGTAGACCGTGCGGCCGCTGTCGGTCATCTTGACTTCGTGATTGGTGGTGCTGGCATCGCCATTCTCGCGATCGTTGTAGTAGTAGTCGTAGAGCGAGATGTTGCTGTAATCGCGCTGGATCAGACGGCCGCTGGGGGTGTAATACTTGGCCGTGGTGAGCGCCAGGCCAGTGTTTTCCGACAGTGGATACACCGTCTGCACCAGGCCTTTGCCGAAGGTGGTCTCGCCGGCAATCAGGCCGCGGTCGTGGTCCTGAATCGCGCCCGCGACGATCTCAGCCGCCGAAGCGGTACCGCGGTTCACCAGCACGACCAGCGGATAATCCTTCCCGCCGTTGCCGTGCGCCGCCTTGTAAACCTTTTCCGCCGAAGCCCGTCCGTGGTGCGAGACAATGACCTGGCCCTTCTTCAGGAACTGGTCGGCCACGCCGACGCCTTCACTCAACAGTCCGCCGGGATTCTGCCGCAGGTCGAGGATCAGCCCGTGAATGTCGCCCAGTTCATCGAGCGCCTGCCGCAGCTCGTGATCGGTCGTTTCCTGGAAGCCGGAGATGTGGACGTAGCCGATGCCCGGTCGAATCATGAAATGCACGTCCACGCTGTAGCGGGGAATCTCATCGCGCACCACCGTGAAATCGAGCGGCTTGTCGGAACCCTCACGCAGCATCGTGATCTTGACGGTGGTACCCTTGGGGCCTTTCAGTAATTCAGCCACATCGCTGGTGCTCATGTTGTCGGTGGGCTTGCCGTCCACCGCGATGATAACGTCACCCGGACGGATTCCCGCGCGATAGGCAGGAGCGCCCGCAAAGGGCGCAATCACGATGACCTTGTTGTTGCGCGGACCCACCTGCATGCCCACGCCGTAGTACTTGCCGCGCTGCTCTTCGCGCACGGCCGCGTAGGACTTAGGATCGAAGAAGTTGGAGTGCGGATCGAGCATCCGCAACATGCCAGGAATCGCGCCGTTATAGATGGCCTTGTCGGGGCTGACCGGCTCCGCATAGTTCTGCTGGACCACGTCGTAAACGTCGGTGAAGCTGCGCAGGCTCTCGCGTACATCGCCGTCGCCGGAAGTCGTGTTGGAAGTCAAACGCTGGCCAAACAACATGCCGGCGCAACCACACGCGAGAATGATAAAGAGGACCAGGAAAGCGGAGCGACGCGAACTACGTGCCATGTAGGTTTCCTTCGGCTGGCCGGAGACATTCTTCAAGGAGCGCACCGGTGCGGGGAATACACGCAGTATAGCATGCACTCTCGCGCCTTCCATGTGCCAGATTCAGCCACCACTTTTGGATGCATCAGCGGAAGCAAGGGGTGCGAAATCCGTTGTCTCACGGCTGGATAACAGACGGAACAGGGCGGGGTTGGTGAGCGGGGGCAGAAAGTGGATTGTGATT
>CAVXDA010000027.1:0-29233 GCA_963760415.1 uncultured Acidobacteriaceae bacterium | reverse complement strand
GCCGCCTAGAGCGGAATCAAACCATGTTTCTTGGGCGGACGGAACTCGCGTTTGGCGTGCAAGGCTTCGAGGGCCTGCGCCAGGTAGCGACGAGTTTCCGCAGGCTCGATGACGTCGTCCACGAGTCGGCGGCCGGCGGCCACAAACGGATTGGCAAAGGTGCTGCGATACTCCTCGATCAATTCGGCGCGCTTCTCCTCACGGTTTTCTGCCGCGTCAATTTCCCGGCGGAAAACGATCTCGGCCGCGCCTTCCGCGCCCATGACCGCGATCTCCGCGGTCGGCCAAGCTACCACGCGGTCTGCGCCCAGGTCCTTGCAGCACATCGCGATGTAAGCGCCGCCATACGCCTTGCGAATGACCACCGTCAGCTTGGGCACGGTGGCAGCCGAGTAGGCGAAGAGAATCTTGGCTCCGTGGCGAATGATGCCTCCGTATTCCTGCTCCACACCGGGCAGGAAGCCGGGGACGTCGACGAAGGTCAGCAGCGGCAAGCTGAAGGCGTTGCAGAAGCGCACGAAGCGCGCCACCTTGTCGGAGGCGTCGATGTCGAGCGCGCCCGCCAGCACGCAAGGCTGGCTGGCCACGATGCCCACCGGACGTCCCTGCAAGCGGGCGAAACCAACGACCACGTTGGCGGCAAAGCCGGGCTGAATTTCGAAGAAATCCTGGTTGTCCACGATGCGCTTGAGCACGCCGCGAATGTCGTAGGCGATCTTGGGATCCGTCGGCACCAGGTAGTTGAGCTCGGGGTCCGCGTCCAGCGTGCCATTGAAGGGCAGCCGCGGCGGGTCTTCCAGATTGTTGGACGGCAGGAAGCTCAACAGGCGACGGCACAGCAACAGGGCGCCATCGTCGTCGTCGGCGATGAGATGGACAACGCCGGAGCGGTTCATCTGCGCCGCGGGACCGCCGAGCTGGTCGGCCGAGACCACCTCTCCCGTCACCTGCTTGATGACTTGCGGGCCGGTGATGAACATCTGCGCGCCCCGGGTCTGAATGATGAAGTCGGTGAGCGCGGGGCTGTAGGCGGCTCCGCCCGCGCACGGGCCGCAGATGATGGAGACCTGGGGAACCGCGCCCGACAACATCACGTTGTTGTAGAAGACGCTGGCGTAACCGGCGAGGCTGTCGATGCCTTCCTGGACGCGCGCGCCTCCGGAGTCGTTGATGAAGACGAATGGGCTGCCGGTTTTCAGCGAGAGCCGCATCATGTCAACGATCTTGGCGCAATGGACCTCTCCGGCAGCGCCGCCCAGCACGGTGAAATCCTGGCTGGCGAGATGCAGGATGCGGCCATCGACGGTGGCGCATCCGGTGACCACGCCGTCGGCGGGAACGTCCTTGCTGGCCATGCCGAATAAAGTTGACCGGTGCTTGGCAAAGAGGCCGATTTCCTGAAAGCTCTCCGCATCTACCAGCTTCTGGATGCGCTCGCGTGCGGTGAGCTTGCCCGAGGCATGCTGCTTCTTGATGCGATCGGCGCCCCCGCCTTGCTGGATCCGTGGTCCTCTTCTCGCGGAGTTTTTCGAGCTGAACGTCGATGCTGGTGGGAGCCGGCTTTCTCTCTACTGTTGCCATCTTTACCCCTTCGTGCCTTGCAGAAGTGTACTACTAGTTTGCGCCGACAGCTGGTCCAGGCCGGACGGGAGCGAGGCGGGATGCAGTCGCCAGCGCAAGCAATCGAACGAGCCGGCCTGGGAGAACCGTGAGTTGGCCTTCTCTCTCATTGAAAACCGGGGCGCTGGTTTTGGGCAGTTACGGCGGTCACCTTGTTGTGTGACTTGGTCACGTCCGGATCGGGCCGGCATCACCGCAGGTTGGTGGCGGAGAAGGACTTCCCGCAGACTCGCTATGGGCGCGCTACCGGCAGGCCGCTCACGGTTGCCTGCCGACTTGAGCTTGCGGGTGCGCCAGATCCACCAGCCAATCAGAGCAGCCGCTGCAATCACGGCGATCACCGACCCGCAGGTGGTTGTGCGCCATGCTGCCGAAGAAGCCCACAATCCCCGGGCCAAAGCGGATCACCAGAAAGGACAGGATGCGCGAAGCGCAGGAAGCGTCCGAAGAAGATGGCGGCCAGGAAATGGGTGAACCTCATCTCCGCCATGCCGGCGGAAAGCACAAACAGCTTGAACGGCGTGGGCGGCGGCAGCATGGAGGGCAGCATGATGGCGAGAAATTCGTGGCGATCGAAGGCCGCCCTGATCTTGTTGAAGCGCTTCTCGCCCATGCGCTTCACCAGCAGCACCTCGCCACTCTTGTAGCCAATGACGTAAATGACGATGCTGCCCAGCGCCGAGCCGGCCGCCGCCATGGCGCAGTACAGCACGAGCCGATGGGGTTGGGCCCAGACGTAGCCGGCGACAATCGGGTCGACCGGCATGCCCAGAAAAGAGGCGTCCACGAAGGCGAATCCCAGCACGCCCCAGATTCCTAGCGGCTTCAGAACCGCCAGGATCAGGACAGTCCATTTGTTGAGAAGGTGCTTCAAAGGCAGTAGCCAGTAGTCAGTAGCCAGTTGTCAGTCTTGATTCTACGCGAAGGACTACGGATAGGGCGGCCCCTGAGGCCCCGAGGAGTCTGCAGAAGAGGTGTGCCGTCCCCGAAGGAACTCGGGTACGTTCCACGCTACCCAGCGCTCCGCCTTCGGCTGCGTGGGGAATCAAGAACGCAGCGTCACTCGGTTCCGACTTTTGGACAGTAATCCAGCCTCAGCAGGGACGGGCCAGTTTCCGAGTTGCGCCGCCGCCGCAGCGATTGTGTCCGGACTAGGAGGCCAACCCCCAATCCAGGGTGCCAGCATTTGTTGGAGGCGCAGAATCAACTATGGCGAGAGCTGCCAGACGGTGCCGTAGTTGTACTTTCCACATGTGTTTGTAGTGCCGTAAAGATTTCCCTGCGCATCCAGCGCCACAGTCCCAAAGGCCTGAAAAAGCTCGCCGCTGAAATAGACTGGGGTGCTGTATTGCCAACCGCCGTTGCCGTGTACAAGCTTGAAAATATAGGCGAAGCACCAGTCGCTTCTGCCACACCCGAAGTCTCGGCCGAGCCCGCCGGTGCCGTACAGGTTCCCTGCCTCATCCATTGTCAGATTGTTGAAGAGGTCCCCACTGTCGTTGTTGTTCCTAAGAATGGTGAACACCCACTTACCATCGGACGGCGACAGCATGAAAACGATGCCGGTGGGGAAGGGATACGCAACTCTGCGAGCGACACCATATAGATTACCCGCGCTATCCTGAACCAGGGCCCGGGGAGCAATACCGTCGCCATAGTTGTCTTGTTCAGTATCGAAACTGTAGAGAATCGTCTTTGCCCAACCGTCTCCGGAGGGAGCCAACTGGTACACAGTACCGTAGCCATAATCGCCGTCGTGATCAGTTCTGCCGTATAAGTTACCGTCAATGCCGACCAGTAGCGCGCTGGGTTCTGCACCATTGCCATCGCCTTTCCAGCTGTACAGGACCTTCTCCGTCCAGCCCCCGCTTGATGGCGTCAGTTCATAAACGGTACCGCAGCCGGCGCCGTAGTAGCAGTTTCCTCCGCCACCGAGCCTTGACGTACCATACAGAACTCCCGCCTGATCGAAAGTAAGAACGCCAGTTGGAAGTGATGCATCGTCGCCTCCGGTAAAGCGGTAAAGCGCAGTGTCTGTCCAAGGGCACCGTCCTGTTAAGCAAGCGATGGGTGACGGCCTCAGATTAAAGACCGAGCCGCTCCCTCCCGCGCCGTAAAGACTCCCGTCCGACCCGACTATGACCCAATCCGATACGTTATCCCCCCAAGAGGCGACCAGAAGAGAGCTGAACATCCAGTCCTGCCCCTTCCGCGACAGCTTATAGAGTTCAGCGACACCGCAGTAGTAGGGATCGGCGCAGGCCATTCCGTAAAGATTCGCTGATTTGTCAATCGTTACGCCGCGGCTGTCCAGATACCCTCCGTCTTGTCCGCCGCTGAAGTCGTGGATCACCTGGAAGCCATTTTGCGGGTTCTCATTGAAACAAGGAGGAGGCGGGCAGTCGTACTCGCAGCTAGTAACATCGAAGGCTTCCGAAGGAATGGTTCCCACCCCGCTCTCCACCGCCTGCGAGGGACAGCCCTGAGACTTGCAGCCCGCGCCGCTGTTCTCATCCCAATACACCGGATCGCCGCTGGGGACGGTCGCGTTGAACAGATTCAGCCAAACAGTTCCACCGGCAGGGACACCGAGGCCCGACGCCGAGATCTTGTCGATGTTGTAGCCATACTGATTGGTGGAAATGTAGGTGTCCTTCAGATAACTGCCGCTGACGGTGCCCGAGCCATAGACCGTTCCCCCGTTTGCGTCACTGGTAATGGACCAGTCCACCGAAGTCATCGTGTCGCCAGGGTATTCCCATACCCAGATGTCAAAGCCGGTGACCGTTGAGCCGTTGGGGACGAAGGTATCGCTAACGACGTATCCAAAGTTGATGGTCCAAGCATCGGTGGTGCCGTTGACCGGGCCGTTCTCATAAATCACCTGGTCCTGCGGCGAGCCATGACGCCCTCGGCTCTTGGATGCAGATGAGGGAGATTTTCCCGCATTCTGCGGCATTCCTCTACGCGCCAGCTTCTGCGCAAACTCCGGCATCTGGGCCGCCTCGCGTGCAGTGCGTGGAACCACACTCTGCGACTTGGCTGAAACCACTGCCGAGAGGACGAATAGTCCGACTGCTGCGGCCACTAAGACGATGGACAAAACAGAATCGTGAGACTGTGACTTGCTGTGCATCGGCTTCACTTCCTCGCCGCGTGGCTACAGAGAATTGACCATGATAACCGCGCGATCGTGACACGGTGGGATCACACCTGTCAGTGACACCCAATACAGGGCGAGGTGACGTGCCCGTCCCGCAACATATTCCGCTGCCCGAACACGCACGGTTCTACTGAATACCTACCGCAATAGCTGTGAGGCATAATCACCAAGCCATGCCAACCGCGGCGGGCAGTTGCCGAAAAACCTGTACAACGGGATACTGACAACTGACAACTGGCTACTGACAACTATTCCATGCCCTCCAGCAAAGATGTGCGGCAGAAGATGGAAGCGCTGCGCGACAAGATCCGCTATCACGAGCACCGCTACTACGTGCTCGACGACCCCGAGATCAGCGATGCCGAATTCGACCGCCTGGTGAACGAGCTGAAGGCGATCGAAGCCGAGCATCCGGAGCTGATCACTCCCGATTCTCCCACCCAGCGGGTGGGCGGAAAACCGCGCGAAGGGTTCGTCAAGGTGCCGCACTCCTCGCCCATGCTGTCGCTCGACAACGCCTATACCGAAGAGGAGCTGCGCGATTGGGAGCGGCGCGTCCATGAGCTGAGCGGCGAGTCGCGCGTGGACTACGTATGCGAGCTCAAGCTCGACGGCATGTCGCTGGCGTTGCGCTTCGAAGGCGGCAAGCTGGCGCTGGGCATCACTCGCGGCGACGGCACGGTCGGCGAAGATGTCACGCTCAACGTGCGCACCGTGCGCAGCGTGCCGCTGAGCATTCCCGCCAAGACGCTGGCCAAGGCCCACCTGCCGCCCGACTTTGAGGTGCGCGGCGAACTGCTGATGCCGCTCTCCGCCTTCCAGCGCATGAACGAGGAACGCGAGCAGCAAGGCCTGCCCAAGTTCGCCAACCCGCGCAACGCCACCGCGGGCACGGTACGGGTGCTGGAGCCGAACATCACTGCGCAAAGGCGACTCGACTTCTTTTCCTACGCCCTGTTCGACCATGGGCGCACCATCTTCGACCGTCATTCGGAAACGCTGAAGGCACTGCAAACCGCGGGCTTCAAGGTGAATCCCAACCACCGGCTGGTACACAACCTCGACCAGGTGTGGGAGTTCATCAACGAGTGGGAGGCCAAGCGCGACAGCCTGCCTTATGAGATTGACGGCATCGTTATCAAGGTGGACCGCATTGCGTTGCAGGAAGAGCTGGGTTACACCGGCAAAGCGCCGCGCTGGGCGATTGCCTACAAGTTCGCGGCGCGGTCAGGGGTGACGCAGATCGAGGACATCCTGGTGCAGGTGGGCCGCACCGGAAAGCTGACGCCGGTGGCGGCGCTGAAGCCGGTGGCGATCGGCGGCACCACGGTGAGCCGCGCCACGCTGCACAACATGGACGAGATCGAGCGGCTGGGCGTGCGCATCGGCGACTGGGTGTCGGTGGAGCGTGGCGGCGATGTGATTCCCAAGGTCGTGAAGGTGCTGGAAGACAAGCCGCGCGGTACCCGCAGATTTCACATGCCGGAGCGCTGCCCGGTTTGCGGAGGGCACGTGGTCCGCGCCGAGGGCGAGGCCGACCATCGTTGCGTCAATGCGAATTGTCCGGCCAAGTTGCGGGAGAGCATTCGCCACTTCGCTTCGCGCGGGGTGATGAACATCGAAGGCATGGGCGACGCGCTGGTGAACCAACTGGTCGAGGCGGGGATGGTGAAGAACGTCGCCGACATCTACGAGCTGAGCGAAGAAAAACTACTCACCCTGGAGCGCATGGGCAAGAAGTCGGCGCAAAACATTCTGGACGAGATCGAGAACTCCAAGAAGCTGCCGCTGGAGCGCGTGATCTACGGGCTCGGGATTCGATTCGTAGGAGAACGCACGGCGCAATTCCTGGCCGAAGCGTTCGGCTCGATGGACGCGCTGATGAAGGCCAGCGAAGAGGAGCTGCAGCAGGTGAACGAAATCGGGCCGCGGGTGTCGGCCAGCATCCGCGAGTTCTTCGAAGAGCCGAAGAACGTTGCGCTGGTCGAACGGCTGCGCGAAGCCGGGCTGACGTTCAAAGGCAAGAAGAAACAGCGCGCCACAACCCTGGCCGGAAAGACATTTGTGCTGACGGGCACGCTGGAGCGGCATACTCGCGACGAGGCCAAGAAGCTGATCGAGGATGCCGGCGGACGGGTCTCCGGCTCAGTCAGCAAGAAGACGGACTACGTGGTGGCCGGGAGCCGAAGCGGGATCGAAGCTGGACAAAGCGCGCGAGTTGGGCGTCGCTGTCATCAGCGAGAAAGAGATGGAAGAATTGGTGAAGGGTTAGCGGCTCGCAATAGACCCTTTCCAGGCCCAGGAAGCAAGAGCCAAGAGCTTGTGGCTGAACCGCCTGAAACACGGAATCCGGTTAGGCTTCTAGCTTGCGACGCAGCAAGACCCCAGCTCCGAACAGTCCGGATCCCAGAATCACCATCAGCCCGCTGGGTTCAGAAACTGGCGGCCGAACTACGGTCGGGCCCGGGTCCGAATGTCCGCCGCGGCCGATCGCTTCCACCGAACCTGCGGCAGGGAGGGGATTGTCCATAGATTCCTGGAGATTAGAGCTAGGCGGATCGTCCACGGATTCCTGGAGGTTAGAGCCACGCGGATTGTCCATGGATCCCTGGACGTTAAAGCCACCTGAACCCTGCCTGTAAGAGGAAGACAAAATGTCCAACTCGGCGAACCCCAGCCCGACGTTCGAGCCCATCGCATACCCAGGACTGGCGGGCGCGCCGATCAGAATTGGACTGCCCATCAGCGGCGCAGCGAAGCACAGGAGTGCGACAACGGCCAGTAAAGGAAAGCGCATTTTCACCCTTGCGGCCAACCCTCAGCTTTCAAAGCGGTGGCTACGCAAAAAGTCACAACCCAAGGACTTCAGATCCAAACACAGAACCTTAGTTCTTTGCAGTTCCAACCCCAAAGTAAGTCATTGAAAACAAGAGATATACTCTATCAGGATTTGTCTTGTTCCGCAACAAATTAACCATAAAAGCTACTACTTTTCCATCGCGGAGGGAAAGCCGTGCGGCTTCAGGGACTGTGTCGCAACCCTGCCGCCGTTACGCGGCTCGTGAATTTTCCTCGTGTGAGTCGGGGGCGCATGCACCCGAATGAGACCGAGCCCCCATTTGAGAGCACTTGCTCCGGTGCGTACAACCGCCTGGGAGAGTGCTACACAGTCCTCTATAAGTCCCGGCGGTTGAGCGACTGTGCTAATCTCATCCCGCAATTTCTAACCGTGACGAGGCGAGCATGAGCCAGCAAGAGCACAATCTGCAGATGGACTACATTGAGTTTCCGGCCACTGACATCGAGGCGACCAAGCGTTTCTACAACCAGGTGTTTGGATGGCAGTTCCAGGATTGGGGTCCGGAGTACGCCGGCTTCAACGACGGCCGCCTGGGCGGCGGCTTCAACCGCGAGGCGCAACCGGCGGGCGCGGACGGCGGCGCAAAGACCCGCGGCGTGCTGATCGTAATCTATGCCGCGTCGCTGGACGAGATCTACCGCAAGGTGAAAGAGGCGGGCGGGAAGATTGTCCGCGAGACCTTCGATTTCCCTGGAGGCAAGCGCTTCCATTTCACGGACCCGAACGGCAACGAGCTGGCAGTTTGGAGCGAGTAAACCGTGTCTCAAAATCGGTGCGAGGGGCTTGTTATCGTGGGCGAGAGGAGACTGTGCCACAACCGGGGAGGTGATTCCGTAGTGGAACAAAATCAAACGAAAACAACGCGAATGGGTCACGGATGGAAGACGTTTGGGCGGCCACGTGCTTAAAACAACGGTCAAGTGGGGAAAATGATCAAGTCGCGGATCCGGCGGCGCCAGTCGGAACCTAGTCTTCTAGAGCCCAGCTTTTGTAGGGCTCCAAGCGGCACGCTCATTGCGAATAAATAGTCTTGCAACAGTAAAACGGGTCCGGCGAAAAGCGAATAGCGAGAAGCGAAGAGCGAAAGGCGAATAGCGAGCGAAAGGCGATTCGATCGGCGTGAAAACCAAACTCAACCTCCTGCTCATACGAAGCATCATCGTCGGCGCACTCGGCGGGCTGCTCTTCGGCTTCGACACCGCTGTTATTGCCGGCACCACGCAACAGCTCACCCACGTGTTCAGCCTGAGCGCGAAGGAGCTGGGCGTTACGGTGTCCTTCGCCGTGCTGGGGACGATTATCGGAGCCATGTTCTCGGGTATTCTGGGCGATCGCCTGGGCGGCCGCGAGAGCCTGCGCATTCTCGCAGCCTGCTATGTAATTTCGGCCCTCGGCTGCGCCTTCTCCTGGAGCTGGACGTCGCTGTTGGTCTTCCGCTTTATCGGTGGATTGGGCATCGGCGGGTCATCGGTGCTGGGGCCTGTCTATATTGCGGAGATCGCCCCGGCGCGATGGCGCGGCATGCTGGTCGGCTGCTTCCAGGTCAATGTCGTAGTCGGCATCCTTGTCGCCTATCTCTCCAACTATCTCATCGGGCTGGCAGGCTTTGGTATCAACGAATGGCGATGGATGCTGGGCGTGGCAGCGTTGCCGGCCATTCTCTTCTTCGTCATGCTGTTCGGTATTCCCCGCAGCGCGCGCTGGCTGGTCACCAAGAACCGTATCCCTGAGGCGCGGGAAGTTATTGACCAATTGGGCTCGCCGGACGGACAAAGCGAACTCGATGACATCATCGCGTCCGTCCACGTTGATGGCGTTGCCCACTCCGAGCCCTTGTTCCAGCGCAAGTATCGTCTGCCCATCTACCTCGCCTTCACTGTCGCTGCCTTCAATCAACTGGCGGGAATCAATGCCATCCTGTACTACCTCAACGACATCTTCGCCATGGCAGGCTTCAGCAAGGTCTCAGGCGATCTCCAGGCCGTAGCCGTCGGCGCGATGAACCTGGTGGCGACGCTTATAGGCATGTCGCTCATTGACAAGCTCGGCCGCAAGACGCTGCTGCTGATTGGCGCCGTCGGCATGACGTTCTGCCTGAGCGGCGTTGCCGTAATCTTCTTCAGCCATCAGCATCAGGGACTGTTGGTGTGGTTCCTCGTTGCCTATATCGCATTCTTCGCCATCTCCGAAGGCGCAGTCATCTGGGTGTACATCAGTGAAGTCTTCCCCAACCGGGTGCGGTCGAAGGGCCAGAGCCTGGGCAGTTCCACGCACTGGATCATGAACTTTGCCATTTCCCTTGTCTTCCCCTACTTCGCGATGCATTTCGGGGACGGCTATCCCTTCGTCTTTTTTGCTGCCATGATGGCGCTGATGTTTTTCGTCGTGCTGTTTACTTTCCCCGAGACCAAGGGGGTCACGCTGGAGGAGATGCAGCACCGGCTGGGGATTGAGTATTAGGGATCAGGAGTCGGGATTGGAGGCTAGGGTCAGGAGGGTATGACCTAAGGCTTAATTTCGTACGGCCATACCTTGACAGCCACGTCACAGGCATGTGTGACGTGGAGGGATGGACATCACTCTTGCGCTTTGCCATACTATGCGTGAAGGATGCGGAGGAGCGGTTGCTCCCAGAGCATCCTCGGAAGTTGGATTGAATGTCTTGTTTTGCGCCGTTGTTCCTGGCCCTCCTTCCTCTCACCCTTACAGTCGCAATCGTTTCCCTGCGTGTTTCCGCTTCCTGGTTTAGACTTTCGGATGCACAACCCGACCGCCCACCTTGCGAAACGGGCTGGAGTATATTCCGAATGCATCGCACTCTTCGGCTGCTCGCAGTTCTGCTCACTTCCGCTTGCGCTTTCGCGCAAACTGCCTCCGCTCCTCCCGATCCCTACAAGCCTGTGCTCGATCGCCTGCAATCCATCACGGTGATTCCGCTGTCGAGCTGGCAGGCGCACGCGGCTGACCTCGCGCATGGAGAAGATCCGGCGGCGCTAAACACCTCCGGCTGGACCGAGGTGAAGCTGAAAGAAGACTGGAAAGGTTCGCGCTGGCTGATCACGAAATTCGAGGTCCCGGCGCAATTGAACGGTTACAGCTTGCAGGGCGCGAGCATCGCGCTTGACTTGCACGTGAGCAGCGACGACGCGATCCAGGTGAGCGTTTTCGCCAACGGCTCGATGGTCGGCGCGCACCGACGAGGACGGGGAAGTGCCGATCACGCTCATCCAGAATGCTCAGCCGGGTCAGGCGCTGGCGCTGGCGGTGCGAGTGCTGGACTCCGGTGGTGGCGGCTGCTGCGGCGGGAACTCGACCCGGATCGAGCGCGCCGAACTGCGGATCGAGCCTCCGGCCAGCCGTCCCGACCCCGCGCTGATGCGCCTGGAAATTCTTTCCGCGGAGCCGCTCATCGCCGCTTATCCCGACGGCAAAGCCGAGCGCGAGCAGCAACTCGACGCGGCGGTGAAGGCCATCAATCTTGGCGCGCTCGACCAAGGCGATCAGCAGGCCTTCGATGCCTCGCTGCGCGATGCGCAAAGCAAGCTCGAGGCGCTGCGGCCTTACATGAAGCAGTTCAGCATTGCGGCGGTCGGCAACAGCCACATTGACATGGCGTGGCTCTGGCCGTGGACGGAGACGGTCGAAGTCGTCCGCAACACCTTCGGCACCGCGCTGCAACTGATGCGCGAGTATCCCGACTTCAAATTCACCGCCAGCGCCGCGCAGGCTTACGAGTGGATCGAAGAAAAATATCCTGCGATGTTTCAGGAAATCCAGCAGCGGGTGAAGGAAGGCCGCTGGGAGGTCATCGGCGGGATGTGGGTCGAGCCCGACCTCAACATGCCGGACGGCGAATCGCTGGTGCGGCAAATTCTCTATGGCAAGCGCTACTTCCAGCGAGAAGTTCGGCAAGGACATCCACATCGGCTGGAACCCGGACAGCTTCGGCTACAACTGGCAACTGCCGCAAATTTACAAGCGCTCGGGCATCGACTATTTCGTGACCCAGAAATTGCTCTGGGCGTCGGAGTTCACCAAGTTTCCTTATCGCCTGTTCTGGTGGCAGGCGCCCGACGGCAGCCGCCTGCTGACGTACTTCCCCAGCGACTACGCCAACCAGATTGATCCGCAAAAGATGGCGCGCGACTCGGCCACCTACGGGCCGATGATGTGGAAGTACGACGGCGGGACCAACTCCGCGCCCGCCGGTGCGCTGGACATGATGTATCTGTACGGCGTGGGCGATCACGGCGGCGGGCCCACGCGACTGGACCTTGACACCGCGCTGCGCTGGCAGAAGGCGGATGTGGTTTATCCGCAAATCAATTTTTCAACCGCGGGGCAGTACTTCGCCGATCTGGAAAAGAACAAGAACGAGCTGAAGATTCCGACCTGGGATGGCGAGCTCTACTTCCAGTACCACCGCGGCGTGCAGACAACGCAGTCGGAGGAGAAGAAGTTAAACCGCCGGAATGAAGGATACCTTCTCGATCGCGGAAAAGCTGGCGTCCATCGAGATGCTGTACCTGGATCAGTACCCACAACCGCAGCTCGATGAAGCGTGGAAGAATGTCCTGTTCAACCAGTTTCACGACATCCTGCCGGGCTCGGGCATTCACATCAACTACGTGGATGCGGCACGCCGGTACGACGAGAGCTCGCGCATTACCTTCGAAGTGAGTCGGATCGCGCTGCACGACATTGCGTCGCGGGTGAAGTCGGACGGGGTGAGCGTGCTGGTGTTCAACCCGCTGTCGTGGAGCGCAGACGGGTGAGGTCCAATTCGCGGTTCAGTTCCCAACTGCAGTCAAGGAAGTGGCGGCCATTGATCCGAATGGAAAGGCGTTGCCGGTTGAGGTGATTCAGAGTGATCCACAAAATAACTGGGTGTTGCTGCGTCTGCTGGCGGAGAACGTTCCCGCAACCGGCTACAAGCTCATTCGGCTGGAGCCGCAAGGAAAATCGCCGGCAGCAAAACCAACTTTGATCGCCACCGCCGACTCGCTGGAAAACGAGTTCGTTCGCCTCAAGGTCGATCCCAAAACCGGCTGCATCACCAGCCTCTACGACAAGCGCAGCAACACCGAAGCGCTCGCGCTGCCGGTGCAGAGTGAAGGCTCGCCCGCGGCGTCGCCCGATGGGCTGCCGTGCGGCAATCTGCTGCAGGCCTTCGTTGACAAGCCCAAGCATTGGGACGCGTGGAACATTGACGCCGACTTCGTCAAGCAGCACTGGGACCTGATGCAGGCCGACGAAGTGAAGCTGGTGGAGAACACGCCGCTGCGGGCGGTCATTCGCGTGAAGCACCATTTCCAGAAGTCAAGCTTCGTGCAGGACATCACCATGTATCCCGGCGTGCCGCGGGTTGACGTCCACATGCAGGCCGACTGGCACGAGCAGCACATCCTGCTGAAGGTGGCGTTCCCGGTGAGCGCGCGCAGCGACAAGGCGACCTTCGAGATTCCCTACGGCAGCGTCGAGCGGCCGACGACGCGCAACACGCCCGCCGAGCAGGCGCAGTTCGAGGTCCCGGCGCTGCGCTGGGCCGACATCTCCGGCCCCACCCTCTCGCCAACACCGGGCGAGAAGGGTGGGGCACCCAACGAGAAGGTGGGGTGGGTATACATGGTTTGAGCCTGCTGAACGACAGCAAGTACGGTTACGACGCCAAGGACAACGTGCTTGCGCCTGTCGTTGCTGCGCTCGCCGACCTGGCCCGATCCTGTGGCCGACCAAGGGCCGCCACGAGTTCACCTACTCGCTCTATCCGCACGGAGGCACATGGCGCGAGGCGCTGACCGTGCATCAGGGCTACGAACTGAATTATCCGCTCATGGCGGTCACGACCAGGCAGCATCCCGGCCCGCTGCCGGCGGAGAAGTCGTTCTTCGGCACGACCGAGGACAATGTGGTGATCACGGCCGTCAAGAACAGGCTGCCGACAGGAGCCGGTGCAAGCCGTTCTACGACGGCCAGCCGCGAACCGTGCATCCCGAGGAAGCGGGCTCATCATCCGCTTCTACGAATGGGCGGGCAAGAAGGGGACATTCATCTCAACTTGCCGCAGCCGGGCGTGGCCGCCTTGGGAGACGAACCTGATGGAAGTGGTGCAGAAGTCCGCTTGTCGCTGGACGCGACCCCCAAAGTACTAACCGTGCCGACCAATCCGTATGAGATCAAGACGGTGAAGGTGCAATTTGGATCGCCCTGCATGGCTCGTGAAATGGTTCGACTGAATCGGGGCTGTGAGTCCAGGGCACAAAGCATGGTCCCTGCGCAGCTACACGTTCGAGTCTGGCTTTCGCTCCTTCGCGCTCGCTCGGGATGACAAATCACTAAGATGCGCCTGCATATCGGCACGGCTGAAGGGCTGCGAAAAGTCGATGCCCGGTCGCTTGATAGGGCGAACCTTCAGCGCGCGACCGTTGCAAGTCCTTTATCTCTGTCATCCCGAACCGACTTCAGTCGGTGAAGGATACGCCTTTTCGACCATTTCGACAGTTTCAGCAGCCTCGAAGTCGTGCCCTAGATACCGGCGATTCAAGAGTTGGGAGATGGGGTCTAAAATTAGCTGTAGAGCGAAACAACAAAAATGGGGGAGCCGTTAAGCTCCCCCGTAGAAGCGACAGAGGCGATATCAACTAATCTGATTCGCGGGTCGCGTGATAGGTTGCTCGCAATGCCAGAACTGACGACAGCCCCGCCGATGGAACCAGTCCCCGAGGTGGCGCGCATTCCCGGCGCCGAGGAACGCAGCGTCGAGATTGACGGTGTGACCTGGCGCTATTGGTACGCCGGATCGGGCCCTCCGCTGCTGCTGGTCCACGGGTTCCTGGGCTATTCGTTTTCCTGGCGATTTAACGTGGAACCGCTGTCGCGCTACTTCTCGGTGTACGCCATGGACCTGCCGGGCTGCGGCTTCTCGCAGCGCACGGAGGCAGCCACCTGCACGCTGGCCGGCGACGCCGAAGCGCTCCTGCGCTTCATGGACCACCTGGGGATTCAGCAAGCCGACATCGTGGGTTCGTCGCGCGGAGGCGGACTGGCCATCGTTCTCGGGGCCTTGCTGGCGAAGCGGAACATGCTGCATCGCATCCGGAGATTAGTGCTGGTTTCGCCCATCAATCCCTGGTCGAGCAATGGGCAGTTGTTGACGCGCATGTTCGCCACCACCGTTGGCGGCCAGTTTGTTGTTACGCGTGCTACCCAAGCTGGATATCGTGCTGACCCGATACTTCAAGCGCCTGTACGGCGATCCGAAGCGCATCTCGCCGGGAAGTGTCGAGGGCTATGGGGCGGGGCTCGACGTTCCGGGGAGCTTCGAACATCTGCTGCGCATCGTGAGGTCCTGGAATGGTGACCTGGCGCTGGTGGAGCAATCGTTGCCGGCCATCAGCGAGCTTCCCACGCTGCTGCTGTGGGGCTCGCGCGACAAGGCCGTGTTTCCCTCGTCAGTCCACCAGTTGCAGTCCCACCTCAAAAACAGCGCCCTGATTCTGATGCCCGGAGTCGGCCATCTTCCTTATGAAGAAGTGCCGGAGGAATTCAATCGCATCCTATGCGATTTTCTTTTGCACGATACGCCTCGGACGCCCCTCGAGGCCGTGACCAGCCTTCAGGGCGTTAGAGCGCTTCGTTAGAAGAGAACACAGAAAAAACGAAATAAAAAGCAAGCCGCGGATTGACGCGGATGAACACGGATTTTCTTTTGGCTCTCCACCGCACTTCCACGATGAAAACAGTCTTCTCGACAGGATCGCCAGCTCTTCTCCCGAATGTGAACTCCGAAACGGGAAACTTCCCTAAACGGTCGTCCTCTCCGCATCTCCGAACTTTCGCCTTTTATTCGTATCTGATTGCCGCGCTGGAACTTGCGCTCGACGCAACCGTTCCTCCGCAACTGGCACGGGGCTTGCACTTCTGAGGATGTTGTTCGCCTGAACGATAGGCGGCAGCAGAAGGCCAGCGCGGTGAGAGACATGAGCACTTCTTCGGTAACACCGATTGCCAGGTTCGAAGCAGCGCAGACACAGAAACCGATCATTCTTCTGGTAGAGGACGAATCCATGGTGCGTGAGGTCACGCGTCAAGTGCTGGAACATGCCGGTTATGAAGTGCTGGAATCCGCTGGCGCGCGAGAGGCTCTGCGCCTGGCCGCCGAGCACCGCGGGCGCATTCGCCTGTTGCTGTCCGATGTGGTGATGCCGGGGATGAACGGATTTGATCTGGCACACCGGATACGAAAGGATGCAGCCCGATCTGACGACGGTGTTCATGAGCGGCTATACCGAAGCGGCCACGCTGCGCCAATCGGTTCAGGACCCTTGCAGAACGTACCTTCAGAAGCCGTTCACGATCGATCTGCTGCTGGCGTGTGTTGACGAGGCGTTGGCAAAGAATCCGGAGGGCGCGGTGCAAGGCTCCGAGGTGACCGAGCTTCCCGCCCGAGGATGCGATTAAAGCTGGAGCGAGGTCGCGCCGATAAGGTGTATGAACAGCGAATCGGTTCCTCCAACCGGGACGCTGGCAAGACTACGGTTTGCACGGGGGAGAAGGTGGGACCCGAGGGGTTCCCCTTCTCCCCTGCCGATTTGCGGCAAGTGTGAACCCGCTACTTGGCCAACCGAGTAATGACAAAGTTGGTGCGTGGCCACGCGGTCAGGTCAATCAAGTTGTCCGCTTCCGGACAAGAAATTCTAAACGCGGACGCTTGGCTCGCTCCCAGCGGGTCTCGACTGCACGATAACTCCAACATCTGACAATGACTTGCAAGCCTTCTCCGACATGGCCCTCAAAATGTATCCTTGCGACACAAAGCGGGCGTTAACCAGCGATGACCATTGAGCAGCAAAAATCCTAACCATCCGCTGGCTGGACCGTCTGTAGGTGCATGAGGAGGCAGTATGGAACGCAGATACCTGGTGGCGACCCTGGCGATCATAGCGACCTTCGCGGTATTCTCGCGCGGGTTCCAATCGCTGCAGCAGATTTCGCAGCGGCGTGCTCAGCACGGCCAGGCCGTTACCGGCCAGCAGTGTGACAGGGTACCTTCCATCGTCTCCCACTGGATTGCGAAGTTTAAGAGCGAATTGCATCCCAGCTATCCCGAAGAGGCGGAGCTGATGGCCGAGATGAATCTGCCGATCGCGGCGGCGCAAGCGAGAGTTGCCGAGCAGGCTGTGAAGCAGAGTCAGGCTGCCGCCGAGGTCGCCGTGCGGGAAGCGGAGCGTGCCCGGCGTGATGCCGCAAGAATGCAAGAGCAGATGACGCGCGCACAAAAGAACATGGTGGTTACCCCGGTCGCGATTGAACTGCACGGACTCGACAATCTTGACGTCAGAGTGCAGGCCAGAGCCGCTGCCGTGGCGGAACGGATCGTCGCCCGAAATGTGAGAATGCAGGTCGCCGCCGCCAGACTGCAGGCCGTTTCCATGCAGATGCAGGATTCGGTGAAGCGGTCGTCTCCGTGCCCAAATCGGGCGGAGATGCGGTAGAACGAAGTGGCCAGTGATTAGTGGATAGTGGTTAGAGATCACCTGGGTCTGTTGAAATCCCAAACCTTAAGAATTGTAATTGTCCTCAGGCAAGCGGCGCGCTTGCGCGTCACGTCGTATATCTAACCGACAAGCTCGCCCTCTGAGAAACCCGTTGCGGCTGACCTGCGGCCACTCCACCCATCCAAGTAATCATCCTGCGATTCGCTTCGACAGCCGCTCCCTGCGCTGCTGCCATTCCTGGGTTGCGAAGATTTTGGGGCCCACCTCGATCAGTCGCGGCAACATCTGAAACACCGAGACCGGCGTCCATTTCATTCCCTGGCGGGTGCGATAGCCGCGGCGGTTCAGTTCATCGGCGATCCCGGAATAGGGACCGTCCTGAACGGTCAGCTCCATGATGAGGAACAGGACCTCGCGTTCGGTGGCGTTTTCTTCCAGACGCGGCGGAGGGTTTTGCGCGACCTGCAGGCCGAAGGGGACTTCTCCGGGAACGCTGGGCTCTGGGGTCTCGTCGGGCAACTCGCGCTCCCATTCGACCGCGACCAGCTTCCAACCCTGCTCGGATTGCCGCCGGAGATCGTCCGGTCCAAACGATGCGGATACGTCCTGGCGAACGCGCTCAGTCTTTGCCATGGTCCTCACCTTGCGAACTGTGCCGCCGCTCGGCGGCTCCCGTATGTTGCGAGACTCGCCGCCGCTGCGCTACTCGGTTCGTGCGACCGGAGAAAGTTCGCCGAGGCTATTGACTACACGTCATAGGCCAGATTTTTCGGAAGGTAAGTATCTGGAAACAGGATAGATGCGCTGCCGAGATGCCACCTGGCCTGAGGCTCGTGCGTTCGAATTCAATATTTCCTGTCCGCAAGCGGACAAGCCGGAATTCCTTTCGGGGCTAAATCGAGGATTGGATAACGGAACAGAACCACGATGCAAACCCACAGCACCTGCCGGCATCTGACTGCTCTGTCCGGAAGAAAGTTCGATCCAACACAAATCAAAGAAAAGAAGGATTCCACATGGCAGGTAAGAACACAGCAGCGTTTGGTATCTACCGTAATCTCACCGAACTGGAACGCGGCGTCGATCAGCTGAGGGCGGCCGAGTTCCGAAACGAAGACATTTCTGTGCTGTTCCCGGAAAACCAGGGATCGAAGGATTTTGCTCACGAGAAGCACACGAAGGCCCCGGAAGGCGCGACCACCGGCGCAACCACGGGAGCGCTGCTAGGCGGCGCCCTGGGCTGGCTGGTTGGCATTGGGGCGCTGGCAATTCCGGGAGTCGGACCGTTTATTGCCGCTGGTCCGATCGTCGCGGCACTTGCCGGCGCTGGCGCCGTCGGCGCTGTGGGTGGATTGACGGGAGCTCTGGTTGGAGCGGGCATACCGGAGTACGAAGCGAAGCGCTACGAAGGCCGAATTAAAGACGGCGGGATTCTGGTCTCCGTGCACTGTGACAATTCGGACTGGACCAAGCGGGCGAAGGAAATTCTTGAGCGCACCGGAGCGCAAGATGTCGCTTCGACCGGTGAGGCGCATGCCGACTTCGACAAATCAGACCGGCCCATCCCAACGAGAGAGGTAGCCTGAACCTGAAGAGGATCCCGGGCGGCGTAACAACCGCCTCCGGAACCACAAGGATGTTAGGACGGCTCGGATTCAAAGGGTCGTCCTAAGCGCATTCTCCGGCAAGACAAAAAGCAAGCTGCGAAATTCAACATGGAAAATAGGGGGCAAAAAGTGCGCAAGAAAGAAAAAGTTATGACGGCAATCGCCATGGCTGCAGAGGGGCTGGAATTAGCCGGTGAACTGCTGGGCACGATTCGGAGACGCACCGCGATGGCGCAGAGGAGCGCCGGAAAAATTGTAAGCAACCTGCGCGACAACACGGCGGATGTTGCCGAACAACTGGTGGATACGGTCAACCAGAAACTGAACCGGAGACCGTCCGCCGGCGCCCGGGCCTGGCAGTTCGCGGCGGGCGTGGGAGTGGGAGTTGGAGCGGCTCTGTTGTTCGCGCCCATGCCGGGTGCGAAGATGCGTGCCACCTTGTACAAAGGGTGACCCGCTCCAACGGTGCAAAAGAGGAGATGGCGACGAACGACTGGAAATAGTCGGCGGCGATCCCGCAGCCACATCAGGTTACTTCTTCCTCTGCGGCTGAATCGGATGCTCGTGGTCCAGGTCGTAGAACTTCCTGGGCCCGTGGTCAGAGTTCCGCGTGACCGCGGTTGTGGCCCGCATCGCGGTGCGGGCCAATTGGCTGGCGGTGATACTCAGCGCGTTGGTGTTGGCGTAAATAGCCTCGTCGAATGTGGTCCCGGAATTTGCCCGGGCCACCGCGAAAACGGCATAGGCATGGCCGTTCGAAAAAGCGACGGCAGTGTAATCGCCCACCATCACACCCGACGAAGTACTCGGCAGCCAACTCAGCGACATGGGCCCGGCGAGCGTGGTCGCGGAACTCCAGGTATTGCCGCCATCCTGCGAGGAAACAAACCCAACATTCAACTGGCACGTCGTCGCGGTGCATTGCGCGACCGGGTAGAAGTAGTAGGTCAGCGCCAGCCGCGCCGAACCGCCGCTGGTCGCGGGATCAACCGCGATCGCGGGAATGAAGTGGTCCACGGTGCTGGTGACGGCATCGATGGGAATGCCGACCGGGGCCGTCCAGTTGCTCCCGTCAGACGACGTGCTGAGCACGATGTCGTTCGAAGCGCAACCCGTGCGGAAGCGGCAATCCTGCCAGACCACATACACCCTGCCGGTGGCGTCCACCGTGGCCGAGGGCAGCGCGGAAGTGCGCATGTTCCCGGCCACAAGATGGTCCGTGATGGTCGAGATGGTGACCGGCGCATTCCAGGTGGCTCCTCCGTCGGTCGAGGTGAAGGCAAGCATTTGCGTGCCGTCGGCGTTCTCGATGGGCACGACGACCGTCCCATTGGGCTGCGCCACGGGCTGGCCGCCAAGACCGGTGGAGAGGCTCGCGGTGTTCACCGCCGCGCTCCAGGTCAAACCGCCATCGGTCGAGGTGCTCATCCAGATGAGGCCGTTAGCGGGCTGGCTGGGATCGTCCCACTCCAGGTAGCAATGGCCGAAGAATGGGCTGGCTGGCGGTGTTGTCGCAGGTAATCCATTGCTTGTCGGAATCGTTGGTGGCGCTGACGATGATCGGAGCTCCCCAATTCATCGCATCCGCCGAGCGGCTCACTCCCACCAGGTCGGTACCGGATGCGATCAGCAGCGAAGCGACCATCCAGACTCCGTGCGCCTGGTCGAAGACAACCGAAGGATCGCTGGCGGCTACGTAGGTGCCGCCAACCGCGACGGTCAGGCTGGGCAGGAAGCCGTTCGTCCAACTGGCGCCGCCGTTGGTCGAAGTCGCAAAGCCGAGGTCGGACCCTCCGCCGTTGAACCTGCGGCCCGCCTGGAATGCGGTCACAATCGTCGAGCCCGAGGCGAACATGCCGGGTTCGACCTCCGTGGCGTGCTGGCTGTCGGAGTTGGTGAAGGTGTCGGTGCTCAAACGCGTGATGGCGAACTGCTGCGGCGGTGGCGGTTGCGACGGTTCCGAAGGCGTGCTCTGCGCTCCGCCGCCACATCCGGTCAGCCACAGCAGGGCAAACGCCGCGAGCGCGGCGCCGAGGCCCTTTCTCGCGATCTCGCTACTGAGCAGCGCTCTTTTCTGTACTTGGTTCATACATTGGCCTTCTTATCCGAGCGGAGGCTGCTGGAACTCATTTCTAGGCCTTTTGTGTTGTATCAGGGCACGACTTCGAGTCGTGCCGAACGACGTGCCACAAAAGCCGGGGCTTCAGCCCCGGCAAAACCAGGGCCAGGGCTGAAGGGTCTGTATGAGAACCGTATCGCCCCTGCGGGGCTTGTTTGCTGCCACCGCGTTCCACCCACGCGGACAAAACATAGTACTCACCCAGGCCCTGAAGCCCGGTCATTTCTAATCCCGCTACGGCACTTCTGAAGACGTGCCCTGATACAGAGCGATTAATGAGGTCGCTTGTAGTTATTGGTCGCCACCACCTAGATATCCGTGTAACGTCAAAATCTTTGTGTAGCATAGGGGTCCTTCGACTCCGGTCGCCGCGGCGACCTCCGCTCAGGATGACAATATTTTTGGCCGTCGTCCAATTCCCAACTGTCCGAAGGTCCAGATCGAACAACAGACCCGGTAGCCCCGGTTGCCGCGCTTCTTCGACGGCTGATAAACTCAAAGGTTTCCTCAATTGTTCTCGTTATTTTCTATATCACCCATGTCGAACACCACAGATATTGCCATCGTAAACGGGGCCCGCACGCCCATGGGCCGCTATTGCGGCAAGTTGCGCGATTTCACGGCCATGGATTTGGGCGCCATCGCGGCCACGGAAGCCATGAAACGCTCCGGCGTCGAGCCCGCCGAGATCGATCACGTCGTGATCGGCAATGCGCAGCAGACTTCGGGAGACTCCATCTACGGCGCGCGGCACGTCGCGCTCAAAGCCGGAGTGCCGGTTGAAGTTCCGGCCCTCACCGTCAATCGCCTGTGCGGTTCCGGCATGCAATCGGTTGTGACTGCCGCGCAGATGATCCAGCTCGGCGAGTCGAAGATCGCGCTGGCCGGCGGCATGGAGTCCATGTCACAAGCGCCGCACGTCATCCGCGGCATGCGCTGGGGCGTCGGCCTGGGCGAAGGCAAGCTGGAAGACTCGCTGATGGTGGCGCTGCTCGATACGTATTGCGGCCTGTACATGGCCAATACCGCCGAGCTTTATGCCAATCAGCAGGGCGTAACTCGCGAGATGCAGGATGAGTTTGCGCTGCGCTCGCAGAAGACCGCTGACGACGCCTACAAGGCCGGACGGCTTCAGGAAGAGTTGACGCCGGTCGCGCTGCGCAATCGCAAAGGCGAGCCTTCCGGCGAGATGTTCACCGAGGACGACCTCCGGCGGCCGGAAACGACGATGGAAAGCCTGCGCAAGCTGAAACCTGCATTTGGCACTGGCAGCGTGACTGCCGGCAACGCCAGCGGAATTGTGGATGGCGGTGCAGCCGTGGTCGTGATGCCGCTCGCCGAAGCCGAGAAGCGTAATCTGAAGCCGATGGCGCGTATTGTGAGCTGGGGTATTGCCGGCGTCGATCCGAAGATCATGGGCTCGGGACCGGTACCCGCAACCCGCATCGCGCTGAAGAAAGCCGGATTGCAGCTCGAGGACATTGATCTGATCGAGGTGAACGAGGCCTTTGCGGCGCAGTACCTCGCGGTGGAGAAGGAGCTTGGGCTGGATCGCAACAAGGTGAACGTAAACGGCGGCGCGATCGCGCTCGGCCATCCGTTGGGCGCAACCGGAACGCGGCTGCTGATCACGCTGATGAACGAACTGCGCCGCCGCAAGGGCAAGTACGGACTGTCCACTGCATGCATCGGCGGCGGACAGGGGATTGCGGTCATCATTGAGAACCTGCAGCGGTAGGACGGCGTGCTGAGAGCGAGATACGGGATCTGAAGTATGACAAGTGACGAACGCGCTTTGCACCAACTGGTCTATCAACTCGAGGCGGCGTGGAATGCGGGTGACGCCGCCGGTTTCGCCGAGGCATTCGCGGAAGAGGCTGACTGCATCCACATCCTGGGCGGATACTACAACGGCCGAACGGCCATTGAAGCCGGCCACCGTATGATCTTCGGCACCATCTACAAGGGCAGCACGGTGCGTTACAGCGTCGAGAAAATTCGCTTTATACGGCCTGATGTCGCGGTTATTTCTGCCCGCCAGTACCTGCAATTTTATGAGGACGCGGAGGCGCGCGAGTTGCAGGCGCGGCCCTTGCTGGTCCTGGAAAAGAAAGACGGCCTGTGGGAGATCGTGACGCTGCAAAATACGAGGATCATGGATGTGGGCGGGCGATCAACGACATCGGGAACGAATCGAAAGTGACCGAGCTGACCATGCATGACTTTGTCATCCCGAACGGAACGAATTGAAGGCCGGGTAGCCCTGCTTAGGGATCAGCTGCTACAGGTCTGCCCTGTGTTCCTTGACCCAGTTACGCACGCTGAAGCCGTGCCCTGATACAAAACGCTTTAGGGAATAGGTTCGTCACAAACACACTAATATTCGATTCATTCAGAGGGAAACGCAAATTATGGACATCAAGAAAGTTGGCGTACTGGGTTGTGGGCTGATGGGCTCGGGCATCGCGCAAGTCGCGGCCACCGCGGGTTTCGACGTAACGGTGCTGGAGCAGGAGCAGAAGTTTCTCGACAAGGGTTTCGCGGGAATTGAGAAGTCGCTTACCCGCCTGGTGGAACGCGGTCCGGCCAAGGGCGGTTTGACTCCGGAGCAGAAGACCGAGGCGCAGTCACGGCTGAAGGGCACCACCAACATGGCCGATCTCGCCGACTGCGACATCGTGATCGAAGCCATCATCGAAAACGTCGCCGAGAAGCGCAAGACCTACGCGCAGCTCGATGCGATCGTCAAGAAAGACGCGATCTTCGCCAGTAACACGTCGTCGATTTCGATCACCGAGCTGATGACGGCCACCAAGCGGCCGGAGCGCTTCATCGGCCTGCACTTCTTCAATCCCGTACCGATGATGAAGATGGTCGAAGTGGTGAAGACCATCGCCACCGCGCCCGAGGTGTTCGAGACGGCGGTGGAGTTCGGCACGAAAGCTGGGCAAGGTGCCGGTGCGCACCAGCGACAAAACCGGGTTCATCGTAAACCGGCTGCTGGTGCCGTATCTGCTGGACGCGATTCGCGCGTACGAGGAAGGCGTCGGCTCGATCACCGACATTGATGAAGCCATGAAGCTGGGCTGCGGCTATCCGATGGGGCCGTTCACGCTGCTCGACTTCGTCGGCCTCGACACCACGTACTACATCACGCACGTCATGTACGACGAGTTCAAGGAGCCGCGCTTCGCCTCGCCGCCGCTGCTGAGGCGGCTGGTGCTGGCGGGCTGGTACGGCCGCAAGTCAGGCAAAGGCTTCTACGATTACGCCGACCCGAACAAGCCGGTGCCGGGAAAGTTTGTGTAGGCTTGACGGGCGCGATCAGCTTGGCATATGCTTTGGCATATGGCAACGAGATCCGGAAGCCCCGAAAGGCATGTCAGGTTGTTCAAGAATGGCCGTAACCAAGCCGTAAGGATTCCGCGTGAATTCGAGCTGGCAGGCGACAGCGCGATTATGCGCAAAGAGGGTGAACGTCTGGTCCTGGAGCCAATACCGGCGAAATCTCTACTGGCATTGTTGGCCACGCTAAAGCCAGTTGACGAGACATTTCCTGCGATCGAGGACCTGCCTCCCGAGGCCGTCGAGCTCTGATGCGCTACCTGCTCGACACGAATATCCTTTCAGACTTGGTTCGACATCCCCAAGGGCAGATTATGCGGCACATTGAGAGGGTCGGGGAAGGCCAGGTCTGCACCAGTATCGTAGTTGCAGCGGAGCTTCGTTATGGAGCAGCGAAGAGGGAGTCACCGCGCTTGACAACGCAGCTGGAGGCGGTGCTTGGGGCCATTGAGGTGCTGCCGTTCGAGGCGCCAGCCGACCGGGAGTATGGGCGTCTTCGTGCCCGGCTGGAAAGGCAAGGCAAGCCCATCGGTGGCAACGACATGCTGATTGCTGCTCAGGTTCTTGCCCTCGGCTATACCATGGTTACCGATAATGAGCGTGAGTTCTCTCGGATTCCGGACCTTGCTTGCGAGAACTGGCTGCGGCGGCCAGCTTAAGGGTGAGGGTTGGTACGGCCGCAAGACGGGCAAGGGCTTCTAGGATTACGCCGACCCGAACAAGCCGGTGCCGGGAAAGTTTGTGTAGGGGCACAATTGAATTTAACCAAGCGGGCGAACTAGCTATCCTGGAGCAAGATTTCTGGCAAGACCCCGGAACATTGTTGAATGCGATTACTGGTCCAGCTCAGACGGTTCTTGTTCGGGTATCGCCCTGGCGATTATTCCGTCGGACAACCGGTTAACATCAGGGTGGACTGCTGGCTGTGCGGCGGACGAGCAAGCTCTGTGTTCCTAGTTTCGGATAAGTGCGTGGGGGTGTGCCAAAGACACGACCCGCGTATGCGCAATCCCAGTGATGATTGGCTGTACATGTGGGAAATTGGTCCTGACGAGCACACCCTCGCTCTAATGCGTGAATACGGGTGTAAATTCGCAGCGTACCAAAACACCGATATCAAGCATTCTCGTCGTGGCGAGTTGAAGTTCGTACGATATGGCTACAAGAACAACTACTACGTCACTCCTCCAGAAGTCTTCCCGTCCGCCGACGAAGACGGTGTGCACCGATACAAGTTCATTGGGTTTGTCAATCTGGAGAAAGGGACGATCCATAAGGATGAAAGAGACGCTCGGGTCGAAAAGGACCCTTATGGTTCCGGTGAAGATGAACGCCTTCTGCCACCAGTGAACACGGGGAGATTGTGGACCTATTAGGTACAAGGGGATCCTAGCAGCACATGAACCACAGGTCGCGCTCGCCGCTCCGCAAAAGAAGCGGAGTGGGAAAACACGCGGCACTCCGCGAGATGACAACTTTGAAAAGTTTGTATGCCAAGTGCTAATCGCTAATAGGACGAATTCATTATGGAATATCAAAACATCAAGCTCGAAAAGAAAAACCAGATTGCCTACGTCACCATTGACCGGCCCAAGGTGCTCAACGCACTGAACATGGCCACCATGCAGGAGCTGAAGACCGTCTTCACTGACCTGAAAGATGATGCCGACGTCCGCGTGGTCATCCTCACCGGCGCGGGCGAAAAGTCATTTGTTGCGGGCGCCGACATTGGCGAACTGTCGCAACAGACGCCGGTTTCCGCCAAGGAGTACACCCATCGCGGCCAAGCCATCGTGAATGCGATCGAGAATCTGGGCAAGCCGGTCATCGCCTGCATCAACGGCTTCGCGCTGGGCGGCGGCTGCGAGCTGGCGATGGCTTGTACTATGCGGCTCGCTAGCGACAATGCCAAGCTGGGCCAGCCCGAAGTGAAGCTCGGACTCATCCCCGGTTACGGTGGCACGCAGCGCCTGCCGCGGCTGGTAGGCAAGGGGATGGCGATGCAGCAGGTGTTGACGGGCGAGATGATCAGCGCGCAGGAGGCCTACCGCATCGGGCTGGTGAACGAAGTGGTGCCGCAGGCGGAACTGATCGCGCGCGCGGAGGCGATTGCGGCCAAGATCATCGCCAACTCGCCGCTGGCCATCCAGTATGCGATGGAGGCAGTGAATCGCGGCTTTGACATGACGCTGACCGACGGCCTGTTCCTGGAGGCCACGCTGTTCGCCGTCTGCTGCGCCACGGAGGACAAGAACGAAGGCACAAGGGCGTTTCTGGAGAAGCGTCCGGCGGTGTTTAAGGGGAAGTAGTGGGTGTCGCCGCTACGCGGCTCATCTCAATTTTCCACTTGACCCCGGGCTTGCGCCCGGGGCTCACTGCGCTGCCGCCGCTTCGCGGCTGGTTCGACATGGTTTTCGGCAGTCTTGCTCCACCGGAAATTCGCGCGCGAGGTGGGGACACGGTCTCTAAATTCCTCCCCTCTCGGAACCCTGGCCCGGCACGACCGAGGTCGTGCCCTGATACGAAGCTGTTCAACAGATGTGCGGCTGATACAAGACTGCTCGTGAGATGTGTGGCCTGAAATTGCAAACGGCTCTAAGTGCACACTGCCAACTGACTACTGGCAACTGACTACTGGCTACTGATTACTGGTTTTCTATGATCAAGACTTTGGAATGGACAGACGGCGGCGTGCGCTTCATCGATCAGACGAAGCTGCCCACGGAAGAAACCTACGTCACCTGCAAGAGCTACGAAGAGGTGGCCCACGCGATCAAGACCATGATCGTGCGCGGCGCGCCCGCCATCGGCGTGGCGGCGGCCATGGGAGTGGCCCTTGGCGTCCGCGACTCGCAGGCGGCCAACTACTCCGCGCTATTGCGCGATTTCGACCACATCTGCGAGGTCCTGGCAGCCACCCGGCCGACCGCGGTCAATCTCTTCTGGGCCATCCGGCGCATGCGGACCAAGTTCGAGCAACTCGAGCTGCTGACCATCGCCGAGATCAAGTCGCAACTCGTCGCCGAAGCCCAGCGCATGCTGGTGGAGGACATCGCCGCCAACCAAGCCATGGGGAAGCATGGCGCGGTCCTGCTGCCCGCAAGCGGCGGAATTCTCACCCACTGCAATGCGGGCGCGCTGGCCACTTGCGGCTACGGCACCGCGCTGGGAGTAATTCGTGCAGCAGTGGAATCCGGGAAAAAGCTGCACGTCTTTGCCGACGAGACCCGGCCGTTCCTCCAGGGCTCACGTCTGACAGCGTGGGAGTTGATGAAAGACAACATTCCCACCACGCTCATCTCCGACAACATGGCGGGCGCCATCATGCGCCAGGGCAAGATTGACGCGGTGATTGTTGGTGCGGACCGTATTGCCGCCAACGGCGATGTGGCCAACAAGATCGGTACTTACACGGTCGCGGTGCTGGCCCGGGAGCACCGCATCCCGTTCTACGTGGCCGCTCCGTTCTCGACGGTGGACCTCGAAACACCCGACGGCAGCCGGATTCCGATCGAGCAGCGCTCTGCTTTGGAAGTGACGCACCTCGCGGGCAAACAAATTGCTCCGGATGGGGTGAAGGTGGAGAATCCCGCGTTCGATGTCACGCCCCACGAGTACGTGGCCGCCATCATCACCGAGCGGGGCGTGGCGCGCGCGCCGTACGAGGAATCATTGCGCGAACTGGCGGGGGCGAAGGCCGTAGCCTAGGGGCGAATTGATCCAGTCCCGCAACGCTCGCAATGTGTGTTGGCGCGCCCGGTTTAGCCTTCTTTGCTAGGGCGCAATTGGGTGGAGCACCGCTTCAGCGGTGCATTACGGCGGCGGGAATCGCAACCCGGCTTTAGCCGCTGAGGTAATAAGCCCTTACCTCAGGCGCTAAAGCGCAAACCGGAAACCGCATCCTAGAATGCACGCCTGGAAGGCGTGCTCCACCCGCATCCTGGGTACCCAGGGGATGCCTTTGTGCCGGGTTGTATTAGCCATGTCCCTCTTACTTGTGCGAAGGAGTCGAGCACCGCCCTTCGACTGCGCTCAGGACTGGCTTTCAGCGGTGCATTACGGCAGTAGAGTCGGAACTCGGCTTTAGCCGCTGAGGTAACTCATCCATCACAAAGGCTGGATTCAAGGATGAGTAGCGATACTCCTCGGCCGTCTCGGCGAGCCCAGCCTTCACCGGGGTTCTGGTGAATGTAGGCGGTATACTTTTCCAGTTCCACGCTGTCCCGAACTCGCCGATCCACAAAACTCTTCTGCCAGATTGCGGTGTCCACTCCCAGCAGCTTGCCGGCTTGATAAGAAAGCCACCTTTTATGAGCTGCATCGCCCGCTCCAGAGTCGAGCCTTCCAGCACAGTAAGAATCAGATGAAAATGATTGGGCATCACGACGAAAGCATGCACCCGAAAATTGCGCGCGTCCCGGTAATGAAAGAGGGTTTCGCAAAAGAGCTGTGCGATCCGATCCGACTGCAGCAGGTTCTGCTTGAAAGAGGTTCCGGCAGTGACAAAATAAGTGGCGGCGGTGGTTGTTCCTCGATAGGGAATGGCCATGAATTACCTCAGCGGCTAAAGCCGCTTCCCAGGATGCTTCGGTAATGCACCGCTAAAGCGGTGCTCCACCCGGCGGTGCTCCACCCTTCGAAACCGATGCGTGGGTGTGCGACATTGCACAAACATAGTTTGAACGGGGGATGGGTCGCGGTGACGTGTCGCACATATCCGTGTGCCGCCCCTGCCGGGGCTGGGATTCTTCTGGGGCGGCTTACTCAGCGCTGCGCGCTGGGCTAAACTGAGCCGTCCCGCGGGCGGGACTGGATCAGTTGCGCGGCAAACATCTACGGCGCTTGAAGGTTATGTGCGTCCAGTACTTTTTCGCAGTGGCGAACCGAGCCGTCTCGGACGGACCGGGACCGGGTTAAGTTGCAATTCAAACAGCATCCTCGGCAAAGAAGTGATCAGCAGCCCCTATTCCAATCGACGCGCTGTGACTTGTATAGGAGTGCTTCGACTCGTGCGGCCAAGTT
>CAVXDA010000026.1:0-105220 GCA_963760415.1 uncultured Acidobacteriaceae bacterium | reverse complement strand
GGATTTTAAGTCCGCTGCGTCTGCCAGTTCCGCCATCCCGGCCTAATGAAGGAAAACAAGATGTGCGCTGCCTACACGCGTCGAAAACGGTTAGTCGTGGTCCCTAGGCAGGTGTCACCCATCGTTAGTTTCGCATAGCGGTGCACTCGTAGCCAACGAACGCCAGATGATTGAACCACTTGCGCTCCATTGTAAGAGGAAGGAAGGGAAGCTACATGCGGAATTGGGAAAGAGCGTTGAATGCCCCAGGACCGCGGCTGGCCCGCTTGGACTCGTACATCGCCTGGTCGGCTGCCGCATAGAGTTGATCAGGAGTTCGGCCGTCATCGGGATACAACGCCAGTCCGATGCTGAGGCCGGTATGGATAATTTTCCCTTCCATCTTGAACGGGACGGTGAATGCCATTTCCAGGTTCGAGACCAGGACCTGCGCGCCTTCCGCATCGGCAACATCGCTGATGACCGTGAACTCGTCGCCTCCAGAGCGCGCCAGTGTGTCGGAAACACGCATCCGGCTGGCCAGCCGCGTCACTACCTGCTGCAGGGTCTGGTCTCCGATGCGATGTCCGTAGTTATCGTTGACCTGTTTGAAATGGTCCAGATCAAGTAGCAGGACGGCTACCTTGTTGCCTTTGCGGTTGGCGCGCGCCAGGGCTTGCTCGAGCCGGTCCTCCAGCAGCCGCCGGTTTGGCAGTCCGGTGAGTTCATCATGATAGGCCAAATAGTCACTCTTCTCTATTTGGTCTTCTAGGAGTATGACGATCATGCCGACCGCAACGAAGTATTTGGGGATATTCCATACTTCGGTTTGAATATGGATCGAGGGGGCGAAGATGTCCAGCAACGTTCCGATCGGGAATACGGAGCCCCAGGCGATAAAACCGAAAACGGTAGTCAGGACGCCGACCGTTGCCCGCGCGAAGCGACGCCAAAACAGAGCGGCGACAATGTAATTTAGCGCCGCGAGAAGGAAGACGACGCCGAGATCAGGCTTGCTGCGGGCGACCACCCAGACCATTCCGCATGCCAGAACCACGCATCCAGTTGACAGGGAAATGACATAAGGAGTGGTCTTGCGGTAGAAATTCCATACCACCAGCAGCGCACCGCCAAACGCAACGGCAATTACGACGTAGTAAAAGATGTGGCTGGTAACGTCCCAAATAGTAGCGTCGGTATAGACCAGCGCCGGAATCCCAATTACCGCCGCAAGCAGGAATTGGCGACGACGCTCGGTCGCAACCAAAGAAACTGAAATTAGAAAGGCGATACTTGCCAGCTCGAGCGCGTTGATACTGACCGCGTTCGCCAAGCGACTCCAAAGACCTTGACCGTTGTCCAGGAACTGCGCTACGAAGTGTACGAGTACAAGGATCCACCCCGTCAGCCACAAGTGGAGGGGCTCGCTGGTGCCCTGACGCAAGATCGCCCGGAACACTACGACTAGGGTGGCGAGTGCGATAAGACTCGGGAGGGTTGCGAAATTCATGCCGCTGGGTTCCGTGGCGCCTTGGAGCACGGGGTATTACTATTACAGCCTGCAAGCAATTTATCAGAAAATAGGTAAGAATTCAGGAAAATCGACGGACCCATACTAGGTCAAGCTACTTTGGTAGATGGCTTTTCTGACGCAGAGAGATCCGCCACCAATAAACCAAGTGCGGGGTCGGTGCCGGACGTAAGCCCTCAGAAGTCACCGCACCTTCACATCCGGATCAACCGACATACCAGGGCGCAGCAACCCGTCCTTGTTGAAGTCAGGCTTGTCGTTGCCATCGAAGTCGATGCGCACCGGAATACGCTGCACTACCTTAACGTAGTTGCCAGTTGCATTCTCCGGCGGCAAGAGGCTGTACTTCGCGCCGGTGGCGCCCCCGATGCTGGTGACGTGGCCATCCCACTTGCGTCCACCGTAAGTGTCAACCTTAATTCTGACCGGCTGGCCGGGCTGCATATGGGCAAGTTGTGTCTCTTTGAAGTTGGCTGTTACCCAAACGTCCCGCAGCGGCACGATGGCCATCAGGTCCTGTCCAACCCCCACGTTTTCGCCAACTTGCACGGAGCGTTTGCCCACGACTCCGTCTACCGGAGCCAGGATCGTTGTGTAGCTCAAATTCAGCTGCGCCTGGTCGAGCGCTGTTTTGGAACGGAGCGCCTGTGCGGCGGCGGAATCAGCCTTCGCCTTGGTGGCAGCTACCATGTTTGGTGTGGCCTGTGCGTTCTTGATTTCTGCATTGGCTTGTTCGACGCGCGACTCGGCGATCTTCACCTGCGCCTGGGCGGATAGAAGTTCAGCCTGACGCGCGCTGACTGTGGCGTTGGCGGCCGTTGCCGCAGCCGTGGCCTGGTCGAATTGCTGCTGTGAAATCTCGCGCTTACCCAGCAGTTGCTGATAGCGTTCAACGTCCTTGTTTAGCTTGACGGCATTCGCCTGCGCCTCCAGCACCTGTTGTTGGGCGGCATCCACCTGCTTTTGAGCGGCCGCCACGCCAGCAGTGGCGGAGGACATGTCGGCGGTGGCGGATCGAATCTGGCTGACCGACCCTACGCTCTGCACCGGTACTCCATATTGCGCCGCTTGCGCTTGCGAAAGTGCGTCCTGATAGTCGGCCTTGGCGCGGTCCAGCGCTACCTGGTAGTCCGTCGGATCGATCTGTACCAGGACATCGCCCTTATGCACCAGTTGCCCATCATCAAAATTCACCTTCTTGACCTGTCCACTCACCCGTGCGCTGATGGGGTAAATGTACCCATCAATTTCGGCGTCGTCAGTGCTCTCCCAATGGCGGCTCTCCCACCAGAACCAGCCCACCAACAGGAGCGCGACAATCACCACCAGGAACACGATGGGTTTGGCGGCACGATTCTTCTGGAAGAAGCTGCGATGGTCCTCTTCATGCCGGATCGCTTCCGGATCATGGTGCTCTTCGTGCTCTTGGCCTTGTGGCTCCGGCCGTTCGAGATCGGGTTGCTCAGTCGTGCTAGGACTCATCTTTCATTCACCTTATTAATGGCTATTTATGAGGAGCCGGATTTGCATCTTGTTGTGGTACTGGAGGAGTTGTTTCTCCGCTCACTCCTGCCGACCCTGGCGCTGGCTCGCTGGTGCCGCTGGGCGGAGCGACCCCATTCGGCGCCGTGCTGCCCGGTTCTGCCAGATATTGCTTAACCGCCTGCTCGGCATTGCCAATCGCGCGCGCCAGCAGCACCTTGGCTATGCTGTGGGCATACAAGCTGGAAATATATTGATCGTTAGCCCCCGCCAACTGCTGCTGGGCCTGGATCACCTCAACGTTGTTAGTTACGCCGGCGGAGAAGCGGTCCTGCGACTGGGCCAGCGCCTGCTGCGCCAGATCCAGTCCCAACCGCGCTACTTCAACCTGTTGAGCCGCCGCTTTCAAGTCAAGAAGCGCATCTTGAACATCCTGTTCGATGCGGCCTCTCAAGTTGTCCACTTGCGCTTGACGCTGCTTCAGGATCGCGTCGGCCTCCTGGATATCGGACTCAACCTTCCCTCCCTGGAAGATGGGGATTCGCAGCGTTGCGGCTGCCGACCAGTTGGGGGACATGGCGTCGGGAGTAGTTCCCAGCACGCCGTATTCGCCAGCCAGGCCAATCGAGGGCAGGCGCTGCTTCCACGCCGCCTCGCGACTCAGTTGCGCTGCTCGCAAGGCGGCGAGTGCGGCCTGATAATCAGGCCGGGTTCGCAACGCTTGTTCGTAAGCGGTCTCTAACGCTATCTGGGGAAACGGGTGATAGGGCACGCGGTTCACCAGGCGAAATTTCTGCTGCACTGGCAAGCCGATGACACGCGCCAGAGCGATGCGCTGCTTTTCCAGATCGTTCTGCGCCTGAATGACGGCTTGCCGCTGAGCTTGCAATTGGACGCGGGCACGCAGAGTGTCGATTTGCGGCGCCAGCCCAGCGGTCTCTTGGTCCGCTGCCAACTGATACAACGCCTGCGCCGTGTTGAGCTCCGCTTCCGTAGCGATCACGCGTGACTCCTGCGCAATCGTGAGCAGGTAGTTCGCTCCCACGGCCAGCACCACCGTATCGCGCGCGTCACGATAGGTGAACTGCGCAGCTTTCACACTCTGCGTGGCCGCCTGGATGCTGTTGATGGAGTGGAAGTCGAGGACGGTCCATGATCCAGTAGCCCGGAGATCGGAGATGCCGAAGGGACCCACTGATGTCGGAAATCCTGGAAATGTGAAGCCGAATTGCTTCAAATTGAGCTTTTGATCTTCCTCGGTGAACGAACCATTTACCACCGGCAACAGATCGCTAAGGGCGTGGAGGTGCGCGGCCCTTGATTGCTCGGTGACCCGAGCGGCCAGGTACAAGCCGAGGTTGTACTTCAGCCCCCGGTCGAGCGCCTCCTCCACCGTCAGGTCGAGGATCTCGGGAGTGGCCTTTCCCTGTGGAATCGACCCGGCATAGGGGTCCTGGTTGCGATTGACAACCTGCTCCGCCGTGGGGAGGTTTGTCAACTCCGCACCGCTCTGGGCCCAGGCGGGATGCCCCGCCAGCAGAAAAGTCGCTAGGGCAACAAAGACTGCGCAAAAGATCGGGGGGGCATCAGGCCTTGCACGCCGTCCCGCTGGCTCGACATTGTCTCTAAGAAACGCATGTATGTATTCCATCTTGCAAGCCGTTCGTCCTTAGATGAGGTACCAGGCGGCAGCGTTGCGTAAAAACGCATCAAACCTGCCGCACCATATAGATGTCGTTCGCGAACTTCCGCAGCTGGGCACTTGCCGCTTAATTCTTGTATAGCCCCGCCTCGCTGGTCGAGGGCCGGCCCATCAGGTCGCGGATCGCGTCCTGCACCGATTTCCCTTGCTGCAGGATGGCGTGCATCTGCTCGGTAATGGGCATCTCGACCCCGACTTTGTGCGCCAGCCCGACAGCCGCATTCGTGGTGAGCACCCCTTCGGCCACCATGCCGTGCATCCCGGCAATTATGTCGTCCAACTTGCGGCCGCGGCCCAACTCGACGCCGACGCTGCGATTTCGGGAGAGGCCACCCGTGCTAGTCAGTACCAGATCGCCAAGTCCTGCCAGCCCTGCCATGGTTTCGGAGCGCCCGCCGCAGGCAACGACCAACCGCGTGATCTCGGCAAGACCTCGAGTAATGAGTGCCGCCACCGTGTTATGCCCGAGATCGAGCCCAAATAGAACGCCCGCGGCGATGGCGACGATGTTCTTCAGCGCGCCGCCCAGTTCGACGCCGATCACGTCGTCATTGGTGTAAACCCGGAACCGGGGGTCGCTGAACTCCCGCTGCACGATGGCCGCAAGTTCCCGGTCCGAGGAGGCTATCGTGATCGCCGTCGGATCGCCCTTCGCTACCTCTTTGGCAAACGTCGGACCGCTCAAAGCACCAATCCGCGGAACGAAAGCGACGGCCGCATCGCTCAACACTTCCGTGATGACTTCGGTCATGCGCAGCAAGGAATCGTTTTCGATTCCCTTGGTCGCGCTGACGAAGAGCATCTCCGGACGAAGGTGCGGCAGCATCGCTCGAAACACGCGGCGGGTGTGATGGGAAGGCATGACGCTAACCACGATCTCCGCGCCGAGCAGCGCCTCTTCGAAATTGTTCGTGGCGTGGACCGTTCCCGGGATCGGGTCTCCCGGCAGGAACAGATCGTTCATGCGGTGTGCGCGAACGCTTTCGCACACTTCGCGCTCGTGCGCCCACAACCGCACCCGGTGCGTCTGCTTGCGCCCCAGGACGATGGAGATTGCCGTGCCCCACGCGCCCGCGCCAATGACTGCAATTTCGCTCACCGGCCGCTCGCTTTCATCGCCAACGATGCTCCGTGCCGGCCAGGAGGCGCCGGATGTTGTCCCTATGCCGAATGATGATCAGAAACGAGGACGCCGCGATCAGCAGCAGGATCGGGCCTGTTGTACGCTCGGCCGGGTTGAGCCACCACACCAGCAACGGAAATGCTCCCGCCGCAACCATGCTGCCCAACGAAATGTAGCGGGTGACCGCAACCACAATCACGAACAAGACAAGGGCGACAACAATGGCGCGAGGCGCGAGTCCCGCGAACGCCCCCACCGCGGTCGCCACTCCCTTTCCACCTTTGAAGCGCAACCATAGGGTGAACATGTGCCCCACAATGGCGCAGAATGCAGCCAACGCCGCCAGCAGATAGACGGTTCGGCTGTCAATCATCGGTTGCGCTTGATCGTAGATGCTCGTTGGAACCCCGCTTTCGAGTCGGTGCGATCCGGCCAGCCGGAATGCAAATGCCACCGCCGCATATCCCTTTAGCGCATCGAGGAGCAAGGTGGCAACCGCGAGGCCCTTCGACCCAGTGCGGGCAACGTTCGTCGCTCCGATATTGCCGCTGCCTGTCTGGCGCACGTCCTGACCGCGGAAGATGCGTACCAGCAGGTAGCCGAAGGGTATCGATCCCAGCAGATACGAGACTACAGCGATGATGAGGGTCAGCTTGATCAAAGGTATCGTGGTCAGGTGCGAGGCTGCTCCAGTTGATAGCGCGACAGCTTGGTGTACTGCGCCCCCGCGGGCGACAGTTTGCTTTCGTAAAGGTAAAACTCGCGCGCGGTCATTGTACCGAATTCGAGTGACGGCCTGGCTTCGACCGCAGCGCGGACCTGCCGCAAGCCAGAAGAGGAGGGTTCACCCTGAGCCGGACGCGGACGCCCGATTCCGGCGCGCGCCAGCGTCAAGTGTGGGTGGAACGGGCCCTTGTCCCGCTCGAAGCCGAGTGGCCGATGGGCCTCGGCAATCGATTTCACGAGCTCCTGAAGATTCTGATCAAACTCAATACCGACCCAGAACACCCGCGGCGATTTCGGATTCGGGAAGAAACCAGCATTGCGAAACGCGAGCGTAATCGGCGAACCCTTCACCTGCCGCAGGGCCTGCTGAATCTCCTCCAACCTTTTCGTTTCTCCAAGGAACTGCAGAGTGACATGAAATGTTTCCGGCCCGACCCAGCGGACCTCCGGCGCGAGCCGGCACATCTGGTTGCGGAACTCGGCAATCCGTTCGCGAATACCGGCGTCAATGTCGAGAGCTACAAACAGGCGCATACGATCACATCAGCATGCGGCGCACCAGGTCCAACGCTTGCTGGCTCGCCCAGCGCCGAATGCGCTCGCGGTCTCCGGGAAAGCGCCGCTGTACGACTTCCTGTTTGCGTCCATCGGTGACGGCGACATACACCAGCCCCACCGGCTTCTCTTCCGTTCCTCCGCCCGGACCCGCGACGCCGGTAACACCAACCCCGATGTCGGCATTGCAGATCTCGCGAATGTTATCGGCCAGAGCCAGGGCGACTTCTTTGCTCACCGCGCCGTGGGCTTCGATCATCAGCGGCGGAATATCGGCGAACAGGGTCTTCAGATCGTTGGAGTACACCACCGCTCCGCCCAGGAAGTAGCGCGAACTTCCTGCCACTGACGTGATCCGCTCGGCGACCATTCCTCCGGTACATGACTCGGCCACTGCCAGCTTGAGATTGTGCATCTGCAGATAGTAGCCGACGATCTGTTCCAGCGATTCTCCCGAGGAGGAGAAGACCGCGTCACCTAGTTCGTCCTCCAGTTCACCGGCCAGCTTATCCACCGCAGCTTGGGCTTCCTCCTGTGTCGCCCCGGTGGCGCGCAGATGGAATTCGACCTGCCCCTGACCAGCGAGCACCGTGGTTTCGACTTCCGGATGTTTCTTATAGATGGGCGCGGTGCGCGCGTCGGCGGCCGACTCGGGCAGCATGGCGGTCTTCAGAACGCGGCTGGCAATTGCGGCCGGCGGCACGATCGCGCGCAAACGAGGCACACACTGTTTCTCCCACAGCGCCTCCAGTTCGTGGGGCGGGCCGGGAAGCAGCACGACGATTCGCGATTTTCCGTCGCACTCCGTTTCCAGCCATTGCCCCGGAGCGGTGCCCCGGGAGTTCGGCAGCACGACGGCCCCCCGCAGTACGTCAGCCTGCTGTGCATTGTTGTCTGGCATCTGTAGCCGCCGTTCCGCGAAGCGCTTGTACATGGCGGTGACGATTTCGTGATCGCGTTTCAGCTCCAAGCCCAGGGCAGCGGCCACAGCTTCCCGCGTGAGATCGTCTTCGGTCGGTCCCAGCCCGCCCATGAAGATGGAGATGTCGGCGCGGCTGACCGCCGTCCGCGCTACAGAGACGAGGTGCTCGCGATTGTCGCCGACAATATCCTTGAAGGCGACAGAAATCCCCAGATCGTTAAGGCGGTTGGTGAGGAAGAGGGAATTCGTGTCCTGCCGCGACGGGGTGAGCATCTCCGAGCCGACGGCAATGATTTCCGCAATCACGATTTCAGTCTAGCAGGGAGCAATTAGCATTTAGCAGCTGACCCTTAGCCTTCAGCTGCTAGCTTTCCGGCGTCAGGCGTCTGCCCTGGATGTCCCAGGAAAGGTGATGCACACCGGTGGTGGTCGCGAGCACGGCAGCACCGCCGGGGGCGAATGCCAGTCCCACGAGATTGGGTCCTGACACCACCAGAGAGGCCTCGTGACGGGGGGTGACTTTTACGATTCCGCGGCGGCCATTATGCGACGCTGCCACGTAAAGGTTTCCCTCGACATCCACTGCCAGCCCTTGCGGGCGGCCTAGTCCGCGATAGAACACGCTAACCTCGCCATGCGGATCGATCTGGTGGATGGCATCGAAGCTGGACGTGGTCGGACCGGTGACATAGAGATTTCCGTTGTTGCCGAATGCCAGGTGGTAGGCCGACACGCTGGGCTCCAGCATGGCGAAGACAAAAATCTGCCGGTCACGGCCAATCTTGAAAATGGTTCCACTGCGATCGCCCACGTAAAGGTAGCCCTCAGGATCGAAGGCGATACCCGTCGCGATGCCCATGCCTTCCGCGTAGGAAGCCATGGTGCCGTTCTGCGCCACCTTATACACCGTGCCATCGTAGCGCGAAGAGACGTACAGGCTGCCGGCCCGGTCCAGGGCCAGCCCGGTGGCGTTCATCATCTCGTGCAGGAAGGGCTTCACGTTGTAGTTGGTGTCAATGCGGTAAATGGCAACCGGCACCTTTTGACCGCGGGAACCGGAAAAAGTCACATACACATTGCCGTCGCTGTCAATTGCCGGGTTGGCCACCGGATGCAGGTTCTCCGCGATGGGCACCGCAACCCGCAACTCACCGGGATTGCTCTTGTGGCCGTTTGTGGCTACGACAACTTCCCCGGAGGCGGCGCCGTCGGGCACGCGCGCGATGATGAACTGTTCGGAGCTGATGATGATGGATCCGTCCACGTCTCCGAAGCGAACGCTGGGGCGGCGCAGCTCGGCGGGCCGCAGACCGCTGCCGGTGATGCGGATCTCGCCTCCCGGCAAAGCGCAGGCGGGATCGATGCCATCAATGTGCGGCTTGCCGTTGACGTTTTTTGCGCCTGCTTTTCGATCCATCGTCACAATTCCCGCTTACGGGTGGTGCGGGCCTTTAGGCCCGCGTTAAGCTGGCTCTTAGAATCGGGGCTTTAGCCCCCGGGCCAGAGCGGCAATCACTCCTTAGCGAACAATCCCAAAGTGCAACAGGAGCTGCAGCCCAATCAGCGCGTAAACGCCCGCGCCCAGGTCGTCCACCACTATGCCCGTGCCTTCGGGCAGCCGTTCCAGGCTCCGCACCGGCGGCGGCTTTACAATGTCGAACACCCGGAAAAGTATAAAGCCCGCCAGCAACGCTTGCCACCTGATGGGACACGCGATGAACGTCACCAGTTGCCCTGCGACTTCGTCAATCACCACGTGCGAAGGATCTTCTCTGCGGCAGCCGCGCGCTTCCAGAGTCGCCGCCGGAATTCCAACCGCGACCACGATAACGATCAGCGCCACCAGCACCGGTAGTCGCGCCGCCGGCGGAAGGTGCGACGCCAGCAGCCACCACACTAACGTCGTCGCAAGCGAACCCCAGGTCCCCGGCCCCGGACGCAATCTTCCTACGCCGAAAAACGTAGCGACCAAGGTTGCCCACATTGGCGCCGCATGACTCTCAGCCGCTTCACTCGGACTCCTCGTCGCGTTCATGGGCATGGTCGGTCTCCGGATCGTCTAACGGGCTGGAGATTACGTACGCGCCACTCGCCCATTTGCCCAGGTCAATCGAACGACAGTGCTCGCTGCAGAAAGGGAACTCCGGATCGCGGGCCAGAACAATCTTCCTGCAGGTTGGACAACGTAAGCTGCGAACGCGTTTCTTCGGCATGATTCAGTTGTCAGTAACCAGTTGCCAGTTGTCAGCAAAGTCAGAGGACCCGGTATTTCGATCCGGTTTGTTTCACCGACTTGGTCGAGTACTGTGCTAATTCCGGATTTTCCACTACAAACTGGCAACTGACCACTGGCTACTGACAACTGTCGTGTTGCACGATTCGCGCCACCAGATCGTAATCGTGCGCCTCGGTAATTTCGCAGCGATAGAACTCGCCCTCACACGCGTCTTCACGGTCGCCGAAGTCGTTCACGTAAACCGTGCCGTCAATCTCGGGAGCATGCATCGCGGTCCGGCCCTCCCAAAGCAACTCTGTTTCCGCCGACGGCCCTTCCAGCAGCAGATCGAAGTGTTGCCCCACCAGCGCCCGCTTCTTTCTGCGGCTGATTTGCTTCTGGATGGACATGAGCTTCCTGCGACGGCGCTCAACTTCGCGTCCGGGAACCTTCTCCCCCAGGTCAAACGCCTTCGCGCCCGCCTCGTCCGAGTATCCGAAGACACCGAGCCAGTCAAACTGGGCCTCGCGAACGAACCCGCAAAGTTGCTCGAAATCAGATTCGGTCTCACCTGGAAAGCCCACGATGAACGACGTCCGCAGCGTGAGGCCAGGAATTTCGCGCCGCATCTTCTCGATGGAGCGCAGAAAGATATCTGCACCTGCGCCGCGTTTCATGCGCTTCAGCACCGCCGGCGAGGCATGCTGCAAAGGCACGTCGATGTACGAGCAAATCTTGTCATGCGCACCGATGGTTTCCAGCAGCCGGCCGGTGATCTTGTTGGGATAGGCGTAGAGGAAGCGCACCCAGCGCAACTCCTCGATCTGCGCCAGTCGCTCCAGCAGTAGCGCCAGCCCATCCTTGAGACCGAGGTCTTCGCCGTAGCAAGTGGTGTCCTGGCCGATGAGCGTGACCTCGCGCACACCTTGTTGTCCAAGACGCTGCGCCTCGGCAATGACCGACTCGAACCGCCGCGAGCGGAACTTGCCACGCAACTGCGGGATGACGCAGAACGAACAGGGATGATCGCAGCCCTCGGCGATTTTGATGTAGGCCGAATACTTGGGCGTGGCCAGCAGGCGCGGCGTGTTCTCGTCGTACAGATAGTTGGGCAGGTCGGCAATCGCGCCATCCCAGGCTTCTTTCGAGAAGCGTCCGGCGGCTTCGCGGGCCTCGCCTTCGGAACGCCCGCTGAGAATGACGAACGGCGAGTTTTCCTGTGGTCTCGGCTCGATTCCAGCGGCGTTGAGGATTTGCTGCAACTCTCCAGTGCCGACGACCGCATCCACTTCAGGAATGTTCTTCTGGATCTCGTTGCGGTAGCGCTCCACCAGGCAGCCGGCGACGATCAATTTCTGCGCCCGGCCCGCAGCCTTGTGCTGTGCCATTTCCAGAATCGTGTCCACTGATTCCTGTTTTGCCGAATCGATGAACGAGCAGGTATTGACGACGATGATGTCGGCATCCTCAGCGCGCGAGGTAATCTGGGCGCCGCCCGCGGAGAGCAAGCCCATCATCACCTCGCTGTCCACCAGGTTCTTGGGGCAGCCCAGGCTCACGAAGCCGATTTTCTTGCGAGCAACAGCGGGACTCTTCGCGAAACCGCCGTTCGCAAAAGGCGCCGAATCGGCGTCATTCGAAGTAAGGGGAGCGTCCAGCAGAGCTACAGAATCAACTTTGGAGTGCATGCAATCTCTTCATTCTACCATTGTTTTCTGCGGGTTCCGCAGCAGCGAGAGGTCGCAAACGCCGTTCGTTGCCGCCCGCCATCGCCACGCAACGAAATGTTATATTGACTTGTCGGGCGCTGGTCCCGCGCAACGCAATCCTGTGAAACCCGCCAGGTCCGGAAGGAAGCAACGGTAGCAGGCCAGTGCGTGTGCAGCGGTCAACTGGCGCCTGGCTTATTTGCCCTTGCCATAGCCACTGTCCGGGCTAGACGTTCCTTGCTCATCTCTCCGCCGGGACATAGATCATCGTCGCCAGCATGGTCGCAATCAGCTTCTCGCCGTCGGGGCGAACGGCAAACGCGTCTGCTGCGCACACCGCCAATGTCTTCCCCGCACGCTTCACCTGGGCGCGAGCCACAAACGACTCGCCCACCCCAGGAGCCAGCAAGTTGACCTTGAATTCCACCGACAACACTTCCGCGCCCTCCGGAGCAACGGTTAACGCCGCGTATCCGCAAGCTGAATCCAGGATTGAGGTCACCGCACCCGCATGTATATACCCGTGCTGCTGCGTGAGGGAGGCAGCGTAAAGAAAGCGGATTTCCGTAGCTCCGCTGCGCACCTCTGACATTTCTGCTCCTAGCGTCTTCATCATCTCCTGGCGGGAAAAACTTTGCCGCACTCTCTGTTCCCAACTGTCCAAGCCGTACCTCCACGACACAAGCTGTCCCCGAAGGTATCCCACACGCCCATTTTTTGCGAGGCGAATGTCATCTCGTCATTGCCCAACACACACTGCATGGACTTTCCGATTCGTATCGTTGACAATAAATGCGCTTCCAGTTATTGACGTTGTTATTCCGGAGATCTCTATTGACGAAACCTGTTCGCGCTAAGATCACCGCTCTTGGAACCTATGTCCCACCCCGCGTCCTTACCAACCAGGACCTGGAAAAGATGGTGGAAACCACCGACCAGTGGATCCTGGAGCGCACCGGCATTCGCGAACGCCACCTGGTGGACAAGGGTATCGCGGCCAGCGATCTGGCCGTCGAAGCGGTGAAAAAGCTCGTCGAGTCCCACCCTCTCGATCTGCAACAGATCGACGTCATCATCGTGGGCACGGTCACCCCTGACATGATGTTTCCCTCCACCGCTTGCCTGGTGCAGAACAAACTGGGCATCAAACGCACCTGGGGCTACGATCTGTCGGCCGGATGCTCGGGCTTCCTTTACTCGCTGAACGCCGGGTCGGAGTTCATCGCCTCCGGTCGCTATAAGAAAGTCCTGGTAATTGGTTCCGATGTGAACTCCTCGATGGTGAATTACGAGGACCGCGCGGTGTGCATCATCTTCGGCGACGGCGCGGGTGCAGTGCTGCTGGAGCCGGCGGAAGAAGGAGAAGACGGCATCATTGATTACGAGGCCCAGGTGGAAGGCTCGGGTGGACAGTTTCTCTACATGCCGGCCAGCGGCAGTTTGAATCCGGCGACGCATGAAACTGTTGACAAGAAGATGCATTATATTCATCAAGATGGGCAGCAGGTCTTCAAGTATGCAGTGAAGAAAATGGCGGAGATGACCGAGCGCGTCTTGCAGAGAAATGGGCTCACCGGCGCCGACGTGGATTGCTTCATTGCTCATCAGGCCAACAAGCGCATCATCAACGCCACCGCTGATCGCCTGAAGATGCCCATGGAGAAGGTCATTATCAACATCGATCGCTATGGCAACACCACTGCCGGCACTATTCCCCTGGCCATGCAGACCGCTCTGGAAGAAGGCAAGCTCAAGAAGGGAAGTCTGGTACTGCTGGCCGCCGTGGGCGCGGGATTCACCTCGGGCGCCACGTTGCTTCGCTGGGCGTACTGATCGCGAACGCCCGCAGCCATCCTGAACTCTTTTGGCGAACCAATCTCATCCCGATTGCGTAGTAACCATCATGCAGCCACAACGCCGCAGCGCGGGGATGTTTGCCTGGCTGGTTGCCTTCGTCGTGGTGCTGCTGCTGGTGCTGTTCGCCTTTTCGGCGCGCTCGGAGCCGGCGAATTCCTCTGGCGACCTGGCGCTCGTCGGCGGCAAGGTTTACCCCACACCGCAAGCCGTGCCGATCAAGAATGCGGTCGTCCTCATCCACGACGGCAAGATTGTGGCCGTTGGCAAGGACGACGACATCGAGATTCCCAAGTCCGCCTACATTATCGAGTGCGGCGGCAGGGTCGTTGTTGCGGGCTTCTGGAACAGCCATGTGCACTTCACCGAGGATGTATGGAAAGACGCGGCCACGGCCCCGGCGGCGAAGCTCGAAGAGCACATGCAGACGATGCTGACGAAGTGGGGCGACACCACCGTCTTTGACATTGGCTCCATTCCCCAGGACACGCTCGCGCTGCGCCGACGGGTGGAGAGTGGAGAGATTGCCGGCCCCAAGATCTACACCACCGCCGGAACGATCTTTCCCGAGAATGGCATTCCGATTTACATACCCCAAGACTTGGCACAACAGTTGAAGCCGTTTGAGGCGGCAACCCCTGCCGATGCCGCCCGGCTGGCAAAGCAATCCCTGGAGATGGGCGGCGATGGTGTCAAAGTGTTCGCGGGGGCCATCGTGGGTCGTGGCAAGGTCATGCCCATGCCAGTGGACATCATTCGTGCCGCCGTTGATGTGGCGCATGCGGCAGGCAAGCCGGTTTTCGCCCACCCTTCGAATCACGCCGGCACCGACAATGCCTTGGCCGGTGGAGTGGACATCCTCGCGCACACGATTCCCATGGAATACGACTGGACGCCGGAAGAGTTGCAGCGCATGAAAGACCAGCATGTGGCGCTCATTCCAACCTTGTCGATGTTTCCCGATGAGGTGCGCAAAGCCGGCGGCAGCGAGGCCGAGAAGGCGAAGATAGCGAAGGGCGCGGTGGCCCAGCTCAAGACTTACTTCGACAAGGGCGGCACCATCCTCTTCGGCACCGACGTGGGCTACACCCAGCTTTACGACACCACCAGCGAGTACAACTACATGCTCAGCGCCGGCATGAACTGGCGCGACATCCTGGCCTCACTCACCACTACTCCTGCGACCTTCTTCAAAGCCGGAAGGACCGGCAGGGTGGTCACAGGTGACGCCGCCGATCTGGTCGTACTCGGCGGCGACCCTGCACTCGACGTGCGCAACTTCGCCAAGGTGGAGTACACCATCCGCGCCGGCAAAGTGATCTACAAGAAGTAAAACGTCGAGAGTTTTCTCAGACTTAGCTTTGACTGGCGCTCGCCTTCCCCAAATTTGATACCCTTGCCGGATGGGGCGTTAACTACCGCTCCGCAAACTTCCCTCCGGAGAGGTTGTCATGACGAAACGTTTGCTGATTGTTTTCCTGATTGCTACCTTCTCCTGCGCGTTCCTCAGCGCGGAAGAGCCCTCGAAAAATCATCAACCCACGTTGACTCCGCAAAACAGCGGCACGACCAACGGGCTGATTGCCGTCAGCCCGGTAAACCCGCAGGTGGTATGGGCGTCCGGGCGCAACGGAACCTTCACCCTCACAACCGATGGTGGAAAGACCTGGAAGGCCAGCGTGGTGCCGGGAGCCGAAGCCCTGCAATTCCGCGACGTGCAAGGCGTGAGCGCCAAGGTCGCCTATCTGATGTCCATTGGAACGTCCGGGAGCCCTACGGATTTCCGCATCTACAAGACCGAAGATGGTGGCGCCACCTGGACGATGCAGTTCGAGAACCAGAATCCCGGCGCGTTCTACGATTGCTTCGCGTTCTGGACGCCGAAGAAGGGCATTGCCCACAGCGACTCGGTGAACGGTGTATTCCCCGACCTGCGCACCACCAATGGAACCACCTGGCAGGACATCAGCGCCAATATGCCGCCGGCTTTGCCGGGCGAAGCTTCGTTTGCGGCCAGCGGTACTTGCGTTGCGACCCAGGGTGGACAGAACGCCTGGATTGCGACCGGAGGATCGAGCATCGCCCGAATCCTGGCCACCCGCGACGGTGGCGACACCTGGAACGCGTATGACACGCCTCTGGTGAGTTCGCCCAGCGCCGGTGCGTTCACGGTAGCCTTTCGCAATCCCTGGAACGGTATCGTGGGCGGCGGCGATTTGGACCCGAACGATCCCAACAACGCCGCCACCGCAACCTCAAGCGATGGCGGTAAAACCTGGAAGCTGACTAACCCGCCTCCGGTGACCGGAGCTATCTTCGGCCTGAGCTACGTGGGCAACGGCGATGGTGACGAGAACCGCAAAGGGGGAGACGACGATGGCGGCCGCTCGGTAGTCATCACGGCCAACGCTGGCGGCGCCGCGTGGACTCCCGACGAAGGTCATACCTGGTACACGCTGACGGGCGTGACCGGCTACTGGGCAGTCGCTTTTGCCAGTCCTAAAGCTGGATGGCTGGTCGGCATCAACGGAACCATTCTGAAGATCAGCTTCTAGCGGCGGTAGAAGGTCAAGGAAATACCTAAGTAGGGCTTCCGGTGGAGCGAGAGCTGGCCTTTAGGCCAGCGTCTAAGTCACTCATAAGCATCAAGGGCTTCAGCCCCGGAAAGTAGAACGAAAAACGTATTCACCGGGTGGTCCCATCCCGCTCGGGTGCCCCGTTTCTAGCCCTATTTTGGCTAGGGCGGGGCAGTTAGGCTCCCCGACTATCCCAGCCCCGCAAGCGCGGCCACCAGCGGCGTACGTTCCGGCAATACTCGTCATAGTCGGCGCCGAACTTCTTGCGCAAGGTGGGCTCTTCATAAAAGACCACGAACAGATGCACGCCGAGAGCGACGGCGGCTACGGCGACGATCGCGGCCAGATTGGCGTGTCCGAAGACTACCCACAGCCCGATCCATCCGGCAGCGAATCCCACGTACATAGGGTTTCTCACGTAGCGATAGAACCCCACCACCACCAATCGCTGCGGCGGAGCCATCGGCGCGGGCGTGCCGCGTCCCGTCCATCCGAAATCCCAAACGCAGCGCAGGGCCACGGCAAATCCCAGCACCGACGGAACCGCCGCCAGCCAACGCCAACGGGACTCGCCAGCGATCTCCACCCGAAAGCCGAGCCACCCAGGCAACAGCCAGAACCATACGGCGAAGAAACCCGCGCCTACGACCAGCGACGCCACGGTCGTCAGCCATTGAGTAACGGGCGCGTCTGCTCGGTCTCCGCTTGGCTGTTCAACCGCCATAAGCCCCTTGCGTCTCTGTGGGGAATGATCTTCGACGGAGCGGAGACCGTCAATCCGCCCGCTACTTCGCCTTGATCTTCTCCCGCTCCTTGGCTGCGTCCAGCGGGCGAACCGGTTCCGTCATGCGCGCCGGATCGAGGATCTCTCTGATCTGCTCTTCGGTTAGCTCGCCGCGCGCGCGCGCAATCTCAATGATGGACTTGCCCGTCGCAACCGATTCCTTGGCGATCTCCGCCGCCTTGGCGTAGCCGATGTAGGGATTCAGCGCGGTCGCCAGCGACACCGTGCTCTGCACATAGAAAGCAGTGCGCTGCTCATTCACCGTGATGCCCTTAATGCAGAACTCGGTGAGCTGTCGCAGCATGTTGGTCATGATGGTGATCGACGTGAGGACGCTGTAAGCCATGGTCGGCATCATGACGTTGAGTTCGAGTTGACCGGCTTGGACGGCAAGCGCGACGGCGGTATCGTACCCGACGACCTGGAAGGAAACCATCGCGGCGAGCTCAGCCATCACCGGATTGATCTTGCCTGGCATGATGGAAGAGCCCGGCTGCAATGCGGGCAAATTGATTTCTGCCAGCCCCGTGTTCGGTCCTGAGGAGAGCAGGCGTAGATCGTTGGAGATGCGAATGATCTCCAACGCCAGGTTGCGCAGCGCCGAGCTGACGCTCGACATCGCCAGGTTAGACTGCATGGCGTAGCGCATGTCGTCCACTGCGTGCAGTTTTTGCCCTGAGATGCGCGACAGGTGGGCGATTGCCTTCTCGCGATAGTCGGGATGGGTGTTGATGCCCGTGCCGACTGCCGAGCCGCCCAGTCCGATTTCGCGTAGCAATTCCGACTGTTGCTGAATCGACTTTTTCGCGCGCTTGATCGCGTGCGCGTAGGCATGAAACTCCTGCCCCAGACGCATCGGAACGGCGTCCATCATGTGCGTCCGGCCGGACTTCAGAATGTGATGAAACTCTTTACCTTTTTCTTCCAGCGCTGCGATGAAGCCATCGAGCGCGGAGTACAGTTTCTCCAGTTCGAGCAGCGCGGCCAAACGCATGGCAGTCGGAAAGACGTCGTTGGTTGATTGCCCGTAGTTGACGTGATCGTTGGGATGAACATGCTTGTACTCGCCGAGCGTTCCGCCTAGCAACTCGGCTGCACGGTTGGCGATGACCTCGTTGCTATTCATGTGGAAGCTGACACCTGCGCCCGCCTGGAAGATGTCCACGACGAATTCCTGGTCCCACTTGCCTTGCTGGACTTCTTTGGCGGCTTCGATGATGGCGTTGGCGGTCTTCTCGTCCACCAGGCCGAGTTCCCGGTTGGCGAGCGCCGCAGCTTCCTTCACCATCGCGATGGCGCGGATGAGCGTCGGATGTGCGCGCAATCCACTGATGGGAAAGTTCTCCACCGCACGTGCCGTTTGAATGCCGTAGTAAACCTCGGCGGGGATTTCCTTATAGCCAAGAGAGTCCTTCTCGTTGCGCGTCGCTGGCTTGGTTGGAGTTGGCATGAACGCGTCCTCTATATCAAGAAATGATCTTCACGGCCTCTGCGCTTCGCGGATCGAGTGCATCAAAGCTCGATCACGACGGCTCGCCTTCGGTCTCTTGCGACGGAGCCTGATCTCCGTTGTATCTCGGAACGATGAAGCGCAGTGGCTCCCGAAGAGCGTCGCCGATAAGGAAGCGAAGAATGCCCCACTGCTCGCGCAGTCTGACATCATAGGCGCGCAGCGCGACAAACGCAGCAATGGCGAAGCTGACAAACAGGTTCAGCACGAAGATGACGCCGATTCCAACAACTGCGTGGAGAAACCATCGGTCACCCAACGTGCCGGTGCCGAAGCGCGCCGCTGCCAAAGCCAGCGTGCCGCTGGACAGCGTAACGTGCCGCACGTCGAGCGGCAGTCCGAAGAATTCTCCAAAGACCGGCGTGAAGCCCAGAAGATATCCCAACACGATGCTGGTGGCCCAACCGCCGATGTTGTGCTTCACAATGCGCGCCGTCTTCCGGGAAAACGCCTCGCCGATTCGCAACCCGAGAGGATGTTGCGCCAGCGCTTCGGTCAACCGGTAGTAAACAGCGGCGTTCTCGATCCAGCTTCCCGCCAGCGCGGCCATCCACAAGATCACGCCGGTTTCCACCGCGTACAGTGCAGTGCCCGATCCAAACGGATTGAGGGTGTCATACACGTGGGTCGCGCTAAGTTCCGGCAGATACGACTCGCGGAAGATGACCCTCCACAGCATTTCGAACACCACCGCGCCGGCCGACACGGCCAGGACGTTTCCGAGGGCCGCAGCCAGCTGCGTGCTGGTGATGCGGGCCACAAAGTCGGTAAGCTTGCTGGAACGTTGTCGGCCGCGATTGTCGCGGATGATGCGTGCGAAGGCGGCCGCGGTGGTTGCCGGCTGCTTGGTGGCCAGTACCAGTCCAAAGACCTGCAGCAGCACGAAGCTCACCGCGTAATTCGTTCCGCTGGCGAAGCCCTCGACAAATGGCGGCAAATGCGCTTCGATGATGCGCAGCTTGACTGCAGCGGTAAAGACCGTGAGGAGCCCGCCACCGATTGCGGCCCGCCACATCAGCCAGTATTCCGGCTTGCTATTGGCAATGTAATGTTCGCCCGTGTCGCCGGTGCGGTCGACGACCTTGCGCGCCAGCAGGTTCAGGTTTTCCCGCAACAGCGACGATACTTGCTTGTCGGAGACGTTGCCGTCAATCAGCTTGCCCAGCAGCGCCTGAATGGCCGCGTCCAGCTCACGCGGCTCGGTCGCCGTGAGGACCTTGGCCATGTTCTCCATTCGCACCAGGCAAGCCTGAATGGACTTCAGATCGAAGACCAGCTCAACGCTGATGCCGGCCGACTCCATGTGCTCGTAAACCACTTCCATCTCTCCGCGGCAACGGGCCACGACCTGCTTCCAGGCGTCGAGAGCCGCCGGAGCGGACTCCGGCGAGCTGGGCGCTACCAACTCTTCCGTCGCTTGTACCAGCTCGTAGAAGGGCGAGTGCGCGATCCCCGAAGCCGTCGAGCGCTCCCGCATCTCCGGCTGCAGCCCCAGGCCGCTGATTCGCGCCGACAGCAGTCGCATCGCTTCGTCCAGATCGCGTTCCTGGCGCTGCCAGAACTCCGGCGCATCAGCCGGAGTAAGCACGTTCGCGATACGCTCGAAGATCTCGGGAGACAGGGCCGCGAATTGCCGCGCGTATCGTTCCGAGGAATACAGCTCGATCAGCAGCTTGCGCGCGTCCGAGTCCTGGCGGGCTGAGGGCACGACCTTGGCCGCCAATCGCTGGACGATTTCGGTGGTAAACGAGTGAACGGATGGAAGCCCGGTCTCGGCGAAGAGGGAAAGGAAGTCCAGCTCGGCAAGCATCTGCCCAAGAGAGTGCTGCACGCGCTGGCGCAATTCGCTGGCGCCTTCCAGCAGTTGCACCAGGGTGAGCAGGCGAGGTTGCTCCTTCCGGCGCCGGCCCTCCCGCGTCCAGCGAACAATCTGAACGAAGCCGGCATGACGCTTGTGCAACGTCGGGGCTTCACAGAAAGCCTCGATCGCTTGTCGCAAATCGGCCGGGAGCTGCGCGGAAGGGGCGAGCTCCGGATCTCCTGCGCCGGACGCTAGCTGTGTTGTGCCGTCGGTCAACGCAATCACCTGGTGGTGAAACTGGGCGTGCTCGCGCTGAGATTAGCACAGCAGAAGAGAAAGCCGCAGGCGTTGGCGCCAGCGGCTTGGATCGTCAGCAAAATCACTCGTTAGGCGATCGCCACCAAGTCCGCGATCCTGGCTTGCCACTCCTTCGGGCCGCTCTCGTGCACCGAGTTGCCCTTCGAGTCCACCGCAACCGTTACCGGCATGTCCTGCACCTCGAACTCGTAGATGGCTTCCATGCCGAGGTCGTGGAAGGCCAGTACGCGTGACTTCTTGATGGCCTTGGAGACGAGATACGCCGCGCCGCCAACCGCCATCAGGTACACCGCTTTGTGGTCGCGAATGGCTTCGATCGCCGCCGGACCGCGCTCCGACTTGCCCACCATCCCCAGCAGGCCGGTCTCTTTCAGCATCTGGCGGGTGAACTTGTCCATGCGCGTGGCAGTTGTCGGCCCTGCTGGACCAACCACTTCATCCCTAACCGGATCAACCGGTCCCACGTAATAGATAAAGCGATTGGTGAAGTCAACGGGGAGCTGCTCGCCCTTGCTCAACTTCTCGGTCATGCGCTTGTGCGCCGCATCGCGTCCCGTGAGCAGCTTGCCGCTGAGCAGGAGGACATCGCCGGGCTTCCAGGTCGCCACTTCCTCGCGGGTGATGGTGTCGAGGTCCACTCGCCGCGCGCCTACCGGATCGTAGGTGAGCTTCGGCCAGTCATCGAGTGACGGCGGTTCCAGCGCGACAGGGCCTGAGCCATCGAGAACAAAATGCGCATGGCGCGTCGCCGCACAGTTGGGAATCATCGCCACCGGCAGGTTGGCAGCGTGGGTCGGATAGTCCTTCACCTTAACGTCAAGCACGGTGGTGAGTCCGCCCAGCCCCTGCGCGCCGATGCCCAACGCATTGATCTTCTTGTAGAGTTCGAGGCGCAACTCCTCCGCGCGATTTGACGGGCCGCGCGCCATCAGTTCCTGGATGTCGATGGGCTCCATCAGCGATTCCTTGGCCAGCAGCATGGCCTTCTCCGAGGTGCCGCCGATGCCGATGCCGAGGATGCCCGGAGGACACCAGCCCGCACCCATGGTGGGAACGGTCTTCAGCACCCACTCGACGACGGAGTCCGACGGATTCAGCATGGCGAACTTCGACTTCGCTTCCGAACCCCCGCCCTTCGCCGCGACAATCACCTCCACTTTGTCGCCCGGAACCAGTGTCATGTTCACTACCGCAGGCGTGTTGTCCTGAGTATTGCGGCGCGCCCCGGCGGGATCGGCCAGGATGCTGGCGCGCAGCTTGTTGTCTTCATGCAAGTAGGCGCGGCGCACACCTTCATTCACCATGTCTTCGACGGACATCGTGGCGTCCCATTGGACGTTCATCCCGACCTTCAGGAAAACGGTGACAATGCCGGTGTCCTGGCAAATCGGCCGATGGCCTTCGGCGCACATGCGCGAGTTGATCAGGATCTGCGCCATCGCATCGCGCGCCGCCGGCGACTGCTCCTTCTCGTAGGCGCTCGCCATGCTGCGAATGAAGTCCGGCGGATGGTAATAGGAAATATATTGCAGAGCATCGGCTACGCTCTGGATGAAGTCGTCTTGCTTGATGATGGTCATTATTGCCCTCACGTTAAAGGAGCACCAGGAATCCGTCCGTGCCCCAATCCTCAATTATAGAAATCCGCAGGCCGGACTCCTAGCGAATTCCCCAAGGTGTGGCACTAAGCTTGCACGGACTCCGGAAATCGAAGATACTTTCGGCATTACTGCATCTGCAATTCCCAGATCGGATTGGAGCTTGGCCGGCCTGAGAACACAAGGAGGGCATGGAGATGCATTTACCGGGATTTACAGCAGCAGTGGTGTTTGACGGCTGGCGCTCGCGTTCCAACCGGGCGGTTACCGGGGCCGTGGCTGGAACCCAGGGCGTTGTGCTTCCGGCGGACAATCCGTCGAGTGGCAAGGGCGGGATTGTGAGTGGTTATCAGCCACCTTGGGGTTGGTGTCCCGCCAATCCAGCGGTAGCCGCCCCACCAGGCGCGTGCCCAGCAGGTGGTGTTTTCGATTGTGAAAATTATGCGAAACCCAGGTGTGCTTGCTACGGGCCCACGGATCCAAGCGGTTGCTGCGATTACTATGACGCTCATTGTCTCGACATCCCAACACCGGTGACTGGGGGCAACGGCGGGGGCGGGCCTGTTGGAGGTCCTCGTCCTGGCGGCGTCAAGCTCACTTGACCCTACGCGCGAGGGTTTTTGCTGTCATGCGAGGGAGGTGGACACAGTGGCTCTCTGCACGCGTGCAGACGCACGCTCCGCCAGCGACGTACTACAGTCGGAGCTGAGGGCCACAGGGAGCTAGGTACGTTAAGAGCGCGGCGCTACCGCTTGCCAGATGGGAATGCCTGCCGTTGTCATGGTGGGGTGCCAAATGCTGACGACTAGCACAGCTTCCCGTACATCGAGGTGTAGTTCAGCCCGATCTCGCCGCAACTGCCCTGTTCCACCGAGTAAACGATGCACGAGTCGAACGGACGCGAGTAAAGATGCAGGCTGACAGCGCGTTCGCCCCACTCGCGGCAGTTGCGGACGTCGTGTACCGGATTCAGGGGATCGACCGCCACCGGGTTTGACGGCGTGATTTCGACCACGTCGGTGGGCACGATGTCGCAGCACTGGGTGGCGAGGTCCTCGGAGATCACGCGATAGTTCTGCACCGCAAGGCGGCCGATGGGAGCGGCCATCCAGCAGTTTTGGCCCCTGTGGTTGTGAATTGAGCTGCGCATACCAACGTCCCAGCAAATGGCCAGCAGTTCGTAAAGCTCCGTCTTGTCGATGAGGTTGCGAGTGTAGTGCTGAGCATTCCAGAACAGATAGGGCTGCAGCGATTCCGCACCCACCGGATTGGCTGTCAGGTACTGCAGCGTGCCGCGCACTCCCGCAAAATCATCCTCGCGAAGTTTGCGCAGCCCGGTGACAAATTCCTCAACCGAGACCCGCCGTGTTGCCTTGTTCGAATCTGCTGACGTCGCTGTCGCCATGCTACCTCCTGGGACGAACCGCTCATTCTAACGCTTTGTGGGGGATTGGCGTCTAACCCGGGAATTGCAAAAGTTTTGTGTCAGGGCCAAAAACCGGGAATCCTATGCTCCACAACCCGGCTCCAAGCATATAATGAGCGCAGAAGCACCCCAGCTAGGTGGGTTCAGCGCAAGGCACTGGAGTTTCCCATGAAGTCACGCGCTCTCGCAGTTGCGAACGCAATTCTGCTGAGTTTCTGCCTTGCTGTGCCTACGATTGCTCAGGACAATTCGCAATCGCAGACACCGTCCTCGCAGGCCCCAGTCAATTCTCCGGGTCAGTCTCAACCTTCGCCAACCCAAACCCCGCCCGCCGACGCCACGGCCAGCACGCCCCAACAGCCGGACGCGCCCGGAGCGACCCACGACAAGGGCAAGAACGACATTGATGACATTGGCAACCGCAATGTTGGCAAGGCCGGGTCGGGCAAGAGCATTGGCGATTGGTACTCGTATGACACCGAGATGAAGATGGGCAAGCAGTACGCCATGATGGTCGAGTCCAGCGCCCGCATGATTAAAGACCCGGTCGTCACCGAGTACGTGAATCGCATCGGTCAGAATCTGGTCCGCAACTCCGACGCGAAGGTGCCGTTCACCATTAAGGTTATTGACTCCGACGACATTAATGCATTCGCTCTGCCGGGCGGATTCTTCTACGTCAACAGCGGTCTCATACTTGCCGCCGATGACGAGGCCGAACTCGCTGGTGTGATGGCGCATGAGATTGCGCACGTCGCTGCCCGCCATGCCACGCGGGAACAGACCCGCGCCAACTACGCCCAAATGGCCACTATTCCGCTGATCTTCGTGGGAAACTGGGGCGTTTATGAGGCGGCAAGTTTAGCCATTCAGATAGCGCTGCCCCTCACCTTCATGAAGTTCTCGCGCGGCTTTGAGGCCGAAGCCGATTATCTCGGCCTGGAATACATGTACAAAGCCGGTTACGATCCGCAGGCGTTTATCTCCTTTTTCGAGAAGATCAAGGCCCAGGAGAAGACGAAACCCGGGACCCTGGCCAAGGCCTTCGCTAGCCATCCGCAGACGCCGGACCGCATTGAGAAGAGCCAGGAGGAGATACGCAACGTCCTTCCGGCGCGGCCGGAATATATCCTCAACACCTCGGAGTTCAACGACGTGAAAGCGCGGCTGGCGTCCCTCGAGAACCGCAAGAAGATGATCCCGGCCGAGGACGTCAACAAACCGTCGCTGCGCAAGACCCAGACCGCCGACAGCAACGCCGGACAAAATGGCCAGCCCCCCAATCAACAGGGGGACGACACTCCTACGCTCTCAAAGCGGAATGATGATTACCGGTCGAATCCGGGAGCAATCAGCAACTAGCGGCAGCTCATCTGATGAACCTTTGCGGGATGAGCTGGAGTTGCGCTTCCTGCGACCTACAGTTTGTTCATGCCATCCAGCGCGGCGACCTTGAAGGCCTCCGCTAGTGTGGGATAGTTGAAGACGGTGTCGCGGAAGTATTCGATGGTTCCTCCCAGCGCGAGCACCGCCTGCCCGATGTGCACGATCTCGGCCGCGCGGTCCCCTATAATGTGCACCCCCAAGAGCTTCAGGCTTGAAGGATCGAAAATCAGCTTGAGAAAACCTTGCTCGTCGCCCAACATCTGTCCTTTGGCAAGCTCGGCATAGCGGGCAATCCCGATCTCATAGGGAATCTTGTCGCGCGTGAGTTGTTCCTCCGTCGCGCCGACCATCGAGATTTCAGGGATGGTGTACACGGCATAGGGGATCAGGTTGGGTGGGATATTGCCCGGCACGCCGAAGATGTGGCAGCTGGCAAGCCGTCCCTGTTCCATGGAGGTGCTCGCCAGAGCGGGAAAACCGATTACATCACCGGCCGCGTAAACATGGGGAACCGAAGTGCGAAAATTTTCATCCACGATGAGCTTGCCGCGTCCGTCAGGCACCAGGCCTATCGCTTCCAGATTGAGTTGGTCGCTGTTGGCTTGCCGCCCGACCGCGTAAAGCAGCGCTGCTCCGTGGACTGTCTTTCCGCTCTCCAGCTTGGCGAAGACCCGATCACGCTCCGCATCGAACCCGACGGCGACGACTTTCTCTCCCAGGCGAAACACTGTACCCAATTGCCGAAGCTGAAACAGCAGGCTCTCGACAATCTCGCGATCGACGAAATCGAGCAGCGTGGGCCGCTGGTCGAGCAGCGTGACCTTTACGCCCAGGGCAGCGAACATGGAAGCGTATTCCAGCCCGATGATTCCCGCGCCGACCACGATCAACTCGCGCGGCAATTCCTCCAGTTCATGCACCTGGTCGGAATCGAAGATGCGTTTGCCGTCAATCGGAATGTCGGCATCATGCGCCGGACGGGTCCCGCAGGCGATCACGAAGTTCTCCCCGCGCAGCGTCGTAACGCCCTCTTCGCTAACGACTTCGACCGTGTGCGGATCGAGGAACCGGGCGTTGCCCTCATAGACCGTTACACGATTGCGCCGCAACTGAGCTTTGATCACCTCGATCTCTCGGGCCATGACAGCGTCAGACCGGAAGACCAGGTCCTGCATGTCAATGTTTTCCTTGAGCGCATATCCACGGCCATAAAACGTGCGCTGCCGTAGCCCGCTCAGATAAAGAATGGCCTCGCGAAAAGTCTTGCTCGGGATGGTCCCGGTGTGCACACAAACGCCACCGATGGTGCGCTTGCGTTCCACGATAGCCACCTTTTTGCGCAGTTTGGCGGCGCAGATGGCCGCTTTTTGTCCCGCAGGACCGCTGCCGATCACTATCAGATCGTAGGTATTGTTGCTGCTCGCCTCCGCCGGGCGCGAGTTAGGCGTCGGCTGCGTGCTCGTAAGAGTTGCCATGGGGGTGCGGAATCGAAGCTACCACCGATGGCTCGGGAAGGGAAGCGTGGCGAATGCAAACCGGCCATTACTAAGGAGTTCCGGCAGTGAAATTCATTGCGCGTTCACATTCATTGGCTCCTCACATAGGCGAGGAATGAAGCCGCGCGGGAGATTACGGTGGCCGTAGCCGTCGTCGAGTCCGCGCCAAAACGGCACCTGCTTACCTGCGATATACTTTTCAGTTCGCCCATCCTCATTCGTTCTACTAGGAAGGAGTACTTCCATGGCAACTACCGCCGTGTCCTCTGCAGTTTCCTACGCGCGTGAGAATCAGAAGCGCTTTGTCGACGAATTGAAAGACCTGCTTCGCATTCCCAGCGTCAGTACCGCCGAAGAGCACAAAGACGATGTTCGCAAAGCCGCCGAAATGGTGGCCAACGACCTGAAGCGCATCGGCTTTGAGCATGTTGAGATCATCCCCACCAAGGGCCACCCGCTGGTTTACGCCGACTGGCTGCACGCCGCGAGTAAACCCACCGCACTGTGCTATTCACACTACGATGTCCAGCCCGCCGAACCGCTCGATGAGTGGACCACCCCGCCATGGGAGCCTACGGAGCGCAACCAGAACATCTACGCCCGCGGCGCTGTGGACGACAAAGGCCAGCTCTGGATGCAGCTCAAGGCCTTCGAGTCGCTGTTCAAGGGCGGCGATGGCAAGCTACCCATCAATGTTCGAGTGCTCATCGAAGGTGAAGAAGAAGTGGGCGGCGAAAGCATCGAAGACTACGTAAAGGCGAATGCGACATCGGAAAAACTCAAATCCGATTTCGCGCTGGTAACTGATACCGAGTTGTTCGCTCCCGACATGCCCACCCTGTGCGTCGGCCTGCGCGGGCTGGTTTACACCGAGATCGAAGCCCAAGGCGCGAAGACCGATCTCCACTCAGGCGTTTACGGTGGTGCCGCGCCCAATCCGCTGTTTGCGCTGGTCGAGATCATCAGCAGGCTGAAGGACACGGATGGCAAGATACTCATCCCCGGTTTCTACGACGCCGTGCAGAAGCCGACCGATGACGAGCTGAAAGCCTGGGCCAGCCTGCCATTCAATGAAGAGGAGTACCGCAAGGCCGAGGTTGGCTCTAGCGAGCTAACCGGCGAGCCGGGATATTCGGTGCTGTATCGCACCTGGGCGCGTCCCACGCTGGAAGTCCACGGCATGCCCGGAGGCTTCACCGCTCCCGGCGCCAAGACCGTGATTCCGGCGCGCGCCTCGGCGAAGGTTTCCATGCGTCTGGTGCCTAACCAGGACGCGGACGACATCCTCAAGAAGTACACCGATTATGTGAAGAAGCTCACGCCCAAAGGCATCGCGATCAACATCAAGGTGCACAGCAAAGGCCCGGCCTGCGTGGTCAACACCGACAACCCGTACGCGCGCGCGTCAGTCGCAGCCATGCACGAAGTCTTCGGTAAAGACACTGTGTATATCCGCTCCGGGGGCTCCATTCCCATCGTCACCCAGTTTGACAAGGATCTGAAAATTCCCAGCATCATGATGGGCATGGGCCTGCCCGACGATAATCTGCACGCGCCCAATGAGAAGTTCCACATCCCCAACTTCCATCGCGGGATTGAGTCGATCATTCGGTTCTTCCAGATTTTGGGAGACGGGAAGTAAACAACAATTAGCCATTGCTACTTTCGGCGGGAGGGCTCAGGCTCTCCCGCTTCTTGTTGTTTTGGGGACTCAGCAGCCGTACTCGGTGTGAACGACTTTCTACAAGACTTTCACAAATTTGTGACAAATCGAGCGGAAGCCGCCGTGCACCATTCTCGTCGATAAAGCTTTGGAAGGAGTTTTCGGATGAAACATACGAACGTACTTCTGACCGTTCTGTTGCTGACAACGGTCTCGTTTGCGCAACCTGCGTCACCCGGCATTTCGCAGGTGCTCGCTTTCTTCTGCAACCAGAATTTCACTTCATGCCCCAACGGTTTTGATCCCACGCTTCCTCCCATCCAACTTTCGGATGGCAATCTGTACGTGGTCACCTGGTGGGCGGGCCAGGGCAATGCGAACGCCGGCGGCACGGTGTTCAGAGCGGCGCCTTCGGGTCAAGGATTCGTAATCCACACCTTCCAGCCGGTTTCTCTCAACGGAGGTTTCCCCAACGGCGAGCATCCGGTGCTCGCCTTGACTCAGGGAACAGACGGAAACCTTTACGGTGTTACGGAACAAGGTGGCGCTCATGACCAGGGCGTAATGTACAAGCTTGCGCGCAATGGCAGTTTTCAACTTCTGTACAACTTTTGCTCGCTATCAGGATGTCCGGACGGGCCTGGGCCGCTGACTCTGGCGAACGACGGCAACTTCTACGGTGGCGAGTTTCACACCATCTACCGCCTCACGCCCACGGGCACCTGGAGTCTGGTGCACGCCCTCGACCCGTCAACCGAGGGCGTTGCGGGCGCGCTCATTCAGGCTTCGGATGGGAACCTTTACGGCGCGGGATGGCTCAATGACAAGGGCACGATCTTTCGAGTCACTCCGTCAGGGGCAGTTCACCATCCTTTATCAATTTCAACTTGGAGAGGGGGTCAGCAGCAACCTGCTCCAGGCTTCCGACGGATACATCTATGGGGCGACCAACGAAAGCGGTCCGGGCACCGGCATCTTCCGGATGAGTCTTTCCGGCAACCTTGAATTCATTCATCAGATGACCGACGGCGAAGGCTATTCGCCCATCCAGTTGTTGCAGGCCTCGGACGGCAACCTGTGGGGGCTGTCCGATTTCCGCAACGGTTCCTTCTTTGCGGTCACGCTGGGCGGCGCCTCGCTCACCAGCGGCGCGTTCACCTGCAACACCACCGGCTGCCAACCGCAAGGAATGATTGAAGGCAAAGACGGCAACTTCTACGGGACCGCGATCAGCGGCGGCAACATGCCCGGAAAGAACCCCGAAGGAACGATATTCAAGATTGCTGCCGGGCTCGGACGGAATCTGTAGAGATCTGCAGGGAAAAAGCGGAAATCGCCATGACTGCGACTCACGCTAAACAGCTTTACAATGGTGAGCATGGAATCCGCGCCTGACACCTCGGTGTTCCAGAAACCTACGGCGATTGAGGGTGCCTTCAACCGCTGCTTCGGATTCCTGGTTGGGCTCGGACTCGGAATGAAGCACAACTACCTGCTGCAAGTGCGCGGTCGGAAGAGCGGCAAACTGTATTCCACCCCCATCGACTTGCTGGAGATCGACGGCCGCCGGTACCTGGTGGCTCCTCGCGGGAGGACGCAGTGGGTGCGCAACGCTGAAGCTGCGGGAGAGATCACGCTGAAGAAGGGCAGTTTCCGGCAGACCTTTCGCCTGCGCGCCATCCCGGACTCCGACAAGCCGCGATACCTTAAGGCGTATCTTGACAGTTTCAAGACCACCGTTCAGCGATACTTCAGCGTTCCTGCTGGTTCCGATGTGCAGGCGTTTGCAGGTATCGCTGCCAACTATCCGGTGTTTGAGTTGGTGAGCGAGTAGAGGCAATCGATCGATGACCCTGGATCAATTTCGTGATTCGCTGACGGGCGACGCTCCGCCCGCGGAACTGGACCATGCGCTGGCGGGCTTGTGGTGGGACGCCAAGGGCGACTGGACCAAAGCCCACGAATCGGCGCAGCAGGACGAAGGTCCCCGAGGCGCGTGGGTGCATGCCTACCTGCATCGCAAAGAGGGCGACGCATCCAACGCCGCCTATTGGTATGGCCGCTCCAACCGCACCGCCGCGCACGGCCCGCTCGCCGACGAGTGGCTGGCGATTGCGACGGCACTCCTTGCGTCGTAGGCCGCTGGAGGCCATTTCGTGAATCGCTTGCAGCCGCGCTTTGTATCAGGGCACGTCTTCAGACGTGCCGCAGCGGAGCTAGGAATGACTCGGGCTTCAGCCCCTGACCCGGTTCTCAGGGGCTGAAGCCCTGGCTTTTGTTGCGCATCGTTCGGCACGACTGGAAGTCGTGCCCTGATACACCAAACCTGCGAGGATTTATGGGATACGCTCCATTTCGTACCTAACCCCCGCCCACGAAATGCACGATCTCCAACCGGTCGCCGTCATTGAGCTGCCTCTCCGCCCACTGCGCGCGCGCGACGATCTCGCGATTGAGTTCCACCGCCACCCGATCGCCCTTCATCCCCAACTGCTCGAGCAACTGCGTCAGGGATAATGGCCCGTCGAACGTCTTCTCATCGCCGTTGATAAACAAGTGCATGGGGATACTGTAAAGCAGTTTCAAGTTTCAAGTTTCAAGTCAAGACTGGGTGAACCAGTTGGTCCTCCCGCGTCAATTCTCCAGCCCGCCGCCGGCGTTCTTTGTTGACCTGGAACATTGACGACCGGATTAGGTTGAAACTGGAACCTTGAAGCTGCTGTTGAATGCCCCGGAGCTTCGCCAACCCAGCTAATGATGGGTTATTTTCTCATTCATTTCGCCCGCCTCTGCACTGAGACGTCTCTTCAATGTGCTTGGATGCGAGCGCCATAGGCGCGAAAGAGCTTAGCCCAGCGCTTCAGCGCTGGGTGGGTGATTTATGGAACCCGAGTCCCGTAGGGACGGCAGAGTTGCCTTTCCTGATGGTGTTGTTCTGTCGTGCCTACGGCACTCAGATTTCTTTCCTTGTCCACCCAGTGCTGAAGCACTGGGCTAAGCTCTTTCGTCCCGCAGAGCGGGACTCGTTTGTTGGCACGCCCGCTTCTGAGCGACATCTACGCTGGCCAGCGGGTACGTTCCAATCCATTGCGAGTGTCACCTTTTTGGCAAGCCCGCCTTGTCGTGTGACATCGAACGGTCGGTTCTGTTTGCCCACCCCGAAATCCTGTGCGCTACGTCACATACAAGCCTGGGACATATGCGCTAGGCTGTGCGACAGGGCCGATGTTCCCCGCTCGCGTGACGAGACGAGCAGCGCTTAGGGCGCGCCGTCCAGCGAAACGGAGAGACCCGCAACAAAAGAGACCAAGCAGGTCATCGTAACTGAAACGAGCCCTGCGATCAGCTCCATGGGGATCTGGCGCGGGGTTTTTGCATGAAGGGATGACAGATCATCGGAGATGGAAGACGCTAAGTGATGGAAACAAAGAATTTACTTGTAAACTATTCAGACTCAAGAAGATGCCGGGAAAAGATCCGTAACATCATGATTCTAAAGAACAGAGGGAGGGAGGGGGTCGGTACCAAATTAGGGCAACTCGGTGGAACGCAGATCCCTCGGCTGCGTTCGGTCGCCTGCGGCGGCCTCACTCCGCTCGGGATGACAATTCATCTGTCTATGGGTGACCGGCTCAGTGCTGGCTCGGCCGTTGACCGGACGCGCAGTGTGAAGAGAACCGGGTTAAACTGAGGAACTGAAAATTGGAAGTTTCGGTGAGGAGAAAATCTATGGCAGTCAAACCAATTCCTGAGGGATATCACACCGTAACGCCGTACCTGACGGTAGCCGACGCGGAAGCGCAGATCGATTTTCTGAAGCGGGCTTTCGGCGCCGAGGAAACCTATCGGCACAGTGATGATAAGGGCCAGGTCGGCCATGCGGAAATGCGTCTTGGCGACTCGATGATCATGCTCGGGCAGGCGCGGGATCAATGGACTCCGAGGCCGGCCAATTATTACCTGTATGTTGAGGATGTGGATGCCGTCTACAAGCGCGCCGTGGCTGCGGGCGGCAAGTCCTTGCGAGAACCGACGAATGAGGCGTATGGCGACCGCAGCAGCGGTGTCGAAGATTCTCAGGGGAACCAGTGGTGGATTGGGACCCATGTCGAAGATGTATCGCCGGAGGAGATCCAGCGCCGCTATAGCGAGCTCGCGAAAAAGCAGGCTGCCGAGGCGGAGAAGTCCAAATGAAGTGAGCCGATTCACGCCGGGGAGTCTACCGTTCGGAGCGGCGGACGGCAGGTTCTTCGGGCGCTTCGGCTTGAGTCCCCGGTGCTATAATTTTTGTTTGCCTGCGCTGTTTCCGCTCGATTGCAAGCGGCGCTTCTACGTGCCTGCGGAGAGCGAGGCATTCATCGGTCGGTATTCATCCGAAGTTATTCAAAATCTGAGGGCTCACCATGTCAGGCCATTCAAAATGGGCAACCATCAAGCACAAAAAGGGCGCGCTCGACGCCAAGCGCGGCAAGATTTTCACGCGGCTAATAAAGGAAATCAGCATCGCAGCCAAGAGCGGTGGTGATCCCGAGAAGAACCCCCGGCTGCGCACGGCAGTCGCGGCCGCCAAGGCCGAGAACATGCCGGCCGACAACATCAAACGCGCCATTCAGCGCGGCACCGGCGAGCTGCCCGGCGTGTCCTACGAAGAAATCACCTTCGAAGGCTACGGTCCCGGCGGCGTTGCCATCCTGGTTGAAGTTTCCACCGACAACCGCAATCGCACGGTGAGCGAAATCCGCCACGCCTTTTCCAAAAACGGCGGCAACATGGGCGAGGCTGGCTCGGTGGCGTGGATGTTCCACAAGAAGGGCGACATCATCATTCCCAAGTCGGCCGCCAAGGAAGACGACCTGATGAACATCGTCCTTGAAGCGGGCGCGCGACGACCTGAAGGACGATGGCGACAGTTGGGAAATCCTGACCGACCCAGCCGTTTATGACACCGTTCTCGAGGCCGTAAAGGCCGCTGGCATCAAGCCAGACGTTGCTGAAGTCGGAATGGTCCCGCAAACCTACACCAAACTTGAAGGCCATCAGGCCGGCACCATGATTCGGCTGCTGGAGGCCCTCGAGGACTCTGACGATGTTCAGCACGTGTACTCGAACTTCGACATCGATCAGAAGCAGTTGGAGGAAGTGGCGGGGTAAGGTGGCCGTAAGCAGTAGCGCCTGGCATTTGACCGAAGCGGATTCTCATAAAACGACTGCTCTTGTGGCGGTCGTTTTGTTTTGCTGAAAGTTTGCTTCATGTCTCCGCGCGTCTGTGAATGTCTGCACTACGCAATTTACAATGGCTTCAGCATGAAGCTTACCAAGTCCCTCAGTCTCGTTCTCCTGGTCTTGTTTGCAATCTTCGTCGCGGCTTGCAGCAAGCACGAACCGTCTGCCAATGCGTCATCGGATGAGATGAAGCCTGCCGCGGCGACGAGCTCTTCTGCGACTCCTGCGCCGGCCGCAGTTTCGGCAATGGCTGACAGCTCCACTCCTAAGCCGGACATCAACGGCAATCACGTGATGCAATATGTGAAAGAAGTGGTGGCGATTGGTTCACGTCCGGTCGGCAGCGCGGGACACGCTAAGCTGGAGCAGTACATCCTCTCGAAACTCAAGGGCGTTGATGTTGAGCAGGACAAGTTCACCGCGCAGACGCCCGTCGGCAAGTTTCCCGTCAACAACATCATCGCCAAGTTTCCGGGCCGCAAGGACGGCATCATCGTCGTTGCCGGACATTACGACACCAACTATCCGCTGCCCAAAGCTTACGTCGGCGCGAACGATGGCGGTTCGTCCACCGCGCTGCTGCTGGCATTAGCCGACCAGTTTCGCGGCAAAGAGCGCGACGGCTACAGCGTGTGGCTGGTCTGGACCGACGCGGAAGAGGCGTTCGTCACCTGGAGTGCCAGCGACAGCTTGTACGGAACCAAGCACCTCGCGCAGCAATGGCAGCAGGACGGCACGGCCAAGAAGATCAAGGCCTTTATCCTGGTGGACATGATCGGCGACGCCGACCTCGACATCCAGAAGGAAACCAACTCGACTCCCTGGCTGAGCGAGATGGTTTACCAGGCAGCCACCAATCTTGGCTACCAGTCGCACTTCTACGAATCCGGCGGAGCGATCGACGATGACCATCTTCCGTTCCTGAAGATTGGCGTGCCCGCGGTGGACATCATCGACTTGGATTATGGCTATAACAATGTCTATCACCACAGCGTCGAGGACACGCTGGACAAGCTGAGCCCGCAGTCGCTGGCGATCAGTGGGAATGTGGTGGTGGAGACGATTCGTCTGCTCGACGCGCGGTAAGAAACGGCAAGAACACTCAATATGCTCAATAGTTAGTGAAGGAGTCTTCAAGTAAGATGTTAAGGAACGGCAAGCCTCGGTTGAAAGATAGCTTTACCTCACTTCACTCCGATATAGATGTCCACTTGTGCGTTGTTGGGATCAATGGCGCGCTGATCGTACAGTTCAAAATCCGCGCGATACGCTCGCTGACCATTTGCTGGTGATTGGTAGTAAGACCAAATCTGCTTCCAGGTTTCGACGACAACCTTCGCCACCGGTCCGCGATCCGAAGTAAAAACCGCATAGCGACCGGCGGGAACGGTTTTCGCGACCAATCCATCAGGAGTTCTGGCGCCCGGCTTCACTTTCTTGCCCAGCAGAAGCGTGTAGTCGCCATTAGCATCGCTGGCATAGTCGGTGTAGACGCCATAGATGTTTTGGCCGACCTGAACGGGAACCGCGTCCAGCGCATGTTCCTGTATCACTCGCTGCCACAACTTCGGAATCGCGCCGTCCGTGCTTGCTTCCTTCGTGTTGTTGGTGCGAATTGCAATTCCCATTACTTCGAATGCATCCAGCTGCACAATCCTAGGATTCACGGTCACCTCTGCGAGCGCGATGCAAACAACCACTCCGGCGGTTGCCGCAAGACCCAAGGTCCGCGCGACTCGCGCTTTGAATGAAATGTTCATAAGGCGGTGTGCATTCTACATCGACGGCGCTATTATTGGAGCCCATGGGAATCCCGTAGATCGCGCCTCGCAAATCGTAGTGAGTAGCGGGTCGGAAGCGCTGCAGGCGGCTTCCCACGTTCGCGAGGTGCGATTCGTGCTGTTCGATTCTCCAACCCTCGAGCATTACGCGAACGCGGCTCGGGCCTTGGGCGAGCGGCTGGCATAAATCATCGATATCCGGGCTCGATATCGCGCCACTGCCGCTGTCCACCTTGGCTTTGCTTCTATAATCTCCTCATGGACGATCAGGATTTTCGTCGCCGTGCAGACGCAGCATTCGAGGACCTCAAGCGCAGCCTTTACGCCGCCGAAGGCGGAGCCGACTTCGAGGTGGAAGATAATGCCGGCGCCATTCACATCAGCTTCGATGAACCCCCGGCGAAGTTTGTCATCTCGCCCAATGCTCCCGTGCGCCAGATCTGGATCTCGGCACTGTCTACCAGCTTCAAGCTGGACTGGTCAGACGAGAAGAATGGTTTTGTGTTGACGAAGTCAGGAGAGCCTCTGAAGCAGTTGGTTTCGCGACTGATTAACGAGCAGACTGGGCGGAGATACGGTCAAGCTGGAATAGCGGGATCGCGATCCGACGGTTGTCCATCCAGATTTGCTCCCCGGGTTACAACCTGATAAGTTTTGCGTTTGCCCTTGAAAATGCGATGAAGACCGCCATTCGCTTTGCTCTCTTCCATCTCCTGGTTTGCGCTCCGCTCTTGGCGCAAGTGCCAACCGATAGCCCTGTGGACGTGCTTCGCAGCCCGGGATGGAACAAGGGGCTGTTCATCGGAGGCAGCCAGTCCTTCGCGAACACTCCCAGCGCGCAGAGCTTCCTCATCGGCGCACGCATCGGTCGAGTGCTCACCCATGAGCTTGGCCAAAACGCCTTGCGCGGCAGCTTCGAGATGGCGGTGGACATCATCCCGCTGAACGAGTTCTGGATCCACGGCGCGCAATATGCCGGTGCCATCGATCCTTTTATCGCCAAGTGGAACTTCACGAAGGGATGCAAGTGGTCGCCGTATATTGCGGCCGTCGGCGGGATCGTATTCAGCTCCCAAAATCTTCCTCCGGGCGATACGTCTCAGGTTAACTTCACCAGCGGGGCCGAACTGGGAGCGCAATGGTTTCATCGCGAGCGCAACTCCATCAACTTCTCGGCAAAGGTCTATCACCTGTCGAATGCCTCGCTGGGGAACAAGAACCCGGGCATCAATGGCGCGGTGCAGTTCATGCTGGGATACACGTGGCATTGAAGAAAGCCGCTTTTCGCATATCGCTGGAAACTGGTGATAGGGGAACCGGCAGCGAGGACCTCGAACCGCGGTTCTGGCGAATAGCGTAGCGATCAACGATCTCTGCTTCCACATCACGCCCTGCTGCTTTATCCTCAATCCTTATGCCAGCACTCGTAGAATGTGTACCGAACTTTTCCGAAGGACGCGACAAGTCCCGCGTTGACGCCATCCTTGAAGCCATGAAGATGGATGGCGTGTATCTGCTCGACCGCGAGATGGACGCCGACCATAACCGTTGCGTGATCACCCTCGTTGGCGACCCGGTCAAGATTGCTGAAGCCGCGATTCGCGGCGTCGGCAAGGCAGCTGAACTCATCGACCTGACGAAACACAAAGGTGCGCATCCGCGGCTGGGCGCGGCGGACGTGATTCCATTCATTCCGATCGAAGGCGTGACCCTGGAGGATTGCGTGGCCACGGCCCGACGTGTGGGCGAGGAAATCTGGAAGCGCTATCAAGTCCCGGTGTATTTGTACGAGGCCGCAGCGCAGATACCGGAGCGTCAGAACCTGGAGAACGTGCGTCGCGGACAGTTCGAGGGTATTCGCGAAGAAGTGAAGACGAATCCGGCGCGTAAGCCGGATTTCGGCAACGCGGAACTACATCCCACAGCGGGCGCGACGGTTGTTGGCGCGCGCAAGTTTCTGGTGGCCTACAACGTTTACCTCAATACGCCGGACGTGGAGATCGCGAAGAAGGTAGCAAAGTCCATCCGGTTTTCCAACGGCGGCTTGCGCTACGTCAAAGGGATGGGCGTGCCAGTGCGTGGTCTGGCGCAGGTTTCGATGAACCTGACCGATACCGACCAGACACCGATCGCCCGCGTCTTCGAATATGTAAAGCGCGAAGCGGCGCGATATGGCGTCATGCCGCAGTCGAGCGAGATTGTCGGGCTCATTCCCAAGAAGGCGCTGGAAGACGCAGCCGAATGGTTTCTGCAGATCGAGAACTTCGATTCATCGTTGATCCTGGAGAATCGGCTGGCCGCGGTGATGAGCGGAAAGATGGCGGTCGGAGGAATTCGCGCCGGTGTGGAGCCGTTCGTCGAGCAACTCGCCGCGCCGACGGCAGTGCCGGGCGGCGGATGCGCGTCAGCCGCCAGCGGCGCGATGGCTGCAGCGCTGGGCAGCATGGTGGCTGGAATGTCGCGCGGCAAGAAAGCCTATCTGCAATACGAGCGCGAACTCAGCGACGCGCTGGCGCGGCTTGGTGAGTTGCGGGAGCAGTTCAAAGCTTCCATTGATGCCGATGCCGAGTCATTCAACGAGGTAATGGCGGCGTTCAAGAAAGCCAAGGTCAATGCTGAAGCGCAGGCCGAGGTCGAAGCCGCCACGAAGAAGGCTACGCTGGTTCCGCTGGTGGTCGCCGAGCGGGCGAGGGAAGTACGCGAGATCGTGGAGTCGTTGCGGCCGATCACGAATCCAAAGATGGCTTCGGACCTGACGGTTGCAGTGGCGCTGGCGAACGCAGCGATCCAGGGCGCGCTGGCAAATGTCGAGATTAACCTCGGTGACATTGAGGACAAGGTATTTGTCGCAGATGTGACGCAGCGCGCCGCAGCCGCAAAGAGCTAGAAAACCCGAGGCGCGGGTCAATTTTGTGCGTCTCCCGCCGCTCACGATTGTGCGCCGCCGCCGTCATACTCGGGTAGAATTATGCCTATGAAGCAGTTACTTGCCGGTCTTTTCCTGAGCGGCGCGTTGTGCATGCCGGCGTTGGCGGCGCCCTTAAGCAGCAACGCCCGCACGGTCGTACCGTCTGCCATTCAGCAGATCATCTCCGTGGATTATCGGTCGCTGCGTGATTCGCAAACCGCGCGCGCCCTCAGAGACCGCGTGCTGCCCGAAAACCTCAAGCAATTCGAGACTGCCCTGAAAGCGGCAGGCATCGATCCCGACAAGGACGTCGAGCAACTTACACTCGTCGCCTATCGATCGCCGAAGGGACCGCGCAGTATTGGCATCGCCCAAGGGCCATTCAAGAAGGCCGACTTCCTGCAGAAGATGCGGGCGAAGAAAGTCCATCCAGAGAAGTACCAGCTCTCTTATCTGTACCCGATGGGATCGGACATGCAGGTGGTGTTCCTCGATCCGTCCACCATTCTGTTCGGCGACAACGCCGCCATCAAGGGAGCGATCGACGTACGTGACAATGGCGCCGAATCGGTGCAGTCGAACACCATCATCAACAACCTGATCGGCGATGTGGAAGGCTCGCCGATGTGGAGCGTGCTCGACCAGACCGGCACGCAGAACATGTTCCGTTCGGCGCTGGGCCAGGCGGGCTCGCTGGCGGACTACGACGCTGTGAAGAAGCGGCTGCTGGCGTCGGATTATGTGATGAACTTTGACAACGGCGTGACTTTCGACCTGAGCGTGAAGACCTCCGACACGATGACTGCGGCAACCATGGCGACGCTTTTGAAAGCGGGCGTCTTGTATCGCAAGATGAACGCTACGCCAGCGGAAAAGATGGCGCTGGAAGACACTACCGTGGACAACTCCAACGACATGCTGCAAATGCACTTTAAGTCGGATGATCAACGCTTCCAGGCACTCCTGAAGTCCGACTTATTCGCGGCAGTGTCCAAGTAGCAAGCCACTTGCAACTCCCGCCGCGTCTCGCATGTGGGAGCTGCCGGTCCATGGCTATAATTGAAATATCTTGCGATATTCTCCGTTCTTCTTGCTTTCGTGCTCTTCTGCTCTCGGCGGCACTTTGCCTGATCTGCAACCTGGCGGCGGGACAAGCTCTTCCCGGCACGCAGACCGTCATGGTCATGCCGTTTGAAAACCAGTCGAGCGCTCCGGGTCTGGAATGGATCTCCGAAGCTTTTCCCGAGGTCCTTTCCCAACGGATGGCCTCACCCAAGTTGCATCCCATCAGTCGCGACGATCGCGACTATGCCTTCGATCACACCGGCATTCCAGGCACCGTGCATCCGTCGCGCGCCACCATCTACCGAATTGCCGAGCAGATGGATGCCGATTACGTTGTTCTCGGCAGCTATAACTTCGACGGCAGCCGATTTAATGCGACGGCCCAACTGCTCGACATGAAGAAGCTGCATTTGTATCCCATGGTGCAGAGCAGCGGTCCGCTGACTAACCTGATCGACATACAGACGGTGCTGGCGTGGGAATTGCTGGAACAATTGCCGCTTCCGCCTTCGATGACGCGCGAGCAGTTCTTGAAGACTTCGGCGTCGATCCGGCTGGACGCTTTCGAGAGTTATATCCGCGGCATCACAGCGACGGACTATCAGCAGAAGGTGCGCTACTTTCGCAATGCCCTGAAGCTCAATCCGAATTACACGCTGGCGATGATGCAACTGGGCAAGACCTACTACGCCAATCACGAATATGAACCGGCGTCGCTCTGGTTCAGCCGCATTCCAAAGGACGATCCGGCTGCGAGCGAGGCCAACTTCCTGCTCGGGATGTCGGAGTTCTATCGGGGCAGCTTCGAGAAGGCATTCAACGCGTTCAGCTTTTTGTCCACTCGACTGCCGCTGACCGAGGTTTACAACAACATGGGTGTGGCCGAAGCCCGGCGCGGACAGCGGGCTGCAGCGATCGGATATTTCTCGAAGGCCGTGAATGCCGACCCGAATGATGCCGACTACCGTTTCAACCTGGCGGTCGCGCTGTTCAAGAACGGCGACAACGCGGGCGCAGCGCGGCAGTTGCGCGAAGAGTTGCAGCAGCGCCCGACCGATGGCGAAGCCAAGGCGCTGCTCGACATGATCAATCGTGGAGTCAGCGCGCCTTCTGCAAGCCCGACTTCGCCAGGATCTTCCGGAAACGCATTGTTGCCGGCGAACCAGCCTCGCATACCGCTGGAGCGGATCAAGCGGAATTACGATGAGGCGTCGTACCGGCAGCTCGAGATGGAGATCCATAACTTGACTGAAGCCCGGCTCGCCAAGAGCGATGGCCGCACGCACTCGGCCTACGATGTTGAGCGGGGCAGGGAACTGATGGCGCAGAACCAGCCCGAGCAGGCGGAAAGCGAGTTTCGGCAGGCGATCGCTGCCGATTCGGGCAACGCCGTTGCTCATGCCCAACTGGCGGTCCTTCTGGAGCAGAAGGGCGACGCGACCAACGCCCGAGCGGAGGCCCAGACCTCGATTCGCCTGCAACCGAATGTCGATGCCTTGCTGGTTCTCGCCCGCCTTGACCTGAAGAGCAACCAACGGCAGTCGGCGGCCAGCGAAGTGGATCGGGCCCTTGCGCTGGAGCCCGCGAACCCCTCGGCGCTGGCGCTTAAGCGCGAAATCGCGGCGCAACCATCGGTTTCGAAATAGAATTGATAGAGAGTCCTCCGGAAGGAGGCAGTCATGTCCCAAATCCGTTCTCTCCTTTGCTTGGTGTTGCTGGCGCTGCTGGGCACGAGCGTCGCCTCGGCCAACAGCGTCGTCAAGATCCGCATCGACGACACCATTCAGCCCATCACCGCCGAGTACATTGACCGCGCCATCGAGCGCGCGCGCCAGACCAACGCTGACGCCGTCCTGATCGAGCTGAACACGCCTGGAGGCTTGCTCGACTCCACGCGCGCGATCATCGAAAAGATCCTGGCATCGCCGGTTCCGGTGATCGTTTACGTCTCGCCTACCGGCGCGCGGGCCGCATCCGCGGGCTTCTTCATCCTGGAATCCGCTGACGTTGCGGCGATGTCTCCCGGCACAAATACCGGCGCAGCGCATCCCGTCGAACTTGGCGGCGGAAAGATGGACGACACCATGAAGACAGAAGGTCGAGAACGACTCGGCTGCCTTCATTCGCTCCTTCGTTGGCCCCCGCGGACGCAACGTTGCGCTCGCCGAGACTGCAGTGCGCGAGTCGAAATCGTGGACCGATCAGGAGGCCTTGCAGCAGCACCTGATCGACATCGTCGCCAAGGACCAGAACGATCTGTTTCATCAGCTCGACGGTCGCACCATCAAGCGCTTTGACGGCAAGCAGGTCAAATTGAATCTCACCGCGGATTCGGTGGACGAGATGCAGATGACCCTGCGGCAGAGAATCCTCGACTTCCTGCTCGATCCCAACGTCGCCTTTCTGGTGCTCGCCATCGGCGCGCTGGCGCTCTACGTCGAGTTCAATCATCCCGGCGCGGTTGTGCCTGGCGTCGTCGGCGTCATCTTCATTCTCCTCGCGCTGTTCGCGTTGAACCTGCTGCCGACGCGCTACGCCGCATTTACGCTGATCCTCGGAGCTTTCGTGCTGTTCGCGCTGGAGGCCAAGTTTGCGACTCATGGCGTGCTCGGACTTGGCGGCATCGCGCTGCTCACGCTGGGCGGACTTCTGCTGGTGGATGGTCCGATTCCGCAGCTGCGCGTCAAGCTTCTTACCGCGCTGGCCGTCAGCGTTCCGTTGGGCGTGATCACCGTGTTTCTCATGACCATTGCGCTGCGCGCGCGGCGCAACAAAGTTGTCACCGGTATACAAGGCTTGATCGGCTCGGTCGGCGAAGCGCGCACCGACATTGATCCCGAAGGCAAGGTCTTTATTCAAGGCGAACTGTGGAACGCGCACGCGCCTTCGCGGGTCAGCATCGGCGAGCACGTCGTGGTCCGCAAGGTCGAAGGCCTCGAACTGGAAGTGGAGAAGTCGCGATCGTAGCGGCTCGTCCTTGCCCTTCACTTTGTCGTCCCGAACAAGAGCGAAGCGACGTGTCGAGGGACCTGCTTTTGAGCGCTCGGCGACCTGTTGGATCGCTCGTCTGCCAGAAGACCACCCTCCGCAGCTCTACGTAGAATCAATAATTTAGCTAACATTTCGCTCGTAAACTACTGATTATTATGGTACTTAATCGTAAAATATTGATTCGCCTTGATTTAGCTCGTGCGAGAAGCGTGTCGCCCCTCCGGGGCTCAAAGTAATTTTGCACTTTACCCAGCATTCCGCCTACGGCTCCATGCTGGGCTACACTGAGCCGCCCCTCCGGGGCTGATTTGTTGCCACTTCATTCCAACCGTCGCAAAACTGGATGTCATACTCGCATAGACTCTGAAGCCCCACCCAAGAGAACTACATTTCGCCGGGCTGAAGCCCGGCGCTTCCACCGATTTTCGTCCTCTTGATTGAGCGCTGGTCCATTTGACACTCATAGGAGCAGCCGCGGCGCAACCACTGCGCGCATGGCGCCAACGCGGGGCGTTTTGGACGCAAGTTCTCTCTCTCCGGTGCAGGTCCAGAGTTCACGTTGATCCTTTTTCGCCGGACTAAGCGCGGCGCTTTCCACTTTCTGGGTGGAGCACCGCCTTCAGCGGTGCATTTAAGTTCGGTGTATATGCATTCGGCTTTAGCCGCGGGAAGGCAAACCGTTACCTCAGGTGCTAAAGCGCGAACTCCCAATCCCCCGCATTTATGCACGCCTGGAAGGCGTGCTCCACCACTAGCGGGCGCAACAACTACAAAAGCCTTACCCCTTTATGCCTGCGGCCCCATCCTCAAGCTGTCCTGCCGCCGCCTGGGGCGCCTTCCTGGTTGCCTCGTCGGCGGCGGGTACCGGAACCGCTCCCGGGCCCGCAACAGAGGCGGACGAGGGTGAGGAATCCGCCCGCTCCTGGGCCTGGGCGGCCGCAACGATGGCTTGCGATTGCTCCACAAGATGGACTTCGCGGGCGGCGTTTTGGGCGGCGGCGCGGACCACATGGCGGGCGTGCGCCAACTGGGCCTGCGCCCGGCGATAGCGGCGGTCTTCAGCCGCGTCCAACTGCTTCAACCTGCGGGTCGCCGCCTCGGGGCCTTCGTGCTGACGAATTTCCATCAACGCGATGTCCTGCGGCGTCACCTCCATCAGGTTTGCCCGCTCCTCGGGGAGAGCCGCCGGCTCGGCCTCGGGAAACGCCACCTCCGGCGGGGTGTCCGGGTCGAGGCCCTCCGGCAGATCGAACTCGGCTTCGAAGTCTCCATATACTTCGAGGCCTTCGTCGTCGGGCAGCTCAAAACGGTTCCTGTTCCAGAACTTCTGCGGACAGCGCAAGTTGGTGCTGGCCTGGCGCAGGCCGGAGAGCATGAGACTGGCCACGCCTTTTTCCAGATGCCCGCTTCCCAGCGCGTTCAGCACCTGCATGATGCCCACCTGCACCGCATACAAGTCCTCCAGCGGAGGCAGTTGCAGGCGCAGGCGTTGGCCGCGCGCGCGGGCCCGCGCCATCTTCAGACGGCGTCCGCGGTCGCGCAGGTGGTAGCAGCAGAAGTCGCGACCGCTGATCGCCAGCGAGCCGCACATGCAGCCATTTTCCTTCAGATGACGGCATGTCTTGGGAACAGGCTTGGGAACCGGCTTGGGCTCCTCGATCTCGTTGGGATCGCACGGCCCCCACTGAATCTCCTCCTGCTCTCGCACCCACTTCTCCTGCGCCTGCTCCTCTTCCTTGCGCTGTCGCTCCTGCTCTTCCAGGAGGTTGACCCGGTCGCGCAATTCCTCGTAGCTGGGTTCCGGGGGTGTTGTGCACGGGCGAGCATCTTCGTCGATAACTGGTTCGTTCATAAATGGCTCCTTGGGTTAAGTGATGATGTGAGGTTCGCTTTTCGCTGTTCGCTTTTCGCTACTCGCTTTTCGCTGTTCGCGGTTGAATTCCCGCCATCATTGGCGCGGGCTGGTTGCACCACGGTCTGGCACTTCCGATTTCGACAAGTCATCTCGTCCATGCTCCTGAGGGGTCTGTATCAGGGCCCGGCTTTAGCCGTGCCTCCAAGGTCCCGCTTTGCCATGGGCTTCAGCCCCTGATTTTCAGCGGCTAAAGCCGTGATCTTGAGTTGCCCCTGACGGCACGACTGAAGTCGTGCCCTGATACAAATCTGCCCTGCGACTACGAGACCAATTTCAAGTTCTGCCTCCAATGCAAAAGCCCCGCGCCAGGTCCCGGTGGCCTGCCACCCTTTCCGCCAACCACCGGCGAAAGAGCAGGCACACATGGACCTGATCGCAGGGCTCGTTTCAGTTACGATGACCTGCCTGGTCTATTAAATTGCGGGTCTCGACTCGCCCGACGGCACGCGCGACGCGCGAAGTTGCGCGAGCGAGTGAACCACGACCCTCGGGCCCAGATGCAGCCCGTTACTTGAAGGTTAGGAATGTGGCGGGAAGCGAGTCAAGAACAAAGCGTCAAGTTTTCTTACGAAGGTGGGGTGAGCTGGTGACCAAGGTGCCATGGTTCTGCCAGCCTTTCGCGGCCGGCGTGAGGCAAGTGCCCCACCCAACCTTCCGTTGGTTGGGTGGGAGAGTTTAACCCACCCTGTTGATCGTCGCCCGCGATTCTTCATCGACCAATGGATTGTAATTCTTCTATTTCCACTCACTCGCATTCTCGAAAGTCCCACCCAAGCAAAACCGGCTTGGGTGGGCACCCGGCATGGTTGGCGTAATCAGGCCATATCGTGCCCAATCCGAATCGGCCGATCAGCCAGGATCACTTACGGCCTGGCGATTTTTTCGAGGGATCGTCTCCAGAAGAACCCCGTCCCTGGTAACACACATCCATAACTCGCATGAAACCGCCCTGCGACGAAGCCGTAATCCATTCCCGCATTGCAACGTCGCCGTGCCGCCCGGAAGAGAAGGTGTGGATCCTGCTGGCGACGATTGTGGGATCCAGCATGGCCTTCATCGACGGTACCGTGGTCAACGTTGCCTTGCCGGCCCTGCAAAACAGTTTCGGGGCGAGTGTGGTCGGCGTGCAGTGGGTGGTGGAGTCGTACGGGCTGACACTTGCTGCGCTGATCCTGGTGGGCGGGTCAATGGGCGATCTGTTTGGCCGTCGCAGGATGTTCCTGCTGGGTGTGGCGGTATTCGCAATCGCGTCGGTGGCCTGTGGCCTGGCTGCGAGCGTCCAGCAATTAATCGCGGCCCGCGCGATCCAGGGCGTAGGGGCTGCGTTTCTTGTTCCCGGCAGTCTGGCTCTGATCAGCGCGTCGTTCGGGGAAAGCGAACGTGGCCGGGCGATCGGCACGTGGTCGGGAGCGACTGCGATCACGACTGCCATCGGCCCCGTCCTGGGAGGATGGCTCATCGAACACTTGTCATGGCGGTGGGCATTTTTTATCAACGTGCCTCTGGCGATTGCGGTAATTGCTGTCAGCCTGTGGCGGGTTCCCGAGAGCACAAGCCGGCAACATGGACAAATCGACTGGCTGGGCGCGATAGCGGCCACCTTCAGCCTGACGGGACTGGTGTTTGGGTTCATTGAGTCCACAAGCCTGGGGTGGAGACACCCGCTGGTTGTGGCAGGCATTGTCACTGGCGTGATCGGGTCGGTGGCGTTTTATGCTCATCGAGGCCAGGGTGGCCTCGCCGATGGTCCCGCTCGACGTGTTCCGCTCGCGGGCCTTCAGCGGCGCAAACCTGCTTACGCTGTTTTTATACGCGGCCGTCGGAATCTTCTTCTTTCTGCTGCCCCTGGATCTCATCCAGGTGCAGGGTTACTCGGCGACGGCTGCCGGAGCTGCGATTCTACCTTTGATATTGCTTATGTTCTTGCTGTCCCGCTGGTCTGGAGGTTTGGTCGATCGCTATGGAGCTCGACTACCGCTGATCATTGGCCCGGTCATTGCGGCGTTGGGATTTTTCCTGTTCTCGGTTCCATCCGTGGGAGGCAGCTACTGGAGTACATTTTTCCCGGCCGTGGTCACCCTCGGGCTCGGGATGGCTGTGAGTGTCGCGCCCTTGACCACGGTGGTGATGGACGCCGTCGATCAGGACCATGTGGGAACGGCTTCGGGCATTAACAACGCTGTCGCTCGCGTGTCGGGGCTACTGGCCGTTGCAGTTCTTGGAGTCGTCATGGTGAGCGCGTTCAGTGGTCAGCTGAATCGCCGCCTGGCGAATGTGACGATGCCTGCCGATGTGCGAACCAGCTTGCAATCGAACGTGATCAGGATGGCTGCCCTTAAGCCGCCTGAAGGAATCGAACCCCAGACTGCGGGTGCGATCGAGTCCGTCGATTGTAGCGTCGTTCGTGCTCAGCTTCAGGCTGGTGATGTGGATTTGTGCAGCCCTCGCCCTTGCCAGCGCCGTCGTAGCCTGGTGGATGATTCCTCGTGGGGTCAGGTTGAAGATGGCTCACACGTCAGAGTGGACCGGCGAAGAACGAGAATCTGGCGAAGATTTAATCCGTCCGTAAGATGCAACGTCACAGACGGCCCGCCAATCGCGGCTCTAGTGAGCGTCCGGGTCGGATGAGCCGGCACCTCGCCTTGTTATTCCCATGCTGTCGTTGCACTCCATACTCATCTCGTGCAGAGTGCCGATCCCAATCTGCGGCTGCTGAATTCGTTTCTCGATTACCTGAAGGTCGAGAAGGGGCTGGCGCCGCTGACGGTTTCGGCCTATCACTCGGACCTGGAGCAATACTCGCAATTCCTGCTGAAGCGAAAGCGCGCCCTGCGCGAGCGCGCGGCGGCAGGACGTGCGCGACTTCCTCAACTCGCTGCTCTCCAACGGAGTGGATGGGCGCAGCGTGGCGCGCAAGCTGTCGGCGCTGCGACACTTCTACAAGTACCTGCTGCTGGACCGCTACATCGCCAGCGATCCCACGTTGAACATTGACACGCCGCGACAGTGGAAGGTGTTGCCGAAGTCGCTGGCGGCGGACGAGGTCGAAGCCGTGTTGCAAGGGCCGCCGCGCGCCAAAGACGATCGGCTGTCGCAGGCGCTTACCGGCCGCGACCGCGCGATGCTGGAAGTGTTTTATGCCGGGGCGCTGCGCGTCTCCGAGATCATCAATCTGAAGCTGGAAGACCTGAAGCTGGAGCTGGGCTACGTGCTGGTGCACGGCAAGGGAGACAAGGAACGCATCGTGCCGCTGGGCCGGGCGGCGCAGGAGATTGTGCAGCAGTATTTGCGCGATGCGCGTCCGGTGCTGGCGGCAGGGAAGTCGTCGCCGTTTCTGTTTGTGGCGCGCGGGGCGAAGCACATCACCCGCCAGCGCGTCTGGCAGGTGGTGAACGATGCTTCGGCGCAATCGGCACGGCACGCCAGCCCGCACATGCTGCGCCACAGTTGCGCGACCCACATGGTGGAGAACGGCGCTGACCTGCGCACGGTGCAGACCATCCTCGGGCACGCCGACATTTCGACCACGCAGGTGTACACGCATCTGGCGCTCGACCGGCTGAACCGCGTGTACAAGCAGCATCACCCGCGCAGCAAGAGCCGAGTCCAGCAGGAGAAAACGTGAGGAGCTCCTGTTGGTGTGAATTGTCGTTGCTAACGGTGGAAGCGCCAGACTTTAGTCCGGCGACCGGAAGTGCCGCGACCCGGGCGGGCTTTAGCCCTGGCCAACCGCAAAACCGGGGCTCAAGCCCCTCGAAAAGGTTCGTCGTTTCGCCGGACTAAAGTCCGGCGCTTCCACCGTGTTGAGAGGCTGATGAAAAGCAAGCGACCATCGTCGAGAAAGCTGTGGCGAAGTTCGTGCGCGCTGCAGGAGCGCAATGCGTCGCCGCACACCATCAAGGCCTATCGCACCGATCTGGCGCAGTTTGCCGAGTATGTTGGCCCGCAGAGTTGGCGCGACATTGATCACGTTCTGATTCGCGGCTATCTGTCGAGCCTGTACGAGCGCGGGCTGAGCAAGACTTCGGTGGCGCGCGCGCTGGCCGCGCTGCGGTCGCTCTACCGATGGCTGGCGCAGGAGGGTGAGGTCGAGCAGAATCCGGCTGCGCTGGTGGCCACGCCAAAGCTGCCCAAGAAGCTGCCGCGAGTGCCGACCATCGAGGAGGTCAACACCGTTCTGGATTCGGCCATGCCGGAGTCGTCGGCTTTTGCCGAGCGCGACCTGGTGATTCTGGAATTGCTCTACGGATGCGGAATCCGCAACTCGGAGCTGATCGGGATCAATGTTGACGACATTCGTTGGTCGCAGGAAATCGTGCTGGTGCGCGGCAAAGGCAAGAAGGAGAGATATGTTCCGTTTGGCGAGTCTGCGAAGGCTGCACTCCAGGCGTACTTGCCGGCGCGCCAGCGAGTGCTGGGCGAGACGCGGCGAACCACGGAGCGCGCGCTGCTTGTCAACTTGCGTGGAAGCCGTCTGACCACCCGCAGCGTGGGCCGTATCGTCAAGCAAATCGCGGTCGCGCGCGGGCTGTCGCCCGGACGTTCATCCTCATACGCTGCGCCACGCCTTCGGCACGCACATGCTGGAAGAGGGCGCTGACCTGCGCGCCATCCAGGAGATGCTCGGCCACGAGCGGCTGGCGACCACCCAGCGTTACACGCAGCTGACGGTCAAGCATGTGATGGAGGTGTACGACCGGACGCATCCGCACGCGAAGGGCAGCAGTTAGCTGCGACCCTGGCATTCGCCCCGCATCCAATGTGTTAGCCTTCTAATGGGGTGAAGTGTGGCCGCTGAGCGGAGTTTCGCTCGCGTAATTTCCCGACACAAACAGGGACTCCGCAAGGAAAACAGAATTGATTAACAAGGCCATCGCCAAGATTTTTGGCACCAGTAATGAGCGCGAGATCAAGCGCATTACGCCGCTGATGGAGCGCATTAGTGCGCTCGAGCCCGAGATGAAGCAGCTCAGCGACGAGCAGCTCCGGGCCAAGACGGAAGAATTTCGGCAACGCATCCGCGAGCGCGTGGATGCCGTGGAAGATCCTGACGAGAAAGACCGCGAGCTGGCAGCGGCGCTGGACGAGGTCTTGCCGGAAGCCTTCGCGGTAGTGCGCGAGGCCGGCTGGCGCGTGCTGAAGATGCGGCACTTCGATGTGCAGCTCATCGGCGGCGTGGTGCTGCACCAGGGCAAGATCGCCGAAATGAAGACCGGCGAAGGTAAAACGCTGGTCGCGACGCTGCCGGTGTATCTGAATGCGCTCTCCGGGCGCGGCGTTCATGTCATTACCGTGAACGACTATCTCGCCAAGCGCGACTCGGAGTGGATGGGCAAGCTGTACACGTTCCTGGGGCTGACGGTCGGCGTCATCGTGCACGACCTTGACGACAATCAGCGCCGCGAAGCCTACGGCGCGGATGTCACCTACGGCACCAACAACGAGTTCGGATTCGATTACCTGCGCGACAACATGAAGTTCGACCTGCGCGACTGCGTGCAGCGCGGACACAACTTCTCCATCGTGGACGAGGTGGACTCGATCCTGATCGACGAAGCGCGAACCCCGCTCATCATCAGCGGGCAGAGCGAGGAGTCCACCGACAAGTACTATCGCGTGAACCGCATTCTGCCCCAACTGGAGCTGGGCGAGGAGATCGACCGGGGAGCGGGCGAAGACAAGGTGCTGACCGGCGACTACGTGGTGGACGAGAAGCACCGCACCATCACCGTCACCGACGTGGGCTGGGAAAAGGTCGAGCGCCTGCTCGGCATCGGCAACATCGCCGATCCGGAGAACTGGGACCTGAAACACCACGTTGACACCGCGATCAAGGCGCACGCGCTGTATCGCCGCGACGTCGAATACGTGGTGAAGGACGGCGAAGTTCTCATCGTGGATGAGTTCACCGGGCGCCTGATGCCCGGCCGCCGCTGGTCGGATGGTCTGCACCAGGCGGTGGAAGCCAAGGAAGGCGTGAAGATCGAGCGCGAGAACCAGACGCTCGCCACCGTCACCTTCCAGAATTACTTCCGCATGTACAAGAAGCTGGCCGGCATGACCGGCACGGCGGAAACGGAAGCGGCCGAGTTCGACAAGATCTACAAGCTGGAAGTGGTGGTGATCCCGACGAATCGGGACTTGTTGCGTATCGAGAATTCGGATGTCGTGTACCGGACCGAGAAGGAGAAATATTTCGCAGCGTCGGACGAGATACAGAAGCTCGCCGAGACTGGCCAGCCGGTGCTGGTGGGCACGACATCGGTGGAGAAGTCCGAACGCCTCTCCGACTTGCTGAAGAAGAAGGGCGTCAAGCATGTCGTGCTGAACGCCAAGTACCACGAGAAGGAAGCTGAGATTGTCGCCCAGGCCGGGCGCAAGGGCGCGATCACCATTGCGACCAACATGGCCGGGCGCGGCACCGATATTCTGCTCGGCGGCAATCCCGAATTCATGGCCAAGCAGGAGTGCATAAAGAAGGGGCTGGCGCAGCAGCTTCGCGTGGCCGCTGGTGAGGTCAACGCCAAACCTGACGATCCCAACATTTCCTACTTCTACTACGGCGGCAACGAGTATCAGGTGCCGACCGCGCATTGGAACGAGATCAACGCCCGCTACAAGGAAGCGACCGACGTCGAGCACGACGAGGTCACGGCGCTGGGCGGCCTGTTCATCCTGGGCACCGAACGCCATGAGGCGCGGCGCATTGACAACCAGTTGCGTGGCCGCGCCGGTCGACAGGGCGACCCGGGCGCCTCGCGTTTCTATCTGTCGCTGGAAGATGACCTGATGCGCATCTTCGCCAAGGAGTGGGTGTCGAACCTGCTCCAGCGGCTGGGCATGGAAGAGGGCGTTCCCATCGAGTCACGACTGATCACGCGGCGCATTGAGGCGGCACAGAAGGCGGTCGAAGGACAAAACTTCGAAGCCCGCAAACACCTGCTCGAGTACGACGATGTGATGAACAAGCAGCGCCAGGCGGTTTATGGATTGCGCCGCCAATTGCTGGAAGGCATCGACCAGAAAGAGCTCATCCTCGAAGACTACGTGCGCGACATTCTCGGTGGTCTGCTGGATAAGTACGCCGCAAAGGATACGCATGCCGAAGACTGGGACATCAAGAGCCTGAAGAGCCAGCTCTTCACGCGCTTTGGTGTGGATATCGCCGCCGAAGGGATCGAAGCCGAAAAGCTGAACCGCCAGGAGCTGGGCGACAGCATCTTCGAGAAGCTCAAAGAGCGCTACGACGCCAAGGAGCAGCTGATTGGTCCGGATGCCATGCGCCACCACGAGCGCATCATCATGTTGAGCGTGATTGACCAGCAGTGGAAGGACCACCTGCTCAGCATGGACCACTTGCGGGAGGGCATCGGGCTGCGCGGCTACGGCCAGCACGATCCGCTGGTGGAGTACAAGCGCGAATCGTTCGACATGTTCGAAGCCATGATGGAGCGCTTCGAAGAGGAAACAGTCCGCTACCTGTACCTGATGCAGGTGATCGAGGCCCCATCGCGGCCTGTTCCGCAGCATGAACTTGCTCCCGCGGATGGGAATGGCGACGCGGTGGCGGCATTCAGCACCGGCGGACGCCGGGGCCGGGCTACGACCTCCGTGGACGATATGGAAGAAGCCTTCCAGCGCCGCAAGCGCCGCGAATTGGAGCAGGCCCGCATGGCGGGCGGCGGCGACCAAGGTCCGGTGCAGCAGGTCGTGCGCGGCGACAAGGTTGGCCGCAACGATCCCTGCCCCTGCGGCAGCGGCAAGAAGTACAAGAAGTGCTGCGGGGCATAGAGGACGCTTTTCGCTCCTCGCTCTTGGCCATTCGCTGCCTGCCTCTTCGTTTCTCTTTCACGACAGCCGTCTCCGGGTTATCGATGTTTTCCTTTGCGTAAGCATCCCGACTCTGTTATTGTCCGCCGCGAAGCGGAATTCTGCCCGGCCGGTACCGCTGAGGAGGTCCAATGGCATTCTGTTCAGCATGTGGTTTCCAGATGGCCGACAACGCGGCCTTCTGTCCAAAGTGCGGCAAAGCCGCAGGACCGCAGCCTGCTCCAGAAACTCCTCCGGCTCCGCCGCCAGGGCCAACCGGCAGCTACGGCACGACCGCTGCTCCGGCTGCGCCGATAGCCGAGAACGTGGCCGGCATGCTGGCTTACTTCACCATCATTCCTGCGATCATCTTCCTCCTGATTGAGCCGTACAATCGCAACCGGTTCGTACGCTTTCACTCGTTTCAGTGCTTGTTCACCGCGGTGGCGCTGGTCGTCGTCAATATCGTGCTGGCCATTGTCTCTTCGATTCTGCACTTCATGCCGTTAATAGGGTGGATTTTCGCGGCAATCCTCTGGCCGCTCTATGGTCTTGCCATTCTGGCGCTGTGGCTGCTGTTGGTGATCAAGGCCTATCAGCACGAGATGTTCAAGCTGCCGTTCGTGGGCGATCTGGCGGAGAAGCAGGCTGGCTCGTAATTCCCGACAAATACGCATTCGGAGGGGCCGCTACGGCCCCGCTTTTCGCTGCGCGTGTCGTTCGCACTTGACATACTCACTCCCGAAGTGTCATTTCTATTTACTTTTCATTTTTCGCGAAGAGCTGGTGGCGGGCTGAAGCCCGCTCAGGTGAAAGAAAAGACTTTGACGCGGGCCTTAAGGCCCGCTCTACCCAAGAAAGGCTTTGTGAGGATACGGGTTTTCTATCATGACAAGTGTTTCGATGGCGCCTGCTCGGCGGCGCTGTTCACGCGCTTTTACCGCGAACGCATCCGCGAACACGCCGAGTTCGAGTACATGGGCCTGGTGCATCGCGCCGGGGCGCTGTTTAACGAGGCCGACTTCACCGGCGACGAAAACGCCATCGTCGATTTCAAGTACTCCTCTTCGCCACGCATCACCTGGTGGTTTGACCATCATCAGAGCGCCTTCCTGACGCCCGCAGACGCTTCCCATTTCGAGCAGGAACAAAGCAATACCAAGTTTTACGATCCCGATTTCCGTTCGTGCACAAAGTTCATCGCTGCGGTCACCGAGCAGCGCTTCGGCTTCAATCCCGCACCGGCCGCGGAGTTGATCGAGTGGGCCGACATCATTGATGGCGCGCTCTACGACGATCCGCAGTCGGCGGTGGAGATGAAAGCGCCGGCCATGAAGCTGACCATGGTGATCGAGGCGAACCAGGACCCTCAGCTCATCCCCAGCTTGATTCCGATGCTGGCCTACAAGCCGCTGGCTGAAATTGTTGCCGACCCGATGATCGCCGGGCGCATTCCGACGTTGATGGAGCGGCACCGCCGCTCGATTGAGATCATGCGTGAGCGCACCCAGTGCAAGGATGGCACCGTCTTCTTCGACGTTACCGACTACGAACTCGAAGGCTACAACAAGTTCATACCGTACTATTTGCACCCTGACTGTGTTTACTCCGTCGGACTCAGCAAGAGCAGCTTTCGCACCAAGGTTTCGGTCGGCTCCAACCCCTGGGCGCAGGTCAGCCACTTTGAGAATCTGGCGAAGATTTGCGAACGCTACGGCGGCGGCGGCCACGCACGCGTCGGCGCTATTTCCTTTCCTCCCGAGAAGCGTGAGGTGGCGCGCGAGGCGGCGGATGACATCGTGGCCGAATTGCGGGCCAGCTACCGGGCGCACCAACCGGAATAGATCCGGCACCGTTGCGCTGAATCAACCTACTTAAGTGCCTGTAGTACTTGCGACCGGCACGCCGACTTTGGCGACCCGATCACAAGTGCTGGTGACCGTCTGCATCATCAAGCGTCCTATGCTGGGTATCAGGTCGACTGCAATGACTTACATTGACCGTCGGCTCGAACCATCATACGATTCGCTTGTACGAGTCGATATGGTGGCGCCTAGCCTCACCCCCGGGCAGGTCCTTGGCCATTTCCGTCTCATCGAAGAGATCGGAGCTGGCGGCATGGGCGTTGTGTACCGTGCTCGCGACGAGCGGCTCGAGCGCGACGTTGCAGTCAAGGTGCTCAATCCCAAGACGTTGGCCAACGAGGCGGCGCGCAGACGTTTCCGCCGCGAAGCCCTGATCCTGGGCCGGCTGAACCATCCCAATGTCGAGGCAGTTTACGATTTCCATTCGGAACGCGGGCTGGACTACCTGGTCATCGAGTATGTTCCAGGCGTCTCGCTCAACGAACGGCTGCATCAGGGGCGCCCTGCCGGAGAAGGAAGTGATGTCGCTTGGACTGCAACTGGCGCGCGGACTGACGGCGGCGCACGCGCAGGGGATCATCCACCGCGACCTCAAGCCCGGCAACCTGCGGGTGACGCCGGACAACGTCCTGAAGATCCTGGACTTTGGCCTGGCCCAACTCTTTGACGCGCCCGGGGCCCGAACCCTCGAACCATCGATGCGACCGATCACGCTGGAGGCGCCCGGCTTGGCGGGGACTCCTGCCTATATGTCGCCCGAACAACTGGACGGGCGGGAGCCCGACAGCCGCTCGGACATCTACTCTGCCGGGGTCGTGTCTCTACGAGCTGGCGACCGGATCAAGGCCATTTCCGCAACGCGGGCAACTGCTGTGGGAGGCCATTCTGCATTCCCTGCCGCCGGCGCCGCGCATCAAGAAGCCGGACATTTCGGAGGGGCTGGAAGCGATCATCTTGAAGTGCCTGGAGAAAGATCCCGGATTTGCGGTATCAGTCGGCCAGCGAACTGCTGGACGACCTGTCGCGGCTTAGTGCCGGGCAAGACACGGCAGCGTCCACCCAAAGTCTGACCGCGGTGCGATTGCGCAGGAATAGGAAGATCCGTGGGGCTGCTCATCCTGGCGGCAGTGCTGGTGCTCGGAATCGTGGCTGGAATCGCCGCGTGGAGATACCTGTGGCCACCGAAGGTCCAGCAGAAGATCATGGCGGTGCTGCCCATCGACACCGTTGGGCAGGACCCAGCAACGAATGCCTTGGGACTGGGTCTGACCGAAACGCGTCACCGCCAAGCTAGTGCAAGCCAGTAACAGCGATGCCATTCAGGTGGTTTCACCACGGGACCTCCGGGACAAGGGGGTGAAGACGGCCGAGGATGCGCGGCGAGAATTTGGCACCGACTTGGTTCTGGAAAGTAGTCTCCAGCGGTCGGGACAGACGTTCAGGATCAACTGCTACCTTGTGGACTCGAGAACCCATCGGCAACTCGCTGCCAAGAGCATTGAAGCTGAGGTAACCGACACCTTCGGCCTGCAAGACAAAGTGGTCAGCGCAGCGTTGGACATGTTGCCGGCACAGATCAACGCCGGAAGAACGCCGCAGATTGAAGGTCCAGCCAGGATACGCAGCCTGCTGCCTACGAAGCCTACATCCGCGGCCGGGGCTATCTTCAGGAATATGAGAAGCCGGAGAACATCGACAATGCCATTGCCGAATTCGGGCATGCGATTCAGATCGATCCCAACTACGCACCGGCCTATGCCGGGCTTGGAGAGGCCTACTGGATCGGCTATCAGCAGCATGAATCGAGGCAAAGAATGGCTGACCAAGGCGTCCGACAAACTGCGAGAGAGCCCTGGCCATCGCCCCGATCTTGCCGAGGGTCACACTTGTTTGGGGAACGTTCTCTTTGGAACCGGCAAGTATGAGGATGCGGTGAAGCAGTTACCAACGAGCTGTCGAACTTGACCCCAACAGTGACTACGCGCTTGGGCACTTGGCAGACGCCTACCAGAAACTCGGCAATCCAGGAGCTGCAGAAGCGGCTTACAAGAAAGCCATCCTCCTTCGCCCTAACTACTGGGCAGTCTACAACTGGTTGGGAGCGTTTTACGCCGATCAGGGACGCTATTCGGAAGCTGCCGACATGTTTCGCAGAGGTCACCGAACTGGCGCCGGACAACTATCGAGGCTACTCCAATCTAGGGGGCATATATGCGTATGAGGGTCGCTATTCCGAGGAGCTGTCACCGCCCTGAAGCGGTCGATCGATTTGCGGCCCAACGCTAGCCTACGGGAATCTTGGGAGCTGCCTACTTCTGGGTGCATCGCTTCCCCGATGCCGTGGACGCCTATAAGAAGGCCCTGCAAATCGACGATCAGGATCCTTTGAATTGGGGGAATCTCGGCGGACGCGCTGTACTGGATCCCTGGACGCAGAGCGGAGTCAAAGCCGGCTTACCAGAAGGCGATTGCCTTGGCGCGTTCTCAATTTGCAGTAAATCCACGAAATGCAACTAGCGGAGCGTACATCGCGGAGTACAGTGCAATGCTCGACGAGCGGGACACAGCAATCGAGTATGCCCAGAGAGCTTTGGCGTTAGGCACCTGAAGATCCCGATGGTGATGTTCAGAGCTGCCCTTGTTTACAATCATTTTGGAGATCACCGAACACTCGGCTATGGCTCGAGAAAGCTGTCAAAGCAGGCGCTTCCCGTCCCAACATAAGGGACACGCCTGACTTCGATGCTCTCAAGGATAATCGGAATTTCCAAAAACTGACAGGTTAAGAGAACTTGGAGTCAACGGTCAATATGGATGCCAGTGTCATAGCCGATGCCACCGGGGTAATGCTGCACGCAGGAGGGCGCACCACCCGGATCCAGCGAAATGTCATAAGTGATGTAGCACGAGGAGGGTGTTGGCCCAGCTTATTGCAACCCCTAACAGCAGTACTGCTTAACTGGTACGCTCCGCCTGACGTACCTGCGGAGGTAACTTGTATTGGCGTTGTACACGGGAGTACCTCCCCTATCAAGCAAGACTTGGGGGCAATCGTTACATAGTAGGTTCCGTTATCGCCGGACACCCAATCCACAGAAGTGTGTACGTTGTTTGCCAGGCATCTCCGGCCACGCGATTCTAGAGTAGCAACTCGATGGGTTGCTGTTCTTGTCTGTGTATGGTGACGATTCGGATTCAAGTCACGGTGAATATGGCTCGGCGCGTCAACAGTTTAATCTCAAGGTCCCGACGAGGCCTAATATCACGCCGCCACCGAGATACGTCGCCAGTGCGCACCCTTGGTCATCGGAAGAATCCTCGCGGAAGTGGATCTGCGCAGGACACGATAGCACGATGAGCCTGCTGTCAAGTAAATAACTTACTCAAACGCCTCGGTGGCTCTACCATCGCCACTTTCTGGCTGGAGCGAGTTGAGCATTGTGTCTAGCCCGCCGGCTCGGCATCAGGTTACCCTGCGCCCAAAAGTTACGAAAGTACAGTTACCCGACATGTACCTTCGTAACTTGACCATGGCGAACCGGACGGTACACTGGCGCCGTGAGGCCCAGTGTCTTCATGCCTCGTTGGAGTCCAAAACGGGCCCTCCCGAGGCCGCTGATCTTTGACAAACAGTGGCCAGTGGACAGTGGCTCGGCGGGCAGGCCGAATCGCCAGGCGTTTAGTCAGTTCGTTACCAGGAAACTGCGCACTTTTGAAGTGTAGAGCCGCTTCTGGCGTAAGTCACTGCGGCTCAAGCATTTTACTATAAACCATTGGGGCTCAAGCAGTTTACCGGAGATTTCTTGTCTAAGTTGTTGATTCCAGGTAGGCGGGGGAGGGGGTAGGGCGGACTGGAGCGATACCACTCAAGTCCGAGATGAGACAGACCAGGTATGTGGATAGTACATGGCTCACGCGCGTTGTCCCTCAGCTCGGACTAGATCTCCGGTCTGGATGACACCTGCAGTCGTCTCAGCGAGTACTGTGGCTGAGTGCCAATGCAGGAGAGTCAGCGCACGCCTGGAGCCGAACACCGACGCGTTGCTGCACGATGTCTCAGTTGCTCTCCATCCGCATCACAACCGCCGGTGACCTGCCTCACTGACCCAATGTTCGTTCCCGCCTAGCCTTGTTACCGGGGTCCCACATATCGCAGGGTGAAGTGTCCGGCGCGCGAGCGCGTAACCGTCGATGCGAGGATTCGCTGAACGCCAGGCGAAAGAGCGCGAGCACATGCCGTCCTCACCCGCACAAAGGATTCATCCATGCCGATCGTTAACTCTTTCTCCAACGCTGTGGTCCGCGAGTTTTCCATCGAAGAACTTGAGCAGGCCGCCCGGCTTGATGCGCGGCTACGACCTGGTGGCGCTATGCGCCGCCGGCTCGGGCCACTCCGGAGGCACGCTCTCCATGATGGAGATCGTGGCAGCGTTGTACCTGAAGGTCGCCAGACACGATCCCGACAATCCCGACTGGAGCGGACGCGACCGCATCATCTGGTCGGGCGGGCACAAAGCTCCCGCGCTCTATCTCGGCCTGGGATTCGCCGGCTATTTCCCCATCGAAGACATCGTTACCCTGCGCAAGCTCTATTCGCCATTCCAGGGACATCCGCACCGGCTGAAGCTGCCGGGCGTGGAGGTTTCCAGCGGTTCGCTGGGGCAGGGCCTCAGCATCGCGGTCGGCATGGCACATTGCCGGCAAGGCTCGACAACGACGGCCACACGGTCTTCTGCATCATGGGCGACGGCGAACAGCAGGAAGGCAACATTTGGGAAGCGGTGATGGAGGCGTCGCACTACAAGCTTGACAACCTGGTGGGCATCATTGACCGCAACCGCCTGCAGATTGACGGCTGGGTGAAGGACGTGATGAACGTCGAGCCGCTGGAGGAGCGCTATCGCAGCTTTGGCTGGGAGGTGATCGAGATTGACGGTCACGACATTCCTCAGGTCGTGGATGCTCTGCAGAAGGCGAAGGCAGTTCCGGCTGCCGGTAAGCCCACGGTGATCATTGCCAATACGGTGAAGGGCAAGGGCGTGAGCTTCATGGAGAACGTCGCCGGATGGCATGGCAAGGCCCCGAGCTACGACGAGATGGTGAAGGCGCTGGACGAGCTGGGCCTGAAGAACGTGATCGCCTACGACGCGCTGCTGAAGAAGGCGAAAGAGTATCAGAAGGAAGTGGACGTCACGCTTGCCGGCAAGACGCCAAGCTTCTCGCGCGATTACTGGTGGAACAGCACCAGCCAGATGAAGGTAAAGATGGAGCCTACGCGCAAAGGCTTCGGGCAATCGCTGCAGAACAACGGCGACGACGAGCGGGTGGTCTGCCTCGGGCTCGACATTTCAGGCTCGATTACGATCAGCGATTTCTACTCCGGCAAGCCGCAGCGCAAAGACCGCTGGATCAGCATGGGCATTGCCGAGCAGTCGGCGACGGCCGCGGCGGTGGGACTGGCGCGGGAAGGGAAGCTGCCGGTCTTCGGGACGTACGGAACGTTCGCGGCGGCGCGCAATCTGGACCAGATTCGGGTGTCGGTCTGCTACGGCAACTTCAACGTGCTGATTGCGGGAGCGCACGGCGGAGTTTCGGTTGGCCCCGACGGCGCCACCCATCAGGCGTTGGAAGACCTGTTCGCGATGTGCGGGCTGCCCAACATGTCGGTGGTGGTGCCCTGCGACGCCGTCGAAACGCGCAAGGCCACGGACTATTTGCTGCTTCAGCACGTTGGCCCGAAGTACATTCGTTTTGCGCGCGAGGCCACGCCCATCATCACCCGGGAAGAGACGCCGTTCGTGTTCGGGATGGCGAATGTAACCCGCCTGCGTCGTGAATCGCCGGAAATGATTGATGCATTCGAAACCGTGTTGGCGCCGAACTATGACAATGAGCGCGAAGACTTGAGCATCATCGCCTGCGGGCCGATGGTGCCGGAGGCCATGCGCGCGGCGTGGATCCTGAAGCGGGAGTTCGGCTACGAGACGCGGGTCGTGAACATGCACACCATGAAGCCGATCGACGAGAGGGCGATCATCCGGGCCGCGAAGGAAACCGGGGTGGTGGTAACCGCGGAAGAGCATCAGATCGGCGCGCTGGCATGGCGCGTCAGCGGCGATTCTGACCGAAAGTCCCGAGCTGTATGGAGTGCCGGTGATCACGGGCGCGATTGGGGTGAAAGACCGCTTCGGAGATTCAGGCGCGCCGTGGGAACTAATCAAAGAGTTTGAGGTCAGCGCCGAGCATATCGCGCAGAAAGCGGTGGAGCTACTCGCGATCGCCAATATGAAGAAGGAAGAAGAGAGGCTGCAACTGACGCACTAGAGGTCAGTGCAGTTGGCTTCGGTCGCGGCGATTCGACGGAGTCTCTTCCGATGTGCTGCGATTAGGCCGGTTCGACAATTGGCGCAATATCCGGCGGCACAATCGGTTCGTCCGGGCGCACCTCTTCCGGTGCCGCAACCGGATGCGAATCGTCTTCGGCCAGCGCTGTATAGGCTCCCAGGCGGGCGAGATAAAGCAAGTCAGCTCCCGCGAAATACACCAGCATCACGGTTGCCATCATCGCGACGATCCAAGCAGGAGCGATGTGGTGAACCAGTTTCAACGGAGCCAGCACGGCAAGAAACATGGTTCCTGCCCAGACGATGCGAACGGCGATGAATCCGATCCCGAGTCCGAATAACCGCCCAGCCTGGCGGGAAGAGAAATCAACAGATTGAGCTAGCGCCTCCGGCGCCTCCACGCCGTTGCGAATGCAGAACAGTGGCGCCAGGCCGAAGAACCAGTTGAGCACCGCTCCGAAGGCCCATGACAAGCCGACGCCGAAGGAAAGAAAGAAGGCCGCCCTGAGGGCTCGCTGGTTGTTGGCCATGATGAGGCCGGCCGCCAAAGAAACCAGCATGGCTGCCAGCGCGATCAGGGACCACATAACCCGCAGCAGATTGAGCAGGAAGATGGGTTCAAATTTCCAACTCATTTCCTGCGGTTCTTCGCTGACGGCGAACATTGCGACCAACCGACGAAGAGTTGCAGCGCGGCCGGCCGTTGCGGCGAAAGACCAGAGGAGCAGCATGCCAAGAATGAGAATGGCCTGCTCCCACAGAAAACGGTCCAAGCTGCCCCGGAAGATGCGCCGGACCGCACCATCCAGCAATGCGGGCCGGAGTGTGCCCAGCAAGAGCTCATCGCTGAAAGAGATTTTCAGGCTGTCGAGAAACAGGGCGGCGGAAACGATCGCCAGGCCCCACGCCGCGAGACCGAAGCACCAACGCCAGGTCAGCTCGGCCGCCAGGAGCGCCGGCTCATGCCAGAGCGCGGCGAAACCATCCTGAAACGGCGAATGTGCGTTGGGCTGCGACATGCGACAAGGATACCAGCACGCGCTACTTCGTTCGTGCCTCTTCCGGGTGCGGCGCGTGACCGACCGTTAAGCGCGGCTGCCAGTTCCGCCGGGCTGTCCACCAGCACGTCGGGCGGCACTTGCTGCAGAGTTTGCGGAGCGAACCCGTACGTCACGCCCACGCTCCACAGTCCGGCGTTGCGAGCGGTCAGGATATCCACCTCCGAGTCACCCACCATCACCGTGGCGTCGGCCGTCGTCCCGGCCTCGCGTATCAGGGTGTGAGCGCCGAAGGGGTCCGGCTTCTTGGTGGCGAAGCTGTTGCCGCCGTAGATCTGGAAAAAGTGCTCCGCCAGACCCAGTCCCGCGATGATGGCTTGCGACGCTCGCACCGGCTTATTGGTGAGCACCGCCAGAGTGCGCGGGTGACCGTCCGCCGTTGCCAATCTGCTGCAGGGCCTGCTGGATTCCCTTATAGGGGTAGGTGCTGTCAAGTTTATGGTCGCGATAATAGGCAAGGAAGTAATTCAGCGCGTCCTGCAGGAACTCGCGATCGGCGGGGTCGCCGAGCGCCCGGCGAATCAAGGTCGGTGCCCCGTCGCCGATGTAGGTGCCGATGACCTGGATGGGCAGCTCAAGGCGGCCAAAATGGCGCAACATGGCGTTCACCGCAGCGGCGAGATCGAGTTCTGAATCGATGAGAGTGCCATCGAGATCAAAAATGACGAGCTTGATTTTCTTAAGCGGAATCGGACGAAACGTGCGTATCATTAGCCTTCCAGTATAGCCATTCGACTCAGTGAGCGGAGAGGCGTGAACGGCAGCGGGGCTGAAGGAAACAGCTCGCAACATTTACAATAAGGCGTTCGACGGCCGTATCGGGTTCCGCATTTTCACTGCTGAGGTCATGGATGGCAACCACCAAAGTACAGCCTAAAGTTACCGCCGCAAAGGCCGCTCCCGGCGATGCGTATGCCGGGCTCACCCGGCAGCAGTTGGTCCAGATTTACCGCCTGATGTATCTCTCGCGCCGGATCGACGATCGCGAGATCCTGCTCAAGCGCCAGCAGAAGATTTTCTTCCAAATCTCGGGCGCAGGACACGAGGCGCTGCTGGTCGCAGCAGGCCTGGTACTGCGGCCCGGCTACGACTGGTTCTATCCCTACTACCGCGACCGGGCGCTGTGCCTGACGCTGGGCATGACGCCTTACGAGCAGCTGCTGGAAGCCGTGGGAGCGGCCGACGATCCCAACTCTGGTGGCCGTCAGATGCCATCGCACTGGGGGCACAAGAAGTTGAATATCGTCACCCAGTCCTCACCGACCGGTACACAGTTCCTCCAGGCGGTGGGCTGTGCGGAAGCTGGGCGCTACTTCAATCGCCATTCGCAAGCCGCGGAGAAAGTGCCCGGCGACTATCGCCAATTCAAGGATGTGACCTTCCACGGAGACGAGGTCATTTATGTTTCCTCGGGCGACGGCACCACCAGCGAGGGCGAGTTCTGGGAGTCGTTGAACAGCGCGTCGAACCTCAAGCTGCCGGTCCTTTACCTCATCGAGGACAACGAGTATGCCATCTCTGTTCCAGTCGAGGTGGGGACTGCGGGTGGCAACATCAGCAACCTGGTGAAGGGCTTCCCAAACTTCCATTTTGCCGAAGTGGACGGTACCGACCCAGTGGCTAGTTATGCCACGCTCAAGGCTGCAGTCGAGTACATCCGCTCCGGCAACGGACCGGCATTCGTGCACGGGCATGTGATTCGTCCGTATTCGCACTCGCTTTCCGATGACGAGAAACTCTACCGTCCTGACTCCGAGCGTAACCAGGAGGTCGAACGCGATCCGATCACGCGCTTCCAATTGTTCCTGGTGCGCGAGGGCATCCTGGATGAGAAGGGAATTGACGAACTGGAGAAGGATGTAAATGCAGAAATCCAGGAAGCCAGCGACCGCGCGGTTGCGGCTGCGTTGCCCGCACCGGACTCCTACAAGCAGTTTGTGTATTCTGCCGATCTTGATCCCGCGTCATCGGCTTTCCAGACCGAAGCGGTACATCCCAAGCCGTCGCAAGGGGGGACGGCAAGTCCTGAGAAAACGATGGCCGATCTCATAAATGCCTGCCTGAAAGATGAGATGGCGCGCGATCCGCGGATTGTGATGTTTGGCGAAGACGTTGCCGATTGCAGCCGTGAGGAATATCTCAAAGAGAAGCAGGTCAAGGGCAAGGGTGGCGTCTTCAAGCTGACGGCCGGATTGCAATACGAGTACGGCTCGGAGCGGGTTTTCAATTCACCACTGGCGGAGGCGAACATCGTCGGCCGTGCGGTGGGGATGGCAACCCGCGGTTTGAAGCCGGTGGTGGAAATCCAGTTCTTCGATTACATCTGGCCGGCGATGCATCAGCTGCGCAACGAGCTGCCCCTGATACGCTGGCGTTCGAATAATGCATTCTCGGCGCCGGCCGTCGTGCGCGTGGCGATTGGCGGCTATCTTACCGGTGGCTCCGTGTACCACTCGCAGTGCGGTGAGAGCATCTTCACCCATACGCCGGGCATGAGGGTGGTATTTCCATCCAATGCGCTTGATGCCAACGGACTCCTGAGGACGGCGATTCGCTGCGATGATCCCGTGTTGTTCCTGGAGCACAAGCGGCTGTACCGCGAGACGTTTGGCCGCGCGCCCTACCCCGGGCCGGATTACATGGTCCCATTCGGCAAGGCGAAGATTGTGCGGCCCGGCCACGACTTGACCGTCATCACCTACGGAGCGGTTGTCCCGCGCGCTTTGCAAGCGGCGCAGCGGATCGAGCGCGAGCACGGCGTCAGCGTGGAACTGATTGACTTGCGAACGCTCAGCCCCTACGACTGGGAGGCGATTGCGACGTCGGTGACGAAAACCAGCCGTGTCCTGGTGGCGCATGAGGACATGTTGAGTTGGGGTTATGGCGCGGAGATTGCCGCGCGCATTGCCGACGAACTGTTCGACCAGTTGGATGCTCCGGTGAAACGGGTTGCAGCGAAGGACACATTCGTCGCGTATCAGCCCATCCTGGAGGATGAAATCCTGCCGCAGGCGGAGGATTTCTACCGGGCGATGGAACAGTTGGCGAACTACTAGATCCGAGGCCGATCAAGGCGCCCAACAAGGCGTCGCGTTGCTGATGTCGGGAGAGATGAGCTTATGGCTTTACGTGCGGTGTGCTTCGTTGACATGCCTTTCGGAAAGAAGCCGGACCTGGCGAGCGGCATGGAGGTTGATTTCGACCAGATCTACGAGGCGGCGATCGAACCGGCAATCACAAAAGCCGGGCTGGAGCCGGTTCGTGGCGACCGGGAGCGCTCCGGCGGGATCATTCACGCGCCCATGTTCGGCAGGCTCTTGCTGTCTGATTTTGTGGTTGCCGATCTGACGCTCTCGAATCCGAATGTGTTTTACGAGCTCGGTATCCGGCACACAGCGCGGCCGTTCACCACAGTGCCGATTTTCGCAGCCATCCACGCGCTTCCCTTCGATGTCAGCCTGGTGCGGGCGATTCCTTATACGCTGGAAAAAGGCAGACTGACCGACGAGGCTGCCGAGAAACTGCGGACGGACTTGGGTGCGCGACTGGACGCAGCAATCCACGGCGCGGCTTCCAAAGACAGCCCCATCTTCCAACTGATCCCGAACTTCCCCAGGATCGACCTGCCGCATGAAGTCACAGAGATTTTTCAGGATGAAGTACAGCACTCGGAGGAGTTCAGGAAACAGCTGGCTGACGCCCGGGCAAAGTCCTCGGATGAAAAGAGACTGGCGGCGCTGCGGGACATCCGGCAGGCCCTGGGAGACTTAAAGGTGGCACAGAACGAGGTCCTTGTCGATCTGATGCTTTCCTTCCGCGATGTGAGCGCCTGGGACGACATGGTGAATCTGTCGGATGAGTTCCCGGACTATCTGAAGTCGAATGCGATGGTGCGCCAGCAGCGCGCGCTGGCGTTGAACCGTAGAAACGGGCCGGGTGACCGTGACGAGGCACAGCAGATTCTTGACAACCTTATCAAGGAGAAGGGCACAGACCCGGAGACGCTTGGAATCCTGGGCCGGATCCATAAAGATCGTTACAAAGAACTGAAAAAGAAGAAGAGCCTGATGGCCGTTGCGGCGCTCGATGACGCGATCGAGGCTTACGCAAAGGGATTCGAAAGTGATCCGCGTGACTATTATCCGGGCGTTAATGCGATTACCCTCCTGATCGAGAAGGGCGATGCGGACGCGTTGAAGCGTGCGGATCAATTGGTACCGCTGGTGAGTTTTGCGGTCGCACGGCGCGGGGGCATCTCATCGAGCGATTACTGGGACCTGGCTACCGTTCTGGAGTTGAGCGCGATTGGCAATGATTGGGTCATGGTGAGCCGGGTGCTGCCGAAGACGCTTGCCGCGGCGAAAGCGTCCTGGATGGTCAAGACCACCTGGGACAATTTGCTGCTGTTGAAAGCGGCGCGGGAACGCGTCAACCAAGGGCCACCAGAGTTGGATGAAGTTCTGCAGCACATGGAAGAGCGCTACAACGAACTCAAAGGCGAAGAAGAGAAAGCCCCCGGCACCTAGTCAATCGAGTCACGCTCGATGAATCGGCGGTCGGCCCAGGCTATCGTCCCTTGCTGCCCCACAACCAATCGACGGCAATGGGTCCGGCGCCACTCCAAATCAGCGAGAACGCAATAGCGGCGCAAGCCAGCGGAAACTCGAATCCGCCATTGCTGGAGAATAACCCGTGCGGCAGATGGACTTTCAAAATGGCTACCAGCATGTCAACAAAGATCGCGAGGGCGGCCAATCGCGTGAGGAAACCCAGCACGAGCAGGATGCCTCCGCCGAACTCCGCCGCAACCACCAGGTAAGCCATGAACTGCGGTACCCCGAGCTGATGCATCATCCCGGTGATCATGTTCATGTGATCAGCGATCTTCTGCCAGCCGTGAGCGATCATGATTGTGCCCAGAGCAAGGCGCAGTACGAGTAGGCCGAGAGGTTGCAAGCGGTTCAGGAAGTTCAATTGCTTCTCCCAGACAGCCGGAGCTTCCTTGGAACTCCCGGCTCATTCCGTCAAGTGTCAGCTTAGAAAACAAAACTGACATTCGGTCAAGTTAATTCGGGCGGAACCAACAAGGTAAACCAGCGTCCGCTGCAACTGCCCACGCTCATGACAGGTGGCGCGCCCATCTTTAATTCGATTCCTGGCCAAAATCAGCTGCGGGGCAACAGCATAGACTCACTGAGGCCGGCGGGCAACTGAGGTTGGGATCTGGTGGCATCATCGACAAACGCCTCTGCGCGGTCTGCGGAGCCGGTTGGTCACTCAGTCGTATAATGGAGAGATGCCCACTCGACGAAATTGCTTTCTGTGAGGGGGTCAGAACCAGTTTGCAAGGGGAAACCTGGCAGGAATGGACTTCAAACTCGTCAGTTCGTATAAGCCGCAGGGAGACCAGGGAAAAGCCATCGAGTCGTTGACGCGAGGCATCTACGACGGCGAGAAGCACCAGGTGCTGCTCGGCGTGACTGGCTCGGGCAAGACGTACTCGATGGCCAAGGTCATCGAAGAGGTCAACCGGCCGGCGCTGATTCTGGCGCATAACAAGACTCTCGCGGCGCAGTTGTATCACGAGTTCAAGTCGTTCTTTCCCCACAACGCCGTCGAGTATTTCGTCTCCTATTACGACTACTACCAGCCGGAGGCCTACATCCCGGCGGCTGACGTTTATATCGAGAAGGAAGCGACCATCAACGACGAGCTCGACAAACTTCGGCTTTCAGCCACCAAATCGCTGTTCGAGCGCCGCGACTGCATCATTGTCGCTTCGGTGAGCTGCATTTACGGCCTGGGATCGCCGGAGGCCTATTACGGCATGCTGCTGTTCCTGGAGAAGGGACAGAAGATCAAGCGGGACGACATTGTTCGCAAGCTGGTCGAGATCCTGTATGAGCGCACGGAGGGAGACTTCCGGCGCGGGACCTTCCGGGTTCGCGGCGACGTCATTGAGATCTTTCCCACCTACGACGACAACGCCTACCGGGTCGAGTTATGGGGCGATGAAGTCGAGTCGCTGGCACAGATTGATCCCCTGTTCGGGACGGTGAAACAGAAGTACGGGCGTCTGCCGATCTATCCCAAGACGCATTACGTGATGAAGCCGGAACGCAAGAATGCGGCTACCGACTCCATTCTGGAAGAACTCGCCTGGTGGGAAGCGGAGCTGGAAAAGCAGGGAAGGATGGTGGAAGCGCAGCGCGTTCATCAGCGCACGCGCTTTGACCTGGAGATGATTCGAGAGATGGGTTACTGCCACGGGATCGAAAACTATTCCCGGCATTTCACCGGACGTTTGCCGGGTGAGCCTCCGCCAACGCTGCTCGACTACGTGGCGCGCGAATACCTGCTGTTCATCGACGAATCGCATCAGACGATCCCGCAGCTGCACGGCATGTGGCACGGCGACCGTTCCCGCAAGCAGAACCTCATCGAGTACGGTTTTCGGCTGCCCAGTGCGCTGGATAACCGTCCGCTTACTTTCGAGGAGTTCGAGCACCGCGTGAATCAGGCAGTGTATGTTTCGGCGACGCCCGGACCCTACGAGCTGACGAAATCTGCAGGTGTCGTGGTGGAGCAGATTATCCGTCCCACGGGCCTCATCGATCCTGAGGTGGAAGTTCGTCCGGTGAAAGGGCAGATCGACGATTTACTGCATGAGATCCGCCAACGCTCAGAAAAACATGAGCGGGTGCTGGTTACGACCTTAACCAAACGTATGGCCGAGGACCTGGCGGAGTATTACAGCGAGGTCGGGGTACGCTGCCGCTATATGCATTCCGAGATCGAAACCTTGGAGCGCATCAAGATCCTGCGCGATTTGCGCAAGGGCGAATTCGACGTGCTGATTGGCATCAACCTGCTGCGCGAGGGTCTCGATCTTCCGGAGGTTTCGCTGGTGGCGATCCTGGATGCCGACAAAGAGGGTTTTCTGCGCTCGGCGGGGTCGTTGATCCAAACCATGGGCCGCTGCGCTCGCAACTTGAACGGGCGCGCGATTCTCTATGCAGACAACATGACCGAGTCCATGCAGAAGGCAATCGACGAGACCTACCGGCGGCGTGCGATTCAGAGCGCCTACAACGAAGAGCACGGCATCACGCCGGAGACGATTGTGCGGCCGCTGGACATGACCCTGGTGGCCATCGCTGAAGCCGATTATGCAGATCTGACGAGCGACGTGGAAGGGATGCCCGAGCTTGGTTCGCAGGAAGAGCTCGACCGCTACATCGCGAAGTTGGAAAGCGATATGCGCGAGGCTGCGAAGCGCTTTGAGTTCGAACGCGCCGCCAAGCTGCGCGATACCATCCGCGAGCTGCGAACCAAGGAGTTCATGTTCACGTAGGACTCCAAGCTCAAACAGGTCCTAGTTTGTGATGATCATAACCGGCTGCTGCAGCGCGCAGGAGCTGGTGCAATTAGGGTTTTGCGCTGGGGCCGGAACGTTGGCAGTGATCGCGTCATTGACCGTCTGAATAATCGAAATGGACGACTGGTTGGCCACGTACACTTTGCTGGACGTTGGTTCGGAAGCGATCCACACCGGGTTTGCCCCGGTGGGCAGCGGTATTGTGTTCAGCACCGCGAAGCTGGTCGCGCTGGCATCGGTCACATTGTTGGAGCCCGAATTCGCGACAAAAAACCGCGTGCCGTTGGGCAATGCGGTGACTGACACGGGAGCAGTCCCCACTGGGGTTACACCAAGCAGTGGCATGGCCGGCGAACCGTTGATGTTGACGTTCGACGCGTCGAAGACGCTGACCGTATTGCTGCCAGTATTGGCTACGTAGAGCCGGACCAAGTTGGGATCGAAGTAGGCAAATGTCGGCTTGACACCCAGCGGGACCGACGGGACCACGTTGAAGTTACCGGTAGCAATGATGTTGAGCGCCCCGGGATTGATTCCGTCGCCCTGAGTCACAACGAAAATGTAAGCGCCGTTGGCACTGGAGGCCAGGCTGACGGCATTCGCGCCCAGCCCGTTGCCCGGCGTCGTAAACCTAGCGACGATCGACTGACTGGGCGGATCGTAAACCCAGAGGCTATTGTCCCCTTGAGCGATCACAAATATTCGGCCCGCTCCAGGCGACTGGAGCATGGCAATCGGGTTCACGCCATAGGCGAACGTCTCGTTTGGGGGCGGAGTCAGCATTATGGCAAGGCACACCGTGCTTGTGACGGCCACCGTGGTTGTACTAATCGTGCTGATGGAACCGGAATTTGGACAAATCGAATTGGGACCGGAGTTGAGAACATACATAACTCCAGCCTGAGTGGAGCTAAGGGCCACCGGATGTGAGCCGACCGGGAGGTTGGTGGTAACAACAACACCGGTCTGGCTTATGGAAAATTCGCTCACGCTATCGTCGCCGCCGTTTGAAACAAACAGTCCGGCGGCGGAAGTACTCAGGAAGGACTCAAAGTTGGATCCCAAGCCCGTGGTCTGGAGTTGGGTAACGCTGTCCCCCGAAACGTCGATCTGCATGGTGGAACTGTCACCGCCCGGGTTGTTGTTGACCACGTAGGCGAAATGCGTGCTCTGCGGCTGTCCGCCAGGACCCACGACCGGATTGGCAACCGGACGATATTGGTCCCCACAACCCAGTTCCAGCAACAGGATAAAAGTCGCGAAAAGTACCAAGCCGCTTCTGTGAAAAAAGTTCATCCACTCTCCCGGCGGTGAATCGCCAGCTATTTTCGGAATACCAGCAGGAAAATCCATTGTATAGCGTGTGCGTTTTGCGGTATAGACGAAGACGGCCCGTCTGCTTTGAACCCCAGCAGTAGGAGATGGTTGCTGTTGTACCTTCAGAGGTCGCGAGACAGCCTGCAGCCGGTTGCCATAAAAATCGGGCAAAAGCAAAGCCCCGCCTTTCAGGGCAGGGCTTTTCGATCTACTTGGGCCGAACTTAAACGCTGAAGGAAGATCCGCAGCCGCAGGTGCTCTTCACATTTGGATTGTCGAACTTGAACCCGGCACCCTCAAGCGTCTCGACGTAATCGACGTTAACGCCCTTCAAGTACATCAGTGACGTGGCGTCAACGTAGACCTTCAGGCCGTCAAAGTCGAAGGTCTTGTCCATCATACCGGCCCCATTCTCGAACGACATCGAATAGGAGAACCCGGAGCAACCGCCGCCGACCACGCCCACGCGCAGTCCTGCTGGAACGGGGTTCTGCTGGGCCATGATCTCTTTCACTTTGGCGATCGCGGTGCCGGTGAGATTAAGCGGCCGGACGTCAACCGCGGGTATCGTGGTGGTCGGTGTAGTTGTAGTGGTTGCCATTCTTCTCTCCTCAGAAGCTAGCGGGATTATAACAAACCGCTCGCAATATGACACCTGTTACGGGCGTCGGCAAGCGCTTCAAATCCCTTAACCATTGGATGTCAAGGAATTGCCTGGCGTCGCAGAAGTTGCGGGATGGTTGCGAGCCAGGGGGTATCTGGCCAGTCTATTGCCAAGCCGGGAAAAACTTGCCCACGAAGGAAATGTCGGGTCTATAATGAAGGCCACTTGAGGGCCCCGCCTGTGTGGTAGGGCAAATTGCTCGTCAGGCGCGGGCCGGTTCATTCGAGCCGAGGTGGCTAATGTCAATGCTTATGATGTTGCTGATCGTTTGGGGTGTTCTGACGGGGGTGCTCATCCTGCTCCTGATATACCGCAGCACCTTGACCCTGCACGAAGACGATCAACTCTTCCTGGACGATGCAAGCGCCAGTGTCCGCGCCGAACAGGAGCAGCTTCAGGTCCGGATGAAGAAAGTGACGCCTTATGTTCGTATCCTGGGTGCGTTGTCGGGCGTGCTGATCCTGCTCATCGCGGGCATCGCCGTGTGGCAACAGATCAACAAGCCGTACTGATCTGCGATGCACGGGCTGCCTGCTGACGTGGCAGGCTCCGTCGTGAAGTCTACGCGGAGAATGAGAGGGCATCCCCGCACGAACTGATATCGAATACAAGAACGCGCAGCTGGCTGCGCGTTTTCTATTGGTGCGCGTAACCCGTGCCCATGGCCTCGGAGCAAGCCTCCGCGCTCTGCTAGAATTGACTCACTCATGAGGATGGCAAGACGCTGGGCAAGTGCATTGTGGCGGTGCCGCCACAGGTCCCGCTGGTTGCCATTCGGCAGTCAGAGCCTTCAGCGCTAAGCCAGCGCGATCGCGCATGAAGCCCTGAACGGGCAGCCGTCAGGAGCTTCAGCAACAGAAGCTGCGGAAGAAGAAGCGATTCGATATTGTGCGCATCACTATAAAAAAGTAAACGTATTGACCGTGAAGCGACAGGTTCGTTACGGGTCGGTCACGGCGTTCCACCATATTGTTGAGGTCAGAAATGGCAACCTACGAAATCAATAACCGCATCCTGGAGTTTCCGGCCAAACCTGCGATCGATTCCGAAGAAGAAATAGCCGAGTGGATTGAAGCCCTCGACCAGGTCATTGAAGACGAGGGAACGGGCCGCGGATGCGAGCTGATCGAGGCCCTGATCGAGCATGCGCGAGCTTCCGGAGTGGAAGTCCCTATCCAGCTGAACACGCCTTATGTCAACACTATTCCCGTCGAAGAGGAAGTTCCGTATCCCGGCGATCGGCAGTTGGAGCGCCGCCTCAAGAGCTTAACGCGCTGGAACGCGATGGCAATGGTGCATCGCCAGAACAAGAAGGACGCGGGGATTGGCGGCCATATCTCGACATACTCCTCGTTGGCTACCTTGCTTGAGGTTGGGTTTAATCACTTTTTTCATGCCCGTTACGGAGACCAGCCGGGCGACTTTGTTTATTTCCAGGGTCATGCTTCACCGGGAGTGTACGCGCGAGCCTATCTGCTGGGACGACTCACCGAGGAGCATGTGCGGAATTTCCGTCACGAATTGCGTGGCCTACCGGCGTTGTCGTCGTATCCACATCCCTGGCTGATGCCCGATTTTTGGAGGTTCCCCACGGTTTCGATGGGGCTTGGGCCCCTCAACTCTATTTATCAGGCGCGTTTCATGCGTTACCTGGAGAACCGGGGACTCATCCCCAAGACCCCGCGCAAGGTGTGGGCGTTTGTCGGCGACGGCGAAAGCGATGAGCCGGAGTCGATGGGCTCTCTCACCCTCGCCTCGCGTGAAAAGCTTGACAACTTGATCTTCGTGGTCAACTGCAACCTGCAGCGTCTCGACGGGCCGGTGCGAGGCAACGGCAAGATCATCCAGGAATTGGAGGCTGCCTTCCGCGGCGCAGGCTGGAACGTCATTAAGGTAATTTGGGGCTCTGATTGGGACCGCCTGTTCGCGCGCGACAAGTCCGGCCTGCTGGTGAAGCGCCTGGGAGAGGTCGTAGATGGCGAGTACCAGACTTACAAGGTGAAGGGCGGCGACTACATTCGCCGCGAATTCTTCGGCAAACATCCTCAGCTGCTGGAGATGGTCGCCGACATGAGCGACGAGGAATTGCACCGCCTGACCCGCGGTGGCCACGATCCGCAAAAGGTTTACAACGCGTACAAACGAGCGGTTGAGCATGAGGGCGCACCCAGCGTGATTCTGGCGCACACGGTCAAAGGCTACGGTCTGGGGTCGGCCGAGGCCCGCAATGCAACCCATCAGGAGAAGAAGCTCGCCGACCAGGCGCTGACCGCGTTCCGCTCGCGCTTCGCGATTCCGATTCCGGAGCAGGCGGCCAAAGAAGGGCGCCTGTATCGTCCCCCCGACGACAGTCCGGAGATTGTTTACGCTCGTAAGCGCCGCGAGGAACTTGGCGGGTTCTTGCTCATGCGAGACGTTCCTCCCCCAAGCTTCCAGGCTCCGCCGCTATCTGAATTCGCGGACTCGCTGGCGGGGTCAAAGGGCCGTGCCGTCTCCACTACCATGGGCTTTGTCAGCATGTTGCGGCAGCTCATGAAAGACAAGAAGGTCGGTAACTTGATCGTCCCGATCATTCCCGATGAAGGGCGGACTTTCGGCATGGAGTCCATCATCCGGCAGGTGGGTATCTATGCCAGCCAGGGACAACTTTACAAGCCGCACGATCAGGACATGCTGCTCTATTACCGCGAAGAAAAGGACGGGCAGATCCTGGAAGAGGGAATCACCGAAGCCGGTGCCATGGCTTCGTTCACCGCGGCGGGAACGGCGTACGCGAACTACAGAGTGCCGACCATTCCGTTCTTCACCTATTACTCGATGTTCGGGTTCCAGCGCGTAGGTGACATGGTGTGGGCCTTCGCGGACTCGCGGGGCAAAGGATTCATGATGGGCGGCACGGCCGGGAGAACGACGCTTTCCGGGGAAGGCTTGCAACATCAAGACGGCCACAGCCTGGTGCTCTCCAGTACCGTCCCCACCTGCCACAGCTACGACCCCGCCTACGTGTACGAGGTTGCAGTCATTATTCAGGATGGCATCCGCCGCATGTACCAAGAGCTCGAAGACCGCTTTTACTACATCACAATCTACAACGAAGATTACGCGATGCCGGAAATGCCGCAGGGGTGCGAGGAAGGGATTCTGCGTGGCATCTACAAGTACAAATCCGCGGCTGGCGGCAAAGCAACTTTGCAGCTGTTCGGCAGCGGGTCGATTTTGAACGAAGCGCTGCGCGCCCAAGGCATCCTGGCTGAGAAGTATGGCGTACAGGCCGACGTCTGGAGTGTTACCAGCTACAACGAACTGCGCCGTGATGCCCTGGCCATCGAGCGTTGGAACCGCCTCCACCCCGCCGAGCCGGAGAAGCGACCGTACATCCTTACGGTACTCGACGGCGTAGAAGGGCCAATTGTTGCGGCCACCGACTTTATGAAAGTGGTGCCCGATCAGTTGTCGCCGTGGCTGGGCCGCCGCCTGGTTACGCTGGGGACGGATGGCTTCGGACGCAGCGATAATCGCGAGTACCTGCGGCGGCACTTCGAGGTGAACGCTGAGTCGATCGCGGTGGCGGCACTGTCGCGACTGGCTCGCGATGGCAAGTTTGACGTCGAGGCCGCACAAAAGGCCTTCCAGGAACTCGGCGTAGACACCGAGAAGGTTGATCCCGCCATCGCGTAGTACGTGGAGATCAGAAGGTGAAAGCCAGCCCGCCACGGACGCTGCGCGCCGATTGCATCAGGTAAACTGTCTTGCCATCGGGCCCGATCACCGGCACGTATCCTTGTGCCAGCAGATTCCGCAGGTCAATCAACGCTTCCATGTTGAGCGGCATACCGTGTATATGCGGCAGAGGCTGCCGTACGAACAAATTGAAGTAGGGGTCGGTCTGGCCCGCCGATGCGTTGAACAAATCAACCGGTGTCAGCGTATTGTCGCCGCTGGTCCAGCGATAAGAGGCGATCCAGCGCGTCCCGCAGTGGGGAATTCCGCCGTTCAGCTTCAGCGCCGCTGTGTGCCGCCAGCCATGTTCCAGGCTGTTGCGCACCACATTCCAGCCAACGCCGGGTTGCTCGAGCTCCAGCACTCCGCCGTAAGCGTAATCTGCCGTGGCGGTGATCCCATTGGAGAATCGGCGCTGCAGCACCAAGCGCACGCCTTGAGCTTCGAGCATGCCACCGTTGTAGCTGAACGTGCCGGAATATACATCCGGCAAAATGTCGCCGGGTTGGCTATCAATATCGCCAACTCCCAGCAATGCCGGATCTTTGATGCGATCGTTGAAATAGGCAACCTGTACTTTGTTATTGCCAATCCTCTGCGACAGCGAAACTTCATGATGATGGGCATTCTCCATGAGGGGCAGGCCGTTCACCATGGTCATGCGTGGGCCGCTCTCGCTAAGGTCGGCGGGAGCCGAGTCGAAGCCCTTGCTGGCGCGGGTGTTGGGTTCTTCAGTCGAATACCGGTACTCCAGGATGAGATCGGAGGTGAGGTGCAGGTCAGCAACTCCGGCAGGACGGAACGCGTTCGCCTCCCGCCCCAGGAATTGAATCGCCTGGGCATCGCCGCCATACTGGAAATCAATCAAATCGCCGATCGAAAAGCCGTCGGAGTATGACATGGCCAGGGCCTGCAAGGCGCCGCCATGTGGCACGGAGTCGGGGGTAGAGAAGCGCCGTACTGTAAGGGCGATTAAGGGGCTCCAGCCGTCCTCATTGTGTCGCCTGTAGGAAGCGCGAATCACGCCATCCGGTACGCCGCCGGGATATCCGAAGTCTCCGGCCAGGCCGATGACGGCCGTATGAAAAATCGAATGCTCGACATTGAAGGCGGTTCCCAAATCCGAAGCGCTGCCGTAGCCTTCGTTAGTGCCGCCAGCCATGAACGCCATCGTCCCGGTGGTTGAATGGTCCTGGAGCGCCGACTCGATGACCACTGGCCCACTCGCCTCAAAACGGAGGATTGGGCGGTTCGCCGTAGAACGGAGCGTCCATTTCCAGCTATCGTCTTCGTCCGTGCTGCGCTTCAACTCCGGCATCATGCGAATCGCTTCGAACAAGGTGTTGAGCGTGATGTTGAGAACTTTACTGGCCCCGGCGGCGAGGGCCACGTCCTCGCGTAGTGCGGGCAGGAAAGAGGGAGCGGAAACGCGCAGGTCGTAGCTGCCAGCCGCCAGCCCATTTACGGAGAAGAACCCCTTGGTATCGGTGAACGCGACTTGATGTTTGCCTGCGTTGCCCGCCACTTCGACGGTAGCGCCCATCTGGGCCACGCCGGTAGAGTCTTTGACATATCCCGATATCGAGCCAGGGGCGACCCCAGCCGTGCCTGCAACGCACAGCGAGATTACGATTGCTAAAGATGCCAGTAATCGGGTCATCGTCTAACCTCCCAGAAGAGGTCCCCAGCACCAAAACTCTGCGGCCCAAACTTGCTTGCGCGGGCCGGCAATTGACCAGACTTACTCAACGGTGAAGCGTACCGAAGGCGCTATCTGCTGCTTGGAGACATTGTCAGCCACCTTCACCGTGAGCTTGTAGATACCCGGCTGAAAACTATTGAGCGCCAGGCTCTTCTCCAGCGTAATCTGTTCGCCAACATTACCCATCGCGTCGGTTGACTCTGAAGAATGCAGCACGGGCTGGTTGTTGGCGACGTTGACAATTTCGTATTCGATGTTGGCCGACGCCTTTTTGGTTTTGTCGTCTGCCTGAAGATTATAGACCTGCATCCACAGGTTCATCCGTTGTTCGCGTTTGAAGCTCGCAGGTTGCCCATTCGCCCCATCCAGGTGCGGGTATTGGAATTTGGTTTCACCGATGACGAAACTTCCCGAGCCGACGTTCTTGGTCGGCACTTTCTCCATGTGGTCAGCCAAAATCAATGACGAAGAAGCCAGTTTGTCTTCGTTGAACTCCGGCACCAGGACACCGTGACTCCAGGTTCCCACGCGATCGCCGTTAACATCCTTGACCACGACATCGAAGCGGTAGCGGCCCGGACGCAGCGGAATGGCCTTCCAATAGAGCGACGAATGTTCCACGGTTTTTTCCAGCAGATCGTTGGGAACGTCCACTTGCACTGTGTCCTCAAAGGTCTGGGCGACCTTTCCGGTAAGTCCGGTCACGCGGCCGAAGATGTTGACCGTGCCGCGCTGAATGCCGTCCTTGCTGACGAATGTGATGTCCTTGTTCTTCACCTGGATGGTCACGGGAACCAGGACGGTGTCACCGGTCACCTTTACGAAGTCGGTCATGACCTCAAACGGCATCAAATTAACGTTGATCTTGTGACTGACGACTTCCTCAAGGTCTTTGAATTTCACTTTGGGCGCAGAGTTGATCTTGGCCAGCATCTCCAGTTTGTCAAACTGTTGGGTGTTGTACATACCCGCGCCCATACCGGGATTGGCAGCGCCCGTACCGCTATTCGTAATGCGGTCCCCTTTGCTTGACAAGCCCTGCTGCTCGTAGAGCGTAAGGCCGGCGTTCGGCGTGTGCAACAGGGCGTCTTTTTCGTTGGGATCGATGGTCAGGTGATATTCGCCGCACATGCAGGCATCGACGAATTCGAGGTTGATCTCCTGGCCGACTCCCTCGATATAACGATAACGCCAATCTTCGAAGGGATAAGTGGAGGTTTCACCGCCGCCTTCTTCGATCGGCCGCTCATAGGCGCCACCCGAAGGATGCGACTCGATCTGGTCAGGCGGACCGTACGCGATGTAAATGCGCCCCCGGTCGGTTCTCCAGCCCGGGATACCGGCGGCGAAATGTTCGTTGGCATAGGCAATGCGCCGGTAGTGCTCTTCTTTGTATTCATTCTCGGGCGTATCAGGAGTGGGGTCGCGGCGCAGCCAGAACTGCTCGATAAACGCGTCGCGTTCCTCATCGTTCGATAACTGCTTGAACGCCGACATTTCTTCCGGAGTGATGATCCAGCGGACGTCCTCATTGAGCCATTTCTTATAGGTAGAGCTCAACTCCTGCTTCATGGCCTTGGCATTCGCTTTTTTCTGTTTCTCAGTCAAAGGCCGCTTCAGCGGATCGCCCGGCGGAGTCTGCCCCGGCGTGGAAGCGTCGGGGGCCTTGGCGGGTTGGCTCGCCGCACCGGTGGCCTTACCATCCGCTGCAGCCGGAGCGGAGCTTGGGGGCGCTGACGGAACGGACGCCTGGACCGGAGCCGGGCCGGGACTTTGGTCAACTGGTTGAGAGGGATTCTGGGCCGCTGCAAATACGCCGGCCAACGCGAGACTCAGCAGCAGCAGCGAAAAAAACAAGCAAAAACGGCATGACTTCATGGGCAAAAAACACTCCCGCGCCAACACTTCGACCAGCTAAATTGTAAGTTTTCGCTACCCCGAAAGCAAGGCGGCTGGCCCAAATTCGGCAACTTGAATTGCGACATTGTCACCACCTCAAATCGGCTGAGACATGCGCTGAGGGACGGATCCTTCAGATGCCAACGAGAAACCCACGAGCCTGGAGCGCGTCGGGCCCCGCCCTTTACCAAACCCCTCCGCCCGAAAAAGTCGCTGCCCACCTAAGCGCGGGCAGATCGTGTGCTTTTGCCGCCATCTTATGGGGCTGCCCGGCAAGGTTCCTGGCCCCAAAGTTGGTATCCCAAACACTGAGCTTTAGCAGCTATAATCAGGGATCGGGGGAGTTCCGGAAACCGCTGTATCGCAAGGGTGCCTTAGCTGTCACGGCGCCTGGTTAACCGGCGTCGCCCAAAAACACGATTTTTGCTTTCCAAAGGAACCTTGGACCGTCTCATTTCGTACCCATGTGGCAGGGGACAGGTGTGTCGCGAGTAGCGGTTTCCCGATCGAGGACCGATGAAGAACTGGAAGAAAATCGCACTGATCGTTGGCGGCCTTGTAGTCTTGCTGGCCATCGTCGGCTTCACCGTCGAGCAGAGCCGCAAAGGAGTGGTGACGGTACAGACCGGGAAAGTGGTCCGCGAAGACATCACGTCGGTCGTGACCGCTTCGGGGGAGATCAAACCCAAGGTGCAGGTAAACATCGGCTCCAACGCCTTTGCCAAGATCACGCACCTGTATGTTAAGGAAGGTGATCGGGTCAAAAAGGGGCAGCTGCTGGCGACGCTGGACAACGTCCAGCCTGCAGCCGACGTTTCCGCTAACGATTCGGCGCTGAACGCTGCGCGCACCGATGCGGTCGCGTCCCAGGACGCAGTCAATACCGCGGCTGCCGACTTGAAGTCGTCTGAGGCGGAATTCGAACACGCCAAATTAGACTACGAACGTGCCAAGAATCTGTACGACTCACAGTTGATCGCCAAATCCGACTACGACGCTAAGAAGGCTGCCATCGACACCTCGACCGCGCAGTTGGGTATGGCCAAATCGAAACTCGCACAAGCGAAGGCGCAGCAGGATTCCGCCCAAGGCCGGGTTAGGCAAAGCGCCGCCAATCTCCGGCATGCGGCCGACGTGCTCAGCAAAACAGAATATGTGGCGCCATTCGACGGAGTTATCACCAATGTTCCCGTGCGCGAAGGTGAAACCGTTGTCCCTGGGATCCAGAATTCCCCAGGCAGTACGCTGATGACGATTGCCGACACCTCGATCATTACCGCTGAGGTGAAGGTGGACGAAACCGATATCGTCAACGTGCAATTGGGGCAGCCTGCCGAGGTATCCATCGATGCCATCCCTAAGCAGAAGTTCAAGGGCACGGTGACCGAGATCGGTCGAAATGCGGTCTTGCGTTCCACCGGGAGTGTCCACCGCGCAAACCACCTCCAGCGGCCAGGAAGCCAAGGACTTCAAGGTGGTTGTGGCCTTGCAGGATCCTCCAGCCGAACCTGCTGCCCGGCTTGTCGGCGACCGCCCGCATTACGACCGCGACCCGCACCACAGCTTTGGCGATTCCGATTCAGGCGTTGACCATCCGTCAGCGCGGCGAGCTTGAGCCGGAGAAGAAAGGCAAGGCCAAGGCCGCGGCGGCAGCTCCGCCCGACCCCAAGGCGAAGGAAGAGTTGCAAGGGGTATTCGTTATTTCGAACAAAAAGGACGCTGTCTTCGTACCTGTGACCACGGGCATCAGCGGGACGACGGACATTGAAGTGACGCAGGGCCTGAAGGAAGGTGACGAGATCGTCACCGGTAGTTACAAAGTGCTGCGGACCCTTCGCAACGGAGCCAGCGTAAAGATCGATAACACAACGGCCCCCAAGAAGGAAGAGTCGGAATCGTAGCTGACGATTGAGCAACCGGCCGCAGGGCAGGAAGGCAGGCAGTCCGCACTCATGACGAACCCGGACCAGCTACCACCTGAGGAGAAGAAAATGGCGACACAAATGGCGAGCCTACCTGAGATACAGTCCGTGGTGGCTCCCGACGATTGCATCATTTGCACCGAAGACCTGTGGAAGACCTACGATATGGGGTCGGAACAGCAGGTCCACGCTCTGCGGGGGGTAAACGTCCGCATTCAGCGTGGCGAGTATGTCGCCATCATGGGGCCGTCAGGTTCCGGTAAGTCAACCTTGATGAACCTGATCGGCTGCCTCGACACTCCGAGCAAGGGCAACTACTGGCTGAATGGGCAATTGGTCAGCGAACTCGACGACGACGAGCTGGCGCGCATTCGCAACAAGGAGATCGGCTTCGTCTTCCAGACCTTCAACCTGCTGGCGCGCGCGACCTCGCTGCACAACGTGGAGTTGCCGCTGATTTATGCCGGCGTTCCGGCCGAAGAGCGTATCGAGCGTGCCAAGCAGTCGCTCACCGCAGTCGGAATGGGCGACCGCATGAACCACAAGCCGAACGAGCTGTCTGGCGGGCAGCGCCAGCGCGTCGCTATCGCTCGTGCGCTGGTCAATAATCCGTCGATCATTCTCGCCGACGAGCCGACCGGCAACCTCGATTCGCAGACCGGCGTGGAAATCATGGCGCTGTTTGACAAGCTCCACGACCAGGGCAACAACATCGTCCTCGTCACCCACGAGCACGACATCGCCGAGTATGCGCATCGCGTCATCCATATCCGCGACGGGCAGGTGTTCAGCGATCAGAAGACCGCAAGAGCCTAAGCTGTCATATGGAGATCCTGCGCCCGGTTTTTGCCGGGCGCTTTCGTTTGCTCCCAAGTGGTGTAATCTGCAGGTGACAGCATTGTTCTAAAGGATGACGTCCGTGCCGCTGCTCCGCTCATGCCTTTTGAGTCTCCTGTTCATCGCTGGCGTGACTTCTCCTGGTTTGGCGCAGTTCGACATGCCGCTCAACCACGCGCAGCAGGACACCAAGTCTGCTGACGTTCGCGAACTGGTCTCCAAGTATTGCCGCGTGGATTACGAGGGAGCGCGGCTGGAGGGACAAGGATGGGCGAAAGTTGCGCCGCTGGTCACGTGGAGAAGCAATCCCGACTACGTCGAGATCGACGTTATTTCACGCTACACGGTTGATGCCGATCCCACGGAGAGTCATGGGAAGTTCACCGTCACCGTTCATTATCGGCTGCTCGGGAGCTACAACCTTGTCACGGGTTATGTGCGCGAGCCGCCCAATTCTGTGCAACAGGTCAGTTACGTCGTCAGCGGGACCAATGGCGAGTGGCGAATTTCGGACTCCGACAACGGCCTTCCGCATCCTTCGCGGGCCGCAATGCTCAAATGGCTTAACGACAGGCTGAATGCCGCGCAAGACGAGCCGGCAAAGCTCCGCTACCAAGACGCGCTGCGCCAATTGCTGGCGCAACCGGCATCGCCCTTCGCAAAATAGGTAGTCGCTAACCAGAATTGTCAAGTTACTAAGCAGAGATTTTCCGCCAGCCTATTGTGCGGCGCCGGTACTAGTTGCGGCAGTGCGCACGGGCGCGGTCGGGGGCTTCACAGCGAAGAAGTCGTGGTCATACAGGTTGCGGTACAACCGCCCTGCTAGCTCGGCAGCCTTGGGACCGAAAGTCGGTCTCCCGCCCTCCAGGAAGACCACGGTCACGATGCGGCCGTATTCGGTGTTGGCATAGGAACCGAACCATCCAAAGCGGGTACCGTTCTTGGAACAGGTGCCAGTCTTGCCCAGGATGGGCTCTTCGATGAAGTTGGTCCGCAGCGACCGCGCCGTCCCGTACTCCACAGCCCCCGACATGCCCTCGGAGATTTCCGGGATCAGCGGGCCGATGTCGAGCTTGCGTTTCACCTTGGGAGTGAAGTTCGCGATCTCCTCCGGCGTCGTGGGATGCTGCAGGTAATACAGGGTTCCGCCATTGGCGATGGAACCCATGAGCGCCGCCAGTTGCAGCGGGGTCAGGGAAATACTCTCGCCAAAGGAACACATCTTGCCGACACCGCCCAGCTTCGCGTCAAGTTCCGCGGGAGGGAAGGTGCCGAGATGCTCGCCGTCGATGTTCCAGCCGGCAAGCTCGCCCAGGCCAAACTGGTGGGCGTAATAGCTCACCTTCTCGAAGCCAAGCTTGCGTCCCACGGCCTCGAAATAGGCGTTGTTGGAGTGCGCCAGCGCGGTGGTCAAGTCCACGCGCCAGTACTTGCCGAGCGGCACCTGGGTATCTTTAGTGATGACGTTCTCGCTCAGCGCCGCCAAGGCCACCGCGACCTTGATGGTTGAGCAGGGCTGCGCTCCCGCCGAAAGCGCCAGTTTCTGGTTCACCATCGCCAGAATGCGGCCGCTGTCCGGATCCATCGCAACCACAGCGCCGTTCATGTTGCCCAGCGCCTCGATGGCCGCTGCGCGCACGATCGGGTCTTCACCCGCCGTAATGTCGCCTTCCACCTGGTTATCGGCAAAGGAGCTGGCATAGAAGCGTTCGTAGTATCCGTGCTTCTTCTTGGTCGTGCCCGCAGAGACCCGAACGCTGGAACTGTTACGGGTGGCCGCAGTCTTGGTGCTGTGCTTCAGCCGCACCATCTTCTTTTGCGCGGTCGTGGTCTCGGTAATTTTGTGAGATGACTTGGCGTGCGGCTTATGGGTCTGGGTAGCGATCGTGGCCGCAGACGCGCGCGGGCAAGGGAAGAGCGCCAGGACAGTGACCAGTGCGGCAATGGGAATGCTTTGACATCGAAACCCTTAACTTAGAATTGGCGTCCCAACAACCTTTGCTCAGCCTCGTTTTGCGTCACGAAGACCTACATCCTAGGGGCTTTTCGGTCCGAATTCAACTTGAAACTCGTCGGCGGACGAACATAAACGGTGGGTCGCGTGGCCTGTGGCGGCGGCGGCCATCGTTGCTGATTCGGATTGCAGTCAATAAACATGCTGGTTTCGTGAAGAACCTCCATTGGATACCTTGCTGCATTGCATGAGGTCTGCAACCGTAACCATGCTGATTCTCCGCTCGAACAATTCCTGTTTCGCCTAAGTCCGGTTTCTTTCTGATGTTCAATATCGGCAAAAGGCGCGACTGGCCCATTCGGGGACTCCTCGACTTCGCCGTTGGTGGCGTCGAAATCCGAAAACATTTTTCTGCATCGCGCAACTTCCGCGAGAACCCTGTGTTTAGCTCCTTAACAACCCTGAGAATGGTCGTGTAAAAACGGCTACCCCTCCGATGAGCAACTCGCCCCTGTCCGTCGGAGGGGCTCTTTTTTGCCCGTTAATGACGACAAATCCGGTTCACGTCGGCTGACGACTGCAGGACAGAGGTCTCCGGTTCCTTCCGATTGGCCTCAAGGGTCGAGCCCGAGAAATCAAAAAGCAACCGCGGATTTCACGGATGAACACGGATTCTGGATAGCGCGTTGCGTCCTCCCCTCCCTCCTGGCAATACGCGGAATCAACAACTTGCCTAACATTTGCACTGCAAGGTATTCCATCCAAAGAGGTTATATGTAAGATATTGATTCTTATTGGGTTAGCGACGGAGAGCGAGGCAAGGGTGCAGTAGTCGCTAAGGTAGCCGAATTTCCAGCGGCCGATCTCTTGAGCAGAGATTACTGACCTGTCAAAGAGCTTGACTCGCCAAGGCACACAACAACCTGGCGGGAGCGCACACTGGGTGCCTCGACCGCAGCGTATCCCCAGTTCTACAGATGTTCAAGTTACGAAGGTACAGGTCGGGTACCTGTACTTTCGTAACTCGCAGGCGGGATGGTAACCAGAGCCGTCACATCTCGGATGTCCAGCAAACCTCGACTGCAACTTTCGGGGAGGTTATCCTGTGATGCACGAGGACTATGCTGGGCTTTCCACGCAACGATTTGAGAAACGCCCATGTCGTTAGCGCCCACGCCCGCGGAAGATCGCGATCAAGGAGAAAGCAGATGAATCCCAGAATGAGCATTCGAAAACTGACATGGGCAGCGCTGGCCGTTTCCAGCCTATTCGTGGCCGGGCAGGCTTCTGCTGCCGACATCAAAGGTCAAGTGCTGGGTGGAGGCGCACCGATTGCGCAATCAACCGTGATTCTGATGCAAGCGAGTGCAGGTGAACCCAAGCAACTTGCCCAGACGAAAACCGACAGCTAATGGCAATTTTGCAGTCCATGGCGCAGGCGCGCCCGGCTCCAGCCTTTATCTGGTGGCGAGTGGCGGCGTGGCCGCTGCTAACAAGGCAGCCGGCAACAATCCGGCAATCTTTTTGTTGACGGTGGTGGGGAGCAAGCCTCCCGCCAAAGTCGTGATCAACGAGATGACGACCATCGCCTCGGTGGTGACGCATACGCAATTCATCGTCGGAACCTGGATCAAGGGCTCGCCGCTCGCGCTTGGCATTGCTGCCGATAACGTGCCCAACTTCGTCGATCTCCAAACCGGGAGTTACGGCGCGACCATTCTGGACGCGCTGAATAGTGCGCAGACACCAACGATGGCCAACTTTGCCACGCTGTCCAGTGTGGTAGCCGGCTGCGTCACGCAGGTGAAGGCCGATGCGTGCAGCCGTTTGTACGACGCCGCCACTCCGCCGAACGGCGGTCCGCCGGTTGACACGCTGTCATCGGTTGAGTCGATTGCCTATACCCCCTGGCACCAGCCTGGAAAGATCTTTGCTTTGCTCGATTACTTCTATCCACTCCCGCCGCCCAACACGCCCGGCAAGCTCTTGCGGCCTACGCCTTTCCTGCCGTATCTGACTTTCGCTCCCAGCGCCTGGATCTTTCCGCTCAAATTCACCGGCGGTGGCTACAGCGGAGGCGGCAAGCTCATGATCGACAGCGAAGGCAATGCCTGGGTCGCCGACAACTTCACGGTCGGCGCGCAAAACCTGGATGCCTCGTGGACCGGCGGTCTCACCAAGTTCGCCCCCAACGGTAAACCGCTTTCGCCCAGCCCTTTGGGCTTCAGGGGCGGAGGTATCGCAGGCCCCGGTTTCGGCTTGACCCTCGACGCACAAGACAACGCGTGGGCCACCAGCTTCACCGGCCAGAACATCACCAAGTTCGACAAGAACGGCAAAGCCGCTGTCGCCCCCCGAAGGCTGGAACTTCAACCGCCAGATCAGCCAGATGCAGGGCATCATCGCCACGCCCAGCGGAGATATCTGGACGCTCGACCTGCTTAAGGGCCAGGTCGTGAAGCTTCCCCAGGGTGACCCGTCCAAGGTCCAGTTCTTCTGTCAGAACAAGACCGGCGATCCGCTGAAAAACCCCTGCAAACTCATCGGGCCGTTCGCTCTCGCCATTGATCAGCAGGACCGCATCTGGGTTACCAATGCCATCGCGGACCACGTGGTTCGCTTTCCCCGCTTCCGATCCCAGCAAAGTCGAAACCTTCAAGGTGGGATACTCCGCCAGCGGTCTCGCCGTCGACAGCCTGGGCAACGTCTGGGTCACGAACAAATTGGGCAGTTCGCCCCGTGGCGCAGTGAAGTTCGCGGAAATGCTGGCCGCGTTCAAGTTCAACTTCGACAACGACCCTGACGCCGGAGCAAGAGCTACCAAGGTGCTGGTTCCTGCCCTGGCCGCGCAAACGCCGGGATACGAGTCGGGCGGCAGTATCACGGTGTTGCGCCCTGACGGCACCGAGGCATCTTTCTCTCCGGTGTACTGGTAATGGCATCGTCTGCGCCTTGGACGGCTTCCGTCGATGGCAACGACAACATCTGGATCTCCAACTTCAGCAGCTGCGTCGGCTGGAATCGTAGAGTTGTGCGGCTTTCGCACCGAGCACTGCCCGCCTGGCGTGAAGACGGGCAGACGCCATTTCGCCTCCCGGTGGCTATGTCGGCGGCGGATTGCAGTTGCAGGTTGACTGTAGGCATCGGTCCCGCAGGCGATGTCTGGGTCACTAACAACTGGCAGAACTACGTGGATGCATGCGGCAAGGTCGATGAAGCATTGCAAACCCAAGGCGCGGGCCAGGGCGTGGTGGTCTTCTACGGCATGGCGAAGCCGGTGAAGACGCCGCTGATCGGGCCGCCGCGCCAGCCGTAGAGTTACGCGGGGACGTCCCAGGACGGGTGCAGGTGGAGCGCGCTGCAAGGGCGCGCTCCCTCGCCTTTGCCGATGGCTGGCAGTTTTGGCGCAGGCACGAAGTTGGCTGCGTTGTGCTAGGCTGTTCGCCCGCACCCCGTCTATAATTCCCACACATGTAAGACCGCCAAGAGGATGGCGGCGTAATCTCCCTCAGGTCACGACCTGCATCGCAGTTTTCTCAGGGCCAACGCTCGACCAACAAACTTGATGCCTTTCGTTCCGTAAGAGGGACGATACGGCGGCGAACGGAATAAAGGAGAGAAACATGGATTTCCCTGGAGTTGCTCGAAAGCTGGCGCTGGGAGCGCTTGCCGTCTCGGGCGTTCTCGTCGGGGGGTGGCGCTGTTCCGGCGCAGCCCAAAACTCAAAACCCAACATCGTGATGCTCATGACCGACGACACCGGATGGAACGACTTTGGCGCCTATTCAGGTGGAGGCATGACCCTCGGCCATCCCACGCCCAATATCGACAAGATGGCCAAAGAAGGCGCGGTCTTTACCAGTTGGTACGGCCAGGCGAGCTGCACGGCAGGCCGCGCGTCGTTCATGACCGGACGCATCCCGATCCGCTCGGCGCTGTCGATCGTGGTTGCCCCGGGCGACGAGAATTACCTCCGTCCCGAGACACCTACCATTGCTGAATTCTTCAAGAAGAACGGCTACACGACGTACTTCTCCGGCAAGTGGCACCTGGGCGACAAGCCCGTGGCATACCCGATCAATCATGGCTTCGACGAGATGAAGGAATTCGCCGCCTACTACGCCGGCGTCTATTCCTATCCCGATACGACCAAGTGGTTCCATCCCTGGTTCCCGTCGTATAACCCGGATTTTGAAAAGATGTTCGACTCGGTGGTGAACCTGTACGAGTGGGAAGGGGTGGCTGGTCAGCCTGCCAAACAGGTTGCCAAGATTACGTACGACTATATGGCGACCATGGACGAACGGCAGGCCGACTACGCAGTCGCCTACATCAAGGAGCACGCCAAGAGCGGCAAGCCGTTCTTCATGGACATCAACTGGATCAAGATGCACAACCCGACCAACGCCGCGCCGGACTTCCGGGGCAAGTCGCACCTGGGCGATTACTCGGATTCCCTGATGGAAATGGACGCCGACATCGGCAAAGTGCTGGATGAAATCCGTGCCGATGCGCCCAACACCATCGTGATCCTGACCGCCGACAACGGCGCATGGCTGGATGCCTATCCCGACGCCGGAACCACTCCGTTCCGCGGCGAGAAGGGCTCGGCGTTTGAAGGGGGGTGGCGCGTGCCCGCCATCATGACGTGGCCCGGCCACATTCCGGCAGGCGTGCACGTACGGCGAAATGATGTCGCACATCGACTGCTGGTCAACCCTGGCGGCGATGGCAGGCATCACTCCTCCGCCTCATGGCGAAATGAAGGACAACAACGGCAAGCCCATCTACTTCGACAGCATCGACAACAGCGCCTACATCCTGGGCAAGGCACAGCACTCGGCGCGCACGTCGTGGATCTACATCAACGGCGAGTATCTCAATGCCATCCGCACCGATATCGCCGGAGATCCCAACGAGCCCTGGGTGAACATCGCCTGGAAGTTCATTTGGACCGCCAAGGACTCCTGGCTGGGACCCAGTCAACCGCTGGGTTCAATTCCCGCCGTGTACAACCTCACCATGGATCCATTTGAGAGATACGACATGATCTTCAACGGAGCCGAAGGTGAAATGAATGGATTGCGGACCTCGCCGGGACGGTACGCCGGCGAAGACAACGGCTGGTCGGCTGGCACTGTTTTCGAACGGCGCTCCTGGAGTTCGACAAGTCCGATCATGAAGTATCCGAGCATCCAGCGCTTCCCGGGTGGCGCTTCGAACGACTTGATACCGGACCTGCAGCATCCTAAGAACCCGCTACCGCTGCTGGATCCCGAACAACCTGCCGAAGGCCGTTCCTACGGGCGGCTAAATTGCAGGCGGCAAGACAAGGGGCGTGCACAACTGCACGCCCCTTCTAGCAGCTTTGCGGCGCGTCCGTATTGTGTGACACTTGATACGGACAATTCGGCGGGGCATCGCCGACGGCCCAAGCAACCCTGGCCAGTTGCGGAAGCTGGCGGGTGCGGCACGCGTCGGTGTTCTAAGGGGAAAGCCAAAAATGTTTGCTCGTAATGCTCATTTCCGCGTCAAGTCACTCAGCATGGCCGAGGAGTTCGCCCGGACGTTTCAGAAAGAGGTCGTTCCTCTGCTTCGTGCGCAGGAAGGCTTCAAGGGCGAGGTCATGCTGTCCAATCCCGGCAGTCTGGAACGAATCACCATCAGCCTTGTGGGAAAACAAGGACGACGCGGAGGCCTACCACACCAATGTGTATCCCAAGGTGTTGAAGGTCCTTGCCAGGTTGATTGATGGGACGCCCAAGATTCGGACGTTTGAGGCCGCTACCTTAAGCGTCGATCATGGCACAGCCGAGCGCCAGGGTTCTTGATGGCTCCTCGTGGCGCAGCACGCGCAATGCGCCTTCCATGAGCGCGCGCAGCTCGTCCTCGCCCGGATAGACGGCGATGGGAGCGATCCATCCTACGTACTCGGTTAGCAGCGAGACCAAACGCTGCGAATGCGCCATGCCCCCGGTGATGAGCACTGCGTTCACACGCCCGTGCAGCACGGCCGCCATCGCCCCGATTTCTTTGGCGATCTGGTAGGCCATGGCCTCGAATACGGTTTTGGCCTTTGCCTCGCCAAGGGAAATGCGGCGCTCCACTTCCTCCAGGTCTTTGGTGCCGAGGTAGGAATAGAGTCCGCCTTCGCGGAAGAGCAGCGCTTCCACCTGCTTCCGGGTGTACTTGCCGCTGAAGCAGAGATCGACCAACTGCATCACCGGCACCGTGCCGGCACGCTCGGTGGAGAATGCGCCTTCTTCGCGCGAATTGGTCACGTCCACCATGAGGCCGTTTTCGTGCGCAGAAACCGAAATCCCGCTGCCCAGGTGCGCCACAATCAGCCGCAACGATTCGTACCGTTCGCCGCACTCGCGGGCATAACGCTTGGCCACCGCCTTGGAATTCAAAGCGTGCGACAAGCATTGCCGCTCCAGCAGCGCCGATCCCGACAGGCGCGCACACTCCGGCCACTCGTCCACGCTGACGGGATCGACGACATAGGCTGGTATGCCGGCCTTTTGCGCGATGTCGTCCGCCAGAAATGCGCCCAGGTTGGCAGCATGTTCGCCGCGGCGGGCCAGTCGCAACTCCTCCAGCATCTCCTCGTTCACGATGTAGGTGCCGCTGGCTAAGGCGGGCAGCAGGCCGCCACGTCCCACGACCGCATGAAGCTCGCGGAGGTTGTGTCCCGCCTCGCGGAGCGCCGCTTCAATTTGCGCAGAACGAAACTGCTGCTGATCAAGAATCGGGCGTCCACGGAACTGTTCCATCTCGGCATCGGAGTGCCGGATGTTCTTGACGAAGTCAGGACGCTCATTCACGTAGAGAGCAATCTTGGTCGATGTGGAACCGGGGTTAATGGCGAGAATCTTGAATTCACCGGGCTGCAAAGAGCACCCCCAGGGCGATGGAATTTACCTTGTCATCCACGCTCTCGACGCGTGAAGGAATCAGGATCGGCACCCGTCGCGCCGGCAACGACGTGCGCGCACTGCGAGCCGCCGAGGTACTTCACCGATTTGCCGAGAAGGTTGCCCGCCTCGATGTTGGGAACCACCATGCAGTCGGCGTGACCGGCCACCGGATGCTCGATGCCTTTCGCCTGCGCCGCCGACTCCAGAAGCGCGCAATCGAGGGCGAGCGGGCCGAAGACCTCGGCGTCACCGAACTCACCGGCTTTGGCCATCTCGGTGAGCGCCCTGGCATCCACGCTCGAGGGCACCGACTCGCTGACCGCTTCGGTGGCGCTCATGATCGCGATCTTGGGACGCGCCAGTCCCAGGGAACGCATGACCTCGATGGCGTTCTGCACGATCTGCTTCTTCTGCTCCAGGTTCGGTGACAACATTCAGGCCGCCGTCGCTGATACCCACCAACCTGAGCTCGCCCGCGAGTTTGTCCTCATAGAGGAGCACGTCGCTCAACAGGCGTCCTGTGCGCAGCCCAGCTTCTTTGTCCAGCGCGGCCCGCAAGAGTTCATCGGTGCGCAGATGGCCTTTCAGCAAGAGCTCCACATGGCCCTCGCGCGCCATGCGCACGGCGACGGTTGCAGCATCGTCTGCGCTGACAAACTCCGCGCCGGAGAGCAACGCGGAGAGTCCGAGCGCCTACGCCTTGGCGCGGATTTTTCGCTCGTCGCCAATCAGCACGGGAATGGCAATTCCGAGATGCAGCGCGCCATCGGCGGCTGTGAGGGCGACCTCGTCGTCGGCCGCAACCACCGCGACGCGCTTGGGACCGAGCGGCTGAGCGCGAAGGCGGAGTTCAGCGAAGCTTGTTATTTCTTGTCTGGTGAGTACAGCAGTGGTGGAGAACATGGCCTCATTCTCGCCCGCGCCGGTGGGGCGTTGCAGTGAGGCAGGTCACACTAGCGCTGGCTGTGACGGACGAAGGTTTGCCGTAGGCCTATTGCCCGTTCTTGGCCAGCACGATCTTGGCGCTGCGTAATGCCGGGCGGTCCGAGTGTTTTCCGTCGTCGCAGTTCTTCAGCAGTTGCGCGTAGTAAGAGCTCGCCTTTGCCGGTTGATGGGCCAGTTCCGCGGCCCGAGCGGCGCCGGCGAGACCGTTGAAGCGGTTGGGATCAATCTTCATGGATGTTTCATATTCCGCCAGGGCTTTCTCCGGCTGATTGAGTTCGAGCAGCATGTCGGCCAGCATCTCGCGCGCGGGAATGTCCACCTCTGCCTTTCCCAGCTTATCCTGGGTGTCGGCGACCTGGCGCATCTGCTGCAGCGCCTGGTCATTCTGCTTCTCGGCGAAAGCCAGCCAGGCGTGTACTTCACCATGCGCCGAATTCGGCCCATCAAGGACGTAGGCATGCTTCGACTTGCGAGTCGCTTCTTCGGCTTCGGTCGAACTTCTGCGCATTGCGGCGGGTCGCTTCCACATCGCCCATTCGCGCGGAGGCGACGGTGCGCGCCCAATAGGTGATCATCTGCAAATGCGGCGATGCGTTGGCTGCGGGCTGGAGCGCGGCGGCGTCCGTCCAGTTGTGCATTTCCAAGTCGTAGAGCGCGGGGAAATGGGCGGCGGCAAAGCCGTAGTATTCCAACATTCCGGTATCGTTGCCGTGGGTGGGCGCGGTCGCCAGGATCTGCTTCGATTGCTCCACGACCTGCTTGGCCGCTTCGTCCTGGCCGGTCTGCAGGTAGGCATACAGAAGGAAGTGCAGGGCATGCAGTTCGTGTCCATGCATGTACATCGCGCCCGACTGCTGGGCGAGAGCCACCGACTTCAGGTTCGCCTGGATGTCCTCCTGCCACAGCCCGAGCCGGGCGAAAATGTGTGACGGCATGTGGACCGCGTGCGCTGACGACGGGGCGATCTCCGCGTAGCGGCGGGCGGCGTCGAGCGCCGTGGGCGCCATTTGCGGCGAGTCGCAGGCATGAATGATGTAGTGCGCCAGGCCCGGGTGATCGGGTTGTTGCTGGAACAATGGCAGGAGCACCGCGACCGCTTTCTTTTCGGAAGCGAGTGAGGTGTCGCCCGGGGGCTCGGCCGCCAGCAAGGACAAGGCATAGAATGCGCCCGCCTCAAGGTCAGTGGGATACCGCTGGTAGAGTTTTCCCATCGCGTCCGAGTAGGCCGTCGCCCGCTTCAGATAGTCGGTCGTGGCGGGATCCTGGTAAAACACCGCCAGGGCAGAAATATAGCCGCGCTCGCGCTCGGTCTTAGCGCCGAGTTTCTGCGCCTTTTCCATTTCCTCATGCCCCCGCTTCAGCGTTGGTTCCTGGGGCCGCTCCCAAATCTGGTGGAACAAGCTCATCGCGATGCCCCAGTGGGCCATGGCGCAGGCCGGGTCTTTCTGGGCGATTTCCGCAAACTGCTCCTCAGCCTGTTCGTATCCGAAGGAATGGAGCAGAGCGACGCCACGCTCGAAAGCTTTCTGGGAAGCGGGCGTGCACGAGATCGGAAACGAAACCTTGCCGAGCTGTTCGGTAGCTTCGTGATGATGGGCATGCATTTCATCATCGAAGGCGAACGCGGGTATGGCGCATAGAACGCAGACGCGAGACCAGCAGGCAGGCAAACGATTTCGCGCTGAACATCTTTCACCCTTTCAAGGACGGCCCTTACTTTACCGAAGTCTCCTCAATTTAACCAGTACGGTTGCGGCTAATGGAAATCGTGCGAGCGCACATCGGCATCGGTCACATCAACCGTCTCGGCGGCATACGCTTCGCGCATGGGCGCAACCCGCTGCACGCGGACGGAAATCACGCCCTCCTGGTTCTGTAGCACGCCTTCCAGCAGCAGAAACTTCTCCGACAAAATCACCAGCCGGTTTTGCTCCAGCAGGTCAGGGGAGATGATGGCATTGCCGATTCCGGTTTCATCTTCCAGGCTGAGGAACACAAATCCCTTGGCCGTTCCCGGCCTCTGCCGCGCAATCACGCATCCCGCGGTGCGGACATAGCTGCCGTTCGCAACCTGGGTCAACTCTTTCGCGGAAAGCACGCGCGCGCGCCGTAGTGCGGCCCGCCGATACGCCATGGGATGCGGCCCAACCGTCAGCCCAGTGCCGTGGAAGTCGGCGATCAGTCGCTCGTCGGGGGTCATGGGCGCGAGCGGGGAAGCGCTGTCGCTCTCGGGAATGCCGTCCAGCAGCGGCCCGGCAGGTCGCGCCGCGCGTTCCACCTGCCAGAGCGCATCGCGCCGGTGCAGACGCTGCTTGTTTGCCGGCTCGCACTGGTTCGAGACTTGCGAGCGCATCTTTCTCGTTTTTGCATCCAATGGAGTTTAGCGCGCCAATGGAAGCCAGCAGGACCAACTCATTGCGGCGCAACTCCGGCACGCGATGCGCCAGATCGGCAATCGAGTCGAAAGGGCGCACATTGCGCTCGCGCAAGATGGCCTGCGCTGCTTCTTCGCGCAGTCCTTTGGCATACAGAAATCCCATGCGCAGGGCAAAGCGCTGGGCAGGGCAGGCCTTCAGGTCGGCGGTGGAAGCGCCGGGCTTTAGCCCGGCGAATATCGTCGCTGTTTCCTCCCGGGCTTTAGCCCCGGAGACAGAGGCCGGGGCTAAAGCCCAGTTCGGGCCTCTCGTCTTCCGGCACGGCTAAAGCCGTGCCCTTCCACCGGTCCTCTTCCAGCGTGCACCGCCACTCCGACTGCGTGATGTCCACCGGCCTTACCCGCAGTCCATGCCGCTGCGCGTCTTTCACGATCGTCGCCGGAGAATAGAACCCCATCGGCTGATTGTTGAGCAGCGCCGCGGTAAACGCGGCCAGGTAATGGCACTTGAGATAGGCGCTGGCGTAGGCAATCAGCGCAAAGCTGGCGGCATGCGATTCGGGAAATCCATAGAGCGCAAACGACGTGATCGATTGCAGGATCTGCTGCTGCGCCTCGGGCAGAATGCCATTGCGGTCCATGCCGGCGCGCAGCTTGACCTCGATGTCGCGCATGCGCCTTTCGCTGCGTTTGAAGCCGAAGGCGCGGCGCAGTTCCTCGGCTTCGCCGCCGCTGAAGCCGGCGGCAATCATCGCTATGCGCAGCAGTTGTTCCTGGAAGAGCGGCACCCCGAGCGTGCGTTTCAGCACTGGTTCGAGCGACGGATGCGGATAGACAACCTCCTGCCGCCCCTGCCGCCGCATGAGAAACGGGTTGACCATCTGGCCGACGATGGGTCCGGGGCGGATGATTGCCACTTGTACCACAATGTCGTAGAAGCGCATGGGACGCAGCCGCGGCAGGCACGACATCTGCGCCCGGCTCTCGATCTGAAACATGCCTACCGTGTCAGCCTTCTGCAGCGTGTCATACACTGTGGGATCATCGGCTGGCAACTTTGCGAGATCCACGTTTTCTTTGTACTGATCGCGAATCAGGGTGATGGAATCTTCCAGCACCGCCATCATTCCCAGGCCCAGCAGGTCCACCTTGATGATGCCCATGTCGGCGCAATCTTCCTTGTCCCACTGCACCACGACGCGGCCGGGCATGGTCGCGGGCTCCAGCGGAACGACGGAATCCAGCTGTCCCTGGCAGATCACCATGCCGCCGGAGTGCTGTCCCAGATGGCGCGGCAGGTCCTGCACGGCCACACAAAGCTCAAAGAACTTGCGCATGCGCGGATGCCGCAGGTCGAACCCGGCATCGCGAAACTGCCGCTCCAGCGTGTCGCTCGGGTCTTTGTACTCCCACGAACTCACCAGGCCGGCCAGGCGGTCGAGGGTTTCGCCATCGAAGCCGAGCGCCTTGCCGACCTCGCGCGCCGCCGAGCGTCCGCGATAGGTGATGACGTTGGCCGTCATCGCCGCGCCGAGCTTGCCGTAGCGTTCGTAAACGTACTGGATGGCGCGCTCACGCTGATCGCCGCTGGGGAGATCGAGATCGATGTCGGGCCACTCGCCGCGCTCCTCCGACAGAAAGCGCTCGAACAGCAGGTCCATGCCGACCGGATCGACCGCAGTGATACCGAGCGAATAGCAGACCGCGCTGTTGGCTGCCGAGCCGCGTCCCTGCACCAGAATGCCTCTGCGCGCGGCAGTAGCGAACGATGTCCCACACGATGAGGAAATAGCCGGCCAGTTCGAGATGCTCGATGAGCGCCAGTTCGCGCTCGATCTGGCGCTGGGCGCGCTGCCACAACTCGCTCTGTCCCGGGCGCAGATAGCGGTCGCGAGCGCCTTCCATGGCGCGCGCCCGCAGAAACGAGTTCATGGTTTCGCCGTCGGGGACGGGATAGCGAGGGAACTGGTAGCCAAGATCGTTCAGCGTGAATGTGAGACGCGAGGACAACTCCAGCGTGTTCGCGATGGCGTCCGGCAGATCGGCAAACAGGCGCTGCATCTGCTGCGGTGTCTTGATGTAGCGCTCGCTGTTGCGCGCCAGCAGACGGCCGGCAGTATCGAGCGTGCAATGGTTGCGAATGCAGGTGAAGACATCCAGAATCTGGCGCTGCTCCGGCTTGGCATATTGCGCGCCTTGCGTCGCCAGCAGCGGCAGGTGCAGGCTGTGTGCCAGATCGATCGCGGCTTGATTGCGCGCCTCCTGCTGCACGGTTGTAGTGACGTTGCAGCTCGACGTAAACGTTCTCGCGACCGTAGATCGCGATGAGCTGTTCGAGCGTGCTGCGGCCTGCTTCCATGCCGCCGTTGGCCAGCGCAGAAGCAAGTGGACCTTCATCGCCGCCGGTCATGCAGATCAGCCCGCTTGCGTACTCGCTGAGATCGGCCACCGACGCTGCTGCCTGCGCATGCAGGATGAGATTCTCATCCGGCTGGGCGCCGCGAGGCAGGGAAGCCGGATACTTCGGCGCGCGCAACTTCATGCGCGTTATCAGGCGGCAGAGATTCTGGTAGCCCTCGCGTGAAGCGCACAGCAGAGAAACGCGCGGAAGCGGTTGGTTGGCATTCGCGCCCGTCAGCAGGGAAGTGATCTCCGCCCCAATGTGCGCCTTGAGATTGAGCTTCTTCATGGCCAGATGAAAGCGCGGTGCGCCATAGACGCCATCGCGATCGAGCAAGGCCATCGCCGGCATCTGATGAGCGGCGCACACCTCCGCCAGTTCCTCGGGAACCGAAGCTCCTTCGAGAAAACTGAATGCCGAGCGAGCGTGAAGTTCGACGTACATGGTTGAAACCGCAGATCCCTCCACTCGGGCTGAAGCCCTCGGTCGGGATGACAGCTTGGTTAGCGATCAGTCATAGCTGGCATCGGCGAACCAATGCCCGTTCGCGAGATCGCGATAAATGCGATACAGCGCCACGCCGGTGCCGGTTTCATTGGCGAGCGCCACGTCCCACTCCTCGCGATCAAAAGGGCCATGACCGTTATCCGTCGCCATTTTGCTTTGCGTTCTCCGCCCACCAATCTCCGGACGAGCGCCATGGCCCCGCCGACCACACAATCTGTCCTTGCAGGACTGTCCGATCGGTTTGCTTTGCAACAGCAGTCAAACTGACAGGACGTCCTTCCGACAACCGGACCTGTAACTGCCGCACTGGACGAAACATCCGAAGCGCCAGTCGACGGTTGTTTCTCGATATCTGACATTGTGGGATGCCGTGCCGGTTTTGACTTCTTCAGGTGCAGCAATAAAGCGCTCTATGCGAAAGCTGTCTCGCCGATGGCTATCCAGCAGGCGCGCAATTCCCGCCCGCCGCTCGCCAACCATGCCACTGATGCGAGCCAACGTAATCTCCAGCCTCTCGGCCTCGGGAGAAATTGGCAGAAACAGTCCGCGCTGCGCCGAACGTGGCGGCGCGGGCTCCGCCGTGATCCACACTTTCGCTACTGGAGCGCCCGGCGGATGCGCTGCCAGCTCCAACTGCAGCAGCTTGAGAAGCACTTTGTGCATCGCGCATGGCCACCGGCAGTCGCAGGGTGCGCTCAAATGTCGCCTGTCCCACACTGTGAGAGCTACTGCACAGCTCCTGCACAGTCGTGCTGTCCTCGTCAGCGACTCGCCGCTCCAACTGCAGGCGCAGATGCAACTCCTGTACAGCCAGTGCCCGCGCCTCCAGGCGTGCGCACAATTGCTCCAGCAAGCGGTTCAAGATAAACGACAAAGGCTCGAGCGTTTCCACCGGAGATTCCAGTTCCATTGCCTCTTCAAAACGTGATGGAGGCTCGCACAGAGCGAGAGTGCGCATGCCAGCGCCGCGCGCCAGGAGTTGCAGACGCGTTCCTGCTTCGCCCAGGCGTGAGGCCAGCGCATGGTCGGGTAGCAGTGCCAGAGTGCGAAAATCGCGTACACCCCAGCGCTCCAGAGTGTCGAGTATCTGCTCACGGAACTTTTCGCGTTCGCGTTTGGCAGCCGAAGTTTTCTCCAACGAGATGTCGAACCCCTCCAGCAACACCGGCAACGGCAACACGCCGAGTCGCTGCGCCTCTTTTCCGGCAGGAATCACGGTGACGCCGTTGAATCCTCGCGCAGCATGGCGGGCCGCGTCAGGATTTGCAGCGATGGCGAGGTTTGCTTCCAGGCCGACAGCGCTCACCCGCGATGCGAGATCGCGCGCCATCTTAGCGGTGCGCCGTAGAGCCGCTCCAGCCCGGCCAGATCGAGAAGCAGGGTGTCGTTGGCGGTATCCTCCACGCGCGGGGTGAAAGCATGGGCCACGTCGAGCAGAGCGGAGTGTGCGGAACTCTCCTGCTCCGGTGAGCGCGGGCGCAAGATGGCCGGGCTTTTTTCCTCAGGCGCCGCGAAGACCGCAGCCTGTAGTTTGGTCATGCCGGCTTCCATTCCGAGCAGACGGGCTTTCTCGTTCAGCGCGACTACGCGCACCACAGGAGGTTTGCCTTCGAGCACGGCCACCGCTCGCTCGCGGAGCAAGGGCTCGGCGCGCACGATGGCTTCCACCGGAAAATCGGGAATGTAGATACAGGCAAACATGTCCTCACCACATGGCGCGCAGCTCAAAGTTAGTGCTGACTGGCTGCACAGGCTTGCGCTGTGTACATGAACGCACCACCTCGGCGCGTAATCGCATCCCGCGCAGCAATGCGGCGTGGCCCACGGCATTGTTCTCCGGAACCGCTGACCCAACGTGTGCCACAACCCGCCAGGGCGTGAGAGTCTGTGTGAAAACCTGTGCCGCCCCTACTTCCACCCCAACGAGCACAAAAACAGCGCTCGTCGGGGACCCCGGATTTGGGGCTGGATTTGGGGCAGGTTCTAGCCTCCTCTGCTACCCCACTTTCATACCTCGAGTTGTCACACAGACTCGTAGGAACTGGCGCCGAATCGTGCACGCATACCGCTTCACGTTCCAGGCGCACCACCAGCGACGCGCAGGTTTTCGCGCAGGGCTCCTGTTCCACCAGCAGAAGCACAGTCGCGGTCGGCTCCACAGCGCGGCGAAAACGAAACCATGACGTCAGGGGCACCCGCCGCGCGCTCTCCGGAGGAATATCGCCGAGATCGAGCACAACCATGCCAAAGCCGCCACTTTGCAACAGCAGGTCAGTCACCTTCAGAACTTGTTCCAGCACCCCGGCAAACGTAAAGCCGGTGTTTGTTGAGTACCCAGGCTTCGGGCATCCATGCCCAGTGAGTGCCGTGGCGAACTTCTGCCGCGGCAGGTCGCTGCAACGTACCCACAGCAACCGCTCGAGATCAACCCCAGCCGCAGCCGCCGAAGCCGGATCGAAGCTGTCGCTCGCATCCACCAGCGCGCACACCTCCTGCCGGCGAGTGGCTTCCGCCAGAGCCGCCAGCATCACTCCCGTGCGCCCCGAGGAAGCCGGTCCAGCAATTTCGCTGAGCGCTCCGCGGGGCAGACCGCCAGTAAGTGCGTCGAGCGCAGCCACTCCGGTTGAAACCGTCAGCGGCGCAGCCCGCTCGCGCAGCAGCAGTGCGGAGGAGAGGCGCTCCGGCAGCGCGGATTCCAAGCGAGCGCGCAAAGTGGCAGCCGATGCCATAACGACCTCAAGGCGAGGGAGCGAGTAGCGTGATCGATACAGGGAGAATAGGTTTGCTACAGGTTCGCTAATAAAGGAGCAACCTGGCGCATCTACTTTCGCTTTTTATTCGCCATCAAGTGGATTCTGCTACGGAGAGTCAGGGTTGTCAACCCCCCGTCGGAAAGCTGCTGTGGAAGCGGCTCTCCCCTCATTTCCCTCAGTCGTCGCGCGGATTTTCTGGGCCTGTTCGCACGCGAGCCGCGCGTTCCCGGCCCATGCGGCTGATTTGTTATAATCGCAGAAGTCTTCCTGGCAGTGGCGCTATCGTCTAGGGGTTAGGACGGAAGATTCTCAATCTTCAAACCCGGGTTCGATTCCCGGTAGCGCTACCAACTATCATCCGCTAAAGCCCGCTAAATCAGCGAGTTTTGTTTTTGCTCAAAATGCCTCTTGTCACCCTCTAGCGGCCCCACACTGCAAGCGCAGAGATGTCGTCACTTCGATGTGGTAAATCTCCGTCCTACGATCGTGGTTTTCTCTAGCAGTTTCCAGCCCAACGTGGTAATACTTGCGGGTTCCCTCGCCAAAATCCGTCTATTTCGGCTGCGAACTGTAGTGGCACTCCGTCCCGGATGTACCTGCGTCCACCAGTTTATAAGCGACGTCCCAATAAGGGTCAGATGGAAATGCCGCTGGCCCAGGAGGGCCCGGCCTGGGATTGGTATCGAATTCTGGCTGTATCTTGAAGCTGAATCCAAAGCACCCCTTGGTCGGGCAATCTATATCGTGCGGCCCCCAACTGCACACTGAATCGTCCTTGCAGTTAGAATCGGCAGTGCAGCCGCAGCTGCTTCCATTCCAAGTGCAATAGCTGACAGGTTTGCAGAAGTTCTTTCGTTCGCTCGTGAACTCGGCGTCATAGGCCTTCAAGTTCAACTTAATCTTCAACCACCCGCTGACCGGATCGTAGTTAACCGAGGTAAGGAAATCGGCGCCGGTGCTCTTAGTGAAGCCGAATGCGCCACTATTAATGTTTACGCGGTATCTGCCAACTGCATCCACGACTGTTTTCTCGTCGGCACCTGATCCAACGTACATCCAATACTCCGTCTGGGTACTCGATGCTCCGTAGATAAGGTAAACGTAGTAGGTGTGTCCGGCGAGGAACACACTTTTGCCGTTTTGGTGAGGAACGCCAATCTGTTTAGCGGCCGGCACCGTAGTGTCGATGTAATACCATGCCTGGTTTGCGGTCAGGACACTGCGCTGGCCGTTGGCCTGTCCCATCATAGTGAGTCGTCCTGGCCGATGAAGGGGATCAGTCTTGCAAAGGGCATCGAGATCACAATCGGTGTTGTCTTGCGCTGTCCAATTTTGCCGGAAGATCGGCACTCCGTAAACGTGGGTACCCTCCAAACTCCAGTTTCCGCCGCAGCTGTTCGATACGCAATCCGCGATGATAGCGGTGGTGGAGTATTGATACGGGCTAGTGATCGCCGTTGCCGGCTTCCCCGTCAGGTCTTTCACGTCGTCGTAGTGCCGATCGGAGGCACACTCGGGAGTCACTTTGGGCGCGCGGAAGAAGACATCCGCGTTGACCGACAGAGTCTCGCGAGTAGGTTTGGCGTCGGCGAGCAGCCCAGTAAGTGAACCATCGTCGTCGTTCAACACGGTCTGCCGGTCAATGTCGTTAAAGGGTTCGAACAGAGTATTCGTCCATGTGCAATAACGGGCGGCGGTGGCCTGTTCATCGAACTGAAAGGTTGTATAGGGCTGAAATAACGGCTCGATTACGAAGTGGCGGATGTCAACATTGCTGAAGGCCAGATTTCTGGAGTGAAACGCCGGGGGGTAGTAAAAACCGTTCTCCTGCTTCCAGGCGAGGGCGGCGTTAGGGATGTAACAAGACTTCTTGTCGGGACTCTGGAGCAGGCCGACGGAGTGTCCGTACATGTACTTGCTCTCATTGCAAACGCCTGTACCCGGATCGCGGCCGGCCGGAGTGCAATCGGGAATGGTTCTCGCTTTGATGTCGAGATAGCCATTGGAATCCTGGAAAGACGGCCCATCATAAATATTGAACATGCGTTGGCCGGCATTGAAAGGAGTGATGAGAATGCTGATGCCATTGTTCTTCGAGAGACAATAACCGCCCGGTATCTGACCGTTGTCACATTGCGGAATGCCATTTGGGGTGAACGGCCCGAGGTCGGAGGCAAAAAACTCTTGATTCTGGCCGGTTGGATCAGGTTGGGTCTGTCCTACCATAACGTCACGGAGAGCGACGTCCCAGTCTCCCACCGAGTTGTCGGCTCGCGTGTAACTGCCACCGGTGACATAGGTCAAGCCGGGTCCGAGTTGATCGGTGATCGCGCTGTCGGTCACCAGCTTCCACCATTGACGCATCCAGATGGAGGAGAAGTTCTTCTCGGAGAAGTTGAAGGAGGTAGTGTAGTGGTCCAGAACTGTTGCCATGCAGTTCGTTTCAGTAGCGGCATCGGTTCCGCCACACTTGCGGTTCAACTGGTCTGTGTTTTTGTAGCAATCGCTGTCCAGATTATTGCACTTGGTTGGATCGCGTAAGCCGCTGGTGATGGGGTAATAATCATATAGCGATCCTTGTCCAACTTGTGGTCCAAGACCGGGAAGCGCCGCTACCGTAATTGGAGTCGGCCGCCCGAAGCCTAAGCAGGTAAAGTCGGGGTTGCCGATCTCCATGAACGAGAACATAGCCGTGGAACAGGCGTTTCCGACGAAGGTCTGAAGGGGAGAGGTGCCGGCATTGAAGTCTTGTTGGCCTGGCCCCTCCCGCAACCCGTTCTGACGCGAGCTATATCCTGTCCAGTATTCGTAGCGCGACGGTCCACTGTTGGCGCCGGCGGTGAGCCAGTAGCACATGCCGCATGTCCCCGCCCCCGCCGCCATGTTGTACTCGAAGTCATTCCATCCATTCATAATCCAGAAGACGCTGGGATGTTGCCAGTCGGAATTGTAGGGGCTTCTAATTTCTCCCAGATCCGGATTGGCCAGGATGCCTGGCACTTTGCGAGGATTCTCGCTGTTAGCCACCCCGGCGCGAGCCAAAATGCCAATGTTGGCATAGAGTTTGTTGTCGGTTTCGGTGCCGTCTTCGATATAGAAACCATGGCCAATCGACTTCCATCCCACGTTGCGCGCCTGCAACACACCCTCGGTGCCGTGGATGGTAATCCAGCGAGTCATCGATTCGTTGATGGAGTTGTCTTTCACGAACGTATCCAGCGGCACTTTGCGCGCCATGTGAAAGTGCACGGCGTAGCGGCCAATGATTCCCCCTTGCCCCAGTTGGCGGAATTCGACGCCCTGAACTTGCACTTGCTTGAATCCCTGGCGAAAGATCACATGGCCGCCAAAGTAGTTGCCGGGGGTCGGCGGAAATGATGGGTCGTCGCCCGGTGACGGATCGGTGGGAGCAGTGTCACCCTCAGACACGATGCGGATGTCGCGCGACAGCAACGCCACCGCGGCGCGCGTCTCGACTTCGCTGCGGTCCAAGTTGAGCTTGGCTTTCATCGCGTCCGGAATCTTGTAGGTTGTTCCCCAATGTGGATACTGGACTCCGCCGCTTTTCACGGTTCCATCGTCGAGAACGATGCCACTGATCTTGACCGTGGTCGTGGCGCCATTGGGCGTGACACTTGAAATGATCGCTTCTTCTGCATGACCCGGCAGATAATCGGTCGGGGTGATAACGATGTGGTCGTTCTCCTGCCAGTCGACAGCGCCATCCACATCGAATGTGTCGCCGCTGGTTCCCAAATTCGTGGCTAGTCTTCTCCAACTCTTGCCCGTGTCGGAGGCAACCGGCGTAAGACCATCGAACGTAGAACCCTTCTTCCCGAACAGCTGCAGCGTGCCGCCGTAGGACACGGCCAGCGTTTTGCGCCCAAAGTAAAGAGTGCTCACCGCGGGATCGTCATACTGATAGAAGCAGTCGCCTCTCGGGTCTTGCGGGTTAGGCGCGCAACCGGTGGGATATATCGAGCCCTTTTTGTTGGATTCCCAGATGGCCTGCTCAATGCCGCACTTGCCATCCGGTGTGCCATCCGCATTTTCGCAGGGAATTGCCGCATCGTTCTTGGCGCCCCACAGGTGAATGGTCACCACTCCGCCGTTAGCTCCGATAGCGGTGCTTTCGCTGGCGCCGCCAGCCTTCAAAGTGCCGCCCTGGAGTACCAGGATCGATGACGCGTACAGGTCAAGCTTGGCGTCGTCGAAGGTCAGCGTTCCACCATTATGGATGAATACCCAGTGATACTTGTAGATCCCTGCTCCCAGCGTTCCGTCCGCCACGCAAGCTCCCACGACATGGAGGTCGGAGTTGTAGTCGCCAGCAGGCAGCGGTTGCTGACCGCTCTTTCCGCAAGAAACGATCGTGTAGTTGGGCGCATTTGACCCCTGGCTTGCTCGCGCTGCATCCATCTCATGATCCACATCCATGGTCATCTGACCAGAGGCAACGCTCGACAGAGCCATTCCAACGATGAACAGGACGATCGGAGAAAAAAGCCAGTTCGTCTTGGAAGAACGCAACGCTAAAGGGTCGAGGATCCCTGTCTTGCTGTTCTGGGCTGCTTCCATTCCAGATGCCACGGATCGCATAGGCAAATGAGGGTGCAAGTGGCGCTGCATGATTCTCCCTTGTTTTATCTTAACTCCGTCCACCATGCCCAGGAAGGCATTCATCATCAGTTGAGCGCATCGACTGATACCGCGGAAACCGTGGCGTACGTCATTGAGACCGCCGCCCCCCCGGAGCACTCCACATAAACGGCGTCACCGTCTTGCCCAAAATCAGAGTTGTAGAAACTGCTACCCAGAACTAGAGTTCCAGTTGCTGGTAGTCCAGTGAAAGCACCAGGGATAAGTATTTGTACGGTATCAAAGTGCATGCTACCGTCACGGTCGTGCAAAGAACAATTGACCTGGTATTCAGTAAGAGGGGTTTGGTTTTGGAATACAAGCGATGCCGTGAGCAGGTAGTTCCCTGGGTTAAGACGAGTAGTAACTTCCGAGACGCATGAGTAGGGAACAGAACAGTCTGCACTGAGTACGCCCTCGGCGACATATCCGTGAGTTACGGCAGCCGGTCCCTGGGGTCCGGTCGGCCCCTGGGCTCCAGGGAATCCCTGGGGTCCGGCCGGTCCCTGATTCCCCTGAGGTCCCGTCGGTCCGGCTGGCCCGGTCGCTCCGGGAGGTCCGGCCTGTCCCTGCGCGCCTACACTCGCCATCACTACCCAGCGGGGGTCGCTGTCAGGGGTGCCGCTCCCGGGCGGGATGGCTACCACCGCGTCATACGTCGAGTCGTTGTACGTCACCACGTCATACGCTTGGTAGGGGGGCCCGAAGACCCACGCTCCCTTGAAGGTATAGCCCTGACCGTCGGCGCCGTTGCTTCCGGCAGGGCCTTGCGCCCCTGTCATTCCTATTGGGCCTTGAGGTCCAGTGGCTCCGGTCTGTCCTTGCGGGCCTTGCATCCCCGTCATACCCTGTGGCCCTTGCGGGCCCTGGGGCCCTTGCGGTCCGCCCGGCTTTGTCAGCGCAATCTCCAGTTCCGGCTGATGGCTGCTATTGACGGCTTCCTTGGTGTCAAACGAGAAAGACCCATTGGTTGTCGGCGACAGGGCCACGCCATTGTTGGCCACACTGCCATTCAGCCAGCTCTCCACCAGCGGCGTGATGTCAACCACCACAAACTGGTTCAGGCTGGAAGCTGAGATGGAGATGGGATTATTGCCGGTGGCGGAAGTACCGAGCGCCGGCGCGTTATTGTAAGTCAGTCCGCTTTCAGTCCAACTGCCGTTGAGTTGGTACACGCCGAAATTACCGGGGGCCGTGACCTGATTCACGAACAGCCGCAGCGTGGCCTTACTGATACTGGCCCCGGACGGCAGGGCCGAGAGGTCAAACTGCAAGTAGCCAGCCGAGGTCAGCTGCCCTTTCTGCACCAACAAGGACGGATTGGCCCCATAGTTGGTGTCCGGAGTGCCGCTGAGGGCGAAGGTGTCGGCGGTGGGCGGCGCTTGAGCCAACCCAGTGAGCGAGAGTAGAAACACGATGCCGAGAGTGGCCGGGACAAGACGCCTGTGGCGTGGCATCGAAATTCTCCTTGGTGCGCAAACTTGAGATGATTTCTAGAGCCGGGGTGCGTGACCGATGAGCCGCTCAAATGCTGCACTCATGTTTCCGGCTCCAGCTTTCAATCAATCTCGCTTTGGATCAGTCGAGCGCATCGACTGATACCGCGGAAACCGTGGCATAAGTCATGGTGACGTACGCCGGGTCTGACCCGCTGCACTGCACCCAGACGTAGTCATCGCTCGATGAGGCGGCGAAATTGCTAATCACAGTTACAGTCCCAGTTGCGTAATTTAGAAAAGGAACCATGAGACGTATTACTGGGGCAGCCCCAAACGCGCCACCACTGCCGTGGTAAAGAGAACACGTCATCTCGTATTCCATAAGTTGGTTTGTGTTAATTAATACAACTGATGCCGTGAAAATGTAATCCCCTATGTTAAGAAACCTAGTCGAGTTCGACGTACATGCGGGGGAACAGTCAGAATGGAATACGCCCGGGGCGATATATCCCTGAGTTAGGGCAGGCGGTCCCTG
>CAVXDA010000025.1:0-54497 GCA_963760415.1 uncultured Acidobacteriaceae bacterium | reverse complement strand
CCAGAATTAAGAAAGAATCGGTGCCTGGCGGGCTGCACCGATTCGGGAATGTGCTATGAAGAACAAGGTCCTTGCATTGTCGGCGGCCGCAGAAGCGGGTACGGGATTGCTTCTGCTCGCGTGGCCGCCGATCGTGGTCCGCCTGCTGTTTGGCGCAGAGATCAGTGGCGCCGGCGTAATCATGAGCCGCCTCGCCGGCATTGCCCTGATCGGCTTGGGTGTGCCTGCTGGCCGGGCAATTCTGCCCTCCAGCCGCTTAATGGCATGCTGACCTACAGCACGCTCGCCATGCTGTACCTTATTTACATCGGCATTCGCGGAGAAGCAGTTGGGGTGCTACTGTGGCCGGCAGTTGTGGTCCATGCGATCCTCGTCGCTCTTCTCGTCCGCGCGCGATTCAAAGAACGAAAGACGCCGGCGGCATAAGTACCCGAACTGGTGATTTGCCGTCCCTTGGTTGGAGACCGTTGGTGAATGAAGTGTCCGTAGTTGTTGAGGCGCAGCCTGCGACAGAGCAGTCGCGGCCGCGCCAATCGTTTCTCTCCCGCAATCAAGCGCTGGCTGCGCGAACCGCTGCTGCACTTCCTGCTATTGGGACTCGCACTCTTTGCGGTTTACGCCTACACGCACCGTGGTCGCGGCGGATTCGAGTCGTCGCGGCAGATCGTTCTGAGCCTCGATGAACTTCGGCAGATGGACATGTACTTCGAGTCGCAATGGCATCGCCAGCCGACTGCCGCTGAGTTTCAAGCCATGGTGGAAGACAAGGTCCGCGAGGAAGTCCTCTATCGCGAGGCGCTGGCCATGGGCCTCGACAAAGACGACACCATCGTCAAGCGCCGCATGGCGCAGAAGATGCAGTTCCTCGCGGAAGACGTGGCCGCCGCGCACGAGCCATCCACCGCGGAGCTCAAGGCCTGGTTCGAGAAGAACAGCAGCAAGTTCGCCCTGCCCAGCCGCTACAGCTTCCGCCATCTCTACTTTTCCCCGGACAAGCGCGGCAAGAATGCTCAGGAAGATGCCGCCAAGGCGCTGGCCAAAATCGCCGGTCAGCCCGAAGACTCGAAGCTCGCCGTCTCGCTCGCCGACCAGTTCATGTTCCAGGACTACTACGGCGACCGCGCTCCCGAGGCATTGGCCAAGGAGTTCGGTCCGCAATTTGTGGTGGCCCTTGAGAAGCTCAAACCCGGCTCGTGGCAGGGGCCGATTGAATCGGGCTATGGCTGGCACCTGGTGTATGTCGATACCGTCATTCCCGGGCGCATCCCGGCGTTCGAGGAGATGGAACCGGATGTGAAGACCGCCTGGCTCGGCGAGCAGAAGCAGCAAGCCTGGCAGAAGGCCTACGCGGAAATGCGTGCCAAGTACACCGTGCTATTGCCTGCTCCTTCCGACAAGGAAGCCGCTCAAGCGCCGGTTCCTCCTCCGAAGAAGCAAGTTCCGGCTCCGTCCGGTGAGGCGCCGCTGTGAGCTGCTTCCGTGCCCGCTTTGCCTGGCTTGCCGCTTGTTTGCTGCTCGCCGTCCCTTCGTTCGTCGCCTCGGCCCACGAGGCTCGTCCTGCCTATCTCGAGATCAAAGAGACCGCACCCGGACAGTTCAGCGTGCTCTGGCGCACGCCGGTCCTCGCAGGGATGCGCCTTCCGGTGGTGCTCAAGCTTCCTGACGACGTAAAGAATCTGCGAGAGCCCAACGTACAGGAACTCGCGGACTCCTTCGTGGAGCGGCGCTGGATTGATGCCGGCCCAAACGGACTCGCCGGCAAGCGCATCGAGTTTCCCGGGCTGCAATTGACCATCACCGACGTGCTGGTGCGCGTTGAGCTGCTTGACGGCAGGAAGTGGACGACCATCGTCCATCCGTCGCAGCCCTGGGTGGAGATTGCCGCTTCGCAAACTTGGATGGGCGTAGCCGGCACCTACATCGTGCAGGGCATCCGGCATATTCTCTTCGGCGCCGACCACATGCTCTTCGTGCTGGGACTGCTGCTGATCGTCAAGGACCGCTGGATGCTGCTGAAGACCGTGACTGCCTTCACCGTGGCGCACAGCATCACGCTGGCGATTGCAACCCTCGGCTATGCCGAGGTTCCGGTTCTTCCGCTGAACGCCGCGATCGCGTTGAGCATCCTGTTTCTCGGGCCGGAGATCGTTCGCTCCTGGCGCGGCGAGACCAGCTTCACGATTCGTCATCCCTGGGTGGTGGCGTTTGCGTTTGGGCTGCTGCACGGCTTCGGCTTCGCCAGCGCGCTGACCAGCGCCGGACTTCCACGGCATGAGCTGCCACTGGCGCTGGTCAGTTTCAACGTCGGCGTAGAACTCGGGCAGCTCGGTTTTATCGCGCTGATTCTGGCACTCGAGCGCTCGTTCCGCATACTCGAAGTGCGCTGGCCGCGATGGGCGCAGGCTCTTCCCGGATACACCGTCGGTTCGCTCGGCGCGTTCTGGACGGTGCAACGAGTGGCATTGCTCTTCGGAGGCGCGCGATGAACACGCGCGCGACACAATCCTCTGGTCCGAGCGATGGCACTGGCCGTGTTTGTGTTCCTGTGTGCGCAGACGGCCTTTGCCCACCCGCAGAAAGGCGAAGCCGTTGGATTCCTCACCGGCTTTCGCCACCCGATCTCGGGGCTCGATCACGTGCTGGCGATGGTTGCGGTCGGCCTATGGGGCGCGCAACTCGGTTCTCCGGCGATTTGGGTTCTGCCGGTCGCGTTTCCGATGGTGATGGCTTTCGGCGGAATGCTGGGACTGATGGGAGTGCCGCTGCCGGGAATCGAATATGGAATCGCTCTCTCGGCAATCCTTCTGGGTGCTGCCGTAATGTTCGAAATGCGCCCGCCCCTGGGTGTTGCCGCGGCGCTGGTTGGCTTCTTCGCCATATTCCACGGGCATGCGCACGGAACCGAACTGCCGCCCGGCCAAAGCGCGTTGCTCTACAGCATGGGCTTCGTCATTGCGACCGGATGCTTGCACGCGTTGGGGATCGGCATCGGCACGGTCCATCGATGGGCGTGGGGACAGAAGCTGCTGCGGGTCGCCGGAGGATTGGTCGCTGTCGGTGGCGCGTTCTTTATGTGGAAGGCGATCGCATGAAAAGTGCGAGCCAATCTCGTCTGCCCGTTGTACGCCTTCGTTGTCTTCACATTTGTCATGGTGCGCGCTCCCCGCCGAGGCCCACCTCAACTCCACCGGCATGGGGCCGTTCTACGACGGACTGATTCACTTCCTCATGAGCCCCGAGGACATCGTTCCGGTGCTCGCCCTGGCGCTACTGGCTGGACTGCGCGGCGCCAGTTACGGTCGGCGGGCACTGTTCACTCTTCCCGTTGCATGGTTGCTCGGCGGTCTCGCCGGACTCAGCGCTATGACCGCGACACCCCATCCATTTATCGCGGCGGCTTGGTTTCTCCTGCTCGGAGGATTGCTGGCCGCCGACGCGAAAGTTTCATTGCGCGTGACTACCGCCCTTGCCGCTCTACTGGGCATCTATCACGGATACTTGAATGGAACCGGCATGGGCCAGTTCGACACCGCCGCGGTAGCGCTTCTCGGACTGGTGTTCGCCGTGTTCGTCCTGATCGCCCTCGCTGCGGCGTTCGTAGTTCGGCTGCGCGCGCACTGGGCTCGAATTGCCGTCCGCGTCGCTGGAAGCTGGATCGCAGCCAGCGGTCTCTTGATGCTCGGTTGGGCAGTTCGAACACGCTAGGGACACGCCTCGCCCCGGCGCCTGCCGGGCCTCTCCCGGTCGAGCCTAACGGCAAGGCAGAAGGAGGCCTCACTGATGAAAACAGGGGGTCGCCTCAATTGAGTTTGTCGTCAATATTAAGAGGACTTTCCGCAGGGCCGATTCTGGAGTTGGTATATGGCCGGCAAGGAACGGCTGGAGTGGCGGAAGGGAATCGTTCCTAAGAGCGAACGATGTCATCGAGGGTTGCCGCTAGAAATTCATCGTCGGCGGTCTCCATTCTCTTTTTTGTAAGGGGACCGGTGTCCTCGCAGGTCTGCTTGCCCCAGGGCCGAAACGCGGGTCGGCGGGGGCGGGATTGTCCGTCGCGGTGGCTTTGCACTTGAACACGCCACGCGGCCCGAACTCCGCCCGGAAACTGGGATTCTTGGGATAGTCGATGTTTTCCGGCTCTTCCTCGGCGTTCAGGTGATAAAAGTTGCCGAAGAACTCGTCGAACCCGTGTACCGTGGGCAGAAACTCATTGCGATCGCCCAGATGGTTCTTGCCATTCTGGAAGGTCATGTAGCCGAGAGGTTTGAGCAGTTCGGCGAGCGTGGGATCTTGTTTCTGCAGGCCAATGGGCGAGCCGGGCAATCCGACCTTGGTCAGGCCAGTACGAATCGGGCTCTGCCCGGTAATAAATGCGGCGCGCCCCGCCGTGCAGCTCTGCTGCGCATAGTAATCGGTGAACAGCGCTCCCTCGTGGGCCACGCGGTCAATGTTGGGCGTCTTGTAGCCCATCATGCCCTGGCTATAGGCGCTGACATTCCAATAGCCGATGTCGTCGCCGAAGATGACGAGGATGTTAGGCTTTTTCGGGCCAGCATGCCTGCGCATGAGACGTCACAGTGACGCTGCCAAGAAGACCTGACAGGCCAGCGCGCCAAGCGCAAATTTTCGAACACTTGCTCCAAAATCCATGCTTCTCTCCCTTTATCAAGTAATTCTGTTTCGCCCGGGGAAGGATGTGATGCGCTGATCGGCGATCAACCCGCGACAAAGGTTCAGCCTCCTAAAGGCGCAGGTCGACCAAAGATTGGGAACTTGACCGGTTGCGCCAGTGTAACTGGCCATCGGCATTAAGTCACGAAGAAGCCGTAGCCCGCAGCGTCTTTTCAGGCCATCACGGGTAGGACCGTAACCGTCGGCTAACCCGCGCTCTGAGGCAATCCTTTTGCCTTCTCCCGAATCTGCCGCTGCTCCACCGCCAGTTTGTAAGCGACGTAATACTTGTAGATATTGGAAACGTAAGTGACCGTCTCCTGCCCGATGTCTTTGGCCGCGACCAGTTCCACATTGCCGAACCAGACGTTCGGGTCGAGGCCCATATCGGCCGCTTGTTCGCGGAGCCTCACGATGCGATTCGGGCCGGCATTGTAGCTGGCGAAGACGAACAGCGTTTTGTTCAGAGCATCGATCTTGGGATCGTTGAAATATTTGTCGTCAATGTTGCGCAGCATCTTGACTCCGGCGTGAATATTGCTGTCAGCCGTACCGACGCTAGGAATGTTGATGGGAGAGGCTGCCGCGTATTTGGGGATGACCTGCATGATGCCTACCGCGCCACTCGGGTTCCTCTTGCTCTGGTCCAGCAGCGATTCCTGATAGCCCTGGGCCGCAATCATCAGGTAATCGAAGTCGTATTCCCCAGCGTACTTCTGGAAGAGCTCAAGGTTCGTCTGGAACTTCTTCATCTCCTCCGAAGAGGTGGAATCCTTGACCCACTTGGTGTTTTGCAGGTAGCGGCGAAGTAGGGTATTGCCGAAGGACGTTCCCACCGAGTGCGATGCGATAAACTCGTCGACCAATTGCTTCAGTTGCGGGTTGTTCTTGCGCATGACCCAGGCCAGTTGGCCTCCGCTTGCGATCACCAGGTCAGGATGCGGTTGAATGTGAGTGAGCACTTGCGACCAAAGGGCAGCCCGTTGTTTGGTCGTGACCGTCGCCGGGATCAACCCGGCATTCACCATCTGCACCAGATCGTCGTCCATCAAGTTCTTGTCTGCCGCCTTGATCAGGATCGGCGTCTTGCCCGCCTTTTGCAGCTCCGCGTTCGCCTTTTGCAGGTTTTCGTAATAGGTGGTTAGGGGATTGGCGTACACCTCTTTCCCACCCAAGTCGGCGAGGGTGGAGACCGGGCCGAAACTGGGTCCGGTTACGATGATCTGGGTTACGTCTGTCATGATCGGTGTCGAGAAGGCAACCCGCTTTTCACGGTCGGGCGTGATCACAACTCCGTAAGCGATCAGGTCTCCCACTCCTTCCGTTAAGGCTGCCTCAACCTGATCAACTCGCATCGGCAGGAATGTGACTTTCACATTCAATTTGCCGGTCTTCAGCTTCTGGTTGGCGAACTTCTGGAACTCTTCCAGCGCCTCGTACATCACCCCTCTAGGCTGCCCTTTGTCGTAGAAAAAACCGATGGGGTTGAGCAGGACCAATGCACGAATGTTGCGGCCCTTCACCATCTCATCGAGGTCGCCGGTGCGCCGCCCGAAAGCCTTGGGCAGCGCGACGCTGCTTGACGGAGCGGGCGGCTGGTCGGGCGAAGATATTGACTCGGCCGGCGCCGCCTGCTGCTGTGCCTGCTCCGTTTTGGCCGGGGGTGCGGCTTCCTTCTTGCCACAGGCAATCAGCGGAAAAAGAGCAAGCAAGGGTAATAAGAAGGCGAGAGCTTGACGGGATGAAGTCGAGGTGGCGGACATTGATCTTTTCCTTTTACCCAGCGGAGTGAAGGGCGCACCAGCCCGATGAGGGGATCGCAGGGTTGATCGTGTGGCAGTGTAGCTGGTTGCCGGACTTAAGTCACCAAGAAGTCTCAGCCCGTAACGTCGTGCTTATACAGACATCGCCGTCAAAATGAGTACGGGCGGCCCTGGCGAGCCGCCCGACAGTTGAAGGTTTGACTATTGGCCTTCGTGCGCCTTCATCATCTCAGTGATTTTGGCTTTGATAGCCGATAAGTTGAAACTGGCCGGGTCCTGCATCGGAGGATAATCGATGGCCGTCGCCGCCAATTTACCTACCTCCTGCTGGACCAGCACGAAGCGCCAGAACTCGCGCGCAAAGAAGTCATTCATGTAACCCCCGCCCAGGTTGTTCAGGCTTTCGCCCCGGATGGAGGGCGTGCGCTCAAACGGATCCTGCCGGAGGTTCACAATCCACGGCATGTCGGTGGTGACCTTTTCGCCCGGCCAGCCCCATGGCTGCTGGATGAACTGGAACTTGAAATCATCGATCCGAAGGGCGCCCAGATGGGGGCCAGCGAAGTAGAAGAGTTCATGACGGGCGGATGGTCCTTTGCCCGTAATCAGGTCCATCTGGTTGTAGCCGTCAAGGTGGTTCTTGTAGGTTGCGCCACCAAGCGTCACTCCCTTCAGAAGTTGATTGGTGATGTCGGGGTTTCCGGCAGCCGCTGAGAGGGTGGGTAACCAGTCGAGACCCGAGATGATGCCGTTCTCAACCGAGCCCGGCTTGACGTGTCCCGGCCAACGGATAATCGCAGGCACGCGGAAGCCGCCTTCGAAGCTGGTGCCCTTGGTGGCCTTAAACGGAGTCATGCCGCCGTCCGGCCAGGTGAACACTTCGGCGCCGTTGTCGGTGGTGAAGATCACGATGGTGTTGTCAGCCTCACCGATATCTTCCAGGTGCTTCAGGATTTCGCCGATGCAGTCGTCCATCTGGGCCATGCCAGCCTCTTCGATGTTGTAGTTGCTGGTGGCGTTCATCATCGCCTGATACTTTGGCGGGATGTAGGAGAAGACGTGCATGCGGGTGGTGTTGTGCCAGATGAAGAAGGGCTTGCCGTCCTTCTTAGCCTTGTCCATGAAGCCGGTCGTGTTCTTGACCAGCACCTCGTCAAAGGTTTCCATGTCGTACTTGGCCGGGCGACCCTTTTGCCAGTTCTGCATGTCCGTCATGTTCGGGAATGGCGGCAAGGGGCCCTCATCCACAATCTTCTGTTTTCCGATCGCACCCCAGCGCGGCTGGACGGTCGGGTCATTGGTGTCGGTCGCCCAGCAATGCGTTAGATTGCGCGGCCCGGTCTTATCAATCCAGTCCTGCGGGTAGTCGAACCAGTAGGGGTCCGACATGGCGTCGAGGTGGTAGAGGTAGCCGAAGAACTCGTCAAAGCCGTGCACGCACGGGAGGAATTTATTCAGGTCGCCGAGGTGGTTCTTTCCGAATTGGCCGGTTTCATAGCCCAGCGACTTGAGAACGGTGGCGAGGGTGACGGCCTGCGCCGGCAATCCCACGTCGGCTCCGGCCTGGCCCACAGTCGTCATGCCTGTGCGGAGGGGCAACTCACCGGTGATGAAATTGGCGCGTCCGGCAGTGCAGCTCGCCTCGGCATAGTAATCGGTGAACATCATGCCCTGAGAGGCGAGCTTGTCGAGGTTCGGCGTCTTGCCCGACATGATTCCGCGGTGATAAGCGCCGATGTTGAACCATCCAACGTCGTCGCCCATGATGACCAGAATGTTAGGCGGCTTCGCCGAGGCGGGTTGCGCGTGTGCAGTTACCCTGCCGCCCGCAAGAACGCTCGACACCGCCAGCGCTCCGAATGCAAATCTTCGAACACTTGCTCCAAAATCCATACCTTCTCTCCTTCGATGCAATTCTGGGGTTAGCCTCCGCTAGAGGAGGTCGTGATGAGGGGCCGCATGATCAACCCGCGAACGAGATCCAAATTCAATAGTCGCAGGTCAACCACAGATTGAGGGAGCTGACCGGTTGCGCCAGTGTAACTGGCCACCGGCATTAAGTCACGAAGAAGCCGTAGCCCGCAGCGTCTTTTCAGGCCATCACGGATAGGACCGTAACCGTCGGCTAACCTGCGCTCTGAGGCACCGCTTTCGCCTTCTCCCGAATCCGCCGCTGCTCCACCGCCAGTTTGTAAGCGACGTAATACTTGTAGATATTGGAAACGTAAGTGACCGTCTCCTGCCCAATGTCTTTGGCCGCAACCAGTTCCACATTACCGAACCAGACGTTCGGGTCGAGGCTCCTACGAGCTTGACGGGTTGATCCGCGAGACTCAACGGCGGCGCATGCCGCTATGACCGGCAGAGACGAGTCTTTTGGATTCCCGCATGACCCTCAACCACCCGGAGGTGTCCCTGCTTCAGAGTCCGTGGATAGGAGGCTTTCAAAAGCTCCTCTCGCTCGCTGCAAGCCGTGTCCTCCCTCGTCACAGGCACCTGTGACGTGGACGCTTGCCGCCGAGGGCCTCGGCGCGGTATCACTGAAATGCGGGGACGAAGCTGTTGTGTCTTCGCATGGCCGCACTCAGTGTGCATGCCGGAAAAGCTCTTTGAAAACCAGTTGCCAGCGGCCAGTTGTCAGTTGTCAGACCGGGGCGTTTGGTTTTACCAGTTGGTTAACTCCGCTCCTTGGGAGTTCCAAAAATCGGGGAGAATTCGCGCTCGTAAGTCCTTGGCATGGAATATTTTGCCTGTAACCCGTTTCCTCGACATATCTTGCGGTGATTCTTGCTCCAAGTCGATGATTCTACGTGACCGGGGACGGGGGAGGGGGTATTGACAAACTGGTAATATCGTCCTGAAATGGGAAAACTGCTGGATGGTGGTTAGTAATTACTGGCTGGTAAACAGTAATTGTCGGTTGGCATTAGCCTTCTGGAAAAATTTCGCCATCGAGCGGATTCCTCACGCAAGCGCCAATCGTTAGAATGTAGCTACAACAATGGCAGCTACGGCTGCTCTGGTGGGGATTACCAAAATGTATCCGTCGCATGGCAGTATTACTGGCTGGGCCGTCTCAATGGCTGCACTGCGGAGTACCGAGGAGTCAATTTGTGACGCAAGGTAATAAACGGCAAAAGAAGAGCGCGACTGCCGCTCAGGCGAAGCAGGGTAAGCGAAATCTGATTCTGATCGCCGCGTTAGCGGTAATCGGAATTGCAGCCTGGCTGTTTTATTCGCACCGTAAAGACAGCACTGTTCATGTTATCGCCTCGTCAGCCGCCCCGTCGTTTCAGCCGACGATTGCCAATCGCACTCCTGCGCCCGGGAAAGCACCCGCCGGAATGGTGTGGATCGCCGGAGGTGAATTCTCAATGGGAGCCAACGATCCGCCCGACATGGACGAGGTCGGCATGAAGGCCACTAAAGACGCGCGTCCGGTGCATCGCGTCTATGTGGACGGCTTCTTCATGGACAAGACCGACGTCACTAACGCCGAGTTCGCCAAATTCGTAAAAGCCACCGGATATATCACAGTAGCGGAGCGCAAGCCGCGCGCGGAGGATTATCCCACCGCTCCTCCGGAAAATCTGGTTGCAGGCTCGGTGGTCTTCTCTCCGCCCGACCACCCGGTGCAACTCAACGATCACTTCCAATGGTGGAGCTACGTGCCGGGGGCCAATTGGCGACATCCTTTGGGGCCGGGCAGCGACATCAAAGGCAAAGACAACTATCCGGTGGTTCAGGTTGCCTACGAAGACGCCGAGGCCTACGCGAAATGGGCAGGCCAGCGATTGCCGACCGAGGCCGAGTGGGAGTTTGCTGCGCGCGGCGGTCTCGTCGGCAAGCCTTTCGTGTGGGGCGATGAGTTCCGTCCCCAAGGTAAGTGGATGGCGAACACCCATCAAGGGCACTTTCCCGATCATGACACCGGAGAGGATGGCCATGTAGGCATCGCTCCAGTCGCCCAGTACGCGGCCAATGGTTACGGTCTGTACGACATGGCGGGGAATGTCTGGCAATGGACCAGCGATTGGTATCGTCCCGATTACTACCAGACAACTGGTCACGGCCGGTACTGTCGCCCGCAATCCGCAGGGGCCGGCGTCGTCTTTCGATCCTGACGAACCCAAGGAGCCGAAAAGGGTCCATCGCGGAGGCTCGTTCCTTTGCACGGACCAGTACTGCTCCCGCTACATTGTGGGCACGCGCGGCAAGGGGGAAGTCAGCACGGGAACCAACCATCTCGGCTTTCGCTGCGTGATGACACCGGAGCAGTGGCAGCGAGCGCAGGGCAAGACAAGCTCGGCCAAGGTGAACTAGCCGGCCTGGAAGCTGGGCCTTGCTTCCGTTGTCTTGACGTTCTGCGACACAGTGCGCGGATCGTTCAAATTGAATCCACTGGCGCGGGCGATCAGTCTAATAGAGCAGGAATTCTATGGCGGGAAGCTCTCGTACAAGCTTTGCTAAACGGCAGAAAGAACGGGCGCGCCAGGAGAAGCAGGCTGAGAAGGCGCAACGGAAAGCGCAACGCAAGCAGCTGGGCGACTCGGAGACTGGCGCCGCAGAAACCCAATCCATCGCCGACCTGGTAGTGACGCACGATGAGGACGGCCAGCCGCAGGGTTTCGACTTCCACGATTTCGGGAAGTGAGATACGAACCTAAGTTGGTGCGCGGGCAACATTTGCCGCTGCACTGTGATACAGTCCTAAGTAGACGCTTTTGGCTACGGCCGCTCGTTAGCGACATCCGATCCGCAGTTTGATCCGATTCCCGCCTTTCCTGCTTCCGTTTCGTTTTCAGCGCCGAATAAAATTAGAGCGGCTTCAGTTGTATCTTCGCGACTCGCCCGCCCCCTGGCGGACTTCCTCGCGAGACGCCTCTCCAAGAAAGAAAAAATCGTTTTGACACAATTTAAAGATATGCCCCTATCTGCTGGGCTCCAGCAGAAGCTGGCACAATTCCATTTCACCACCCCGACGCCGGTCCAGGCGTCCGCGATACCGCCCGCGCTGGAAGGTAAAGACGTACTCGCCACGGCGCAAACCGGCACCGGCAAGACGCTGGCTTTTCTGATCCCGATCATTGAGCGACTGGCAGCCCAGAGTTCGCCGCGCCATGTAGTCGCCCTGGTCCTGGTGCCGACCCGCGAGTTGGCGATGCAGGTGCACGAGCAGTACGAAAAGCTGCGCGAACGCAAAACTCCTCCCGCTGCGCTGGTCGTCGGCGGCATGAGCGAGCAGCGGCAGATCCAGGCGGTGCGTAAGGGCGCCAATGTCGTCGTCGCCACGCCCGGACGCCTGGAAGATTATCTCCGCCGCAAGCTGATTGACCTCAGGAACGTGAAGACGCTCGTTCTGGATGAATCCGACCGCATGCTCGACATGGGATTTCTGCCCGCCATTCGCCGCATCGTGGCAGCCATTCCGCGTGAACGGCAGACCTTATGTTTCTCGGCCACCCTGGAAGCTTCGGTGGCCAACCTGGTGAACGATTACATGAACAAGCCGGTTCGCGTGGCACTCGGTTCCACCTCGAAACCGGCTGACACGGTTGAACTGCAAGCCTTCGAAGTACCGCAGGCAGAGAAGTCCGACGTTCTGCGCCAACTTCTCTATGCCGAGACAGGGCAGACGCTGATCTTCGCGCGCACCAAGCATGGCACCGAGCGGCTGGCCAAGAACCTGGTGCGCGATGGGTTCAGTGCGGCGATGATCCACGGCGATCGCACTCAATCCCAGCGCAACGGAGCGCTGAGCGGGTTCGAGGATGGCAAGTTCCAGGTATTGGTGGCTACCGACGTAGCCTCCCGTGGAATCCACGTGAACAATGTTGCGCACGTCATTAACTATGACTTGCCGCAAATTCCCGAGGACTTCATCCATCGCGTGGGCCGCACCGGTCGCATGGGTTCAGCCGGCCGCGCCTCAACCTTGGTATCGGGCGCGGAGATCGGCGAGTTGCGTTCTATTGAACGGGCGCTCAAGCTCAAGATTGCGCGCAAGCAGGTCAACGCCAGCGGGCGAATCGCAGCCCGCGCAATCCAGAACACGCTGCCAACGCGCACGCTATCCTGCATGCCGGGCGAAGTGTTCTCGTAGGAGCCGACGCCAAGTTCGGGTAAACGTACCTTCGAGCCATCCCGCAATATCCCGGATGGCTCGTGGGGCTCCTGCAAAGCAGACGCCAGTCGAAAATGTAATTCATGCGGACGGTGGAAGCGCCGGGCTTTAGCCCGGCGGCGGGCCGCGCCGGACCCTATCAAAGAGAGAGAGCCATTTCGCCGGGCTAAAGCCCGGCGCTTCCATCGAACATCCAAAGCGGTATGTCGTACACTCAATACAGTGCTGAAATCACACAAACACGCGATTGGGGAAATCAAGTCCGCTCGACAGCGGGTGCAGAAAGCAACCGAAGAGTGCGACAAGCTGAAAGAGAAGTTGAAGAAAGCCCAGACGCGACTGGCAATGGAAAAGGAGCGCCTGCGGAAGAGTCAGGAGAACCTGGAAAGCTAGGCTTGACGGCTGACTTGCCGCACACTGCTGTTCGTCCGGCCGTGCTTGAGCTCAATTCTGGGCGCGTTGCCCAACCCAATCCTTCGAATCGCGGTCCCCTTCCAACTCAGCAGGTAAGATTTGGCGGCTAGGATAGCAACCTCCGCGACCGCCAAACCGCCCAGCACGTCAACGAAATAGTGCCATCCGGTCGTCATAGTAGATACCGAAATCAACCCTGCAAGGATACTCACCGGAAACCGCAAGCGGCGGAAGCCCCATAACGCCCGGGTGGAGAGCACCGCCCAAATGACATGGAAGGACGGGAAAGCACATGATGCCTGCGTCCTGTCCCGGCATCGCGAGGAAAGTGCCGGAACTCCGCAGAGCGAGCAGAAGACTTTCGCACTGTCGCTGGTCAGGGCGGGCCGGGAAATGGTAGATGGCCCAAGGTCCAACAGCGGGGAAGAGCACAAAGAGAGGAATCGCAATCGCAAAAGCAATGCAATTTGCGGCCAGGAATTCCTGGGCCGCCTTTCTTCTTCCCGCCAGCGCAGGCAGGCAAATCGCCAGAAGCAGCAGCGGCAGCAGCAACGCATAACTTTTGTTGAGCAACGTGCCAGCCCGGCCGCAGCGGGCCGCCCATTCCATCACCGCAGGAACATTGACCCCGAGGGAGTGATCGATGCCGGAAAACGCCACGTCTCGGAGAGGCATGCGCAGACGCGCCCCGATTAACAGCGGATAGCGCAAGATGGCTGCTAACACCACGCTCCACAGCAGAACGAGCGCCGCCTCCCGCCGACCCTCGTTCCCCTTCTCGTGCCAATAGACCGGGAGCGGCACCAGCACTGCGAGAATGGCCACAATAGCGACGAGAACGCTGCCAACTCCCGACGCCGTGATGTGCGTGAGGATGCAACCGGGCACAGAAACGCAGAGCACGGTCGCACACGCGAACGCCATGAACAGGTGAAAGCGACTTGCTCCGGGCACAGTAGTATCCCATTTTGGTTATCGGCTGCGAACGCCCCGAGGATGAGCCGCGCCCGTGCTGCGGCGAAGGAAATCTGCTAATCTGCCCAATTGCATTGTCGAAGGGAGCCGTGACCTCGATGTCGAGACGACTCGTGACCCTGTTCGGTACGCTTTTGCCGATTCTCTCTCTAGCTTTGTCCTCCGCGGCGGAGAGCAATCCCAAGAAAAACCCGGCTGATGCAGGCCGTCCTTCGTACGAGGCGCCGCAACCCGAGCGCGAGATCCTCGACCTCAACATGTACCAACTGATTCGCAACGAGGGTATTGGCCATTCTCACGTGATGGAATATGCCTCAGCGCTGGACGACGGCATTGGGCCGCGGCTGACAGGCTCTCCGAACCTGAAGCGGGCCAACGAATGGACGCGCGATCAGCTGACCGCGATGGGCTGCATTAACGCACACCTGGAAGACTGGGGCGAATTTGGCATGGGCTGGCAGCAGCTCAATACCTGGGTGCGCATGACCTCGCCGGACACTGCGGTCTTGATCGCCCAAGCCGGACCGTGGTCGCCAGCGACGCAGGGCGCGGTCAGCGGACCGGCAATCTGGATCGAAGTCAAGGAAGAGAAAGACCTGGACAAATACAAGGGCAAGCTGGCCGGCCACATTGTGCTGTTCGGCGATATGCGGGAGGTGAAGCCGGTGGAGAAGCCGCTGTGGACGCGGCTGGACGACGCTGAACTGAAAAAGCTGACCGAGTATCCCACCAAACCTGAGGGAGAGGATTTCATCGAGCGCTTCAAGAAGCGGACCGAGTTGCGGCAGAAAATTGGACAGTTCCTGGCGGCCGAGCATGCGCTGGCAGTCATCATGCCCAGTCGCGACGGGCGGGACGGTGGCGGCTCTGGCGGCACCATCTTCGATGACAACGGAACCGCTTTTGGCTGGGGAGTGTACCAGCGCGAGAATGCCAATCCACTGCCGGTTGTGGTGATGGCCATCGAGAACTATGGCCGCATTTATCGCCTGCTGAAGGCGCGCGTGCCGGTCAACCTTGAGATGAATATTGACACCAAATTCTTCGGCGATCATGAGCACGGATACGACACGGTGGCGGAAATTCCCGGCACCGATCCCAAGTTGAAGGACGAAGTCGTCATGCTGGGCGGGCATCTTGACTCCTGGGCCTCGGGGACGGGCGCAACCGACAACGGCGCCGGCACCGTGGTCGCCCTGGAGGTCATGCGGATCCTGAATACCTTGCAGGTGAAGCCGCGGCGCACCATTCGGGTTGCGCTGTGGACGGGCGAAGAGCAGGGAGAGTTTGGCTCCTACGGCTATGTGAAGCAACACTTCGGATACGCGCCGCTGTCCACCGCGCCCGACCAGCTTAAGTTGCCGGAGTGGCTGCGCAAGCCGGGCGGCCCCATCGAGCTCAAGCCGGAACAGGCAAAGATCTCCGGCTACTTCAATGTGGACAACGGCAGCGGACGAATCCGCGGTGTGTATCTGCAGGAGAATGCCGCCATGGCGCCCATCTTCCAGCAGTGGATCGAACCGTTGAAGGACCTGGGCGTTTCCACCATTACGCTGCGCAATACCGGAGGCACGGACCACGAAGCCTTCGACGGAGTCGGCATCCCCGGTTTCCAGTTCATCCAGGACCCGCTGGATTACGAATCGCGCGCCCACCACTCGAACATGGACACCTACGAAAGGCTGTCCCCCGGAGACCTTGCGCAAGCAGCGGTGGTGGAAGCCATCTTCGTGTACAACACTGCCATGCGCGACCAGATGCTGCCGCGAAAACCGTTGCCGCATCCCGAGCTGGAAGAGAAGCTGAAAGCGCCGCTCAGGAACCTGATGCCGGGCGCGGAGGCGGAGAAGGACAGCAAGGAGAAGGCGGACCAGACACCGCCGCAACAATAGCGTTAGTTCCGGCCAGTCGGATGGGTACAGCTAGGCTCCCTTCTGAGGGTTTTCCGTCCTAAGAAACGTTCCGCGTTCGAGCTCGTCGAAGGCCTGCCGGAGTTGTTCCTGGGTGTTCATGACAATCGGCCCATACCAGGCGACGGGCTCTTCCAGTGGCTTTCCCGAAACCAGCAGGAACCTGATGCCGTCGTCACCGGCCTGTACCGTGAGCTCATCTCCGCGGTCGAAGAGGACGAGAGACCGATTGTCCGCCTCCGCAGGCGGAACGGTTTCGGCCCATCCCACACCTTCGGTAGGGACCGCAAGCGGGCCGGATGCGTTGCAAAACTTACCCGTGCCGGCGAAGACGTAGGCGAAAGCGTGTCGGCTGATCTCCACCGGAAGGCTCTTCCTTCGTCCGGGCGCCACCGATACATCCAGGTACATCGGGTCGGCGGCGATTCCGTCCACCGGCCCGGTCGCCCCCCAAAACTTTCCACAAACCACGCGAACTTCGGTGCCATCGTCGTCCTTCACCAGCGGAATGTCGAGCGCTTTCACTTCCTGATAACGCGGGGCCGTCATCTTGAGCGATGACGGGAGATTGGCCCACAGTTGGAAGCCATGCATGCGGCCTGCCGGGTCGCCCTTGGGCATTTCCTGGTGGATGATCCCGCTCCCCGCAGTCATCCACTGGACATCGCCGGCGGCTATGGCGCCGTGGTTCCCCATGCTGTCGCCGTGTTCCACCGTCCCAGCGAGGACGTAGGTGATGGTTTCGATGCCACGATGAGGGTGCCACGGGAAGCCCGCCAGATAGTCTTCGGGAACATCGTTGCGGAAATCGTCGAGCAGGAGAAATGGGTCGAACTCAGAGGTGTTACCAAAGCCGAACGCCCGGCGCAGATGCACACCCGCTCCTTCACGCGTTGGCTTGGATTTGATGAGCCGTTTTACAGGTCGCAACGACATATCGATTCTCCGCGAGGAAGATTTCCGCCCTTGAAACGCTGCACCACCGTCTGGCGCCTTGTCAATGACCCGTGGGCGACGGATGTCCTTGACAGCGGCGCTGGCCGCAACCAAAATGGCGTGGTCTGGATAAACGAACGAAAGAGGCACGGCATGCGTGTGATCGTGATTGGGATTCTTGCGGCGTTTCTACCCTTTGCGCTAGCGCTCACCCCGGCAGCCGACACTCCATCGAATCAGGCTCCGGCGGCGTTTGACGACAAGAGCAACGGAATGGTCGACGACGCCACCCATCAGGCAGATCAAACCACTTTCGAAGAAACCGAGGCTATCAAGGACGGCTTGGGCCCTCTGTACAACGCGCAATCCTGCCGCGAGTGCCACCAGAATCCGGTTTCGGGTTCAGCCAGCCAGGTCAACGAACTGCGTGTTGGACATATCGGCAAAAATGGTGAGTTCGAGAACCCCTCGATTCCTATCGCTCGCGGTACAGAGATCATCACGGGCCGCACCCTGGTCAACGACCGGGCGATTTGTCCCAATGGCGCGTATCCCGACACCGAGATCCAGGAGCGAGTGCCCGACACGGAAACTGTGCGTACCTTCCGTGTCTCTGTCAACCTTCTTGGTGATGGATTTGTGGAGGCGGTGTCCGATCAGGCGCTGATCGACCTTTCCAAAGAACAATGTAAGAAAAGCCGCGGCAAGATTTGTGGACTGATCGTGCACGTTCCGATCCTGGAGGCCCCGGGCGAAACCGGCGTCGGCCGTTTTGGCTGGAAGGATCAGCATGCCAGCCTGCTGTCGTTCGCCGGGGACGCGTATCTGAACGAAATGGGGATTACAAACCGGTTGCAACCGGATGAGGTCACAAATCTGTGTAACACCGTGGCAGAGCCCAACGACAAACCTGGTCCCAGATGGGCTCTCCGATATTGATCACTTCGCCCGCTTCCTTCGCGCCACCAAGGCGCCGCCGCCGGACGGCACCCTGGCGGCCACGGACAAGGCAAAGCACGGGTCAGAGCTGTTCGACAAAGTTGGCTGCAACGATTGTCACGTCCGAACCATCACCACCGCAGCGTCGGGAACCAAGGTCAACGGCGGCACCTTTACGGTTCCTGACGCGCTCGGTCAGAAGCAGTTTTCCCCCTACAGCGACTTCCTCATGCACAATGTCGGCACCGGAGACGGCATCGTCATTCCAGTCGTCGAACACTATGGCCGCAGGTTCTGCCGCACATACCTGGAAGAGAATACTCGCCCCAGAACTTTCAGCAGACGCGCTACCGCATCCGCACCGCGCCGCTGTGGGGTGTTCGCACCCGCACTCGCCTGATGCACGACGGGGCCTCGCTCACTCTGCGCGAAGCCATTGTGCGGCATGGCGGGGAAGCCAAAGACGCGGCGAAGAAGTTCAAGTGGCTGAAACCCGCCGATCGCGAGGCGTTGCTGACGTTCCTGCAGTCGTTATGAATTGTGCGTCGGGGCGGCTTAGCTTTTGCGGCGGCGAAAGCGGGCATGGGGCACGGGCTTGCGCCGCTTGCGCGACATCCAGCGACCCAGCCTGGCAGGGGAAGGCGCGAAGGCGGCCAGTACCAGGAAGGCGCCTCCCACCGCAAGGATTTCCGGAGAATAGCTGGTGCTCGGCGTGATGGGGCCGTTTTGCAAGTTGATCAGCTCGGCGTGCCCCTTGTGCCAGCCGAAGTAAATCAACCATGCGCCCAGCACAAACACCGCAATCCGCACCGCAATGTTCTTCAAGTCGCTTTCCTCCCATGCCGTTCAGCGCGCGGCCGATGTCCATAGTGCCACGCCAGAAGCTGGACGCAAACCTCTTTCGCCTGCCGGCGTCCAGCGGGAGCGCGGCGGCTCCTTGCTCTGCCGGATTTTGAGACCGCGATGAGAAATTGTGACGCATGTCATTGAATCACGTCCCGGAGAGGATTATAGTGACGGGTTCTTTCATACCGGTGTCACACTCCGGTGTGACGTGTGAGTCACATTTATGCCGCAGAACTACGTACCCATCTTCATCTTTGCCTTGGTGGCGTTCCTGGTGGCCGCCGGGACGGTTGCGCTTTGCGCGCTTATTCGCCCCAAGAACCCGTTCAAAACCAAGCTGATGCCCTACGAGTGCGGCATCACGCCCTTTGACAGCGCGCGCGGCCGCTACACGGTGCGCTTCTACATTGTCGCCATTCTGTTTGTGGTCTTCGACGTCGAGACCATCTTCCTGTTTCCCTGGGCGGTGCAGTTCAAGCGGCTGGGGCTGTTTGGGCTGCTGGAGATGATGATCTTTCTCGGCATCCTGATCGTGGGATACATCTGGATCTGGAAGAAGGGCGCCCTGGAATGGGTGTAAGCAGTCGCTGTGGCGCCGTTCCAGTGCAGTATGAAGTTGGCCCCATTCGCATCGTGGGATGCGGATGGGAATTTTTTTTGGCGTGCGGAATCAAGCCGGACACCAATTTTGTGATTGCGGTCACAGCGCGACGTGACCCTCGCACCAGATGATAGGTACGCCAGGCTGCTAAAACTTAGAGTGCCGGACGATGTGGGATCGGCACCGCAGGGAAGCAGAGAAAATGCCGGAAGAAACCAAAGGACCAAACCCCGTCTCTCCCCCGCCAGGCGGCGACAAGCCGCCCGCTGACAGACCGCCGAACCTGCGTCTCCTCAATCGAATACCCCGGCCGCCAAGGCCGAGACCCCAGCCGCGGCCAAGCCCGCCGAAGCGGCAAAACCCGCTGCTCCGGCGCCCGCAGGTGAAAAGCCTGCCCCTAGCGGCCGCCCGCGGCGAAACCCGCTGCGCCCGCTGCCGCCAAGCCGGCTGCGCCCGCCAAGCCCGAAGGGCCGAAGCCAGAGCCTTGGACGTCCGATCTGGTCACGCGTCTGCGCAGCCAATATGGCTCCGGGATCAAAGAAGCCAACACCTACATGGGGCAGAAATACTTCGTCGTGGAGAGCTCGATCGTCTACGAAATCCTATTGCGGATGCGGGACGACGAGCTCTTCGATTACTGCGTGGACATCACCGCGGTTCACTATCCCAAGCGCGAGGCGCAGTTCGACGTCGTGTACGTGCTGTACTCGTTTCGCCACAACGAGCGCATACGGGTAAAAACGCAAATCAAGGACGGCGAGAGCCTGCGCACGGCAGTCGGCATCTGGGAAACGGCCAACTGGCTGGAGCGCGAAGTCTATGACATGTTCGGCATCACCTTCGACGGACATCCCGACCTGAAGCGCATCCTTCTGCCCGACGGATGGAAGGGCTACCCGCTGCGTAAGGACTATCCCATCCTGCAGCAGGACCAGGAATGGGTGCAGATCAACCTCGGCATCGAGAGTGGACAATGAGCGACAAAAACGACCGCACCGCCTATCTCGATCTCGATACCAAGGATGAAACTTTCCTCGATGCTACCGAACTCGTCCTCAACATGGGGCCGCAGCATCCGTCCACCCATGGCGTGTTGCGCGTCATCCTGAAGCTTGACGGCGAAAAAGTTCTCGGCACGGAATGTGTCATCGGATACCTGCACCGCGGCGTAGAGAAGATCGGCGAGAACCGCACCTACACCATGTTCAACCCGTACGTGGACCGCATGGACTACGTGGCTTCGGTCTCCAACGGGCTGGGCTATTGCGAAACGGTGGAGAAGCTGCTCAACGTGGAAGCGCCACCGCGGGCGCAATACATCCGCGTCATCCTCACCGAACTATGCCGCATTGCCAGCCACCAGGTTTGGCTGGGCACGCATGCGCTCGACATCGGTGCGATCACGCCATTGTTCTACTGCTTCCGCGATCGGGAAGAGGTCCTGAGAGTCTTCGAGAAGTATTGCGGCGCTCGCCTTACCACGCACGCGTTTCGCATCGGCGGCTGCATCTATGAAGCTTACGACGGTTTCGAGCAGGACTGCCTGAAGTTCTGTGACTTCTTCCTGCCCAAGCTCGACGAGTACGAAGAGCTGCTGACCACCAATCGCATCTGGGTTGAGCGCACCAAGGGCGTCGGCATTCTGAATCCGAAAGACTGCATTGCGCTGGGCGTTACCGGCCCGGTACTTCGCGCCAGCGGCGTGAAGTGGGACCTGCGCAAAGCGCAGCCCTACGAAGCCTACAAGAATTTCGATTTCGAAATTCCCACTGGGCTGAACGGCGATACCTACGACCGGTACCTGGTCCGCATCGAGGAGATGCGGCAGGCGGTGCGCATCATTCGCCAGGCAGTGGATGGCTTGCCGCAAGGCCCGATCATGGCCAAAGTGCCGAAGGTCATCAAGCCGCCGGTGGGCGAGGTCTATCACTCCATCGAAGCGCCCAAAGGCGAGCTGGGATATTTCATCGTCAGTGACGGTTCCACGCAGCCCTATCGCGTGCGTGTCCGGCCGCCGTCGTTCGTCAACCTGCAAGCCCTCGACAAGATGGTGCGCGGCCTGCTGGTGGCCGACGTGGTCGCGGTCATCGGCACCCTCGACATCGTGCTCGGGGAGGTGGATAGGTAGGGGTTACACGATTGCTGCTTTTGGAAGCGAGTTAAGGTTCAGGGGTTACGTTGTATGGTCAGTCTGTGCTTCTGTAAACAAAGCTGATCGAAACGAAGCACTGGTAGAAAACGCGATTGAAAGAGTGCCGTAGGCACGGAACAGTTTAGCCCAGCACGTAGCGGAGCGGAGTGCTGGGTAGGACGGAAAGGGAACCCGAGTCCCGTAGGGACGGCACAAAATCTGCCGCCGGCTGAAGCCGGCTCGGGATGGAAATATCACGGCGGTTACGCGGGCCTGAAGGCCCGCTCTACCCGACCCGGACAGAAACAATGCTTGACGCAATCAAATCTTATTTGTCCACCGGCACCACGCCCGGCGAAGCCGGCAGCATGTTCTGGGCCACCATCTACATCCTGCTGATCACCATCGGCGTATCGCTGGCCGTGATCTGCATGAACTGGCTGGAGCGCAAAATTCTGGCCCACATGCAGATTCGCCTCGGACCCATGCGTGTCGGCCCGCATGGACTACTGCAGCCCTTCGCCGACGCGCTCAAGCTGCTGATCAAAGAAGACATCATCCCTCACGACGCCGACAAGCTGGTCTTCTGGAGCGCGCCGGTGGTGGTTACCATGACCGCCTTCACAACGTTTCTGGTGGTGCCGTTCGGCCGCACACATGCCGTGACCGACATGAACATCGGCATCCTGTTCATGCTGGGCATGTCGTCGCTGGGTGTGCTGGGCATCATCATGGCAGGATGGTCGTCGAACTCGCATTACCCGCTGATGGGCTCGCTGCGCTCCAGCGCACAGATGGTCTCCTACGAAATTGCCATGGGACTGGCCATCGTCTCGGCTGTTCTCATGACCAGCCTGCAGACCGGCACCGGCACGCTGAGCATGATCGGCATTGTGGAAGCGCAAAACGCACAGCAGACCTGGTTCATCTTCAAGTTCTTCCCCCTTGGCTTCCTCGCGTTTGGGGTGTTCGCCATTGCCATGGTGGCGGAAACTAACCGCGCACCCTTCGACTTGCCGGAAGCTGAGTCGGAATTAGTTGCCGGCTTCCACACCGAGTACAGCGGATTTCGCTGGTCCCTGTTCTTCCTGGCGGAATACGCAGCGATGCTCGCAGTTTCCTCGATCGCAGTCACGCTCTGGCTGGGCGGATGGATGCGGCCATTCCCGAACTGGTTGAGCGGCACCGCCTGGGACCTGGCATTCTCGTTGGTCCCGGCGCTGGCATTCTTCGTGCTCGCGGGCCTGTGTTTCCTCGGGACCATTCGCATGCCCAAAATTCCTCAGATGAAAATCCAGACTATCGGCCTGGGAACCTTCGGTGCTTTGCTGGGATTCGTAGGGCTGGTGCTCTTGCTGCCCGGCGTGCGCGAGCGCGTTCAGGACATCTTCTGGTTTGTCGCGAAGGTTGCATTCTTCATGTACTTGTACATCTGGTATCGCGGGACCTTCCCACGCTACCGCTTTGACCAGCTCATGAAGGTGGGCTGGAAGGTGCTGCTGCCGATTGGCCTGGGCGTCCTGATTGCCACTGCGATCTGGGGCCTGTTGCCGCAACTGACATCGGCGATTCTGGGGGTGCTGCAGTGACTCTGACACCGTTGCTCCGCAAGATCTTCCTGGTTGACCTGATCAAAGGCCTAAAGGTTACGTTTCACTATCAGCCGCCAAGTGAAGCAATCACAGAGCAATATCCGCTAGAGCGTCCGGTGATCTTCGAGCGCTTTCGGGGCCAGCCACGGTTGAACTCCAACCCCGATACCGGCGAGTCGCTGTGCATTGTGTGCAACCTGTGCGCGCTGGCCTGCCCTGAACAGTTGATTGTGGTGAAGGGCGAGCGCAATCCGGCAACCAAACGCAAGGAAGTTGTTTCGTGGACGTACGACCTGAGCCGCTGCATGTTCTGTGGGCTGTGCGCCGAGGCCTGCTCGACCGACGCGCTGGAGCTGACCCAGGACTACGAGATGGCGCTCTACAGCCGCGAAGGCATGGTGCTCGACCAGGCCGCTCTGGAGCGCGGACCGGAGCCGGTGAGGTACGCGAAGTGAAGCAGTTGTCAGTAGCCAGTAGGCAGTAGTCAGTTGTGCCTTGGTGGTCTATCCTTCGGAGTTTTGGATTGACCGGCGACGACCCAGTCCCGCGCAGCGGGACGGCAGATGATAGCCCCGCCCTTCAGGGCGGGGTAGGTAAGACAAGTAAGTTTGAGTCCCCTTCAGGGGACGGCACATCTTCGGCTTGGCAAATTTGCCGGCCGAGCTTGTGGAGAGACTGAAGCAGGCGAAATGAATCCTGTCGCAACAACATTCTTCTTCTATTTTCTCGCGATCATGGCCATCGTGTCGGCGATCGCGGTGATCACGCGCCGCAATCCCGTGCACGCCGCGCTCTCGCTGATCGTGACGCTGCTCTCGCTGGCGGGCTTCTACCTGATGCTGTACGCGCCGTTCGTGGCTGCGGTGCAGATCGTGCTCTACGCCGGCGGCATCGTGGTGCTGTTCCTGTTTGTGATCATGCTGATCAATCTGGAGCAGAACGTCCGCGAGTACCAGTTCAACAAGCAATGGGTGGTAGGCACCATCGCCGCCCTCGCGCTGGGCGGGCTGCTGCTGTTCGTCTATCGCACCGGCCGGGGCGCGTTTCCATCAGTTTTCTACCAGGGGTATCGCGGGCTTGAGCCGGACAACACGCAGCAGATCGGCCTCGCGTTGTACGGCCAGTACATGCTGCCGTTCGAAATTGCGTCGCTGTTGCTGCTGGTGGCCATCGTAGGCGCGGTCGTCATGGCCAAGAAGAGGATTTGACATGGCTGAGATCACCACACTGCATTACCTGGTTGTTGCGGCGGCGCTGTTCATCACAGGCACGATCGGCGTGCTGACGCGGCGCAACGTGGTCATCATCCTGATGTCGATTGAACTGATCCTGAATGCCGTGAACCTGAACCTGGTGGCCTTCTCGCGGTTGTACGGATTGCAAGGGCAGGTGTTCACGGTTTTTGTGATCACGGACGCCGCTGCTGAAGCCGCGGTCGGGTTGGGCATCATCATCGCCTTCTTCCGCAACAAGGAGACGGTGAATGTGGACGAAGTGGATTTGCTGAAGTGGTGAAGAAGCAGTAGTCAGTGGCCAGTAGTCAGTAGCCAGTTTGTTTTGGGTCGATGTCACGTTGATTTCTTGTTTGAGGCTAGGGCTTGGACAACGATACTCGAGTCCCGCGAAGCGGGACGGCTCAGTCTAGCCCAGCACGTAGCCGCAGGCGGAGTGCTGGGTAAGCGTAGTAAACAGCCTGAGTCCCGTAGGGACGGCAGGGAAAAGCAGGTCCCTCGACTCGGACTGAAGTCCTCGCTCGGGACGACAATTTCTTGGGCTTCTGAGTAACCCGGGATGACAGATTCTTGGGAGTTTGCCTGAGCCCGGATGACAGGGTGTTTTTGAAGTTATAGGGGTCCTTCGACTCCGGCGCGCAAAAGAGGCGCGCCTGCGCTCAGGATGACACCTTCTCGGTGTTATGGCGAAGGGCGAACAGCGAAGAGCGAACGGCGATCTTACTGAGGGCTGATAGCTGATGGCTGAGAGCTAAATACATGTTCTTTCTTGACCACATCTGGTTGATTCCGCTGTTCCCGGCGATCGGTGCGGCTTGCATGTTCTTCTTTGGACGCAAGCTGTCGAAGTCGGCGGTGAGCGGCATTTGCGTCGGCATGGTGGTGCTGGCGTTTGCGTGGGCGTGCCTCGCCGTCTGGCAGTACACCGGATACAGCGCGTCCAATCCCGGCAAGCCGTTCGAGAAAGTGATGTACACCTGGATGGGCACGGGCGATGGCTCCTTGCGCTACGTCACCCACGGCGGCACCGCTGAGTTTCGCGCCGATGCCGGCTTCCTGCTCGATCCCCTTTCCGCCATCTGGCTGCTGTTCGTGGCCGGCGTTGGCATGCTGATCCACATCTACTCGATCGGCTACATGGGGCACGAAGGCGGCTACTACCGCTTCTTTGGCTACATGAACCTATTCATGTTCTCCATGCTCACGCTGGTGCTGGCGAACAACTACGCTCTGATGTTTGTTGGCTGGGAGGGCGTGGGCCTGTGCTCGTATCTGCTGATCGGTTTTTATTTTCAGCGCCACTCGGCATCGACTGCCGCAAACAAAGCCTTCATCGTGAACCGCATTGGTGACGCCGGATTCCTTCTCGGCATGTTCACCATCGCCTGGTACTTCGGCTCGATGCAGTACACCAAAGTCAACCTGCTGGCGCGTGGCGGACAATTCCATATCGGCGATCCCGTGATTACCACCGCCTGCCTACTGCTGTTTGTCGGCGCTTGCGGCAAGTCGGCGCAGTTTCCCCTGTATGTCTGGCTGCCCGACGCGATGGAAGGTCCGACGCCGGTTTCCGCGCTGATCCATGCCGCGACCATGGTGACCGCCGGCGTGTATATGGTGGCGCGCTCCAACGCGCTGTTCGTGCTGGCTCCTAATGCGATGAAGACGGTTGCCATCATCGGAGCGCTGACGGCCATCTTCGCCGCAACCATCGCGCTGGTGCAGAACGACATCAAGCGCGTGCTGGCGTACTCGACGGTATCGCAATTGGGATACATGTTCCTGGCGCTCGGCGTCGGCGCATTCGCAGCGGGCGTCTTCCACGTTTTCACCCATGCATTCTTCAAGGCGCTGCTGTTCCTCGGGGCAGGTTCGGTGATTCACGCCATGAGCGGCGAGCAGGAAATGCAGCACATGGGTGCGCTGCGCGGAAAAGTCAAAACCACCTTCGGCACCATGCTGATTGCGACGCTGGCCATCTCGGGCATCCCCGGATTTGCGGGCTTCTTCTCGAAGGACGCCATCCTGTGGGAGACGTGGTCGCGCGAAGCAGGCGCTTATCGCTATCTCTGGTACATCGCATTCCTCACCGCGCTGATGACCTCGTTCTACATGTTCCGACTGATTTACCTGACGTTCTTCGGCAAGCCGCGCATGTCGCACGAGGTCGAACACCACATCCACGAATCGCCCAAGTCGATGACGATGCCTCTGGTCATTCTGGCGATCTGTTCGGTGGGCGCTGGATTCCTCGGATTGCCGCACAGCCTGGGCGGCTCCAATCGCTTCGAGAAATTCCTTGAGCCGGTATTCGCCAAAGAAGCAGTTGTGTTGGAGGAAGGTGGAAAAGCGGCCCAGGTGGCGGCTGGCGAGCAGCAGGTGGAGCACACCGATCCCATGGAATACACGCTGATGTTCGCCTCGGTAGGCGCAGCGGTGGTGGGCTGGTGGCTGGCGCAGCGCGCCTACAAGAATGCTGACAAGGGCTATAAGGAACCGATCGACGAAGTCTCGCCGCGCTTCTATAAGACACTCTTTCGCAAGTGGTACGTGGACGAGATCTACGACTGGGTCTTCACCGGCCGCAAGAAGGTGGGACCGGCACGCCTCGGAGTAATGGGCTTGGGCGATGCGGCATGGAAGTTTGACGCCGATGTGATTGACGGTGCCGTGAACGGCGCGGGATGGACCACGCGCATGAGCGGTACGCTGTCCGTACTTTGGGACAAATGGATTATTGACGGCCTTTTTGTGAACGGTGTGGCCCTGGTGACGCGTCTGGCTTCGTATCCGGTGCGCCTGGTGCAGTGGGGCCTGGTGCAGTGGTACGCGCTGGTGATGGTGGCCGGACTGGTGGGTTTCGTTTTCTATTACGTGATTCGGTGGTAGGGATTGCCACGTGTTCTGGCGGTGCAAGATCGGGTAGTGCGGCGCTTCAGCGCCGCGTCGAGAGGCAAGAACGGTAGAGCGGGCCTTCAGGCTCGCGTTGAGACGGCCAACTTAAAACATGGGGCTTTAGCCCCGGTATTAGTATGACGACTTACTTCATCACAGCTTGCGCACACATGCACCAAAACCTCTTTCAACGCAGAGAGGTCGCAGAGTTGATGATGACAACACTGTTCAAGTACGACCGCGCAGGCGAGTTCGAACTGCACGAGTTCGTGGTCATGCCCGATCACATTCATCTATTGCTGTCGTTGCGCGATCAGCAATCGTTGAGCCGGGTAGTCCAATTGATCAAGGGTGGATTCTCGCACGCGCTTCGTGAACACGGAATTTCTTTGCGGGCGGTGTGGCAGCCGCGATATCACGACAGGCGAGTGCGAGACGTCGAAGAATTCACGGAGATATCGCAATACATCCGCCAGAACCCACTGCGCAAAGGCTTGGTCCAGAACGCGGAACAGTATCCCTATTCGTCGGCCGGACGACGTGCCGGCATGACGGGGCTAAAGCCCCTAGATGAAGAAAAAGGCAACCTGGACGCTGGCCTGAAGGCCAGCTCTACCAGCTGAGAGCTAAATAAATGTATAACCACATTCTTTCTATTATCTTATTCACGCCGCTGGTGGGCGCGATTCTCCTCATGCTGATGCCGAAGGAGAACAAGGACGCCATCCGCTGGGTCGGCAACATCTTCGGCTTCCTGGGATTCGCGGTCTCGCTGCCGCTGGTTCCGTGGTTCTGGGCGCTGAAGGACCATGCAGGATTCCAGTTTGTCGAGGGCTCGCCCAACAACTGGATTCCCTCCATCGGCGCAGGCTACGTGATCGGCATTGACGGCATTTCGTTCCTGCTCATCATGCTGACCACGCTGCTGGGGGCCATCTCGATCCTGTCGTCGTGGAGCGCCATTCAGGACCGCGTCAAAGAATATTACGTGTGGTTCCTAGTTTTGCAGACGGGCATGCTCGGCGTCTTCATGGCCAACGACATGTTCCTGTTCTTCGTGTTCTGGGAGGCCATGCTGGTGCCGATGTATCTGCTGATCGGCATCTGGGGCGGCCCGCGCAAGCTTTACGCCGCCATCAAGTTTTTCCTGTACACCCTGTTCGGCTCGGTGCTGATGCTGCTCGGCATCCTGTTCCTCTACTTCCATCACCACACTCTGACCGGCGTGTACACCTTCTACCTGCCCGACCTTTACGCCACTGCGCCCAAGATCGGCGGCCATGCGGCCATCTGGCTGTTCTTTGCGTTCTTCGTCGGGTTCGCGATCAAGGTGCCGATGTTCCCGTTCCACACCTGGCTGCCCGACGCGCACGTGGAAGCGCCCACCGCTGGCTCCGTCATCCTAGCGGGCGTCCTGCTGAAGATGGGAACGTACGGGCTGATCCGCTTCTCGCTGCCGTTCTTCCCGGCCGTCTCGATGACGCCCTGGGTACGCCAGTTCGTGATCGTGCTCTCGCTGATCGCCATCATCTACGGCGCGCTGGTCTCGCTGATGCAGAAGGACATGAAGAAGCTGGTGGCGTACTCGTCGGTCAGCCACCTGGGCTTCTGCACCCTCGGCATCTTCGCGCTGAATCCTGCCGGGCTTAGCGGTTCGGTGCTGCAACAGATCAACCACGGCATCTCCACCGGAGCGCTGTTCTTGATCGTCGGCATCCTTTATGAACGGCGGCACACGCGCGAGATCGCGGAGTACGGCGGCATCTCCAACGTGATGCCCGTGTACGCGACCATCACCCTGATCATGTTCATGTCTTCGATGGGACTGCCGCTGCTCAACGGCTTCGTCGGCGAGTTCACCATCCTGCAGGGCACGTTCATGGAGAGCAAAATCTGGGCGGCCTGGGCGGTGCCGGGCGTGATTCTCGCGGCCGCGTATCTGCTGTGGCTCTACCAGCGCGTGTTCTTCGGATCGGTAAACAATCCCAAGAACGAGAAGCTGACGCGATCTTTCGGGAAGGGAACTGGCGACCTTCATTCCGCTGGTGATCATCGCCTTCTGGATTGGCTTGTATCCCAAGCCGTTCTTCCAGATTCTCTCGACCCCGGTGAACAACCTGGTGGCGACGGTACGGCCCGATTATCCCGGCCTGACCAAGCCGGTGGTTGCAGGCCAGCCGACTGGCCAGACGGAAACTCCGGCGGCTCTTCCGGAAGCGCCGAAATCGCCGCAGACACAGAAGCCCGCAGCGACGGGCGACCCCACCGAAACCGGGGTAGCACAGGCCCAGAAGCCTGCTCCCGTGAAGACTGCGCAGGCCAACCTGGCAGCGGCCCCGGCCGCGACCGGCAAGTGAGGATGAACTTGTGACGAGCGCGCTGACACAATACTTGTCTTTCTCCAGCAACGACTACCTGCTCGCGCTGCCCATGCTGCTGCTGACGGTGTTCGCGCTCGGCATCCTGATGATTGACCTTGATGCTGCCCGAAGCAGTGGAAGCAGGTGAACGCCATCACCGCGCTGATCGGCATTGCGCTTTCGGCGGCTGCGGTAGGCAAGCTGCACTATGCCTATAACGTGGCGGCGCGACAGGGCCTTTCCATTCACCAGCACGGGCTTCATGAACTCGCTGCTGGTGGACCGCTTTGCGCTGTACTTCTTCTACCTGTTCCTGCTGGGCGCAGCCATCGCCATCCTGATGTCGATGCATTATCTGGAGGTCGAGAAGGAAAATCACGGCGAGTTCTACGCCCTGCTGCTGTTCTCCGTTGTCGGCATGATGTGCATGGCCGCCGGCTACGACATCGTACTGATCTTCATCGGCCTGGAGTTGATGGCCATCTCGACCTACGTTCTGGTCGGCTTCCTGCGCCGCGACAAGCGGTCGAACGAAGCGGCGCTGAAATATCTGCTGCTCGGCGCGTTCTCCTCGGGAATCTTCGCCTACGGCCTGTCGCTGTTTTACGGACTCACCGGCAGCACCAACCTGAAGGTGATCGCACAGAAGCTGCAGGAGAACCTGGCGGCCCGGCCGAACGATCCGGTCGTGATCTTCGCTCTGCTGGCGACCGCGACCGGTCTGCTGTTCAAGATTGCAGCCGTGCCGTTTCACCAGTGGGCGCCCGACGCCTACGAGGGCGCGCCCACCAGCGTCACTGGATTCATGTCGGTGGCTGTGAAGTCCGCGGCCTGGGCGATGCTGCTGCGCATCTTCCTGTTCGGCCTCTATCCGCTGCGTTCGATGTATGTCCCGTTGCTGATCTTCGTTTCGATCGCTACCATGACCGGCGGCAACCTGGCCGCCATCACGCAGAACAACCTGAAGCGGCTGCTGGCCTACTCGTCCATCGCACACGTCGGCTACATGCTGCTGGGCCTGATCGCCAGCGATGGCACAGAACAACTCCACCGGCATTGTGGCGATTCTGGTTTACCTGCTGGTGTACACCTTCATGAACCTCGGCGCGTTCGCGGTCATCACCTCGCTGCGCCGTCGCAACATCATTGGCGACGAGATTGACGACATCGCCGGCCTCTACTTCAAGGCGCCGACAGAAGCCATCCTGATGCTGGTGTTCCTGCTGTCGCTGGCCGGAATCCCGCCGCTGGCAGGCTTCTGGGGCAAGTACTTCATCTTCCTCGTCACTGATCCAGACCGGACACTACACGCTGGCGGCAATCGGCGTGCTGTATTCGGTGGTGGCTCTCTACTACTACATGCGCATCGCCAACTCGATGCTGATGCGCCAGCCCATCGATGCCGAACCGGTACATACCAGTCCGGCCATGCGCCTGGCGCTGACCATCACCGCCGCCGGCACGGTTTGGATTGGCCTCTTCCCGAACTTCTTCATCAACGCGGCCAACTGGTCGCTGGGGCTGGTGGAAGGCTCGCAGCACATGGCGGCGCTGTTGCGATAAGAGCTTTGGCCGCTCTCAACCAATGGCTTGCCGCAGCCCGCTTCACCTCAGCGGCCAGACGCCCAGTGGGGATTGTAGCTAAAGTCCACCAGGCCGTCGCGGTAGTCTATTTTTACTCTGCAGCATGCGCAGCAGCTCGAAGCCGAGTATGCCCGAGACCTCGGTGCCAGTGTTGCGGCTGAGCTTCGATAGATCGAAACTCACCATGTTCTGGTTCTTCTGGGAGAAGTGGCCAAAGACCAGGGTTGCCTGGTCGGCACGGTAAACGTTGGCTACATTTCCGCTGATCCCTTTCACATGAGTACTGGTATCGGACCCGACTTTGGTCACCTGGCGTGCAGTCTTGGTGGAGAGGAAATTGACACTTGCTCCCGTGTCGATCAAGAAGAGCATCGGCTGGGAGTCGTTCACCCGGGTACGAATCAGTAGCTCATGGCCGAAGCGAAAAACCGGGGTCCAGTCGGCCATCGCTGGGGCCACATAGCGGTCCTTCGGCAGACGAGGGCGTGGGGGCGGTGCTCGCTGATTTGCTCGCGGCAGCGGCTGATCCCGCATTTTGATCGCCCGAATTTTCCGCCTTATCCTCGGGATTGGACGGGGACTCGCCTTCGCTATCGAGCGCCGTGACTGTTGTGGTCTCATCCGGGCGCTTGGGCAGGGGCGACAATCTCAGTTTCCGCTCGGGAAGGTCGATGTCAATGAGATAGGAACCGAAGACGTCGGCGCCGATCAGACCGTCTTCGTCCGCCATGGGTGTCCGGTCAGTGACATGCACGACACAATCCTCAAACTCCAGCTCTCCAATTCGAATGTGACCGGCAAGTGCGAGGTATCCACCCTGCGGACCTTTGTCGCCGACCCCGACAAACTTAGTTTCGGAGATGCGTGTCAGGCCGGCCTTTTCCGCGAACTTGCGGCCGATGTAGATGCCGCTCGCACCGGTGTCGACCAGCAGGTGACTATTGTGGCCATCGAGCTTGACGGCGAGAGCATAGCCGGTGATGTGATTTGGATCTCGATACATCGGGTCCAATTTGGTGTCGGTTTGCTCGATCTTGTTAACCAGCTTGCAGGCGTGTACCGGCTCGTTAACCGTGGCCACGAGGAAGTCGAGATAGTGTTGCAGAGATTGGGTTTCCTCTGGATCATCGGGGTGTGGACCGGCCAGATAAGCCTGAATGGCTGCGATACGCTCCCGGCGGGGGAGTTGGCGTAACCAAAGGCGCTCCACTGCCGGATCGTTCGGCGCGATTTGGTGCGCTCGCAGCAGTGCATCGTAGGAATGGCGGTGAAGGGAATAAGCCTGGTACAAGCGTGCCAGGCCGAGGTAAGCCTCGACCTCCTTGGGATCAACGGCCAGCGCGTTGATGTACGAGGTCTCGGCTTGCGACATCTCGGCGCGCCTGAATTGAACATCTCCCATCGCCGCCAACAGTGGCGCGGAGTGTGGTTGTGCGGAGAGAGCTCTGCTGGCCACTGCATAAGACTCATCTACCTTTTGGTCGCGTAACAAGGAATCGATGAGGCCGGCCTGCGCAGGTACAAGCTTCGCATCCGCTTTCAAAATAGATTGATACTTTTCCGCTGCTTCCGAGAACTTTCCGGTCTGGTAGAGATGGTTGGCAGCCACCAGTTCAGGATTATCCGCAGCCGGCTTGGCGTCGTCGGCGGACGCCTTGAACGAAGGGTAGAGCGTGAGAGAAACGGCCAGAGAGACGAACAAGAGTTTGGTCATTAACGGACCCCTCCTGACGCTCAAACAGAGTAGCACCGAAAGCGGACTGCGCCTAAGCTTTCTTTGCAGGAGACGAAGACTACCCAAGCGTTGAATACTATCCGCGCAGTCGCAAGACCGCTGACGATGGAGCCGTTGAAGCCCGGGCGACGGGCATGTGCGTTTGGAGCGGGAGACGGGAATCGAACCCGCGACCAACGGCTTGGGAAGCCGTGACTCTACCACCCGCAAAACTTCTGGCATTCCTTTCCTTCCTTCTGTTACCTTCTCTGCAATTAACTTGAGGGTGCGCGATGGCAGACCTCTCCAGCAGGGAACCCCAGGCCAGCTCAGACCGCTGGCACGCGATGGGCGCTGGCTTTCTCGGCTGGACGCTCGACGCCTTCGACTTCTTCGTCGTCATCTTCCTGCTCGACACACTGGCCGCGCACTTCCGCGTTCCCAAGCGCGACATCATCCTCACCATCACGGCGACGCTCGCCATGCGTCCCGTCGGCGCGCTCATCTTCGGCATGATGGCCGACCGCTACGGACGCCGCCGTCCGCTCATGGCCAACGTACTGTTCTTCGCGACCATTGAGTTCCTGTGCGGCTTCGCGCCCAACTACACCGTGTTCTTGATTCTGCGCGCGCTGTTCGGCATCGGCATGGGAGGCGAGTGGGGCGTGGGCGCATCCATGGTGATGGACCATGCTCCCGTGCGCTGGCGCGGCGTGCTCTCGGGAATTCTGCAGAGCGGATATACCATCGGCTACCTGCTCGCCGCCCTGGCCGCGCGCCTGGTGCTGCCCAACTGGGGATGGCGCGCCATGTTCTGGGTCGGCGGCATTCCCGCCCTGCTGGCGCTCTACATCCGCACCAAGGTCCCCGAGTCCGAAGCCTGGAAGCAGCACCGCGTGGCCCGCACCATCGACGGCCCGCGCATCGCCTGGCAGCACAAGTGGCTCAGCCTGTACATGATTGCGCTCATGTTCATGATGAACTGCCTCTCGCACGGCACCCAGGACCTCTATCCCGACTTCCTGAAGCACGCGCATGGCATCGCGCCCAACACTGTCACCTACATCACCATGTTTTACAACGTCGGAGCCGTAACCGGCGCCGTGATCTTCGGCCTGCTTTCGGAGCGTATCGGTCGCCGCTACAGCATGCTCTCGGCGATGCTCGTCTCCCTGCTGATCATTCCGCTGTGGGCCTTTGGCAGCACACTACGCGATGCTGGCGATTGGCGCGTTCATTATGCAGATGGGCGTGCAAGGCGCGTGGGGCAACATTCCTGTCCACCTCAACGAGCTATCACCGGACGCGGTGCGCGGACTGCTGCCGGGCTTCACCTATCAGATCGGCATTCTGCTCGCCGCCTCCACGCCCACCGTCGAGTTCGCGCTGCGTGACCGCCTCGGCTACGCCTGGGCGCTGGTGGCCTTTGAGCTGGTCGTCATGGCCATACTTTCCCTGCTGCTCATCTTCGGCAAGGAGAAACGTGGGCGCAGCTTTGTGCGCGAGCCGGAGGCGGTTGCGGCGTAGGAATGTCGTAAGGACTCAAATGTCGGATTCAGCTGAATTCTGGTAGAGCTGGCCTTCAGGCCAGCGTCTAGGATCGCTTATCTTGTCATCCCGAGCGAGGACTTTAGTCCGAGTCGAGGGATCTGCGGTTCTCGATCAACTGACTACTGACAACTGATTTTGGAGCGGGAGACGGGGATCGAACCCGCGACCAACGGCTTGGGAAGCCGTGACTCTACCACTGAGTTACTCCCGCTCGAATCCGGTAGGTGAGCAAAGTCTATCACTCGCACAAATCGACTCGCAATCAGATGGCCTGCGCTTGAACCCTCCTGCCCCCATCGGCGAGAATGCCATTTTGACTTCTTGAGGTGTATCCCGATGCTGAAGCGTATTGTCATTCTCCTGTTGCTCTCCACCGCACTGGTTGCTCAGAGCACTCCCGTGCCGGCCCCAACCGCTCCCAACTTCGACGGCAAGAGCTGGTGGGACTACGTCAAAGTACTGGCCGCTGACGACATGGAAGGCCGCGAGACCGGCAGCGAAGGCCTGCGCAAGGCTGCCGCGTACATCGTCGAGCAACTAAAGACCGATGGTCTGGAGCCCGCTGGAGTCAACGGCTTCTATCAGCCAGTAAAGCTGGTGAGCCGCCAGATTGACGAGTCCGCCTCCAGCCTCGCGCTGGTGCGCAACGGCAAAGACGCAACCGCTGGTGCTCGGCCAGGACGCCATGTTCAGCACCCGCGTCGATCTTGCTCCGGAAGTTGATGCGCCGCTGGTGTTCGTCGGCTACGGTCTGCGCGTGCCGGAAAAGGACTACGACGATTTTGCCGGCCTCGACCTGAAGGGCAAGGTCGCGGTGCATGATTTCCGGCTCTCCCTCGGAGATGCCGTCGGCGCTGGCATCGCATTATCAGTCCGCCGCGGAGCGTGCCAAGGCGTTGCGCGAGGCCGGCGCGATCGGCATCATCTCCATCCCCAATCCGGCTTCGATGGACATTCCCTGGAGCCGCATGACGCTGGCGCGCACGCGTCCCAGCATGGCGCTGGCTGATCCCAAACTCAACGAGTCGCAAGGCATCAAGCTGCTGGTGGTCTTCAACCCGGCCTATGCGGACAAGCTGTTTGAGGGATCGCCATACAAGTTTCAGCAACTCGCCGATCTCGCGAAAGACCGCAAGCCGCTGCCGCGCTTCCCGCTGACCGCCAGCATCAAGGCGCGCGCCACAGTTATCCAGAAAGACGTCGAATCGGACAACATCATTGCCAAGCTGCCCGGGCACCGATCCCAAGCTGAAGGATGAGTACGTCGTGCTCTCCGCCCACATGGACCATCTCGGCATCGGCGAGCCGATCAACGGCGATCGCATCTACAACGGCGCCATGGACAACGGCTCGGGATCGGCGCTGGTGCTCGACATCGCCAACTCGCTGCAACATTCCCAGGCCAAGCTGAAGCGCTCGGTGCTGTTCGTCTTCGTCACCGCCGAAGAGAAAGGCCTGCTGGGATCGAAATACTTCGCCGCCAATCCGACCGTCCCGAAAGGCTCGATCGTCGCCGACATCAACACCGACATGTTCCTGCCCATCTTTCCGCTGAAAATTCTCACGGTTTACGGACTCGACGAGTCCAGCCTCGGCAACATCGTGCGGCAGATCGGGCAGCAGGCAGGCGTGCAGGTGCAGCCCGATCCTGAGCCGCTGCGCAACTCTTTCATTCGCAGCGATCAGTACAGTTTTATCCGGCAGGGAATTCCGTCGTTGGCGATGAGTGTGGGCTTCAAGCCGGGCTCGCCGGAAGCTGCGGCCCACAAGCAATGGCTGACCGAGCGCTATCACGCTCCGTCGGATGACGTGAACCAGCCCGTCGATCTCGCCGCGGCCGGCAAGTTCGAGGACATCGTCCAGGCCCTGGCGGTGAAGGTGGCGAACGATCCTCAGCGTCCGCAGTGGAACAGTGACAGCTTCTTCCGCCGCTTCGTGGTGACGCCGGGAATGGGGCAGTAGCGTAGGACGCATGCCGGCGACGGCGACTCGCCCGAGCGCGTACAGTGGCGCCGCCGCGCATCCACGACAACGTTCCGGCGCCTGTGATCAGCAGAAACACCAGTCCCAGCAGCATGCTGAAGTCGGTGCGCGCTTCGTGCAACATGCTCCACATGCCGCTTTTGGCGATCATTGGAATCTTGGTGGTGGCGATCGCGACCGAGATGACTGCCAGCAGTGGAACCGCCGCCAGCCGCGTGAACAGGCCAACCAGCAGCAGCGTCCCGCAGACAATCTCGACCGTTCCCACGAACGGCGCCATGAAATGCGGCGAAGGAATGCCGATCTTCTCGAACCGCCCCACGCCCAGTTGGGCAGGGAACAAGAACTTCTGAATGCCTTCCGACACGAACACCCAGCCCACAAGGATGCGAATGAGCAGCAGCGCCTTGGCGGTGCGCCCCGCCCACTCCGGGCTTTCGTTCCGTGCCATACCTAACTCTTGATCGCCGGCGGAGGCGGCGCCGTGAACTGACTCAGATCGCCGAAGCCAAGCGTGGTTTCGATCGCGCTGATTTTCTCCACCGCGTCGTCGAAGCCGTCTTTGCCGAACATCTTGTGCTCGATGTCCTCGAATTGATCGGACAACTCGTCGAGCTGCTTGTTGGTGAAGTGGGTTTTCCAGGCGGGAAAGACGACCGTGTCTTCGCGCGCGGCGTGGTTGCGATACATCAGGACGAACGCTTCCAGCGAGCGCGCCAGCGGCTCGGCGTTGGCGGTCGCGATGCGGCCATTCTTCGTCACCGCCAGCAGATAGCTGGTGATCTCGCGTCCCCGCGCGTGCTGCGCCAGCAGAATATCCACTAGCTTGGGTGCTTCTCCTGTGCCCTTTCGCACCACGGGAAAGATGTGTTCTTCCTCCAGCATCTTCTCGTGGTAATTCTCGCCGAAGTCGCGAAACAGGATTCCCGTGCGATACAGCGCCCCGGCGTCGAGCGAACCGGCATTGCTCCGGATCTTCGGGATGCTCTCGGAGTAAACCAGCAACGCACGGCGGAGCACGCCATGCTCGCGCATCAGGTCTTCGGTGGCAGTGACTTCCGGCTCCTTGGCTTCGGGAGCCGCTAGAAGCATGCTGGGCGTAATCAAGGTTGCCGTGGTGACGGCCGTAGCTTTTGCGATCAGCTCACGCCGCGTGAGCTGCTGGGTGCTCGGGGACATGGAAACCTCCACGCCTCCATGATAGTTCCAGTTTCGAGTTTCAGAGTTTCAAGTTTCGAGCGCTGGATTGCGACAAGGAATTCTTGTAGACCTGCGCTATTACTCGAAACTTGAAACTCGAAACTGCTTCTCACTTCGTCGCGATCATCAGGGTGGCCGGCCCGGGAACGCGCACCCGCTTAGTCTCGGCGAAGCCTGCCGCTTTCAACCAGGCCTCGTACTCCGGCTCGCTGTAGCTTGCGCCCGCGCGTGTGCCCACCAGCATATTCAACGCGAACAGCGCGGCAAATCGCGGCGCGGTCTTGTCCGCCTCCAGGATGAAGTCCGACACCACCAGCCGCCCCTTCGGCGCCAGCGCCGCGTAGGCGCGCTCAAACAGTTGCCGGTTCTCCTCCGGCGAGTACATGTGGCAGATGGCCGACAGCAGCACCAGATCGTAGCGGCCGCTCTCCAGCGGGATGGTCAGCATGTCGCCGGCGCGAGTGCTGATGCGGTTGGCCAACCCCGCTTTGCGGATGTGCTCCTGGGTGATGGGCAGCACCTCGGGCAGGTCAACGATCTCGGCCTCGAGCGCGGGCGCGGCCTTGGCAAACGCAATGGAATACGCGCCCGAGCCTCCGCCCAGATCGAGCATGTGCTTGTCGCCGTTGACCTGCACCGCCTGCACCACGGCGCGGGCCCGGCCGCGGGCGGTGTGGTCCATGGCGGCGATGAACGGCCCCACCGAGCCATTCTCGCTACGGGGAGTGACCGCCGCTCCCGCGCGCACCGCATCCGTCAAGCTTGACCAGCGCTTCCATATGTTCGCGATGTGCAATTGTGCGCAACGGGCGCTGTCGGGCGTGCCGCCGACGAAGAAGCGCGCCGACATCGGAGTATTGGTGTAAATGCCGTCGCGCTTTTCCAGCAGCTTCAGGCTGACCAGCGCGTTCAGCAGCATCTCCGTCCCACGCACTGACGCTTGAATCTTCGCCGCAATCTCTTGTGCGCTTCCGCCCTCGCCAACGGCGGTAAACACATCCAGCTCCAGGGCAGTCAGCACCGCGCGGCTGGGCATGAATCCGCGGATCAGTTCACTCACATCGTCGGGCAGCACGCCGGCGACGTCTTTCGCCTCCAGCATGGCCAGATACTTCATGCGATGATCGAGGATCTCCGCCTTCATCTCGGCGGAATCGTTGCGCTCCAGGCGCGCCACCTTCTTGCCTGCCTGGAAGTGCGAGGACACAATCTCGGGCACATCGTTGGGGGTGAGCTTGGTGTACCACGTGCCCTCGGGATAAACGATCATGACTGGTCCGCTGTCGCAAATTCCGAGACAGCCGCAGGTCGAGACCTGGACGTCATTGGCCAGACGTTTGGCCCCGAGTTCGTCGCGCAGCGCGGTCAAAATGCGCGGCGAGCCCGCAACCGAGCAGCAGGGAACTCCTTCCCCTTTTTCCTGGGTGCAAACGAAGACGTGATAACGAAATGGCTCCACAGAAGACCTCCACGATGCAATTGCCAGTGTTCGTTGTCCGTCAAGGACTGCCATTCTTTATTATCACGCCATCGCGCGCACGAGCCTAGTGCGCGGCTCACACCCGGCTGTGATGAGGTGTCAAACAGTGGAGCAAATGCCGGAAGCTTATGCGAAACTAGGCGCGAGCGCCGACGGCGAAGTGAGCCCGGGGCGCGAGCCCCGGGGTTAAAGAGTGAAATGAAATGGAGCCGCGCAGCGGCGACCGGGATCACGGTCCAGTCGCCGCGAATCCGATCGGCACATCCGCACGTTACAGCCCGGCAAATTCTTCCTGCGTTCACCTGTTGGTAACCAACATCGTCAATAATTCATCTTGACACTGCACGTACCTGCACTATGATGTTTCAAACATTCTCTGTGGGATTTGTTTCGGACGCAACGAGCGATGCAGCAGACCTTCACATCGAACGAAGTGATCGCGCTGACGGGAATCACCCCGCGCCAGCTCCAGTGGTGGGACGAGCGCGGCATCGTCGTCCCTTCGCGGCAAGGGCACAAGCGCATCTATTCGCTCGACGACCTGGCTGAGGTAGCCATCCTCTGCGAGCTGCGCCAGCGTGGCTTCTCGCTGCAGAAGATCCGCTCGGTCATCCGCTTCCTGCAGAAAGAGCTGGGCAAGCGCCTGGTCGAGACGGTCACCGCCGCCTCCGAGTACCACCTGCTGACCGATGGCCGCCACATTTACCTGGAAGATTCCGCCCGCGCCGTGGTTGATCTGCTGAAGAACGCCCGCCAGCCGATGTTATCGGTGTGCCTCAGCGACGCCATCCAGCGGGTGCTCCACCCCCTCGAGCGCAAGAAGGAATCTCGACGGGCAGAACGGGTAGAGCCGGCCTTGAGGCCTGCGTCAAGGCGGAAAGGTTTGGGTAGAGCTGGCCTTTAGGCCAGCGTCAAGGCGGAAAGGTTCGGGTAGAGCTGGCCTTTAGGCCAGCGTCAAAGTAGTAGTAAGCGTTGGGGCTTTAGCCCCGGCCGACGTGGTGGTTCCGTTCGCCGAAGCGAAGCGGTTGCTGGTAGACGCAACGGTTCGGACCGTCATCTAAGCGTAGTACGACGTCGTAGGGCTTCTTAGGGCTTTGAAAAACGTTCGGATAGAACTGGCCTTAGAGACTGAGTGGGCACTCGATAAAGATTGTATGAGTACTCGATTCTCGAATCTGCGGTGGGAGAGAGAGCAAGACCCGCTGCAAGTCAAGCCCCAACGGGGCGACTCAGTTTAGCCCAGCGCGGTAGCGCTGGGTAGAGAGTAGGAAAGTGACCTGAGTCCCGTAGGGACGGCACAAGTACTCCGCGGATCATTAGGCCAGCGTCAAGGTGGCAATGTTCTGGTAGATCTGGCCTTCAGGCCAGCGTCAAAGTGGCAGTAAGGATTGGGGGCTTTAGCCCCGGAGGCAGCAAGCGTTTTCAGAGCTTTCAAAGGTCCTGAAGGAGGGCACATGACCGGAGAACTGAGCGTTCTGAGCGAGTGGATCCCCGAACAGATGGAACCTGGAACCATTTTTGTGCTGGAAAACGCCGGCGAGGTCGGTGAAAGCGAAGATCCCTACTGGGCTGTGCTGTCCTGCCCCACCTGCGGGCAGCTCGGCCTCGTCACCCGCAAGCAGATCGCCGGCCTGCTGCCGGTCATCTGCGGCTCGGAAAAGTGCTCTGCCCAATTCTTCATTCGCGACGAGGAGATCGTGCCCCGCAAACCGAACTAGCCGTTTCCCAAAGCAGCGTTTCTCTCCCTCGGCGAGTTCTCGCTCGGCAGCAGTTGTCTGGCTGGGCGGAAGTCTTGCTCGGCAGCAGTTCTCCGGCTCGGGGGAAGTCTGGCTCGGTGGAAGCGCTGGGCTTTAGCCCAGCGAGTTCGCGGTTTGTGATCCGCGGGCTTCAGCCCCGGCAGTTTCCTCAGCCCGCAGGGCGTCACAATCATAGCCCAGGACGTGAGTCCTGGGTCAGTGGGTTGTGTGAACCCCGAGCCGGCTTCAGCCGGCGACACGGAATGCGGTGGACCTTGTTAACATGACGGACCATACGGTGCTTAACTGCCGTGCGAACAGGCTAGGACGAGCCACATCGGCTTATTCAGAGGATAGAATGGCGCCTCCGCCATCACCTAAGGCGATTGCAAAGCGTTGCTAAAGACAGGTCTGCCCTCGATATACCACTTTCCATCCTTCTTCTTAAAGTGGTAGGTAACACTGGGAGTTAATGTCCTCTTAGTCTCGCGTACGACATAGGTAATCTTGGGTTGGCAAGTCCAGTCGACGCCGTCACTCTTGATGGGTTGCAGAGGAGGACAATTATCCTCCAGAAACGTAGCATGCTCCTCTTGTTCATATCGCTTCTGCCACCTATCACGCGCTTGGCTTATGCCTTCCTCATCAGAGGGCCCCGCGGTTGAGGTCGGTACGGGATGCTGCGGTTCTGTCGCCTTCGGCTGCACATCGACGTGTATTGTCTCCTTTTTGGTTCCACCCGGCCCGGTCGCTGTCAACGTGAAATCGGTAGATTGGTTTGGCTGAACCTCCTTCGATCCATTCGAAGCAACCTTGTCATAATTGATGGAGATCTCCGTGGCGTTTTGTGTCGCCCACGCAATCGTTACCTTGTCTCCCTGATGGATCGACTTGGGAATCTCCTGGAACAAGGTGATCATCGGCGGAGGAGGAAATTGGGACGGTTGGCCCACGCCATGCGCCTCCGTCATCTGCTCCTCTACTTGCTTAGCTCGTTTAGCTTTATCCAGTCCAGCCTGTGCGGCGGCGTTCCGCGGGTCAGCCTGCAACGCCTTCTGATAGCTGGCAATTGCGGAGTCATACTTCCCGTTTTCGTATTCCTGCTTGCCGGCGGAGACTAGGTTGTCAACGTCCGGGTTGGTTTTCTTGGGCGCTTCGGTGGCTGGTGCTTCCATTGCATTCGGTGGCGAAGGCCTGAGACTTAAACTGAGTTGCTTCTCCTTCCGAGCGCTGATCTCGATTCGCTGCTCTGGAGCGTCGTCATAACCGTGCTTCTTCGCTTGAAGCCGATATGTTCCTTGCGGTAACGCGGTCTCGAATCTGCGGTCTTGCCCGGTAACGCCCTTAAGGTTGCCGTCGATCAAGACATCCGCTCCGGGCACATTGCTCCGCACCAGTAGGGTTCCCGACGGAGTCGGCGCAGGAGGAGATGCTTCAGCAAGCGCAGGAGGAGCGGCTACAGCAACTATTGTGTTCAACACAGCGTCGACAGGCAAGCGACTACCCGCCTTCACTGTGACCGTCTCCGTCCGGGGTGCATAACCTTCCAATCTCGCTTGCACGCGGTGAGTCCCCGGGCTGACTTTTGCCGAGAAGGCGCCGTCGCTCCCCGCAGTCCCGGCTACTCTGTCGTCAATTACGACTTGGGCTCCAGGGTTGGCTTGGATATCGAGATATGTCTCGGATGCCTCCTTCGCTGTGGGCCAGCGGACAAACACGATCACGGCAAGAGTGAGAGCCAGGGCCCCGGCAATGATGGCCAGAGTCTTCGACTTACTTGGCCCCGGCGCTTTCCTGGCCGGGCTTTTCCAGGGTTTCAGCCGGCACCGAGGTAATGCCAACATCTTTTCGCGGTGGTGGGGCAGCGGTTATCGTCGAAACCGCCAACGGATCGGAATCCCGCTTCACCCGCTGCAAGTCAGCGCGAATTTCGGACGCCGTCTGGTATCGGAGTTTGCGGTCTTTTTCCAGCGCCTTGTTGATGACCAATTGCAGTTCCGGCGGCACATCGGGATTGAACTTGGCTACCGGCAACGGCGTCTGATGCAGGATCGCGTCCACCACTCCGGCCGAGGTATTTCCCATAAACGCCTGACGGCCGGTGGTCATCTCGTAGAGCACCGCGCCGAAGGAGAACAGGTCGGTGCGCGCGTCCAGTTTCTCTCCCAGCGCCTGCTCCGGCGACATATACGCGGCAGTGCCCAGCGGCACGCCCGGCGTCGGTCAAGTGCAGCCTCGCAACCACGTCCGTGGACACAGTCGATGCCGCCGCCGTCTCCACCAGTTCCCTGCGGTCCGCAGTCAGCTTCGCCAAACCGAAATCGAGAATCTTGATGTACCCGTTCGCCGTGACGAAGATGTTTGCCGGTTTGATATCGCGGTGGATAATTCCTTCCGCGTGGGCGGCGTCCAGACCGTTCGCGATCTGTATGCCGAAGTCCAGCAGGTCTTCGCGGCGCATGGCCTCGCCGGCGATCCGGTGGCGGAGGGTCATCCCCTTCAGCAACTCCATGGCGATGAAGCGATGGCCTTCGTACTCGTCGATCTCAAAGATGGTGCAGATGTTGGGATGATTGAGCGCCGAGGCGGCCCGCGCCTCCCGCTCGAAGCGCTGCAGCGCAATTGGATCGCGCGAGGACTCGACGGGGAGGAACTTGAGCGCGACCTTGCGGCCCAGCTTAATGTCTTCGGCGGCATACACCACCCCCATACCGCCGGAGCCCAGCTTCTCCAGCAGCCGGTAGTGCGAGATTTTCTCGCCGTTCATGTTGAAATCCCGTTGCGCGAATGTTAACGGCGGAGTTGCGATGGGTCAATGGAATAAGCTGGGTGCCCGGCAGGTTAGTCTCGCGCTTAAGGGACGCTAACCCGGGCAGAGGAAGATTCGGGGTGGCCACGCGACGACTGGCTAACGGTCAGGAGCGGCAGGCGCCGCACCCTCAGCCGCGAACTGCAGGATGGCCAATAGCTGTTTCAGGGTGAGTCCGAAGACCTGTTGGATTTCCACGAACGGGTAGCCCTCCGCAACGCTCTTAAAGATGCCGGCCAGCGGCACCCGGGTCTCCGCGGACAACCCAGATGTTGCCGCGTTCTCCCGGTACGCTCTGCGCCGCTGCGTTCTATTACGGACGAAGACGCAGATTACTTTAGTAAGTTCTATCGCCGAATCGAGGATTACCTTCGTAAGTTGACCTGCCGGATTTCACTTGTCAACCGCCGGCCCGCCTCGCACACTGTGGTGTTGGGACAACTGTGTCCAGTAGTCAGCGGCCAGTGGCCAGTAGTCAGTTGTCAGTGGCAAGGAGAATGGCTGAGTGCATTTACAGTCCTTCAAACCCAATTCCCGCCTGGTCTGGCCAAACTGTCTCAGGCTAACTCCTTGCGAATGAATATTTTGACATCTAACCCCTTTGGATGGAGGATTTTGCAGAGTATTTTTCTCTTGCTATTTGTTTTCAATATTTTGCGAGGGAGGTGGGGGAGGGGAGGACCCATCCGGTGACATAATATACATAGAGTACATAGATATCATAGTACGCATAATCGATGCGCTCTCAATCGAACAGTTTTCGGGCCTTTTGTGGCTGCTAAGTCCAAGAGAGTCAATACATTACTTGTAAGTCATTTGGATGCAATACGTTGCGACACAAACGCCTGGTAAGCTGTTGATTCTATTGAGTGCAATGCAGGCGAGTAGCGGGGCGAGAATCCGCATTCATCCGCGAAATCCGCGGTTGCTTTGATTCTTGAAAAGCAGATCCCTCGCTGCGCTCGTGATGACAACCAAAGACTAAAGTCCCCGCTCGGGATGACAAACTGAAGAACGCTGTGAGCGCTCAGCCGACAGCACAAAGATGCAAAGAACGAACAGCGAACAGCGAAGGGCGAACCGCAGATCCCTCGACTCGGACTAGTCCTCGCTCGGGATGACAACATTAAGAGGGAAAGACGAAAAGCGAAGAGCGAAGGCGAAGAGCGCAGAGTCAGCGCATGAAGGCTGTTCCGGCGACGGAGACTGGAACCTGCTCCACGATCTCGATGCCGAAGCCTTCGAGGCCTGCGACTTTGCGCGGATGGTTGGTCAGCAGGCGAATGCGCTTGAGGTTGAGGTCCGACAGAATCTGCGCGCCGATGCCGATCTCGCGCTGCGTCGTCCGCTGACTCTCGGGCAAAGTCGGCAGACGCTGCTCGTGATGGAACTGGATCGTCATGCGCTCGCCGAGCCTCTCGACGGAATATCCCTTCGAGGTCGAATGCAAATAGATGAGCGCGCCGCGACCTTCTTCCGCAATGCGCCGCATCGCGCCGTCGATCACGTCGTGACATCCGCACCAGCTCGCGCCGAAGACATCGCCGACCAGGCAATGCGAGTGCATGCGCACCAGCACAGGTTCTTCGCCCGCGTTCTCGACGTCGCCTTTGACCAGCGCGATGTGCGAGTCGCCGGTGATCTCCGACTCGTAGGCGATCATGCGGAAGTCGCCGTAAGCGGTCGGCACGATCGATTCGGCCAGCCGCTTGACGTAGCGTTCATGCGCCATGCGATAGCGGATGAGCTCGGCGACGGTCAGCATCTTCATGTTGTGCTGGCGGCAGAACTCGGTGAGCTGCGGCACGCGCGCCATGGTTCCGTCGTCGTTCATGATCTCGCAGATCACGCCCGCGGGAACCAGTCCTGCGAGCCGCGCGAGATCAACCGAGGCTTCAGTCTGCCCGGCGCGAACCAGCACTCCGCCTTTGCGCGCGCGCAGCGGAAAGACATGTCCTGGCCGCGCGAGATCGTTGGGACGCGTGGAAGGATCGATGGCAACGCGAATGGTCTCGGCGCGATCGTAGGCTGAAATGCCGGTCGTGACGCCGTCTTTGGCGTCGATGGATTCGGTGAACGCAGTGCCGAAGTTGGAGGTGTTCTCCGCCGACATTTGCCCGAGGCGCAGATATTCGAGCCGCTCCTCGGTCATGGCCAGGCAAACCAGGCCGCGACCGTATTTGGCCATGAAGTTGATGGCTTCCGGCGTGATCTTCTCGGCGGCCATCGTGAGGTCGCCCTCGTTCTCGCGGTCTTCGTCGTCGATGACCACGATCATGCGGCCGGCGCTGATCTCCTGCAGCGCGGTTTCGACATCGCAGAATGGAGCGTGAACGGACATGATGCGCTGCGAAGATTTTAGCAGGGAAGGGGAAATCCGCTGTTCGCTCTTCGCCTTTCGCTCTTCGCCAAAGCGGAGAAAAGCAGGTCTCTCCGCTCGGACTGAAGTCCTCGGTCGAGATGACAGTTTCAAGGGAACGACAGCCTTAAGGAATGACAGCCTTAAGGAACAACGGTCTTATCGAGGAACGCAGTGAAATAGGAGCCGAGGAATGAATGGCGAATAGCGAAGAGCGAAGAGCGAAAGGCGGTTTCTTCACGCGTTGGGGTTGAAGACGCGGATGAGCCAGAACGTCAGCATGGCGACCAGCGCCGATGCCGGAATCGTGAGGATCCAAGCCCACACAATGCGTCGCGCCATGCCCCAGCGAACGGCGGAGATGCGATGCGTGGTTCCGACGCCGATGATCGCGCCGGTGATGGTGTGCGTGGTGCTGACCGGAATTCCGGCCAGCGCTGTGCCGAACAGAGTGATGGCTCCCGCGGCTTCGGCGCAGAATCCGCCAACTGGCCGGAGCTTGGTGATCTTCGATCCCATGGTGTGAACGATGCGCCATCCGCCCAAGTAAGTGCCGAGCGCAATTGCGGCGTGCGCCGCCAGAATGATGGGCCAATGCCAATGTCCCCAGTTGGCCTCGAAGTCGTGCTTGCTGAGAACGCCCGCGGTGTAGAGCGCGCCGGCCACGATGCCCATGGTCTTCTGCGCGTCATTGCCGCCGTGTCCAAGGCTGTAAGCCGCAGCCGAGAGCAGTTGCAGCTTGCGGAAAAGCCCATCAACCTGGCGCGGCGATCTGCGCTGAAAGATCCAGGAGATCGCGACCATGAAGCCGAAGCCGAGGAGAAACCCGATCAGCGGCGCGAGGACTATGAAGATCAGGGTCTTGGTCCAGCCGTTGGGAATAATGACATGTGGCGCGTTGCTCCAGCCGTGAAGTATGGCAGCGCGCGCCATTGCGGCTCCCGCGTAACCACCGATCAGAGCGTGCGACGACGACGTTGGCAGACCGAGCAGCCAGGTCAGCACGTCCCAAACGATCGCACCGACAAGACCCGCCAGCACAACGTATTGGGTCACGATGTCGAGACGGATCATGCCCGCGCCGATGGTCTTGGCCACCGCTGTGCCGAGAAGAAAGGCGGCGAGGAAGTTGAAGACTGCTGCCCAGAGCACCGCCAGCTTGGGCGAAAGGACGCGGGTGGAAACCACGGTCGCGATGCTGTTGGCGGCATCGTGAAAGCCGTTCAGGAAGTCGAAGATGAGCGCCGTGACGACGGTGACAATCAGCAGCACCAGTCCTGGGCTCATGAGCGCTCGTCCTCGGCTGGATTTCGGCTTGATCGCACAGTCGGCGCCTCAGGCGTTCTTCAGGACGACGGTTTCCAGTACGTTGGCTACGTCTTCAGCCTTGTCGCTGGCTTCCTCCAGGATTTCCAGCAACTCCTTGAGTTTGATCAGCGTGATGGGGTCGTATCCGCCGTCGAAGAGGCGGCCAATGGCTTCGCGGCTGACCTGATCTGCCTCATTCTCCAGGCGATTCACTTCCACGCAGTGTTCGAGCAGACGGTGGTCCTTGCTGAGGAGACCAACGGCTTGCTTCAGCTCTTCCGCCTGTTTGAGGATAATTCCCGCCAGTACTTTGGCCGAGGGCGAAGGCTGGGTGATCTTGTAGGTCACCAGACGGTCACTGGCGCTGAAGACAAAGTCGAGCAGGTCGTCCAGCGACGAGGCCAGCAGGTGAATGTCTTCCCGGTCGAAAGGCGTAATGAAGGTCTGGTTCAGCTTGATCAGGATGCGGTGCGTCATGTCGTCGCCGCGGTGCTCAATCTCCTTGATCTTCTGCACGGCGGCAGGCATCTGCTGATAGTCGTAGTTATGCAGCAGGTCGGACAGGATTCGCGCACCCTCGACCACGTTGTTTGCGATCTCCGCAAACATGTCGAAAAACTTGGTGTCACGCGGGATGAGGCGCATGAGAGGCTCCAAGCCAACAGGCGGTTGTCGGGAGGTCCATAACGGCAAATATTAGGAGTGCGAAAGTATTACAGTCTTATGAAACAGCTAACTATCGCATGGGGCCGCAATCAGGGTCAAACAAAGGATCTGGCGTCACCCTGCGTTGTGACTGTGGTTGGGCGTGCCAGAAAAGCAAAAGGGCCGCTTGAGGCGGCCCTTTGGGAAGCTGGAGTGAGTTACAGAGTAGATTCAATTTCAAATCCCCAAGCTTCCAACAGAGGCTCAGGGATGTACTTGGAGTTCTTGTTCTTCCGGGCCCATTCACGCAAACGGGTGGAACGAATGTACTGGTCGGGCTGGAGCTTGAACTCCTTGACGACCTGTTCGAACTCAGTAATGGTCGGCACAACCGGACCGATCGGTTCCGGCTTGCCCCAGTTAGGATTGCCGCGTCGCTTTGCCATAGTTCAGTTCTTTCTGCCGTTAGGATTTGATATCAGAATGACGCATCTTGCCTCAGCGATATCTCGTGGCCGCGTGTATCTAATTGGATTCACTATGCTTCTACAACGATTCAGGGCGCCGTTCAGGTTCGTTTCCCAGGGCCCAAACACGAGGTAATGGGTTCCGAGTGTTCCAATAAGACTGCTTACTATACCCCGGTTTTCCCCCGACTTCAAGCCAAAATCCATGCTTTTCAGGACGTTCCCCAAAGAGTAACGACCGTTTACCAGACTCCATATCTCCTGTGGAATCAGACGAATAGCAGCTCGAAAGGTAACCGGGGATCAGCGGAGGGAACCGTAAACAGCAGAAAAAAAGCTGTTTGCCGGCTGTGGATAAGTCGGTCACAAGCCGAGGTCCGGCATTGAGAAGTCCGGAGTTGGTGCTTTCACTCCCTTCCAGTACCATCTTGGGCATGAAACCAACACTCTTCCGGCTCCTTGCTCTGTCGGCAGTCTTTGCTGCGCTGCTTGGTTTGCAGCCATCTCCTTCGGCAGCAGAGACTTCCGGAGATGCAACGCGATCATCGAACGTCTATCCAATCCAACAAGGTTATGTGGACGCTCACGGGGAGATGATCTTTTACGAAATCATCGGTCATGGGCCCCCGTTGATGATCGTCCACGGCGGTCCCGGAGCCTCGCACGATTACTTCCTGCCTCATCTGCTGCCCCTCGCGCGACAAAACCGGCTCATCTTCATTGACGAGCGTGGGTCGGGACGCTCGGAAAAGCTAGACGACCCCAGCGGCTACACCGTTGAGAACATGGTGGAAGATGTCGAGGCGGTGCGCCAGGAACTGGGGTTGGGCAAGATCAGCCTGCTGGGCCATTCTTATGGCGGAGTACTGGCGCAGGCGTACGCGCTCAAGTATCAGCAGAACCTCACCCATCTGATACTGGCCAGCACGTTTGCCAGCACCAAGGCGATCAACGAAGTCTTTGTGCAGATGAAGCAAAAGATGTCGCCGGAGGTTCGCGACCGGATCAATCAGCTCGAAGCGCAAGGTCTGTTCGGCCACGGCAAGTCTTGGGAACACGACCGTTACACGGTTGATTACATGAATGCCGCTTGGGGAGACGGCTACTTTCCTTATCTCTACCAGCGTCACCCTGATCCGAACTACGATCCTGTCGCACAAGGCGTTACATCCTGGGACCTCTACCGCGAGATGTGGGGCTCGCATGGCGAGTTTGTGATCGATGGCAACCTGAAGTCGGCAGAGTACGTCGAGAAGCTTCCTGCCATCAAAGTCCCGACACTGATCATTGCGGGCGATCACGATGAGAGTGACCCTTCGCTTTCAAGACAGATGAACAGCAAAATCAGGGGCTCAAAGCTGGTGATTCTGCCTGAGAGCGGACACATGACCTTCGTCGACCAGCCAATTCAGTTCAACAAGGAAGTTGAGGAGTTCCTGCGGTCGAAGTGAGGAAGGAATAGTAAAGGAGCGCCACTACAAGGCGCTCCTTAAATCTCTATTGTACGGTCAGCGTTATCGTGTTGCTGGTGACAATGGTATTGCTGGTGGTGTTCGTAATGGTCGCAGTGATGTTCGTAGTTCCTGCCGCCACGCTCGTCGCCAACCCATTGCCGGTAGTGAGACCACTGCTGATCGTAGCCACGCTTGTGTTAGAGGAAGTCCAGGTTACGGCGTTTGTAAGATCCTCGATATTATTTCCATTAGCGTAGGCGTAGAACTGCAGGGTTGCTGGCGCCCCGGAAATAGTAGCAGTGGATTGGGGATTGGTACTCCCCTGTGTAGTAGTAATCGATATGCTTGTAATGTTGGTGGGTGTGACGGTGACATTGGCTGTCGAGGTGACACCCTGATCGGTGACGGTTATGGTTGCAGTGCCCGTGGCCACTCCCACGACCAGTCCACCAGGTGAGGTGACGGTCGCTATCGCATCGTTCGAACTTGACCAACCGACCGAGGACCCGGAGATCGGGCCCGAGCTCCCGTCAGAGTACCGGGCAGTGGCGTTTAGCTGGACTGAATTGGCGATGGCGATGGTAGCCGCAGGGGGAGTGATGAAAATCGAGCTTATTGAAGGATTGATAAAAAAGCCGCTGCAGCTCCCCAATGTCATGCAGAGGAGAAGAGCGAAGCCGGCGGTTAGCACGGACTGCTTACGGTTCAATAGCCGGAGAACTCTCCCGGCTGACGCCAGTTTCGATTGGATTTTGCCTGGCAGGGCTGATCTTGCTCCAGTATGACTAGCAGTCACCGTCTTCTCCTGCCCCTGGGATGACAAGACAACAGGAACTGTTGGTTGCGTGTCCGCCTGTATCATTCATCTCCATTCTCGAGATTAACCCCGGTTTGAACACTCAGTTGTCAGGTCGGGTTCAATTTAAGCCAATTTCAATTTACCCAGACACCAGTGCAGGATCTGGCGGCGAATGAGAGCCGACGCACGTTCAATATCCTACCATCCCGAATGAATTGCAGCGCATGTTACAGTCAGACGCCGGACCGCCGATAGCGTTAGCCGATCCCTTCCGTATGCGGGATCCAACGCTCGAGATGCGGTAGCAATAGGCCAGAGAACACGACACCCGCAATTCGACAATTGAAACTAGCCCCCACTTGCGAGTCACCGGCCACGGCCACCACGCCGGGCCTCTTGCGCCAAGTCGGCCTGTTCGACGCCACCATGATCGTTATGGGCGGCATTATCGGCGCAGGTATTTTTATCAATCCCTACGTTGTGGCGCAGCAGTTGCACACTCCGGTGCTGATCATGGGCGTGTGGATCGCAGGCGGAGTCGTGGCCATCCTCGGGGCGTTCATCTACGCGGAGCTGGCTTCTCGCATGCCCCAGGTCGGCGGCCAATATGCGTATCTCCGCGAGGCGTTCCATCCCGCGGTGGGATTCCTCTACGGTTGGGTCCTACTGCTGGTCATCGAGGCTGGAGGCATGGCGGCAGTCACGGTGACCTTTGCGCGCTATCTGTTGGAGCTGACAGGATGGCGGCTGACGGAGCGCACGATTGTTGTCGTTACACTGGCGGCTCTGACCTTGATCAACTGTCTCGGGGTGCGTCTCGGCAGCCGGGTGCAGAGCATCTTGATGGTGATGAAAATCGGTGCCATCGCGACATTGATTGCGGCCGGCTTGTTCCTGGTGCGGACGCCGCAGCCACTCTGGCATCCGGTGCTGGACCGCAAACCGTCGTTCGATCTGGTTACCGCCGTCGGTGCGGCCATGGTTCCGGTGCTGTTCGCCTTCGGCGGGTGGCAGACCGCGAACTTTATTGCCGCGGAGGTGAAAGATCCCGCGAGGAACCTGTCGCGTGCCCTGGTGATGGGCGTCAGTGGCGTCATCGTCCTCTACGTGGGTGTCAACTTCGTCTGCGTTCGCACACTTGGGGCCGCAAGGCTTGGCCGAGACGACGGTTCCTGCCACCTCAGTCATGCGCATTGCGATGGGTGACGCGGGCGCCCGGCTGATCGCGCTGGGCATTGCGGTTTCGACCCTGGGTTTCTTGAGCCAGTCGATCCTGACCGCGCCTCGCGTGTACTTCGCGATGGCGCGCGATAAGCTATTTTTTCAGAGTGTGGCCAAAGTAACCGCGAGGACGCATGTTCCTGTGGTTGCCATCGTGCTGCAAAGCGTGTGGACGCTGGTGGTCGCCCTTTCTGGGCGGTACGAGCAGATATTGAACTACGTGGTATCCATGGATTTCATTTTCTTTGGCCTGACCGGTGCGAGTCTGTTCGTGTTTCGCAGGAGGGAAGGGCCTGCGCTGGCTGAGGGTTACCGGGTCCCGTGGCACCCGTACACCACAGGGCTGTTCGTTCTGATCTGCTGGCTGGTGGTGGCCAATACAATTTACAAATATCCCATGAATAGCCTGCTGGGTATGTCGATTCTGCTGCTCGGTATACCGGCGTATGCCCTATGGGCTGCGCAACAGAAAAAACAGAACAGGAAATACTGATGCCGCTCCGCACCCAAAGCCGTTCGCCCTACATGGAGTTCTCCAAGCTGCATACCGGGCGCCAGGTTCAACCTGGCGGCCAGCGGCGTCATGAGCTATCCGCTGGCTGAACTTCCAGCACGGCTCGAAGACCTGGAGATCAATGGTCCGACGGTTTACGGGTACGCCCCTTTGCAGGAACGCTTGGCCAGGTTGAACGGCGTGCCGCCGGAATGTGTTGTGGCGGCGGCTGGGACGTCGATGGCCAACCATCTGGCAATGGCGGCGACAATCGAGCCTGGCGATGAAGTGCTGGTTGAGCATCCGACCTACGAACTACTGGTGAGCGTCTTGCAGTACCTGGGTGCTCGTGTGCGCTATTTTGAGCGCAGGATGGAAGACGGCTTTTGCTTGGATCCCGCTGAAGTGGAACGGCAGATCACGCCGCACACCAGGCTGATTGTCATCACCAACTTACACAATCCGAGCGGGGCACTGGCTGACGAAACAACGCTGCGCGCGGTCGGGGAGGTCGCGAAACACCACAATGCACTCGTGCTGGTAGATGAAGTATATCTGGAGGCAATGTTCGAGCGGCGGCCGCGTCCGGCATTGCTCCTCGGGGAACAGTTTCTAGTCACGAGCAGTCTAACCAAGGCTTACGGGTTGAGCGGCCTGCGATGCGGCTGGGTGCTGGCTGCTCCCGAGCTGGCGCAGCGCATGTGGCACATCCATGACCTTTACGGGGTGAATGCGGCCCATCCGGCGGAGTTGCTGAGCGTGATCGCACTCGACAATCTGGAGCGAGTCTCTGCCCGCGCCAGGCAGCTACTGGACACGAACCGGCAGGCCCTGGATGCATTTCTGGCATCGCGCGGCGATCTCGAATACTGCCGGCCGGAGTTCGGCACCGTCATCTTTCCGAAACTCTCGCACGGCAGTGTGGAGCAACTTCTTCGCTTGGCGACGGAGAAGTACGAGACTGGGTTCGCGCCGGGCAGTTATTTCGATATGCCACAACATTTTCGGCTGGGAATTGGTGGCGAAACCGGGATGACCCGCACAGGGCTGGAGCGGCTTGGACTCGCTCTGGACGAACTCAGAAAGTCGGCAGACTCAGGCCGGCAACAACCTTGAGGCCAGAACCAGATTTGCACACCACTGCACTTAGGTTGAGCACGGCGTAGCATCACAGTGACCCTCCTAACATCTCCCTTCAGGCCATTCCAATTCGGCTACGATTGCGGATACATTGGTAGCACTTTGGGACCCCACAATCTTAAGAACTCCGGCTCCGAGGCCCAATCTGTGTCGGAAGGGCAAGGCGATCCCGCCCGGTGGGCTCAACACATCCTCACAAGCATAGGCGACGCCATCATCAGCACCGATGTCTTGGGAAGAATTACCTATCTCAACCCCGCCGCCGAAAGGATGACGGGATGGTCCGTTCGCGAGGCATTAGGCCTCCCTATGGCGGAGGTGATGAAGATCATCGACGCTCCGGCTTGCGGATCCGCCGGTCCTTTGATCGACGCCGCGAATGACTGGGACGCGGTGGCCGACCTCGCTGCAAACCGCATTCTTGTCCGGCGAGATGGAATCGAGACCGCGATTGAAGACTCAGTAGCCCCTATTCGCGATCGGGAAGGCCGCGCCGCAGGTGCGGTGATCGTGTTTCGTGCTCTGAGTGAAGAAGCGCGCGCCAGAGCGCTCCGAATATCGCGCCTGGCGCAACACGATTGTCTGACCGGCCTGCCCAACCGATTGCTCCTGAAGGATCGGCTTGATCGCGCGATCGCGCTGGCAACCCGCCATCGCAGGCCGCTTGCGGTGCTCTTTGTGGACTTGGATCATTTCAAAGATGTCAACGACGCCGCTGGGCATGCGATTGGCGACCGAGTGCTGCAGTCCATTGCCAAGCGGATGCTAGGCTTGTGTGCGCAGCTCAGACACGGTAAGCCGCTACGGAGGCGATGAATTTGTAATATTGCTGCCAGAGATCGACCACTCTGAAAGTGTGATGCCCGTCGCAAAAAAGATCCTCACCGCAGTCGAGGCCTCCCACAACCTCGCGCCTCACGTTTTTCATATCACCGCCAGCATCGGAGTCAGCTTCTTTCCCCAGGACGGTCAGGATGGGGAGTCCCTGATTCAGAGCGCAGACTCCGCCATGTATTGCGCCAAGCAAAATGGAGGGAACAGCGTTCAGCTCTTTGCAGGATGCCGGAAAACGTAGCGGGCTCCCCAAGAGCTCCAACCGGCCCGCCGAGAAGGGCCTACGTGGTGCCGGGAGGGGGACTCGAACCCCCACAACCCTTTCGGGTCTGCG
>CAVXDA010000024.1:0-232915 GCA_963760415.1 uncultured Acidobacteriaceae bacterium | reverse complement strand
CATCGCCCCGTCTCAGCCTGTCGGAATTATTCGCCAGGATTCATCGACACCAGAGCGGCACTTCTCTCTGGCTCGCTGGGGCCTGATTCCGTCCTGGGCCACGGACGCCAGCATCGGCTTCAAGACAATCAATGCGCGCTCGGAGACGGTGGCGAATAAACCCGCTTTCCGCGATGCCTTCACGAGCCGTCGGTGCTTGCTTCCTGCGGATGGGTTTTTTGAGTGGCGGCGAAGTGGGAAAGAAAAACAGCCATTCCACTTCGGGATGCAGGACGATTCCCTGTTTGCATTTGCCGGGCTGTGGGATCGATGGAGAGACCCTGCCGGCGCTGTGATTGAGTCGTGCTCGATTCTAACCACTACTCCGAACTCGCTGTTGGCGGATATACATGATCGAATGCCAGTGATTCTGCGCCAAGAAAACTACGATTTGTGGCTCGATCCCGGCTTCAAGGATTTGAAGGCTCTTGCAGAGGTTCTGGTGCCGTTCGACGCCGCTCAGATGAGACGCTTTCCGGTAGGTACAAGAATTAACTCGGTGTCGAACGATGACCCGGAATGCGTTGTGCCAAGCCATAACTCGTTGCCAGCTCAGAGTGCCCTTTTCGGATAGGATCGCCTGTTCGCCTTACCGCCGATGTGCACAGGAGTAGCCGCACTCGGCAACCATCTGGTCAAGTCCACCACCCCGAAGGCCGGCCGGCTTACCCCTGACGAGCCTGCTGCACCATCTCGACGAACACTTCTCTGGTCTCTGACGGATCGCTAACTTCCCGCAAGAATGCGACCCGAGTTCCTTTCACGCCATCCTGGGTTTTCAGACGCAGGTGGAAGCCGAGGCGGTCAACCGAGGTCATCTCCGCCTCCTGTGCCTCAATGCCAGCAAACCGTTTCGCGAGCAGGATGAGCGCATCCTTATGGTCGGCATTCATGTGCTGCATGATGCCGCCCTTGTGCTCAACCAGAGGATCGGATTGTGCTTGGGAGTACTCCGAGGCAGCTACCCATCCCATCACCCCGAAGCCGCCCACGTAATAAACGTCCAACACACCCATTCGGTAAAAGAAGAAATCGTCAAAATCCACCCAGTACTTGCTGTCTGAGTAACGTGTCAGGTAGGCCGTACGGGCGGCTGCCAGGTCTGGCTCGGGTATTCTGATGACGTTCCCTATCAAGGTGACTCTGGACGCACCGAGCGGGTCACCGCTGGCGTCAGGCTCTGTCACGAAAAGGCTGGCGCGCGGGTCCGCTTGCAGATTCTGCGTATGCATGGCCATCGTGCTAATAAGGAAAATAGGACGGCCCTGATCGTCCAGCGAATAAGGCATCAATGATCCGAAGGGGAAACCGGGTTGTTTTCGCGACAGGGTCGAGAGACTACCAATGCGGCCCACGTGCATCAACGTGCGTGCTCTCTCGGCGAACGAAGGCTCGGGAACTGCAGACTGACTACTCGTCGCGCCGCCCGCGTGTTTTCCGAAGGAAGACATTATTGATCACTCCAGCTATCCGACCGATTCTGTGATGATATCTCCCAGCACGAGGCCTCGTGTTTCGAATGGTTCATTGTCAAGGGATGGAAGGCGAGACTGAAAGAACCTCCGAACAGCGACGTTCAAACTCGAGCTAGCCTCATGCCGGTGTGTATTTCTGTCATCCAGTTCTGTGAAAACAATGTGAAGAACTTACGAGATTCCTGCAGTAAGAATTGCAAGTTGCTTTTCTTCAACAACTTGCACGACACACTTAACGCCCCGAAATATCTGTAGATTGCACCAGCCCCGGGCATCTATAACGCGCTTTCTGTATTAGGATTGGTTTCGTCGACGGTCGAAAGGGCTGGCTTCCAATAAGTCGCCGGTTCCGAAGTAGACTGGGTGATCCGCTTGGCGAGGTGACTCGGCGAGCGACCAGACCCGAAAAAACCGACTGCATTGCGAGGTGTCAGCCGGGGTTTGGAACTGCGAAAGCGGTGATCGCATCAAGGGCTGTGACGGTACATGCGTCCACGCTGGGGACTCTCTCGCGGGAGTTGTCGGCTAGAGCATAACCAAAGTCACAGCCTTTTCCTTTTGCTAATCACGAGCCAATAACGCGTCCATCTGTATGCGTCAGTCGGGGTGATTACAGCTACGACGTTTGGCAGGAATCTTGTCTCAGCCTTATCCGTTTAGCGCGAGCCGTCGCTGTGAGTCCGGCTCATTCGCGAGCGCTGAACCATGACACGCGAAGGAGGATTGCAGGAATCGGATTCGATATCCCGCTTTCACCTGCCACCTGGTTTTAGCAGAGCTACAATGGCGTGTGAAGAAACTTATTCTTGTCGTCATCGCGCTTGTTGTGTTGCTGCTCGCGTTCTTCGTGGCACGGTCAGCAACGCCTGTTGTTGACCTCCCGTCTGCGGTCGTTTCCCTGGGCCAAGCCACTTCCATCACTGTTCACGTACGCGATCCCCGTGGCATTCGCAGGCTGCAAGCGTTCGTCGAGCAGAATGGCGCTCGCTACCAAATCTTTGCGATGACGCAGCCGTCGAAGGCGCCTGACAGTACGTGGAACTTCACGGCTGGCATCAAGACCACTCCCCAGTTGCAGGCAGGCAATGCGAAGTTGATCGTCGAAGCGACTTCGAACGACCTGCTTAGAAAGACAGGCCGCGCCGAACGCGACCTGACCGTTGTTACGCAACCGCCGATTGTCAGCGTTGGTTCAGAGCAGCACTACCTGTATCTGGGGATGGCAGACCTCACCACATTCAATGTCTCGGGGAGCTGGACGGAAACGGGAGTGCGTGTCGGCGGTGAGAAATTTCGCGCCTGGCCCATGCCGGGCGGCAAGCCGGGACTATTCTCCATGTTTGCGTTCGCCTGGAACATGCCGACCGATACCGTGCCGCTGGTCTATGCTGCGAATGGTGCCGGAAACGACGTGACCAGCCCGCTCGTCGTCGTGTTTCCCAAGAAGGAGCAGCCGAAATACAGGGTTCATGATCTCGAGGTGAGCGACGCTTTCATGCAGAAGGTAATTAACGAACTCGACCCGAACGGAACGGGTGATCCGGTCACCCGCTTCGTGAAGATCAACAGCGAGATGCGCCGCGCCAACAACAAAACCCTTTCCGATCTGCAGTTCAAGACCGCCGACAGGTTTTTGTGGTCCCAGCCTTTCATCCGGCAGCCTCACTCCCAGGCTGAGGCGAACTTTGCCGACGTGCGAAATTACATCTATCACGGCCAGAAGATCGATCAGCAGGTTCACTTGGGATACGACTTGGCGGTTACGCAACACGTCGGAGTGGAAGCATCGAATGACGGCAAGGTCGTTTATGCGGCTCCTCTGGGAATTTACGGCAACTGCATCGTCCTCGACCACGGCTATGGACTACAAACGATCTATGGCCACCTCAGCAGGATTGATGTCCATGAAGGCGACACGGTGAAGCAAGGCCATGTGATGGGCGTGAGCGGCCAGACCGGCATGGCCGGAGGCGACCACATCCACTTCGCGATGCAGCTTGACGGCATCCAGATTGATCCCAAGGAATGGTGGGACGCGCACTGGATTAAGGATCACATCGCGAAGCGGGTGGACCTTCCCGGGTTCAAGCCGTAATGCTTGGCGACCGATGGAATTTTCTCTTGACACACGAGATGAGGGTCCACCCGAGGCCGGGCCCGGCTATGCTAGGGTTGAATCAAATCCCCGGAGCCGAACACCGCGCGATCCAGAAAGGTGCTGAATAATTTCTGGCTAAACTCGAACGCGTTCCAACAAAGCCACGGTTGCTGAAGCCAACGCAACCATTTCAATGAATAAGAAATCGGTGGAGTCCTCTCATACAGATCGCGAGTTGATTCTGCTAACCGGTGCTACCGGCTACATCGGTGGGCGCCTACTGAAGGCGCTCGAACACGCCGGCTACCCCATTTGCTGTTTGGCACGGCGTCCTGAGGCTCTCAAGACCAGAGTCGGAATCAACACTGAGGTTACAAAGGCCGACTGTCTTAATCCCGCTACACTCCCTGAAGCAATGGCGGGGGTGCACACCGCCTATTATCTGGTCCACTCTATGGCCTCCCCGGGAAAGTTCGAGGAAGAAGACCGTCAGGCGGCGCGCAACTTCGCGGACGAAGCGCGTAAGGCTGGAGTTCACCGCATTGTTTACTTGGGCGGTTTGGGCGAAAGTGAACAACCGTTGTCGGCGCATTTGCGCAGCCGGCACGAAGTTGCCGACATTTTGCGATCGTCCGGAATTCCGACTGTTGAATTTCGCGCTTCTATCGTCATCGGCTCGGGAAGCCTCTCCTTCGAGATGATTCGTGCCCTGGTGCAGCGGCTGCCGGTGATGATCTGTCCGCGCTGGGTGGACGTTAAGGCCCAACCCATTGCCGTGGAAGACGTAATTATCTACCTCATGAAGGCGTTGGAACTCCCCGAAGGCGAAGGTGCGATTTACGAGATCGGCGGCGCCGACCAGGTCAGTTACGGGGAAATCATGAAGGAATACGCGCGGCAGTGCGGCCTCCGCCGATACATGATTTCCGTTCCGGTTCTAACCCCGCGCCTCTCCAGTTTGTGGCTGGGACTGGTAACTCCCGTTTACGCTCGCATCGGCCGAAAGCTGATTGACAGCCTGCGCCATCCCACTCTGGTACGAGACCCTTCGGCTCTGGCCGTGTTTGGCATGGCACCGATGGGATTGAAAGAGGCGATTGCGCGAGCTCTGGTAAACGAACATCACGAATTTGCCCAGACACGCTGGTCCGACGCGCTGTCTTCCTCCGGCAATGCACGTTCCTGGGGCGGCGTTCGTTTCGGCACACGGATTGTGGATTCCCGCACCATACAGGTTCCAGTCGCGCCTGCTGCGGCGTTTGCTCCCATTCGCCGTATAGGAGGCTCCACGGGATGGTACTTCGCGAATTTCTTGTGGCGGCTCCGAGGAGCTTGCGATCTGTTCGTTGGCGGGGTGGGCTTGCGGCGAGGCCGTAGAGATCCTCAGAACCTGGTTGTGGGAGATGCGCTTGACTTCTGGCGAGTCGAGGCTATTGAGCCGGATCGCTCTCTAAGACTGGTGGCTGAAATGAAGCTGCCCGGGCGCGCGTGGCTGCAGTTCGAGGTCGACCCGAACTCCGCAGGATCGGTTATTCGACAGACGGCGATTTTTGACCCTGCCGGTCTGGCCGGGCTCCTCTACTGGTACGCGCTTTATCCCGCTCATCGGTGGATCTTCGCCGGGATGTTGCGCGAGATTGCCGCTGCCGCCGAAGACTCGCTTCCCGAATCGGACCCATACGTCGTTTCTGCAACCCGTACAGCGGGCCGGGAAAAGCGATGACGCACGCAAGAATCGTTGAACAGACGCGGGCAGCTACCCTAATGGTGATCGGTTTATGTTCACCCTGGTTCCGGGCGCCAAAACTAAGTTGAGATCACCAATTTCCTGATCCCGGGCGGCCTTTGAACGGTTCGAAGACGAGCCCTTATCAAAAAATAAACAGGCCATGCAGCCTGGTTGCAACGGGGAATCAGAGAGCGGGACTTACCTCGTTACGTTATAAGCCGAACGTCTGCAAAGACAAAACCCTCGCGCTCGACCACCTCTCCGCTTTCGATCGGTATTGCTTCCCGAAACATTGGCCCATCGTAGACGCAGGTATGGAACTCGCCGTTTTCGCCACACGGATCGATCCCTGCAGGCAGCTCGCGCAGGAACGCCTCATCCAGATCGCGCCCGGCAAACTCCCCAGGCATCTTCTTGGGGTCGACGCAGACGATGCGCGCTTTGAGTCCAGAGGCAATCATCTCGCGTAGGAGACCGCGCGTCTCAAGTCCCCAGATCGGAAACAGCGGAGTGAGACCTGTGCCGCGCAAACAGCCTTCGCGGTATCTGCGGATATCCTCCAGAAAGAGATCGCCGAAGGCAATTGCCTTGACACCGGAAGCAACTGCCGCGTCGCAGGCTCTCTGCATCGCCGCTTCATACTCTCGATTGGAACACGGCCAAGGCAGCGGAATGACCTGTAGCGGCAAGCCAGCGGCAGCGGCCTGAGCCTCCAGCACTTTGCGCCGGGTGCTGTGCATGGCGACACGGTCGAAGACGCTGTTAAGCGTAGTAAGCAGCCCGACGATCTTGTACTCCTCACTCTGTTGCAGCAGATGCAGCGCCCATGCACTGTCTTTGCCACTACTCCACGAGACCAGAGTTGAAACCTGAGATTTCATGCCACAACACTAATATCAACGAAACGGAACAGAACAAAGCCATACCGACACCGGAGACTGACTCCATGCGGCTTTCAAAGGTCGAGATCCGGCGACCAAAAGCGGTGGGGGCGCGTCCAAGTAACAATGGTCCTTTTGCTGCCGACGAAGTATTGTGTTGCTCACGGCGGGTGCGATGCTGGCCTTCGTCGGGCGCTCAAACGCGCAGTTGCCGGCAGAGCCACACCTTAAAGTCGAGTTGATCTCCGAACAGGCCACCTCGCCACCAGGCCAGCCTCTGTGGGTCGGTCTGTTGTTCCGGCTGGAGCCGGGTTGGCACATCTATTGGCAAAACCCAGGGGATTCAGGTGAGCCGCCCAAGGTCCAATGGGATCTCCCGGCGGGATTTGTGGCTGGCTCGATTCGCTGGCCGCAGCCAATACGTCTTGGAGGCGGATCGGTTGTAGATTACGGCTACGAAGGACAAGTACTACTGATGGCTCCCATTCAGGGGTCGTCAAGTCGCAACGCGACATCGCTGCCAAGCCTCTCCGCGGATGTGAAATACATCGTCTGTCGCGACGTATGCATACCCGGAAAGGCTCATTTGACGCTGTCAGGTCCTGCGGGCGGCGACTGGGCTCTTTGGCGCGCGCTCTTCGAGCAAACGCGGGCACAGCTTCCAAAGCCTGCGCCTGCCAGTTGGAAAGTGACTGCAGTATCGGACAAGCAGCATTTCATATTGTCGGTGCAGGCGAGGTCGCAAGTAGCAGGCGCGAGCTTTTTCCCGCTCGAGCCGAGCCAGATCGACAATTCAAGCCCGCAGGAGTTTTGCACCGACTCACAACGGATTTCGCCTCACCCTGAAGAAGTCGGACCAGTTAACAAAGCCGATTACCAATCTGAGAGGCCTCATAGTCCTCGGGCCGGGCCGCGCCTTCGAGGTTTCGGCTCCCGTCGTTTCGCGATAGGCGAGAGCCACTGGGTGAACTTGGAAGAAACGATCGATGATGACTGGGGTTAAGAGGAGGCGGGGGAGGCATGATAGAAATGAGAAAACGGTTTGCTGCATTCACCGTAATCGGATTCGCTTTGATCGCGTTGCTCGCTCGGGTGGGCGGCGCGAGTGGGCGAACCGGCGCCCGACTTCACAGCAACAGACACAAATGGCAAAGTCCATAAGCTTTCCGAATACCAGGGCAAATTTGTGGTCCTGGAATGGACAAACCGCGGCTGCCCTTACACTCAGAAGCACTACAACAGCGGAAACATGCAGCGGCTGCAGCGTGAATGGACCAGCCGGGGCGTGGTCTGGCTCACGGTAATTTCGTCTGCGCCGGGTAAGCAGGGGTACGTCACCGCATCCGAAGAAAACGCTTATCTTAAGCAGGCTAACGCCGCACCCACAGCCGTTTTGCTGGATCCTGCTGGCACCCTGGGTCACCTCTACGACGCCAAGACCACACCCCATATCTTCATCATCAACCCCAAAGGAGCCCTGATCTACAACGGGGCGATTGACGACCGGCCCACCACCGACGTTTCAGATGTGAACGGCGCGAAGAACTACGTGTCGATTGCGCTCGAAGAGGCCACATCGGGCAAGCCGGTCAGCAACCCGACATCACGTCCTTACGGGTGCTCGGTCAAGTATGCTGACTAGACGATGATTCCGTGCCAGCGCCATCTCTTCGACATCCCCGACGACGTCGCTTACTTGAACTGCGCCTACATGTCACCGCTGATGAAGCCGGCACTAGAGGCCGGAACCGCAGCGCTTAACCGTAAAGCACAGCCGTGGCAGATTACGCCCGATCAGTTCTTCACCGGCTCGGAAGAATTTCGCGCAACTGCCGCGCAGTTCCTTGACTGCTCGGCCGACTGCATCGCCATCGTTCCCTCGGCCAGCTACGGCATCGCAACCGCCGCGCGAAATTTGCCGGTCAATAAAGGCCAGAGCATTCTCGTACTCGAAGAGCAGTTCCCGTCCAATTACTATGCCTGGCAGCGTCTAGCCGAAGACAACGGCGCGTCTCTGAAGATCGTCCCGTGGCCTGAAGACAACGACTGGACCGCGGCCGTGCTGAATTCCCTGACTCCCGATGTAGCCATTGCCGCACTGCCGCACGTGCAGTGGACGAGCGGCGGAAGACTCGACCTCGTGCGCATCGGCGAAGCTTGCCGTAAGCTCGGCGCGGCGCTGGTTCTCGATCTCACCCAGTCGCTCGGTGCGTTGCCTTTCAGTGTGCGCGACGTGCAACCGGATTTCGCCGTCGCCGCCAGCTACAAATGGCTGCTCGGCCCCTATTCCGTCGGGCTTCTCTATGTCGCTCCCAAATGGCAGGGCGGAACGCCGCTGGAGGAGAATTGGATTCAGCGTGCCAATGCTAGAGATTTCGCCAGCCTGATCCTGTACACGGAAACCTACGACGCGGGCGCGCGACGATTCGACATGGGCGAGCGCTCCAACTTTGCGCTGCTGCCCGCCGCCCTACGCGCCATGAAGCAGTTGCTGGAGTGGGAAGTCGCGCAGATCTCCGAGACAATCGGGGTGCTCAACCGTCAACTGGCTGAGGCTGCAGCGAACCTGGGATTCTCCGCGCCAGCCGAACCCTTGCGAGCGCCCCACTACCTGGCGCTGCGGAGGAAAGAGGCGATTTCGAAGGAGCTTCCTGAAATGCTCGCGAGAGAGAAGGTATTCGTCAGCGTCCGTGGTAGTTCGATTCGAGTGACGCCGCATGTCTACAACACTGTGGAGGACTGCGACCGGCTCATCGCGTGCCTGCGTCGCGTCGCCGTTGTGTAGGCCCACGAAACAAACCGCCCTTACATCCGTTTCTTACATTCTCTAGGCACTTCGAACCGCAAAAAAATACGGCCGCCCGCTAGTCAAGACCAAATGGGAAAGGGATTGCGGGAAGAGTTCTTGAACGACAGGATCAAGTCCCGTACTTTGGTGCGGCGCTCCAACAGGGTGGTCAGCAGTCGTTCGAGTTCATATACAGCCGAGTCGTACCATTCAGGAGGAATCTGTTCTAGGAGTTGCCAGAGCGAGCTTTCGGGAAAGCTCTCGATTCGGCTAAGCCAGGGCTCAAAGCTGTCCCACCCGGTGATATTCGCATACACGTCATTGCGTCCAAAGACGCCGCGCAGTGGCGCATCGGGAAAACTCCATTCCCCTGCGTTGAAGCAGTAACCCTGATCGATGAAGCTGGCGGTAAATTTACGTTCGCCCCGGCGCTTCCAGAAAGCCGCTTGGCGGCCGTCGGCGTTGCACGTCCATTTGTCGAAGGCCAGTACTCCTGCAAAGTGGCGCAGATTACGCACTCGCCCAATCATCTTCTCGGGAAGGTAATCGTGCACCTCCCCTTCCGTTGGTGGCACCACATAACGTGAACCAAATGACGGGCCCGCGGTGATCGGGGTCTGTCGGCCACAAAGCTCGAAGCGCAATTGTGGTGAGTGCTCAATCAGCCAGGGGTTCACTTCAACGACGTCGGCTACAGGAACCGGCAGCCCGATCATCTCAGCGAGACGCGTGCCCAGCCAGTCATTTACCAGCACTCGGGTGTGCTGAGGATTGTTCTGAAACTTAACCACGTAGTAATGGCCATCGGCGCAACGCATGAGATGACTCTGCGCGCCGCCGCGCATACGGCGAATATGCTGAACCGCTTGTATTGGCATGGGAGGTGACCTGTTCAATTGCGTTTCTTCTTGGGAGAGACTGTGGCGAAGTGATTCGCCAGGAAGTTGCGGATTACGGTTGAGGAACCAATCGAGGGAAATACGTCAGGAACAGCGAAGCTTCGCCCAACGGTTAGGTGGGAGGATCGACGATGACTCTAGTGAAAGGCGGATAGACGCGACGAGGCGTGGGGCCTGCCGTGTGGTCAGTTTCGCTGTGTGTTCTTCAGGAACGTACCCTCGCGAAGCTCGGTGAATGCCTCTTGTAGCTGTTCCTGTGTGTTCATCACGATGGGACCGTACCAGGCCACCGGCTCTTCAAGCGGTTTTCCCGAAACTAACAGAAATCGAATACCGTCCTCCCCGGCTTGCACGGTGACTTCATCGCCGCGATCGAAGAGAATCAGAGAGCGGTTATCAGCCTCCACTGGAGGCGTGGTGTCAAGCCATTGGATCGCCTCGGTCGGCACAGCGAGTGGGCCTGACGCATTGCAAAACTTTCCGCTGCCCGCAAAAACATAAGCAAAAGCATGGCGCGTCGTTTCTACCGGCAGGGTTTTCCGATGGCCCGGTGAAATCGACACATCGAGGTAGATCGGGTCGGCGGCCACACCGTCCACAGGACCCTTCTTCCCCCAGAAATTCCCGCAGACGACGTGCACGTGTGTCCCGTCGTCGTCCGTGACTTCAGGGATGTCAGCGGCCTTCACTTCCTGGTATCGCGGACTGGTCATCTTGAGGGAAGAAGGAAGGTTGCCCCATAGCTGGAAACCGTGCATGCGCCCCGCCTGATCCCCTTTTGGCATCTCCTGGTGAATGATTCCACTGCCCGCCGTCATCCACTGAACATCGCCAGCGCCGATAACACCGCTGTTGCCGATACTGTCGCCATGTTGAACGGTTCCCGCCAACACGTAGGTGATAGTCTCGATTCCGCGGTGAGGATGCCAGGGGAATCCAGCCAGATAGTCCTCTGGAACATCATTCCGGAAATCATCGAGCAAGAGAAAAGGATCGAATTCCTTGGTATTGCCAAATCCAAAAGCGCGACGAAGATGTACGCCCGCACCTTCGAGCGTGGGTTTCGATTTGATGAGCTTCTTAACAGGCCGGATCGACATTCGCGTCTCCTTGACTGCCACTTCAGATGCTCTGGTAGGGGGCACAGCTTCTCTGTTTGTATTTCGAACGCCCATTCGGCCCGGCGAGACCGCACATCGTTGCCGCGAGGCGAACCGCGGCTCACGCCCGGATTGGCAGTGGCACGACGTGGCCGCTTGCCAAATTGCAGAAGCCGCCCTGGTATGACAGGGATCCGTGGCGCAGCAGTTGGGTCAACATTGCCAAAGCTTGGTAAGCGAGGTTCTGATTGATGAATGGTTCCTGCCGGGTGAGGGCTTCAGCAGCGCTGCAGGACGGCTGATCATCCTCTTTTCCCTTGGTTGAGACGATCTCCGGATACATCTCAGCGATCGTAGGAAGGCGATCCTTCTTCTTTCTGTTAGCAGGATTCTTCGGCTGTCCGAGAACGAATTGGCCGCTGGAGGCGTTGTTGCCGAGGTCCAGCCAGTACAGAACCCGCGAATTCAGTACCCACTTGTCGATGGCCCGCCGCGCTTTGCGCGTATCGACACAGCCGATCACGAGATCGACGTCTGCGTTCTTCGCGAGCTGCTGTATTTGTGCCTGCATGCCCTGCCAGTTCAGACCCCAGAAGAGGTTGATCCGGTGTGCCAGTACGATGGCTTTTGGGAACCCGATTTCCGTTCGGCAGAAAGGCTGGCGCACGCAGTTGGTTTCGCTGACCGTGTCGGGATCGATCAACGTCACCTGCAGGCCGCCAGGATGGCCGAATGCCAGCATGGCCTGGTGGAGGTAGGGGAGGCCGGAAACGATCGCGCTGCCGTTTCCGCCGCAGCCGACCACCAGGATACGAATCGGCCGTTCCAGGAGCTGAGGATCGAGAGTGTGCATCATCATTGCCTTGCCTCTAGACTCTTCAAGTACTGGTTTAATGTCTCCAGCTCAACGAGTGTCGACAGCGGAAACCGTTCCTTCCCTGCCAAGCTTTTCCAAAGCGCGGTCGTTCCGCCGCGGCGTTTCGTCAAACGGCCACCGCCGCCCGGGTGGGTGAATTCACTCTGGAAGAAGGCTTGCTGCCATGCCGCCATTGAAGTCACGGTCAATGACTTCGGGGTGCGCATCGTTCCCGCACAAACGGCGCCGTTGCCATCGATGTTCCAGTAGGGCGCTGCGGCCAATTTGCTGTCTGGACCCGGCCTCCGGCTGGCAGAAAGCGCGCGGACGTGCAAGACGCTGTTGCGCACCACGAACAGCAGGGCCGGGTGCGGAAACCGTTTGCCGGAGATGCCTTCAAGTTCCGATCCAGCGCGGAAGAACATTGGTCGCACCGCCGCCGGCGTCCACCACGCCAGCACGTCAGGAGTTCGTGCGACCACCTGGTCTGGCAAGAACTCCACCGGGCAACCAGTCCCCAACTGTCGGGCCAACTCCCGCAGGCTTGCCGTACTGAGCAGTTGTCCGGCACCAAGAACAGGACTTCCATCGCCGTTTTGCTGCACCACGCCGTGGACGGTCGCCATGTAACGGTTGCCGTGATCGTTCTTGTAGAGGAGCACGGCCTGGTACAACTTCAATTCGAGTTCGCTTCCGACATCAATGCTGAATCGCATGTGGATTTCTCCCGGAATTCAAGGAGGCTTTTGAAGGAGATTTGAGGAACGACGTGCGGAGCGATCTATTCCATCGTTTCCAGCGCGGCCATGGTCTCGATGCCGTCCCACAAGTTCTGCAGGCGGATGTTCTCGTTCGCCGAGTGCTGGTTGTTGTCGTAGTTGGCGATCGGCACCGTGATGGTGTGCGTGCCCAGAGTCTGCTCGATCACCTCAAGCGGGACGCTGCCGCCCATGGTGGGCAGCTTTACGACTGGGCCGCGTGCGCTCTCGACGGCCGCAATGACCTCCTGTGCGATGGGCAGGTCCATGGGTGTGCGCACCGCGTTGTAACCGACGGTGTCGCGCTTCACGTACGCCACTTTTGGATGGGCGAGAAGCATCGCCTTGTCCGGGGGCGCGTCGGTGACGAAGTAGCCTTGCGAGGCGATGTAGTCCACCACCCGCTGCTGCTGCGTCTTCCAGTCGAGGCCTTTGACCAGGCGCAGGTCGATATCGACGGTGGCGGTGGAAGGAATCACGTTGTTCGCTTTGGCTCCGGTGCGCGCCGATGCGAAGCCGTCGATGTTCAGCGAGGGCTCGTTCAGCAGTGCGAGCAGCGGTCTTGCCGTTGCCGTCGGTGTGACCCAGCCCGAACTCCTGGCGCAGCTTCTCTTCGTTGCGCGGCGCCTCGGCGATGGCCTGCTTTTCCAGCGCGCTGAGCGGCGCGACGCCGTCATAGAAGTGCGGAACCAGCACATGACCGTTCGCGTCCTTCATGCCGGCGAGCAGTTGCGCCAGCATCATCGCCGGATTGGGCGCCCAGTTGCCGTAGTGGCCGCTGTGCAGTTCGCGGTTCGGCCCGTAGAGCGTGATGGCGAGATGCGTCACGCCGCGCGCGCCGAAGACCACGCTTTGGCGTCCGCTCTGGTCAACCGGGCCATCGCAGATGAGCCAGACGTCTCCGCCGAGTTCGCCGCGATACTTCTCGAGCACGGCGCCGAGGTTTGTCGAACCCGCTTCCTCTTCGCCTTCCCAGACGAAACGCAGATTGGCCTTGAGCGGAATGTGCGCGGCCTGCAATGCGTCGAGCGCGGTAAGCTGCGCGAGGATGGCGGCCTTGTCGTCGGACGCGGAGCGCGCGTAGATGCGCGGCTCGCCATTGACCATTTTCGTCACCGGCGTAAAGGGCGCTTTGGTTTCCCATTCCTCGGGAGTGACGGGCTGACCGTCGTAGTGCGCGTAGAAGACGATGGTGTGCTTCGCGCCGGGCGTCTTGATCTCGCCATAGACCACCGGATTGGCTCCGGGCGCGGTGAGCAGCTTAGCTTCAACGTGGCGGCGCTGGAGCATCCCGACCAGCGTTTCGGCGTTGCGCTGGATGTTCGGTTTGTCGCTGGCGACGTTGGGGATGGAGAGGAGACCGGTGAACTCTTGCAGGATTTGCTGCTCGTGCGCAGTCCGCCATTGACGCGCAGCGTCAGTGGGAGTTTGCGCGAAGAGGAATGCTGCAGGAAGGAGAATCGCGGCCAAAGCTGCAATTCTTGATAGTCGCCAAGTCATGGCGAAGAGTATACGCAAAGCGTGTCGTACGCCAGTCAGTGCGAGCTTTCATGCGGTAACCTCGGGCAAAGCGACTTCCTTCGGCTGCTTGTCGTCACGAAGTCCCAAGAAGACGGGTTGCCGCAGCTTCTTTTCGGCGGTCAGTTCCTGATAGGAGATTTGCGCCACCAGCTTCGGCTTCAGGAATGTGACGCCCCTCTCGCGAGGAGGATCGACTAGCGCGATTTTATGGACGATCAAAGGCTGGAATTTCTTGTAGAGAGCCGCCAGTGTCTTTCTGTCGAATCCCGTGCCGACCTTGCCGACGTAGCGAAGCGTGCCGTCTTCGTAGACGCCCAAGAGCAACGCTCCGAAATGTTGGCGTGATCCTTCTGGCGCGGTGAAACCCACGATGACAAACTCGTCCTCCTGATGCACCTTCACCTTAAGCCAATACCTGGAACGCCGCTCGACGTAGGGGGAGGAAAGATCCTTCGCAACCAGACCCTCATAGCCCCGGCGTTTCGCCAGCTTGTAGGCTTCGAGACCGTTGGCGGACAGACGCCGGGACAGCAGAAGGACACCGTCAGTTGGCACAACGTTCTCGAGAGCCCTGCGTCGGGCCGATAGCGGTTCCTTCCGTAGATCTGTACCGCCGGCATAGAGGCAATCGAAGACAGCGTAAAAGGCCTCGCCCTTGCTCTGTTGCAGAAGTTGAAACCGGGATACGTTCTTCCGGTCAAAGACGACTACCTCCCCATCGAGCAGGAGGGAAGCCGGTCGCAGCTTTGCAATAGCGGCGACGACTTCCGGAAAGTCCCCGGTGCGGTCGATATCATTTCGAGAAAGCAATGAGACGTGTTTGCCTTCCTTGTAGGCGAGGACGCGAATCCCGTCGTACTTCTCCTCGTACACCCAGCCGGGCTCGTCGAACGGTTTGGCCACAAGAGTGGCGAGCATAGGCTGAACACGGAATGGGATTCGGTCGCGCAATTCTGTTCGAGTGCCTCTTTACGCTTTCAGTCGCCGGTGTTCGGACCAACAATATAGCCTAAGTCTCCTATCGGTGATTTAGGCACATCTCTTGCTGCGCTCGGCGCAGTTTTCACTTAGACGTACCGTGAGTACCAGTACCCGCATCAGGGTCTCCAAAATTGTGAATGCTTGTCGCACGCTGGCAGGATCAGGGGGCCGAAGCGGGATGATGAGGTTGGGTTCCGGCGTTTCCTGGCCCCAGTATTCGCATTCATCATCGAAACATGCCATCACGGCGTCGCCGGGTCTGAAGTGCAGCAGGATGGCGGGAAGAGGAAGATCCAGCGAGTGGTAGCTGCGTTGGTATTCGAGCCATTCTTCGTCCAGACGTGGGCGCTCTATCGAGTGGGAGATGCGGTGCAGTTCGAGGGTCGTCTCGACTAGCTCTTTCAGCCATTGTTCGGTGGGTACCGGGAAGGAATCCAAGGATTGTGTGGACTCTGACGATTCGCGGCCTTTGAGGCACTCCGGCAGGTCTTGTTCGAGTTTGGGAATCTCGTACGAATCGGGATCCTCCTCTCCTTCCGCCCACTCGACCATCTGCTCGATCCGGTTGCGGGCGTCCCAATCGTCATAGACCCGGACCCAGCGATACAGGGCTTGGCGGAGGGTGTCGTAGAAGGCCACTCCCATACCCTGCTGACACCGTTCCAGTTCTTCAATCGCCGTTCCAACGCCTAACGGGAACGATGACTCGGTGTTGAGGACCAGAAAGAGCTGGCCATTGGAATCGGGGCCGTCATCGGAATAACTGGTATCGACGATGGATTCTCCGAGCGTCAGGTACAGCTCAAAGTGCTCTGCAATGATCTCCTGGCCGTGGTCGCGGAGAAAGCGGCGAAATACGGAATCAACCAGTGCGGCAGGAGTTTTTCCTGCCGCGATCCAGTCGGATTCCGTGGCGAGATCGATTTCGACCAGGGTTTGAGCCAAAGCGGTCAGATCAGAGCAACCAAAAGTGATCCGGCTTCCGGCATGAGCCGCTTCCAGCTTGGGAATTCCGATCAGGCTGGCGGGATTGGCCAGATACCCGGTCCGGGGAAGACGGGATCTCCGCTTCCTTGCAGTGAGAGAGCCCGTGCGAGAGCACTGCTTGCTTCTTGCGAGTCTTTGCATTCGAGCCACCTCAGCATCAGTCCGGTCAGAGGGTTGGCGCTGGCCTGCCGACCCTCTGATTCGCGGATTTCCTGTAACAGCGATTGTTTGCTGGCGTCCGGCATCTCATCAGCCCTTCGATCCGATGGCGCGCTCGAAGCTGTAACGCAGCCGGTCGCCAACCGTTTCAGGTCCGGTAATGGCTGCGTTGGTCAGCTCAGGAAACTGAGTGGCGTAGAACGAACGGACTTCTTCGATCGAGAACTTGGGGTTGGGATCGGCCAGGGTGGTTCCGTGGTAGACGAACTCGCGTTCGACCAGGTTGATTTTCATGATGCTTCACCTCCCTCCTCCTCTTCTGCGGCTGTCGTTTCCGGTTGCGCCTGTGGCGCAAACAGCGAGGGTGCCTCTGGTTCCCGAGGGACGGGCGTCGCCGCTGTTGCCGCCTGCGTTGTTGGGCTGCTCGCGCTGGATGGCTTCGAGGATTTCTTCCGTGCCTCTTCGCGAGCCGCCTTTGCAGCCGCTTCCATTTCGGCTTTGGCAGAGGCCAGGGTGGTTTGGAGTTGCAGGTGCGCCCCAGTGAATTCCACCAGCTGCTGAGGAAGGTCACGATCGAGTTCCTCGGCTGTGCCGGTGATTGCCAATGGGGTGGTGAGGGCGTTGTCTTCGGTGTCAGACGCCTTCTGCGGAACGACGGTGGCCCTGATCGTATCGCCCTCAACAAGGGAGATGGTCAGAAGCAGCCTACGTTTGCGCAGCAATGGCATCAGTTCTGTGAACATGGTTTTTCCTCCGGTTTGATTGTGTCGCGAGATTCGAATGAAGAAAGAAATGGAGCAGCGACGGCGTATGCGGCGCCGTTACCTACGCGGGAAAATCAACATTGATGAATGTGCCGAATGGCGGTAGGATGTTTCAGTTGTCCGCTGATTCTAGTCTAGGCTGCGCAGATTGACTTGCGGCTTTGTGACTTTCTCGCACGCATACTCGCCTCTGGCCTTGTTAGACGCGCCAACTTACTGCACACAGAACCTGTGCAGTAGACATGGTGCCGGGAGAGAGCTCCGTTTTCCGGACCGCATTGAAAACACGTAAGTTATTGATTTTTGTAGCAGCGTAATACGCACAAGAACCGTCTCAATAGGGTCGCCTCCTGCCTCCCATGAGTGCGCAAACGGTCCGCAAGAGCCTGCCGCGGCCTTTGTCGTGTCGACGGGCTTGGTTATTGAGCGAACCGGCCGATATCAGTTTTAATGTGGGCTGGTAAGACCTAGCAGTGGTCGTCAATTCCTTGCCGGTTTAATATCGTTCCTTCAGGTCGAAATCCAGGCTGGTGGACTGTTGTGATGGGGCCGAATCATGCGCATTAGCATCTCGGGAAAAGGGATTCATCGGCGCGAGGTCGCAGGGGTCGAGCGGCTGCGAGAACTTCCGTCTGACTGGTATGCATTTACAAACTTGGAGCTGATACAGCTGGGCTCGATGCCGCGCCAGATTGACGTCGTTATCGTGCTGGACGACCGCATCGTTATCGCGGACTTGAAGGATTGGAGCGGACGGATAACTAGCGACGCTGACCGCTGGTTTCAAGACGATCGAACTGTTGATACGTCGCCAGTCAAGAAAATCCTCGAGAACGTGAGGATCATGGCCAGCCTACTGAAAGGTTTTCTCTCGAAGAAGGCGCCGAGAGGATCCAAAGTAGGTCGCCCCCAGATCCCGTTGATAGAGGGCTGTGTTATCTTAACGGGCCGATGTGACATTCGGGCATTACCAGACCTGGAAAAACCGAGAGTCTTCACAATAGACGAGTTCTGTCGCGTCATTCAGGATAAATCACTACGTAGTAGCAGGTTCGCAAAGCCGAACTGGATCGACAAAGCCGAACCGTACACCGGCGGGAATAGTAAGTGGCGCCCTTGGTTAGGGGAGTTCTTCGGCAGTGGCGGAGGTTACTTCAAACCGTCTGAAAAGTTGTACGGCGATTATCGAGTCGTCTCGGACATAACATACGAACATCCGAGGAAGCTTTACAGCGAGTATAACGTTGAAGAAGTCACCGCAAGTCGTTCTGCTGGCCTGCTCCGGTATTGGGACTTCTCACAGGCCGATCCTCGTTATGCATCCGAAGAAGCCCGTACGGAAATTGCGGGGCGAGAGCAGAACGTAATCGCATTTCTGATTGATCGCCTTCCCGACTTAGAAACCGTTCTCATTCGCCCCAGAGTCTCGGATCCAAACAAAGGAATTCACTACTGGGAGGTATTCGAAAAGCGGCGCCAACTCCGCCGCCTCGCAGATTTCCTTAAGCTACATACTATCGAGCTAACGCCCGCCGCCCGCGTGGACTTGGCTCGCACCATTCTTTCCCATGTTGCTGGAATGCATCGGCTTGGTGCCGCCCACCTTGACCTTGGGTCTCATAGTATTTGGATGGAATTGCCTTCCGTCGTCCGTATTTCACATCTAGTAGCCGCTGCATATCCAGAGTTAGGAACACTTGGCGATCGCCGATACGAATTTTTGGCGAGCGGAACCATTCTGCCGGAGTCTATCTTAGGCGGTGCCGTCGACCATTTCCGAAAAGATGTGTTCCTACTCGGCGTTGTGGCTCACATGATCCTGTTTGGCAGTGCTCCCAAAAGCAGGACGCCGGGCGATCCTCCAACTTGGGACGCTTCAGTGGACACAAAGGGTTGCATTCGAGCATTTGCATCATTGGATTGCGAAATGCCTTGACGTTGCTTGCACGGAACGGTTTGCGAACGCGCAGGAAATGCTGGACGCATTCAACGAAGCCGTCCATGGCGCGAGTGGAACGGCCGGAGCGATCGAGCGACTACTCCGGTTCCGACGTTGGAAAAGCATGCTCGAAGTTTATAGTACATTTCCGGTCCGCGAGGTCCAGAAGGAGACCGATCGCGTTGTAGCGTGGCAATCCGAGCACAACGGCACTAGGTGTCTCGTAAAGGCATGGCGAAAAGCGTGCTGGGGAGACGAAACGGCCGAAGCACCTCGATTGGCTAGGTTTTGTGAATCTGCCGAAGACCTTATCCTAGCGCAGCCCGACGGGCTCGTGCCGATTCTCGACGTCGGATACCTGAGCGACCACAGGCCCGCTCCCGTGCCTATCACTGGGGTGAGGACGGCATGGCCGGCATCAGCGACCATCAGCAGTTGCTGTGCTTCTGTGTGGCCTTGTGGAATGGCAAGGATCCCATCCTCAAGGAACGTATGTTCGGCCTGACAAACAGCGAGGCCAACCACGGCGAGGACGTCAAGGAATACTATTTCTACCTCGACAGCACGCCCACGCACTCGTACATGAAGTATCTGTACAAATATCCGCAGGCAGAATATCCCTACGGCAATCTGATCGCGACAAATAAGGGGCGCAACCGTGGCGAAATGGAGTACGAGCTTCTGGATACCGGCGTTTTCAATGAGGACCGCTACTTCGATGTTTTCGTGGAATATGCCAAGCAGTCTCCGGAAGACATTCTTATCCAGATCAGCGTGAGTAATCGCGGCCCGGAAGCGGCCAACATAGATGTCCTGCCGACCTTGTGGTTTCGCAATACTTGGACGTGGTGGCCAGGTACACCCAGGCCATCCCTGAAGCAGGCCTCCGGATCAAAAGGTATCCCGGTTGTTGCTGTGTCGCACGCCGACCTTGGTGACCGCTATCTGTACGTCGAGGGAGATGTCCCGCTGCTATTCACAGAAAACGACACCAACAACGAGCGGCTCTTCGGTACGCCCAACTCCACGCCGTACGTCAAAGACGGCGTCAACGAGTACGTGGTGCATGGAAATCACAATGCGGTAAACCCGGCGAAAACGGGGACTAAGTCTGCGGCACACTATCAGTTGAATGTGGGTGCAGGCCAGACCGCCACCGTCCGTCTGCGACTCAGCGATCTGGCCCCTGCGGCCATCGGTGACCCCTTCAAGAGCTTTGCTGAGATTGTGCAGACCCGCCACAGCGAGGCCGATGAGTTTTACAAATCCATCACGCCTGCGCGTGTCACCGCAGATGAAGCCCTCGTCATGCGGCAGGCCCTGGCCGGCATGCTGTGGTCCAAGCAGTATTTCTTCTTCGACATCGACCTATGGCTCACGGAACATGGTGAGGATCCGATGAAGCCCGGCGGCCGCTTCACGCGGAACAGCGAGTGGTTCCACATGGTCAACGCTCACGTCATCTCCATGCCCGACAAGTGGGAATATCCGTGGTATGCCGCCTGGGATCTCGCTTTCCACACTATCGCGCTCTCCACGGTCGATGTAGAGTTTGCCAAACAACAGCTCGACCTGATGCTGCAGGAGTACTTCATCCATCCGAGCGGTCAGATCCCGGCCTACGAGTGGAACTTCAGCGACGTCAATCCGCCGGTGCACGCCTGGGCTTCGATCTTTCTGTATCGGACAGAGCAAGCTCTCAAAGGCAAAGGCGACGTCGACTTCCTGAAGCGCTCATTTGCCAAGCTGATGCTGAACTTCAGTTGGTGGGTGAACCGCAAAGACCGCTTTGGTAAGAACGTGTTTGAAGGCGGGTTCCTCGGGCTGGACAACATCGGCGTCTTCGACCGCAGCGCCCCGTTGCCCACAGGCGGCAGCCTCGAACAGGCGGATGGCACGGCGTGGGTCTCCATGTTCTCCCAGAACATGTTCGAGATCGCGCTGGAGCTTGCGGCCGACGACCCCTTTTACGAGGATATGGCGATCAAGTTCGCTGACCATTTCCTTTGGATCGCTCGCGCCATGAATCAGACGGGCCCTGAGGGTATGTGGGACGAGGAGGATGGGTTCTACTACGATGTCCTGCGCCTCCCCGACGGTAGCGCCAGACGGCTAAAAGTTCGCTCCATGGTGGGCCTGTTGCCCTTGGCTGCTACTACCGTGATTGAGCCGTGGCAGCGCGAACGGTGCCCGCGAACGGTGACCATTCTGCAGGAACGCATTCGGCGCATGCCCGAACTGTTGGAAAGCATTCATCCGACCGGGCCCGGCCATTTAGGGTACGCCGAGCGCGGCATGGCTGCGCTGGTGAATGAGGACCGGTTGCGCCGGATTCTGACGCGCATGCTGGACGAGAATGAATTCCTCAGCCCTTATGGGATCCGGGCTCTCTCCCGTTACCATAACGATCATCCGTTTATCGTCAACGTGGGGGGCCAGGAATACCGGGTGAATTATCTACCCGCGGAGTCCGACACCGGGATGTTCGGTGGAAACTCCAATTGGCGCGGTCCAATTTGGATGCCTGTGAACGCAGTGCTGATCCGCGCCTTGCTGCAGTTCTATTTGTATTATGGCGACAACTTCAAGATCGAATGCCCTACCGGTTCAGGCAAGTTGATGAACCTGTTCGAGGTTGCCCACGAAATCGCCAATCGTCTGGAACGGATCTTCCTGCGTGACAAGTCGGGCCGACGGCCGGTGTTCGGAGGTTCGGAAAAGTTTCAGACCGATCCGCTGTGGAAGGACAACATCCTCTTTTACGAATACTTCCACGGCGACAACGGTGCTGGCCTCGGGGCCAGCCACCAGACCGGATGGACCGGTGTGGTCGCGAAGCTGATCGAGTTGTTCGGTCACATGGATGCGCAGCAGCTCTTGGATGCCGGAAAAGCAGGCGCGTTCGCAAAGGACGACTCGAGGAAGTAATTATCGAGTCGGGTACGCGGCTTGCGGCGCGGACGCGGATAATATACGCGTCCGCGAAAATCAGTTGTCTGCGTTGAGAAGGCGAAGAATAATCGCGTCTCGCGAACTACTTCGTACCCGCGGACCGGCAGATAGTTTCGGCCGAAGAGACTAAGTAAAATGCCTTTCGTAACAGAGAAACGACAAAGGGCCAGCAGTTTCTTTGGCTGGACGTTCGCTCTCCCCATCGCCCTGGCCTTGCTCTTATTCGTGGGCCCAGCTGAGAATTTGCTGGCCCAGGTTCCGACATCTGCCTCACCTCCGGCCAACGCTGGCCCCGCGGCGATCGTCGATCCGCTCGGACGTGAAACTCCCCGTGGAGCGGCAATGGGCGTTCTGAAGTATGCAGAGCGCCAGGACTTCTCGACTGGCGCTCGCTATTTGCAACCACCTTCCGGCCCGAACGTGAATATGGTGCAACTGGCCAAGGAATTTCAGGCGCTGCACTCGAGGTTCAGTGGCGACATCGACCTGTTGAGCGACGATCCCAAAGGCACGGTTGAAGCTGGACTTCCTCCAGGCGAAGTTCGTGCCGGCGTAATTACGGTAGGCAGCACGACAGTAGACATCATCCTGGTGAGGGTGGATGATCCGGAGTTCGGGAAAATCTGGCTGGTTTCGCAAGAGACAGTTGCGAGAATCCCGGACCTCTATGCCCAGATGCAAAGCGAAGGGCCGACGCTAGCCGATCGAATTGTGCCCGCCGCTCTGAGCAGTCGCCATGTGTTTGGGATGTCCCTGGCTCAGTGGCTCGGGTGGCTCCTCTCTATCCCGATCTCATGGGCGCTGGCGTGGCTGTTGGCGCTTCTGCTGACTGTGCCGCGGCGAGTTTGGTACGCGCTCCGGAAACTGCCTTTCAGAACGGTCTGGGATACGCCGCTGGGCACGCCGCTCAAATGCAGTATTGCGATCCTGATACACGGACTTTTCGTGTACCTGCTTGATCCACCTCTGTTGTATCGCGCCTACTACTTTCGTTTCCTGGCAGCCGTCCTTGCGGGATGCGTCGCCTGGCTCGTGAGCCGGATCATCGACCAGGGCTTCGACCATGCCGTGAACCGAAGGCACAGGCAAAACACGGGCGGCGAGTCGATCCTGGTTCTGATGCAGCGAATCATCCGGATCGTGATGTTGTTAATCGCCTTCGTCGCCGCAATGGCGCTGTTTGGGATAAACGTGAAGACGACCCTCGCCGGCCTCGGCATCGGAGGACTGGCTATCGCACTAGGCGCACAGAAAACACTTGAGAACATCATCGGCGGAGTCTCATTGCTGATGGACAAAGCCGTGCACGTCGGCGACTTCTGCGAGATCGGCGGTCGGCTTGGGACGGTCGAAGATATCGGGTTGCGGTCTTTAAAGTTGCGAACTCTCGACCAGAATCTGTTGGTTGTCCCTAATGGGGCGCTGGCGCAGATGCAGTTCCAAAACATGAAGGCCCGGCCCAAACTTCTGATGGATCAAACCTTCTCGCTGCGAATTGAAACCCGAATCGAACAACTGCGGTTCGTGCTGGATGGTGTGCAGAGCATGCTGAACGGACACCCCTCAATCGAATCCGGGACCTCGAGAATTCGGGTCAACGACTTTGCCGGCGCTGCTTTCGAATTGGAACTGTTTGCCTACGGCAAGACGGGCGACTGGGCGGCGTTCACTGCGATTCGTCAAGACGTCATACTGAAGGTAGCTGAAATCGTCGAGGCCGCCGGTACTCACTTCGCGGGGCCGACACAATTGACATACCTCGCAGGAGATCCAGCCGTCGAGCCGGGAAAGACCGGCGGTCCAAGCGCCGGGTGATGATTCTCGACAGTGACAGCCCAAGGAGGCTATTGGTATGTATTTCCTGAAAACGGGTTCGCCGGCATATCTGCGTTGGCTTAAGGTTTTCGAACCGCTAATGATGGTTACCGGGATCGTGCAGCCACTCGCTACCCTCCCCTCGATTACCAAGCTGTATTTCACCCACAGCCAACATGCTTCTGGTCAATCGTTAACCACGTGGGCCATCTTTGCCCTCGCGAGTCTATTGTGGGTCACCTACGGGTTACTCAACCGCAAGCCGACGATCTACGTCGGCAACATTATCGGCCTGGCGATGAACTTGCTGATGGTGAATGGCATCCTGATGCATGCCGGATGGACGTATTGAAACCCAAGGATGAGTTCCGTGCCGAGAAACCTCGCGACTTCCGCTGATCGACAACCAGCACGTCCGCGGGAGCAACCGAAAGCATTGGAGAAAAGACAGCCCCAGAACATTTTTCAACCCACAATCCAACCCACAAAATGCGATGTCTTGTACGACTTGGGTGTACTTAGGCAGCCTCCACGCGGGTTGACAGGTAGAGGTCAGGACTTCGAGTCTCCTCGTGCCTACCATTTAATTCGATCACTTAGCCGCGCTGGCCTCGTTCCCCGAGGCTCCAAATGGCTCCATTAAGTGCGCTGAACCGGAGAGGCGGTGGATGTTCCACACCTCCTCGAACCAGACTTCTGGACAATCTCGCACAACTGCGAACCCGGTGCCGCGCAGCTTCATTTTGATCGGCTCAGAATGCGGCTACGCGTTGCATGACCCAGAACATCGCCACGGTGCCGATGGCGTAGGGCGGCACGAGCTGGAGGATCGCTGACCGTTGTTGGTTGATGGGCGTGAGTCTTGAAGCGGCCTGTAGCATGGCTGCGGTAACCGCCAGGACGCAGCCGATAAAGAGAAAATGTCCTGCTTCAACCCCGATGCTGAAGAACAATAACGCCGTGGGGATATGTGCGTCCGGCAAACCGGCGTCTTTAAGCCCGCTGGCAAAACCCAGGCCGTGCATCAGTCCGAACAAGAGAGCCACGACCCACGGCGCACGGGCGGTGATGCCTACGTGGCCGTGCCGGCCGCGCAGAATCTCCGCGGCGACGAAAACGATGCTCAACGCGATCGCTGCCTCGACCGGCCGCTGCGGGATGTGGACGTAGCCGAGCGTCGCCAGAGTGAGCGTGATGCTGTGCGAGACGGTGAAAGCAGTAACGGTCTTGACCAGCTTCCAACCGCCTTGCGTGATGATAATCAACGCGAGCACGAACAGGAGATGATCGATACCCGTCAGAATATGCTCTACGCCGAGCTTGAGATACACGCCCGCCACAGACCACCCGCTTTGCCGCATCGGGATGATGGCTGATGGTTCCTGCCCGGTCAGCCGCTGCACCCACGTCGTGCCATCGGCAAATTCGATGCGGACGAGCGCGTCCGTCATGGTGCCTTCCAGCCCGCGAATACGCAGCGTCTGTCCGCGCAGCGCAGGGGCACGCAAGGTCCATTCCTGGATGGCCGCGCCGGGCGGCGTGCTTGTCGTCACCGGCGTCACTGCTTGCGCGTCGCCGGAGAATTCGGGCTCAAGGGACAGCCGCCCTTCGCCGAGCATGGGAGTCTTCCAGAGCACGCTGAACTCGCCCGGTTTTTCCTCGCGCAGTTCGAGGTACGCGGGGCGGAGCTCATGAGCGAACGCGAGAGTGGCGGAAAATAGAATGGCCAACGCCGCCACCATTTGCAGCAGCCCACGTGCCGAGGTCGCCACTCGGAGAATCAAGAGAACCGCTTTCATTGCGGTACCTGCGCTAAGGTTGCGTTCGGTTGCGAGGCTAGCCCTTTCGCTTGCACGGCTAACTCGTTGACCGGACCAACGAGCGGCTCGACGTCCTCGTCCACGACCACGTGGTATTTTTTCAGCAGACTCGCGAAATACTGTTCATCGGTCTCGCGCTGATGTTCGTCACGCCAACGTTCGCGCACTTGTGGTTCCACCTCGGAAAACTCAAGCTGTCGCGCCGGCCTCGCGTCCGTCACGCGCACCAGATGCAGGCCGAAACTGGACGTGATAGGGCCATTCCATCCGCCCGGCTTGAGGGCAAAAACCGCATCCGCGAATTGGTCTCCGAACTGACCAGCGACGGCTTGCCTATCCTCGTCGGTCAACTCGCCGCCAAGCGGTAAGGGATCGCCAATGTTTCCGCTGACTGCCGCGCCGCGCGATAGAGCGGCGTGTGCAGCCTTGGCATCGGCCGCGGCGTCGCGGCGTTTTTCCGGATCAAAGAAGACCTGGGTGAACGAAACGTGCGCGCGAGCCTGGAAACTCTGCAGGTTCGCTTCGTAAAAGCGATGCAGATCGTCGTCGGTCGGCGCAGTGAGCCGCGACGTGTCTTTCACGACGAACTCGACCTTCTGCGCAAGACGGCGGCGGATGACCAGGTCGTCCTGATCCAGACCCATCGCTCGCGCTTCGCGGCCGAGCAGTTCCTCTTTCAGGTATCCGGCGGCCAAGGCGTGCAACTCCTCGCGGGTCGGCGGGCGCTGATGCTGACGCTCCCATGTTTCCGCGAGAAACGCCATTTCCCGGGAGGTGATGCGCACCGGGGCACCGTTGTCCCAACTGCCGGCTTGGCCGCGATGGAGCCACCCGTACACGCCAAACAGCAGCGCACCCAGCACTAGAAAGTGCAGGAGTGGTTCGTTGAGCCATCGTTTCATGGCTTGTACCAGATGGGCGAAGTGTAGGCCCGGCCGGTGGTCGTCATCGGAACGTTGGCGGCCATCTTGATGCCGAAACGCTTCTGGTCATAGGCCGTCCAGCGAGGCGACGGGATCTGGATCACGCGCACATAGTAAAACGCGTGCTCCTGGGGATCGAATGCCGGGTCCTTCCAGTACGCCGAGAGATAAGCAGCGCCGATGGAGTTGCTGTAGGTGGCGTTAGCCACGTCCACCGTGTTGCCCACTGACGTCTTGCAGCGGCCATCCGGGCCGATCTTGCGCCCGCCGGAGACCGCCACATCGAAGATGCGCTCCTGCGCCTTTCCGTCCTTGCCCACCCAGCCCTTAATAATCTGGATGCGGTCGAGGTTGGAACCGTACGGATCGCGCTGTGCAAAGACCACGAAGGCGGGGCTCTTTCCGGCCGGAGGGTTGGTCAGATTGCCGCCCATGGGCACGCCACGGGCGTAGCCCTGTTCCGCGAAGTTGGGGCTGTCCTTGTCCGCCGGCACGAAGTCCCAACCCCCGAAGACACGTACGATCGGCCGCTCACCCGTGGTGGCATAGACTTCCTTGCGCTTGAGCGCGTCCCAGATCGCCTCGCGGGTGTTCTCACGCGACCACACCCCGCCCAGGCCCGCAGGTATGTCCTGCCAGTAATAGGACGCAACCTTGCCGTCCGCGTACTTCAACATCGGCAGTTGCCAGCGCGTCGGTGACGGCGCATCCCAAATAAACTGCCCGAAGAAGTTGTCTTGCCGCGAGTCAACCACGCCAATATGGGCATCACTGGCGCCCACCATGCCGAACTGGTAGGGGTTGGCACCAAGCTTGGCTTCCAGCTCCAGCCCAGTCTTGAGCGCCGCGCGGGCGTACTCATACTGAAGCATGTCCTTCTTTTTTGGCACCGGGTGATCCGCGAGATTGCCGAAGTCCCAAAGTTCGAAGTTGGCGAATTCGTCATTCGGTGAAAGGTAGGGGTGGGCCTCGCCGTCACCCTTGATCTGCGTCACCTCCATGAGCGGCTCGTGGCCGATGCGCGACTCGGCGTAGGCACGGTCCATGGGTTTGCTGTCGTAGGTCTCGGCCGTGTACATGAGGCCATTGCTGAGATTGCCGTTATGCGGGATGGCCAGTACCTGACCGCCCGTTTTTTGCACGTATTCGTCCATGTATTTCCATAGGTCCGCTGGATTCTGGCTGTCGAAGGCGGAGTAGGGAATGGTCTGCTTCACGCGGTCAACGTTGTCGCGGAAGATGACGGTGCGATGAAGATTGTTGCCGCCGGGCACGGACGTCCATTCGAAGCCGTGGAGCGTGGTGAAAACGCCTGGCTGGTTGTACTTCTCGGCTGCTTCATATGCCTCCGCCCAAGCCGAGACCTGCAGCTTGGGGTTGTTGATCGGGTCCTTGGCCGAGGCGATGGTCTGGAAAACATCCCACGCGCCCTCAAATTTCTGCTGTGGGGTTCCCCTGGACAAGTCGTACCACTTTTTGCCGGTCGGGTTGGCGAGCAGCTCCGGGTTGGCCGACGCAAGTTGCCCGGATAGACCGAGAAATTCGGCATGGTCGGTGATGGCGAGCCAGTCCAGCGGCCGTTCCAGTTTGAATTTCAAGCCGGTAGTGGTCATGACCTCATGGCCCATGGCAGACTCGAACAGTTGGTCGGGTCCCAAGGTGATTCCCATCAGTCCGGAGTCGGCGGAGAGGTCGGTGTGGATGTGGGTAAGGCCCCAGAGGACACGGTTCGGGTAGGTCTGGCCCACATTGGGAGAATATGGCCCGCCTCCGACGACCTGGCGGCGGTGTCGGGGTTGGGTGCGCCGGGGCAGCTTGCTGCGCCGCGCCCTTCTCGGCCGTTGCGCTTGTGGCCGGCGCTTCAGTTTGCGACTTACTGCAGCCCCACGTCGCAATCAGCAGTCCGATCAATACCAGAGTGGAAATGCAATTCGCTAAGCGGTTCATCATTTTCTCCTATCGCTGGTCCAGCCTTGTTTCTCTCTCTGCTTGTGACGGGTTAGGTGTTTTCGTGACTGGCTCCCCGTAAAATTTTCAAGTTGCCCTGTGTGCCAGGCTTTCGACAACATAACTGGCGCGCTTGTCCGCACACCGTTCTAGGTTCCCGCGATGCCCTTGTTCTGGAGGATCTTGACCGTCACGCGCCGGTTCTCGGCTTGGCCCTCTTTCGTTGTGTCGGGCGCGACCTGCTTGCTGGTGCCCATCGCTCCGGGAGCCAGCATGTTCGTCAGCGGAATGCCGCCCTTCTGCTCCAGGAACTCGGTTACGTTGTTGGCCCGCTCCGTACTCAGCTTCTGGTTCATGGCCGACGAGCCTACCGCCGATGCATATCCCTTGACCTGAATCATGTAACCATCGATGGTCTTGGCCTTCTTGGCCAGTTCCATCAGTTGTGTCTTGTACTCAGGAGCGACCAGGATCTTGCCGTTGGCGAACAAGACGTCCACTTCTCCCAGCGTGTTGTACTCACCCAATTCGCTGAAGCGCTGGTTGGCTTTTGCTGCTGCTGCCTTGTTGGCGGCAATTTTGGCCTCGTCATCCGCCTGCTTCTGTTGCTCCGCTGTAAGAGCCGCTTGTTGCTGCTTGAGTTGGGCCTGTTCCTGGGCCAGTTGCGCCTGTTGCGCCGCCTCCGCCGCCTTTATCGGCGCCATGCTGGCCTGCATGTCCTGAGCAGTCTTCAGGTCTGAGCCCTTGAACTTCACACTGTCCGCCGCTAACTGGTTCTGGGCGTTGGTGGAGCCTTTTACTTCAACCGGAAGGCCGGGGATCAACGCGGTGAGTCCCATCTCTTTCTTCCGCATTTTGAGGCCGCCTTCGACTTCTTCCACCTGGGTGCTGTTGGTAAGCAGGACCACGACGTTTCCGGCGTCTGCTGTTTTTACCGTCATGGTGGCGCCGCTGCGCCCGTCGATTACTCCCTGGATTTGTGTTTGAGCAACAGCCGAGCCACAAAACAGCAGAAGTAATGCCAGTGACAAGGTTGCGACCGACGCGATTACTGAAATCTTTGGTGCATTCATATCTTCCTCCTGAACGATGCTTTTTTCTGAGGCCCTAAACTACGGCTTCCCCGTAAAACTTCAAGTGGCTCTCTGTGCGAGGCCATCGGCAACATGATGCGCCCAGGCCGCGATCGCGAGAGACGGAGGCGTCCCAGCCGCCGCCGGCAGCGCCGAAGCGTCCGCAATGAACAGGCCCGGGTTTCCGTACACTTCCCCTTTGTGATCGACAACGCCGCGATCCGGAGTTGGGCCAAGGCAGGCGCCACCCCATGCGTGAACGGTGATGGGCTTCTTGATCGCCCAGGTCTTCAGGCCGCTTTCGGTTTCCAACGCGCGGAAGACTTCCCGAATTTTCTCGAAGACCGGCTGTTGTTTTGCGTCGTAGTCCACTACCACACGCCCGTTTTCGTACCTTACAGACGCCGCTCCCGTGTCCGCTCCCATTCCAATGAGTGGAGTTGTCTTCGCCAGTTTCTTTTTCCAGCCGGGCACCAGCGGCACGGTATCGATGCCGGCCAAAGCCCACATCCCTGTGAACGGAACGTCCTGCCCGTCTACCTTGAAGCGGCCAAGAACCGGGGCGGTCTCGAACATGGGAGGTTGCGCCGAATTCTTGAACCAGGCGCCAATAAAGTCTCCGTTACCGCCAAACGTACGGCCCAGAGACGGCATCGGGTTGAGGCCACCCGGCTCCGAACTGCCGGCAAACAGCAAGCGCAGCGTGCTCATAGTTCCCGCGGCCAGGATGAGTCGCTTAGTGCGAACCACTTCCTTCCGCCCATTGCTTAGATCAGAGAAATGCACGGCATACTCCGCCGGACCGCCAACCGAGCCTCGAACGATTTTGGAGACTTCGCACATGTCGCGGACAGTTACACCCTTGTTGAGCACGGGCGCCAGATAGATAAAATCGACCGACGCCTTCGCTCCTCCCCTCGATCCCAGAAAGCCGTCCCCATCAAACGCGCATGTCTGGCGCTTCACTCCCCCCTCGCCTTCGGTCACTTCCCCGACTTCGCTCTGAGAGCGGGGAACCTTCATCGCCAGGGAGGGTTGCGGGTCAGCCGGGCGACATCTGCCCGACGACGCGGGCAGTTCCTTCCAAATCGAGTGGGGGAGCAAAAAGTCCTGGGACAATGGAACAGCCCCCATGTCGGCCAGGACCTTGTCGTAGTATTTCTCTATCTCGCCAGGGTCTAAATCCGGATGACGATCTGCCCAGTAAGCCGGATCTTGCGGTGGCACGAGCATTCCGAACCAGCCATGACTGCCCCCGCCCACCGCCGAAACCGCAAAGACATCGATCCCCGGAAAAGAAAACACCTCGTACAGGCCGGACTTGTTGAACGTCAGGTGGCGACCGCCCACATGAAGGGTTCGCAGCATATGCGTGACAGCCTTCATGCCGTATGGAAAAGGTGCCCGTTTGGCAATTCCCATCGAGCGGACTGGCAGTGAATCACGCCACGGTCCGCGTTCCAGCACAAGCACCTTGAGGCCCGCCAAGGCCAGACGGTTGGCTGAGATGCTCCCGCCGAAACCGCTGCCAATAATGACTACATCTGCGTCGTAGGTGCTCATTACGCTCTTGAAGTTCCCGGTGCCACTCGGTTGGGGCGGTAGATCCACAAAATCAGGCTCACCGCCAATAGCATGGGCACGTCCGCCCACATGTGTGCATGTTCATTGGGATAGAGGAACGCCTGCGGGATCATCAGCAAGGCGTGAAAGACATTGGCGAGGATGCCGAAGTCAAACAGAGCAGCGTTAGCTCTGGGATCCTTGGCGCCCCGGATCATCAGAATCGCCCACGCCAGATACAGGACGGCGATCATTAATATGTAGGGGTGGAACGCGTCATAAGGCGACTGAGGATGGGCTGGACCAATCTGCGGGAATCCCGCCGGAAGCATGCCCCACAAGAATCCAGGCGAATAGACAAAAGGAGCGAGGGCCATGCTGACAATGAGACCCCAGCCGATAATCCGCATCACGAGGGCCGATTGTTGCAGCCCCTTGTTCGCACTATTCATGCACACCCCACCACCGAAAATTCACACAATGCCTGGCAGAATTGGTTTGCCTTACGTTACTTGGGAGTTGGTAGCATCGGCTATCCGTTTTGGGCCAGTCACGAGGTATTCATGTCCAAGCCCGAGCCATCGAACTACTCCGAATACATCATTCGCGACGCGGATTCCTACGGGGCTGTGCTTTCTGAGGCCAATCTGGAGATTTCCCAGCTCGAACCCGGATGCCTGAGCGGTCGTCATGTGCGCCTGGGCCTGCCAGGCGGTCAGTTCTCCTATGTAGATACCAGTAAGCAGCTGCGCGGAAACGGTACTTTTTCGAATCGGTGGACACTCTCGGTGATACTGGGGACCACCACCCCGTCGCGGCAGCACGGGATAGAGGTTCGTGCCGGGTCACTGGTGATCCACCGGCCAGGCGTGGAACACGACGGGATTTACGGGGGGAACTTCAAGGTCGCTTGCTTCACCGTTCGCGACGAGGTTCTTGCAAATCAGTTCCCTCAGTTCGCTCCTCACGTTCAAGATGCAATGCGCCTGCCCTGGTCGGTGTTTGAGCCGCCAGCCAACTCGCGATTGAAAATCACCGAGCACTTTGCGGAAGCAGCCGCGATCATTCAGTCTGACCCAAAGGTCCGCAACTCTCCCACCGCGGTGGCAAAGTTCGAGGAGGAGCTGGTGGGTGAATTCCTGGAGGCCGTTGAGCAACAGTTCCCGGCGCGTTCACTTGGAGCGGAGCAGCGGGCCGCTGCGATGGTGCGGGAGATTGATCAGTATGTGCACAAATCTCTTCTGGTCAACTCTTCGGTGGCCGAACTCTCCACTGCGTGCGAAGTGCCGCGACGGACTCTTAATCGGGCGTTCCAAAACGCTCTTGGCATGGGACCGGCCACCTACCTCCGTCGTGTACGGCTGAATGGTGTCCGTCGTGCTTTGCAGCAGCGAAGTTCGGGCTCGACGACAGTGACCGATGTCGCTCTTGAGTTCGGCTTCTGGCACCTCGGTCGCTTCGCTGACAATACCATGAATTGTTTGGTGAATCGCCCCATGAAACCCTACGCCGCCGCAAGACAGAGGAATTGCGAGCAGCTTGAGCGCAGCGTTAGAGGTCGCAAACCGCGTGGCTGGTGAGTCGTTGCCTGCGACTGAAGCAATTACCCGAGGCGACTCATGCTCGTGCCTGGCTAGTCACGCCATAAGCATTTGAGTATCAGTTGGCGATGACAGGGCTTCGCAGGAATTGTCGGTGCGTCGTCAAGAAAAGAAGACGCCCCCGAAAGCCGAGAATGATTTGTTAATCTGTGGTCTGCCACGACGGAGTTGGCCCCAAACCGGCTTCGGGGAGATCTCAGCGCAAGAACCGGTACGTAACAGCACATGTCCTCCAAGAAGAGTTCGACGAAGCCACTATTGCGGCGGACGCTTTCGCGTGTCGTAGGCGACCAGTTTGGAGGGAGCTGCTCTAAGGTGACTCGCAGAATCTTTTTCTGGGAAATCTGCCGCTGACAATTCACGGAGACTGCACGCCGGTGCTGGCAAGGCCTCTCGCCGAATCGACTGACGCAATGGCTTCAGTCCCGTGATCGGGACAGCCGTCCGCGGCGCCGTCAGGTGTTGGTTGCGAGAACCCGGACGTTTTTCGTCAATCTAAACAATGGCTCTCCAGTGCCCCTGAGTGACAGGTTCAGGTCTGAAATTGAATCGGCAGCGGGGTGTTGAGTTCGTGAGGCGAACGCCACGATCCCGCAAGTTTGCAATTCCTAAAACTTGCTCACAACTTGCTCACAAAACTAAGGCAGTTTCGCCCTATCTTCGCGAGGTTTGAACCTGTAAGGCTATTGATTTCAATGGGGGTTAAGCCGAGCAATTTGGGCTCATAACCCAAAGGTCGGTGGTTCAAATCCACCCCCCGCAACCAAACAAGTTCCTGATTACAAACGCCTTCCGTCGCAGCCGGAGGGCGTTTCTGTCGCTAGAAAACGAGCGCGGGGAACCAGCACCGAACGATCATTGGCAGAGGGGTTGAGTCATAATTCAACCTCCCTGACTGAAGTCACAGCCTGCCTTTCATCGAGCCTTTGCAAGCCTATTACTTGAGGCGGCGCCTGGCAGTTACGCCAGCTACTGACACTCCCGTCACCGGCGTCTACCCCCTCCTCCCATCCGCGCGCCGCCCATGCTTCCTCCGTAGCTGCGCGTGGAGTTAAAGTTTTGACTACGCTGCGCGCCTTGGGTGCGCATCTGCTGCTGGCGTTGCAGGTTGGCATCCGGCTTGGTTGTGGACTGCCATCCGCTGCCGCTGTTGCTTGACCAGCCGCCGCTATCCCGGTTGTAGCGGTACACCGTTCCATCCTTGCCGGCGTAGACATTGTTTTTCCCTGCCGCCACTCCAGCCCCGGTGTTGGTGTTGTAGGCGAAGCCGCCGCGTCCGGCGGTGCCTTGGCCGCTGTAGATATTGCCCGCATATCCCGCACCGCCGCCGGCGACGATCCCGGTGTTGGGGTTATAGGTCGCGCCGCCGCGATATCCGGCAGTATTGCCGGTGTAAATGTTAGTGTTGGCGCCGCGACCTGCAACGGTGGTCCTGCCGGTCTGGGTGTTGTGGTAGGCGCCGCGGGTGGCTGCTCCGTAATTTCCGGTGTACGGATTTGCCCAGGCCGCTCCGGTACGGGAGTAAGCCGTGTTGCCCCATACTCCATAAACATTGGCGACCGCGGCCCCTCCCCATGCTCCCCAGCCGTAATAGGGATACCACCCGTACCCGTAGTACCCCATCGGCCCCCACCACGGGTAATACCAGGGGTAGTAGGCATATCCGTAGCCGAAGCCGAAACTCCAACCAGACGCTGTGCTATAAGTGAAGCCGGCTCCCACACCGTAGGTGTAAGGCCAGCCATACCACACTGTCGGGGTAAGGTAAGGCGGGTAGTACCATCCAGTGCCATAGACGACTGTGGTCGTGTCGGAAGAAACCACGGTGCCGTAATAGCCTGGCGTATATCCAGCGTACACGACATCCGGCGTCGAGCCATAGACCTTGACGTAGGTAACGTAGTAGAGCGGCGAACTTGGTGGAATCGTATAAATCTCGGGCGGCACGGTGTCTGCCACACGCCACGGCCCTTGCGGAGTCGGCCCCTTGAACCATACCCCGGCTTCGACGCAATAGTAATTGTTGTCAGAAACCTTGATCACCGGCGCCGACGTATTCTTCGCATACGTCATCGACGTGCCTTCGATTGGCACAAACGTCGCCTCGCCGTCGTACTGCACGGTGAGCTTTGCTTCCGCGCGGGTAATCGTCGCCGTCTGAGGTATCGAATTTGCGATCAGCGCTTCTTTTGCCTGCGGTGTGCCAGGCACCGACGCCAACACGGTTGATTTCGGACTGTCCAGCGGAATCTTGGCGAAATCAGGAGGAAGTTCGTCGGCGTTCACGAAGCTCCACGGCCCGTCCAGCGAAGCTCCTTTGAACCAGCGGCCCGAGATCAGGATGTAGTATTGTCCGCCGAGACGGAACAGGTTGCCATTCGTATTTTCCACATACTCCAGACCGGTGCCAGTTATCGGCTGGTACTGCGGCTCCCCCTTGGTTTCAATCAACTCCGCCGGCCCGAACACAACGTAGACCTCTGGAATTTCGGCTTTCTTGCCCTGCTCCTTCAACGAAGGCTGCTGGGAAGCCGCTTCGCTCTCCAAGGTCTGTGCTTGAGCTTGACTGACGGCATACTCTTCCGCTTTTTTCATATCGTCGGGCAGCTTCTTCGCGTAGATCCAGGGCCCCTCTACCTGAGGTGCCTGCAGCCACCAATCCATCACTCGCAGGTAATAGGTCTTCTTTTTGTCCTCGAACAGCAAGACCGCCTTGGTGTTGATCACGCGCTGCAGATTGGTGCCCTGGATTTCGCTCAACTGCGGCGTGCCGTCTATCAGCACCAGTAGCGAAGGCTTGGTCGAGAAGATCACCTTGGGTGGATCGTTCTTGACCTCGACTCCCTTGATTGGCTCGCCGTTGGCCTCAACCGCCGCCGTTAACCGGTCAAGCGACATGGTTTTCGTAGCGCCGGGCAGCTTCTTTTGCAGCAACGCCGTGAGCTCCGGCTCCTTGTCTGGCGCCACCGGAAACTTGACTTTGGTGAGCTGGGGCTGGTCCAGCGTAACCAGCCGGTTGATCTTGTCCACCTCCGTGCGCGCATTGAACCAGATCACCCCATACTTCGCGGGGCTGTCCTTCCCTGTTTTCAGCTCGACCGCTGAGTACAGATCAATACGGTTGCCCTCCCATTTGTCCACTTGCGGCTGGTAGATAACAAAGGTGTCGGCCCCGCTCGTAAATGTACGAGGCCAGCCGCTGTCGGAAGCACGCGCCGCCTGCGTTTTCGCCTTCTGCGCGCTGGGGGCATTAGGCAGCGTCTGTTGCGCATTGGAACCGCTCACTAGGACGGATACAACGATCAGCAAGAGCAAGAACGCGGACACTCTGGTGTGTTCCGCAAATATAGACTTCCGCAAGATAAGACCTCCGGCCGCGTGGCGACACGCGGCAAATAATCGATGCTGTACAAAACCAGGGAGCCTACTCCTTTGGTTATAACTCAATAGCGTCACGGCAGCCGAGGCTGATTCTTGAGCTTTGGGTTGTCGAGCACTCAGCCCAATCGGCCGGCGTTAACTTCCGAATCGGTCGATCAGCAGGCCGTGCCGAAGCCCTCGGTCGCTGACTGAGAGGCTGTCTTTACCGAGCTTATCCATCACAGTCTTGACAATGCAGGCACCCGCAAGGATCACGTCGGCCCGTTTCGGCTGCAGCCCCACGATTGCGCGACGCTCCTCCAGCGTCCGTGAGCAATAGAGCCGAATCTGCCGCTCAACCTCGGCGCGATCGATGACCGAGCCCTGCACAACGTCGGGATCATATTTCGCGAGCCTGTGCTTTACCGCGGTCAGGTTGGTAACCGTGCCGCCCATCCCAACCAACGCGTCGGGCGAGCGCCCCGTCCCAAGCCGGGAGAGATCGGCAGCGATTGCGTCCAGCGCGGCCTGGAGCTGCGTTGGAGGAACGACCCCACTCAGACCGTACTGTTCGGCGTACCGAACGGCGCCGACATTCAAACTGAAACGCTCTTCGACCGCCGAACCGCGACCGAACGTGAATTGCGTGCTTCCCCCGCCCGAATCGAATATTGCCAGCGAGCCTTCTGTCAAACCAAGACCGGACTTGACGGCCAGATACGCCAGTCGTCCTTCTTCGTCGCCCGGAATGACTTCGATCGAGACGCCACAGCGCTGCTGGACCGCGTCGATAAATTGTTGGCTGTTTCGCGCGGTCCGCATTCCCATCGTGCCGACCGCCGCAGTGGCGATCACCTCATTTTCTCGGGCTTCAGATGTCATCGCACAGATAGCGGATACGGTCCGTGCTATCGCATCAGGACTAATCTCACCTGATTTCTCCAGTCCTTCGCCAAGGCGCGTGATCTCTGCGCGGTCGACGACTGTTTTCCAAGACCCGTCCTCGCGCCTCTCGCTGATATTGAATTTCACAGAGTTTGTGCCGACGTCGATGACCGCGTAGCGGGGCATAGGGAGCTCCTCAGCTGTTCATCCCGGCGAGATTCTTCAGTCCTCGCGGGTAACTAATGTTTTCGAAATGATCGAGTCCGAGCTTGCGGACAGTGGCAATCACGCGTGCTGGATCTTCCGATTCAAGCGCGACCGTGCGTGTCTTCTTGCCGTCCGCCACTACCTCGCTCATCTCGGATGTGCAGCCATTGATCTTGTAGCGCGTTCGTTTCTTGTGGACCTTCACAACGCGCACTTGCCTGCTCGGCTCCAACAGCTCCGTGACGAACTGCTCGAGCGTATAGTCCTTACGCGCCAGGGGCGGCGAGGAGATACCCAGAGCGCTGAAAACGTTCTTCACTGCCGCCGCGGGGAGCGGAAACGCCGCCTTCATGACGGGCTTCCACTGCTCCAGACCATCGGGATTGACCTGCTCGAGGGTCTTGATGTCCATCAGCAGGTCCCGAACTTTGACGTTTTCGTTGGTGGCAGGAGAGAGAAAGTAGAGCTCATCGCTTTCCTGGACGCCCCCAGGCTCGAGCGCAGCAAATTGGTCGTCGGCCTCGCCAAAGCTCTCCCCAAAGGTTCTCCATTCCCAGCGAGGGATGATGTTTTCCATGTGACACTCCCACGGGCGCCATGACTCACCACGGGCCGCCCATCGTTCGTAACCAGAGAACAAAGATCCCTGTACAAGCTGTCAGTTGTCAACGTGGGCAAGGCCCTTCCCTGCCGGAACCCCGTGTCTTCACAACTCCCTGCTTCCCTTTCTACCGCCAGGTAGACAGGCCCGCCACTAGGCAAATCCTTAGGTGCGGAACAGAAGTCCGTTTGTTAGCATTCGAAACGAAGATCGTAATCAGATAGTATCAGCGCAAAAGGGTAATGCTCAGCAGGAACTGACTCCTCGGCTGGCGCAAAACGGTGCGGCGCAGCAAGGTCTAGGCACTCCGCTGGAGGAAAGCTTGTCAACCAAAGCTCAAGTTCATGGCTACAACCCTCTACCGGATTGGCTGATCGCCTATCAAAAGGACTGGTTGCGGCCAGATGTGATCGCCGGCCTGACTACTGCTGCGGTCGTCATTCCGAAGGCGATGGCCTATGCCACCATTGCCGGGCTGCCGGTACAGGTAGGACTCTACACGGCCTTCCTGCCCATGGTGATCTACGCGGTGCTGGGGACCTCTCGTGTACTTAGCGTGAGCACCACGACAACCCTCGCCATTCTGGCCGCAGCCGAGCTCGGCGAGGTCGTCCCAGGAGGCGATCCGGCTTCGCTGCTGAAAGCTTCGGCGATGCTGACTCTGTTGGTCGGAGCCATGCTCGTGGTGGCTTCGGTGCTGCGGTTGGGGTTTATCGCCAACTTCATTTCGCAGCCAGTTTTGATCGGGTTCAAAGCCGGGATAGGAGTGGTCATTGTACTGGACCAGGTTCCGAAAATCCTCGGCATCCACTTCCCCCGGGGCTCGTTTCTCCACAACCTGCTGGCTCTCGTTCACGGCGTACCTGAAACGTCGCTTGCGGCATTGACTGTTGGCATAGTCATGATCGCCTTACTCATAGGTACCGAGCGGTATTTCCCGCGAGCGCCGGCACCACTGATCGCGGTGGCTGCTGGGATCGTCGGTGCTCGTTTCCTCGGCTTGCAGGCTCACGGAGTTGAGTTAGTCGGCCGGGTTCCCCAAGGCCTGCCTCCCATCACCATGCCGGGATTCTCCCTCGCCGCCCAGCTCTGGCCCGGTGCCTTGGGTATCGCGTTAATGAGTTTCACCGAGACCGTCGCTGCTGGCCGGGCATTTGCTAAGAGTGAAGAACCGGCCCTTAAGCCCAACCGGGAGTTGCTGGCTACGGGGTTGGCGAATGTGGGCGGTGCTTTTCTGGGCGCCATGCCTGCGGGCGGAGGTACCACCCAAACCGCTGTCAACCGCCTTGCGGGAGCGCGTACGCAGGTTGCGGAGCTTGTTACGGCCGGGCTTGCGCTGGTAACGATGCTGTTCCTTTCTCCTCTTATTGGGTTGATGCCGCAGGCCACGCTTGCGGCCGTGGTGATCGTGTACTCGATCGGGCTAATTCAACCGCAGGAGTTCAAGGAAATTCTCGAGGTTCGGCGGACCGAATTCATCTGGGCGCTTACCGCCTTTGCCGGCGTGATGCTGCTGGGAACCTTGCGAGGAATCATCGTCGCCATTGTGGTGTCTCTCTTCGCACTCGCGTATCAGGTGGCCGATCCCCCAGTTCACGTTCTCGGGCGTAAGCCCGGAACGAACGTCTTCCGGCCGCGCTCAGTGGAGCATCCCGAAGACGAGAGTTTTCCCGGCTTGTTGCTGGTGCGTCTGGACGGGAGGATTTTCTTCGCCAATGCTGAGAACATCGCACAGAAGATAAGGTCGCTGGTCGAGGAAGCGAAGCCGAAGATCATCGTGCTCGATCTCAGCGGCGTGCCCGACCTCGAGTACACAGCGCTCACGATGTTAACTGAAGGCGAGAAGAGACAGCGTAAACGCGGCGTATCACTGTGGCTGGTGGGGTTGAATCCGGAAGTACTGGCCATGGTTCAGCGGTCATCGCTGGGAAAGACCCTCGGGCGTGAGTCCATGCATTTCAACTTGGAGATGGCCGTCGCGAAATACTTGGCACTGTCATCGAGCGCGAGCGTTCGCGATGATGACGCACCAGGCATTCCCTAGATCGACGCGCTCAACTTCACCGTCTATGTCCAGCCTTAAACACCGGCTTGCGTGGAGTTTGCCACCCGGTTTCCGATAAACTAAACCTCGGTGCGCATTCTTACCCGCTACATCCTGAAGGAAGTCGGCTCGCATGCTCTGCTGGGCATGGCGTTGTTTACCTTCATCATCTTTATGCGGGACCTGGGACGGCTGTTGGAGTTGATCGTCCGCAACAGCGCTCCCCTGCCCAGTGTGGCAGAAATCTTCTTTTTTACGCTGCCCACGACGTTCATCGTCACCTTGCCGATGGGTGTGTTGGTCGGCATCCTGGTTGGGCTCAGCCGCCTGGCCGCCGACAGCGAAGTCACGGCTATGCGGGCCAGTGGCATTGGCGCGGGAAAATTCATCCGCACGATTGCCATCTTCGCCATCGGGGCATGGATGCTGGGAATGTTCAACACCATCTACGTCGCGCCACAATCGGCGAAGGCGCTCAATCATCTGCAGGAACGGCTGAAGTCCTCGCAGGCCTCGTTCGAGATTCAGCCCCGCGTCTTCTACGAAGAATTCAAGAACATTGTGCTCTATGTGCAGGACGTGGTTCCTTCCGGTGGCCGCTCGTTGTGGCGCGGCATCTTTCTGGCCGATATCAGCGACCCAGCTTCGCCCAAGATCACGCTGGCCCAGCGCGGCGCCCTGCTGAGCGATGCCCCCGACAAACTGCGTTTTCATCTGGAGGACGGCACCCAGCAGGAGATGATTCCGCAGGCGAAGGACCAGTATTCGATTACCACCTTCGAGACCACCGAGATTCCGATTCAACTGCCCAGCAGCTCGGACCGTGCGCCCCGCGACATGCTGCCGACGGCCGAACTGGGTCTGCGCGACTTGCTCAAGAACGCGGCCTTGGAACAACAGGCGGCGGAGCGGATTCGGCATTCCGATCCGGCAACCGCCGGATCCCGCCAGCTGGCGTCTCGCTATTATCAGATTGAATTTCAACGCCGCTTCGCGCTCCCTGCGGCCTGCCTGGTGCTGGCGATGGTGGGCATCCCCCTCGGTTTGTCGGCACGCAAAGGCGGCAAGAGCACCGGCTTCGTGCTCACGATTCTGCTGGTGTTTGTGTACTACTTCTTCTCGCTTACCGGTGTCTCCTTGGCACGACAGGGGAAAGTGACACCGTGGGAAGGTATCTGGGCAGGCAACATTTTCTTCTTCCTTTGTGGGTTGGTCTTATTGCTGCGAGTGGATCGCATGCCCATCGAAATCGGCAGCGTCAGCGACTTCTGGAAGTCCATCAGAGAAAAGTTGCGAGTGTCTGACCGCCAGCGCAGAAGAGCTTTTGAGCAGCACGTTCTCCAGGCGGGATCAGCGTCGCACAAGAGCCGCTTCAGTGCCCGCTTTCCGCTCATTCTCGATGACATGATCCTGCGCGACTTCGCTTTGTATCTGGCGATGATCATCGCCACCTGCCTGATCATTGTGCTGGTGTTTACCTATTTCGAGCTGCTTACCGACATCATGCGCAATCGGATTCCCGCGATCATTCAGGCCCAATACTTGTGGGACGTGAGCCCGTCCCTCATCTATTTGATCGCGCCGCTGGCGGTCATGCTTGCCGTTCTCATCACCTTCGGGCTGATGGAGAAGTCCAGTGAACTAACGGCGATGAAGGCCAGCGGCATGAGCATTTACCGCGCTGCTCTACCAGTGATCGTCCTCTGTGCCATTTTCGCCGTAGGCCTGTTCGTCTTCGATCAAGTCTATATACCGCACACCAATCGCGAGCAGGAAATTCTGCGCAACCAGATCAAGGGCAAACCCGCTCAAACCTATTTGCAGGCGGACCGCAAATGGATTTTCGGGCAGAACAACGAAATCTACTACTACCAGGTATTCGATCCCGACGCCGACCGCTTCGGCGGCATCTCGATCTTCGAGTTCGATCCCAATACCTTCCAACTCACCCGGCGTATTCATGCCGAGCGTGCCCACTGGGAAGACGGCCTGAAGAAGTGGGTCTTTGCAAATGGCTGGGTACGAACGCTGCGCGGCGCTTCCATTCAGGATTACCGCACCTTCGACGTGGCCACCTTCAACGAACTGCGCGAAGACCCGAGCTACTTCAAGAAGGAAGTGAAGCAGTCGTCAGAGATGAACTACCAAGAGTTGCGGCGCTATATCGACGACCTGCAACAAAGCGGCTTTGACACCGTGCGGCTGAAAGTGCAGCTGCAGAAAAAAATTGCCTTCCCCCTAATCACGCTTGTGATGGCCATCTTGGCAATACCGTTTGCAGCCTCGGGACGCCGTGGCGGCGCGCTGGCCGGGGTGGCGGTCGCGATCGGAATTGCCATTGTGTACTGGGTCACGGCTGGGCTCTTCGAAGCCATGGGGTCGGCCAATCAACTGCCGGCACTCATCGCAGCCTGGGCGCCGGATTTCATCTTTGCCTTCGCCGGAGGATACTTGCTGCTCCGGGTGCCGACGTAGCATCCCCGGCACAAGTTATACATCTATTTGATGTCAGACCCCGATCGCTAATGTTCAAGAACCTACGCCCGCTCTTTCCCTATCTGCGCAAGTACCAGGTGACCTTCTGGGTCGGCGGGCTGTGCGTGCTGTGCAACAACAGCGTCTGGATTCTCTTCCCGCTGGTCATCCGCCGCGCCATTGATGACCTGAACCAGGGCGTCACGGTGCATAAGCTGCTGACCTATTCCGGGTGGCTGCTTGCCATCGCCGGCACCAAAGCCATCTTCCAATTCCTTACTCGCTGGATTCTCATTGGCGTGTCGCGCGAGATCGAATTCGATCTGCGCAACGACCTCTTCACCCATCTCGAGCGGCTCTCTTACAGCTTCTATCAGCGCACCCGCACCGGCGACATCATGGCCCGCGCCACCAATGACCTCAATGCGGTGCGCATGCTGGCCGGCCCCGGGATCATGTACACCGCCAACACCGTGGTCTTCACCGCAGGCGCGCTGGCCTTCATGCTAAGCATCAGCCCGCGTCTCACGATCTTCGCATTTGCGCCGCTGCCCATCGTCAGCATCGTGGTGCAGTACTTCGGGCGCAAGATCCACGAACGCTTCGAACGCATCCAGGCCATGTTCTCCGATATCTCGGCGAAAGCGCAGGAAAACTTTTCCGGCGCCCGCCTGATTCGCGCCTACGTTCAGGAGCAGGCGGAGATCGAAAGCTTCGAGCGCGATAACACCGAATACATTGGCCGCAGTTTGAAACTGGTCCGCCTGATGGGCATGCTCTGGCCAACCCTGGAAACTTTGCTGGGATTAGCAGTTGTAATCGTGCTGTGGGTGGGAGGACGTGAGGTGCTGCTGCATCGCATCAGTGTTGGCAGCTTCGTGGCCTTCAACACCTACATGGTGCAGCTTACCTGGCCGGTGATTTCGCTCGGATGGGTCATCAACATCTTCCAGCGCGGTACTGCATCCATGGGGCGCATTGAAAACATTCTGGCGGAACAACCGGAGATCACCGACGCCGGCGTTCCTCCCACCGTGGGTGCCCCATCCTTGTCGCCCGCGGTTGGCGACAGGGTGGGAACGGTGCCCACCGAGGTCCACGGCGAAATCGAGTTTCGCAATCTCAGCTTCCATTATGGACAAACGCTGATCGCGGCCGAGCGCGGCATGGGGCACGTCCACGGCGACGAGAATGTGCTGAAGAGCATCAACCTGCGCGTGCCCGCCGGAACCAGTCTTGCCATCGTCGGACCCACCGGCTCCGGCAAGTCCACCCTGGTTTCGCTGATCCCGCGCATCTACGACGCCGCACCCGGCTCGGTACTCATCGACGGTCGCCCTATTCGCGAGTTCCCTCTCGACCTGCTACGCCACAACATCGGCTTCGTGCCGCAGGAGACGTTTCTGTTCAGCGACACCATACGCGAGAACATCGCCTTCGGCACCGACGACGCCACCGATTACGATGTGCGCCGCGCCGCCCAAGCGGCCAGTATCGCCGAGGAAATCGAGAGCTTCCCTGACGGCTACAACACCCTGGTCGGCGAGCGGGGCTTGACGCTTTCCGGCGGCCAGAAGCAGCGCACGGCCATCGCGCGCGCGGTGATCCGCAATCCGCGAATCCTGGTGCTCGACGATGCCCTCGCCAGCGTGGACACCCAAACCGAAGATCGCATCCTCAATCATCTGCGCGACATCATGGAAGGCCGGACAACCATCTTTATCTCGCATCGTGTATCCACCGTACGCAACGCCGATCGCATCGCCGTACTGCACAACGGCTTTATCGTCGAGTACGGCACCCATGAGGAGCTCATCGAGCGTAACGGCTACTACACCGAGCTCTACAACAAACAGTTGCTGGAAGAAGAACTGGAGACGGTGTAGCTTCCTCCCATTGCCCTGCCGGATGCCGTCACCAAACTCAGGGCGCCATCAGCAACTTACCGCCATTGGCAATTCGGCTCGAACTCTGCGGACGCCCGGCATTCCTATTGCAACAGCCCGTACATGTCCACTTCGTTTTCCGCCCCAAGAAATACGTACCCGTCGGCCACAGTAGGTGTCGTGAACTTCACCGCAAGGCCGGCGCCGTCGCGTCCCGAGTTTTGGCTCGAGTTGTAGATCTCATTGGCCAGGTTGGTTGCATCGTAAGCCCGCAAAACGGCTGCGCCTCCGCCCCAAGTATCGTTCTCAACGATCCACACAATCCCGTTGGCGTTGCCATTCGCGGATACCGACGGCGTTGGTCCCGGGTAGTTGAAGGACCTGAGCGATCTTGAGGTGGGGCCGGTGGACAGGGCTTGCGCATTCGGGTCAAACGAGAACGCCTTCAGGGAGTCGTAGATACCACCGAAATAGAGGTTGTCGTTCCAGAAGGCGGGAGCTCCCCATATCCCACCAATGGCATACGGGAGGGTTTGCACGATTTGGCTGTCGTTTCCCGCATGGAAGTGGCCCATGTTGTCCCGGCTGACGAGGTCGATCGTGCCTTCCTTTCCAGCTTGCACCAGCAGATGAGGATACTGCGTGCCCGGTTGATCGGGCAGCAACAGGACGCCACCGGAACCCAGATCGGTGTCGTTGTGGTCCAGGCTGAGTTGGTCGGACGGAGTGAAATAGTCTGCCACGGTGAACGTCTTACTCGCGCTCGACCACGTCAGCCGAAGGATGCTGTCTCCGTAATCGATCCCACCCTGGTCAGCGTCGAAATAGCCGTTACCGGTCGCACCGTAAATCGAACCCCCGGAATCGGCGGCCAGACCTGAGCCTCCTCCCCAGTAGCCTCCCTCGTAACCGTTGGGTGTGTCCACGGTGACGCCACTTGGAACAAGGGTATTTTCGTCAAAAGCCATGACCCAGCCGTGATAGGTTCCGAGATCACAGTGCGAGGCGAATGCGATGAACACAGTCTTATTTTGGATCATCAATCCGGGCCGCTGCGCCTGGACCAACGGATCAAACGTCAGCACACCCTTGACCGAGCCTGTGCCCGTGCCCAGAGCCGTGGCAGTGATCCGCTGCGGCGGAACCTTGTCCAGACCCGTCGTTATGTCCAGAGCATGTAGCGTCTGATAGAAGGTCGTCGTCTGGGTCTGCACGTTATATTCCTTTGTTTTCGCGACCAGGTACATGGTGTTGGTTGAGGTGTCGATGACGGGAGTTCCCGTAATACCAACCTCCGGAACCAGGTCTCCACAATTGATGTCGTTAGATGAGACCGTGCTGATGATGAGGTTTCCGCCAGACGCAAGAAAGGTGGTCTGCCAAATCAGTTGTCCGGTGTTTACGTCGAACGCATAAACCTGATCGTGCTCCGTAGTTATCAAAGCCAGGTTGTGGGTTGTGCCATTGATGTTGACGCCCGGCAGGTAGAGCGGCTGAGCATACACGTATCCCTGCACGGCGAAGACGGAGCGCTTCCCGAACGTCTGCACGTTCACATTCGATGTATTGAGGACTGTCTCGTTGGTATTGGCTCCGGAACGGTAGTTGTCATTGTGGTAGGTGGTAACGGCGATCAAAACGTTCAACGTGTAGTCGAAGGTTTGCTGCTGTGGTGGCTGGGAGGAATCTGTCACCAGCACCTCAAAAGGAGATTGACCGGTCGTTGTGGGGGTTCCGGTGATATCGCCGGACTGATCCATGGACAGCCCAGGCGGAAGAGCTCCGCCAGTGAGTTGATAGGTGTAAGGAGGAGTACCAAAGGAAGATTGCAATGTGAACGAATACGGCTGTCCGACATAAGCGTTGCTGAGACCCTGATTTCCCGCAGCCGTCACCGCCAGCGTCATCGCGATATTTTGCTGGACGCCACCGCCGTTGCCGGTCAATGTGATGGGATAGCTCCCCACCGGCGTGCCATTGCCAACCATGATCGTCATCGTCGAGTTGCCCGACCCCGGCGCCGGTATCGGGTTGGGAGTGAAGCTCACCGTAGTGCCTGTCGGAACTCCCGCAGCCGACAGAGCGATCGCGCTGTTGAAGCCTCCGCTGATCGTCGTCGTGATCGTGGATGTCCCCTGGTTCCCTTGCTGCACACTGAGCGAGGCAGGCGAAGCCGATATCGCGAAGTTTGGCATACCCGAGGACTGCGCCACTCCCAGGAAAGCGATGGGCGTGTAGTCTCCCGTGTTCTGGTTTGTCCCCACAACGACCGTCAACTGAGTGCCCGTCAGCGTCACCTGTTGGCTGAGGTTGCCGGCCGGCCAGGCCGCGGCTGACCAGTTGTCCCCTATAGCATCGTAGAAGTAACCCAGGTTGGTCGTCCCCTCGATTACCGCTGCCAGCAACGTGTTGCCATCCAGGAACTGGATTAGGCACTGCCTCCAACATTCCAGATAGCTGGCATCGCCCATGGCCAGCGATAGGTTGTAGGTCCCCGGCGACGGCAGGTCCACATGAAACGTCGCCGGCGAACCGTTGGTTATAAGGTTTACCCCCGCTAGCCGCGGGTCAAGCTTGGGATTCCGGTCCCGGCCTTGCACAAAGTAGGTATTTGCCCATCCGAACGTTACCCCGTTCGCCGTAGTTGGATATTTCGTCGTGGGCAGAACGGACGTGTCGCCCGGGGGGTCGGTCACGAAGGTTTTCGTGTTGCGGAAATCGAATCCCTGCTGCCAACCGCCCGACGCAGCCGTCACCGTCAGCGTCACGGTAGCGTTTTGCTGGATGCCGCCGCCATTGCCTGTCACCGTGATGGGATACGACCCCGCAGGCGTGCTGCCGCCCACTGTGATGGTCATGATCGAACTTCCCGCTCCCGGCGCTGGGATCGGGTTGGGATTGAAACTCACCGTAGTGCCGGTCGGAACTCCCGAAGCCGACAGCGCGATCGCGCTGTTGAATCCACCGCTAATGGCGGTGGTGATGGTGGAATTACCCTGATTGCCCTGCTGAATACTGAGCGAAGCCGGCGAAGCTGAGATCGTGAAGCTCGGCTGCTGTTGCGCCGTCACCGTCAGCGTGACCGTGGTATTTTGTTCGACCCCTCCGCCATCCCCGGTCACTGTGATGGGATAGGTTCCCGCGGGCGTGGCGCCTACGGTGATCGTCATGATCGAGCTGCCGGCCCCGGGCGCTGGAATCGGGTTCGGATTGAAACTAACGGTCGTACCCGATGGCACTCCTGAGGCCGACAAACTGATCGCGCTGTTGAAGCTCCCGCTGATGGTGGTGGTGATAGTTGACGTCCCCTGATTGCCCTGCTGGACACTGAGCGAGGCGGGCGAGGCCGACATGGTAAAGTTCGACGAACCGGATCCTTGCGACACTCCCAGGAAGGCGATTGGCGTGTAATCCCCTGTGGTCTGGTTGGTTCCCAGCACTACCGTCAGTCGCGTACCTGTCAGCGTTACCTGCTGGCTGACATTGCTTCCCGGCCAGACCGCGGCTGACCAGTTGTTCCCTGCAGCATCGTAGAAGTAGCCCAGGTTGGTTGATCCCCGGCTGAGCGTCGCCACCACGGTGTTGCCATCAAGAAACTGAACTTGACACTGCTTCCAACATTCCTGGTACCCCGCATCGCCCATGGCCAGCGAGATGTTGTAGGTGCCCGGTGAAGGCAAATCCACATAAAACGTCGCTGGCGAGCCATTGGTGATGAGGTTGATCCCGGCTAGTCGCGCGTCTACTTTCAGGCTGCGGTCCCTGCCTTGAACCAGGGACGTTTTCACCCAACCGAAAGTTACCCCGTTCGCCGTAGTTGGGTATTTCATGGTCGGCAAAACATAGGTGTCGCCGGGAGGATCGGTAACGAAGGCTGCCGTGTTGCGGAAGTCAAAGCCCTGCTGCCATTGAGAAGTGGCTTCCAGACTTGTGGCCATTACTAAAACAGTTGCTAGTACACAGAAGAGCGATATGTGCCTGCTGGAGAAGCCGGAGTTCATGGCCTGGGCCTGCCTTCTAGCGAATTCCGGCGAATTTCGGACCCTAATCTGGCACTAAGCTCGCACGGTGATGTGGCACTATATGGTAGATAAGCGCAAAATGATATAGCACTAAAATGCTATTGTTGCGGATTGGCGTGGATCCAAGTGATGTCAGTCGTGGAAACGCGGAAGGCAGGCGCAAGACTCTTTCTATGCAGGGCAGGAGAAAAGGACCACTCCATCAAGACCCCTGATTGTTATGCTATTACACTAATTACATAGATTTATGTCTATTATGTCTAATATGATGGCTTCGCCTAGAAAGGGCATTTTTGACCGAGAAATTACATCTAACGCTAGGAGAATCAATAGCGTACAAGTAACTTATTTGAATAGAATACTTTACGATAGAAATGCTGGGTAAGTCGTTGATTCTAAATAAAACAACGACAGGGGGCAAGGCAGTCGGAAAAACGCAGATCTGCCGGTACGTCTCGCCTAGATTCTAGCTAAGTGACGCGACCAGACCTCCCTACAACCAGACGACAAACCGAGGAATGCTCACAGTTAGCTCATGCCGCAGTCGCTGCGTCCTGGCGCGCCATTTCGACCAGCGTCGCCGGCTGTTGCATCTCGCGATAGCGTTTGGGCGTGATGCCCACGAGGTGGCGAAACACGCTGGTAAAGTGGCTCTGGGTTTCGAAGCCAACCTGCGTGGCGACGCTGGCCAGCGCCGTCCGGCCTTCGCGTAGCAACTCCTGCGCGCGCTCCACACGCTGCCGCATCACATACTGGTGAGGCGTCGTGCCCGTACTTGTCTTGAACAGCTTGGAGAAGTAGTACTGGCTCATGCCCACGGTCTTGGCCAGTTCGGCAACCGACACTTCGCTCGCAAGGTTCTCGCGAACGTGAGCGAACACGCGCTGCAACCGCCAAGGCGGCAATCCGCCGATTGCTTCGACAGACGCCAGGGCCGCGCGCAGATAAGCGTCCACTACTTCGTGCGCGCGCTCTTCATCCCACGCGTGCAGCGCCAGCACCAGTACGTTCATGCCTTCGGCGTGTGCTCCCAGGCGCGCCGAATGCGGGTCTCCGCACATGGCGGCGCGAATTCCCGGAACGCGGTTGGCAGCGACCGACGCACCCACGCCGCGACTGGTGATGATGATGCCGCGTTCGGCATCGTGGCGCAGCACGCAGAGCGCCACCTGCTCAGCGTAATCCGGACGTTCGCGTGACGCTATCGAAGGTGCGGCATCAACGACTTCGTGCCCGGTTTCGTTAAGTCTCACGGCGAGACTTTGTTTGGCTTGATGACCTGCTTGATCAGACGCGATTGCTATGCGCACTGCCTTGACCTCCATTCATGGACCTAAGCGATGGTTCCTGTAGATACAATCTGGCCAAAACATCTCGCAGCCCTGAGAAGGCATGCACGCAACGGCTGATCGGGTCGTTCCCGGCGAATCCTTTCGAGAGTAGTCATCGCCGGCAAATTGCCCAACATTGTCGCCCAAAGCTACAACCCGCCAGATGCAGGCATAGTTTCACACCGTGTGAGCTTTCGGCAGAGCCCAGCTTCGTTCTGCCAAGATGTGCGGCAGGGCGGTATGGATGCCTCATTCATGACATATTCACAATCAGGCTTCTAAGAGTTCCACAAGATGCGGGTTGAAGGGCGCCCATAAGTGAGATCGTAGCAACTGGATTGCAAAAATAAGGCGAGAGGCGCCAACTCGCGATACACTTTCGGGTTTGGCCTGTTTCTCAGGCATGGCGCGGAACTCAACGATTATGACCTTCAGAAATCCAGCGCCCGGTGGACCGGGCATTTCGCCTCGCTGGACGCGAGGTGCAAAAGAGGCGGTAGGGACTGCCTATTCGACGTCCAGTCGCGTCTGGTACACGGTCGCTGACGGCGTCGTCACCGAGTGCTATTACCCCACTATTGATTCGCCCCAGATCCGCGATCTGCAATACCTGGTGAGCGACGGTGAGACCTTCTTCCACGACGAGCGCCGCAACATGCGAACCGAAATGGACTGCCTGGGAAGCGCGGCTCTGGGCGTGAAAATCACCAACTTCGATCGGGAAGGGCGCTACTCGATCGAGAAGCAGATCATCACCGATCCCCACCTGAACTGTCTGCTGGTCCACACCAAGTTCAATGTGGCGCCGGAATGGCAAGGGCGATTGCATCTGTACATGCTTTGCGCTCCGCACTTGCAGATTGGGGGATGGCACAACAACGGCGAAGTCTCCGAGGCCAGAGGGCGAAGGTTCCTGATGGCATATCGGGGCGACACTTATCTCGCAATCTCCTGCCTTCCTCGGCCGTTCAGCAAGCTTTCCTGTGGATACGTGGGAGTCAACGATGGTTGGACCGACCTTTTTCACCACCTCAAGATGACTTGGGAATACGACGCCGCGTTGGATGGCAATATCGCCCTAATGGGAGAAGTTGACCTCTCCCGTGGCACCGAATTCACCCTGGGCGTGGGATTCGGCCACACCCGCCACAACGCCGCAGCTATGGCGGCCCAGTCGCTTTGCATACCCTTTGACACCACGCTGAGCACCTTTGTTGACCAGTGGCATCGCACCGCCAAGCGTTTGGCCCTGATGGACAAGATTCCACCCCATGATTCATCGCTATTTGCGCGCAGCATCAATCTCCTGCTGGCTCACGAGGACAAGCTGTATCCCGGCGCCATGATCGCAAGCCTGAGTATTCCCTGGGGCCAGGACAAAAGCGATGAGGATCTCGGCGGCTACCACCTGGTGTGGACGCGCGACATGGTCAACAGCGCCACCGCGCTGCTGGCCGTAGGGGACACGGCCACTCCCTTGCGTGCTCTCATCTATCTGGCAATCGCCCAGCGGGAAGATGGCGGCTTTTACCAGAATTTCTGGATTGACGGCGATCCCTACTGGACGGGAGTGCAGCTCGACGAGGTGTCCTTTCCTATCATGTTGGCATGGCGCTTGTGGAAGGCGGATGCCCTCGCCAACTTCGATCCCTTTATGACCGTAAAGCTGGCGTGCGGTTACCTCATCCGCGAGGGTCCCGCAACCCCACAGGAGCGCTGGGAAGAGGCCGGAGGCTATTCGCCATCCACCTTGGCAAGTAACATCGCGGCCCTGATCTGCGCGGCCGAGTTTTTCGAGGCCCGCGGCGACAAACCCACGGCTGAGTTCGTACGCACTTACGCCGATTTTCTCGAGTCCCACGTGGAGAAGTGGACAGTCACGAATCAGGGCACGTTGGTACCGGGAATCGCGCGGTACTATATCCGCATCAATCCGGCCATCAGCTCTGAGGGTGCAAGGGGAGACGAAGACCCCGATCACGGTGTACTGACCCTCGCCAACCAGCGGCCGGGCGACCAGAACAAGTATCCGGCAAAGGAAATTGTGGACGCTGGTTTTCTGGAGCTGGTGCGTTTTGGAATCCGCAAAGCCGGCGATCCGCTCATCGAGGATTCGCTTAAGGTTGTAGATGCCGTGCTGAAGGTGGACACGCCGAAAGGCCCGTGCTGGAAACGCTATAACCACGACGGCTACGGGCAGCACGATGACGGCAGCTCCTTCCTCGGCTGGGGTGTGGGGCGACCCTGGCCGCTACTGACCGGCGAAAGAGCTACCTATGAACTAGCCGCTGGGCGCGACATCGACCCTTACCTACTGGCGATCGAGAATTTCAGCACCGGCATCGGCCTGATTCCGGAGCAGATCTGGGACCAGCCCGACATCCCAGACAAACTCATGTACTTTGGCGGGCCAACCGGCTCCGCTATTCCCCTGATGTGGGCGCACGGTGAGTATGTAAAATTGCTGCGCTCCCTGGTAGATAAGAAGGTTTTCGACCTCATTGAGCCGGTGGCGGAACGATATCGCAACGATCATCCACGCCCGGTAATCGAAGTATGGAAGATGAACCGTCAGGTGCGTAGCGTAGCGGCGGGAGGCCTTTTGCGGGTGCAGGCTTCTTCCCCCTTCGTACTGCACTGGAGCAACGATGAATGGAAGACCGTGCACGACACTACGTCCACCCCAACCGGGGTTGGCATTGAGTTCGCCGACATTCAGGTGGCACGGACGCAGACTGCCCGCTTGCTATTTACGTTCTACTGGCCCCAGGACAGCAATTGGGAGGGCCAGAATTTCGAGGTCGCAGTCACGGCGCCAACGCAAACTTAGGCAGCAGAAAGGTGGAATCGATTGAGCAGTCAAGTGGATGTTTCCGCGCAGGACAACAAACAGGCAGCCGCGCCCAAACGTGAAGCTCAGATCCAGACGCCGGAGCAGCAACTCACGACCCTTTGCATCAACACCATCCGAACGCTTTCGATGGATGCGGTGCAAAAGGCGAACAGCGGGCATCCCGGCACGCCCATGGCGCTCGCGCCGCTGGCCTATACCCTATGGGACCGATATCTGCGCTACAACCCGCGAAACCCTCATTGGCCGGGCCGCGACCGTTTCATTTTGTCCAACGGCCACGCGTGCATGCTGCTCTATTCCATGTTGTACCTGACCGGCTACGATCTATCACTCGATGACATCAAGCAATTCCGGCAGTGGGGATCGAAGACACCCGGCCATCCGGAATATGGCCTGGTGCCGGGAGCGGAGGCCACGACCGGCCCGCTCGGTCAGGGATGTGGAAATTCGGTAGGGATGGCGATTGCCCAACGATGGCTCGCTTCTCAATTTGGCAAAGACGGAAAAAATCCTTTCGATTACCGCATCTATGTGTTCTGTGGTGACGGCGACCTGATGGAGGGCGTGAGCAATGAAGCCGCCTCAGTAGCTGGCCATCTTGGACTGTCTAATCTGATCTGGTTCTACGACAACAATCACATCACCATCGAGGGAAGCACCTCGCTCGCATTCAGCGATAACGTTGCCCTGCGTTTCGAGGCATGGCATTGGAATGTGCTGCACATCAGCGACGTCAACGACCTCGACATGGTCGACGTCACCATCCAGGCCGCACAGCGAGAGCCCGCCCGCCCCACCATCGTCATCGTTGACACCCACATCGGCTGGGGCTCCCCGCATCGGCAGGACACCAAGGAGGCCCACGGCGAAGCGCTCGGCGAGGATGAGGTCCGCCTCACCAAAATCGCCTACGGCTGGCCACCCGATGCTCACTTTCTGGTGCCTGACGAAGTGAAGGCTTACATGGGCAAAGCCGTCGAACGTGGCGCGCAGTGGGAGAAGGACTGGAACGATCGTTTTGCGGCATGGGCGAAGGAGTTTCCGGACCTCGCCAAGACCTGCCGGCAGATGCTCGATCAGGAGTTGCCCGAGGGCTGGGACAAGGACATTCCCTCCTTCCCTGCCGACCTCAAGGGCCTCGCCACGCGGGAGTCCAACAGCAAGGTGCTGAATGCTGTCGCCAAGAACGTCCCGTGGTTGCTCGGGGGAGCAGCCGACCTTTATCCCTCGACCAAAACCTTGATTGACGGTGCCGGCAATTTCGAGAAGGGCAGCTACAGCGGCCGCAACTTTCACTTCGGCATCCGCGAGCACACCATGGGCTCCATCGTTAACGGCATGGCATTATCGGGCCTGCGGCCTTACGGGGCAACCTTCTTCATCTTCTCGGATTACATGCGGCCGGTACTGCGACTGGCGGCAATAATGGACCAGCCGGCGATCTTCATCTACACCCACGATTCGTTCTGCCTGGGAGAGGATGGACCTACGCACCAGCCGATCGAGCATCTCATGTCCATTCGAGCCATCCCGCGAATTTTGCTTTTCCGCCCGGCGGACGCCAATGAGGTGGCCGAGGCGTGGCGCTGCATAATGCCCTTGAAAAAGATTCCGGCAGCACTGGTGCTAACGCGTCAGGCCGTCCCCACGTTCGACCGCACGAAGTATGCCTCAGCTGCGGGCTTGGCCAAGGGCGCTTATGTCATGGCTGACTCTGGCGGCACCCCGGACATCATCCTCATCGGGACCGGCTCGGAGGTTCAACTTTGCGTGGGTGCCTATGAGCGCCTCACCGCAGAAGGCGTGAAGGCGCGGGTCGTGTCCATGCCGTGCTGGCGGCTCTTTGAGGAGCAATCCGAGGAGTATAAGCGCCAGGTGCTGCCGCCTGAAGTGCGAGCGCGGGTAGCGGTCGAAGCAGGAACCAGCCTGGGCTGGAGCGAGTACGTCGGCCCTGACGGATATGTTGTTTCCCATGACGACTTCGGCGCATCTGCTCCTCTTAAGGACCTGTTGCAGCACTTTGGTTTCACCGTGGAGGATGTGCTCGCTAGAGCGCGCGAGGTCATGAAGAAGACCAAGTCTTAGGCTTAGGTCGTATTATTTGCGATAAAGATAGCGGTGGGCGCTGACCGCGCTGGAGTTCCATAGAGCAAAACCGTCATCTTCCTCGGGACACAGTCCACGGGAGAGATGCGCCACGTACGGCGACTGGCCAGATTGACGCCCTCGAACCTGAAAATTTGCGAGGACTCAAATGAGCGATAACCCTTTAATCCAGCTGCATTCTCTGGGTCAGAGCCTCTGGCTCGACCAGATGCGCCGCTCCCTGTTGACTACCGGCGAGCTTAAGCGGCTTATCGACGACGATGGCCTCCGAGGCCTCACCTCAAATCCGACTATCTTCGAGAAGGCCATCAGCGGGAGCCATGATTACGCCGAGCAGTTAGGACAACTGGCGCGTGCCGGCAGCAGCGTGCCCCACATCTATGAGGAAATTGTCGTTCAGGACATTGGCGGCGCCGCCGACACCTTTCGTGGGGTTTACGACGCCAGCGATGGCGGCGATGGCTTCGTCAGCCTCGAAGTTTCACCCCTGCTGGCCAATGACACCAGGGCGACCATCGAAGAAGCCAGGAGACTGTTCGCGCGTCTCAACCGGCCGAATGTGATGATCAAGGTTCCGGGCACCCCCGCCGGACTTCCCGCCATTGAGGAACTGATCGCCTCGGGGTTGAACATCAACGTGACCCTGATCTTCGCGGTCGAAGTCTACGAGAAAGTCGCGGACGCCTACATTCGCGGCCTGGAGCGCCGCGCCGCTGCGGGCCAATCGGTTGACCGCATCGGTTCCGTTGCCAGCTTCTTTGTCAGCCGCATTGACTCCATGGTAGACAAGCAGCTTGCCCAACTCGCGGACGAAGCCGCTGACGAGCAGCAAAAGCAGCGCATCAGAGCATTGCTAGGCAAGGCTGCTATTGCCAACGCGAAGCTGGCCTACGAGTCGTTCAAGCGCATCTTTGGCAGCGAGCGGTTTGCCGCGCTGAAAGCAAAAGGAGCGAAAGTTCAGCGTCCTCTGTGGGCTTCCACCAGCACCAAGAATCCTGCCTATCCCGACACGATGTACGTGGAGACCCTCATCGGTTCCGACACCGTGGATACCGTTCCTCCGCAGACGCTGGAGGCGTTTCGCGATCACGGAAAAGTTGCGCCCACGCTGCAAGTGGAACTTGACGAGGCGCGTCACGCCTTCGATGAGCTGAAGGCCGTCGGCATTGACATGAAGGCGGTAACCGACAAGCTGACGGAAGAGGGCGTTAAATCGTTTTCGGATTCGTTCAAGGAACTGATCGAGGTGATTCAGGCCAGGCGCGACGAAGTCACACGGGGTACGATCGAACGCCACACCGCTGCCCTGGGGCCCGATGATGAGGACTTCCAGAACGCGATGAAGAGTCTCGAGAGAGAAAACTTTGTCAACCGCATATGGAAGAAGGACCCGACAGTTTGGACGAGTGACCCGGAACAGCAGAAGCTCATCGGCAATGCTCTGGGCTGGCTGACGGTCGTCGAAACTATGCAGCCGCATGTGGGCGAGCTGGTCGCATTTGCGGACGAAATTCGCAAAGCTGGATTCGAAGCAGCCGTCGTGCTCGGCATGGGCGGCTCCAGCCTCTGCCCTGAGGTGCTGGCCCGCACTTTCAGCAGGAAGGACGACTATCCCCAGCTATTCGTTCTTGACTCCACGGTACCCACCGCGATCCGCCATCTGGAGCAAAAGATAAACCTCGGCAAAACGCTCTTCATTGTGTCGTCGAAGTCTGGCACCACGACCGAGTCGCAGATGTTTCACCGCTACTTCTACGATCGCGTCAAGAAAATAAAAGGGGATTCCGCTGGCGAGAACTTCATCGCGATTACCGATCCCGGGACGCAGCTGGTCCGGGACGCTTCTCACGATCGCTTCCGCCGCGTCTTCCTCAACATGCCGGACATCGGCGGGCGCTATTCCGCACTTTCTTACTTCGGCATGGTGCCATTTGCGGTCATGGGTGGAGACGTAAAGGCTTTTTTGACCCGGGCCGCGCATGCGGTTCATGCTTGCGCCGGGCCGGTTGGCATCAACGAGAATCCGGGCGCCCGACTGGGAGCGATGCTCGGCTCTCTGGCCAAAGCCGGACGCAACAAACTGACGTTGATCACGCCCCCGCCTCTCAACTCGCTCGGGCCGTGGATCGAGCAGCTCATTGCCGAGAGCACCGGCAAAGAAGGCAAAGGCATCGTGCCCGTCGTCGGAGAGCCGCTGGGTCCGCCGGAGGTTTATGGCGATGACCGCATCTTTGCGTACATTCATACGCACTCGGCGAAGACCGGCGATATTGGAGAGAAACTGGCGGCGCTGGAAGCGGCAGGGCATCCTGTTCTGCGCCACACGTTGCATGATGCGCTCGACCTCGGCGAAGAATTCTTCTTGTGGGAGTTCGCCACCGCTGTTGCCGGGGCGGTGTTCGGCGTCGATCCGTTCGATCAGCCGAACGTGCAGGAATCGAAGGACAATACCAAACGCTTGCTTGCGGAATACGTCCATAGCGGCTCCCTCACCCAGCAGAGCCTGATTGTGGCCGACAATACTCTCCGGGTGTTTGGCGACGCCGAAACCCGCGACACCCTGCGTCGTGGAGGTTCCTCGCTTCAGGAGATCATTGCAGCGCATATCTCCAGGGCCAGGCCCGGGGACTATTTCGCATTTACGCAGTTCATCGAGGAGCTGAACAACTACGAGTCGTTGTTGCAGGAGATTCGCGCCGCCATCCGCGACGAGAAGAAAGTCGCAACCACTTCAGGTTACGGCCCGCGTTTTCTGCACTCCACCGGACAGCTGCACAAAGGCGGTCCGGAGAGTTGCGTGTTCATCCAGATAACCTCGGACGACATCAACGACATCGACATTCCAGGCGAGAAGTTCACCTTTGGCGTGCTTAAGCAGGCCCAGGCGCTGGGTGATTTCGAGTCACTGTCCAGCCGGCATCGCCCAGCCATCCGTATTGATCTCGGTGGCGACGTCGAGAAAGGCCTGCGCCGTCTGCTGGCGTTGGTTAAAGGCGCGGTTTCTCCAGCTGCGGTACTGGAAGTCGCGGCACGCAGATGACGAAGGGCATGCACAACAACCTTTAGCCGGCCGTTCAAAACGCGGCACTTCGGGGTCATATCGCTATGAGCACAATCGTTCAGCCAGTTCCTGTCAAGCTTACGAAGCCAACCATGCCCAAGGGCGATTCCTGCCTGCTGGTCATCTTCGGTGCCACCGGAGACCTCACCCGGCGGAAACTGGTTCCTGCCCTTTACGATTTGGCCTGTGTGGGTTGCACCAACCGCAATTTCGACGTGCTCGGTATTGGGCGCACGAAGCTTACCGACGAGGACTTTCGGGCGCGTCTGCGTGATGGGGCCGCCAATTCCAAAGACACTCGTAATTTTTCCGACGAAGGCTGGAACGGTTTTGCCGGACACCTGCATTATCTGATCGGCGATGCCAATCAGCGCGACTTCTATCCCCACCTCAAGGCGAAGATCGAGGAGATGCAAAAGAACGGCGCCAGTCGCAACATCTTGTTCTATGTGTCCACACCAGCCTCACTCGCTCCTCCCATCGTCGAGGGCCTGGGCTCGGTCGGACTGGCGCACAACAGCGGAGGCTGGACTCGGATCATCCTCGAGAAGCCCTTCGGCAGCGATCTGAAGAGCGCTCACGAGCTGAACGAAATTGTGGCCCGCGTATTCGACGAGCCGTCTGTGTACCGCATCGACCACTACCTTGGCAAGGAAACGGTACAGAACATCATCATGTTTCGCTTCGGCAACTCGATGTTCGAGCCCGTGTGGAACCGCAATTACATCGAGTACATAGAGATCACGGCTGCCGAGAAGCTGGGCGTGGAAAACCGTGGCGCATTCTACGAAGAGACAGGCGCGCTGCGCGACATGGTAGCCAACCACATGCTCCAGTTGCTGATGTTGACCGCAATGGAGCCCCCGGTCACCTTCGACGCCGACTCCGTGCGCAGCCACAAAGTGGAAGTGCTGCGCGCCATTCCTCCCATGTCCAAGGAGGAGGTAGCGAAGCGCACCATTCGCGGGCAATACGGACCGGGAGAAATTGACGGCAAACCGGTCCCCGGTTACCGCCAGGAGCCCGGTGTCAATCCCAACTCGCTGACTGAGACTTATGCCGCGGTCGAGCTCCATATTGACAACTGGCGATGGGCAGGAGTTCCCTTCTACGTGCGGGCCGGCAAACGCCTAGCCAATCAGTTGACGGAAATTGCCGTCCACTTCAAACGCACTCCGCAAGCGCTCTTCGCGCGCAGTCCGAAGGATGTGCACCACAACGTCATTACCATGCGCATTCAGCCAAATGAGGGCATTGCCTTGAGTTTTGGCGCCAAACAGCCCGGCTCCCAGATGCGTGCCATTCGCGTGGACATGGACTTCTCTTACCGCGACGCCTTCGGCGCGGAGACCCCGGCGGCGTACGAAACGCTGCTGCTCGACGCCATGCGTGGTGATCCAACTTTGTTTACCCGGCGCGATGAAGTTGAAGCGGAGTGGCGCATCATCACGCCGATTGAAGAGGCATGGGCCGAGCTGCCGCCTCCGCAATTCCCCAATTACCCGGCTGGCACCGAGGGTCCAGCAGCGGCCGACCACCTCATCAAGCACGGCCACCTCCGCTGGCGTCCGCTTAAGCACGACGAGGGGTCGGACCTTTAATGGCGGGGACGAATGTCAACCAGCGCATCGCCATGGTCGTCTCCGATGTAGACGGCACTTTGCTCGACCCGAGCAAGAATCTCACTCCTGGGGCTCCGGCGGCGGTTCAGGAGTTGAGGCACGCGGGCATTCGTTTCACCATCGTGAGCGCCCGTCCCCCGCGGCTGACCCGCCAACTCTTGCGCGACCTGCACATCGTCGAGCCGTCCGGTTGCTTCAATGGCGCCCTACTCATCGATCCCGAACAAAATGTCCTGCATCAGTTGCCCATGGCGCCGGGTGACGCCCAAACTGTCGCTGAGCATATCTCCGAGTCCCAGCTTGACCTGTGGGTTTACACCGACATCGAGTGGTATGTCAGCAACCCTGTGGGTCCGCACGTGCAGAGTCAGGAGGGGCTGATGCAGTGTAAGGCCACGCCGCTGCCCACCTATGACATGTCGCAGTTTCACGTACTAAAGCTGGTCGGCGTCAGCGACGACTATGCAGCCGTAAAGCGCGTCGAGGCAGATATTGACAGCCTCGGCGGTATTGCGATCTCCGCAACCTGCTCATCCAATTACTACCTCGATGTAACGCACGCTGACGCCAACAAAGGAGCGGTTGTTGTCGCCCTTTCCAAAATGCTGAACATCCCCACTGCGCAGATCGCCACCATTGGCGACATGCAGACCGACGTGCTGATGTTTCGCAAGAGTGGAATCAGCATCGCCATGGGCAACGCAAGCGACGATGTGAAAAAACAGGCGACCTACGTCACCAAGAGCAACTTGGAGGACGGCTTCGCGTACGCGATGGAGCACTTCATCCTCGGCGCAGCGCAGAAACAAGCCGCGGCTGATTGAGCGCAGTGCCGGCACTTGCCAGTCAATATTACGGATAGCCGGTCGCAGCCGAGATCAAAATAAACTGGAAAGAGCTCCTCCAGAATCAAGCGCGATCCGCAACATCTTGCGCACGTCCCTTCCATTCGCCACCACGCCCCGACCAGTACTTCCGGGCCGAATGAAAAGTTGCCCACAGATAGAACGCCGCACTGAAGGGCAGGGTCAGCACCCAGAGACTGTTGATCTCATAGAAACGCACCATCGGCAAATAGGCAATCATCATCAGCAAATACGCGGCTGCGCCCAGCGCCACGAGTGCGGGGGCCCCACTGAAAAGCAGGCCCACCGGCAACACATACGTCAGCAGCAGGCCCGCCAGCGCGGCGGCGAGCCGCCAAGTTGAGTGGCGCAGTTGGTTGAAGGCGGTGCGGGCGATCATGCGCTCGATTTCCGAGACCGATCCATAAGCCCGCAGGCTGCGTGTTTCCTGCGTCACTCCGAGCCAGATCTTCCCGCCGCTATGTTTCACGGCAGCGGCGAGGGCGCAATCGTCGATGATCTCGTGGCGAATCGCTGCGATTCCTCCAGCCCGCGCCAACGCCGCCGGCCGAATCAGCATGCAACCGCCAGCCGCACCGGCAGTCTTGCGCCGAGGATCGCGAATCCACTCCGGCGGATACAGTAGGAAGAAAAAGAAAACGAATGCCGGGATGAGCACCTTCTCAGCCAGGCTGCGGCAGTGCAGCTTCACCATGAACGACGCAAGATCATAGTCTCCGCTCTCCGCTATAGCGACAAGCGTGGCCACATTCTCGGGCGAATGCTGAATATCGGCATCCGTCAGCAAGAGGAATTTTGGCTGCAGCCGAAGTGCCTGCTCGATTCCCTGCTGCATCGCCCACAGCTTGCCAGACCAACCCGGCGGCAACGGCTGTCCGTTAATCACCGTGAGCGCGTCGGCACGGGCGCTCCTTACCGCCGCTTCGCGCGCCGCCGCTGCGGTTCTATCGGAGCTGCTGTCATCGACGAGGAAAATATGCATCGAGCCGGCACAGCTCTGTCGCAGGAGCGATCCCATGGCGCTGCCGATCACGTCGGCTTCATTGCGCGCCGGGATGACTATGGCGATGAGCCCGGTCTCCGCAAGAGGCGCGACCTCGGCTCCCAGTCGCTGGACCATCCAAAAACGTCCGCGCGAGAGAAGCAGACCGAGCCAGATCATGACGCACAGAAGTCCGGCAATCGCGAACGGATGCATGCGAGATAACTCTACGGGGTGAAGACCTTGACACCGGATATGCGACGGCAGTGATCCCGAGTTAAAGTCCGGGCGCGAAGGACCACCGTTCCAGGTCTTGTCATCGGCTGGCGAGGCCTCCGGCCGTCTCGGCGCCGTCAATCACATAGACATGCCCGTTGAGGTAAGCGGCATCGTCGGAAGCAAGAAACGCGAACAAGGCGGCAACTTCTTCAGGCTGGGCGTGGCGGCGCAGCGGAATCTTCTGGTTCACAGCCTCCAGCATCTCGTCGGAATATTCCGTGCGCTGCATCGGCGTCAGCACGTATCCGGGAGCGACGGCGTTTACCCGAACCTTCGGCGCGAGCTCCAGCGCCATGGAGCGTGTCAGCTCGATTACCCCAGCTTTCGTGGCGTTATAGTCGGCGTAGTAGGGATAGCCCATGATGCCGTTGGTCGAAGCCGTATTCAAGATGACCCCGCCCGAATGTTGCATCATGTAACGGGCGGCGACCTGCGCCACGTTGAAGACGCCGGTCAGGTTCACGGCGAGGACGCTGTTCCACTCGTCCGGCGTAATGTCGAGAAACTTGTGGCGAATGCTGATGCCGGCGTTGTTGATGACGACGTTCACGCCGTTAAGCTCGCGAATGATCGCCGCAAACGCTTGCTGCACCTGGTGGTGATCGGCAACATCCGCAAGGAACGTTCCTGCGATGGCCGGAAGCTCGTCTTGGATTCGAGCGCAGGCACTCTGGTCACGATCAAGCACCGCGACGATTGAGCCCTCCTCCAGGAAGCGGGCCGCCGTGGCCGCGCCGATGCCGCTGGCGCCTCCCGTTATCACAACTCGCTTGCCTTTGAGTCCACGCATAAGATCCGCTCTTCGCTCTTCCCGCCCAGTGCTGGTCGCAGGCTCCCGATGATAACGGATTTTCACGAGCGGCGAAGCGCAGGGAGCTGTAGCTTTCTAGTGCTGCTGCGGCGGTATCGGTTTGCCGCCGATCTGCTGGTCCCTCATGGTCTCCCCCGGCCGGAGCAGGCTGGGCCGCGACGGGGCTGACGCGGCAGGTGCGTCCGGCTGAGCAGGATCGGCTCCCGCGGTAGTACCGGCAGTAGCTTGCGGAGCTTGGGGCCCCGAACTCGTGTTCGCCACCTGAGCAGGCCTCGCCGCTGGCTGGGTTATGGAAACCGTAGCTGCCGCAGGAGTGGGGTCTGCAGCTGGTGAACTGGCAGGCGAATTTTCACCACCTCCCGGCTTTGGCGTGCTGGCATCCTCGGTTAGCGGCTCCACGTCAAAAGCAATCTTCTCTTCCAGCAGTTCTTTCAACTCGCTGTCGTGAGGAGCAGCAAAGAACCAGGTCAGAAGATAACCTCGTCGCGAGGTCACGGCGAGGGAGATGGACAGCCGCCGCGAGAGCTCGTCGCCTGGAACTTGAAATGCCACTGTGCCATGGAGGTACACGACGACGTTCCCCCCGGCGGTAAAGGCCTTCGCGTCACGCATATCGCGCAGGACGGGATGTGTCAGGCCAAATTGCAGCAGGAAGTCTTCAATGGACCGCTTGTCGGTCGCCTTCGCCGGAAACCTCATCCCCGGGAAACAGGCTGTTGATATTGCCGAAACGGTGACTTCGCCGAAGTCGTCATACGAGAGCTGACCCCCAGTGCCGGGCCGCTTCGCCCATGCTGAGAACAGTGTCCGGTCGCAAATCTTCATCAGCTCCCGCTCACCGGTGCCCATCCAGGGCTGGTCAACATCGCTCTTTCTGGAGCGCTCGATGGCGGCCTGCACCGCACCTTCGGATTCCAGGATCCAGCCGGGCTGCACGCGATAATGGAAGCCCAGCGATTGGTTTTCGTATACATTTCCCGCGAACTTCCCGGGATCAATGTGTTTCGCGGGAGGGTCGGCCTGCAACTGCGCCAGGCGGTGGGATGAAATTGCCGGTCCTTCATATTCCCAGGCGTCCGCGCCCGCATACTCCCGCGCTTTCGTGGGAGCGATAAACGTCGCATGCTGGAAAGACGATTCCAGCTCTTTGACGGCTCTTTCATTATTCGCCCCTAACCTCACCACTACCACATACCCCTCGAGATTGGTAGCCAGCGACATATGCTGGTCCGCTCCGCGACGGGTCTCGTAGAAATAGAACTGGTGGCCCTCAAGCGTGGTCTTGGAAAGACCATGCAATTCTTCCACCCCGTAAAAAAGCTCCTGGTCGAGCGCTTTGCGAAGCACGACCTTGGCGTCGGTCGAGGGCTTGGCGCGCAAGGGAAACGCAAAGATGGACACGGACGCGTATGCCGGTGGAGGGCCTCCCAGTTGCAGAATCTGAATCCGGGAGTCACGGGCGACTGGCTGTGGGATCGGTTCCAAGCGCACATCGGGAGGAAGCTCGAAGGCGAACCCGAAGTACCGGTTCACATAGCGCGTGGGAGAGAGATAGCCCTGGTCGGGATACGTCTCCTGGACCGCCGCTGACGCGGAAGAGGCCGGAAGCGCCTGCCCGCTCAACAAGGGGCAGCTCAGAAACGAACATAAGAGTGCAGCAAGGACCCCAAGCAGCTTCATCGCATCTCGTGTCCTTTTATTGTTCGCCGTCAGAGCATAAGAGTCAATGTCGCTGGACAAGCTTTGCCATACCCCGCTGTTTCCACTCCCTGGTCAGGTACAATCAACGGCTGTACAAGCTTCCTCAACCTCGACCGATGGACAACGGTAGTGACGCATACCTGGAGGAGCACTCCCTGAATCCCGTCTTCAGCTTGGGCTGTGCTTTGCTGGTGCAACCGCATGGGTTGCGCCATTATTTTCGGACCCATTTCCTCGATACCACGTTTAAAGGGCTGTACCACGCCAACGCCTTCGACATGGCGCTGCTGATTCCCTATTTCGTGGTGCTGGTGCTGCTGGCGTTCTACGGCATGCATCGTTACCAGCTGGTTTATCTGTATTACAAACACCGCAAGAACAAAGTCACTAACCCTGCATCGCGCTTTGCGGAGTTGCCGCGGGTCACCATTCAACTGCCCATCTTCAACGAGCAGTATGTAGTTGACCGGCTGGTGGACTGTGTCTGCAAGCTCGAGTACCCGCGCGACAAGCTGGAGATTCAGGTTCTCGACGACTCCACTGACGAAACTGTCGAAGTGGCGCGCGGCGTGGTTGAGCGCCACGCTGCGCTGGGCCACAATATCAGCTATCACCATCGCACCAACCGCGAAGGCTATAAGGCGGGCGCGCTCGACGCCGGCTTGAAAGTCTCCACTGGCGAGTTTGTCGCCATCTTCGACGCCGATTTCACGCCCCAGCCGGAGTGGCTGATGAAGGTCATTCATCACTTCGCCGATCCCGAGATCGGCATGGTGCAGACCCGCTGGACACACCTGAACCGCAATTACTCCTTCCTGACCGAAGTGGAGGCCATCCTGCTCGACGGCCACTTTGTGTTGGAGCACGGCGGCCGCTCGCGCGCCGGAGTGTTCTTCAACTTCAATGGCACCGCCGGAATGTGGCGGCGTAAAGCAATCGACGACGCTGGCGGCTGGGAGCACGATACCCTCACTGAAGACACTGACCTCAGTTACCGCTCACAGTTGAAGGGATGGAAGTTCCGCTACCTCCAGGACGTGGAGTGCCCAGCCGAGCTGCCCATCGAGATGACCGCATTTAAGACGCAGCAGGCGCGCTGGGCGAAAGGCCTGATCCAATGCGCTAAGAAAGACCTGCCGAAAATCCTGCGAGCCCCGGTTTCGCGGCGCGAAAAGACCGAAGCCTGGTACCACCTGACCGCCAACATCAGCTATCCGCTGATGATCGTTCTCAGTACTCTGCTGCTGCCGGCGATGGTCATCCGCTTCTACCAGGGATGGTTCCAGATGCTCTACATTGACATTCCCCTGTTCCTGGCGTCCACGTTTTCCATATCGAGCTTCTACCTGGTCTCGCAGAAAGAGCTGTTCCCCAGGAACTGGCTGCGCACATTCCTGTTTCTGCCGCCGCTGATGGCCCTGGGCATCGGATTGACCATCACCAACAGCAAAGCTGTGCTGGAGGCGCTGGTGGGCCATCAGACCGCATTCGCCCGCACTCCGAAGTATCGGGTGGTGAGCAAGCAGGAAAAGTCCATCGCCGCCAAAAAGTATCGTAAACGCCTCGGTTGGGTGCCCTACATCGAGATGCTGATTGGCGGCTATTTCGCGCTGACGGTGTGGTACGCCATTGCCAATGAGAATTACATAACCGTGCCGTTCCTTGTGCTGTTCGTGTTTGGGTACTGGTACACGGGACTGATGTCGTTGCTGCAAGGCCGCTTCGATGCGCTGGTCCGGGAGCGTGCCGAAGAGCACAGCCCCAAGCCATTCCCGGTAGGCGTCTAAGGCTGTCCTCAGGCGCGTCATCTGTTATCCTGAATAATCGTGGTCATCAAGTTATTTTTTGTACTTCTGGTGCTGTGCACCGTGGCGATAGCGGCTGTGTGCTTGGCGATTCATTTCCGGGTCAAACGGCACCTGCGACAGGAAGAGATCGAAGCCCAGGTCCGGCCGTTGATCGAGGACGCCGCGGAAAGCGCCGCCGAAAAAGAGAAAGCGCCGTAGTTCACCTTTGTAGCCGGTGAGGAAGACATGCTGAAAACCGCTTTGCGTAACGATGGAAATGTTGCCGAACTGCCGTTCAGCTTGATCAAGCAGGCCGGCATCGTGATTTGCGCCAGCGCTGTCATCGCTGTTTGCTCGCGACTCATCTTCCCGCTGCCCTTCACGCCCGTGCCGTTGACGCTGGGCAACTTCGCCGTGTTGCTGATTGGCCTGGCTCTCGGAAGCCGCCGCGGATTCACTGCTGCCGCTCTTTATCTGGCTTGGGGCGCGATGGGACTGCCGGTGTTCAATCCCGCTGGTCCGGGTGGCGTTGCACAACTGCTTGGCGCTACTGGCGGGTATCTGTGGGCATATCCGGTGATGGCGTTTCTGGCGGGATGGATCGCCGAGCGTGGCTCTTCCAGCTTTGCTCGCAATGTGCTGGCTGGAGTGGCGGGCGAACTCGCTCTGTTCGCCGGCGGGCTCAGTTGGCTGGCGATCATGACCCACAGCTGGCAGCGCGCGGCGTACTTTGGGCTGTATCCGTTCTTCTTCGCCGAAGTCCTGAAAGTAATGGCGGCCGCTGCGATTACGCTGCGTCTGCGCCGCAGTGCGGCATCGCGTTTCATCTAGGTTTCAACCAGAGCGGACTTTGCTCTGCTGAGCTTGTCATCCCGAGCGAGGACTTCAGTCCGAGTCGAGGGACCTGCTGTTCGTCCGACTGAACTGATTTCTATGCCCCGCAACAGCGCCAAGAACGTCCGCGAGATCACCGTCGCCCATAGCCCCGACTCCGATGACGCTTTCATGTTTTACGGCATGGCGACCAACAAGATTCGCGTGCCCGGGGTGAAGTTCACTCACACGCTTTGCGATATCGAGACCCTGAATCGCAAAGCCATGGACGGCTTCTACGACATCACGGCGATCTCCTTCCACGCCTACCCCTATCTCCAGGAGAAATATGCGCTGATGCCCAGCGGTGGCAGTGTGGGCGAGGGTTACGGGCCGATGATCGTGGCCTCGCGCAACATCCCCCTCGATGAGATCGGCGGTTGCACCATTGCGGTACCGGGGACGCTGACCACGGCTTACCTCGCGCTCAAGCTTTTCGCACCCAACATCGCCACCGAAGTTGTGCCCTTCGATGACATCATTCCCCGGGTGCTCCAGGGGAAGTACGAAGCTGGGCTCATCATTCACGAGGGCCAGCTTACCTTCAACAAAGTCGGGCTGCACAGGATATTGGACATGGGTAAGTGGTGGCGCGAACAGACCGGTCTGCCCCTGCCGCTGGGCGGCAACGCCATTCGCCGCGATCTCGGCTCTGACCTGATGAACTCCTGCTGCGTGGCTCTGCGCGACAGTATCCAGTACGCCCTGGACAATCGCGAGGAAGCCCTGCAGTACGCCATGCAGTTCGCTCGCGATCTCGACGCGCAGATGGCCGATAAGTTCGTCGGCATGTACGTCAACGAGCGCACCCTCGATTATGGCAAAGACGGGCGCGAAGCCATCGCTAAGCTTCTGGACATGGGCTATGCGGCGGGTATCATTCCGCACAAGCCCAACGTGGAGTTCGCCGGCGAGGACGCGTCCATCGCGACCGCGAGCTAAAGCTCACCGGTGGGCCTCCCAACTCAGCTGCCAAACAACTTCATCTGCTCCTCTTCGTGCTGCGGCGGGTGGGCACTCTGGCTCCGAGACGCGAATTCCCGGCTGAAGCCGTGCTTCTTGCGGAGGCTTGCGATCAGCTCCGAAATGCGTTTGCTATATGCCTTGCTGACGAAAGCGAGCTCGGCGAAACGCTTGCGATAATCTTCGACGAGTTGAGGAAATTCCTCCTCCAGGAACGGAAGAAACACCTTCGCCGAGCACGGCTTCAAGAAAAGCGGATTGGCATAGATGTACTTCCCTCCCGCCTCTTTTGTCGCCCGCACCAGCGCGTTGAGCGCAGACGGCGAATCGGTAATGCCCGGCAGCACTGGCGCGCAGATCACACCAGCATTGACTCCGGCGGCGTTCAATTCCCTTACCGCCTGCAGACGCAGGTCGGGACGCGGCGCCCGCGGCTCCAGGATCCTCGCCAGTTTTGCGTTCAGCGTAGTGATGGTCACGTTCACGAACAGCGAATTGTGCTCCGCGACCTGCCGCAGCAGCGCAACATCCCGCAGGATGAGGTTCGACTTGGTAACGATCCCGATCTCCAGTCCGTGGTGCAGCGACAGTTCCTCGAGGATCCCCCGCGTGACCTCGAAGCGCTTCTCTGCTGGCTGGTAGGGGTCGGTGGCCGTGCCGATGGCGATCTGCTCGCCCCTCTTCACCTTTCTGAGGTCCTGTCGCAGCAGCCATGCTGCCTGCCGCTTCACATAGATTTTGCGTTCGAAATCCACCCCCTCGCGCATCTCCATGAACTCGTGCGTATAACGCGCGTAGCAATACTTGCAGGCAAACTCACAGCCGCGATAGGGATTGATCGTCCAGGTGAACGGCACCCGCGACGAGGTACAGCGGCTGAGCAAGGAACGGGACTGGAGGGTGAAATACTCCACCAGGTGTCCCTGTCGGATGGATTCGCCCTGCGCCGCCAACTTGGCAATCCCCACCAAGGTTGGGGCGGCGGGAAAGTCTTCGATCTGGAGCAGCGACGGATGCATAATCAAAATGCTGGTATTCGCTTTTTCTTCGCCATCTAAAATAGCTCTCATGGGCACCCCGAGTCAAGGTCAACCGACAAGTTACGCATGGCCATGTTCCAATGCGGCCCCTTCAAAGACTGTGCTGTAATCCCGCCCCATGTGTGCCCTTGCGAATGTCCGCCGGTAGGGTGACCGCTATCACTGACTTGGTGATGAGTAGCTCTTATGCTGACAACATAGAAGTTGCCGGCCGACAGGCGTTGCCGGCGCGGCATTCCAGCAAGGGCCCTCGTTGCGGGCAGCAGAACAATCCCCGCTGCTCTGAGTCATGGTTCCAGCAGGAGGCAGCCATGCCGCTCAATAATTTTGAAGTCCGAATCTCCCTCGAAAAACTGTTAATTCTCCTCATCGTGATCCTCGTCCCGCTGAATTTCATCGGCCTGTATCTGACCATGGAGAGCCAAAGCGCGGTCGAGCAAACCACCGGTACGCTGCTCCGCGAGATCGCGCAAAGCGACGCGATCGCAGCCCGTCAATTCGTTGACGACCGGGTTACCAATGTAGCCGCCATCGCCACGCAACCCGCCGTCATGGATGCTATCGTTGCCGCCAACCGCGCTTCCGCGCAAATGAACGATGCCGCGAAGGCCGCGAAAATTGCCAATACCGAAAACAAGTGGTCCACCCCGGAAGTTGACGTGCTGGTCGCCGGTATTCTCGCGTCACGCGCTTCGACATCCCTTCGCCATTACCGCGAGTTGGATCCGCGTTTCATGAAACTGATCGTCCTGGACGCCTATGGCGTGCCCGTGGCAGCGACCGACAAGCCGGCGCATTATGCTCCGATTGAAGAAGTCTTCTGGCAGGGTGTTTTCGCCCAGGGAAAGGGCTCGGTGTACGTCACAGAAGTACTGTTTGACGGCCAAGGCACGGCGAATTACATCGGGATCGGGATCCCCGTGCTGGATGAAAACTCCCGCCGCTTCATCGGCGCAATCCACGCTCTGGTGGACGTTTCCGGTCTCTTCGCAATGCTCAATCGTGAGCAACCGGGACGGACGACCTCAACCATGCTGGTCAAAGAGAACGGCATCGTGATCAGCGCGCCCAACGTGACGCCTGCCATGGAGATGAAGTCCGAAGAATACGGCGCGGTGCGCGATGCGCTGGGAACGTTGCAAGGCCGACAGGCGGGATACGTGGTCGCCGGCTTGCGCGGGGGCAACCGAATTGTCGGTTTTGCCGATACCGGCCTGACCCCGAGCTATTCCAACCTGAGCTGGTTCGTCATGGTGAGCCAAAGCAAACGCGAAGCCCTGGCGCCGGTCCGGACGGTGGGATATTTCGCCATCCTCATGGTCGTCGTTGGCCTGCTTATGGTCACCTTGCTGGCCGCGTATTTCTTCCTGCATCGCGCGCAGGAGATCTCGGACATCGAAGTGCCCGAGACAGAAAAGCTTCCGCAAGAGCATCATGAGAAGGAACACGCAGGAGTTCGCTGACGGCAAATTCTAACCCTGGCAGTCTCACTGCCAGCCACTTCTCCCAGGGGGTATGTCCATGCCTGTTTACGAGTATCTTTGCCCTGAATGTCACACCGCGTTTGAAGTGATCCTCACCTTGAAGGAACACGAGAGCCAGGAGGTCATTTGCCCGAAGTGCGGCTGTAAGAAGGTGGAGCAGGAGGCAGCTGAGTTTTTCGCGGTGACCTCGCACAAGAGCTGAAACGGAATCCACAGAGCCCGGTTAATCGCGCCGCAGGCGGCCCCGCTCTCGCAGTCGTCTGTCTCTCATCCCGCGAGGTTACGCCTTGCGGAGGGACGAGAAGCTGTGTCCATCGACGCGCGGCGATCGACATTACGCTCCACAATCATAAGTATTTTGCGTATTGCTGGGCTCTTCTGGCTGCGCGCCCTGACCTGCCAAAGAACGGAAGTGCCTGGAGAGAGCAGACTTTTCCTTCACGATATGATTTAATCTTCCCGCTTTCCTGCGGCACTACGCCCAGCACAGATGGCCCACACGTTCAAGAGTGACGCTGAATACGTAGCCACCACGCACAACATGGCGCGGTTCTTCACCGAGCACCGCCAGGTGGCGCTCATCCTGCTGCTCGCAACCTTCGTCTGGGGCTGGTTTAGCTATCAGAACATGCCCAAGCGCAAGGACCCGAACATCCCGGTACGGGTGGCGTCCGCGCAGTGCTCCTGGCCGGGAGCTACCACCGAGCAGGTGGAACAATTACTCACGCGACCCATCGAGCAGGCCGTCGCCCTGAATTCCACTCTCAAGCCCCCCAGCCCATCGGATTTTGGCATCCGCTCTCTCAGCTTCCCGGGATTGTCCGTTGTCTACATCCAGCTCAATGACAACGTGAAGGACAAGGAGAAGCAATTCTCCGACATGAACTTGAAGCTGAATCAGATGAATCTGCCGAAGGGAGCAGGGCCGATTCAGTTCAACAGCAATTTCGGCGACACTGCGGCGCTGATGCTGACGGTGGCCAGCCCCATCGTCACTCCTACGGAAGTCGCTCTCCGGGCCATTGCCATACGGAAGGCCATCGAGCGGACGCGCGCCGAACTACCAAGAAATGCGCCTCAGCCGCGCGTCAGCGTCGTCTATGCATTTCCCATGTCCGTCGCCGCCGGTCCGGTTCGTGCGAATTTTGAAGCAATAGCTCGCATCGCCAGCCAGCGCAAGACCCTCAGCGATCTTCACTTCTTCGATGGACCCGGATACGTTGGCTTGGACGCCAGTACCAGCTTCGACGACGCCACCATTCGCCAGCGCGGTGAACAACTGATCAAGGCAGATCTTCACCGCTCCGAGATCCACCCCGATGCCTGGCAGCCCGCCATCATTCGTGGCCCCGCCGACACCGAGGCTAGGCTCGCGGAAGTCGCGGGCGCGAAGTACTCGTATCGCGATCTCGACGACTACACCGAACTGCTGCAACGTACGCTGCAAGGCGTTCCGGAAACCTCGAAGGTCTCCCGCTCGGGCGTGCTCGCAGAGCAAATCTACCTCGACTACTCGCAGCAGCGCCTGGCGCAATATGGCTACGATCCTTCGAAGCTTAAGGATGTCCTTGGCGCCCAGAACATCACCCTGCCTGCAGGAGAGCTGGAAGTCGGGCCGAAAAACCTGACCATCAATCCGTCTGGATTGTTCGGCTCGGCCCAGGACATCGGCAACGTCATCATCGGCGTTTCGGCGTCCAATAGCCCGGTTTATTTGCGCGACTTGGTGGACATTTCGCGGGCGTACCAGAGCCCTCCCACTTTCCTCAATTACCTGAACTGGCGCGATGCCAAGGGAAACTGGATTCGCAGCCGGGCCATCACGCTTGCCGTTTACATGCGCGACGGCCAGCAGGTTGACCTTTTCGGCCGCCATGTCAGCGAGAAGCTGGAATCGGTGAAGCGCTATCTGCCCGACGACCTGATCATGGTCCACACCTCGGACCAGCCGGTGCAGGTGAAAGAGCAAATCGATCTCTTCATGGATGCGCTCTACGAAGCCATTGGCCTGGTCGTGATCGTCTCGTTGATTGGCTTCTGGGAGTGGCGCTCCGCGCTGTTGATGGCGATCTCCATCCCCATCACGCTGGCGCTGACCTTCGGCTTCATCTACGTGCTCGGCATCGACATCCAGCAAGTTTCCGTGGCGTCGCTGATCATTGCGCTTGGCCTGCTGGTGGATGACCCAGTTGTCGCCGGCGATTCCATCAAGCGAATGCTGGCCGAGGGACAGCCGCGAATCGTGGCGCCCTGGCTCGGCCCGACGAGGATCGCGACCGCCATCCTCTACGCCACCATTACGAACATCGTTGCCTATTTGCCGTTCCTGCTGGTCACCGGAAACACGGGCGAGTTCCTCTACAGCCTGCCGATCGTGATGACGTGCGCCCTGGTCGCTTCGCGACTGGCATCGATGACGTTCATCCCGCTGTTGGGCTATTACATTCTGCGTCCCGACAAGAAGGCGGAAGCACCCATCGAGGTGCGCCGCACGACAGGCTTCACCGGTTACTATGCGCGGGTTGCCAAGTTCGCCATCGAACACCGCTGGAAGGTCGCCATAGGCTCGCTGGCATTTCTCCTGTTGGGCGGGTTTCTCTTTACCCAATTGAGGACCTCGTTCTTCCCTGACGATGTCCAGTATTGGTCCTATGCCGATGTCTGGCTGCCGAACGACGCCACCTTTGAGGCCACCAACCAGGCGGCGCAACGAGTCGAACAGATCATCCGCCAGCAAGCCGACGTGTGGGGCAAGCAGCATCCCGACAAGCAAGGCAATCCGGCCCACATCCTGCGCTATGTGACCACCTGGGTGGGAGGCGGCAGCCCGCGCTTCTGGTTCTCTCTGTCGCCGCAGTCGCAGCAGCTCAACTACGCCGAGGTGTTGATTGAGCTGGACCAGAAGGAAATCACGCCCGTCTTCGTCGACCAGGTACAGCCGGTTCTCTCCGCCTCCCTTCCCGGAGTGCGGGTTGACTACCGTCAGCTTCAGACCAACCCGGTCAACTACCCGGTCGAGATTCGCGTCATCAGCGATGCCGACGTGGGAACGGCGGGAAGCGCGAAGGATATCCAGACCATGCGGCAAATCGCCGCGCAGGTGATCGACATCCTTCAGTCCGCTCCCGCCGCGGTGCGCGTGCGCAACGAGTGGGACGCAGAGAGCGCCCAGGTCAGCCTGGTCGTCGATCCCGACCGCGCCAACCTGGCGGGCATCAGCAACATGGACGTGGCCAATTCCGCCACCAGCGCCATGAGCGGCGTTCCCGTGACCTCGCTGCAGGATGGCGACAAGAATATTCCCGTCGTGGCCCGTCTGCAGATGGACGAACGCGCCCGTCTCTCCGACATCCAGAACCTTTATGTGTACTCGCAGTCGGCCGGCACCAAGATTCCGCTGGTGCAGATTTCCAGCATTCAAAACAGCATGGCCACCGACCGCGTCGTCCGCCTGGATCACTTTCGCACCATGTCGATCTACGCCTTCCCGGCGCCAGGACATCTTCCCTCGGAGATCACCAACGTCGCAGTGCCCAAGCTGAAAGAGCTGGAGAAAACCATGCCGCCGGGCTACCGCCTGACCGTAGGCGGCGAATTCGACAAGCAGAAGGTCGGCTTCCGCAACCTGGCGTTGGTGTTGATGATCTCGGTCTCGGCGATTTATCTCGCCCTGCTCTTCCAGTTCAACAACGCGATCAAGCCGCTGCTGGTCTTCGCGGCGGCTCCCTATGGCGTGGCCGGCGCCATCGCTGCGCTTTGGGTCATGAATACCTCGTTCGGCTTCATGGCCTTCCTCGGTATCGCCAGCCTCATCGGCGTCATTGTCAGCCACGTCATCGTGCTCTTCGACTTCATCGAGGAGCGGCACGCCATGGGCGAGCCGTTCGAAGAAGCGGTCATCGACGCCGGTATCATTCGTCTGCGTCCAGTGATGATTACCGTGGGCGCGACCGTGCTGGCGCTGTTTCCGCTGGCCATGCACGGCGGCCCACTCTGGCAGCCGCTCTGTTATGCGCAAATTGGTGGACTGACGGTCGCCACTTTCATTACCCTGTTGATGGTCCCGGTGCTGTACTCGATCTTTGTTCTGGACCTGAAGATCCTCACCTGGGACGCGAAGGAAGAAAAACTGGGAAACGCTGTCGGGCTGCCCTCCGGGTCGTCCACGGCGCCTGCAACCTCGGGTGATTGATTGTGAAACGCGTCCCGCATGCGCCGTGCGGGCGGGACTCCGAGAGTAAGCCAATGCGAATCATGTTGCGATGCTATCGAATTGTTGCCTTGTCTTGCCTGTTGTTGGGCCTTTCCATCTTCGGCTTCGGCCAGAACCAGCCTCATCGCGGGAAAATCAACGTCCCCTTCGAGTTCAGCATCGGAGGTGCGACTTTCCCCGCCGGGCAATATACTTTGGAAGCCATATCGCCCTCCTATGGCTTGCTGCGCAGTAGCGATGGCAAGAGGCAACAGGCCCTCTATTTCGTGCAGAAGAAGTCTGCGCCGGCAAAGACTCCCGAGGTCATCTTCGGCAAGCGCTTTAACAAATATTATTTGGCCGGGATATGGGGCTGGTTCGGATGGCTGCAGTTCACCGGATTCAGCCCTCACGAAGGCGACGAAACGAAACAGGTTCCGATCACGCAGACCGAATAGCAACATCGCTTGGAGCTGTGCCACGCAAGTGCACCCGTTAGCAACCAGACACAATACTTCACAGAATGACAGAGGAGCGTTCGCATGAAATCAGCCAGCACGGCCCGCAGATCTTCCGGCGCCGCAACCATGACCTATTTGGCCGCAGCCTTCATTCTCATAGTGGCCCTGGCGGCTTCGTCCCTCGCCCAAACGGGAGGCGGCTCGTCAGAGCTGCAGCAAAAACTGGCGGCCCTGAAGCAGTCGGCGGCGGAGAACAAGCAGCGGCTTCATCAGTACCAATGGGTCGAGACCATGCAAGTCACCTACAAGGGCGACGCGAAACCTCCCTCCCAGAAACTGTGCAGCTACGGCGCCAATGGGCAAATCCAGAAGGTCCCCATCGGTCAGCCGCAACAGCAGCAGCAAGACCAGAGCGGCCGGCGTGGCCGGGTGAAGGAGCACGTGGTTGAGAAGAAGACCGACGAGTTGAAGGACTACATGCAGCAGGTCCAGAGCCTTCTCGCGTTGTACGTTCCGCCCAACCCGCAGAAGATGCAGCAGGCCTTTCAGGCCCACAACGTCTCCATCGTTCCCGGCGGCGGCGCGGCCCAACTGGTCTTTAAGAACTATGCCCAGCCCGGCGACCAGATGACGGTCGCCTTCGACACCGCAACCAAAAAAATCCAGACGCTCAACGTCAATACTTACATGGGCCAGGAGAAGGACGCGGTGACGCTGGCCGTGCAATTCGCCAGCTTGCCCGATGGAACCAACTACGCGCAGCAGACGGTCGTCGACGCCGCCGCAAAACAGATTAAGGTGACGACCACCAATTCGCAGTACAGCAAGCTGTCGCAGTAAAGCATCCGCTTTTCGCGTTTAGCCTTTCGCTGTGAAGCGGCGAATCCGCAGTGCAGGAATTGTTGTGTCATCCTGAGCGGAGCAGGAGTCCGCTGGCGGACTCCTGCGGAGTCGAAGGATCCCTATATTTGGGACGCAGCGTGCGGTGAGTGCTCATTAGAGGTCCTTCCGCTCGTCGGTCGTTCGGCGCGCCGCGCACAACCGCATCGCTCAGGATGGCAGGCCGCTTAGGCGCCTACGAGCTCGTTGAGTGGGATAATGCTTCGAATTAAGCTTGACACTTCCCTCTCCGCTCATCGAACCGATGTCCGCTGTCATCACTGGCCCGTCAGCGTGCACTCCACGTTCATTTCTTTGCAAACCTTCAGCACCCCTTGCACCACCAGCGAGGTGGCGTCGGGCTGCGCCGTCAGGTTCGAAGCAACCACCAACTGCGTGACGCTGTCGCTCAACGGCGTGGCCTGCAGACTCGCCACCTGCATACCGTTGGTAAATTGCACCACCCGTTTTTTCTCGTCCTGCCTGGTGATCTTGAGATCGGTACGCGCAGACAGATTCTTGATTGCGGTCTGGTACACCTTGTCGGCATTGGCCTCCAGGACGACGGTGGCGACATCGAATCCCGACCCGTCCTTCGAGCGATCGCTCATCTGCTGCACTCGCCCCGCCACGGCGCGCGCCACCATCACCCATTGCGCCTGAGCGCTGATTGCGCCCATCGTGAGTGCTATCGCCATGCAAACAAGCGCCAGACTTCTACGTTGAATCATGAATCTCCTCTCCTGCGGTCTTGCCCTGTGATGCCCACGACAATACCATAGGCCCTCCTTGGCGCTCTTGCGCAGCATGATCTCTTTCTTCGCCGTCGTTATCATACGCATCGGTCAACTGCCGCCGCTCCGCCACAGGCTCCGCGCTCTTACGGCACGAAGTAGCTGGAGATGTCCAGGATCAGTTGCGTGATTCCAGACGCGTACGCGTCGACCTTGCCGTTAATGTTCGGCACGATCGCCATGTTCGAAGTGATCGCTCCGTCGATGGCATTCAGCGTCGAGACCGCCGGCTGGCCCTCGCCATCTGGCCACAACGTCAGATAGCCGAGACCCCCGCTGGGCACCACCGTCGCATTGAGCACATAGGCTCGCGCCGCAGCCGGTGGTGCGCACACGCTGTCCACCACATCCACCGGAGGACTCAGCGTCCCACTGAACGGCTGCCCGTTGCCAATTTTGCGCGTGTCGATCACCCGGCAGGGCACGGCCGGATACAGCGACAACCCGTTCTGCCCCGCCGGAGCGAAGTATCCGTTAATGTCAATTACCAGGTCGGTGTCGTTGCTGGCATAGGCGGTGATATCGCCGCCCGTGCCCGCAGGCACAATGGCTGCATTGGCCACGATCGTCCCCGTCAAGTTGTTCAGCGTCGACACCGGATTCGCCGGCTTCTGGCCCGTCGGCCACAGCTCCAGATAGCCCAGCGGGTCCCCCATCGCCGGATAGGGCACGGCCGTGAAGTTCATCGAATAGGCCTGCGCACTGGATGGGATGTTACAAGCAGCCGCGTTCAAGACCGGGAAATCGCGTGCTACGTTGCCCGACAGATGCGGTGAACCCAGCCCCTGCGGGAAGTTGGATTTGCGGGTGTCGGCCACGCGACACGGCGTCAGCGTATAGAAGGCCAGCGTCGAGCCGCTGGTGGGCGCGAAGTAGCCGTCGATATCCAGCACTACGTCGGTGGTGTCGCTGACGTAAACGCTGACCGCACCAGAGGCTCCGGCGGGAACGATGGCTGCGTTGGCCTTGATGCGGCCGTCCAGCGAGTTCATCGTCGAGACTAGCGGCCGGCTCTCGCCCGTGGGCCAGATGGTCAGGTAGCCCAGCGGCGCGGGTGGAACCACCGTTACATTCAACGAATAGGCAGCAGCCGTGTTGGGAATGTTGCAGCCGCCGAGTTGCGGAATGGTGAAGTCCCGGGAAGTATTGCCCTGAATCGGGCCGCCACTCTTGCGCGTGTCCACCAAACGGCAAGGTGTCACTGGAACGAGTTGCGCAGGGCCCGACAGTCTCCACCAATCACGGAAACGGTGCTGTCGCCGAAGTTGACAACATATATCCTGTCCGTCGTCGCGTTCACCGCGAGTTGGCTGGGATAATCCCCGACAATGACCGGAACGGTGTTGTTGGTGGCCCCATCGATCACCGTCACGGTGTCGCCGAACTGGTGAGTGACGTAGGTCTGGTTGGTCACCGAGTTGACCGCTACAGCAAAGGGTTCAGAATCGACGTTGATCGTGGTGGTGGCATTGGTGGCCCCGTCGATTACCGTGACGGTGGAACCGAAGTAATTCACAACATAGATCTTGTTGGTCACCGGATTGACCGCCATGGCAGTGGGATCATTTGGATAGCCCCCTACGCTGATCGTGGTGGTGTTATTGGTGGCCCCGTCGATCACCGTCACGGTGGGTCGGCATTGTTCGCGACATAGATCTTGTTGGTCACCGAGTTGACCGCCACCGCATCGGGATAATTCCCGACGGCGATCGTCGTGGTGTTGTTGCTGGCTCCGTCGATCACCGTCACGGTGCTGCCAACTCGTTAACGACGTAGATCTTGTTGGTCACCGGGTTGACCGCCACCGCATAGGGGTCCTGTCCCACGCTGACGGTCGTGGTGTTATTGGTAGCCCCGTCGATCACCGTCACGGTATTGCCGAACTCGTTGGCGACGTAGATCTTGTTGGTCACCGAGTTGACCGCCACCGATGGGGATATTCCCGCACGTTTACCGTGGTAGTGTTATTGGTGGCTCCGTCGATCACCGTCACGGTGTTGTCCTGCTTAGTTGGCACGTAGATCTTGTTCGTCACCGAGTTCACCGCCACCAACTCGGGATCGGTTCCCGCGGCGACCGTCGTGGTGGTGTTGGTGGCACCATCGATCACCGTCACAGTCCCGTCATACCCGTTGTTGGCGACGTAGATCTTGTTGGTCACCGAGTTCACCGCCACCACCGGGCCAAATGCCTACCGGTACCGTTGCAATCACAACCTGGGCGGCGGCGGAAGACACCCAGATAATTGCGGAACTGAATGCCAGAAGGCAGAACACAAGAAAACGGTGATTGATTTTCACGGATTCCTCCCGATGGATCCAGCGATTGAGCCTGACGTCGCGACTCTGCCTACCGTTTCACAGGGCAACTCAAATGCCAGTCGGGAGTCAGACTGGATTGCAAATGAAATCATTCATTTAGCAGCCGAAGCCGCCTCCGAAGAGGTTGCTCCACCTCACTCACTCGGATAGCAACTATCCAATTGGTTTGGCACTAAGATGTTACTACCTTGGCCGGTGCATTGGAGTCAGGCAAGTTGTAGCCGACGCCCCTTCAACGTCGCGCCGCGTCTTCTTTGCCAAGGAGGACACCTCCTCCCACTCACTCATGTGCGCTGCGTCACAGACAGACCTTGCGCGCATACCCTAGCCTATGCGCTATAGGGTCGTTGTCACCCGCTCGCGTGACGAGACGAGCAGCGCGTGTGCCGCGCGCCGTCCAGCGAAGGGGAGGACCCTCAAAATAAAGCAGCAGGTCATCGTAACTGAAACGAGCCCTGCGACTCGGTCCTAGGTGTCCCAACCTTTCGTCCACTCCTGGCGAGAGGGTGAGAGACCACAAGGATCTGGCGCGGGGCTTTTGCATTGGAGACAAGACCCAAGAACTCCGGGAGGAAGTGAGCTTCGGTAGGCATGAACAAACCAGACCCTCGAGAAATGAGGAAAAATGTCGATCAACGAATATCACCAGATAGAACAAGATGCCGACTCCACCACGGTGGAGCAGCACGAGAAGGCTCCGGCCTCCAGGTCCGCACCAGGCGGCCACGGAACGAGCGACGCTGGCGAAGAGCGAAGAGCGAATGGCGAACAGCGGAGAGCGGATGGCGAACAGCGGAGAGCGGATGGCGAACAGCGGAGAGCGGATGGCGAACAGCGACCAGCGAAACACGAAAGAGAGGGTCTTATGTCAATCCATCATTGCCGTCACGTCAAAGAAGACGGCGTCTACTGCCAAGGCGCCCCGCTGCGCGGGCGCGAGTACTGTCGCTTTCATCTGCGGGCGCTGGGCCACCGCATGCGCATAGCGCGCGCGCAGGCCCGCCGCCAGCCGCACGTTCTCGTCCTGCCGCTCCTCGAAGACCTGAACGCGGTGCAGGTGGCCCGCATGCAGGTGCTCGACGCGCTGGCCGCCGGCCTCATCGAAGACACGCCGCGCCGGGCTGCTGCTCTATGGCCTGCAGCAGGCCTCCAGCGACCTGCGCAGCGCCACTGCCGCGCCCACTCTGGGCGTGTACAACGAGTCCAACACCGTCGAGCGCGCCGAAGACTATCCCGGCTTCGAGGAAGAGTTCGACCTGCCGAAGGATCTGGACTTGGCGAAGCCGCCCGAGGTGGTGTTTCCGCCAGCCGCAGCCACGGCCGTCAAGGTCGAGCCTTCGCCTTATCGCAGCAAGCCCTTTCGCTGGGACGCGATCGGGCCCGAGGACGTGGAGTTGGAAGATATCCTCCGCACCCAGGGCCCGGACGCCTACCAGCGCCGTGAGAAAGAATTCACCCGGCAGGCGATGAACGAAGTACAGGAGCACAAACGCGCGATTCAGCGGGCCCGCTACGTCGTCGAAGCGGCCCGCCGCAATGAAGAGCAGATGTTCGGCACTCCCGAGGAGCGCGCCCGCAACGCGGCCGAAATCAAACGTGAGTTGGCCGAGGTGGCAGCCCAGCGACGGGCCGAGTTGGAGGCGGCGGCAGCCGCGGCCGCTACGAAGCCGCAGGAGGCGGAGACTGCGGCCCTCACCGGCGAAGCGCCTCCGGCCGCGGCACAAAAAGCTGAGGTGGACAAGAAACCGGCGGCGACGGAGCCGGCCGACGCCGCCGATGCCATGAGCGAGGTGCAGAAGAAGAGCGGAACGTAGCGGCAAGGGTGCGTTCAGCGCGTTCCTCAAGAGGCGCATTTGCCCAGGAGCAGCACGGGTGGAGCACGCCTTCCAGGCGTGCCATTAAGAGCTTCGATTAGGGAATGCGCTTTAGCGCCTGAGGTAAGGATTTTGCCGGTACTTCAGCGGCTGGAGCCGGAAGGGACGGGCGGGTGAGGCCTGCTCGGGTAGAGTCGGCTGCTTCGCACCGGAACCTAAAGCCCTGCTTCGGGTAGAGCCGGCCTTCAGGCCGGCGTCAAAGGCCGTTATACACACGCGGGGCTTTAGCCCCGGGAGGCGACTGAGTGCATCGCAATCGCTCGGGTAGAGCCGGCCTTCAGGCCGGCGTCAAAGGCCGTTATACACACGCGGGGCTTTAGCCCCGGGAGGCGACTGAGTGCATCGGAATTGCTCGGGTAGAGCCGGCCTTCAGGCGAGCGTCAAAGGCCGACATATATACGCAGGGGCTTTAGCCCCGGGAGGTGACGGAACCTAGTCCCACAGTGTGGGATGACAGAGCTTAGCCCAGCGCTTCAGCGCTGGGAAAGAGTGTTAGGGGACTCAGTCCCGCAGGGACGACAGAGGTCGTCCCGGCCGCGCCTGCACACACAAACGGCGCTCGATCAGACGCTTGAGACGAGCCAGGAAACGACATTTTCGGAGGGCAGCAAGGCGATGAGGATTCCGCAACGCATCAGCGTTGGACAAACCGGCAGAACACGAGCCCGTGATGCCCTGACAATTGACCGTCGGCCACTTACACCTACCGCTAACCTCTTGCGCCTCAATCATGTACCTATAAACCACACGGGATCAATCATTTACGGAGATTTCTTGCCTAAGTCGTTGATTCCAAGTCGGAGCCTTGGGGGGAGGGGGCATCAGGCAGGCAAAGGTAGCTCCGAATCGAGAGCCAATGGCGAATAGCGAAAAGCGGCCCTTTACGTCTCCAACGTGTATCTCGTGGAAGCCAGCCGGTACATGCGACGCCAGACCAGGCGGTTGATGGTGACAACCACGATGGACATGACGATGGTCGAAGCCAGCAGCAGATCGAAATTGCCGGAGTCGGTCGCGCGCGAAATGGTCGCGCCCAGACCAACGGTCGTGTAGGTCTGGTCTTTCAGATGCTGATATTCGGCGACGATGCTGGCGTTCCAGGCGCCGCCGGAAGCCGTGACCATTCCGGTGATGAGGTAAGGAAAGATGCCGGGCAGAATTAATTTGCGCCAGCGCTGGCCGCGACTGAACTTGCACAGCAGCGACGCTTCTTTCAGGTCGGTGGGAATCGCCATGGCGCCGGCGATCACGTTGAACAGGATGTACCACTGCGTGCCCAGCAGCAGGAGCACGATGGAGCCGAGCCCCAAGCCGCCGCCAATGCGAATCAGCGCCAGCAGCACGATGGGAAACAACGCTGTCGCCGGAACCGACGCCGCGATCTGCGCCAGCGGCTGCGCAATGCGCGCCAGCTTGGGATTGAATCCGATGGCGACGCCCGCCGGAATCGTCCAGGCTGCGCCGATGGTCAGCGCCGCGACCACGCGCAGGAACGTTGCGCCCGCGCCGGTCATCAGTTCACGATATTCGCCGCCGTTCAGTCCGGTCAGCATGGCGATCGCCCGGGTGACGGCGTACAGCACGGCGATCACGGCAAGGACGGCAATCGCGCGGCCGGTCCAGACTTTCCACGGTGCTGGCGGAGTGTCGTCATCGGCGCCGTGATAAAGACGGGCGAAGTGAAGCGCAAGCCGCTCGCGCACCGGCCTGATGGTCTTCTTGCGCAGCCGTCGCAATCCGCGCGAGGCTTCCATGAGGTTGAGAAACCACGACCGCGGCGCGTCGGCGCTCTCCACCTGCTCCATTTTGAATTTTTCCGCCCACGCGATCACAGGACGCCAGACAATCTGGTCGAGCAGCACGATGACCGCGATCATGGTTCCGACGCCCCACAGAATCGCTTGCGTGTCGCCCGCGCTGGCGGCGGTTTGCAGATACGATCCGAGTCCTGGCAGGCGAAAGTCGCGGTCGCCGAGAACGAACATCTCGCACGCCATCAGAAAAAACCAGCCGCCCGCGACCGACATCATGGAGTTCCACACCAACCCGATCGCCGCGTACGGCAACTCGAACTGCGTGAACCGCTGATACCAGTTGAAGCGGTAAATCTTGGCCGCCTCGCGCATGTCGCGCGGAATGCTCTTCAGCGAAGAGTAGAAGCTGAAGGCCATGTTCCAGACCTGGCCGGTGAAGATCAGAAGAATTGCGCCCATCTCCACGCCGATCTGGTGATTGGGAAACAGCGCCACCATCGCCAGCATCACGCCGGGCAGAAAGCTGAGCACCGGAATCGACTGCAGGATGTCGAGCAGCGGAATCATGATGCGCTCGGCGCGTGGATTGTAGGCGGCGACGTAGCCGTAAACCAGCGTGAAGGCCAGCGAGAGAACGTAAGCGACGGTGATTCGCAGCAGCGAATACGCCGCGTAAACCGGCAGTTTCGTCGGATCGCGCGAGATCTCGACGTGAGGATTGAATGGGCCAAACCAGGTGCGCGCCAGAACCAGCACCGCATAGAAGATCGAAAGGCCGGCAGCGAAGATCACGAAGTCGGTCAGCACCGACCAGGTTTGCGCGGGCAGCAACGACCACGGTCCCTTGCCGAGAATGCGAATGGGTTGCCAGCTTGAACGGGCCATCAAGCCTCGCCCAGAATCGACACCGAGTCGGCGTCGGCTTCTTCGCGATGGAACAAGCGGCCGTTCTCGGAGTCATAGTCGAAGATTTCGGCGTAGCGTCCCCAGTTCAGAGCGGTCTCGAACTGGCGCTCGACTTCCTCGGAGCTGAAATGCTCGTCCAGGATGTCGCGGAAGAACTCTTCTCCGATGGCGTGGTCGCGCTTGGCATGCAAGGTGTTCTCGATGAGCCGCAGGATGGCGACGTTCTTGAGAGCCGCGTCGCGGAAGATCTGCTTCTGCGTCTGGATGTCGGCTTCGCCGAACTTGCGGCCTTCCGGCGTGATCTCGACGTCGCCTTCGTTCAACACCGCGAAGCCGAGCATCACCGAAGCGTCCACGATGGGAAGCAAGTCGTCCACATCCATGGCAAGTTCGTCGGCCAGCTTGTAGAGATCGTCGCGGCCGCCGCGGTCGGCGAGCAACTCCATGAATCCAGCGATGCCGCCGGGACGCGCGTGAGGCAGCATCTGGAACTTGGTGCGCTCGCGCGGCTGGCCGTCGCCGGGTTGCTGCGTCGCCTTGCCCGGAACGGAAACCGGTTCGTCCGGACGCGTCAGCGTCTTGTAGATGTAATCGACGTAAGCCAGAAAGCGCGGCGACTTGCGATCGCGGTATTGCGGAATGTCAATCTCGAAATCGGAGCGAATGCGCCCTGGGTTGCGGCCCAGCACGATAACGCGGTCCGCCAGCAGCACAGCTTCCTCGATATTGTGGGTCACGACGAAGATGGCCGTCGTCGGCATCTTCTTGCTGAGCCACAACTCCAGCAGCTCAGAGCGCAGGTTTTCCGCGGTGAGGACATCGAGCGCCGAAAACGGTTCGTCCATGAACAGCACTTCCGGCTCGACCACCAGCGCGCGCGCGAAGCCGACACGCTGCTTCATTCCACCCGAAAGCTCTTTGGGATACGCAGTTTCGAAGCCGTCGAGGCCGACGGTGTCGATCATCTTCAGCGCGCGCTTGTGGCGCTCAATCGCTCCCATGGCTCGTGCGACCAGCGGCGCTTCGACGTTCTCCAGAACCGTAAGCCAGGGAAACAGCGCGAAGCTTTGGAAGACGATGGAGACGTTTGGAATCTGGCCATCCATCGGTTTGCCGTGCCAGAAGACTTGCCCGGACGACGGCTTCGACAGCCCGGTCAACATGCGCAGCAGCGTGGATTTTCCAGAGCCCGAAGGACCAAGCAGGCAGACAATTTTCCCCGGAGAGACTTCGAGATCGGTGGGCGCGATCACCTCGATCTTGTTGCCGTCGGGCTGCGGGTAATACTTCTCGACCGCGCGGGCTTGAATGATCGCTTCGGCCAAAGTCCTCTCCTGTGCAGTTGCCTGTTTAGTCTATGGGCTTTCCGCGGTCAGGGACAATTCGCAATGCGTAAATTGTGTGAAAGGAGTGTGAATTTGGAGCCAACGTCCGGCACATTCTTTACCGGTACCGGATTGCCGCGGCCCTCAGTCGCCCGGTCTCAAGAGTTCGACAAGTCGTCTTAATGGCTTTGACTTATCGTGCGGTCATCGGCTTCAGTTGGTCGAGAGCGAGATTCACCTCCAGAACATTGACCCGCGGCTCACCCAGAAACCCCAGCTGACGTCCCTGGGTACAGCTGCGAATGATCTGACGTACCTGGTCCTCGCTCAGGCCGCGTTCGCGAGCCAGGCGCCGCACCTGGAATTCCGCTCCCGCCGGAGTGATATCGGGATCCAATCCGGACGCCGAGGTAGTCACCAGATCGATAGGCACTCGGCTGCCCGGGATTCTCTGCTTGCAGGCGCGCGACATCGCCCTTCACGCGGTCGATCAATTGGCGGTTTGTGGGGCCCAGGTTGGTGCCCCCGGAGTTAGCAGCGTCGTATCCGGTGCCGGCCGCCGAGGGTCGCGAGTGCAGATAGCCCGGACCGGTGAACGCCTGTCCGATGATTCTCGATCCGACGACTTCTCCGTTGCGCACGATCAGTTGCCCGTTGGCTTTGTCGCGAAACAGCACCTGGGCCAGGCCTGTCACCACCAGCGGATAGATGATGCCCAGCAGCACCGTAGTGACGACGGTCATGAGAATTGCGATTTTAAGATTTTGCTTCATAATTTCCTGCCTTTATGCGAGCCCGACCCGAGTGATGACCATGTCAATCAGCTTGATCCCGATGAAGGGCACGATAATTCCGCCGACACCGTAAATCCACAGGTTACGGCGCAGGAGAGCGGCGGCGCCCATGGCGCGATACTTGACCCCTCGCAAGCGCCAGCGGTATCAGAGCGATGATGATAATCGCGTTGAAGATCACCGCCGAAAGAATGGCCGACTGCGGCGTTCGCAGATGCATGATGTTAAGCGCATTCAGCACGGGAAATGTTCCCGCGAACATTGCCGGGATGATGGCAAAGTACTTCGCGACGTCGTTGGCGATAGAGAAGGTTGTCAGCGAGCCGCGCGTCATCAGCAACTGCTTGCCGATGGCCACCACTTCGATGAGTTTGGTTGGATTCGAATCCAGGTCAACCATGTTGCCGGCTTCCTTGGCGGCCTGGGTCCCCGTATTCATAGCGACGCCCACATCGGCTTGCGCCAGCGCCGGTGCGTCGTTGGTTCCGTCGCCGGTCATCGCGACCAGCTTGCCTTGCGATTGCTCGCGGCGGATCAAGTCCATTTTGTCTTTGGGCGTGGCTTCGGCCAGGAAGTCATCTACGCCGGCCTCGCGCGCAATCGCAGCGGCCGTAAGCGGGTTGTCGCCGGTGATCATCACCGTCTTGATGCCCATGGCGCGCAACTGGTCGAACCGCTCCTGCATGCCGCCTTTGACGATGTCCTTGAGATGAATGACGCCAAGCGCTCTGTGCTGCTCCGCGACCACCAACGGCGTACCGCCGGAGCGGGCAATCAGTTCCACGCTGGACTGCACCTCCGCCGGCATCTCGGAACCATTCGCAGCCAGATAGCGACTGATGGAATCGGCGGCGCCTTTGCGGATCTGGTTGCCATTCATGTTCACGCCCGACATGCGGGTCTGGGCAGTGAAGGGCACGAATTCCATTTCGTGCGACGACAACTCGCGGCCGCGCAGTCCGTATTTCTCTTTCGCCAGCACAACGATCGAGCGTCCTTCGGGCGTCTCATCGGCCAGCGAAGAGAGTTGGGCGGCATCGGCCATTTCCCTTTCACTCACGCCTGGAGCGGGAATAAACTCCGCTGCCTGCCGGTTGCCCAGCGTGATCGTCCCAGTCTTGTCGAGAAGCAAGGTGTCCACATCTCCAGCAGCCTCAACGGCGCGTCCCGACATGGCGAGGACGTTGTGCTGAATCAGGCGATCCATGCCGGCGATACCAATGGCGGAAAGCAGGCCGCCGATGGTGGTGGGAATCAGGCACACCAGCAGCGATACCAGCACAAAGACGGTCTGCGGCGATCCGGAGTAGATCGCGAAAGGTTGCAGGGTTACGACCGCCAAAAGGAAGATGATGGTTAAGCCAGCCAGAAGAATGTTAAGCGCGATCTCGTTGGGCGTCTTCTGCCGCTCCGCGCCTTCGACGAGAGCGATCATGCGATCGAGGAAGGTCTCGCCGGGATTCGACGTGACCTTGACTTTGATTTGGTCAGACAGTACGCGTGTGCCGCCGGTTACGGCTGAGCGATCGCCGCCCGCCTCGCGAATGACTGGCGCAGACTCGCCGGTGATCGCCGACTCGTCCACCGAGGCGACGCCTTCGATGATCTCGCCATCCGACGGGACGAACTCCCCGGCCGAAACGACGACGGTATCGCCGGCGCGTAGTTTCGAGCTGGGCACCTGCTCAGTGCGGCCATCGTCAGCTATGCGATTGGCGATGGTTTCCGAGCGCGCCTTCCTCAGCGTGTCGGCTTGCGCCTTGCCGCGACCCTCCGCCATAGCTTCGGCGAAGTTGGCGAACAATACCGTGAACCACAGCCAAAGGGTGATCTGTAAATTGAAACCAAAATTCTTAGGATCGCGCAGCAGCAACACCGTGGTGATCACGCTGCCCACTTCCACGACGAACATGACAGGGTTGCCCATCATGTGCCGCGGATCCAGTTTGATAAAGGAATCCAGGATCGCGCGTCGAACGATCCTCAAATCCCAAGCTTTCTTTTTAGAACTCTTGCTTGCCATCGCTAACCTCAGAAGACCTTTCCTGCTTGCATCAACAGGTGTTCAAGGATGGGTCCCAGGCTCAGAGCCGGAAAGAATGTCAACGCGCCCACGATGAGAATGACTCCAATCAGCAGCGCGCTGAACAGCGGAGTGGTTACAGGAAACGTACCGAGCGAAGGAGGAACATACTTCTTGCCCGCAAGATTGCCGGCAATGGCCAACATGGGAATGATCATCAGGAACCGGCCAATCAACATGGTGAAGCCACCTGCGGCGTTGTACCAGAGCGTGTTGGTGGTCAAACCTGCGAAAGCCGACCCGTTGTTGCCTGCTTGTGAGGTGAATGAGTAAAGGATCTCCGTGAATCCATGCGGCCCGGGATTGAGGATGCTGGACGTCCCGAACCCGTTCACCGACGAGATGGCCGTAAAGACCAGGATGACCAGCGGAAAGACCAGCACGACCAGCATGGCCATCTTTACGTCGTACGCTTCTATCTTTTTGCCGAGATATTCGGGTGTTCGGCCGACCATCAGCCCGGCAATGAATACCGCGAGGACGATGTAAATCAAAATGCCGTACATTCCAGCACCCACACCGCCGAAGATGACTTCGCTCAACATGATGTTGACCAGCGGCACCATGCCGCCAAGCGGGGTGAACGAATCGTGCCACCCGTTGATGGCGCCGCAACTGGCGTCCGTTGTGACCGTGGCCCAGAGAGCCGTGTTGGTAATTCCAAACCGGACCTCCTTGCCCTCCATATTTCCGCCAGCCTGCTGGGCGGTCACATGCTGATCAACCCCATGGAGCAAAGGATTGCCCCGGGCCTCGGCCCAGTAGGTCACGGAGACGCCCACCACGAACAAGACCGTCATCGCGGCCCAGACCGCCCATCCGTGGCTTTGCGAGCCGGTCATGCGCCCCAACGTGTAAGTAAGTCCGGAGCCGACGGCAAAAATACAGAACAGCTCGATCAGGTTGGAAAGCGGCGTGGAATTCTCAAACGGGTGTGCACTGTTGGCATTAAAGAAGCCGCCGCCGTTGGTACCCCATTCCTTGATGATCTCCTGCGAAGCTACCGGGCCTTGCGCGATGGTCTGGTTCGCTACTGCGTCCATTACCGGCTTGCCGGTTGCGTCCACGGCCGGTTTGCCGTCCGAACCCACGTGCTGCACTTGCTGCGGCTCAACCAGCTTAACGGAGTCGTAGGGCCGGAGATTCTGCACCACTCCTTGCGAGACCAGCAGCAGTGCGCCGACAACGCAGAACGGCAAAAGCACCCAAAGGCACGAGCGAACCATGTCCACCCAGAAATTGCCTATGGTCTGCATCTGCCTGCGAGCAATGCCGCGAATGAAGGCGATTGCCAGCGCGATACCCACCGCCGCCGAGATGAAGTTGTGGTAGGCGAGGCCAGCCATCTGAGTCAGATAACTCATCGTGGTTTCGCCCGAATAGTTCTGCCAGTTCGTATTGGTCGTGAACGAAGCTGCGGTGTTGAACGCCAACGCCTGCGCAACCGCTGCAAACTTCTGGGGATTGAGCGGCAAGGATCCCTGTGCGCGCTCTATCAGGTAAAGCAGCAGCATCGAAACCACGCTGAACAAGAGCATGGAACAGGCATATTCGGTCCAGCGCATCTCGTGGTTTTCATCCACGCCAGTGAGGCGATACAGCAGGCGCTCGATCGGCCGCAGCAGTGGGTCCATGAACGTCCGCTCGCGATTGAAGACCCGCGTCATAAACGCACCCATGGGCTTGGTCACGGCGAGGATCAGAGCAAGAAACACCATGATTTGGATCCATCCGTTGGCGGTCATCTCAGAACTTCTCCGGGCGCAACAATGCGTAGAAGAGGTAAACCATCATCAACGCGCAAATAACAATCATGATTGTTGACTGGATGTGCATAGGTACCTCACTTGATCCGATCGCAGAAGGTGACATACCCCAGCGACAAGGCGAAGAATGCGATGGTGATTACGACAAATATCAGGTCTTGCATTTTGAACTCCTGGAACGTGTGCTCATTACCACGGTCCCTGTTTGCGCCCAAACCACCAGATCACACCCACGGTGGCGGTGTTCTGGTCCTTGGAGAAAACACCTTGCGCACTGGTGAGGAAAATTGGCTGGTTCGACCAGTCGCGGCGATACTCGTACTTCATGTCGAATCCATTTGCCAGAGTGAAGTCATAGGTGGCCGTCACTTCCTTCAGCGCTTCCGTGACGCCGCTGAAGAGCCCACCCCGATCGGAGAGATACTCTGCGCGTCCGCCGAGATAAGTCCTCGGGGTCAGTTGATACTTGGCGTACGCGGCGCCGCCCGACGTGTGCGAGGGCGCAGACGAATGTCCCGGTGCAGCATTGGCCCACAACCGCTGGATGACGTAATCGCCTTCCAGTTCGAGCAGAAGTTTGGGCGTCGTCTGCCAAGTCACATAGCTGTCGAAGATGTCGAGTTTGCCGTCCGGCGCGGGGCTGATCTTCTGGAAGCACAGCCCCTGTTGAACCGGCACGGGGCCGCAGGTGGAAACCTGTGTGGCATCCGGATGTTCCTGACCAAGGTAATAGTTCATGGTCCAACTGATGGTCTTGTTTGGGGTCAACACGAAACCGAACAGCTCGTCTTTGAAGCCGTTGGTTGGCTCGGTCTGGTTGGTCCCGTTGACAATCCAGTAATCCAGGGCCAGCTTCTTATTTACGTTGTATTGCGCCCGAATACCCATGTGATAAAAGGGCAGGAAGTTGAACCAGTAGGATCGCGAATAGTTGATCTGGAACTGGGTGTAGTTGTTTTCAATCCCCAGCGAGCTGGCCCATTTGCCGAAGTCCACGGTGAGGCCGCTGCCGAGCGGCACGACATAAGTGCCGTACGCCTGGAAGATGTTGCGATAGATACCAGGGCGCGGTTCATTGACGGGATTGCCTTGCAGAGTGGCCGTTGCCTGTCCGAATTGCAGGTCGAGCCTGGCGCCATAGCGCCGCCCCGTGCCCACGTCAGGCGCTCTCTCGAAGATTACCGCCGCCTGATTCAGGCTGAATGCATTGCTGCTCACGTCGTAGGCGCGCAGAAGATTGACCCGTCCGACCGGCTGGTTGAAATTCCAGGCATAATAACCATCCATCGAAACATCAACGGTCGTACCCCTCAGATAGCCCAAGATGCTGCGGTCCTCGGCCGAGAGCAACGCGCTGCCCTGCGGCGCTTGGGCACTGCCGGAAAGAACGGCATGCTCAACTGGAACGTCAGCCGTGTCATGCGCGAGGCCAGCGTTGGTATCAAACGCCGATTGCGTGGATGCAGAACGCATCTCCTTCATCTGTGCCTTAAGCTCCGTCACTTCGGTTTCCAGCGTCGCCAGATGCTGCTGGAGTTGTTCCATCGTTTGTGCCGAGACGGTCACTGTTCCCGCGGATTGCGCCGCGGTTTCAGCCTGCTGCGCTTGCATCGGCGGGATGCACGTCATCGCAATGCCGGCAGCAATCATCGTCAGTGCCACTTCTCGAACACGTCTTTTGATCGCCTTGAACATCTCGTCGCCTCCCGTTACCGCCGTAACTCCGTACAATGTACATCCTGGATTGCGGAAAGCTGTGACGAGATTCTTGGCTCTCGGACTCTTCTAGAACATCACCATCAACGCCAGATCCAGGCGGTTTTCAGTCTTGCGAAGGTCCGGAGTAAATCCAGGAACCATAGATCCCGGGGATCCGGTATTGCCCCCGGCGGGTGTAATACCGCCCGGCCCGGAGAAGTACGGAACGTTCGCCGCCCGGTGGTCGTACTCGAACCGGAAGGTGATGTATTGGCTAGGCATGTAGTCGAATGTGGCGGAAGTGTCCCAGGCTTTGAATGGCTGTCCAGGATTCTCCGTGAAGTAGGGCGTGCCCGAGATTGCTGTGGCGCCGTTGATTGGCGGCAACAGCACCAGGTAGCGGCCCGGATTGTTGATCTGGCCGCCGCCCAGCGTCACTCCATACAGATCCTTGTGGAACCAGAAGCGGTTGTAGAACATGTAGCCGATGAAGCTTTGCTTGGGACCCTTGGCAGAATTGGTGTCACAACTAACGCCACCGCCATGCTCGCATCCCAGATCACCGGTCAACGAGAAGGCCATCTTGTCCAGGACGTTGTCGGGGTGGTCATAGTATTTCCACTGAATGCTGTCATCCGTGTGATAGCGAACCCGGCCGGGCACGCCCAAGGTGTCCTCGCCAAGAATGTATTCATTGCCAAGAACTTCAAACGAGCCGTTCGGCCGCCACAGGATCTGCGCTCCAATACCGGGGCGATTATTGAAACGCCCATACGCTTGCCACCCGTTGATCAGCCACGGCTCAATCTTCAAATGCTCGTTGGGAAAGATCTGTACGCGCATACCGTTAAAAAACCATGGCGTGTTGGACGAAACGTAGGATGGCTGATACGCCCAGTTGTCAAAGTTGTAGTAGCTAAACAGGCCTACGTAGGACATGAAGATGCCCGCTTGCACATTGATCCCATCCCAGGCGTTGAAGTGGTAGCCGGCGTATGCTTCCGAGACATAGCGATAAGCATCGGCAAGCTGCCACTGACCGCGCGCCGGGCTGGCATCGTTGCGAGGCGTTGTCTGCGAGTACATGCCAAACTGGGTCATCACCCTTGCCATAACATTGTCAAAGTGAAAGTCTCCGCCGACGCCAAGTTGTGTGACCTGGAATTCGCTGGAGCGAAAGACCTCGCTCGAACCACCAATGGTGTCGTCCTGCGGATGAGCGAAATCGTATATGTAGGAAACATCGGCCCTGATTTCCGGCGTAAAGAACGGGTTCTGAAACGGCACTTCCTTAATCCGCGAGTTGCCATTCAACCAGGTAAAGTCAGCGAACGAAAAGGGCTCGGGTTTGCCCGGCTTCGTGGGCGCAGCGGCCTGCAACGCACCCTCTGCTGTGGGCGCCTGCGAGCCCGACGCTTGCTCAACAACGGTATGCGCCGGGGCCGAACTATTGACTCCTTCCGAACTCGGCTGTCCCTGGATATTCCGACTACTCAGCTCCGCCTCGAGTTGCTCAATGCGCTTTTGCATGGCATCGAGCTGCTTCTGGACGGCGGGCGAGATTGGCTGATCGCTATCGCTCGCCGATGGAACGGGTGGTTGCGTTCTCTGCCCATGGGCGGTGATTGGAACGGAAATCAGCACTATGCCGGCCAGAAGGAGTGTCGCCGAGCGATGATGTACAGAGAGAAATTCCGCCATCTGCTGCTCGAGGTGGACGAAAAATCGGCGTCCCATCGCCGAATCTGCGACCTCAGTCCAGAAATCTTGCGGACGACCGGCGTCCTCCGAGACTTCCGCGGCGGCCGCGAACACCCAAACAGGAAAACTCCGAAGAACACGATGCTCAAGGAACAGACAAAGAGAAAGACAGCGTTCATAAACTTTTCTTCCGGCAGGACTGCGCGTGCGCACCCATGCAAGTTGATTGGAGCACCCGCACGTAAGTGTCGGCTAAGAAGTTCGTAAGTTTTTCGTAAAGACCAATTTGAAATTCGATCAAAGAGGCGCTGCGGATGCGCCCTGCCAGTCTATTTTCCTTCGCCCACTGCCAGCGGCGTTCGGTACCTGAAATAGCGCAACTGGCCAACATTCACACAGTTTTAACGGAACGTTTCCCGGTCTGGTCCGTATATAGCTGCAGAAGTTGATCCGGTGAACGCCGCGAGGCACGCCGGGCGCAACCGTTCCTAAAGGAGATCGAAATGGACGCAAAATACAATTGGCTGATCGACAACGGTGCGATCCGCGTCACCCTCAACACGGTGGCAATTGCGCTCTGGATTGCCATGGCGGTTGGAATTCTGGAACTGGCAACTAAGGCCAGCTAAGGCTGAATGTTGAACCGTTGACACGCGCGCGTACGGATCGCGCGTAATGAGACCCCGCTCCCCCAAGCGGGGTTTCCTGTGTTGGTGGCGCGGTTGACGGCCCAGTGAATTTGCGTGATGCTACTCACTCTGGAGCAGGCATGGGACGTGAACTTATTTGCAACGTTCGTTCAGAGGGCAAAACGGCAAGCGGTAAGGCGCTGCTCGAAACCAGCGAGGTCATTTTTCGCGGTGACTTCAGGCTGAAAATCCCATTCGCATCGCTGAAGTCGGTTACCGCGCGAAACGGACAGCTTCATCTCAAATGGCCTAGTGGTGCGGCCGTCTTCGAACTCGGCGAGCAGGCCGAAAAATGGGCGCACAAGATCCTGCATCCGAAGAGCACTGCTGAAAAGTTGGGAATCAAGCCCGGACTGGTGATTTCGGTAGTGACGATGCCTGATGACAGTTTTGTCAAAGACCTTCGCGCCCAAGCCAAAAGCTTTTCGGATTCAAAACCACTAAGCAATTCAGACCTGATCTTCTTCGGGGCGGCAAAATCTGCCGAACTGGCCGGCGCCAAGCAATTGATACCGTTGCTCGGTAGCGCGGGTGCACTCTGGATCGTCTATCCCAAGGGCAGGCAGGGCATCACAGAGCTGCAGGTCCTCGATGCCGGCAGGGCCGCAGGGCTGGTTGATGTGAAGGTGGTCAGCTTTTCCGCGACGCACACCGCTTTGAAGTTCGTACGCCGGAAAACAAAGCGATAAATCGCGCAAACAAAACACGCCTACCCCATCAGTCAACACGGTAGGCGTTGCTGTCTTAAACAGAGCCTTGCGCGGCCGTTAGGAGCGCGCCGTATCTACTTCGCGCAGACGAGCAGCCTTACCACGCAACGCGCGCAGGTAATACAGCTTGGCGCGGCGAACATGGGCCGAGCGCAGTACTTCGATCTTATCGATCACTTTGGAATTGGTCGGAAAGATGCGCTCCACGCCCTGGCCAAAGCTCATCTTGCGAACGGTGAAACTCGGCTGATTGCCGCCGCTCTTGGAAATAACGAGCCCTTCAAAGGCCTGCAAGCGCTCCTTGTCGCCTTCCTTGATCCTTACGTGTACCCGGACGGTGTCGCCCGGCTTGAAGTCAGGAATGTCCGTGCGCCGCGTCTTGGCGAGAAGCCGGTCAATAATTGGTGAGTTCGACATTGTTCTTTTCCTTCCGTAGCGCTCGCCTCGCGGCGGCCAAAATCAAATACCTGGTGCGTCAAAGCGGAGGCGAGTTTGCCACGCCCGACGGATCTTACTTCTTGTGTTCGCGAGCGTAGTCTCCCGCTCCCATAAAATGCAGCGAAACGTACGCCTCGTTACCGACAACCCAACTGTCGTGACCCGGCGGAATGTAAAACACATCTCCAGCGTGCATCTCGATAATGCGTCCGTCGTCCATCGCTGCCGTCGCACAACCAGAGACCACCATTCCTACATGTTCCACGTAGCAACGGGTGGCTCCCATCGCCTTGCCGACGTGCTCGGACCATTTCCAGCCCGGTTGGTAAGTGGCCCGCCCAAGTGTCACGCCGCCGATCTGGACCAGCTCGAACTTGCCCTTCTCGAAGACCCGCGTCTCGTCAGGATTCTCGAAGCGCTTGAGAATGACATCGCGCGCTAATCCGCCGATCGCCGTTCCGCTCGAACTCATATCCGCATCACCTGCGTGCTCTTTCGGCCTCAATCTCGGCCAGCAGTCGCTGATCTTCCCTGCTCAGTTCCGCCTCGCGCAACAAATCAGGGCGATTGTGCAGCGTCTTCCGCAGCGCACATCGACGACGCCAATTCCGAATCTCTTCATGGTTCCCATTCATGAGCACTTCGGGAACCTGCATGCCGCGAAACGCCGCCGGCCGCGTGTAATGCGGGTAATCCAGTAACCCGCCTGACCTGCACGTCGAACTCGGTGGCTCGCCTGGGGCCCGGTCGTTTTCTTCCGCGCTCGAAGCCGTAAATGACTCCTGCTGCGCCGAAGCTGCGTTGCCAAGCGCTCCCGGAACCAGCCGCGTCACTGCGTCGACAATAATCGCCGCACCCAACTCGCCGCCGCTCAGCACAAAATCACCAATCGAAATCTCGCGATCGGCGAGATATTCGCTGACCCGCTCGTCCACCCCTTCGTAGCGTCCGCAGATAAGCACCACGCGGTCGCGATTTATCAACTCCTGGGCAACGGCCTGCGTGAACAGCACTCCCTGCGGCGACAACAACACAACGGTTTCACGACCACCTTGTCGCGTTCGCTCCTCACGCGACGAAAGCCCTAACGACTCCAGGCACTCGAAGATGGGCTCCGGCTTCAGCACCATACCTTCGCCGCCGCCGAACGGCCGGTCGTCCACCGTACGGTGGCGATCATGGGTGAAAGTCCGGAGATCGTGCAGCGCAATTTCAATGAGCCCAGCCTCGCGCGCCCGGCGCACGATGCCGTAATCCAGCGGCCCGCGAAAAAAGTCCGGAAAAATCGTCAGGATCTCGAACTTCATTTGTAATCCTGAGCGAGCACGGCGCTCCGGCCTTCGGGACTGGCTCTACCTTCTTGGCTTGCGCTTTATACCAGCCGCACGTGTTTCTTCCGCTTCGGACTTCTGCCGCTGTTTCTCTTCAGCGCTCAGAGGAGCTTCCAAATCCAGCAGCCCTTCAGGCAGTTTCATTTCAATCCGGCGTCCCTCAAAATCCGCGGACTGCACAAATTCTTCTGCGTAAGGGAGCAGAAACTCCTGCTCGCTTTCAGTACCAGAAGGCCCGCCCCGAACCACCAGTAGCGGAGCCTCGCCGGCGCCGAACTCCACTTTCTTGACCGTCCCCAGACGTCGCCGCTCGTCTGCTTCCCTGACCCAAACTTCACAGCCGACAATCTCGCTTACGTAGGCAGCACCCGCATCCAACTCGGTTCGCGCCTCACGCGGGACCTGTAACTCCAACCCAGCAAGCCGCTCGGCGTCGCTGATACTGTCCACGCCCGCAAATTTCAGCACCACGCCGCCCTTATGAAACCAGTGGTCTTCGACTTGCAAATCCCGGCGGCTACCATCGGCGGCAAACCCTGACAATTGGCGGCGCTCTTGGAATCGCTCAGGAAAATCCGTGTGCAACTCTGCCAGAACTTCCCCGCGTCTTCCCTGCGGGCCCAGCACGCGGGCGATGGTGATGAACTCGCCGGCTATTCTACTATCTCCAACTGGTAGCGCTTGCGTGTGCGCAACGCAGCCGCATTCACGATCGTGCGCAGGCTGCGCGCCATCCTTCCCTGGCGGCCGATAATCCTTCCCAGATCATCCTCGGCTACGAACAATTCAACTACCGTCTGCCCGCCTTCTTCAAAGGCCTCGACCTCGACCTCGCCGGGCACATCCACCAACGCCTTGGCGAGATGCTCAACCAACGCGACCATGTTTGCGGCGCTGCTTGTCATACGACGGCTCCTGCTTGCGAAGTTCGTGAATGGCGCGACTACGCGACGGCGGTCGGCTCCGGTGGCGCCGGGGTCTTTTCCACCAGCTTCTTCACACGGTCCGACAACTGCGCGCCTTTCGATGTCCAGTAGGCAATGCGGTCGCGCTTCAGCTCGACACTGGCCGGATTAGTCCGGGGATTGTAAGTGCCCACCACTTCCACCGAGCGGCCATCACGGGCGCGGTCTTTCTCGATCACGACAATGCGATAGTGAGGTTGCTTGCGCGCACCACGGCGCGATAGACGAATCATTAACACAGAAGCTGTTTCCTTTCCTGCTAGTCAGTGTCCACAAGAGTACGCGTTCCACTGCCAAATCGAACCGGAACAGATTTAGGCTTGGAATGCGCCGGTGGCGCAGCTTTTCCTCAGGCGAGATAACCGGGCCCCGACAAGCGCCGCTTTTGCGCTTGGTGGGATGGGCGGGTGCTCCAGCGATCAAACGGCCTCGCTACCGCACCCCAACGAGCGCCGTTCAGCGCTCCTTGGACCTCACGTACCTGGAGGCGACAACTCATTCATTATTGCGGATTTGACGTGCTTTGGCAAGAGACCGTCAGCGTGTGTTGTACTGTATTGGAGTCCCCAACAACCAAGCAACCATCCCATCATTATGCTAAGACTTCTCTGCGTAACTGCTCATCCTGACGACGAAGCCGGTGCATTCGGAGGCACGCTGCTGCTCTATCATGAGCGCGGAGTGGAAACCTCGGTCGTTTGTCTGACCGCAGGAACGGCTGCACGGAATCGAGGGACGGCCCGCACCGACGAAGAGCTCGCCGCGCTGCGTCGTGCGGAGTTTGCCGCGTCCTGCAAGCTTCTCAACGTCAGCCACTACGAGGCACTCGACTTTCCGGACAGCAAGCTCGACCGCACCGATTTCTATGAGGTGGTCGGAACACTCGTACAGCACATACGTCAAATCCGTCCGCAGGTCATCCTGACTTTCGGCATCGACGGCGGACTCACCGGCCACGTCGATCACGCGATGGCAGGCGTGTTCGCCAGCATGGCCTTCGAGTGGGCAGGTCGTCCAGATCGCTTTCCTGAACAGATCGAGAGCGGCTTACAACCGCATCGCGCGCAGAAACTCTATTACCAGACCACTGACTTCGTCTTGCCTGATCGTTCGCCGATTGCGCCGCCAACGGTGACCACGCGCATCGAGATCGGCAAGGAACGCTTCGAGAAGAAAGCCGAGGCCTTCCGGCTGCACACGACGCAAACACCTCTATTCGAGCGGGTGCGAAAAAACCTTGGCCGGCGAGAGGGTACCGTCGAGATGTATCACCTCGTCGCAACTCGTGACCCGCAAGAGCTGAAATTGGAAACCGACCTGTTCGAGGGCGTCGTCGAAGACTGAGCAAAGAAGCGGCTACTTTGATTTCTTCTTTGAGCTGTCGGCCGAAAGGCCGCCCAGTTGTCCAGTCACGCTGGCCAGGACCTTCTGGAACGCTTCTTCCTTGGTCAGTTCTTTCTTGCCGGTCTTATTGTGTCTGTATTTGTGCTCGTAGCTGCATGTGCGGCAACGCACCTGCAGCGGGTCTTCGCCTTCCATCGAGACCACGGCATGGTCGGTTGTGCGCTTGCAGCGCGAGCAGTAATCGTCAACGTAATCGCCCAGACGCATGGACCCATCTCACTCTATTTGGTCTTCGATGTCGGCGGATACCCCTTGAACAACTTGGCAACGGCGTTGTCGAGGGTCTTGATGTTCTTGTTGGAATTGTCAGAGATGGTGTCGGTGGCTGAACCGCGCCACAACAGATCCTTTTGCTTGGGGTCGGAAAGCTCGACCACCAGAGTTCCGATCTTGGTCACCCACGTGTTGTAAGTTGTGGTAGTCGGCGCCCCCCATCCGCCCCAGCCCCAATACGGTCCCATGTTGTAGCCGGTTCCAACCACTTCCTTCTGATCGTGGATGCTGTTGCTGTACACAACCCACACATCAGGATTGGAATCCACCTTGGTAAGGCCCTTCGCCTGCAACTGCTTGTCCACGGCGTCAATGATGCGCTGGTCCCAGAAGCCCTTGGCGGGATGAGGGCTCTTTTGCCACATGTAGGTGTGATACTGGGAGAAGTTGGCTTGCCGATCCCAATCGATATTTGTCTTCTGCCCGAAGGCCGCGGAAGACGCTAGAAGACCCAATACCACAATTGCCAGGATTCGCTTCATGCTATGGCTCCGTTTGATTGATGCCGTGGAATTTAGTACTGCGCGTCGAGATCATTCGTCGTTTCGTAACGATACTCCAACCTCTTTTCGGCGTCCAGGCTCGGCAACCCTCGCCTTCCGCATTCACAAGAACCATTTCTGTTGTTGTAACGTATTCGTGATCGGAGCCGGTCGTGAGTGGAATGAGCATTTGCGGATATCTCTGGCTTAGCTTTCTTGTGATCTGGTGCGCTGTGGGCCTTCGCTACCAAGCGGACGCAAACCCGGGAAAGATTCGTCTCCAGAATTCCGTACCTCGTGCTTACCACCGCCGCCTTCTACGCCATGTTCAGCCACCCGGTTCCCGACTGGCTGCGTCTCCGCATCCTGCCACCGAATTCCGCGATTCCAAATCTTGGAATTGCCCTGACCGCCGCAGGTCTGCTGTTCGCGATCTGGGCCAGGGCTTACCTCGGCCGCAACTGGAGTGGCAACGTTACCATTAAAGTAGGCCACGAACTCATTCGTTCCGGACCGTATCGCTGGGTGCGCCACCCGATTTACTCCGGAATGATCCTGGCCATGATCGGCACCGCGATAAACAAAGGACAGCTCCGTGGTTTCATCGCCGTTGTGCTGCTCTGGATTGGCTTTTCCTTGAAGAGCCGGATCGAGGAGCGATTCATGGTGACGACTTTCGGCCCAGAGTACGAACAGTACAGCCGGAACACAGGAGCAATTATTCCCCGCCTGAGGTGGTGACAGGCGCTCCTCCCCCCAAATCTTACTGTTAACCGCAGAGTAACCAAGTACGACCGGCTGATATTCTTCCCGTTCGGGACCGACTACCCATCCAAGGGTGACCCCTCCCTCCCCAGGCGTCTACCTGGAATCAACAACTTAGACAAGAATTCCCGGCAAATGATTGATCCCCAGCGGTTTACACGTACATGCTTGAGCCACATAGACTTACACCATAATTTCGCTATATACCTTTAACGCCACGGGGAACGGCCGAGAAGACGTTATTGTCGAAATAGTTATCATCATCACGCCGCATTCTCTCGCCTCGCGATGCTGACTTGTCGGCGACACCAAGCGGACGGTGCCACCGAACTGATGCGGTTCACTGTGTCACCCCCAAGAACGCGATCGGCGTCGTGTCTCCTGTGGCCTGGTTTGTCCCCACTAGCACCGTCAGTCGAGAGCCCGTCAGCGTCACCTGCTGCTTGACATTGCTCGCCGGCCAGGCGGCGGCTGACCAATTGTTTCCCTTCGCATCGTAAAAGTAGCCGAGGTTGGTGGATCCGCGGGTCACGGTCGCCAACACCGTGTTGCCGTCAAGGAACTGGATCTGGCACTGCACCCAGCATTCCTGGTAACCGGCATCCCCCATGGCCAACGATAGGTTGTAAGTGCCAGCCGACGGCAGGTCCACGTAGAAGGTCGCCGGCGAACCATTGGTGATGAGGTTGACCCCCGCCAAGCGCGGATCCAGCTTGGCATTGCGGTCGCGACCCTGTACCAGGGAAGTGTTCACCCAACCATAAGTGATCCCGTTCCCCTGGGTCGGATAGGCGGTGGTGGCGAGTACATACGTGGAACCCGCCGGATCGGCGACAAAGGTCTTCGTGTTGCGGAAGTCGAACCCCTGCTGCCAACCTCCACTTCCTGTGACCACCAGTGTGACAGTGGTATTTTGCTGGATGCCCCCGCCGTTGCCGGTTACCGTGATGGGATAGGTTCCCACCGGAGTGCTTCCTCCCACTGTGATGTTCATGGTCGAGCTGCCTGCGCCCGGCGCTGGTATAGTGCTCGGGTTGAAACTAACCGTCGTGCCCGCCGGCGTACCCGAAGCTGACAGAGCGATCGCGCCATTGAAACCGCCACTGATCGTAGTAGTGATGGTGGACGTCCCCTGATTGCCTTGCTGGATGCTGAGTGAAGCCGGTGAGGCCGACATCGTAAAATTCGGCGAACCTGAGGCTTGCGCAACTCCGAGGAAAGCGATCGGCGTAGAGTCTCCACTGGACTGGTTCGTCCCCACTATCACCTTCAGCCGGGTACCTGCCAGCGTGACCTGCTGGCTGACGTTACTCGTCGGGCCAAGCCGCTGCCGACCAGTTGTTCACCTTGGGATCATAAAAGTAGCCCAGATTGTCGGACCCAACAGCCACGGTAGCCAGCACGGTGTTGCCGTCCAGAAACTGCACCTGACACTTCACCCAGCACGACATGTAACCGGCATCACCGAGCGCCAGCGCCAAGTTGTAGGTACCGGCCGACGGCAGGTCCACATAGAACGTCGCCGGCGAACCGTTGGTCGCGAAGTTGATTCCCGCCAGCCGTGGATCCAGCTTGGCGCTGCGGTCGCGAGCTTGCACGAGGGCGGTTTTCACCCATCCATACGTAACGCCGTTTGACGTGGTCGGATAAGCGGTGGAGGAAAGCACGTAGGTGTCTCCAGAAGGGTCGCCCACATAGCCCGCCGAGTTGCGGAAGTCGAATCCCTGCTGCCAACCCCCGCTTCCTGTAACGACCAGAGTAACCGTTGTATTTTGCTGGATCCCTCCTCCCTTTCCCGTCACCGTGATGGGGTAGGTTCCCACAGCCGTGCTGCCGCCTACCATGATGGTCATGGTCGAGTTTCCCGAACCCGGGGCGGGAATTGGGTTGGGATTGAAACTAACGGTCGTGCCGAACGGCACCCCTGAGGCCGACAGAGTGATCGCGCTATTGAAGCCCCCAGCGATGGCGGCGGTGATGGTCGAGTTCCCCTGATTGCCCGGCTGGATAGTGAGCGAAGCCGGCGAGGCGGAAATCGTGAAGTTCTTTTGCGAGGTAACGGTCAGTGTGACGACAGCGTTCTGTTGCGTCTCACCGTCGTCGCCGGTCACTGTGACGGGATAAGTTCCTGGCGATGTGCTGTTGCCCACCGTGATGGTCATGGTTGAGTTACCCGCACCAGGAGCCGGGATCGTTTGCGGGTTGAAGGTTACGGTCGTCCCCGCAGGTGCACCGGAAGCTGACAGACTGATCGCGCTGTTGAACCCGCCACTGATCGTCGTCGTGATCGTCGATGTCCCCTGGTTTCCTTGCGGAATACTCAACGAAGTGGGCGACGCCGATACGGTGAAGCTATCTCCCGTTATCCAGTTGATTAAGCCGCTAACCGCAGGGGAATTACTGTTGAGATGGATCCCATCACCACCCCACCCGTACGTGGTACAGGCAGAATGGTCAACATAATGTGTCCCATCGCAGGTGCCCGATAAAGGTAGCTGGGTAACACCGGGAACCTGTGAGACGAAGCAGTTTTGCGTATCGGCACTAACATCACCGTCATAGGCACCGGTGGCGATGAATGCCGGCGGAAGCGGATTGACGGGGGTTCCCCAGCAATGGCCGCCGCCGGACCCACACTGGCCACCGCTCCAATAGGATTGCGGACTCCATTGGTTAACGATCGCGTTGGCTGAGGTTGGTTGAGTCACGGCCAGACCGTTTGCGCCGCATGCTCCTATCGTGACGCTGCCGTTGGTCGGATTCGGGCCGGTCAATCCCCACACAGCAGCTCCCGACGTAGCTGCCACAAAGAAGGGCTCGGTGCCGTCTGAAGACTTACCCGGCACTCCACCACCCACCGAGCAGTTGCCGGTTTGAGAACAGATACTGGCAATATTGCTGATGGCTGCCCAGTCGAAGACTCCGGAAATGCCTGCGAACCTGGTGAAAGGCGTGGATGCGGGACGCTTCCATTCGCAGTTCGCCGGGTTGTAGAGCTGGGTGCCGAGAGCGCGCAAAAGGTAAACATGCGCCGTACCATGGGAGAACCCAATGGGCCGGATGTCCATGCCGTTGCCGGGAATTTGCCCCTTGCCGGCGTTAGCGGACAGGAAAGCTGCGAAACATTCTGTGTCATTAAAACCCGCAGGATAGGTTGGGCTATTCCCGTTCGCGTCCGTGAACCATGCGTACTGGCCATTCACGGTGTGCGATCCCGCCGTACTGGAATTACCCAGACAATCCGTTCCCCGCACCACAGTGTAGTTCCACGGTCCGCTGCCGCTGATCCCGGTGACCTTCATGGTTTCAACCACTCCAGTGCCGTCATTGACAGCCTGTACGTTGAAGCATGAGGTGTATGAAGTGGGGAATGCCGTAGACCCCGCATAGCTGACCGTAGCGGTGGTGGTGGTAGCATTCATCGACGACAATATGACGGAGCCCGCTAGTGTGTATGCATGTGCATAGAAATTAAACTTGTTTCCCCGGTTTACGATGGTAGGAACCACGCCGGGATTTGCTCCTGAGGGAAGCACGTACAGCTCCGAGTCTGGACGGCCAGTGACTCCGCCACCCCCATGAATCCACTCTACAATCGGATCTGTGTTACCCGGGCCGTCCGAGCCGTAGTACATGTTGAAGCAGCGAGCAGGCTGGTTTTGGAGTTTGGTTGTGCCAGGTTTGTTGCCATCGGGATTGCTGTAGCCAAGGCCGCAGAAATTGCCCTTGGTTGGAACACCGCAAACCGCTGTCACCGTGGGACTAACTCCAGCTAAGATCGCGGTGGGCGCTACCGTGACATAGGTATTGTTGCTGTAGCCGGAACCGCCGGTGACCTTCGTAACAGCGTTGACAGCAGTACCTGAGAGCGTGGCCGTGGCTGTTGCTCCCGAACCACCGCCACTATCGAAAATAAAGACAGCTAGCGTAGGATTTCCCGGATAATTGCCACCGTTGAGCACGCTAAATCCCGTGATCGAACCGCCGGAAATGTTTGCTGTCACGTGAGCCGCAGTCGTCGGTATCACGGGACACTGCGCCCATAGCTTGCCCAGTAGGGCGAATATGATTAAGAAACGTTTCACTTAGCTTGTCACCCGAAGAGCCTGGATTTGTGTATTGGCGTGCTTCTAGCAGATTCCGGCGGATAGTGCTTCCGAGACCTATGGTTAGTGTAAGTGGATAATGCCGAACCGGCCGGAAATCGAGGTTACATTTAAAACGATAGTAATCAGCTTTCCTACCGATTTGAGTTACCTTAGTCACCTCACCTTGAAATGGCAGTCGTGTAACGATCCGCAAGTTGGCATATCGCATTCCTGCGAATTTTCTCTCGCCGCTGACAATTCTCGACGGCCACAGCAAACCCGTAGCTCTTCTTTGCAGCTCTAACTAGTTGCGAAGCCGGAGCGGAAAGGTTGCTGCACCGCAAGTTCTTTTCCCGGCTCCGCAAGGAGTTGAGAAATGAATAGAGCGGTTCCGTTGCTATCGTTATTGTTGTTGGCGGCCATGGCCGCGGCGCAAACAGCACCTCATTCGAGTTTTGCGCCTCCTTCCCCACAGAGTTCGCCAACCGCGAGCCATTCTCAGTCCTCCCCGGGAAGCGATCTGAGAGGATGCCTTAGCGGGAAGAAGGGCGATTACACGCTTACCGATCATCAGGGAAAACAACACCGTGTGGTCGGCGATAATCACCTGCTTTGGGACGAGGTCGGGCACGAGGTAGATATCACGGGGACGCCTGCCAACACGCCGAACACATTAAAAGAAACTGAAATAACGGACATTGCGTCACGTTGCTGGAATTTCAAGCTCAACTGATCAAACAAATGGTCAACCAGTTGTGATGTCGGCTTCAGTCAAGAAGAGCGCCCCGGGGTAATTAGCGCGGACGCCGCCTGGATTCACAAACAAGCGGCGCCTACTGTTACGGTAGCAATCTGCTGGAATTCAGCTCACAGAGCCGATGATCTTGCGGTATTCGGGTTCGGTGAAGGCTTTCAGAGTTTCTGTGGTTACGTTGCCTGCCGCGCCGGTGGGACAGTGCGAACTTGGCGCAGGTTTCGTCGTCGGGAAATTCGGCGATCAACACAGCGTCCCAGCGCCCCATCGTTAAATACCAGGAATGGACCTTTCCCTTGGCGGCCTCGGCAGCCTTCCTGGCCGCGTCCAGCCGTGCAGGGCTGTCCTTGATTTTCGCGATCCCTTGCTGCGTGTAACGGAGCAGCATCACGTAGTGTGGCATCGGTAAACCCTCCTATATGGAATGGGGACATTATGTCACCACCTGAGTCAGAACGGTCTTGGCGACCAATGGATGGGACGACTGTTTCGCCGGCGACAGGAGAGGCTCAGCAACCCTATTTTCACTAGGTCCTCCGGACTCTCCATGCCGCAAGGAGCGCCGGCTCGGCTGCTAAGATGGCCGGATGACAGATGAGCGCGCAAAAAAAATCAAGCTGATGCTGTTCGACGTGGACGGTGTAATGACCGACGGTACCATTTTCCTGTTCCCTGCCCCAGGTGGCGGGACAGGCCAGAGCACAGACGCGCATCGTGAAAAGATGGCGGATAAGGGCGGCTTCGGCATCGCCAGTGGCGGGGTCATCGAGGCCAAGGGCTTCAACGCGCACGATGGGACTGGATTTTCGCTGGCCCGGCTTGGCGGCCTTAGAACTGGAATCATTACGAAACGCATCTCCGAAACGGTTGCTTTGCGTGCCCGCGATCTGAAGATCGAACACGTCTATCAGGGGCAGCAGGACAAGGCATCAGCGTTTTACGAAATTCTGGATAAGGAAAGACTGAAGCCCGAGCAGGTCTGCTACGTGGGTGACGATGTAATCGACCTGCCGGTGATGCGGTTGTGCGGACTGGCAATTGCAGTCAAGAACTCGCGGCCGGAAGTGTTGCGCGAATCGCATTATGTCACTCCGCACGAGGGTGGCCACGGAGCGGTGCGCGATGCCATTGAGTACGTCCTGCGAGCCCAGGGCTCGCTGGAGCGCGTCATCGAGGAGTACATCCGGTCGAGGAGCCCGCAGCCGCAGTAAGAGTAATCAGCGCCACGGATGGACAACTCCGCAAAGACGACGTACAGTCTGCGTGTGATGAGCCGCACCGGCCTTCTTCCTCTGATTGCTCATGCCGAGCACTACGGCGACCGCACGGCGGTCGTCGATGCGCAGGGGGCTTTCACCTATCACGAACTGCTGGACGCATCGTCGCGTGTGGCGGCGGCCCTGCTCGCGGGCCGCGGCGACCTTGAGGAAGCGCGGGTAGCATTTCTCGTAACGCCGGGGTTTCCGTGGGTCGCCGTGCAGTGGGGTATCTGGCGGGCTGGTGGTGTTGCGGTGCCGTTGCCGCTCAACTCCACAAAGTCTGAGCTGGAATACTTCATCGACGACACCGGGACCTCGGTCTTGGTTTTCGATGCGCTGGCAGAGACACTGTTGGAGCCAATCGCCACGGCCCGTGGAATTCGCGGGTTGTCCTGCGATGAAGCTTTTGCGCACCAAACAACACAGCTGCCTAATGTCGCCAGCGAGCGGCGCGGCCTGGTCCTTTACACCAGCGGCACCACGAGTCGTCCCAAGGGCGTGGTCACAAACCACGCCAACATCGCCGCGCAGATCAGCAGCTTGGTCGAGGCCTGGGAGTGGTCGGCCGACGATCGCATCGTGTTGTGCTTGCCACTCCACCACGTACACGGGATCATAAACGTCGTCTCGTGCGCCCTTTGGTCCGGAGCCACTTGCGAGATGATGCCGCGCTTCGACGCGAATGTGGTGTGGGAGCGTATCGCGAGCGGCAGCGTGACTCTGTTCATGGCTGTGCCCACGGTGTACGTGAAGCTCATCGCCGCTTGGGATGCGGCGTCACCGGAGCGGCGTGCACTCCTAAGCCAAGCATGCGAAAAGTTGCGTCTGATGGTGTCAGGCTCCGCGGCGCTGCCGGTGAGCACGCTGGAACGCTGGCGCGAAATCAGCAGCCATACCCTGCTGGAGCGCTACGGCATGACGGAGATTGGCATGGCGTTGTCGAACCCCTACCGGGGCGAGCGCGTGCCTGGCAGTGTCGGGACGCCCTTGCCGAGCGTCGAGGTCCAGCTCGTCGGCGAAAACGGCGAGCCAGTGGCGCCGGGCATGCCAGGCGAGATCGAAGTCCGCGGCCCGAGCGTGTTCAAGGAATACTGGGGCAAGCCGGACGCGACGCGCGATGCCTTCCGCGATGGATGGTTTCGCACCGGCGATACGGCGGTCGTCGAGAACGGTGTCTATCGCATTCTCGGCCGGACGAACATTGACATCCTCAAGACCGGCGGGCACAAGGTCTCGGCGCTGGAGATTGAGGAAGCGCTGCGCGAACATCCCGCAGTCGCCGAGTGCGCTGTTGTCGGCGTGCCCGACCCGGAGTGGGGCGAGCGGGTCGCAGTCGCGTTGGTGCTGAACGATGGTGACGCCCTCGATTTGCCGTCGCTTCGCGGCTGGGCCAAGGAATTCCTTGCGGCGCACAAGCTTCCTTCCCGGCTCCTGGTTCTGGACGCGCTTCCACGCAATGCCATGGGCAAGGTCATGAAGCCGGCGGTGGCAGCGATGTTTCGGAGCGAGGGCGCCGGCGGTAGCCTCGCCTAGACATTGACATGGCGTGGTATGCTTCTGCCCACGCCCGGCAAGTATGTGCGCATCGCGGCGTGAGCGCTAGTTGTTGGGTTGTTCGTGCGAGACGCGAATTTCTGTCGCGGCTCCCGATCCTGAATTGGGTGTCTTTCGCGCTCATGCCTTAGTGCAAGGAGGACACCATGGCCGACGAAGCGATCGCCCTTCCACGACTCGCAGTTCACACCAAACTCAACCGCCATCAGATCACCGGCTTTTGGGGCGCGTGGACAGGCTGGACGCTCGACGGCATGGACTCCGTGATCTATGCACTTGTGCTCAGCCCCGCGTTAACGGAGCTGCTCCCGAAGTCCGGAATCAAGGCCACTCCTGCCACAGTCGGGTACGCTGGCTCCGTCTTGTTCGCGCTGTTCCTGGTGGGATGGGGACTGTCGTTAATTTGGGGCCCGATTGCCGACAAGTTCGGCCGCACACGTGTGCTCGCCGCCACCATCTTCGTTTATGCCGTCTTCACTGGCGCGGCCGCGATGTCGCAGACGGTGTGGCAGCTGGGATTGTTCCGGTTGCTGGCGGGCATTGGAATTGGCGGCGAGTGGGCGCTGGCGGGCACCTACGTTGCGGAGGCCTGGCCTGAGGACCGCCGCAAAATGGGCGCAGGGTATCTACAGACCGGATATTACGCCGGCTTCTTTCTGGCTTCCGCGCTCAACTACACGGTGGGAGCGCATTTTGGCTGGCGCGCGATGTTCTGGTGTGGCCTCACGCCGGTGGTCGTGGCTTTCGTGGTTTTGCTCCGCGTGAAGGAACCGGAACGCTGGCAGCAAAAAGCCAAGGTAAAAGCGGTCGGAGGGCTGTCTTCTTTGCGCAGGATCTTCAGCCCTCCCTACACGCGGCGCACGCTGGTTAACACCGTGCTGCTGGCTTCGGCGATATGCGGCCTGTGGGCGGGCGCGGTTTACGCGCCGACGGCCATCATCAACCTGGCAAAACGTGCCGGCATGACGCAGCCGGAGGCGGTGCGCATGTCCTCTTTAGGCATGGGCCTGTTGTCGATCGGCACCATCCTGGGCTGCCTTGGCGTGCCGTTGCTGGCCGAACGAATTGGCCGCAAGCGCACGTTGGCTTTCTATTTCCTCGGAATGTTCGTCTGCATCCTGCTCAGCTTTGGCTGGGCGTTCTATCTGCCGCAGGGACTCCATCCCTTCATCGCGGTGCTGTTCTTCCTGGGCTTCTTTGGCGGTAACTTCGCCGTCTTCAGTCTCTGGCTGCCGGAGCAGTACGGGACCACGGTGCGCGCTACCGCGTTCGCATTTACCACTTCGTTCGGACGCTTCATTGCCGCCGGGGTCAACTTCGGAGTGGGCGCGCTGGTCCGAAATATGGGAACTCTGGGAAGGCCGGTCGCCTATCACAGCCATTGCATTTGGCATTGGCCTGTTGGTGATTCCCTTCGGAGAAGAGACGCTGGGCAAGGTGCTGCCCGATTGAGTTGGGCTGCGCGAGACGAGCGCCGCTACTCCAATCCATCCATCTGAACCGGCTTCGCGTACGCGTTCGCCTGCTGGGTCGGAGGCAGGGCCGGGTGGTGCCGCAGGGCTTCGAAGCTCATCCGCCCCAAGTCGTAAGCACCGTAGATAATGTTGGCGCGCCAGATGTCACTTCGGAAAGTCAGTATCTGGCGGCGCAGATAGCGGAACACGTGATTTCCCGGCTTGAAATTTGTGCCCGCCGTGCTTGATGCCAGTCCCGGCACAACCGGCTGGCATTCCTTCAGCTGCACGATTGCCAGGTCCCCGTCGGTGCGCATCGGATCTCCGGTCGCGTTCTGGGTGAAGTTCGACATGCCCGGCCGGGACACGAGATGAACGGACTGCACACAGCCTGCCACTTCCAGATCGCGAATCACCTTGCTGCGTTCGTCATCGATATCCGGAGAAATGTGGTGAACGAACTGGCGATACTTAAGCGAAAGAGCCGCCCGCGTGTCATGGGTCGAGGAACTCAGCCACACGGTATCCGAGTCCGAGTTTTGCGACCACTGCCACATGCGCAGATGGTCGCGGCGGTCGTAGCTATTCAGGCTCTTCTGCCAGCTCATGTCGGGAGGCTTACCGTCCAGAAGAAGAGGATGCATCGGCGCCTGAGCGTAGCAGCTGTTGTTGAGGAAAGCATAGAAGTCGCGCATGAACGACCGCTTGCTGAAGGCGTCACTCGTGCTCCAACCAGCTTGCCGGAAGGCGGATTCGACCTCCTCGCGCGAACCCACGAAGGCTAGATTCACCACGTCGGCGTCCACCAGCTTTTCGGTGGTAGAGCGTTGCGGCAGCGACGCGGCGATGCGCTCGACATCCAACTCCGCAGCGCTCTCCTGGTCGTTTCGCGGAGCAAGCATCTCGGAAGGCGAATGAACCGGCTTCGTCAGCTTGATGCGAATGTCGGTTCCGGCGGGATAGTAGATCTCCGGTTCAGGAAAAATGGGAAAGGTCGCCTTGTACACGATCAGCCCTAGATCCGAGTAAGGGTTCCAAGTGGGCAGGTGTATGAGGCGGCTATTGATTCGGCCCTGCGGTGTATCGCTGCTGCGAATTCCCTCGATCACTCCCTTGGACACCGGCTCACGGGCATTCTCGACTTCGGCCACCGAGGCTGCGATAGGCACCGGTGCACCTTGCGCCACGGCAGCATGATCGAACCGGATGTCCAACGCAGCGGTCTCATGACGGATGCCCCATCCCACTTTGCGAACCGAATGGATGCTTCCATCAATGCTGGTGCCGACGGGAAAAACCACTCCGTCGTCGCAGGTGACTGACTCGGTGAGAACGGCGTGGACCGCATCGCCGGGCTTCGAGCTGTACGAAGAAACGGGAGAGCTCAGGCGAATCCAAAGCGTCTGGCCGGCAGCAAGGCCATCACAGCCGAACGCCAACGCCGAGCAAAAGATCACTGATAAGGGAACCAGTCGTCGGCCGATACCTGGGAGAACTGTCATTCAGAGATACACTTTTCCTTCAAGAGTGGCACCCACACCTTTCATCTCGTCAGGGTAGATACATCATAAATGATGGAAGTTGTGGAACTGCTCGTATCTCTTATTTAGTTATCGGGTTCTGCCCCATGGCAGGATGAAGCGCCGGAGAATGAATCGTTACGGGATGGTTACTGACTCGAAGGGGGCCTCACTTCAATTCCTGAAAATCTTCCTCCCAATATTCGAACTCCCGCCTTGCCTCCACGGGCCGCTCGGTTTTCTCCGCGGACCGCAGTTGAGTTCGGCGAATCTTGCCGGAGATGGTCTTGGGCAGCTCTGCGAATTCAATCCGGCGGACTCGCTTGTAAGGCCCCAGGCGTTGACGGATGAACACAAAAATCTCTTGCGCCACCGCTTTTGACGGATACACTCCAGGCTTGAGAGTGATGTACGCCTTGGGAACATTCCAGCGGATCGCGTCGGGAGCGGGCACCACGGCAGCTTCGGCGATCGCCGGATGTTCGATCAGGGCGCTTTCCAGTTCGAACGGACTGAGCCGGTAGTCCGAGGACTTGAACACGTCGTCGGAGCGCCCGACGTAGGTGTAGTAGCCGTCAGCGTCGCGGCTGGCGATGTCGCCGGTGTGGTAACAACCTCCTTCCATGACGCTCGCGGTTCGCGCGGGGTCGTCCACGTAGCCGGCCATCAAGCTGATGGGCGCGGGATTCAGCCGAACACAGATCTCGCCATCGGAAGACTCGTTCCCGTCGGCGTCCAGCAAGACGATGTCGTGCCCCGGCGCGGCAAGACCCGCGGCACCGGGCTTGACAGTCTGTCCTGGGAAGTTGCCGATAACGAGCACGGTCTCGGTTTGTCCGAAACCGTCGCGAATGGTCAGGCCCCATGCTCGCCGGACTTTCTCAATGACCTCCGGATTGAGCGGTTCTCCGGCGCCCACCAACTCCTTCAGCGTGGTCGGATACGCGCCGAGGTCTTCGAGCACCAGCAGACGCCACACGGTAGGGGGTGCGCACAAGGTGGAGACGGCGCACCCCGAAATGACTTTCAGGGTCTTCTTAGCGTCGAATCGCGCGTAGTTGTGCACAAAGATGGTTGCACCGGCATTCCACGGAGCAAAGAAGCTGCTCCAGGCATGCTTGGCCCACCCCGGAGAGCTGATGTTGAGGTGGACATCTTCGGGCCGCAACCCGATCCAATACATGGTCGCCAAGTGGCCGACGGGATAACTTTGGTGGGTGTGCAAAACCAGTTTCGGCTGGGCCGTGGTTCCTGAGGTGAAATACAGCAGCATGGGATCGGTCGCATTCGTCGGTGCATCCGGCAAGTAAGATTCGTCTTGCTGATACGAGTCCGAATAGGAGATCCACCCGTTAACGGGTTCGTCCGCTACAATGCGCGAATAATCGCCCGGCAGCTCCGCGAACCTCTCGGTAAAAGCCGCGTTCGTGATCACGTGGCGCGCCTGCCCTCGGGTAAGGCGATCCTTAAGATCGTCCGGGGTGAGCAGAGTCGCCGCGGGAATAACGACCGTACCCAGCTTCATCGAAGCCAGCATGACTTCCCACATGGCTACCACGTTGGGCAACATGACGATGATGCGATCACCCCGGCGAAAACCATGCTTGCGAAAAAAGTTGGCCACCTGATTCGAGCGGCGCGACATCTCGTCGTAGCTCAGTTTCTGCTCGGAGCCGTTCTCGTCCACAATCCATAGCGCCGGTTTCTGGTTACCGCGGGCATAGCTGTCGAAATAATCGAGCGCCCAGTTGAAGTGCGTGAGCTGGGGCCAGCGGAACTTCTGGTAAACCAATTCGTAGTCGGTGCGATGTTGCAGAAGGAAATCGCGAGCGCTGAGGAAAGCCTTCAGTTCAGGAGACGGGGATGGGTTCATACTGGCCAAGCTCCTATTTTCCCGCGGCCTTCGATGATGTGAGTGTGGACGCCAGAGTCACTTGTCAGCGCCGCAAAACTGTATGAAAACGAGATTCTACTCTCGATTGCACTCCCGGAAACCAAATCTTGCGATAGCTTTATAGCGGTATGAAGGATGCCGCCGAAGAGACTCTCCGAGAGTATGCACGATTCCTGGACGAGCACACCGGCATCTTCGCTTCCCTTCGCGATTACGAGCTGCCGTGGGAGAGTCCGATCCATGTATGCACGGGCAAGCTGAAACCGGAGTTCTGTCTCGCGAAGCATCGCCCGCGGCCGGCAATCTCCGCGAGAGTTTCCGGCTCCGGCGTCAGCTCGCTGGAGGCGAGAGTAAGCTGCCTGTGCGAAGCGCTCGAACGGCATGCGGGAATTTTCCGTGGTGATGAACCGCGACGTCTGGCGCGCTACTCAGAGATCGTTGAGCAAGCGGTCCACCCGAACGCGCTCACTCTCTTCAGCGAATCCCAGTACAAGCACCGTGACGAATGGAACCAGCGCGAGGGCCCTCATAATTGGGTGCCTGAGCGCTTCGACCCGGAGCGAAATATTGATTGGTCACCTGCGTGGTCGCTTACCCAGAAGCAGGTAATGTACCTGCCGACAGCCTACTGTTATTACGGATATCCCTTCGACCCTGAGCATGATTTCTGCCGGCCTGACTCAAATGGAAATGCCGCGGGACATGACCTGGATGAGGCGATCGCCCACGGCTTCCTAGAATTGGTGGAGCGCGAGTGTGCGTCCGTATGGTGGTACAACCGAGTCCGCCGTCCGCGGGTGGACATCGACAGTTACGGATTGCCCCACCTTGCTGCGATTCGCAATCTCTACACGTTGCTCGGCCGCTCCGTTGAAGTTCTCGACATCACAGCCCACCCAGCGATTCCAACCTTCGTGGCGTTGTCGCATTCGGAGCAACCGCCCCGGAACGACTACACTTTGGGTTTTGGAGCGCATTTCGATCCACCGACGGCGCTGGCCAAAGCACTCATGGAAATGACCCAGTTCCTGCCGGTCGTTGTTTCCGGGCACGATCCGGCGTGCTTTCTAAGCGCTGAAGCCGGCCACATAGATACCTCCTTCCTGACGCCGTACGAGGCAGTGGCGGCAACCGCGTGCTCCCGCTTCTCACCGCCGTTCTCGCGCGGACCCGGGCAGCAGGTGCTGTCCTGCGCCGAACTGGTGAAGTCCTGGAACCTGGAGATGCTGATACTCGATCAGACGCGAAAGGACGTGGGCATGCCAGTCGTTAAGGTAGTGGTGCCGGGGATGCGCAGTTGGTGGGCGCGATTCGCCACCGGGCGTCTCTACTCTTTGCCGGCACAAATTGGATGGCTGAGTGAATCGAAGGAGGAAGTCAACTTAAACCCTTGCCATCTGATTCTTTGACTTGTTTTTCGGTCACGTGCCGTATAGGCTTACTGGCAACTTCCCACATAATCCGGCTGCACGATAGGAGCGCCATGTCGAAAGCACACGCCAAGAAATTCATCGACCAACTCCATAAAGACAAGGTCCTGCATAAGAAAGTAAACGAGGCGTCACAACACATCGTTTCGCTTGCCAAGAGCCACGGGTACAAGGTCACATCTGAGGAGATCAGCGATGCCCTCAAGGCACACTGGTCTCAAAAGAAAGAGGATGACGAAGATCATCCTTGCATTATTTTTTCGCAAGCACCGGGCTTTTGAGTTCGTTGCCTGAACCCAGCATGCCCCGCAAGCAATTAAGTATAGAAATAAACCTGCCATGGCCAGAAGCGGAGCATAGCATCGGTTGCGGATTCCGTGCCGCAACCTTATCACGCAGTCAAGGAGAGGAGATCCATGTCGAAAGAACACGCCAAGAATTTTGTAGAACACGTCCAGAAAGATCCGGCCCTCCGCAAGAAAGTGACTGAAGCGTCGGAACACATCATTAAGGTGGCCAAGGAGCACGGTTACGACATTACCCGTGAAGAACTGACAACCGTGATCAAGGAACGTTGGTCCCAGAAGAAGGATGACGAGGACGACGCTGCAGTAGCCCATTTTTCGGAAGCGCCGGGCTTTTGACTTCATCCAGTTCAGTTTTGCCTGACATATGCATGGAATCTATGAATCGGTTGCGGAGACCATTCCGCAACCGGATCTTTTGTTCTTCAACTATGGCTTCTGGGAGCCCGATCTCGATGACTCCTGGATCCTGCCTGCTCACGCTCGCTATCGCCACCATCTCAATCTGATAAGACATTTGCTTGCGGGGGTTGATCTTCGCGGGAAGGCTGTCCTCGAAATCGGTTGCGGCCGCGGGGGCAACTGCTGTTACCTCTCGAACTATTCCGAGGCCGCACGAATTGTGGGATTAGATGTCTGCGCTCCGAACCTGGCCCTGGCCCGTCAGAATCGCGAGTTGGGAAGGGCGATGTTCGCCAGCGGCGATGCGCAGCAACTGCCCTTGGCCGACGAATGTTTCGATGTCGTCGTGAATCTCGAATCGTCGCATTGTTATAGTCAGTTCGGCAGATTCCTGGCCGAAGTAACGCGCGTCCTCAAGAGATCGGGGCTCTTCTGCTTCGCCGATGTGTGGAACGTGGACGCGCTGGAACTGGATTGGCCGGCCCGGGAACAAGCTCTACACAATTGTTCTTTGGAACTCATCGCCGAGGAAAATATCAGCGAACAGGTATTTCAGGCCATGGGCATTTCAGGAAGTATTTCTGAGCAGCTCAATGCGCTGGCTGACGACATCAGCCGGCCCTTGATCGCGCGGCTGAACCGTAGCGTTGAGGCGCTTCGAGCCGGCCTGGCCATCGGCGACTATTCTTATAGGCTCTGGAGATTCAGGAAACCATAGGTGCTTTCATGACCGCGACGCACTATGTTCCGGTTCGAGAAATCGATCATTTCGTAAGCGGCGAGGTTGCGAACCTGGCGGTTGACCCCGATCAACAAGCGCGAGTGATCCTCGTGCTCCGGCCGCGCACGCCTCACCACACCATGCACGAACATCTCGACCGCATGGCCCAGCATTTTCCTCATCAGCGGCAATACCTAAATCGTGACGAGTTTCGCCAGCTATACGGAGCAACTGACGAGGACCTGACAATCGTGGCCCGCTTCGCCGCCGAGCACAAACTGGAAGTCGCCGAAAGCAGTCATGCCAGGCGCCGCGTCGTCTTGTCCGGGAAACTGGCCGACCTGTCGCGCGCATTCCATGTGGAGTTCATTCATCTTCAGGACCCGGATCACGGGACTTACAGATCGCACATGGATCCCATTCATGTCCCCGCAGCACTCGAGGGTACGATTCACGCCGTCATGGGCTTCAGCTCGCGCTCCCACCACGGCATCCCTGCCGCGTCTGCGTCACATGCCCAGTGGCATTTGGTGGATCCGCGAAGCGTGGCCAAGACGTACCAGTTTCCTCCCGGCCGTGCGGGACGCGGCCAGACCATCGGCATCATCGTCCTCGGCGGCGGCTTCCACGAATCGGACCTGGATGCCTACTTCAAGCATCTAGGGATTCCGAAGCCGAAAATCACCGTGGTGGAGGTGGAGGGACAGGAAAACCATCCTGCCGACCCAGAAGCAATCCGCGATTGCCTTGCCAAGCAGGGTGTCGCCGGTCTTCATCACGCGAAAGGCAAGTCCCACGCTTATCCCCATTCCCGGCGCAACTCAGCCAAGAACGTGGAGTGGACCCTGGAAACCACCATGGACGTGGAGCTGATCGGCACCTGGGCCAACGAGGCACACATCGTTGTCTACTTCACCCACAACAATGCGCGTGGAAAATATGAAGCCTTCAGCGCTGCGCTTTTCGACAAGCTCCATAAGCCCAGCGTGATCTCCTGCAGTTGGGGCGCCCCGGAGAGGTTGATCTCATCCGTTCTTGTGGAAGAGATGGACCTGATGTTTCAGGCAGCGGCTCTGATGGGCATCACCATCGTCTGCTCCTCCGGAGATGACGGCAACGGAGCCGGGAAAGCCGGCGAACCGCAGGCTTATTTCCCCGCTTGCAGTCCCCACGTCCTGGCTTGTGGAGGCACCATCCTTCCACATGTGCCCGGCGAGAAGCCGGCTGAAACCGTGTGGCGGGAGACCATTACTGGTCAAACTGAAGAGAGCGGGTACGGGGAAAGCACCCTGTTCCAGCTGCCGAGTTGGCAATCAGCGGCCGCAGCCGCCAGCCACCACAAAGGAAGAATGGTTCCCGACGTCGCCGCCAAGGCCGATGTGAAGTTCGGCTATCAACTCACGATTGGCGGTCTGCATGTCCCTGGTTGCGGAACCAGCGCGGCCGCTCCCTTGTGGGCAAGCCTGGTTGCGTTGCTCAACGAAGAGTTGAGGGTCCCAGTCGGACATATCAACCCGTTGCTTTACGACCAGCGTACCCGCAACGGAGTCCAGGCGGTTGGTCATTCGCGGGCGGAGTGGGCCCCAGAGGTTGGCTTAGGAACGCCGCGCGCGACTGCGTTGCTGCAGGCACTCCGCGACGAAGTCAGGTCAAGCAGAATAAAGTTGCCGCCCGATGTGCTCCCATGCCTTGCTGACCTGCAGGATATGCTCGGGTTGCTGTGTTTCCGGGGCGCCACGTCCCAGGATGGCATCGCGAATTGAGTTCAGCGCTTCGAGGTTCGCCTGAACTCTCTGCTCTCCCAGCTCGGCAAGCGTCTGCTCCCCTCGATGGCAAATCATCGATAGCGGTTCTTGGTTTCCTAATACCTGTGCGGGAGCGCTGGTCCACACGACCGGGCCAGCCACCGAGAGCAACGTCAGCAATCCAGTTGGGAACGCCGCGGTGAGGCGCAGATCCAGCAGGTAAGCGGGACTTCCATCCGCCAATTGGCCGCTCCCCTTCTTGCCCGATACCTGCACGGACACACGAACTGGCAACGTTGCCAGCGTCCCCTCCAGCAGGACAAACTTCGCGCGGCGGCTCAACACCCTGCCCCGAAACGACGGCAGTCTGCCCATGGCGGACGCCAGGATGTCCAACGCCCCGTACAGCGACCGCTCTGTGGCCATTACTTCAACGAACTCTGGACTGGTGAGCTTGTTTAGTCGCCGGAAATCGTGAGCAAACGCACTGGGCGCCGGCAGACTCGCAAAATGACCGTTCACGTGGAACTGCACTTTGTGATTTGACGCCAGCAACAGCGCTTTCTTCAGCGCGCCAGCCGGATAGGGGTGTTCACACAGAACGTGGATCCCACGCCGCACGAGTTGCAGCACGAGGGCCCATGCTGCTCGAACTCATCGCGTTGCACGCCAGATCAATATTGTCGGGAAGTTCTTGTGTCGAGCGGTACAGCGGCACTCCGTTTACCGCGGCAACCTGTTGAGAACGAGCACTGCCGCGCGCCAAAATCCCGGCCAATTCGTATTTTCGAGGTTCATGCCGGAGTGCCGTGATGTAAGACCGGCCATAATTGCTGCCGCAGACCAATACTCGCATCGGTCTCATTGTTCGTTTTTTCCAGCAACCTGCGCGTGCCCCCGGATTTCCTCTAAGACCTGCTTGGCATGTTTGAGGTCATGGGTGTCAAAACCCTCCTTGAATTTGCCATGGGCTTCTGCCAGCGACTGATGGGCAGCTTCCACCTCTCCTCTTCGAGCCAGTAGCGGACTAAGCCTGACATGCGCCCTCAGCTCCAGCGAGATCGCCTTCTGCTGGCGCGCGATCGCGATGGCTTTATGCAAGCAGGCTTCCGCCTCGGGGTGAGTCGAATCAGTCCCTGCCATACTTCGCCACAGCAACTCGCCTTTCCATCGCCAGCAATCGGCCTCGAAGGAGCGGTCCCCGGTGCTGGAAATCACCGCCAGCGCCTCTTCAATCGCCTGCAGTGCTTCCTCATACGAGCCGCACTGCGCCAGAGAGCCAGCCAGGGCCTGCTGAAACTGTGGAATCACCAGCTCGGCGCCTGAAGCCCGCCAATCGGCGATGGCCTCCCGAATTAGACCGATTCCCTCCCCGCCTTCCTTCTCCTGATTATTCGCCCACCCGAGCATGATCTTTCCCATTTCCAGAAATATGGCGATTCCATGCTCCGTGCAAAGAGCGACCGTCTGTTCCGCGTATTCCCGGGTAGCCGCGGGATCGTGCCTCCAGTAGTGCAACATCGCGGCGAACGAAAGCGCGATGGCCTGACTGAAGGGATGGTGCAAGCTGTTCGCTAAGACCACTGCCCGATCGCTCCTGACCACGGCCTGTTCAGGGTACCCAAGCATCCAAAGGTCCCACGAAGCGTATGCCAGACTGGCCACCGACGGATCGTACCCGCCATATACAAATGCCAATGAATGGTGCTTGGGACGTTCATAAAGCTTTACTGCTTGCTCCACATGTTGCAAGGAGCGCTCGAAGTCTCCGGCCCAAAACAACGTGTCTCCCAGGGCATAATTAGCCTCCAGCAACAGTGCCGTGTCCTTCGATTCCTGGGCCAGTTCAATCATCTGCTGCGCCAATTGCAAAGCCGTGTCAACCTGGCCTTTGACCTCGTAAAAGTTCCACAGACCCCACAAGACGGGGAAGAGGTGCGGACTCTGGCCTTGCTCCGCGCACAGCTTTCGCGCGCGGGTATAAGTCTGTTCGACCTCAGGGTTGGCGAAGCCCTTGGTCGAGACCAGCACGGGTCCCAGCGTGATCTGGAGGGACAACTCCCGTTGCGTCTTCTCCGGCGACGGCGGCAGCTTGGCAAGCATCTCGAGCCCCTTTCGCGCCAGGGTTGCAGCTTCCTGGTTGGCGAAAACTCCCGCCGCACGCTCGGCAGCGATCTGGAAGAATTCCGCGGCACGGGAAAAATCGCGCGCCGACTCAAACAGCAGTGCTACCTGGTGCGCCACCCCGCCCTGGGAACCAGGATGAAGCCGCAAAAGCGTGTGGGCGGTGGTCGCGCTCAGGCCGGTGCGGCGGGTGGGGCTTAGCATCGCGTACAGCGCATTTTGATACAGGGCGTGCACGAACCGGAGATGCAGGGTGAGAGTGCCGTCGGGGAACTCCTTCTCCCCGATTCTCTGCACGAAGAAATGAACGCGTTCGATGTTTTCCAGGCGCTCTTCCACATCGGCAGCGTCCCCAGAAACAGCGGCCGCCAAAACGACGGAATGGAACTCTGCGCCTTCCACACTGGCCGCCTGAAGCAGCCGCCGGTCCTGCTCGCTGAGGCTGTCAATCTTACGTTGAATCATGCTGCGAACCGATACCGGCACCTCATCGCCAATTTGCTCGATGGGCTTGGACAAAATCCAACGGTTCTGGTCTTGCACGATGACCTTGCGGTCGCGCAAGTCCCGCACCAGGTCCACCATGAAGAGCGGATTCCCTTCGGTGCGCTGCCAAAGGAATTCGGCCAACGACGGTGGCAGACGATGCTCGGGGAACTCAAGCGCCAGATAACCTTCCACGTCCGCTTTGCTCAGGTATTGCAGGATCAATTCGCGGCCCAGTCCACGCGCTTCCAGATCCAACTTGAGCTGCATCAGCGGATGCATCCGATCCACCATCTCGCCCGCACGATAGGTAAGGACGATCAGCATAGGCAAGGTCTCAAAGCGCGACGCCACATAGGCCAGCAGATCAATGGTTGAAGAATCGGCCCAGTGCACATCCTCAAGAAAAAGCAGCAGTGGACGATGCCGGCAAACTTCTTGCATGAAGCCGAAGAACTCGCGCTTCAATCGTTCCTGAGAGGTGGCTTTGGAATCGGCAAGCCGAATCATGGAAGAGTCTTGCTGTTGTGCCGGGGCTAGTTCCAGAAACCAGCTTGGCGCTAACGTCCGCATGATGCGGCTCACGGAATCACCGCTGCCGGAATGCAGGAGGCTGTCTAACGCTTCCAGGATCGGCAAATACGCTTCGCCGTCCGCCAGACGTTCCGAGCATCGCCCGCGCGCGACACCGCAGCGCTGTCCGGTGATGTGCAAGGAGGCAAGAAATTCCTCGACCAATGTACTTTTGCCGATGCCGGCTTCACCCGACACACACACCAGTGAACCGCTTCCGGCCGCAGCCAGATTCAATGCCGTGTGCAGTTCCTGCAGTTGCTGACCGCGACCCACGGTGTGCCGGTCAGGCCTCTTCAAGAACACCGTATCGATGTCCGATGTGGGCTTATGCAGACCGTCCAGGACCTGCTCTACTTCGCCGGCAGTGGGGCGAAGCCGCGCATCCTTCTGCAACATCGAAAGCAGAAGCCGCTCCAGAGCCGCCGGTAAACCCGGATTGATTCTGGTTGGCGGAATGGGGTCCTGCGAAAGAATCCCGGTCGCCGTGCTGAACGGCGAACCCGCCTGAAAGGGGTGCACGCCGGTCGCGGCTTCGTACAACACGATTCCGAAGGAGAAAATATCTGTGCCCCATTCCAGCGACTCCGCGCGGGCCTGTTCCGGAGAAAAGTAGTCGATGGTCCCTATCCAACTGCCTTCCTTGGTGATGCCCACCGACAAGGTATCACCGTCCGGGGTAATGCCCACGCGGGCCAAACCGAAGTCCACCAGCTTCACGTACCCGTCCGAGCGGACCATGATGTTCTCCGGTTTGATGTCGCGGTGAACGATGCCTGCTTGATGCGCCGCCTTCAGTGCCCTGGCTACTTGTACTCCGTAATCAATCAAGGCGGCGAGATCCATGCTGCGCTTCATCCGGCTGCGCAGCGTCTCACCCTGGATCCACTCCATGACCAGGAACGAACCGCTCTTCTCCTCCCCGATCTCATGTACGGTCACGATGTTGGGATGATTCAGGGCCGAAGCTGCCCGGGCCTCGCGCCGGAACCGTTCGAGGGCGACGGCATCATCGGCAGTGGCTTCGGGAAGAAACTTGATGGCAACGGTGCGGCCGAGGGTCGTGTCTTCGGCCTTGTACACAACGCCCATTCCGCCTTTGCCCAGGCGTTCCAGAATTCGATAGTGAGAGACGACTTGGCCGATCATGGTCCAGTGACATTGTATCTGGACAGGCCTAGAAAACTGCCCCGGATGGAGCTATTCAGCTTGCAGGCAAGCCCAAATCGGAGGTTGACACCGTTGGACTCGGCTCGGATAGCGGTCAGTCGCTTACTGACGACAAAGTCATCCCGATGTCGCCGCAGCCAGGGTCTGGCAGCGTCCCTCGCAGACCCTGTCGCGCCACACGACGCCAAGCGCGTGCAGGATGAGGCGGTCGCCGAAACTCAATTTCTCGGCGTCCAGTACAGCTTTGTACGCATAGGAAACGGCGTCGTTACGCGTGATACACCAGTCTTCATGACGAATCACGCCCAAGCAGTGTTCGCAGGCTGTGTCCGCACTGTATGTATTGCAGTGATACCAGGTCGTCATATTCGTTGTCGGCATTGTGTTTATCCATTCCGTGCGCGATTGCTGTACGGTTGTCCTCGCGCTCCATGGTTATTAATGAGCACAAGATATCGCGATGGACAGCTCTGCACATCGCACGTCGGATGTACGCCCAGTACGTCTTTTCGGGTAGTTGGTAACGGGATGCCGGCAAGCCGGTCTTTAGTCAGACGCCTCTTGCAGTGCTCGCGCAGCCACCAGCACTTGTCCCAGACTGAGTCCGCCATCGCCGGCGGGAACTTCGGCGTGGGCAAACACCTGAAAACCAGCGGCCGCCAGGTGATCGCTGAGGCGCTCGAAAAGATATTGGTTCTGGAATGTTCCCCCGCTTAAACAAATGCGTTCCAAACCCGAGCGCTCGCGCAGACGGACGGCGACTTCTGCCAGCACCTTCGCCAGGCCGTTGTGGAAGCGGCGACTGATGTCAGCAACGGGAACTCTTCGCCCTATGTCATGGAGCAGGACTTCGAACAGTCCGCGCGTGTCGATGATCCAGCTCTCCCCTTCGGCAAGCAGCTCGAACGGATATGCGCCCTGATCGTGCGAGTTCCCTATCGCCATTTCGAATTCGATTGCAGCCTGCGCTTCGTAGTTCACCTCGCGCCGAATACCCGCCAGCGCCGCAACCGCGTCGAAGAGACGACCGCAGCTGGAGGTCAATGGCGAGTTGATGCCCTGCGCCATCATCTGAAACAGAACGTTGAGATTCTTCGGAGGAACATCGGCGACAAAGGGAAGGTCGCGCACGAACTCGCATCCGAAGTGGCGCACCAGATACGACACAGCCATCCGCCAAGGTTCGCGGATCGCGGCCGCCCCGCCGGGTAGAGGAACATACGCAAGGTGGGCGGCGCGCTCGAAGCCGCCGTAATCGGCCAGCAGCACTTCCCCTCCCCAGATGCGGCCATCGGTGCCGTAGCCGGTGCCATCGAGTGCGATACCGATGACTCGGCCTTCCAGATGGTTCTCTGCCATGCAGCTTGCGATGTGCGCATGATGATGCTGCACGCCGATGAGCGGCAAGTCGGACTGAGCCAGCGCCCACTTTGTAGAGAAGTAACCAGGGTGGAAATCGTAAGCGATGGCACGCGGCCTAATCTCCAGAATGCGCTGTAGATGCTCGATCGCTTCCTCGAAAAAGCTGTAGCTCTCCGCGTTTTCGAGATCGCCGATGTGCTGCGAGAGGAACGCATGACAGCCTTTGGTTAGACAGATGGTGTTCTTCAGTTCGCCGCCGACCGCCAGAACCGATGGCACGTCTTCACGCAGGATGACGGGCACGGGCACAAATCCCCGCGATCGCCGCAACTGCCGCGAGCGCCCGCCAGAGGTACGAATGACCGAATCGTCACAGCGCAGCAGGATATCGCGATTGTGTACAAGGAAGCAGTCGGCCAATCGGTGCAGCCGGCGTACTGCTTCGTCGTTGGCAATGCAAATCGGCTCCTCGCTGAGGTTGGCGCTGGTCATGACTAGCGCCGGGAACGGGTTGCCGGAAAAAAGCAAGTGATGCAGCGGTGTGTACGGCAGGAACACGCCAAGATAACGGTTGCGGGGCGCCACGTCATTGCCGACCGCTGTATTCTCGCGCCGCCACAGCAGGGCAATTGGCCTTTGGGGACCCAGCAGCATTTGGCGCGCTTGGTCATCCACTTCGCAAAAATGCTCGGCGGCATCAAGATCAGGCACCATCACCGCAAAGGGCTTCTCGACGCGTCGCTTTCGCTCGCGCAACCTCCGCACGGCATCAGCGTTCGTGGCGTCGCACGCCAGGTGAAATCCCCCCAGGCCCTTGATGGCGACGACTCCCCCACCTCGCAGGCGGTTCACCGCCGCGATGATCGGATCGGGCGCTTCGATGACCTTCCTCGATAAATCCCACAACTCCACTCGCGGCCCACATTCCCAGCAGGCATTGGGCTGAGCGTGGAAGCGCCGGTTCCGTGGGTCCTCATACTCCACAAGACAGGTTGGGCACATGGAGAACTTCGCCATCGAAGTGAACGGGCGGTCGTAAGGAATCTGGCGCACGATGGTGAAGCGCGGTCCGCAATTCGTGCAGTTGATAAACGGATAGCGAAAACGACGGTCAGCCGGATCAAGCATCTCCCGCAGGCAGTCGGCGCAAACCGCAACGTCGGGGGAGATGAGCGTGCTTACCGGCTCGCCTCGATGAGTGGTAACGATTTGGAAGTCGTGGTCCCCATTGCAGGGCAGTTCCCGGACGGTGACAGCAAGGATGCGGGCGAGCGGCGGTGCTTCCACCGGCAAACGTGTCAGGAAATCCTCTACTGCCGCAGGCGATCCTTGTACCTCGATGCTGACGCCAGCCGCCGTATTGCAGATGCTGCCCACCAGTCGCCGCTCACTGGCGAGCCGGTAGATGTACGGACGAAACCCGACACCCTGAACGATTCCGGAAACATCGATGGCCTTCCGCACCGGCATGAAAGCTCGCAGTGGCAGGATATCTTATTTCCATTGCGTCCAAAGTAACCGATTGCTTAAGCTCGTCTGAGGTCTACAATGAGCGCCGGTCGCTGCTTTTGGCGCCGGGACGATCTGCATGAACTTACGAAAAACCTTATGAACACCATTCAGCCAACCGTAAACGCACTCAGCGGCACGAAGAAGCCCTGGATATTCAGTCTCACGCCCCAGGAGCGCAGCACGCTGGTCGCAACCTTCGGCGGCTGGGCGCTGGACGGCATGGACTTGATGGTCTATAGCTTCGTCATCCCCACGCTGATCGCCGCCTGGCACATCAGCAAAGGACAGGCAGGCATGCTGGGCACGGCGGCGCTGCTCATTTCGGCGTTTGGCGGATGGCTCGCGGGACTGCTTGCCGACCGCTTCGGCCGAGTGCGAATCCTCCAGATCACCATCTTGTGGTTTGCGCTGTTTACTTTTCTTAGCGGGTTTACCAACTCCTTCTGGCAACTACTGATAACGCGCGGGCTACAAGGATTGGGCTTCGGCGGCGAGTGGGCCGTCGGCTCGGTGCTGATGGGCGAAGCCATTCGCGCGCAATACCGCGGTCGAGCTGTCGGAACTGTTCAAGGCGGTTGGGCCATTGGCTGGGGTATCACCGCAATTTCTTATACCGTGCTCTTTTCCATCCTGCCGGCCACGCTCGCCTGGCGCGCGATGTTCTGGATCGGCATCTTGCCGGCGCTATTGGTTTTCTACATCCGGCGCAACGTTCCTGAGCCGGAAGTCTTCAGCGAGACGCGCGCGCGCGAAGTCAAACTCGGCGAAGGTAGCCATTTCATGGAAATCTTCAGCCCGGCGATGTTGAGGATCACCTTCCTCACGGCGCTGATGTCGATCGGCGTTCAGGGCGGATACTACGCCATCACCACCTGGCTGCCCACGTTTCTGAAGACCACGCGCGGACTTTCCGTGCTCAATACCGGTGCCTACCTGTTCGTCGTCATCGTGGGCTCGTTCGCCGGCTACATGGTCGCAGCCGAACTGGCCGATGACCTGGGGCGCCGCAGTACCTTGATTCTCTTCGCAGTCTGCTCCTTTCTTACGGTGACCGCCTACACCTACTTCTCCATCAGCAACCGATCCATGCTGGTGTTGGGATTTCCATTGGGCTTCTTTGCTTCAGGATCCTTCAGTCCGGTTGGCGCGTACTTCACCGAGCTGTTTCCCAGCCGGTTACGCGGTTCCGGCCAGGGGTTCTCGTATAACTTCGGGCGCGGTATCGGTGCCCTGTTTCCGACGCTGGTCGGCTTCCTCAGCGCGCGCATCAGCCTGGGGCATGCGATCTCCACATTTGCCGTGGCCGCCTACCTGGTGATGATCTTTGCCGTGCTGCTGCTGCCCGAGACTAAGGGGAAGGAGTTGCGGGTGTACGAGTGAGGTTATACCAGCGCGCGCACCAGCACTCCCTGCGCTTTCAACCGCTGGTTAACCTCGCGCGCAATGGCCACGCTGCCCGGCGTATCAGAGTGAATGCAGATGGTGTTGGCTTCGACCCGCAGCTCATCTCCCGCCGGTAGTAACGACGTTGTGTTTAACGGCTATGCTCGCGGCTTGCTGCGCCGCGCACTCGGGATCATCGAGCAAGGCGCCGGGAAGAGGGCGCCTTCGAAGCGTTCCGTCCGGCTCGTAGGCGCGGTCCGCGAACGCCTCTGCAGCCCATCGCAGCCCCATGGAATGCCATGCTTCCAGCGCTGGAGAGCCAGCCTGCCCGACCATGACGAGCTGTGGATTGATCTTCTCCGCGGCGCGGCCTATGGCGAGCGCTACTTCGCGATTCTTGTTGGCTCCGTGATAGAGCGCGCCGTGAGGCTTAACGTGCACCAGGCGCACGCCCAGCGATTCCGCCACCCTGGCGAGCGAAGCAATCTGTTCATGCACAGAAGCTTCAATTTCACCCGGAGAGAGTGCTGACTCAATGCGTCCGAAGTTCGCGCGGTCCGGATAGCCTGGGTGCGCGCCGGCCGCGACACCCAACTTGCAGGCCGCGACCAGCGTCTGCCGCATGGTTTGTTCATTGCCGGCGTGTCCGCCACAGGCGACGTTGGCAGAGGTAATGTAGCGCATCAGCTCGAAGTCGGTTCCATTGGCGAGTGATTCTTCGGACTCGCCAAGATCGGCGTTGATGTCGATTACGAGTTCGCTCACTGGAATATCTCCCGCAGCCATTGTTCCTGCTCGCGCAGCGCCTGGACCGCTTCCGAAATTGTCACCTCGGCGAATTGCACTTCGTCACGAGGTCGCAACTGCCCGACGCGATGCATATCGGCCGCAATCACGTTCGCGATCTTGGGATATCCGCCGGTCGTCTGTTGATCTACAAACAGAATGATCGGCTGCCCGTCCTGCGGCACCTGAATGGCCCCAAGCGGGATGCCGTCGGTGAGCAGTTCTGCCTGCTCGCGCGGTCGTACGGCTTCTCCCTTCAGCCGCAGGCCGGTGCGGCCTGACTGCTCGCTTACGGTGTAGGCGCATGAGAATAGCTTTTCAAACGCTTCCGGCCCAAACCAATCCTGCTGCGCGCCCTTGGTGACCCGCAGCGGTCGCGGAACTCGCACGGAATCGAGTGCTCCAGAACGTATCGAGCGCACGCGGAATGAGCCATGTTTACGCACTTGCAGGACGTCTCCACTTTGCAGCCTGCGCCCCTGGAACCCTCCAAAGTGGGCAGCAACAAAGGTTGACGCGCTGCCCATGACCGAAGGAACGTCGAAACCTCCCTGGACTGCCAGATAGCACCGCGCACCCGTCATCATGCTCCCACATTGTAAGACTGCTCCCGCTGGAATCTCGAACGCCGTGTTTGCCGGCACTTGATCCAAACCGGCTTTACATTCGCAACTGGCCCCCGTCACGGCGACGATCACGCTTTCGTCAAATTCCAATGTTGCGCCGAGCAACGTCATCTCCAGAGCGGGCGTGTTCTCCAGGTTTCCCACCAGAAGGTTGGCGATGCGGAACGACAAGGTATCGGCAGCCCCCGCGGGAGAAATTCCGAGGTGAGCGTAACCGTAGCGCCCAAGGTCCTGAATGGTGGTAAAGAACCCCGGCTTCATAACCCGAATCGTCATGAGACCGCGGCCTCGATGTGTCGATTCATGTCCTCGAAGGTTGCGCGATCAATCGGAGCGAACTTCATCCTGTCGCCCGGTTGCAGTCGAGTTGGCGGCGTGGTTGTAGGATCGAACATCCGTAGCGGCGTTCGTCCGATCAGCTTCCATCCTCCGGGAGAGTCAACCGGATAGATGCCGGTTTGACTGCCTGCAATCCCGACGCTTCCACCTACGATTGACGTTCTGGGAGTGGCCAGCCGCGGGGTGTGCAGGATTTCCGGCAGCCCCCCGAGGTAGACGAATCCCGGAGAGAAGCCGAGGAAATACACATGGTAGATTGGCGAAGAATGTAACCGAACAACCTCTTCGACCGGAATGCCCGCGTGACGCGCCACATCCCCAAGGTCGAGCCCGAACTCAGCGCCGTAACACACCGGAATGCTGACGACACTTCCGTTTTCGCCAGCCGTAACGGCACCTGTGCCCTCAAGCTGCTGAACCGTTGCCGTTAATTCCTCGTGCGTCAATTGCAGCGGGTCGAAGTCAATGAGCAGCGATGCATATCCCGGGTGCAGGTTGCGAATGCGCGGATCGTGCAGGGCCTGGAACCCATGAAACAGGGTAATCACCCGCTCATGAAGCGCGAGTGAGATCGCATTCCCGAAGACAACCAGCAACGACGAGTCGCTCGCCGAGATAATCTCCATAGATGGCTGCACCTATATCGCAAGAATAGACGATCTACGCCAGCGAGAGCATTGGTTTTGGGAGACCGTCGCGCCAGCCGGGAGTCTGTCTTTCCAGTTTTCCTGCACGGCGCGAGACCCATGAACTATGCGCGGAATTGGCGCTGAGCCGCCCTGAAATGGCGGCTCGAAAATTCGCCGTTTCATGGTAGAGTGTTCCGGCACTTCAAAACCTCGATCACTGCACCAAACAGAAGATGCGCCTGCACTCCGCTCGTTGCACACCATTTCCCCTCGTTGTCCTGTCGCGGGCCGGGAAGAGGTTTGCCGGTTTCGTCGGCAGGCGGGCGCATCGCACGATGGTGTTCATCGCGGGCTTCCTGTTCTCTTTGACGTTCGTCAGCGCTCCCGCTCTAGCCGAAGAACCGACCAGCCCTTTCGATGCGCTGACGGTTGACCAGGCCGTCCAGATTGCCCTGGCCAACAATCGCGATCTGAAGATCGTTTCCCTCAGCCTCGATAGTTCCAAGGAGAAACTGGCTGCCGAGAAAACGCGGCGCCTTCCCTCATTCAGCACCTATATCCTCGGCTCGCAGGTGCTGGAGCCCTTCAGCTTCACAGTGCAGGCGGGCCAGTTCGGGACCTATCCCGGCATCGGTCCCATCCCGGCCACCAACACCAATATCACCACGCCCAGCCAGTTCACCGCGTACATCTTTGGCACCGCCTCTCAGCCGCTGCTGACCCTCTACAAAATCAACATTCACATTCACGGGCAGCAACTGTCGGTCGAACAGGCGGCACAAAAAGTACGCGAAGAGCGCATTTCCATTGTTGACGACGTCCGCCAGGCCTACTATTCCATCGTCGAGATCCAGAACGCCATCGAGGCGACCGAGGCCAGCATCAAGCAGTACGAGGAACTGGACCGCATCTCGACCCAGTACCTGGCCGAACAGGTTGTGCTCAAGTCCGAGACCCTCGAGGTGAAAGCCAAGCTTGCGGATGAGAAATACAAACTTCTTCAGGCACAGGACAAGCTTGCGTCGGCCAAGGAGATCCTGAACAACCTGCTCGGCCGCGACATCAACACCCAATTCACCGCGCTGGATCCAACCGAACTGTCACCGGTAGAGCAGGACCTTTCGGCGGCACAGGCCCTGGCGCTAGCCCAGCATCCCAAGGTGAAGGAAGCTGAAATCACGGTGCAGCAGGCGGACAACGCCCGGAAGTTCGTCAAGTCGCAATACTTGCCTGACCTGGGCGCGTCCTTCCATTACCTCTCGCCCTTCGGCGTCAACTTCGTGCCGCAGAATGTGATGACGCTAGGGCTGGAGTTTAACTGGGAACCCTTCGACTGGAACCGGCGCAAGCACGAAGTCAACGAGAAGGTCATCCAGGTCGAACAGAGCAAGCTGAGCCTGGACGATACCAAGGCGCAGATCCTGATCAATGTGGACACGCAATTCCGGTCTTTACACGAGGCGCGTCTGGCGGTCGCCGTGGCTACAGCAAAAAAGGAAGCCTCTGCGGAGAAGCTGCGCGAGGTCACAGAAAAATTCCAGCAGAAGACCGTGCTGCTGCGCGACGTGTTGCAGCAGCAGTCGTCGGTCGAAGCCTCCAACGCCGACTACAACGAGGCGATGGCCAAGTTCTGGACCGCGAAGGCAAACTTCCAGAAAGCCATCGGGGAGGAGTGAAGCCCATGCACAGAATGCGACGGACAAAGCTCCGCCCAACCGGGCTGCTGGCGCTGGTCGCCGGCTCGGTTGCAATCATGCTGGCCGGTTGCAGGAAAGAGACCTCGAACCAGCCGATCCTTGTGCCTGTGCGCACCGCCGAAGTGCAGACCATCGACACTGGCGTCGGCAATACTTACTCGGCGAACATCCAGCCGTATCAGCAGGTGGACCTGGCGTTCAAGTCGAACGGCTACCTGGCAAGCATTCGGCAAGTGCGCGATGCAGACGGCCATATCCGCAACATCGATCAGGGCGACTACGTGACCCAAGGTACCGTCCTTGCCACCGTGCAACAGGACGACTACCAGCAGAAGCTAGCGCAAGCCAAGGCCCAGCTCGACAAAGCTCAGGCCGAACATGAGCGTGCTCAGTTGTCCTTTGGGCGGATTTCCGCCCTCTACAAAGTAGGCGCCGCCACCAAGCCCGATTACGACGACACTAACGCGCAACTTCAGAGCACACAAGCCGCCGTGGACAACGCCAAGGCTTCCATTGCCGAAGCGGAGATCGCGCTCGGCTACTGCCAACTCAAAGCGCCTTTCGACTCGTGGGTGCTGAAGCGGAACGTTGACGTAGGAACCCTGGTCAGTGCAGCTACCGTCGGCTTCACCCTCGCCGATACTCGCTCGGTGAAGGCCGTATTCGGCGTGCCTGATACGGCTATCGAGCGCGTCAAGCTCGGCAGTCCGCAGTCCGTCACCACGGAGGCACTACCCGGCAGCTATTCGGGCCACGTGACCGCTATTTCGGCTGCAGCCGATCCCAAGAGTCGCGTTTACTCCGTTGAAGTCCGCATCGACAATCCCAAGAACCTGCTGAAGGCGGGCATGATTGCTTCCATCACGATTGGCGCCGGGCAGATGATCGGCAAAGTGACGGTTGTGCCCTTGACCGCGGTGGTGCGCAGTCCGGATAACCAGAACGGATTTGCCGTGTACTTGACCGAGGGCGCCGGCGACTCCGTCACCGTCCATACCCGGGATGTCACTCTTGGCGATACCTATGGGAACAACATTGCCGTCCTCCAAGGCTTAAACACTCAGGATCACGTCGTAACCAGCGGGACCAACATGATCAAGAACGGTCAGCAGGTGCGCCTCATTCCCTGAAAAACCTCGTCGAAGAATCGCCGTAAGCACGGCCCGCCTGCCGCGAGTTTCTCTCGTTGAAGTAGACGTGATTGCGTTCCAGCGGCGGCTTGGTCACATGAATGTGTGATCAACTTCCTTTGCCGGTTCTTGCTCCGCATCTACGATAAGGGCGGAACGATGGCGGGAGAGTTGCCTTTGGCCGGCGCTCCGCTAGTCCTTTACGCTGACCAGCCCCAGTTCCCCCCTACCTCGGTAATCCAGCGGGCCCCTTTCTGACAATCAGATCCCAACAGGAGAATCGACATGGCCATTCCAGGACAACATCGCCCTCTCACCTTCGGCATCCCCCTGCCGGCGATGATTCTCGTCATTCTTGCGGTCGTGCTGTTTCCCAGCACGGCCTACACCCAAACCATTACGTTCACCTATGACCTCTCGTGTGATCCCAGCAAAGACAAAGATTGTCACGACGGGATCATGCGCCTTGCTTGCTATCCAGGTGGTACAGCAAATGACCATGTGAAGATTGCTACTGTTAGCTCGGATGTGCCCGGCTATAGTGACCCGGTCCCCATAGACGATGGCTCCTTGGGGTGGGCGAGCTCGCCAGCCACATACACGCAATCCGATAGCCAGAGTTGCGGTGCGCAGTACGGGAATCCTGGTGGAAGCGCGGGCATAGTAGGATCGGTTTTCGGGCTTCCTGGCGGCAGTCCTTTGCTAAACGCGACGTTTTTTGGTGGGGCGAGTAGCTATCTTTTTATCGGACGCATAAGTGAGCGTACCGACTTTTCCGGGAGCATCAAAGTCGATGCTATTGATCCCACTCTATTGGCGAATCTGGGCATGGCGGGTTTGCCCAATTACGGTGTTGGAGAACTGTCCGACTCTTTTGCGGGCAATGGGTACTTTCCTCCCCAATTTACCTACCACGTCTCTGTAACCTTTACGCCTCCCGCAACCCGGGTACTTCACAGCTTCAAAGGGGGAGCTGACGGAGCCCAACCGGTGGGCGGCTTGAGCAGCGATCAAAATGGGTACCTGTATGGAACAACCCTCCACGGCGGGCTCGGCTTTGGCACCGTTTTTCAAGTGTGGCACGAAAGCTCAGGATGGAGGTATAGGACTCTGTACCGCTTTCAGGGAGGCACCGATGGGGCCGATCCGATTACCAAAGTGACGGTAGCTTCGGACGGCAGCCTGTACGGCACCACGACTGCCGGTGGAAATGCGGCCTGCCCGAACGGCTGCGGCACCGTCTTCCGTTTGAGACATCCACCCACCTGCCAAGGTCCCCTCTGTCCTTGGCATAAAACCGTTCTGCATCGCTTCAAAGGAGGCGCGGATGGCGCCGACCCACGCGGCGAGCTCATTTTCGACGAGGCGGGCGACATCTACGGAACCGCCTACCAAGGCGGTAACTGCGGTGGCAGCGGCGGAACCTGTGGCGTGGTCTATGAGTTGACACCTTCCTACCCCGGCTGGATCGAGACCGTCCTCTTTCGTTTCACGGGAGGTACTGAGGGCAAACATCCCTCGAGCCAGTTGGTTTTCGACTCATCCGGCAATCTCTACAGCACAACCATCTATGGTGGAGACCTCTCCTGCAACTCTGGCTTGGGCTGCGGCACGATCTTCCAGTTGACCCCCTCGGGCTCGGCTTGGACGCATAACGTTCTCTACCGCTTCGGGAGGTTCGATGGACAGCCATTCGGCGATCTCATCATGGACCAGGAAGGCAACCTCTATGGCGCCGCCAAGAGCGCGATCTTCTCGCTGACGCCATCCGGGGGAATCTGGACCTACAACGTAATCTCTGGAACCGGATCCAACGACCTCAGCATGGACTCGTCTGGCAATCTTTACGGTGTCGATGCAAGCCGCTACGCCGGCAGGATTTTCAAGCTGACACCGTCACAAGGCATCTGGAAACAGTCCGTGCTCTGCAATTTCAGCGGCAGCCACGAAGGCGGTCATCCATACGCCGATCTGGTGTTTGATGCCAAAGGCAATTTCTACGGTGTCGCCTACGACGGCGGCGAAAGCGACCAGGGAGTGGTCTTCAAGATGCCGCAACGTTAAAGGGTCCTACTGCATACGAGCGCCGGCATCTCTCTCCTGGGATGCCGGTTTTTCTTCCTCGCCAAATCGACCTCCAAGTAATAACTCCGCCAAGCAACACCCGGCGAAACGGGAGGACTTTTGCATTCGCGGTCTTTTGAACCTGCCCAACGTGTCCGCCGTCACAGACAAAGCCTGCCATCCGCGCTACGTTTAGGTTGTAACTGAGGAGGTTACGTATGGCAGCGCCCTGGGCTCATCGTTACGCGCAGCGCACCAAGACAGCCAAGAGTTCCATCATCCGTGAGCTGCTCAAGCTCACCCAACGTCCCGAGGTTATCTCCTTCGGCGGCGGACTGCCCGCGCCCGAAGTATTTCCTGTGGCGCGCTTCCAGGAGGCATGCCAGCACGTTTTGTCCACGCAGGCTTTCGCCGCGCTGCAATATGGGCCCACCGACGGCTATCTTCCTTTGCGCGAGCTGATCGTGGAGCAAATGGCACGCTACGGCATCCTCGCAAACGTGGACAACGTTCTCATTACCTCCGGCTCACAACAGGCTCTGGACCTTATCGCCAAGCTGCTCATCAACCGTGGCGACCGCATTCTGGTGGAGTCGCCGACTTACCTCGGCGCGCTGCAGGCCTTCGATCTGATGGGCGCTGAGTACGTTACCGTGCCGATTGACGAGCACGGACTTCAGACCAGCGAGATGGAGCGGGCGCTGCGTTCCGGACCGAAGTTCATGTACATCCTGCCGAATTTCCAGAACCCCGGTGGCGTCACTCTTTCGCGCAGCCGCCGCGACGAGCTGGTGCTGCTCTCCGACAAGTACGGCATCCCGATCATCGAGGACGACCCCTACGGGCAATTGCGCTATGAAGGCGAGCACATTCCGCCGCTGGTGGTGCTCGACCGCATCAACCTCCAGCGCGACAACGGCTACCGCCTGGGGAACGTCATCTATCTCAGCACTTTCTCCAAGGTCATGGCGCCGGGCTTGCGCCTGGGCTGGATCGTGGCCCCCCCGGACGTGATCAGCCGGCTGGTGCAGTTGAAGCAGTGCGCCGACCTGCACACCAGCACCTTCAACCAGATGGTGGCCTACGAGGTGGCTAAGGACGGCTTCCTCGAGGAGCACGTGAAACTGATTCGCCGCATCTACGGCGAGCGCCGCGACGCAATGCTCGAGGCCTTGCACAACTACTTCCCGCCCGAGGTCACGTGGACGCATCCCAAAGGCGGGCTGTTCCTGTGGGTCACTCTGCCGCCCGGCATCGACACCATGAAGCTGCTCGATACCGCCTTGCGCCAGGACGTGGCCTTTGTGCCAGGCGATCCTTTCTACCCTGGCGGCGACACCGGCTCGCACATGCGGCTCAACTTCTCCAACGCCCAACCGGAGCAAATCCGTGAGGGCATCCGCCGGCTGTCGATCGCGGTGGCGCATGAGTTGGAGCATGTCGAGGTGGGCGTGCCAGTGTAAACGTGGGCTTCCGGAAAGGCCTTGTCACGCGCGTTTGTGCCAGCGGTCACTGCGGGATGGTGCGACTAAGGCGAAACTGTAAGTGTCAGGTCGACGCGCCCCTTATGTGTGGGTGCTCAGGCAGTCTCATCGGGAAACCAGGAGGCAGCTCATGTTCGCCATCAGGTTGGTTCAGCTCATCGAAACACACGCCGATAAACTTTCTGAGGCACTAATCCACAAACTTAAGAACTCCGATGAGGTCAGCGAACTCCTCAGCATGGTCCCAGCTCACGAACTCAAGCATCGGACCTACGAAATCTACCGCCATCTCGGCGAGTGGCTGATCGCCAAAACGTTGTCAGACGTCGAGGAAAGGTACATCGGTTTGGGAGTGCGCCGCGCGCGGCAGGGCGTGCCTTTCAGTCAGTTGATGTTTGCCATCCACACCACAAAGCAGGTGCTGTGGGATTATCTGTTGCTGGAGGGCCTGCTTGAGCCGGAGGACCTGATTGGCGAGATGGAGTTGGTGCGTTCCTTGGGGCAGTTCTTCGACCGCGCGCTTTACTACACTGCGATCGGCTACGAGCAGACAATGAAAGGTGCGTCCAGCCGCGCCTCATTGGCACACGAAGGCATCGTCCGGTAAGCGGGCATCGTGTAGCTGGCTTGCTTGAGCGCACGGAACGTAAGCCGCCCAGAATCGGGAAGAGCGCGGCTGTTTACAGTCCGTTAATCCGGAAATTTCGTTGTTTACCCGGAGCCTCGCCTAAAGGTATCGTTCTCCGATGAGCCCGCTACTCGCTCGCAATGTCAGAGCGGAACGCGCACACGAGGCACATCGCAACCGCAGAGGTCCGATCGCCGTGACCAGCTCTGAAGTCGCGGACCTGGTGCGACAACTGAAGCCCCGGTTTCTGGAAGGACTGCCTCAGCCTGATCTCCAGTCGGTTCTCGCCGCCGCAACGCTGAGGCGATTCGTAGTGAACTCCGTAATCGTCAACCAGGGAAATCCGGCCGAATACCTCTTTCTTCTGCTTAAGGGTCGCGCCCGATATTTCTTCATAACGCCGGATGGCCAAAAGATGCTTCTAGTTTGGCTTCCGCCGGGAGAAGTATTTGGCGGAGCGGCCTTCTTGCCGAGGCGCTGTCACTATCTCGTCAGCACGGAAGCGGTCAAAAACAGTTGCGTGCTGGTGTGGGAGCGCGCAACCGTTCGAAACCTGGCGGCGAAATATCCGCGGTTGGTGGACAACATGTTGTCTATCTCGTGGGACTACCTCAACGCTTCGCTGGCCAGCCAATTGTCGCTGGCCCGCCACACGGCGCGGCAGCGGCTCTCGGAAACTCTGCTGAATCTGGCCAGCGGAATTGGGCACAAAGCCTTCGGCGGCGTGGAAATCCACGTCAGCAATGAGGACCTGGCCAATGCCGCCAACGTCACTCCATTTACGGCGAGCCGTTTGCTGAGCGATTGGCAACGTAAGGGTCTGCTGACCAAAAGCCGCGGCAAGATCCTGTTGCGTGATCCGGAACGCTTGGTGCTGCACGAAGTCTGACCGAATTTGGCCCGCGTCGCATTCGCGTCTGATTGCGCCGGAACAAGCATGAGCTTGTCTTCGGACAACGACTTAGTCCGCAACTGCTGTCATGCTTATCCGTAGCAGGTAAGCAGGACAGTCGTAGTTACTTCCCGCATGACCGAAGTTCCCTGCAATTCCCGGGCAACATGATACGCAACTCAAGCCCAAGGTCGGGGCCGCCTTTCTCCTTTGGCGGCCCTTTTGTTTTGCTGTTATCCGAGGTTCCCGACGGAAAGAATCGTCATCCTTGCTCCCGCGCAATCAGGAGATTGCGTTCGGGCAACGACTGCGGTGCGTTGGCCTGTAACAATCCTTTAATAATCGGTTCAGCACCGCCAGGCGTTGGCGTTGTTTGAACATTGACCAGGCGGGAAAACCGTTCAGGCAGTGGCACCAGTTCGAATTCTAGTTGTGGATGATTTTCTGTCGTGGCGAAGGTTCGTCTCCACCATGCTCCAGGATCATCCCGTATTTCAGATCGTCGGGGAAGCCGCCGATGGACTGGAAGCAATTCAGAAGAGTGAAGAACTGCAACCCGGCGTGGTTCTGCTGGACATCGGCCTTCCCAAACTCAATGGCATCGAAGTTGCCCGGCAGATCGGCGCGATCGCTCCCGACTCGAGGATCCTCTTTGTGAGTGAAAACCAGTGTCCGGCGGTGGTGCAGGAAGCCTTGCGCAGTAGCGCGTGCGCACGGGGTTACTTGGTGAAGTCTGATGCCTGCAGCGATCTTATGCTGGCCCTCGAGGCCGTAACGCGAGACGAGCATTTCGTCAGCCCCGGATTTCGGTCATTTCAGGACGGTGATTCTCCAGATGCGTGAACTTCTCCGCTCGCGACACTTCATGATGGACGTGGGACGGGCATCGGGGGACCGTCCTGCCAGATTTGGAAAGAGAGTTCCTTTGTCGAACGTACTTGTGATTCTATGCGTGGATGATGAACAAACAGGATTGACGGCACGCCGTCTGCTGCTGTCGATCGCCGGATATACGGTCCTTACCGCAACCAGTGGCACCACCGCATTACGGCTTTTCAATTGTAATCATGTGGACCTGGTGATCACCGATCACCTGCTTCCCGATTTCACAGGAGCGGAACTGGCCCTCCACATGAAGCAGCGCAAACCGGAAATTCCCGTCGTTCTGCTCACCGGCCTGGTGGATCCGCCGCCCGGATCCGAGCATGCAGACCTGCTTCTCACCAAGGGCCTGATGCCGCAGGAGTTCCTTGCCGAGGTCGCCAGGCTGCTTTCGAAAACCGAGTGCGCCGGAGCCGACTAGTCCGATCGTTCGCGGGCCGCTAGAACGAAAACAGCATCTGCAAATCAATTCGCCGGTTGGCCGAGCCGGAAGAAAACGGTGGCCCAGCCAACGCATTGGGCGTCCCGAATATTGGCGAGTCAAGATTACCCACCGGCGGCGCGTAGTTCACGTTGTTGAGCAGGTTGCGCGCGCTCACGCTGAAAGTCAGGTTATAGCGATGCGTGGTCTCGTTTCCGAAGCTGAACGGGCTGCCACCACCTCCACTGAGTCCGCGCCCGCCCAGGCCGCCTCCGTGTCCGCCGCCTCCGCCGCCATGCGGCCCGCCTGGGCCTCCGCCACCGGCCAGCGCGGCACGTTCCAATTTCGGCCCCAGTCCAAAGGTCTTGCTCAACCGCAGATTCAACGTGAACAAACTGGTAGCGCTGCCGGTGTTGATGGGAGCAATAGGCTGGCCGGGAATCGGCACGCTGTTGAACGTACCCCAAGGTGTGACGTAGATGGCGCCTCCCGGCCCCGCAGTCGTACCCAAGGCCGGCCGATCATTAAAGATCGAATCGCCGTTCAAGTCCTGGCCAACGATAACGTTAAACGGCGAGCCAGAGTTGGCGAGGATAAATGGACTCAGGCGAAATCCATATTTCAAGGTTACATTGCCACCCAGGACGAACCGGTTTCGTACATCGAACCCAGCGCGGCCATAATCCTCCATGGGATCGTAGGAATTCATGATGAACGCAGCCGAGGACGAACCACCGCCGAAGAAACTGCCTCCTCCTCCGCCGCCCCCGGCGCCCAGATCGCTGTTGGCGAAGTTCAGCGAATAGAAGCCGAACAGCGAGATCCTGGTCCCAACGTTGATACGAAAATTGGCGATCAGCTGGTTCTGTACGTAAACGCCCTCGGAATTGTATTGATAGATGTTTGTGGTTCCGCCGAAAGGCCGCACCCCGCTGGTGGGATCGTCGGGATTGTAAGTCCCGGGCAGCGGCGCATTGGCGTTGCGCATGAAGAGCTGATGCTCTCCCCGGGCGTTGAGATACGTCACCGAGAGCGTTGAGCTTTTCGTAAGCTGCCGCTCAACACTGAGGGCCGTCTGCAGCGTGTATCCCGGCTCGATGTTAGGAGCGACCTGATACACCGTGGGAGACGTTTTCGCCAATTTTGCGAGCTCGCTGGGCGGTGGGATGACGGGATAGAAATCCGGCTGGTTCACGATGTACTGTAGCTGCGTGATCCCATTTTGACGCTCGGCCTGGAGCAGATAGTTGTAGGAAAACCGGTCATAGAAAATGCCGTAGCCCGCGCGCAGCACAGTCTTCGGCGGCGTCTTTCCATGGCCAAGTCCCCACGCCAGGCTGATGCGCGGCGCCCAATCGCCCTTATACGGAATTCCGGTTTGGGTCTCGTAGCGTAAGCCGCCAGTGAGCGAAATGTTGGGCTTGATTCTCCACTCGTCCTCTGCGTAGAGCCCGATGTCGAGCATGGAAACGTCCGAAAGCGGCTGTCCGGTGATGATGGAGAATTGGCTCGCGCCGCCACCCATGGCCCGAATCTGTTGCGGCGTGAGACCCTCTTGCAATCCAACCTGGGTGATCTGGTAAGCGTTCAGCGAAGAAAAATTATAAGTGCCGTTGAACCCGGAGTCTTGATTACTGGAGTAGAGCGTGTCTCTCAATCTGCCGCCGAATTTTATGAAGTGATGCCCGTGGGCAATCGAGGTGTAGTTCTGTAATTCGTAATGGTCCTGATTGCTGACGACGGTGCCTGATGGACTGCCACCACCGGTGAATGCACCCTGCACGACCAGCGTGGGATCGGTGCTGAGAGGAGTCTGGTTGCTGCTTTGGCGAAGGTACTGGAAGCGGGTTTCGTTGATGATGGTCGGACTGATGATCTGGGTATCGCTGATCTGGACGGTCTGTTCACTGCTGTGAGAGTTGTAGCCGACTGTCGGCAGCGAGAATTGTCCGACCCCAGCGTTGTCCTGCGTGCTGTGCTCGTACTGGTAGCGGACCGTCAGTGTATTGCTTGGCGTAAGTTGAAAGTCGAAGCGGGGACTGATGTTGAGCCGCGTCGAGGGACTGGGAACAGCCTGGTTGTAGGAGACGACGTTGTTGGCCGGATCCAGAATTTGGGCGGCGACGACGGATTCGTTGTCAATGTTGCGCTGTTGCACCGTGAAGAAGAACGATGCCTTCTTGCTCAGTGGGCCGCTGATGCTTCCGTTAAAGATTTCGGAGTAGTAGCCCGGCTCTTCCGTGATGAACGGGTTAAGCGCGTTGAAGGCCGACGAATTGCCATTGACCATGACCTGGCCATGCATCTTGTCGGTTCCCGGCTTGGTAAAAATCTCGATCCGTCCATAGCCCAGCTTGTCGTACTCCGCCGAGAAGGGATTCTGATTGATGCGGATTTCACGGATCGCCGACTTGGGAGGCAGCTGTCCAGCGGTGAAGCCGTCAACGTAGATCTGGCCCCCGTTAGGGCCGGCTGACGGCCCGGCGAGCGCCTCCAGTTCGGATTGCAACTCATCGGGATCGTCGGACAGCGCGTCCAGGTCCTTGCCCTTGAGGACCAGAGTACTGGCGCTGTTCTGTGGGCTTACGTCAACGGTCGGGGTTTCACTTTGCACCTCGACCTGTTGCTGCTCCACCTGGATCTGCAGCCCGATATCGAGCTGCTGGGCCTGGCCGGCGACGACATTAACCCCCTCTTCCTGGTCTGTGGCGAAGCCCTTGGCCACCACGGTGACCGTGTAAGCGCCGGCAGGCAGTCCCTTGAATTCATAACTGCCCTGATTGTTGGTAACGACCGTCACCGACCTTCCATCGGAGGTATTAGCCATGACGGTCGCTTGGGGAATAACAGCCCCGGAAGGATCGGTAACGCGGCCTCGCAAGCGTTCCAGTAGAAGTTTGAGCGCAGGCAGCAGCCGTCAGCAGGGTAAGCAAGAGAAGCGTAGCAATCCAATGGCTTAGCCGATCTCCGGTGGGGAAACAGCGCAGCTCGTTTCGGGAATCCGCACGCAGAATAGCGGCTACCCCCCTCCCCTCCTTTCGTATTAGAATCAATAAGTTATACAAGAAATCCCGCCAAACTATTCCATCTATTAGACTTACAAGCAAAGTATTGTTCCTAAAGGACTTACATGCGACATACCGATCACACGCGACCTTCTCGCAAGTCGCTGGGGAATCGAAGCAATCCAGCGTTAAAGGTATTTCCATTTAGGGAGTGTCCCCCGTTCCAACATTTCCGCCGGCAGAGAGGTTCCACGGCGACAGCATGGTGCTGGCCTGGCTGGGTGCAGCTGTCAGAATTGGTTCTACGCCGCTCAGCAAAATGATCGCTGTCGAGGGCACTTCGGCGCTGCCTTCGGTGGCGACCACCATTACCGCCTCACCCTTCTGCAGATCGGCAAGCGTGACCGCCGGCATGCGACTCAACATCTGCTGAAAGTCGGGAGTTCCACCTTGCCGAAAGCCTGTTCCACCTGCCGCCTGGCGTCTCGCTGGTGCGTGCTGAGGGGGAGGAGCGGCAGGCTGTCGCAGCACCCGCTGCGCCGTTTGGAGCGCCGCCCTTTAAGCGCGTAGCAATCCGTTGCGCCATCATCGCAGGCAGCTTGTGCAGCTGCGAGTCGCTGGTGATTTTCAGGGTCACTGGCCGTTTCGTCATCAGGTCCGTAAGCGTCAAGGTGCCGGCGCCTGGATCGGTCGCAACCACCAGGCCGGCGACGTTGCGAAAGGTTCCCGAGACAATTTCCTCGGCCGCAAGTTCGTTGCCGTCGGCGTTCTTGGTTCCGCGGGCGCGAAGTTGATCGCCCGCTTTGATCTGATCGAGTGTGCCGGGCTTCGCATCGTCAAACTTCACCGAATCGAGCGCATAGCGCCGGATAACGGTTTCCTTCGAGACATGAACGGCCAGCGGATTGGAGCCCAAAGCGCCGGTCGAAATTGTGATTGTTCCCGTGGCTGCATCCACCGTTTTCACCACGCCACCGACGCCGCGTTTCTGCCAGTCCTCGCGATCGCGCTCCTGCTTGGCGGCGACGTCGGCCTTGGTCATGACGACGGCCGTGGTGGCTGTAACGGACTTGCCACCGTCGGAACTGGTTCCCCCAGCCAGCAGGCGATCGCCAACCTGCAAGTCCTGAGCCTGAATCGAGGTCGCCTGCTTCAGGTCGGTTTGCCCCGGTGCCATGCGAAGCAAGCGGGTGGACGATTGAAGGCCCACTGTAACCTCGGAGCCGGAGTCGGTGGTAAGAGTGATGGTCGTGCCGGAAATCGACTTGATGGTTCCGACCGTCCTGACTTTCGAGGCGGATGGCACGGCTTGCGGAGTTGCGGAATCCTGTGCCACAGCGCGGTCCAGGGAAGCGAAAACAAATATTGCGAGAGCGGCGATCGCAAAAGATATGGCTCGTGTTCGGGTTGGCACAATCGTCCCCATTCTGACCCTAACCAATAACTTAAACCCGGAGTAGAGACCCCGGGTGTTAAGAAAACATAAGTTTTGTAAACCCAAGTTAACGTAAGGAGGTTCCCCAGATGAACGCGGTTTGGCAGCGAACCCGCCGAACTGGCGCCGGTTAGAATGGACGGTTCCCTTCAATTTACAGGCAAGTCAGGGCGTGCGGCAGCTGCACGCGCCTCTCGGTTCTCGACTTGAAAGCAAGAGATCAGGCTTGAGTTATTTCCCGCTCAACACTTGCTGCGACAGGTAAACGCCAATTCCCATTTCTTTGATCGAATGCAGCTGCGCCTCGAGAAAATCAGCATGGCGCTCTTCATCCTGAATCATCTTTTCGAACAGGTCTTTCGATCCGGCGTCTCCTACTTCGCGGCAGAGTTTTGCGGCGTCGTTGTACTGGCGCACCGCGCCGTCTTCGTCAGCGTAATCGGTTTCAAGCTGCTGTTGCACAGTGGCGCCAACTTTGGGCGTCAGCGGGATATCCACCGACGGCGTTCCATCGAGGAAAATGATCCGCTCGATCAGACCTTCGGCATGATGCATTTCCTCAATCGCTCGCGCTTTGGTCAGTCCGGCCAGCCGAGGGTAACCCCAGCTCTCGCACATCTCCGCCTGCACCATGTATTGCACAATGGCCGTCAACTCCGCGCTGAGGGCCGCGTTCAACTGCTCGATGACTTTCTCGTCGCCACGCATGAATAGCTCCTTCCTCTCAACAAGGGTCGGCTATTCCGCAGGCGAACTCTGCGAGATACGTCACAGCGGTGAGTGACGAAGCGTCGTTGATGCAATTTGAGATTTCCGGAGGCCGGTTCACCCCGAGGGTGAGCCATGCGAGCCCGTTTACCCACTGTATACTGCGAAGACTGCCAGCCCAGCGCATGACATCAGCCCCTGCAATTGCGACCGTTTCGTCAACTGCCGGCGATTCCCTTCTGCAACGGCGCTTCTTTCACGTGCTGGCTGTTCTTGGCCCTCGCCTATGCGTTCCTGGCGGGGCTGCATACCGTCTCAGATTTCGATCTTGGCTGGCAAATGGCGACCGGACGCTGGGTGGTCCAGCACCATCAAGTTCCATCGGTTGACGTCCTCTCCTTTACCGCGCAGGGACAGCCCTGGATTTATCCGGTCGGCGCGGGGATCATTTTTTATGCGGCTTTCCTGTTGGGGGGCTTCGCGCTGATCTCGTGGATCGGAGCGGCGGCATGCTGTGGCACCGTCGCCTTGCTGCTCCGCCGCAACTGCGCCGTCGGCGCCGGGATTGCGATCCTCGGAGTGCCACTCATCGCGTATCGCACCACACCGCGCGCCGATATGTTTACCGTTGTGCTTTTTGCGGCGTTTCTCTCGCTGTTGTGGGAGAACTATCATACCGGGCGCGCTCGTCTTTGGATATTGCCGCTGCTGATGGTGGCGTGGGTCAACCTGCACTTCGGGTTCTCTTCCGGCCTCGGGTTGATCGCCGCCTATGTGCTCACGGAATTGTTGGAAACAATTTTCGGCGCCGTGCGCCGCCGCGCCGCCATCCACAGACTCCGCCGCGCGTCCGGATGGCTGGCCTGCACTGCGGTCGTCACGCTTATAAATCCGTGGGGCTGGGGTCTCTACCGGGCACTGATGCGGCAACAGCGCGCCAACACGGCACAGCAGTACTGGATCTCAGAGTGGAGCAGCCTATCCCTGCACTGGAGCGTTGCCAGCAGCGCGCTTGCGCTGCGCGGAACCAAGGGCGCGATCTACCTGATGCTGGCGATCGGCTTGGTGGCAGGCGTGGTCGCTCTGCTTCGCACCCAGTTGGGAGCCGCAATCCTGCTGCTGGGATCGCTTTACCCGGCGGTGCATTACGTTCGCATGGCGGCGGTGTTCACCTGCATCGTGGTGGTGGTGGGAGGCCCAGTGCTGTCGTCTGCGCTTGAGGGTCTCGGCGCTCACATTCGGACGGACCGAATACGCTGGCTCGTCGCCAGCGTCCCGGTTGTGCTGCTGGTGGGGCTCGGCTTGCTGCGCTGTTTCGATTTGGTAACCAACCATCCTTCCGCTCGGACCGATGAAGCGATCTTCGGGGCTGGCCTAAGCCCTTGGTTCCCGGCGCGGGCCGCCAACTTCGTCAACCGCGAGAAATTACCGGGAGAAATCTTCAACACCTATGACGGAGGAGGCTACCTCGCCTGGGCACTTGGCCCTCAACGCCTGATTTACGTTGATGGCCGGGACACGCTCTTTGGAGTATCGCGACTGCAGCTGGGTAGTTTGTTGCTCACCAGTCCATCGAACTCGCCCGTCTGGGAGGAGCAGATCAAGCGCTATGACATCAACACGGTTTTCCTTTCACTCGGCGGCTCCTACAACCAATTCAAACTTGTCCGGCTGAAGGATTTTTGCAACAGCAAAGAGTGGAGCCCGGTTTACCTGGACGAAGTCGCCGCGGTCTTCGTGCGACGTGCACCTCAGACGGAAGAACTGATCCAGCGCTTCCCCGTGGATTGCGCCACGGCCCCGCTGCCTCGGCAATTGCCGGGCACCAGCCGCGCTGACACCTTCGCTGCGTGGAAGAACGCTGCGATTGTTCTGGCTGGGCTCGGGCGCAATGCAGAGGCGCTTGCCGCGACCGAGAAGGCGCTGTCCATCTCAGACAACGCTGCCCTTCATTGGAACCGGGCCGAACTGCTCTTTTCCATGGGTCGCCTGGACGAGGCCGAACAGGATTACCTCGCCACTATCGCCCTTGATCCCAGCGCATTTGCGTGGGGCTCACTGGCAGAGTCTTACATGAAACGCGGCCGGGTGGCAGCGGCGATCGACGCCATCAAACATACTGCTGAATTCTCGGACCGACCCTATCTGACCCTGGTTGACCTGGCGTATTACTATCTGGCCGTCAATCAGCCGGGTAACGCCCTGGAAACGTTCGACGATGCGGCCCGAGCGGCGCCCAAAAACATTGACGCAGCCGATGACGGGGCGTTCCATTTTCGGCTGGCACAAGGCCGCTCGAATGCTTGGGCAGCACTCGGCAATCTCGAACGAGCGACGTCAAGTGAGGAAGAAGCCGTACGATTTGCGCCGAACCTCCCCCAGGTGTGGCAGCAACTGGCGCAGTTGTATCAGGCGCAAGGACGTTCGGCAGATGCTGAGCGTGCGCGTGAACGCGCCGCTAAACTTGCGGAAGAGCACGGGACTTAATAACTCCAATGCGCCTATTGGCGCTTCAATGTAATGCCCATGGGCGCTTACTTGAGCTGTGCCAGTGCTTTCTTCACTTTCTCCGCGTCGGGACCGTCGGGGTTCAGCTTCAGATAAGCCTCGTAGTTCTGCCGCGCATCATTGCGTTTGCCGAGCTTCTGCTGTGCTTGCGCCAGCCCAATCAGCGCCTGCGGAGAGTCCGGTTTGATCTCCACCGCTTCCTTTAGTCGCGACTCTGCGGCCACGTAGTTTTTCTCGCGAAGGTAGTAATACCCGACTTCGATGTCCTTCGCCGCTTCCCGTTCGTCTTCCGACATCGGCTTCTCAGGAACGGCCGCCGGCAAAGACCAGCACGTGTGGAAGATGGCGTCAACGCAATGGGGATCGAGCTTGTTGATGGCGCGCTTGGTTGCCGACTTAGGTGGAGGTGTTGGCAGGGTGCCTTGATCGGGGATTGGCGCGTCGGGCGGTGACGGCGGCGCATCCGGCTGAGGGCGCGATGTGCTCTGTCCGTCTGGAGTTTGGCCGCTCTGGGCGAACCCTCCCGTGGCAGCCAATGCCAGAAACAAGAGCACCGGGCAGAATCGACTCATTGCCAAATCCCCGTATGATTCTAACGCCCGGCGTCGGCGTACGGAGAACGTCTCTTCACGGCTCCTACTCCGACATCAGGTAGTCCACCTCGTGGTCAATTTCCGAAATCTCGATCGCCTTTACGCCTGCCTTCTGTAGAGCGTCGTTCAGTTCCACCAACTGAGTGCTCTTCAGCTTCGTCCACGTGGCCATCGCTGCTTTCGCGGCTTCGTCTGACTGGTGATAGAGTTCGACGGCTTGAGACGGCACCGTGCGATCGCCACCCTCCACCACACGCAACGCCGATGCCAGTCCGGTGCTCGCAGCCTCTAGACCCATGGATGGAATTGGAGACTGGCCGGCTTTCTCGATGGCCGTAATCGCCTTCTCGATGCTCGTCACCTGAGTCAGCAGGTCGGGATTCTTTTCCGCCAGTTGAGATTTCGCTTCACTGAGCTGCTTCTTCACGGCACCAATTTCAGCCAAGGCTTTTCGGGCGTGGTGCACTTCGCCAAAGATCTCCAGGCCAAGGCTTTGCTGCTGGTCGAGTTGCGCTTGCGTAGCCTGCGATCTCGGGTCCATCACAACCTTAATGTCATGGATGAAGGTATTCCAGTCAACCGTAAGTTTTACCAGGTAGCTACCGGGCGCTACCTTCGGGCCGCGCGGGGCGCCAAAACCCTCGTCTTCCCCGATTTCGTCAGTTCCTGAGCTGGCCCACCTGAGGTCCCACAGGAAACGGTGCATGCCCGGCGTACTTTCCAGCACGGCAGGTTTAGGTAGCCAGCGCTCGGCGATGGGCAGGGGAGGACCCTTCGCCTCCGGTTTCTGGCCGCTCGAGAAACGGCGCACCAGCCTGTTGCCGGAATCGAAGATCTCCAGCTTCACGTCTTTCGCCGGTGACTTGAGGTAGTAGTCGATCGTCGCCCCATCGGGAGGATTCTTTGCCGCGGGTTCCTCCGGTGGCAGCGGCGAACCGAGAAAAACATCGTTGTCAATGCGCATGGCGGTGGCCGGCTGAAAGAGCAACACACTGACATTGCGCGCCTCGCCGTTCATCTGCCGGAGCGGCGTGATGTTGTCGAGGATCCAGAACGAGCGACCATGGGTGGCGATGGCCAGATCGTCGCCGTGAACGGTGATGTCGCGAACCGACGAGACCGGCAGGTTTAGCTGCAGCGGCTGCCAATGATCGCCGTCATCGAACGAAACATAGATCCCAAGCTCCGTTCCGGCAAACAACAACTCTTTCCTCTGGATATCCTGGCGAATCGCATTCACTGACGTTGGAGCGATGCCAGCGGTTATCGCCTGCCAGGTTTTTCCGTAGTCGCGCGTGCGGAAGAGATACGGCCGGTAATCATCCGCCCGACGCCGATCGACGGCCGCATACGCCACAGCAGGATCGAAGCGCGAAGCCTCGATCATCGCCACCCGGCTCCAATCGGCGACACCCTTGGGGGTGACATCTTGCCAGGTCTTGCCCCCGTCGAGGGTGAGATGGATGAGACCGGTGTCGCTGCCGGCCCAAATCTCGCCTGCCTTCAAAGGCGACGGCGCGATGCTGAAGACCACACCAAAGCCGCGCTCCTTGGCGTTCTGGGCCGTCACCGGGCCCGAAGGTTTCTCGTTCGCCGCGTTCGGCAGGGCGCCGGTCAGGTCCGGACTGATCCTCTCCCAGTGCAAGCCGCCGTCGGTGGTCTTCATCACATATTGCGTGCCGAGGTAGAGCGTGTTTTTCTCGATCGGCGAAAAGACCAGCATCGGCGTCCAGGGATCGCGATACTTTCGTTCGTTGATCTCGGAAGCGAAGTTTTGCATTGGCCAGGGCGCAATGTCCTGGCTAAGCGAAGTGCGACGGTCCCAGCGCACCACGCTGCCGTAAACACCCGTCGCATAGATGATGTTCGGGTCGTTGGGATCGGGCGCGAGCCAGCCGCTCTCGCCTCCGCCGACCATGAACCAGTCGCGTGCGGTGATCAGTCCATGATCGGTACGGCTGGCTACGGCCGCGGCGCCGGTGTCCTGCTGCGCGCCGTAAACGTGATACGGAAATTCGTTGTCGGTGATGACGTGATAGAACTGCGCGGTCGGCTGGTTGAACCACGAAGACCACGTCTTGCCGTAGTTGAGGCTGATCGTGGTTCCCTGATCGGTGCCGAGAATCAGCCGCGCGTGGTTCTTGGGATCGACCCAAAGCTGGTGGTAATCATCGCCGCCCGGAGCGCCCCGGAGGATCGAGATGGTCTGGCCGCCATCTTCCGAGCGGTAGAGTGCGACGTTGGGAATGTAGATCACATCAGCGTTACTGGGATCAACGGTAACTCGCATGAAATACCACGCCCGGCTGGTCAGGCGCAGATCGCTGTTGGCGAGGGTCCAAGTGTCGCCCCGGTCGTCGGAGCGATACAGGCCGGATTTCTTGCCGGCTTCGAGCAGCGCGTAAACCCGCTTGCCGTCAGGCGAGACGCCCACGCCGACCCGGCCCCAATCGCCGTTAGGCAGGCCATGAGCGGTCAGCTGCGTCCAAGTCGCGCCGCTGTCAGTCGAGCGGTAAAGTCCACTGCCCGGACCTTGCAGCGGAGCGTAGGTGCTCCACGGCGGACGATGCGCATTCCAGGTACCCGCGAACAGAATGTTGGGAGAATTCGTCGCAATAGCCAGATCGGAGACACCCGTCTCCGGCCCCTGGTAGAGCACGCGGATCCATGTGCTTCCGCCGTCGGTGGATTTGTAAACGCCGCGTTCGTCATTCGGGCCATAGGCATGGCCGAGCGCACCGACGTACACGAGGTTCGCGTTCGTCGGATCAACCACGATGCGGCTGATCTGCTTTGAATCGCGAAGGCCCACGTTCTTCCACGTCACACCGCCATCGGTTGACTTGTACACGCCGTCACCGGAACTTAGGTCGGAACGTATGTCCGACTCCCCCGTGCCGGCATAGAGGACCTTGGGATCCGAGGGCGCGACTTCCAGGGCGCCGATCGAGGCGATGGGCTGGCCATCGAAGATGGGAGTCCAAGTGACGCCGGCGTCAATGGTCTTCCAAATTCCGCCGCAGACCGAGCCGAAGTAGAACGTGGTCTCGTTACCTGGAACTCCGGTAACCGCAACCACGCGCCCGCCGCGGAACGGCCCAATCATCCGCCAATCCAGGCCACTAAAGAGTTCGGGCGGGACCGATTGCGCGGTGGCCAAGAAACTCAAAGCGAGGGAAGCGAAAAGCGCAAGCAGAAGTCGGCGAAAACGGCTGGCGAGAAGTCTCAACTCGAAATGTCCTCTACCTGGGCAAGAATGTGCTTCGATAGATTACACTTTCGCGGTACAGAATCACGACTTGGCTAAGATGACATCGAGGTTGACTGGTTGATGAAGACATTTTCTGCCGTGGCTTATTCCCTTCTGCTGTGCCTGACTCCTGGCGTCATTCCTCTGGCACACTCGCAATCCATCGACACGAAACTTCTCGGAGAGATGCAGTGGCGGAACGTCGGCCCGTTTCGCGGGGGGCGTACGCGAGCAGTCTCCGGCGTTCCCAGCCAGCCGAATGTCTTCTACATTGGCGCGGTCAATGGTGGAGTCTGGAAGACTAATGACTTCGGCCGTACCTGGCAGCCTATCTTCGATCAGCAGCCCACCGGCTCGATCGGAGCGATTGAAGTCGCGCCTTCGGATCCAAATATCGTTTATGTCGCCAGCGGCGAGGGACTGCATCGTCCCGACCTGTCCGTCGGCGATGGCATCTACAAATCCACCGACGCCGGCGCAACCTGGACGCACCTCGGGCTGCGCGACGGACAGCAGATTTCGCAGATGGCGATCGACCCGCACGATCCCAACCGCCTTTTCGTCGCGGTCGCCGGCCATCCTTACGGCCCCAATCCTGAACGGGGTGTGTTTCGCTCGACGGACGGCGGACAGACGTTCCAGAAGGTGCTCTATAAAGACGAGAATACCGGCGCGGCGGGTGTAAGGATCGACCCCTCCGACCCGAATATCGTGTATGCCACATTGTGGGAGGCGCGCGAGGGGCCGTGGGAGAACGGTGAATGGAACGGCGCTGGCGGCGGGATCTTCAAATCCACCGACGGCGGAACGACCTGGCAGCCGCTGGCTGGCGGCCTGCCCAGCGGCGTCGTGCAGGCCTATGTTTCGATCGCGCAAAGCGATCCCAAGCGCCTGATTGCCGTCGTCGCAACCAAGGAGACAGTCGATCTCTATCGCTCCGGGGACGCGGGCGCTACCTGGTCAACCGTGACCTCCGACGCGCGTCCAAAGACACGCATCGGCGGTGGCGACTTGCCAGTTCCGCTGATCGATCCCAAGAACCCCGACGTAGTCTATGTGACCAGCACGGTCACCTGGAAATCCACGGATGGCGGTGTGACCTGGAGCGGTTTCCGCGGGGCGCCGGGCGGCGACGACTACCAGAACATCTGGATCAATCCCAACGATCCCAACATCATCGTGATCACCAGCGATCAGGGAGCCATTGTCAGCGTGAACGGCGGCCAGACCTGGAGTTCGTGGTACAACCAGCCCACGGCGCAGATGTACCACGTGAACGCCGACAATGCATTTCCTTATCGCCTGTGCAGTGGGCAGCAGGAGAGCGGCTCGGCCTGCATCTCCAGCCGTGGCAACGACGGCGAGATCACCTTTCGCGACTGGCATCCGGTTGCCGCCGAGGAGTACGGCTACGTCGTGCCCGATCCCCTGGATCCCGATACTGTTTTCGGCGGAAAGTTGACGCGTTATGACCGGCGCACTACGCAGGCGCAGAACATCGCGCCGGTGCCGCTGGGAGCGCCGGACTTCCGCGTCATCCGGACCGAGCCGATTGTTTTCTCGCCGTTCGATCCGCATCTTCTCTACTTCGCCGCTAACACCCTGTGGGCCACGCGCGACGGGGGAGAGAGTTGGAAGCAGATGAGCCCCGACTTGACGCGAAAAACCTGGGATGTGCCGGCGACCGTCGGTATCTTCCGCTCTGAACCGACGGCGCAACCCAAGCAGCGCGGTGTGATCTACGCACTGGCTCCATCGCCTGTGGAGCAGAATCGTATCTGGGCCGGAACCGACGACGGCCTTATCTGGATCACCACCGACAGCGGCAGTAACTGGAACAACATCACGCCGCCACAGTTATCGGCGTGGCAGAAAGTGTCGGTGCTGGAGGCGAGCCACTTCGATGCCCAGACCGCGTACGCCGCCGTCAATACCTTGCGCCTCGACGATCTGCGTCCGCATATCTATCGCACGCGCGACAGCGGAAAGACCTGGGCGGAGATCACCAGCGGCGTTCCGGATAACGAAAACGTGAACGCCGTGCGCGAAGATCCAAAGCGCAAGGGACTGCTTTTCGCGGGAACAGAGCGAGCGGTGTACGTCTCCTTCGATGACGGTGATCACTGGCAATCGCTGCGCTTGAACATGCCTGCCACTTCGGTCCGCGACTTGACCATCAAGGACAACGACCTGGCCGTCGCTACCCATGGCCGGGGATTCTGGATTCTCGATGACATCACTCCCCTGCGGCAGCTCGACGACAAGGCTGTCGCGGGCGACGCATTTCTGTTCGCGCCGGAGCCGGCTTTGCGGGTTCGCTGGAACACGAACTCCGATACTCCGCTACCGCCGGATACGCCAGCGGGACAAAATCCGCCGGATGGAGCAATCATCAACTATTACTTGAAGTCTGTCGCGCATGGAGCTGTAACACTGGAGATTGTTAACGCTGCTGGTAAGGTTGTGCAGCGCTACTCCACCACCGACCCGGTACCGCAACTCGACCCCGATCTGGCGATCCCGGCGTACTGGGTGCGCCCGCCGCATCCGCTGGCGAGCAACGCCGGATTTCATCGCTTTGTCTGGGACATGCACTACCCGCGCGTGGCGGGAATCAAGCCCGATTATCCAATCGCTGCGGTGCCGTGGAACACTGCGCCTGCGCCGACCTCACCGTGGATCATGCCGGGAGAGTACAAGGTCGTCCTCACGGTTGACGGACAGAAATACATACAACCACTAACGGTGCAGATGGACCCGCGCGTCAAGACGCCGGTCGCCGATTTGCAAAAGCAATTCGACCTCTCGCAGCAGGTGTATCAGGACTTGCTCGCGTTGCAGCCGGTGATCGACAAAGTGACCGCCGCGCGCGCGCGACTCAAGTCCATGCGCGAGAAGGCCAGCTCTGCCGATGCTGCGAAGATTGACGAGGCCAGCAAAGAACTGGAATCGCTTGAAGGCGGAGAGCGCCGCCGCCGATGGGGGAACCAGCCGCCCGAGAACCTCACCGGTGTGCGCACCTCACTCCTGGAGATGCTGACTATTCTTCAGGAAGTGGATGCGGCCCCGACAACACAAGCCACGGCGGCGGTGCCCAAGTTGCATGAGTCAACGACATCACTCTTGCAACAATGGAACGAGTTGGAAACGAAGCAGCTGGCGCCGCTGATGGTGCAGCCCTGAGAGTGCCAATCAAATTTCCGCGGGAATTTTCATCCCCGACGTATGACGCAGTGATGAATATGAAACCTGCGTCAATCAAGGCGATTACGCGGTTGACAATGAGCGCTAACGGTAACTAAACTCGAATATTTACACGCACTCGCGTCATGTTTTCTGAGTGATCGCGCCATTATGCCGGACTTATACTTTGCCAGATATTTGCCGCTGCTGATGCAGATCGCGGTCGCCGGAATTCTGGCCGTCGCGATGGTGTTGCTCTCCTACTTCATCGGCCAGCACAAGTTCAATCCCTCCAAGATGTCGCAGTACGAGTGCGGCATGCAGCCGGTGGGCGATGCCCGGCAGCGCTTCACGGTGAAGTTCTACCTGGTCGCGATGCTGTTCATCCTATTCGATGTGGAAGCCATTTTCCTCTATCCCTGGGCGATCGTGGGGAAGCCTCTGAAAGCGGATGGCCTAGGCCTCTTCTGGTTTTCCGAGATGCTGGTGTACATCCTTATTGTGATGGCCGGGTTGTGGTACGTCTGGAAGAAGGGCGTGCTCGACTGGAACAAGCAAGGCAAGGCGGAGAGGATCTAAGGATGGCGCTGCAACCGGCGATCACCGATCTGGAGCAACTGAAAGAGCGTACTGAATTGGCGTCTCTGCTGGCGTGGAACGCGGGTGCGATTGGGGGCGCAAAGTTCGACCGCAACGAGCTCACCATCTGGGTGGATCGCAGTTCGCTGCGCCAGGCATGCCTCACGCTGAAGAACGATTCGCAACTTCAGTACAACGCTCTGGCCGATGTTACCTGTGTGGATTGGTATCCCAACGAACCGCGCTTCGAAGTTGTTTACCAGTTGTTCTCGATTCCCAACAAGAAGTATGTGCGCCTGAAGGTGAAGCTCGCTGGCAGTGACGCCAGCGTCGATTCGCTGACGGCGATCTGGCCGGGAGCGAATTTCTTCGAGCGTGAAGTCTTCGACCTGTTCGGCGTCCGCTTCGATGAACATCCCAACCTGACGCGCATCATGATGCCGGAAAACTGGGAAGGCCACCCTCTTCGCAAAGATTATCCCGTCGAGGGCTACCGCTAATCATGGCCCACATGACTCCCACGCCAGTGCTGGATCCGTCTGATGACAAGACGATGATCCTCAACATGGGTCCGCAACACCCTTCGACCCATGGCGTGCTCCGGTTGTTGCTGGAGATTGACGGCGAGACCATCGTGCGGGTCATGCCCGACATCGGGTATCTGCACACCGGTATCGAGAAGACCTGCGAGGCGAAGTTTTATCAGCAGGTCGTTCCCATGACCGACCGCATCGATTATCTCTGCCCCATGACCAACAACCTGGCGTACTGCCTGGCGGTGGAGAAGTTGCTGGGGCTGGAAATTCCGCCGCGGGCGCAGTGGATTCGCGTCATGCTGAATGAGCTGACCCGTATCAACTCGCACCTGGTGTGGCTGGGCACGCATGCGCTCGACATCGGCGCCATGACGGTGTTCCTGTATTGCTTCCGGGAGCGTGAAGACGTGCTGCGCCTGTTCGAGGCGGTTTCCGGGCAGCGCATGATGACGTCGTACTTCCGCATCGGCGGGCTGGCGCTGGAGCCGCCGCTCGGCTTTTTCGATCGCGTGAAGAGCTTCCTCGATCGCTTCCCTTCGAACATCGATGAATACGAAAGCCTGCTGACCAGCAATCCGATCTGGGTGAAGCGCACCAAGGGCGTGGCCTATCTCGCGCCGGAAGATGCGATCGCGCTATGCGCGACCGGCCCGACGTTGCGTGGCAGCGGCGTGGATGTGGACCTGCGGCGCGACCGGCCGTACAGCGGATACGAGAATTTCAAGTTCAATGTGCCGATCTCAAAGGACGGCGACGTGTACGCGCGGTATCTGATTCGTGTGGCCGAGTTGCGCGAGTCGCAAAAGATTGCCACGCAGGCGTTGGAAGGCATTCCGGAAGGCCCGGTGAAGGCTGACGCGCCGCACGTGGTGCTGCCCGATCGCGAGAAGATGAAGACGCAGATGGAAGCCCTCATCTATCACTTCAAGATTGTGACCGAGGGATTCACGGTGCCCGCGGGCGAGGTGTACATGCCGATTGAATCTCCGCGTGGTGAGATGGGCTATTACGTGGTAAGCGACGGCACGGCCAAGCCCTACCGCGTTCATATGCGATCGCCGTCGTTCGCAAACCTTCAGACATTGCGAAAGATGTGCGAAGGCAACCTGATCGCCGACGTGGTGGCGGCCATCGGCAGCATCGACATTGTGCTGGGAGATTGCGACCGGTAGTCGCCTGCAAGAAAGATGAAATTTTCCGACCAACTCGAACAGCGCTTCGCCACCATGGTCACGCACTATCCGACCAAGCGCTCAGTGCTGGTTCCGATGCTGCTGTATATCCAGGATGAGATCGGCTCGCTTACAGATGAGGCCATCCACGAGATCGCGCAGCGCACGGACCTGACAGTTTTGGAAGTGCGCAACGTTATCAGCTACTACTCTATGCTGCGTACGCATCCAGTAGGCAAGTACAACGTCCAGGTCTGTACCAACGTGAGTTGTCTGTTGCGCGGCGCGGACGACCTTTTCGAGCATTGCAAGAAGAAGCTTGGTGTTGGCAATAAGGAAACGACGCCGGATGGTCTCTTTTGCCTGGAAGAGGTCGAGTGTATCGGGGCATGTTCGTGGGCCCCGGCGCTGATGTTGAACTACGACTTCCACGAGAACCTGACGGTAGAAAAGATTGACGAGTTGATTGACGGGTTGAAGAAGAAGGAACAGCAGTAGAAAGACCGCTTTTCGCTATTCGCCTTTTGCTTTTGGCTGCGGACTTCACGCACTAACGTAATTTGCCAAGAGCTTCTGTTTTGTGGGCGATGGTGTTGGAATCCCAATGGCGAAGAGCGAATGGCGAAGAGCGAATGGCGTATTTAGTTTCCCATCCCGATGAAGTGAAGGTCGTCTCCAAGCGCTTCGGCCTGGGTGCGGCCAATCTCGACCGCTACCTCGAGTTGGACGGCTACAAGGCCCTGCAGAAGGCGCTTTCGATGGGTCCGGACGCCATCATCAACGAGGTGAAGGCGTCGAACCTGCGCGGCCGCGGCGGCGCGGGGTTCCCGACGGGCATGAAGTGGTCGTTCGTGCCCAAGCAATCGGACAAGCCGAAATACGTGCTGTGCAACGGCGACGAGAGCGAACCCGGCACTTGCAAGGACCGCCTGATCTTCGAGCAAGATCCCCACTCGATCATCGAGGGCGTGATGATTGCGGCCCTTGCCGTCGGCGCTAAGACCGGCTACATCTACCTACGTGGCGAGTACCGCTACCTGATCGAAATCATGGAGAAAGCGGTGACCGATGCCTACGGCCGCGGCTTCATCGGCAAGAACATCTTCGGGTCCGGCGTTGACCTCGACATTTTCGTTCACTCCGGCGCAGGCGCTTACGAGGTCGGCGAAGAGTCCGCGCTGATGGAGTCGCTCGAAGGCAAGCGCGGCATTCCTCGCATCCGTCCTCCTTTCCCGGCAGTAGTGGGCTTGTGGGGCGGCCCGACGGTGATCAACAACGCCGAGTCTCTGGCCAGCGTGCCGCACATCATTCTCAACGGCGGTGAATGGTTCGCGAACCTAGGCACGCCCCGGAACGGCGGCACTCGCCTGTTCTGCATGAGCGGCGAGCTCGAGCGCCCGGGCGTTTACGAGCTGCCCATGGGCTACAACCTGAAGAAGATGATCTACGACGTTTCGGGGGGCATGGTAAAGGGAAAAACGTTGAAGGGCGTCGTGCCGGGCGGATCGTCAGTGCAAATTCTTACTGCCGATGAGATTGACGTGGCGATGGATTTCGACTCGGTCCTGAAGGCCGGTTCGATGCTCGGCTCCGGCGGCGTCATCGTGCTGGATGACCAGATGTGCATTGTGAAGTTCGCGCTGCGCGTAACCAAGTTCTATCAGCACGAGAGTTGCGGCTGGTGCATTCCCTGCCGTGAAGGTACTGACTGGATGAAGAAAACGCTCACGCGCTTTCATACCGGCGGCGGCGTGGCCCAGGACATCGACAACCTGAAGTACCTGGCTGAGAACATGCTTGGGCGCACGTTCTGTCCGCTGGGCGACGCCGCGGCGATGCCGATCATCTCGTACATTCAGAAGTATCGGAAAGAGTTTGAAGACCATCTCGATGGCAAGCCGTGCCCATTCGAGAAAAGCGCGGAACTGGCGTTGGTGTAGCCAAGAGCGAAGCGCGAAAGGCGAAGAGCGAATAGCGGATCTTCCATGTCTGATGTGAACCTTACTGTCGATGGCAAGAAGTTGACCGTACCCACGGGAACGCTCCTCATTGAGGCCTGCAAGAGCACAGGCATCGAGGTACCGTCCTTCTGTTACTACCCTGGGCTGTCGCTGCAGGGCGCCTGCCGCATGTGCCTAGTGGAAATCGAAAAAATGCCCAAGCTGCAGACCGCCTGCACGACCCCAGTGGCCGAGGGCATGGTGGTCACCACCGAGAGCGACAAGATCAAGCAGGCGCGCAAGTCCATGCTGGAACTGCTGCTCGGCAACCATCCGCTTGACTGTCCGGTGTGCGACGCCGGCGGCGAGTGCGAACTGCAGGACATGACCTTCAAGTACGGAGCTGCCGAGTCGAAGTTCATCGAACTGAAGAACCACCGCGACGAGCAGCAATGGTCGCCCGTGGTGTACTTCGACCGTCCGCGCTGCATTCTCTGCTATCGCTGCATCCGCGTCTGCGGTGAGGGCATGGATGTCTGGGCGCTGGGCATTCAGAACCGTGGATCGAGCTCGATCATCGCGCCCAACAAAGAAGACCATCTGGAGTGCGAAGAGTGCGGGATGTGCATTGATATCTGCCCGGTCGGCGCACTCACCTCCGGCGCTTATCGCTACAAGACGCGGCCGTGGGAGATGAAGCACACGGGCACCGTCTGCACGCATTGTGGAGACGGATGTAAGACCACGTTGGGTGTCCGCCGGGCAGACACCGGTATGCAGATTGTGCGTGGCGACAACCGCGACAAGAGCGGCATCAACGGAGATTTCCTGTGCATTAAGGGGCGCTACGCATTTGACTTCGCCCACAACGAGGCACGTATCCAGCAGCCGCTTGTTAAGCGCGAAGGCAAGTTTGTTCCCGCGACCTGGGAGCAGGCGCTCGACCTGATTGCTTCCAAGTTCAAGGATGTGCTGGCTAGCGACGGGCCTGGTGCGATCGGCGTTATCGGTTCCAATCGCACCAGCAACGAGGAGAACTACCTGCTGCAGAAGTTTGCCCGCGTGGTGCTGGGCACCAACAACATTGATCATCATCGCACCGCCGACTTCCCTGCCTTGGCATCGGCCCTGGCAGGCAAGTCAACGGCTACGGCGAGCATGCGCGATGTACACGATGCGCCCGCCGTATTGCTGATCGGCAACGACCCCACCGAGCAGCATCCGCTGCTTGGCGTGGCAGATCCGAACCAATGTGCGCCTGCATCGCGCCAAGCTGTATGTCGTGAATTCCTCGCCGATTAAGCTCCGACGGCAGGCCACAGCGTTTGCGCAGATTGCGCCCGGCTCCGAGGGTAGTTTCGTGCAATTCCTCGCCGGAAACGACGGCGCAGGCGGACGCGACCGCTTCCCCTCAGCTCACCCGTGAAGCGCTGACGCAGATGCGCGACGCGCTGAAGAATGAGAAGGGGCTGGTCATCATCTTTGGCTCCGAGCTGCGCGGTCACGATGTTAAGACGCTCATCGACTTCGGGCTGGCGCACGGCGCGAAGTTCATCTGCCTCGGCGACTACTCAAACTCGCGCGGCGCGGCCGATATGGGCCTGTATCCCGATACGCTGCCCGGCTATGCCCCGGTGGCGAGCGCAACCAGCTTCCATGAGGAATGGCTCGACGAAATTCCCACGGCGCCCGGGTTGAACCTGCTGCAAATGATGGACGCCGCCAAGGACGACAAGCTGAAGGCGCTCTACGTCGTCGGCTCGAATCCCGATTGCGCGCTACAACGTTGACCCATTCGCGCTGTCGAAGAGCTTCGTCGTGGTGCAGGACATGTTCCTTACCGAGACGGCCAGCATTGCTGATGTGGTCTTGCCGGTCGCGAACGCCTACGAGAAGGCCGGAACCTGCACCAACACTTGCGGCGACGTACAGATGCTCAAGAAGGCTGGTGAGTTCGCCGGAGTTCGCACCGACTTCGAGTGCATCGTCCGTATCGCCGATCGCATGGGCTACGACGTGCACAAGCTGGTGCCGTTCGGCGGCGGCGGCACGCGGGCCGACATGGGACAGACGCGCGGCGCACAATCGGGCGAAGCCGATCGCCACGCGGTCTGGCTATCGGAGCATAACCTGGAACCGAAGATGAGTCCCTTCGATCCGACCGCCATGCTGGACGAGATCCAGCGACTGGTACCGGGATACGACATCTCTCGGCTCGGGCTGTTGTCCGGCCGGGATGAACACACGCAACTGGTGCAGATCACCGGCGAGACTGGGTTGGGCCATCCCGAGCTGGTCCTGCCTTCCAACGATACGTTGTTTACCTCCGGCACGCTGGGCCGGTATTCAGCTACGCTGAACACGGTGATGGAGCGTTACGCGACTTCACCCCCGGACCTGGAACTTGCGGCGGATTACGACCCTGCGGCCAGGGAGTAGTGGCGGTTTTCGGTTTCGCGTCGTAGTTGGCTGTGAGAACTGTTAGCTAATGGGCATCGGCACCTTCATTATCGTTTCCCTGATCAAGATCGTGATTGCGGTCTTTGTGCTGCTGACGGCCGTGGCTTACACCACCCTGCTGGAACGCAAGGTCGTCGCCCACATGCAAAACCGCTGGGGACCGTCGCGGGTGGGGCCTTTCGGCATCTGGCAGCCGCTCGCCGACGGGTTAAAGTTTATCTTTAAGGAAGACGTCACACCTCCTTTTGCTAACAAGCCTTTGTACTTGCTGGCGCCCATCATTGCTCTGGTCACCGCGCTGACTTCCATCGCGGTCATACCCATCGGCCCGTGGATCTCGCTGGGCGCAATTCACACCCCCTTGCAGATCACCGATGTCAATATTGGCTTGCTTGTCATTCTAGGAATCACGTCCGTGGGGGTTTATGGTGGGGCGCTAGCGGGCTGGTCATCGAACAGCAAATATTCGATGCTAGCCAGTCTGCGCGCGTCGGCCCAGATGATGAGCTACGAGATCGCGCTGGGCCTTTCCCTGGTCGGGGTGCTGATCCTAGCTGGGAGCTTCAGCCTACGGGACATCGTGGATGCGCAGTCCGGAACATGGCTGGGCTTTATTCCCAAATGGAATCTGTTCAAGGGGCAATTCGTCGCCTTCTTCATTTACGTAATGGCAGCCTATGCGGAGACCAACCGCATTCCATTTGATCTTGCGGAGGCGGAGACGGAACTGGTCGGCGGTTATCACACCGAGTACAGCTCCATGAAGTTCGCCATGTTCTTCATGGCGGAGTACGCGAACATGTTCACGGTGGCGTGCCTGGCTTCGGTGCTGTTCCTGGGTGGGTGGTCGGGGCCGGTCTTTCGGTCCGCCGATTTTGCAGTCGCTGCTTCCGGTGTTGTGGTTCGTGTTGCGGGTTTTCGTTTTCATCTTCATTTACATCTGGGTCCGCGGCACGCTGCCGCGTTTCCGCTACGACCAGCTCATGGCTTTCGGCTGGAAGTTCCTGTTGCCGCTGGCCATTGCGAACATCGTGATTACCAGCCTGGTCGTGGCGCTGAAGTAATCGCAGGGTCTTCATACGGTTGTAACCCGGCAGGATTCTCGCCGGTGGACAGGCACCATGTTGCATCTGGTCCTATTCTTCATCTTCGCGGCGGTGTGTGTGGGCGGCGCCATCAACCTCCTCGCACAAAAACACCCCATCAACAGCGCCCTGTCGCTGATCGTGGTGATGGGATCGCTGGCCGTGATTTATCTGCTGTTAGGAGCGGAATTCGTAGCCGCGGTTCAGGTCATCGTTTATGCGGGCGCGGTCATGGTGCTGTTCGTTTTCGTCATCATGCTGCTGAACGCGGGAATCGAGGAGCGGACAGCTCACGGCAGCCGCGTTGCCACCATGCTGGGTGTTCCGGCACTCATCGTCGGATTGAGTATCGGCATTTGGCTGGTGAGCCGCCTCACCGGGTTGGACAAAATCGGCATTGGCGGCCCGTCGGTCATGAACGGCACCGAGGCGTTCGGCAATCCGCAGGCCGTCGGACACCTGCTCTTCCGCGATTACCTGCTGCCGTTTGAAGTCACCTCGATCTTGATCCTGATCGCCATCATGGGCGCCGTGGTGCTGGCGCGGAGGGAGGAGTAGATGGTTCCTCTTTCCTACTATCTTGTGTTGAGCGGCATTTTGTTTGCCTGCGGCGTGGCGGGATTTCTGATCAAGCGCAACATCATCACCATTTTCCTTTCTATTGAACTGATGCTGAACGGGGTGAACCTCACGTTCGTGGCCTTTGCGGCGCAGTTGAAGTCGCTGGATGGCCACATCTTTGTGTTCTTCGTGATGGTGGTGGCCGCCGCCGAAGCGGCGGTTGGATTGGCCATCATCATTGCAGTGTTCCGCACGCGCGGAACCTTGAACGTGGACCGCGTGAACTTGCTGAAGCTGTAAGGGGTCGCATCACCTGACGAACGGCGTGATGCGACTCACGAGAAAGACAAATGCACCTTTGGATCATTCCATTGCTGCCGCTGGCCGGCGCCGCAATTAACGGGCTGCTGGGCAAGCGCTTCTCCAAGGTGCTGGTGAACACGATTGCGCTGGGCTCGACCGGCGCAGCGTTCGCCTATGCCTTGTGGGTAGCGGCGCAATTCGCCGCTCTGCCGCCGGACCAGATCCCCCACATCGAGCGCTACGCCACCTGGCTGAGCGCGGGGCCGTTCTCGGCGGAGTTCGGCATTTATCTCGACCAGCTTTCCCTGGTCATGCTGTTGGTCGTAACCGGGGTTGGCTTCGTCATCCACGTCTACTCCCTCGGCTACATGGCGCATGAAGGCGGCTACTACCGCTACTTCGCCTACATGAATCTGTTCATGTTCTTCATGCTCACCCTGGTGCTGGCAGACAACTATCTGCTGATGTTCGTCGGATGGGAGGGCGTGGGTCTGGCGTCGTACCTTCTGATTGGTTTCTGGTTCCTCAAGCAGTCGGCTATCAATGCCGGCAAGAAAGCATTCATCACCAACCGCGTCGGCGACTTTGGATTTCTGATCGCCCTGTTTCTGCTCATCAAGCACTTTGGGACGCTGCAGTACGACGGCCTGTGGAGCCTCGTCAGCCGTTATCCCGTGGAAACCGGTGGCGCCGGGTTGTTGACCGCGATCGGCCTGCTGATGCTGATGGGCGCAACCGGCAAGTCGGCGCAGATTCCGCTTTACGTGTGGCTGCCGGATGCGATGGAAGGTCCGACACCGGTATCGGCGCTCATCCACGCTGCGACCATGGTGACCGCCGGCGTGTACATGGTGGCGCGCTCCAATCCCATCTTCAATCGGGCGCCGGATGCGTTGATGGCAGTCGCGATCATCGGCACGCTGACTGCGATCTTTGCCGCCTCCATCGGCATGGTCCAGACCGATATCAAGAAGGTGCTGGCTTACTCCACCATTTCGCAGCTCGGCTACATGTTCATGGGCTGCGGCGTGGCGGCCTACGGGGCAGGCATCTTTCATCTGATGACGCACGCTTTCTTCAAGGCGCTGCTCTTTCTGTCCGCGGGCTCCATCATTCATGGACTCGGCGGCGAGCAGGACATGCGGCACATGGGTGGCCTGCGACAAGTATCTGCCCTGGACGTTCTGGTGCATGACCGTCGCCACGTTCACCATCTCGGGCTTCCCTCCCCTGGCCGCGTTCTTCTCGAAGGACGAGATTCTGTGGAAGACCTGGGCGAGCGGCAATCACGTCCTGTGGCTGATCGGCGTCATAGCCGCGGCGATGACCGCGTTCTACATGTTCCGCCTGTGGTTTCTCACATTCTTTGGCGAGTACCGCGGTGTGACATCGGGGGCTGAGGCTCACGGACACGATTCCCACGGAGGGGAGGGGCACGGATCGCCGCACGAGAGTCCGATGGTCATGGTGATTCCGCTGGTGATTCTGGCCGTGCTTTCCTTCGTTGGCGGGTGGGTCGGGGTTCCCAAGGCGATGGGCGGTTCCAATCACTTCGAGCACTTCCTCGATCCGGTCTTCCAATCGACCGAGGCGACGCCCGCTGGCGAATCCGGCATGGTTCCTGCCGAGGGCACCGGACACGAAGACACCAGCACAGAGCTGATGTTCAGCGCGATTTCGGTGGGAGCGGCTGCCATCGGGTTCCTGGGCGCCTGGTTCCTTTATTACAAACGTACCGATCTGCCGGCCAAGCTGGCTGCGAGCGCCGGTGGCGTCTACAGGCTGGTTCTGGACAAATACCGGATCGACGAACTTTACGGCGCTGTGTTCATACAGCCGCTCATTGCGCTTTCGACCAGCGTCTTCTGGAAGGGCATTGACCGCGGCCTGATCGATGGCGCCGTGGACGGCGCCGCTGCGGGAGCGAATGAGACGTCGGACGCGATGCGTCACATGCAGTCGGGCAACATCCGCTCTTATGCGGGATGGGTCGCCGTCGGCGCGGCTGCCGTAATCGCGTTCATGGTGTGGCGAGGTGTGCGATGAACTACATCGACGGCTACATCCTCACCATCGTCACCTTCCTGCCGCTGGCGGGCGCCATCCTGCTGGCGTTTTTCCCTCGTCGCGACCGTGACGTGCGCTACTTCGCGCTCGGCATTTCGCTGATCACGCTGCTTGCCTCGCTCCATCTGCCCTGGCATTTCGACCGTGGCAATGGTGGCTTCCAGTTCGAGCAGAACGTTCCCTGGATCCCCCATCCCAACATTCATTACCACCTCGGGGTTGACGGCATTTCCATGTGGCTGGTCGTGCTCACCACGTTCCTGATGCCGTTGTGCGTGCTGATTTCCTGGAAGGGCATTCACGACCGGGTGAAGGAATTCTTCATCCTGATGCTGGTGCTCGAGACGGCGATGATCGGCGTCTTCATCGCGCTCGATTTGTTCCTGTTCTACTTCTTCTGGGAAGCGACGCTGATTCCGATGGCGCTGATCATCGGCATCTTCGGCCACGGACGCCGAATCTACGCCGCAGTCAAGTTCTTCCTGTACACCATGATCGCGTCGGTGTTCATGCTGGCCGCCATTCTCTGGCTCTATGCCCGCACCGGCAGCTTCGACTTCGTGACCATCCAGAGCCTGATTCAGAGCGGGCAGGTCAACGGCTTTGGACAGGCGGCGTTGTGGCTGTTCCTGGGATTCTTCGTGGCGTTCGCGGTCAAGGTACCGTTGTTCCCGGTGCACACCTGGCTGCCCGATGCCCACGTGGAAGCTCCGACCGCAGGTTCGGTTCTGCTGGCTGGTGTGCTGCTGAAGATGGGCACTTACGGTCTGCTGCGCTTCAACGTCGGACTCTTTCCCGAGGAGGCGCGCCGCAACGCCCCGTGGATCATCGCGCTGGCCATCATCGGCATTATCTATGGCGCTCTGGTGGCGATGATTCAACCCAACATTAAGCGGCTGGTGGCGTACACCTCGGTCAGCCATCTGGGATTCGTTGTGCTGGGCATCTTCAGCTTCACCCAGATCGGGATGGACGGCGCGGTCTACCAGATGCTGAATCACGGTGTCTCCACCGGCGCGCTGTTCATGTTGCTGGGCATGATCTACGACCGCCGCCACACCTACGACCTCAGCGAGTACGGCGGGCTGGCCACGCCGATGCCGGTGTACGCAACGTTCTTCGCCTTCATCATGCTGTCGTCAGTCGGCCTGCCGCTGCTGAACGGCTTCATCGGCGAGTTCATGGTGCTGAGCGGCGCGTTCCTGGCCAAACAGCTTTACGGAATTCTGGCTGCCACGGGCGTCATCTGGAGCGCGTGCTATCTGCTGTGGATGTACCAGCGCGTCTTCTACGGCAACGTGACCAATCCGGCGAACGCCAGCTTGCGCGACCTTGATGCCCGCGAGCGCGTCTCGCTGTGGCCTCTGGCCATTGCTGCGCTGGTCATGGGAGTTGCGCCGATGCTGTGGCTGCATTCCATTGATCCTTCGGTCTCCGCCGCGCTCAAGCAGTTCTCCAGCGCGACGCAGGCGTCCGCGCCCGCCGCGACCCACGTCACGCAAGCTCTCCATGAAGGTGATCGGACGATGATTCCGGCGCGTTGATTACATTCGGATCCTCCCTGAGTTGGTGCTCAGCATCTTCGGCATCCTCGTCATGCTGGTGGATCCCCTTATCCCCGAGCAGGGCTCCAAGAAGCCGCTGGGCATGATTGCCCTCGTCGGCACGCTTGCCGGTCTGGCCGCCACCGCGTATCAGACCGGCTATTACGGCAGCGCATTCTACAACACGATCAACGTGGATACCTTCAGCGTCTTCTTCCATTTCGTTGTGCTTGCTGATCGCGCTGGTCGTCATCCTGACCTCATTTGAGTACCTCGAGGTGCAGCGCATCCGCTCGGGCGAGTACTACGGGCTGATCCTGTTCGGCACCGTCGGCATGATGCTGATGTCGTCTGCGGTCGAACTGGTGCTGGTCTTCATCGCGCTGGAGATCTCCTCCATTTCGACTTATATCCTCGCCGGAATGCGGCGGCGCGTCGCGGAAAGCGCCGAGGCGTCTCTGAAGTATTTCCTGCTTGGCTCGTTCGCCACTGCGTTCTTCCTCTACGGCGTGGCGATGATTTACGGCACCACCGGAACCACCAATGTGTACGGCATCGCGCATTTTCTGCAGACGCAGCAATCTCCGCTGGCATATTTGGCTGTGGCGCTGATGTTCGTCGGACTCGGCTTCAAAGTTGCCGCAGCGCCGTTCCATGTGTGGACGCCCGATGTCTACGAAGGCTCGCCGGCGCCGGTTGTGGCGTTGATGTCCACCGGACCGAAGGCGGCGGCGTTCGCCGTCCTTCTGCGGGTACTCTTCGCCGCAGATGCGCCCGGCTGGTTCTGGATGGTTTGGGTTGCGGCGGTGCTGTCCATGACCTTGGGCAACATCGGCGCACTGGTACAGCAGAACGTCAAGCGCCTGCTGGCCTACTCATCCATTGCGCATGCGGGATATCTGCTGGTCGCCTTCGCCGCTGCGCAAACGGTAGGAATTTCGGCAGCCATCTTTTATGCCGCCTCGTACGCGGCAATGAATGTGGGTGCATTTGCGGTTGTCGGCCACCTGGCGTCAACCGATGAGAAATATGTCACGTTGGACGATTACTCCGGACTCGGCCGTCGCTCGCCCCTGTTGGCGGCGATACTGACCATCTTCCTGCTGTCGTTGATTGGGATTCCGGTGACCGGAGGGTTCTTCGCCAAGTTCTACGTCTTTTCGGCGGCGCTTCAGGCCAACCTTATCGGACTGGTGATTATCGGTGTGATTAACAGTGCCATCGCCGCGTATTACTACTTGCGCATCATCATCTACATGTACATGCGCGACGAGCGCGTGGAGGCTCCTGTGGCGCCTATTCCAGCCAGCCTCGGGGTCGGACTTGCCATGTGCCTGATCGCGACCATCTACCTCGGCGTACTCCCCGGGCGGGTCCTCAATTATGCAATCGAGAGCGCGCAAGACTTGCTGAAGTAAACAACTCTTTGATCCGCGGACCGCGGATCAATTCTTGGACCCTCAACCAGCGCGGAATTCCTGGATGCTTTCGCCCTGGTGCCAGAGTGGCGCTGGCGTCTGCTTCCGGCGCTCCGCTAGCTTGCGGTTTATCGCTTCAACGTCCGCCCTGGACCAACCAACGCTGGAAATCTCGATCTCACCGTCCGGCGCAAGGTAGAAAAGCGTGGGTACATTGGTCAGACCGTAGGCGTTTGATACCGGATACTTTGCAGTGTCGTCGAGCGCCACGGGAAATGTGACGCCGTATTCGCGCAGGAACGCCCGCGTGTCGCGCAGTTTGTTCTGGGAAATACCCAGCACCGTAACTTCGGCGCCCTGATTGGCCTGATACACGCGCTCAAGTAAAGGAAACGCATACTGGCATACCGGGCAGGACACCTTGAAGAAGGCCAACACAACGGGCCCCTTCTGCAGCGCCTCGTCCAGAGAAACCTGCTTCCCCTGCGCCGTGGGCAGTGTAAAGCCCGGGGCGCGCGTACCAGCGGTTAGTGCAGCCTTCAATTGGACCTCCAAAGAACAACGAGTCTCTACTTAGATTCAGTGCTTGTGCCGCCGGACTCAGCTAACAACCGCCCCAGTATCTTCCTTGTCAGACCCGTGATCGGCAGCCGCTCCCACTGCTTTTGCAAGAACCATCGGCCATCGGATCTCCAAGCTTTCCGGCGATAGACTGACAACCGAGACTTCGTAATCTGTGTCAGTGATGGAGTGCCGCAATTTCGCCACCGGCTTATGCCCATCCCGCTGGCTTTCCGAAATGCTGGGCAACTCCCACATGCCTGCCATGAGCGATACGTCCGCAGGCCGCCGCACCAGAAGCACAGCACCGTTCTTGCGTATCAGTGCATAGCAAAGTTGGCTGCGCTTTCGTGGAGCTTGCGGCTGTACAGTTTGCGCCCCGCGAGACTGGCACCACGTGTTCACCGGGCACACCAGGCATTGCGGGGCCCGTGGCGTACAAATGGTTGCGCCCAATTCCATCATCGCCTGGTTGAAGTCTCCGGGGCGAGCGCGATCGAGCAGCATGTCCGCTTTCTGCCAAGCAGCTTCCCTTCCCTCGTTTCGGCCGAACATTCGCTCCAGCACGCGCTCCACATTGCCGTCCACCACGGCCAACGGCTCTCCGTAGGCTATGCTTGCGATGGCCGCGGCGGTGTATCGTCCGATTCCGGGCAACGTCCGCCACTCTTCCGCGCTTCGCGGAAAAACGCCCCTGCGCTCGCGTGCAATCACCTTGGCCGCCTGATGCATCCTGCGCGCCCGATGGTAGTATCCCAAGCCGCTCCACACCGCCAGCACCGATGCTTCGCGCGCAGCCGCCAGGCTTTGCACCGTCGGAAATCTCTGGAGAAAGCGAGCATAGTGGTCGAGCACCGCCGCCACGCGCGTCTGCTGCAGCATGATCTCGGAGACCCAAACCCGATAGGGATCAGTGTTCCGCCGCCACGGCAGATCGCGACGGTGCTGGTCGTACCAATTCAGCAAGAACATCCGCAGTTTCTTCAGGCTCGCCGGGTTGAGACGAAGCGCTTTCCTGCTCATGCAGATTGAATTCTAAATGGACTCACTTTGCTGAAGGCGTGTGACGGATGAAGAACTGTTCCTTGTCCACGTTGGCGGGAACCGCAACGTCAAAAAAGCCCACCATCATCTCTTCGTAGGTCTGCCCACCCCAAGTTACAGCCTTGTTTGGATCAGGGTTGTGCGGATTGTCTTCCGAGTTGTCATACCAGGCAACAGCCTGCAATCCCGTTCCTGCCTTAAGAAACAGTGGCTGCGCCAGCCGGTAGCTCATTTGCCAGTGAAAGTGGTAATTCACGCGTAACAAGGTCTCAACGGTCCCGTCGGAGTGCAGGATGTTGTACTCGAACCGTTTGCCCCGCAGATGCATGTGCGGAAAGAAGCTGACCAGCGTCGCGTCATTGGGCAGCGTACCGGAGACCTCGACACGATAGTCATCGGTGCGCGGCGGAATAACAAAGCTGTGGTTGGTCAGCTGCAACGTCAGCACACGCTGCTTCGGCGGCTGCTTCGCAAACACCAGTCCAATGCTGGTTTGATCGGAGGCTGGATGCCCGTTAGTTGTGTAGTGCATCTGGAAGACCAGGTCCGATCCCGCCGGAATGAACTTCGCCATACCGTCGGGCCAGCGATCAGGCTCGCTACCCGGCGCGTAAACCAGCAGCATGTCGCTGGTAGTCGCGTGCGCTTCGGCCCGCTCTTCCGCATCGGAAAAGCTCGACGGCGTAAAAGACACGCCGACCGGCGCTTTGCGCAACCAGGTTGAGTTCGGCGGGCGGATGTAAACCACCGCGTGATGCACATGATCGCGGACTTGACGGTCGAATCTCCGACATCTGCACCCACTTGTCCTCGGTGAATCCGGTGGGCACGATTTCGTACGTGTATTCCACATCGCCCGTCGCGGGCAAGCTCACCGGTTGCGGCATCTGTACGATCTTGTCCGGCTCCGGGATGTTCCATCCTTGTGCCCAGTGACGTGGCGGAGGCGCGTCTTTCGGAGAACCAGCGGGCGCGCCGGTATCAACCCAGGCTGCGATCAAGGCAATCTGTTGTGCCGTGAGCGACGGATCGTTGGAGAACTTCCCGTAACGCGGATCGGCGAACCAGGGTGGCATCTGCTTCGATTGCACCGCCAGTTTGATGGCTGCTGCCCATGGCCGCGTCTGTTCGTAGGCGACCAACGGCATAGGCGCAATCTCGCCTTCCCGATGGCAAGCCTGACAGTGGTCTTGCAAGATCGGTAAAACATCTTTGTAGAAGACAGGATGAACGCCTCCGGGTCGCAAGGCAGGGCCTGCTCTCGTGTGCGTCGAGGAGTTCGATTGGCCGGCGATGCCGGGTAGAACGATCATCGCCAGCGCAACAATCGCCAAGGCACCGCTCAGCATACGGACAGATCGCTTCAAAACCTACAGACCGGGCTGGCCTTGCTGCTCGTTCGGCTCTTCAGGAGCGCCGTGACGACGCAGGATTTGTGCCAGGTTCTGCGAAAACGCCGAACGCGGCACCACCATGTCGCACCCCGCCTCTTGCGCTTTCAACTTCAGTTCGCCCTGGACGTGCGAGAGGAATCCGATAATGTTGGTCGCCTTCTTCAGCTTCGACTTCAGCTTGGGAATGACGCTAAGCGGCTTGGCCGAAGCATTGTTCAGGTCGAAGATGATGAGCGAGGGTTTTTCTTCCCCGTTCTCGCCCATGCGGTCGGTCAGGTCTTTTTCCGTCTTCACGAACTCGACCTTCACGTTCATCTTGCGCGCCGTCTCCTGGATTTTGGCCAGGAAGAACAGGTCGTCCACGAAGGCAAAGATGCGGGTCGGCTGCTGGTCCGAAACCACGGGCAGCGGCTCCGGCTCGGGCGGCATGAACTGCTTGCCGAAGCCTGGACCACCGCGGCCACCGCGGCCCTGCTTGTGGACATTGCCGTTGTTGTTGCCCTGGGCATTGCGGTAGCTGTGGTCCATCGGCGCCGTGTAAATTCCGCCGCCGGGCAGGCTCTGCCCTCCGGGACGCGGGCCGTGCTTACGGCCGTGGCGTTTGGGAGGCCCATGGCGCTGTTGTTGTCCGGGATGTTGTGGAGCGGCGTTGGTGACGGGTCCACGGCGGCCGCGCCGCCGTCTGCGTCCCTTCCCGCCGGGCTGTCCGGAGGGAGGATTCGGTCCTTGATTCATGCTTCTCTCTTAATCGTTGTCACCCGCAGGTGGCGGGCTGCCCACATTTGCGAACCGCTGTTCTTGACCGCGCACTCGCAAGTCTCCCGGGTGGCCCGGTCAATCTGCGATGACATTCACTGAAATCGAATCAGTTGCGTCCGTCTGGCGCCTGGCAATCTCAGCGCGAGGAACGCCTGCACGGGAAGTGCGGCGATTGGAGGACGCTCTTATCGTACCTAGCTTTCGTGCCCTAAAAGCAAGCTCAAAACGTGTTTTCGCCTCGGACGCAGTCAATTAGTAACACGATATCGTCAAATTTTTGGGTCGAGGCGGCACCGGCGGCTCGCTATTCGCCCTTCGCGATTCGCTCTTCGCCAGAGCCAGGCGCACCCACTCGACCAGCATGATTTGTCCAAATGCGAATAGCGAAAGGCGAAGAGCGGCCCTGCCTACTTCCTTAACATCTGCCGCGCAATAAAGAGCACGTTCGCCGGGCGCTCAGCCAGCCGCCGCATGAAGTACGGATACCACTCCGTCCCAAACGGGATATACACCCTCAGCCCATATCCCTCGCGGACCAGTTGCTGTTGCAGATCGCGGCGAACGCCATAGAGCATCTGGAACTCGTAGGCTGAAGCCGGAATGTTCTCCGTGCTGGCGAACTGCTTGATCTCGCCGATAATGCGTTCGTCGTGGGTGGCGATGCCGTGAAAGACCCCGCTCTTCATCAGGGTGCGCGCCAGCTTCAGGTAATTCGCGTCCACGTCGGCCTTCTTGGGGAACGCAATCTCCGCCGGCTCCTTGTACGCGCCTTTGCACAACCGGATGCGAATGCGCTCCGACAGCAGATCGTTCACGTCCTTTTCGCTGCGGTACAAATACGACTGGATGACGGTACCGACGCGGCCCGCATGCCCAGGCAGGCGGTGCAGCTGCCTCACAAAGTCGAGCGTTCGCTGGGTGTAGGGCGAACCTTCCATGTCCACGCGCACGAAATTGTTGATGCGCACAGCGTGGTCGAGCAGTTCGGTGACCAGGCTGAAGGCAAGTTCCTCGCTGACGTCGAAGCCCATGTGTGTCAACTTCAGGCTGACGTTGGCGTTCAGCTTGCGCGTCGAAATCTGGTCCAGCAGCCGATGGTACAGTTCGGCGCTGTGCTTCGACTCGTCGGCGTTGGTGACGTTCTCGCCCAGGTTATCAATGCTGACGCTCGCGCCCCAGCCATTAACGACCTCAGTCGCATGAATGACCTCGTCGAGCTGCGTGCCGGCGACAAAGCGGTGCGAGAAGCGCAGTCCTAGCGGCGATTGCTCGGCAAAGTGGCGAAGTCGTTGGTTCTCGGAAAGCCCGATGAAGGCCGACCTTAACATGCCGCCTCCAAGCCACTGTTCTGTACATACAAAGAGTACCGGCACCCGCATCCCTCAAACGTGGGCTGTGTAGCACGTGTGAGTTCTCGTTTTGGTTTGCGCTCAAAGATCAAATCGCAGCAATCCAGCCCGCTGCGGCGGGCGGAATTTGTGTTAGCCCAGCGCGCAAGCGCTGAGTAAAGTGGAAAATTAGACCGAGTCCCTTCAGGGACGGCACGGTTTTCGCACAAGATGTGTCGGAGAACGGAGTCAGAGCTCCGCGCAACGGAATGGCTCATAGTTTGCTCACGCCAGCCTTTCGACCGGCTAGGCTTCCATATCTGTGTATCACAGACGAGGGCCTTTCTGTAGGAAGCACATCGAAACAGTATCTTCGGGATTACTCGGAGGATGGCGATAATTCCGGGGCAAGAACCGATCTCGATCCTAGCTGCGAATATGTCCATCTCCTGTCATGGGCTGTTAACTGTTTGATAATAGCTCAAGTCTTTCCTTGCTGTTCCATTTTCAGGACAAAGATGTTGTCGAGTTGATAACTCTCCCCCTTACCCCTTCGTTCTTTATAATCATGCGATTACGAACTTTTCCTTGGCAACTGATTGAGCGCCAGTGGCTTATGAGTAACTGCTTTTATTGCCACACTTACCAGCCGAATTCTCCCTCATCCAGCAAGCTCGAACGAAAGTCGGGAAGGACCCTAGGTATCAACTAGTAATCAGAACCGTCCACGCTGGCGACTGACTATTGGCTACCAGCACCTGCTTTTCAAAGAACATTCCCTGGCCACACTCTGAGTGCGCCGCGGAAGACACAACTACACCCTCCTCTTTCTCACAGATACGATGCTGACATGAGTTTCCGCAAGGGCGCAGGTCACGTGCGAGTGTGATTTGGACGACCCCGGCTAAGCGACAGATCTTGCGGGCCTATTCGCGGTTCGTGGGAGGTTTGGGTTTCGGTGGGAATTCAATGGCTTCTTTTGTGGTCAGTTCCGCCGGCAACATGTTTTCTGATCGAATGAAGTAAATTTCCTTCCGGTCGTTGCTGTAGGCGTCGGCATAAACGGGATCTGGGGCAGGATGCAGCCAAGCGGAACGTAAGATGAGGGCCGCCTCCATGTGTACCTTTACAATCGAGTCCGCTGGAATCGGCATCCAGGGGGCATTCAACGTGACTCTTCCACGCACTCGCAAAAAATCACCCGGCTGGAGCGCGATCATCGTAGACGGCTTCGACACTCTGCCGTACAGCAAGAGATTGCCGCCGAGGTAGGTATGGCCGGTGTCGCGTCCTGCGAAAATGAATTGCACCTCCAATTCGTCATACTTCAGTTCCTTAGGATGCCCGTCCACAAGATCGGACCACTCCGTGGAACGTGGCAGCAGTACCTCCTTCTTGCTTTTATTAGTGACGGTGACTTCGTAATCGTATGTTTCACCGATTGGCAAGCGCAGCCCGTCAGGCAAAGCGAATGTGACTTCCAGCGAGTCCGTGTCAGCCCCTCGACCGCCCTCGGAACCACCCGTCACCTTGTAGTCGGGATAGGTCGGCTCTTTGCCACGAGTTTCGACTTCGGTGACGGTCTGCGCCAACGCCGAGGCGACCATGAAGAACAGAGCGACGGGAACCAGGAAAGCCAACTTCATTTTGTGTGCCTCGGTCTCTGCGGTTCAACTTCTACTCGATTGCAGCCAAATTGAAAGCAGCCACCGAGAATCGCAATTATACTGGCACGTCCAACAACAAATACGGGCCGGCAGTCACTTTAGGAGTTGTCATTACGAGCGCCCTAGGTTTGGGCGCGAGGAATCTGCTTTTCGGGCAGAGGCGAAAAACAGATCCCTCACTGCGCTCGTGATGACAAACGTCTTTGAATGTCGCTGCCTTGTGCGAGCCCCCAATTATTGTTCATACTCGACAGCTGACAACTAAATGTTAGTTCATAATCGCTGGCTGCTAGCTACTTCCTTACCCCCCACTCAAGTGGACTATTCGCAGTCCAAAATGGGAATACTTTCTTGCTTCATCCTCTAATTGTTCTTGCTTCAGGGAAAGCTCAATAGAAGAATGTAGGAGTAACGCTACAACCTCCCTGGAAAGCGCAGTTCCACCTTCTGGAAGCCGCACACCCCCCTGAGGCGCTATCAGCGTTATTCACTTCCGGGCCCCAGGCAAAGTAACAGAGACCCAAACCTGAACTGCATTATTGCAATGCACCCGTTCCCAGGATGCAGAAGGAGTAAAGGAAAATGAAAGCAACCCGGCTTATCATAATTCTCGCAATCGCAACTCTCATCTTCTGTGCGTCGGCCACTACGGCTTACGCTCAATCTTATATCGCCGGTAACCTTTATCAGGTAAAAACCCCCGGCGGTTGTAGTGATCCCATCGCCTCTCAACAACCTGGCCCTAGATTTGTTCCGAACAGGAGTCCGGACGTGACGTTCCTAGTGCGCACGTACTTCGACGGGATTCCGCTGGACTTCGATGACACGTACCCGAATAGCAGCCTCTTGACGGAAGCGTGGTTGACACACGGTTCCAATCCCGCAATTAACATCATGGGACTTCCCGAGATTCAGTACTCTGACTTGTCCGACTATCCATGCACGTATGTAAGTTTGATTGACATTACGGGGATAGTTACTGTTTCCACTGGTGAGGTGTTTACATTTGACGTGGACGACGGAATATGGCTGGAAATCAACGGTATCCTGGTGATTCAGCGGAAGAATGCGGGGCTATACCAGAACGCCTACACAGGGCCTAGCGGTACCTTCCCCTTCCGGCTTATTTATATAGAAAGAAACGATTTTGCGGCGAGACTGAAGATAACGCACAACTAGGTACGCTTCAGCTGTTACAACCAATGCTATAGCACGTACCCCACCCAAGCGGCTTTTGCCTGGGTGGGGTTTTTCATACTTGGGCGGGAATCAAGAAAACCGCCTTCATCTTTTCTGTGTCTCGGTGGTTCAACTACTCCCACTCAATCGTCCCTGGCGGCTTCGAGGTCACGTCGTACACCACGCGGTTGATCCCCTTCACCTCGTTCACGATCCGGCTGGAGATGGTCTTCAGCACCTCGTATGGCAGCGGCACCCAGTCGGCGGTCATGCCGTCTTCGGAATGCACGGCGCGGATGGCGCAAGTGTAGGCGTAAGTCCGCATGTCTCCCATCACACCCACCGACATCACCGGCAGCAGCACCGCGAAGGATTGCCAGATCTTCGTGTACAGTCCAGCTTTCTTGATTTCGGTAACCACAATGTCGTCGGCCCCCTGCAGCAGAGCGACACGCTCGGCGGTGACTTCACCGAGGATGCGCACCGCCAGCCCCGGACCGGGGAATGGCTGGCGTTGCAGCAGTTCCTCCGGCATGCCGAGGTCGCGGCCGATCTTGCGCACCTCGTCTTTGAAAAGGTCTTTGAGCGGCTCGATCAGCTTGAGCTTCATCACGTCTGGCAGCCCGCCCACGTTGTGATGGCTCTTGATAGTCTGCGATGGCCCACGCACTGAGCGCGACTCGATGACGTCGGGATACAGTGTGCCCTGCACCAGCCACTCCACCTTGCCGTGCAACTTTTCGAGGCGGTGCGCTTCCTCTTCGAAGACCGCAATAAACTCGTTGCCGATGATCTTGCGCTTCTTTTCGGGCTCGATGACGCCCGCGAGTTTATTGAGGAAGCGTTCGCTGGCGTCCACGGCGTCAATGTTGAGGCCCAGCTTTTCGCGCAGGTTCTTCTGCACAGTGACGAACTCGTTCTTGCGCAGCACGCCATTGTTGACGAAGATGCACGTCAGTTGATCGCCGATGGCACGATGCACCAGCTCGGCGGCGACTGAGGAATCCACCCCGCCCGACAGCGCGCAGATCACGCGACCCTTGCCGACAGTCTGACGCACGCTGGCGACGGTCTCGTCAATGAAGCTCTGCGGCGTCCAGTTGGGCTTGAGTCCGCAGATCTCGAAGACGAAGTTGCGCAGGATCTCGGTGCCCTGCGGCGTGTGGTGTACCTCAGGATGGAATTGCACCGCGTACCACTTCTTCGCGGGATGCTGAATGGCGGCCACTGCATTTGACGTCGTGGCGATCAACTCGAACCCGGGCGGAAGCTCCAACGCCTCGTCGCCGTGCGACATCCAAACTGCCACCGGACCTCGCAGGCTTCTAAATAGCGGGGAGTCGTTGCTCAACAGCTCTACCTGCGCGTGACCATACTCGCGCTTGTCGGCGGCGCGAACTTTGCCGCCCAGCTTGTACACCATGAATTGCAGCCCGTAGCAGATGCCCAGCACCGGCAGGCCTAGATGCAGCACTTGCTCGTCGGCCGGTGGCGCGTCGGGATCATAGACGGACGACGGGCCGCCCGACAGCACGATGCCCGCGGGACGATAGTTCTTGATTTCGTCGAGCGAGGCAGTGCACGGGAGGACGACGGAGAAGACGTTCAGTTCGCGGATGCGGCGCGCGATGAGTTGCGAATACTGCGCGCCAAAGTCGAGGACGACGATCGCTTGCGTTTCCACCATTTACTTTGCCAGAGAAACCTGAGCAGTGTAAAGCGGAGAGGTGTTTACTGACTAGCGGCGAGCGGGCCCAGTTAAAGCCGCGCGTCCGCTGTCACCTCCAGCGGAGCGCGGTCACGAGCTGATCGCGCAAAATCGAAGGCCCCTATCCTTCGTCGTCACTTCTTCTCGGCTTCGATTTTTTCGAGCACGATGGCGTGCGACCCGCCACGGACGTAAGCTTTGCCACTGGCGGTCACGCGTTCGCCGGCGAATGGCAACAGGCGCGCGTTTTGTCCCGAAGAAGGAGTCTTGTCCGAGATTGGCCAGTAGATGTTTCCATCGTCGGACAGGATCACCAGCGGCGATCCCGCCTTGGCGCACGCAAGAGCGCAATCGCGGCTGATGGGCTTCTCCAAGCCCTTCGTGACGGCGCAGGCCGAGTCCAGTACCCAGCCGTTGATGGAAACCTGCTCGTACTTGGCATCCGTCGCCCAGGACAGACTTACGATCGCCAAAGCCGCCAGCAACACTGCTGTAGAACGGAAATTCATTGCGTTTCACCTTCTCCTTGCAAAAACGGTTGGAGCTCCAATTCTAAACTGAAAACGTTTTGCGAGCTGACGGATGACGAGAGTCAAGTCGTCGACCGCGGTCACTTCCCCACTCGCTCCGCGATCCATGCCGCACATTCGCGCGTGCCCAGCGAGCCGCCGACGTCAACGGTCGTCTTTCCCGCCCGTACCGTCCGGAGCACGGCGTTCTCGATGATTTGCGCTTCGACGCTCAGACCGAGGTGCGCCAGCATCATCGCACCCGTGAGAATCGAGCCCATCGGGTTGGCGATGTTCTTCCCCGCGATCGGCGGCGCCGAGCCGTGTACCGGCTCGAACATCGAAGTGCGCCCGGGATGGATGTTGCCACTGGCCGCCATGCCGAGTCCGCCCTGAAGCGCCGCGGCGAGGTCGGTGACGATGTCGCCGAACATGTTGTTGGTGACGATGACGTCGAGCGAGCGGGGGTCGCGCACCATCTGCAGACAGAGCGCGTCCACGTACATGTGCTGCGGCTGGATCTCGGCAAATTCCTTAGCGACTTCCTTAAACACGCGCTGCCACAGGCCGCCGGCAAAAGTCATGACATTGGACTTGTCGGACATCAAGACCTTCTTGCGGCCGTTGGCACGCGCATATTCGAACGCGAAGCGAATGACGCGCTCCACGCCGCGGCGCGTGTTGATGTCCTCCTGCGTGGCGACCTCGTCGGCGGTACCGAGCTTGAAGTTGCCGCCCATGTCGGTGTACACGCCTTCGGTGTTTTCGCGGATGACGGTGAAGTTGATGTCGTCAGGCGTGGCGTTCTTCAGCGGGCACAGCGAGGCGTCGAGCAGGCGAACCGGACGCACGTTGGCGTAGAGATCCATCTTGAAGCGCATGCCCAGCAGGATCTCTTTGGCGTGGATGTTGGTGGGCACGCGCGGATCGCCCAACGCGCCGACGAAGATGGCATCGAAGTCGCGCGCCAGCATTTGAAAACCATCCGGCGGAATGGTGGTGCCGTCGATCAGATAGCGGTCGGCGCCCCAGTCGAAGGTGGTGAACTCGACGGCCGCCCCGCTGGCGCGAATGACTTCGATGGCGTTGGGGATGACTTCCCTGCCGATGCCGTCTCCGGGAATGACCGCGATGCGTTTGTTGGAGGCCACGGGGAAAGAAGATACCACTGCCTAGGGCTGCTTGGCGAAACCAGGAAGCTGCACCATGCGGCCAACCGCCACGTCCCAGTACTCGGCTTCGCGAACCTCGATCCTGCAGCAGGATAAGGTTCGGATCACGAGTCCCTTGGGAAACCAGCGCTCGTAGCGGGCGCTCCACAGCTCCTTCGCCTTGACATGGTCGCGCAGCGGCTCGGCATGTCCGGTGATGGAGACATAGCGTTGGCTGCTGGAGTCGAAATAGGCGAGATTCACCCGCGGGTCGCTCTTGATGGCTTCCACTTTCTCGCTATTGTTGCCGCTGAAAAACCAAAGCGCGCCATCGCCGTGGACCTCAGCCGTTGCCATGGGACAGCTATGCAAACTTCCGTTGGAGCGGATGGTGGTCAGCATGGCAAACTCGATGCCCTTGATCAGTTCGTTCAGCCTTGCAACCGGGTCGTAGCTCTGGGCCATGTAAGCTCCTTGCGTCAGAATCGAACAAATCAGAAATTAATCCGCCGGGTCACGCTAGGACGCGACGGCGACGGCGATGAAATCAGCGGCAACCTCGGTGGGCTTCCAATCGCTTCCAGAGTATACCTTGACCACTTTGCCGTCTTTGCCCATCAGGACGGTGACCAACCCGTGAACAATCTGGCCTTCCTTTTGGTTGTAGGCCAGGCCAAAGAAATCGGCGACCTTGCGCACTTGCTCCGGCGAACCCGACGCGAATTCCCAATGCGCAAACCCGGGATCGACCCGGCCAACATAGCGCTCGCCATAGGCGCGCAACATCGCAGGCTTGTCGTGCTCCGGATCGATGCTAATGCTGAGCAATTGCGCTGCGGCGAATGCCTTTGGGTCTTTCTGCAACTGCTGCATGACTTGGGCAAAGTTATTACTCAGCCGCGGGCAATAGTCGGGAAACGGACAGCGCGTGTAGATAAAAGTCAGAAGCAGCGGCTGGCCGCGAAATTGTTGGAACCGGATTGTCTTGCCGCTCTGATTGACCAATATGAAGTCGGGCACCTGGTCGCCCGGCTGGGGGATACGCAGCGCGGAAGTGCCGTCGCCCTGCGTATCGCTATGCCTGGTGAAGGTAACATCTTGCAGCTCAGCCTGGTCGCCGAGAACCAGCGTGGCCTTCACCTCGTCACCGGGCGCGATGGACTTGAACACCCAAACGTCCTTGTCGCTCACCGTGAACGGCATCGTCATGCCTTCCATAAGGCCGGCAATATCTTTATGGGCAATCGTGAGTTGGCGGGCGGCGGCATCCACGGCCACCACACGGCCTTGCAATTCATAACGCTTGGCGGCCGGCGGGTGAGAGCAGGAGGTGAAGGTCACCAAATCAGCAAAGCGACGAAAGCCTGGCAGGAGCGACGCATAAGACTTCATTTTACGAGAGCTTGCGCTACTTCGGGCTGGTCACCAGGTAGTGATAAAAATCGTCCAGCCCGTTGAACATGATCTGTATGCCGATACAGACCACGATGAAGGCCGACAAGCGAATGAGGATGCTCGTGCCCGTGGGGCCGAGCAGGCGTTCCAATTTGTCGGAGAAGAGATAACACAAGAAGATGGTCAACCCGATGAGGAGAATTCCGATGACAGCTGCAAGAGCGCTGACAATCAATTGCAGATGGTTCTCTTCATGCAGGTTGCTGCCCAGCGTCAGCGCAACTGCGATGGATCCGGGCCCGACGGTCAGGGGCATAGTGAGGGGATAAAACGCCTGCGAGAGAATCCGGTCTGTACTGGGCTCGGTGTCGGGTTGGCGATCTTTCAAGTCGTCCTGTTGATTTAAGATGCGCCAGCCGGCGATGGTCACCAACAGCCCGCCGCCCATCTGCACCGCAGCCAGGCTGATGCCAAAGAACTGCAGGATGTAGGAGCCAACAAACAGCGAAGCGACCAGCAGCACCGCGCAGTTGATGGCCACCCGCATGGCCATGGTGCGACGGATGCTCTCGGAATAGCCCAGCGTCATCTCGGCGAAGATGGGCGCCATGCCGAACGGGTTCACGATGGGCAGCAGAGCGGCGAAGACCAGCAGCACATTGCGTACGATCGCGTTCATGCGTCACACAGCATAGCCCAATTGCCGCCGTGCCGCACATCATCAGCGATTTCTATTTGGTTATCGGTTGACGTGGAGCCGGTTTGCCGATTGAATGATCGATGGGCTTGCGATGTGGGCGGCCGACAACAAACATGGGAATTCCTCCTCGTACTTTCGGAGCACTCCAGATCAAGCGTCGCGAATCGCTGGTCACGCGTGCGGTCGTCATGCCGGTGCAGCAATTCATCCATATTCAGGGCATCAGCAGTGTTCTCCTGCTGGCAGCCGCTATCGCGGCGCTGGCCTGGGCCAATTCGCCGTGGCGCGACTCCTACCACCATGTCTGGGAGATGGAGTTGAGGCTCTCCCAGCTTCGACTGCCGATCCACGCATGGATCAATGACGCCCTGATGGCGATCTTCTTCTTCCTGGTCGGCATGGAGATCAAGCACGAAATCGTACACGGGGAACTCGCCGACATGCGACGGGCGGCGCTGCCTATCTTCGCAGCCTTGGGCGGCATGGTCGTTCCCGCTCTGGTGTACTGGCTGATCAACCATGGGCAGGACAGCCACCACGGTTGGGGCATCCCAATGGCGACCGACATCGCGTTTTCCCTCGGCGTGCTGGGGATCATGAAGGGCGTTCCGCCGGAGTTGAAGGTCTTCCTGCTGACCCTGGCCATCGCCGACGACATTGGCGCGATCGCGGTGATTGCGATTTTCTACAGCGGCTCGATCGATGTGAGCGCACTGATCGTCGGCCTTGTCCTGTTAGGCCTGATCTTGCTATGTCTGCGATTGGGGATTTCGCAGCCCATCCTCTATTTCGTTCTGTCAGTGGGGTTCTGGGTGGCTATCCTGCAATCGGGGATTCATGCCACCATCGCGGGCGTCATCCTGGGGTTCATGGTTCCGACGACCGCTCCGTTCTCGCTAAAGGAATTTCAGGAAGTTGGTTCCGGCATGGTAGTGCGCTTTCGCAAAGCGCTGGCCAACGGTGACGAGAAGGCGGCCAAGAACCTGCTGGGCTCTTTTGAGGTGCTGGTTCAGAGCACGGAGGCGACATCGGAGCGCCTGACTCGCCAGTTGAACGACTGGGTCTCGTTCCTGGTGCTTCCCCTGTTTGCCTTGGCCAATGCGGGCGTGACTTTTTCCGGAGGAATCGCCCGCGATTTACTGACCAGCCGCGTTGCCTGGGGCATCTTGCTCGGACTGGTTGTGGGCAAACCGCTTGGTGTTTTGGGCTTCTCGAAGTTGGCGGTTCGCTGGCGACTGGCCCAACTTCCCAATGCCGTGAACTGGAGGCAGATCGGCGCTGTGGGCATGCTGGCGGGCATCGGATTCACGGTCTCAATCTTTATCAGCTCGTTGGCCTTCGAAAGCGACATGTATCTGGCAGAGGCGAAAACGGCGGTGCTTGTGGCCTCGCTCATTTCGGGCATACTCGGCTACTTCGCGCTGCGGGAGCGGGAAAGAGTTCAACTACCCGCCCAATCCGCGGCTTCGGATGGTCCCGCTTAAGCAGGCCAAAGGGCGCGAAACGCGTTACAATTCTTTGGTCTCTTCGATGACGGGACAGATTTTCTGTCGCGCACTCGTCTCGCACGAACCTCCTCGCGTCCCTCGGTTTGGATAAGCGCAGGATCAAATTGTTAATTGCATCAGTGAGAAGCTGGACGCATTTCCCGTCTGGCCTCACGACGAAAGGAAACAAACGATTATGCGTTCGCGAACCTCAGCGCTCGTGCTCGGTGCGATTCTCGCTCTGAGTCTTGCCGCTTGTAGTAAGAAGGAGCAAAGCCAGAACCCGCCAGCGGCCGACACCTCCAGTCAGGCCCAATCGAGCCAGCCGGCCGGCGGTCAGATGGCCCCAGCGCAGCAACCTGCCCAACAGATGGCGCCCGGACAGAACCAGCAAATGGCGCAGGCGCCGCAGCAGCAGATGGCCCCTCCGCCAGCTCCCGAGCCGCCGCCTCCGCCGCCACCTCTCGTGGTTCCAGCTGGCGCCAGCATCGTGGTTCGCATGGGCAGCACTCTTGACACGAAAACGGCGCACGATGGCGACAGCTTTACCGGCTCCCTGGCGCGTGCGGTCGCGGTCCATAGCGAGGTAGCCATTCCGGCTGGCGCAGGCGTGACCGGTACCGTAGTCACCTCCAAGTCCCCGGGCAAGTTCAAAGGAGAAGGCGTGCTGACCGTCGCCTTGACTGCCATCAATGTTGGCGGCGCGCCGGAGAGCATCCAGACCTCGACCTATACGGTGAACGTCAAAGGTAAGGGCAAGCGCACCGCGGTCGCGGTCGGTGGCGGCACGGGAGCGGGCGCTCTAATTGGCGGAATCGCGGGCGGCGGCAAAGGCGCACTGATTGGCGGCCTGGTCGGCGCGGGCGCTGGCACTGCGGGCGCGGCGTTTACCGGCAACAAGGATTTGCAGATCCCGGCTGAACAGGTAATCACATTCAGGCTGGCTACCCCGATCACTGTTCAACGCCAGGCGAAGGCGCCCAACGATCAACCACCACAACAGTAATCCTTCTCCAGCGAACAAAACCGGGGGAGGCCGACAGCCTCCCCCTTTTCCATTGCGTCAAAATTGAATGCGACTTCTTCACTGCCGCGTTTAAATGGTTCTATGGCAACGCGCCCAGTCGAAGCGTCCAGGGCGAAATTCGGCTTATTCGTAGAAGGTCTTGGCCCGTCCAGGGATCGGCGGGAAAGGCGCTCGACGATCTCGTCGGCGTTGCTCGCCCGAACGATCAGAAGGACGTCAGGCGTGTCGTCCAGGGGCCACCAAACACCACGAAACCTTCTTGTTGAAGACCGTTCATGAAGGAGGCATGGGCCTCCCAGTCGGGTTGATTCCCCAGGGACGCAGACGGCCGCCAGGCCTCGCCTTGCGTGCGAACTACAGCAAACAGCTTCATGGGCGTTCGATTCCTACCCTTCATCGCGGGCTGCACGAAAAAGCTAGGGCAGGCCTGAATCGGAGGTCGCTCTAGTTCCCCGGGCTGAAGCCCTAATTGGACCAGGGACCTCGACGCTGGCCTAAAGGCCAGCTCTTCCACGGAAGGGGGCGACGAGGACGACTAAGGGCCGGACGGCTGCCGTCGCTCCTATTCCGAGGTCCCTACGGCAGTATCACGGCGGCGCCATCAATAACGTCGCTCTTGACCGCGCTCAAAGCTTCATTCGCCTGCTCGAGCGAGAACGAAGTCACCTTGGGATGCAGCTTGATGTCGGCGGCAAGCTGCAGGAAGTCGCGGGCGTCGGCGCGGGTCATGTTGGCGACGCTGCGAATCTGGCGCTCGCCCCACAGCAGGCGGTCGTAATCGAACTGCGGCATGCGATCAAGGTGAATCGCGTTGATGGCAACGACCCCGCCTTTGCGCAAACTGGCGAGCGCTGCCACAACCACATCCCCGCTGGGCGCGAAGGTGATGGCGCGATCGAGTTCGACAGGCGGCTTGTCGGTTTCTGCGCCCACCCACTTCGCACCCAGTGACTCGGCCAGCCGGCGATGCGAGGCCCCGCGCGTGGAAACATAGACGTCGCACTTCCACGCGTGCAAGACCTCGATGGCAAGATGCGCGGAGGCGCCGAAGCCGAACAGCCCGACGCGCTCTCCGGGCTCGACTCCGGCCACGCGCAAGCTGCGAAAGCCGATGATTCCGGCGCACAGCAACGGCGCGGCATGCAGATCGTCAAGCGCGGCGGGAAGCGGAAAAACGAAGTCGGCGCGCGCTAGAGCATATTCCGCATAGCCGCCGTCCACGCTGTATCCGGTGAAGGTGGGCGCGTCGCAAAGATTCTCCATCTGGCTCCGGCAGTACCAGCAAGTCCCGTCGGTGCCGCCGATCCAGGAGACGCCAACCCGTGTTCCCAGGGGAAGTTCGGCGGTGGCGCCGGCGACGACTTCGCCCACGATCTGGTGACCGGGAATCAGTTGCCGACGGCGCGGCGTCAGTTCTCCTTCGACGATGTGCAGATCGGTGCGGCAAACACCGCAGGCCCGGACCTTGAGCAACACGTGTCCCGGTTCTACTGCGGGACGCGGAAGATCGGCAATTTGAAGAGGATGCTTCTCAATCGGCTGAGGAGTTGTCAAAATTGCAGCCCGCATCAGAATCCTCGTATGGTTCGCGCTATAATTCTAGCCGCTTCCTGGAAGCTGCTTCAGACAAAGAGCGAGCTGCTCTTGTAGTCCGGCAGTTCGCGTCAGGGTTGACAGTTGGGCGCAGAGGCTACAGTCCTGCCTGAGTAGTGTCTTGCTTACCTCCCATGTCTGGGTACAACCTGCACGTCAATTAGTTCCTTTGGAGACAAACATGATTTCACGCAGATTTCTGCTGGGAGCACTGCTTATGGTGCTCCTGGCTGGCCTGGTTTCGCCTGGCTGGTCAACCCAGATGGGCGAATCCAACAACAAGATCGCCTCCCGCGTTCTCTCCGACACTGCCAACGGCGGCGCAACTGAAGCGCTGGTCGTTCTCACCGAACAAGCCGACCTCAGTGCCGCCTACACTATGCAAACCAAGCAGGAAAAGGGGACCTTCGTGGTCAACTCGCTGCGCACGGTTGCGGCCCGCACGCAAGGACCAATTCTCAGCCTGCTCAAGCAGCGCGGCATTCCTTATCAGTCGTTCTACATCGTTAACATGATCAAAGTGACGGGCGACCGCAACCTGATGGAGGAACTCGCAGCTCGCAGCGACGTCGCGCGCATTGACGCCAACCCGCTGGTCAAGAACGCCCTGCCAAATGCTGCCGGTAAACCAATGGACTTCGAGGCCCAGGGCATCGAATGGAACGTGTCGCGGGTGAAGGCGCCCGACCTCTGGAACCTTGGCTACACCGGAACTGGCTACGTTGTGTCAGGCGCCGATACCGGGGTGCAGTGGGACCATCCGGCGCTGAAGAACCACTATCGCGGTTGGAATGGCCAGCAGGCTGATCATGATTACAACTGGGATGATGCCGTTGATCATTCTATAGCGCCGAATGATCCCCACGGTCATGGGACATTCACGGTCAGCGAAGAAGTCGGCGATGACGGCAACGGCAACCAGGTCGGCGTGGCCCCCGGCGCCAAATGGATCGCCTGCCGCAATATGGACTCCGGTGGCAACGGCAAGCCAGCGTGGTACACCGAGTGCTTCCAATTCATGATCGCTCCCTGGCCTATCAACCAGCCCGACAAAGGCGACCCAACAAAAGCGCCCGATTCCATCAATAACTCCTGGACCTGTCCGCCCAGTGAAGGCTGCTCCACCGACACGCTGCGCAGCATCGTCGATGCGGTGCGGGCGGCCGGAATTGTTCCCGTGATGGCGGCCAGTAACTACGGTCCCAACTGCTCCACCATTCAGGAACCGCCGGCCATCTACGCCAGTTCATTCGACGTGGGTGCGCTCGACTCCGGCAATAACATCGCCAGCTTCAGCAGTCGCGGTCCGGTGATTGCCGACGGCAGCAATCGCACCAAGCCTGACGTCTCGGCGCCGGGCGTGAGCATTCGCGGCGCTGTGCCGGGCAATGGCTACCAGTCAGGCTGGTCGGGAACATCGATGGCGGCTCCGCATGTCGCAGGCGGTGTGGCGCTGCTGTTGCAAGCCAATCCGAGCCTTGCTGGCAACGTCGGGCAGATAGAGTCCAACATGGACCGCGCGGCTACGCACCTGATCGATCTTCAGGCGGTGGGAAACTGTCGCGGTCCGAGTCCTTTCCAGGACAACACCTTTGGCTGGGGCCTGCTCAACCTGCTGAAGGCAGCTGGCCACTAGAGTTTTTCCTGTAAGCATTTCTCATGCGGCTCCGCAGCATGCGGGGCCGCATTTTTATGCGGTCGATGAGCGCCTCGGTCTGCTTTCTTGTCAACCCCCCGGTCCACTGCTTTCGTCCCGTTGGTATGTGTGTCTGTAGTTCACGCTGAGGCTTTCGTCACTCTGCTGCTTACAACCGCGGCTCTCCCCGCGTCCAAGCGACGCGCAACATCTGTTGGGCAGAATTGGCACGTTTACGGACGCCGTTCGGCTCCCACCACTACTCTATGAAAGAGGTTTGCACCATGCTCAAGCTTCGCTTCCTTCTTCTGCTTCCGGGTCTGCTGGCCAGCACCATGCTCACTCATGCACAGTCCACCCAGTTGGATCTGCCGCTGCAAAGCCAGCACGCCATCGTCACCCAGCGTCTCGGTGTCACCGACATCACCATCAACTATCACCGGCCGCTGGCCAACGACCGCAAGGTTTGGGACGGACTCGTACCCTACGGCCAAGTATGGCGCGCCGGCGCCAATGAGAACACCACCATCACCTTCACCGATCCGGTGACCATCGAGGGCAAGCCGCTCGCGGCCGGAACCTATGGTCTGCACATGATTCCGAATGAAGACCAGTGGACCATCATCTTCTCCAAGATGCACACCGCCTGGGGAAGCTTCAGCTACGACGAGAAGGAAGACGCGTTGCGGGTCACTGTGAAGCCGGGAACGACCGACCTCCACAATGCCCTGGCCTACGACTTCGACCAGCTTCAGCCCGACTCGACCGTGGTCACCATGAGCTGGGACAAAGTTGCCGTGCCGTTCAAGGTTGCCGTCAACCTGCCGCAGACGGTCGAAGCCAGCCTGCACAACCAGCTCCGCGGATTGTCGCAGTACACCTGGGATGCCTGGGACGACGCCGCGACCTACATGGTTGATAACAAGATGGACCTGAACGAAGCGCTCAAGTATGAAGACAAGTCGATCCAGAACGAGGAACGCTTCGAGAACCTGATGACCAAGTCGCGCATCCTTGACGCGATGGGCCAGAAGGACCAGGCCGCCGTGGCGCGCAACAAGGCACTGTCCATGGGCAACGCGCAGCAGTTGTATGGCTACGCCCGCCAACTGCAGCGTCAGAAAAAACAGGACGAGGCGTTTGCCGTCTTCCGCACAATGGAGAAGAAGTATCCCGGTAACTGGCTGACCTATGCCGGCATGGGCCGCATCGCTTGCAGTCAAGGTGATTACACCAAGGCCACCGAGAACATGAAGCTGGCGCTGTCGACCGCTCCCGACCTGGGCAAGCCCAGTGTGGAAGGCCTGATCAAACGTCTGGAAGCCAAAGAGGACATCAACAAGTAGCGCTTCCCCAATCACAACAGCTTGTGACGGCAGTGGGTCAGTCCGCAACTGGCCCACTGCCCGATTGCCTCCGAACTGTGCCAGCATTTATAGTTAAGGGTTTGCTTACCTCGTCCGCAACTCCCTATGCGGACGATAATTCACGCGCCCGTCGCGGCTCCGCGTCCGGAGTCTTCATGAAAAAACGTAGTGTTCTCCTGCTCTGCATTCTTACGCTTGGCCTGTCCACCCTCGCCTTCGCCGACGAAGGCATGTGGCTGTTCAACCACTTCCCTGTCGAGAAAGTAAAAGCGAAATACGGATTTGCGCCTGACCAGGCGTGGCTCGATCACGTGCGGCTGTCTTCTCCCCGCGCTCCCAACGGCTCGTCGTCGTTCGTATCGGCCGACGGACTTGATCTTTACCAACCATCACATTGCGCAAGGTTGCGTTCACGATCTCTCCACCAACGGCAAGGACTACATGAAGAACGGCTTCTACGCTCCGACGCGGGCGGAGGAGCCCAAGTGTCCGGGCATGGAATTCGTGGTGCTGGAAGGCATCGAGGACGTAACGGATAAGGTGAATGCGGCGGTTAAACCCGGCATGTCCACGGCAGACGCCGGCAAAGCCCAGCGCGAGGAAATGGCGAACCTGGAAAACGCCTGCTCCACCAGCGGCATGCGCTGTGACGTCGTCACCCTGTTCTCCGGCGCCATGTACAGCCTGTACAAGTACAAGAAGTACGACGACATCCGCCTGGTGTTTGCGCCCGAGTTTGACATCGCCTTTTTCGGAGGCGATCCCGACAACTTCGAATATCCGCGCTACGATCTCGACATCTCGTTCCTGCGCGCCTACGAAAACGATCAGCCGGCAAAGATCAACGACTACTTGAAATGGTCGCCCACCGGCGTGAAGGAAGGCGACCTGGTGTTTGTTGCCGGCAATCCTGGCCGCACCGGACGCCTGCTGACCATGGACCAGCTGACCTTTCTGCGCGATGTGCAGTACCCCTGGCAGCTTAGGTCACTGGCGCGCCGGGTCGATATGTTGCAGAAGTTCAACGCCGAGTCGGCAGAAAACGCCCGCGAAGCGGAAAGCGACCTGTTCGGCCTGCAGAACAGCTTTAAGGCAATCAATGGCTATCAGGGCGGCTTGCTCGACAAAGACTTGATGGCCAAGAAAGCGGCCGACGAAAAGGCGTTGCAGGACTTCATCAACTCGGACGCCAAGCGCAAGCAGGAATACGGCGATCCCTGGGCCGAAATCACCAAGGCAGTCGGCGTTCAGAAAGAGATGTTCCTGCCCTTCATCTACATTGACAACCTGGCCGGTTTCCGCGGCGAACTGGCGCGCTACGCCCGCACCATCGTACGCACCACGGCGGAAAAACAGAAGCCCAGCAATCAGCGCATGCGTGGCTATCAGGATTCAGCCTTGCCGACGGTTGAGCAGCGGCTTTTCTCGACCGCGCCGGTTTACAAATCGCTGGACCAGCTTCTGCTCGCGGAAAGCCTGGCTGAAATGCAGGAGCAGCTGGGCGCCAACAACGATGTGGTCAAGATGGCGCTGGCCGGCAAGTCTCCCGACGAGCGCGCCAAGGAGCTGATTGCCGGGACCAAGCTCGAGGACGTCGCCTTCCGCAAGCAGCTCTACGAAGGGGGCAAGGCCGCCGTGGACGCCAGCAACGATCCCTTGATCGTGCTGATACGCCAGGTCGAGCCCACCGCCAGCGCCCTTCACCAGCGCAATGAAGACGAGGTGGAATCGGTGTTGCGCCGCAACGGCGGCGACATCGGCAAAGCGCTGTTCGCGAAGGAAGGCTTCAATGTTCCTCCGGACGCGACTTTCACCTTGCGCCTGAGCTACGGAGCGGTGGAAGGCTACAAGCTGAACGGGAAAAATGTTCCCTGGTTTACCACCATGGGCGGAGCTTATGAGCACGCCGCCCAGCACGGCAGCAAGCCGCCGTATGAATTGCCCGCCAGCTGGCTGAAGTATAAGAGTGCCATCAATCTGAAGACGCCGTACGACGTGGTCTCCACGCCAGACATCATCGGCGGCAACTCGGGCAGCCCGGTGATCAACAAGAGCGGAGAAGTTGTGGGCATCATCTTCGATGGCAACATCGAGTCACTGCCGTGGAACTTCGAGTACACCGACAAGGTCGGCCGTTCCATCGAGGTGGACTCGCGGGCCATTATGGAGTCGCTGCGCAACATTTACCACGCCGACGGACTGGTTAACGAGCTGACTGGCGGTGCGGAGCCGGCGGGCATGAAGCCCAACCCGCAGAACAAAATGCGAAAGCCGGTAAGCAAGCAGCAATAACTTGGACGCTGGAAATCAGCGAGGACAGTTAGGGTGGAGCGCCGCTAAAGCGGTGCTCCACCTCATCCGGTTTCAGACGGTGCCGCGTGCTTGCTATTCTGGCCGCTTCGACGGAGGTCATTCGTGAGAGTTAAGACGTTCCTGCTGTCATTCTGCTTCTTCTCCTTCATCTCCGCTGCCACCCTGGCTCAGCAAGCGGGGCAACAGCCTCCGGCCCCGGGCACTATACCAGGCACGGTACTGGTCGAGCCCATGTTGCCGTACACGCCGAGTCTGGATGTAACAGCCATGGATCGCTCCGTCGATCCCTGCCTGGATTTCTACACCTACTCCTGCGGCGGCTGGCAGAAGAAGAATCCTATACCGCCCGACCAGGTCTCGTGGAGCGTTTACGGCAAACTCTACCAGGACAATCTCGTCTATTTGCACGGCATTCTGGAACAGGCCTCGACCGCTAAGGACGGCGACGCTGTCGGCCAGAAGATCGGCGACTACTACGCCGCATGCATGGATGAAACGGCAGTCGAGAAGCTTGGCGCCAAACCTCTGCAACCCGAACTAGGACAGATTCAAGCCTTGCAGAGTGCCAGGGGACATCGCTCCCTTGCTGGCTGGCATGCACCTCGCCGGCGACTCCACCATGTTCCGTTCCGGCGCGCAGCAGGACCCCGACAACTCGGATGCCATGATCGTCGCTGTCGGCCAGGGCGGGCTCGGCCTACCCGATCGCGACTATTACACCAAGGACGACGCCAAATCGAAGGAGATCCGCACGCGCTACGTGCAGCACGTGCAAAGCGTATTTGAGCTTCTCGGCGAGCCGCCGGCGACCACAAAGAAAGAATCGGAAACCGTGATGCGCATCGAAACCGCCCTGGCAAAGGCTTCCTTGACGCGAGTGGAGCGCCGCGATCCCTACAAGACCAAGCACATCATGAAGGTCGCCGATCTCAAGTCGCTGGCGCCCAACTTTGATTGGAGCGCGTACTTCAGCTCCAGCCAGGCGCCGCCGTTCGAAAGCATGAATGTGGCCGAACCCGAGTTTTTCAAGGAACTCAACTCGCAACTGACTTCGACGTCGCTGGCTGACTGGAAGAGTTATCTGCGCTATCACCTGGCGAATTCGCGTGCGACACTGCTCTCGTCCGCCTTTGTGAACGAGGACTTCGGCTTCTATCGCAAGTACTTGCGCGGCGCCAAGGAGTTGCAGCCGCGCTGGAAGCGCTGCGTGCAGTATGTTGACGACCAATTGGGTGAGGCGCTGGGGCAGGAATACGTCCGCAAGACTTTCCCACCGGAACTGAAAGCGGCAACCCAGGAGATGACGCGGCAGATCGAAGACGCCATGGCGCAGCGCATTCAGCAACTCGACTGGATGAGTCCGCAGACCAAGCAGCAGGCGCTCAATAAGCTGCATGCCATTCGCAACAAGGTCGGCTATCCTGACAATTGGCGCGATTACAGCTCTGTCAGCATTACGCGCGACGATTTTTATGGCAACACCAAGCGCGCCGAAGAATTTGAGAGCCATCGTCAGTTCAATAAGATCGGCAAGCCGGTTGACCGCACCGAGTGGGACATGACGCCGCCCACGGTGAACGCCTACTACAACCCGCAGATGAACGACATCAACTTCCCTGCCGGCGTCTTGCAGCCGCCGCTCTACGACGCCAAGATGGACGATGCGCCCAACTACGGCAACACCGGTTCGACCATCGGACACGAACTGACGCACGGCTTCGATGACGAAGGCCGCCAGTTCGACGCCAAAGGCAACCTGAAGGATTGGTGGACCACGCAGGACGCTGAGCAATTCAACAAGCACGCGCAATGCGTGGTGGACCAGTACGGCCAATACGTTGTCGTGGACGACATCAAGATCAACTCCAAGCTGACCGAAGGTGAAGACGTCGCCGATCTTGGCGGGACCATCTTGGCCTACATCGCGTGGAAGGACGCTGACAAGGACAAGCAGCTTACCAACCGCGACGGCCTGACGCCCGACCAGCGCTTCTTCGTTGGCCTCGCTCAGTGGGCCTGCCAGAACGACCGTCCAGAGGACTTGCGGGCGCGCGCCATCACCGATCCACACTCTCCCGCCAAGTACCGCATCAACGGCGTGGTGGTGAACATGCCGGAATTCGGCGCGGCTTTCACCTGCAAGCCAGGGACACCGATGGTGAAGCCGGCCGACAAGGTGTGCAAGGTGTGGTGAGTGAATTCACCCAAACAACCGCATTAACCCCTGCGCCGGCAGATCGGGAACCAGGAATATGCGGCCGCTGAGTGACTCCGCCACGCGATAGCCGCTGCGCACGGCGCCTTCCATGGTTGAGGGCCATCCCGTTGCCGTCCAATCTCCAGCAAGAAACAGGCGCGGCCAGGGACTGCTGTTCGACGGACGAAACGCGTCACTTCCCGCCCCTGGCGAGAACGTCGCGTGCACTTCCTTGATGACCGTCGCCTTCGTCAGCTTGGCCTCGCGGACGATGGGAAAGAACTCGCCCAATTCCCTGACCGCCAGCTCGATGATCTCTCCCCGCGGCTTGTCCACTAGCGTTTTCGACGAGCTGACGACCAACTCAACGTAGCTACCAACCTGCCCCGAATCCCTGCGCGTGGCGAGAATCTTCGACTTGTGGAACATCCACTGAATGGTCCGTTCCAGCAGCACGGCGTGCTCCAGGGGCGTGATCTCGCGGTCGAACCACAGGTGAATCCCGGTGATAGGCGAGGCTTCAAGTTTCTGCAAATCGTGGCGCAGGGCTTCCGCCTCGGGAACATCGGGCAAGAGCTTCTCTACGGTGTTGAACGGCGTTGCCAGAATTCCGTAGTCCGCGCGCACGTCGTCTCCGCCGACGCAGAGCTGCACACCCTCGGCATCGGGACAAATGGACTCGACCGCCGCGCGCAGGTGTACCTTGCCGCCGCGCGTTTCGATGTACGTGGCAGCCGTTCCGTAGAGGTGCGAGAGTGGCACTGCGGGAACGCCCATGCGCCCGGCTTCCGCCGACTTCAGGAACGATTCGCGAAAGACCTGCGCGGCATAGTGAACCGACACGCGGTCGAGATCTTCATTCAGAGCGCTGACCAGCACCGGAGCCCAGAAGCGATTGATCGCCGGTTGGGTCTGCCGGTGACGCAAGAGCCACCACAGAAAATTCTCGCCCTCATCGTCGTTCCGGCGCAGCACTGGAACAAGCTTCATCATCGCCCGCGCGATCGCCAGCTTGTCCTTCCAGCCAAGCACGGCCGAGGCAAGGAACGACGGCGCAGCATGCAGCGGCGCGGGCAGTGCACTTGCCTTGAGCGTCGAAGAACGTCCGCCGGGAAGCAGAAAGGTGATCTCGTCGTACCAGCGGATTTGCTGCTCCACACCGAGGCGGCGATAGAAGTCAAGCAGGTTGGTGCAACAACCGAGCAGCACGTGCTGGCAGTTGTCCACGACTTCGCCGGTGCCCGGCAACTCGTAGGACGAAGCCCGCCCGCCGAGATAAGGGCGCCGCTCGAATATCTCCACGCGATATCCCGCGTCTGACAGCGCGCAGCCGGCAGAAAGGCCGGCGAGTCCGCCGCCGATAATCGCGACTGACTTGGAGTGCGAATTCTGCGCTTCGACCATCATGTGAGGCGACGCCAAAACCCCTTGCCCAGGACGCTCAGCTTCTCCGCGGTGGAAAGCCTCACCTTCCCGGAAAAGACGTCGTAATTACGCGCGATGATGCGCTCCAACAGGCGTCGATAGATCTCTACCAACGTCCACAGCGCCGGTTGGCTGTCTTCGTCAATAAGCGGCAGCAGATCGTCCGCCGCGCGATAAAACCCGCGCGCGCGCATGGCTTCGAACTCCAGCACGGGACGCAGAGTCTCCGGCGCCGAACCGTTCATCAGGCCATGGGGGTCAAGGCTGAAGCGCGCAAAGTCTTCACGCGGCAAGTACACCCGTCCCATCTGGGCGTCTTCTCGCACATCGCGGAGAATATTGGTGAGTTGAAAGGCTACTCCGGTTTGCTCCGCCAGCTTTTCTGCGCGGGGGTCACGGTAGCCGAAAATCCGGATACAGACCAGGCCCACCACCGACGCAACGTGGTAGCAGTAGTCGTAAAGCTGGTCGAAGGTCTCGTACTGCAACTGCGGGGAAGCGCCACCCGGCGAGCCTTTGGCGCAAGGCACATCCATCGCGGTACCCTGCACCAGTTTCTCGAGCAGATCGAGCGGGATGTTGTAGCGCTTGTGGGAATCCGCCAGTGCAAACAATACCGGATCGTCGGTCCGCTCCCCTGCAGCAACCCGGCGAAGCGCGTTCACCCAATCGTCAAGCTTCTGCCTGCGTTGCTCTGGAGGAAGGGAGGGATCGTCGGAAATGTCGTCGGCGCGACGCATGAATGCGTACACCGCCGAGATCGCATCCCGCTTGGGACTGGGAAGGACCAGGAAGCCGTAGTAGAAGTTCCTGGCCGCCGAGCGCGCGATGTGCCGGCAGACGGAATACGCAGCCCGTACCTGGAGCGGATGCTCACTCACAACATCTTTCCTAACCCACCCCAGAACACCCAAAAGCGGCGTGCTCCGGGGACCCCGGATGCAGCCGCGCGCGCTACCAGCCAGAGCTTGCGCGGCTTGGAGATGGCTGGCCTCCGCATTAGCACGTCGTAGCCTTGCCGCTCGATTGCATTCAAGATTTCCAGACCGCCGCGGCTGAACAACTCGATGTCGAGGGCCAGGTGCTTATCCACCCTCCTGGACAGCGGCAAGCCGTTCTGAAACCATGCGCGGGCGCGAGCGACCTCAAACTTCATCATCTCCCGGAATGCCGGCGTGGCGCGGCGCTCGGCGATGTCGCTCTCACTAACGCCGTACCTTGCAAGGTCTTCGAGCGGCAGATAAATCCGCCCCTTCGCGTAATCTCTAACCACGTCCTGCCAGAAGTTCGCTAACTGCAGGGCGGTGCAGGTGTAATCCGAAAGCTGCTGCCGTTCGGCATCGCGGTAACCGCAGAGATATAACACCAGATGGCCAACCGGGTTGGCGGAGTAGTGGCAGTATCCCAGCACATCGTCGAACGTCGCATAGCGCCCAATGCGCTGGTCCTGACGAAACGCGGTCAGTAGATCGGCAAACGGCTGGCGAGGAATGTCGCACTCGCGGATGGTTTCGCGCAACGCGATGAATACCGGGTGACGAGGGCCCGCCGGATTTCGTCCGCCAACATCAGGCTGCAATGTGTTTGCTTCTTTCCGAATGTCTTTCAGCGGAGACTCGACCAGGCTCAAGTAGGTCGCATTCAGTTCGGATTCCCAAGCGTCCAGCAACGCCAGGGACTGCTCGGCATTGCCCACCTCATCGCCAAGATCATCCGAAATCCGGCAGTATGCGTACACGTTATAGAAGTGCTGGTGCAGATGTTTAGGCAGGAACCAGGTGACCACTGAAAAATTTTCGTAATGCGAATGCGCCAGGCGGGCGCAATATTGTTGGGCCTCCTGCAATGAGGGAGCACGATCGGGAATCGCATACTCGGACGGCAGGGCGCGCCAACCGGCAGATGCGGACTGCGCTACAACGGTATTGTCGGCCGGAGCAGATGACATGGGCTGGACGTTCGAAGGATTCCGCACCCTGAGTGCTCGGGAGGAGCGGCTCTCTGCAGCCGCGTCCGCTCACCGCCCTACCCCCCAGGGATGATGGCGGTCTTGATGTCGCCGTTGCGGTTGAGCATGTGCCGCAAGACCTGCTGCAAGCGCGAGAGCGGGGCCTCGCCCGTGATGTAGTCGGTGCCCTTGATTTTCTTCTCGCAAATCAGGGAGAACGCTTTGCGCACGGTCTCTGGCGTGTGATGGAACGTGGCCTTCAGCGTGAGTTCGTTGTAGTGCAGCCGTTGCGTGTCCAGCGCCACCGTGGTGCCGTTGGCGCAGCCGCCGAAGAAGTTCACCGTGCCACCCTTGCGCACCATGTCGATGGACCACTCCCACGCCTGGGGGCGTCCCACCGCCTCGATGACCACGTCGCACCCGCGGCCCTCGGGAGTCAGCTTGCGCACGGCTTTCACAGGATCGTCCACCGTGGTGATTTCGACCGCGCAGTCCGCGCCGATCTTGCGCGCCGCGGACACCTGCGAATCGCGCTTCACTACCGAAATCACATTGCAGCCCGTCAGCTTGGCCACTTGCACAAACATCAGTCCGATAGGTCCTGCGCCGATGACGGCAACAGTGTCGCCAATCTCCATCTTAGTTTCGTGCAGACCGCGCAGCACGCAAGCCAGCGGTTCAACCATAGCGGCCTCTTCGAAGCTCACATGTTTGGGAATCGCCAGCATGTTGGTTTCGACAATTCGCCGGGGAATGCGAATGTATTCGGCATACGCGCCATTGTTGAACAGCAGGTCCTGGCAAAGATTTTCCTGGTGTTTGGAGCAGTAGAAGCAAGTCCCGCACGGCGCAGAATTAAGCGCCACCACGCGCATGCCCTTGCGGAATCCCCGGACGTTCGGGCCAACCTCTTCGATGACGCCAGCCAATTCATGGCCAAACAGGGCCGGAGGCACAATCATGCGCGCGTGATAACCGCGCTGATACACCTTAAGATCGGTGCCACAGGTCAGGGCCACTTGCACCTTGACCAGCACTTCCCCCACGTCCAGAGTAGGGATTGGCACTTGCTCGATCTTCACGTCCTCTTTTCCGTAGAGGACTGCCGCTGTCATCTGTCCTTCCACGCTAGTGGTCCTTCCATGAGCTGCCCGGTTGGATTACGACTTTCATTGAGTCCGGCTGGGGATGGGCAGCCAAATGCAATGCCTCGACGGACTCGTTCAATGTAAACCGATGGCTAATGAGCCGTTCCAATTCCATCTCGCCGCTGAGCACCAATCGCGCTGATTCGTCCTGCAAATCCACGGAAGCGCTGTACGACCCCAGGAGACTCTTTTCCTCAACACAAACGGCCGCGGGATCAATCGTGGCCTCGCCGTGCTGGGTCTGGGCGAACAACAACACCCGCCCGCCGGGACGCGTTGCCTCTAGAGCGGGGGCAATCAGCCCATTCCCTGCCACCGCCAGGATGACGGCATCGGCCCCTCGACCCGCCGTCAGTCCCATGACGGTCCTCACAGTGTCGCCTGTCGAGGCGTCGATGTTTTCTTCCAACCCGAACGTCTTAGCTATTGTATGCCTCCGGGGAAACAAATCGGAAGTAATCACCCGGAGGCCATTCCGGCGCGCCAGCGCTGCCAACATGATGCCGATGGGGCCCTGGCCGATGACGAGCACGGTCTCGCCAGCCTTAAGCCTCAGCGTTTCAATACCTTTCATGCAGGTATTCACAGGCTCGATGAACGATGCCTGCTCAAACGACACGCCCTCGGGTATGCGGATGACGCCCTTGCGGACAATCCACTCCATCACTCGAACGTACTCCGCGAAGCCGCCGCCGCTGGGTTCGTAACCCGCCGTTGTTCCCACCCGCTTATAGGTCGGACACTGGGCGAATATCTTGTGCTGACAGTAATAGCACTCGCCGCACGGAATGTGATGGAAGACCATCACCCGGTCGCCTAGGCGAAAGCCGGTAACATTGCCTCCAGCAGCGGCTACTACTCCGGTAGTTTCATGGCCGAAGATGCGCGGGGCGGAGTGCGATCCGGTCGCGATCTTCTTCAGGTCGGTACCACAGATGCCGCAGGTGTGAACGCGAACCAAGATCTCGCCCGGGCCTATCTGGGGCACAGGCACGGTCTCCATCCTGACGTCATTGACACCACGGTACACGGCTGCGGTCATCGTCGCAGGAATCGCCTGCCGTCCCGCCATGCTTCCGAGTTGTGTTGCAACCGACATGTCAGTTCTCAGTAACCACTGGCTACTGGCTATCGCGGCAACTTATTGCAATTAGATGTTCCAGTTCACGGCACAGGTTCGCCGAGGCGATTGCGGCATTGGCCCGCATCTTCCCCAACACCGGCCACCACTTGGGACGAAACGCAACATAGAGCAAGAAGCGACCCTTGGTGAACTTTCCGTCCTGGTCGATAAAGCGCGTCAGAGGCGGCATAGCAAACCCTGCTTCATCGGATATCGCCTTCACGGCGGCGAACTCCACTCCGTGCTCCACGGCCACCTGTGCTACCGCTGCAGCCTCCATATCCACCACGTCCGCTCTAAACTTCCGGCGCAGCTCCAGCTTTTCGGCGGCACCGCTCACGTCCTGGGAAGTGGCCAGCACCCATTCCCCTCCTAGGGTCGGATATCGTTTGCCCGTGGCGGCGTCCACTACTTCCTTAATCCGCCCAACATCGCCCACCTTCAGCCCGGGCGAAATTGCGCCAGCAAGTCCCGCCGAAAGCAAAATCGTCGGCTTGCCATAGTTAACAACCGTTTCCGCCGCTCGACGAGCGCACTTCTCGCCGATGCCACCGACCGCTACTACCGCATGCGCTAATTCGAACAGCGCAACGCCGTTCCGCTGCTGCGGCCTCAGCTTGCCCAAGAGCGGGGCCAACTCCACTGGCATTGCTGCCACGATGGCAACGGGACCGCGAGCTTCGGAGAGACCTTTTACCGCCCCCTTTGGGGTCCGTTCTAGCGTGGCTCGTTCCACTGGGCAACTCAAAACTCGTCCCCTATCAGCTGGCTACTTATTACTGGCTACTGCTTCACGCGTATCCATTCGCCCGAAACCAGTCCACGGCACGTCGTAAGGCATCGTCCACAGGATGCGGATTCCATCCCAGGTCGCGCTCCGCCTTGGCGCAGGTGACGAACATCTTCTTGCGTCCCATGCGAACAGAATCCAGCGTGACTCGCGGCTCGCGTTTTCGAAGGGTTCCGCTGACCAGCGTGTCCACTACGCCGGTCGCATAGGCCACTGCGTAGGGCAACTTCACCTTGGGCGAGGGCAGACCTGTGATCGCGGCCAGTTTGTCGAGAACCTGCTTCAGCGTCAAGTTCTCGCCGCCGAGGATGTAGCGTTCGCCCGGGACCGCTTTCTCCATCGCGAGCAAGTGGCCCTCGGCGCAATCTACCACGTCCACCAGGTTCAAGCCTGTATCTACATAGGCGGGAAACTTGCGCCGCAGAAAGTCCACCACGATCCTGCCCGTCGGCGTCGGCCTGATGTCGCGCTCGCCAATCGGGGTGGTCGGATTCACCATCACGATATTCTGTCCGGCTTGCCCAGCCTCAATCACCAGCCGCTCCGCCATGAATTTACTGCGCTTGTAATCGCCAATCATGTTGGAGAGAGCGACCGACGAACTTTCATCGGTAAGCCGACCGTTGTTGCCAAACCCCATGGTGGCAACGCTGCTGGTATAGATAACCCGCCGAACGCCGGTGTCTCTCGCCGCCTGCAGGATGTTTCGCGTCCCCTCGACGTTGGAGTCGTAAAGCTCCTGCCGGTTCGGCGACCAGAGCCGATAATCCGCCGCCACATGGAATACGAACCCGCATCCTGCCATGCCCTTCCTCAGGGATTCGACATCGCGCAGATCGCCAACCACCTGCTCGGCAGCGAGCCCCTCGATATTGTCGGTGCGGCTGGTCGATCGTACTAGCAAGCGCAGCTCCGCGCCCCGGGCCAGCAGTCGGCGGGCAACATGGCTGCCCAGAAATCCGGTCGCGCCTGTGACGAAACATTTCATGTATCAGTAAGAAAAGGGTGCCCCACGGTTCTCGCCCGACTTTCGAGAGAGGGCGGGTACCGGATTCAATCAACTCACGCGCCGCTGGTCGCCCGCCACCCGCAGTTGTTCCCCTGGGCGTGTCATCGAAGCCTTCGCGTATACCGTTAAAGCGAGCAACGGAAAATACTGGCGGTACATGTAGTACATGAGATAAAACACCCGCGGAAATCCTGTGCCCGTGTAGAGCGACTCATCCCATGATCCGTCGCGCCGCTGTGTCTTTAGCAGATAGGCGATGCCCCGTTGCAGCGAATCGCTGCGGGTATCGCTGCTCGCCAGCAGCCCCATCACCGCCCAGGCGGTTTGCGAAGCCGTGCTCGGTCCGATGCCCTTGGTGTTGGGATCATCATAGGAATCGCACCTCTCGCCCCAACCACCGTCGGGATTCTGCATCATGCGCAGCCACTCCACCGCCTGCTGCACAAACGGCTCGTGATGATCGACACCCACCGCTTCCAGTCCACGCAGCACCAGCATGGTGCCGTAGATATAGTTCACACCCCAGCGCCCGAACCAAGAGCCGTCGGGTTCCTGCTCGCGCCTGATGAACGCAATCGCCCGCCGCACCGGCTGGTCTTTCAGAGAATAGCCATAGCTGGCGAGGCACTCCAGCACGCGGCCGGTGATGTCCACCGTCGCCGGATCGAGCATGGCATTATGGTCGGCGAACGGAATTTGCTGGAAGACCATGCGGTTGTTGTCCTTATCGAAGGACGCCCAACCGCCGTTCTTACACTGCATGGACAAAATCCAGTCCAGCGCGCGCTGCGCCGACTTGGTGTGATAACTCTCATTACTCGTCTTCACCCGGCTGAGCGCCAGCATCACCTGCGCACTGTCATCAACGTCGGGATAGAACTCGTTGTTGAACTCGAAATACCAGCCCGCAGGCGCGGCCTTGCGGTTCTTCACACACCAGTCGCCTCGGCGGGTCACCTGCTTGCGCAGCATCCACTCGCAAGGCTGCACCAGTCGCGGATCGTTGGCTGGCACGCCGCTCTCGGCCAGGGCAAACACCGCGTACGCCGTGTCCCACACCGGCGACATGCAGGGTTGCATGCGGAAGGTCGTCGCCTCCTCGATGCCCAGCTTTTCAAACTCATCCATCGCCCGGATCACCTGCGGATCGTCCAGCGAGTATCCCAAACAGCGCAGCGCGATGATCGAGTTCATGATCCCGGGATAGATCGCCCCCAGGCCGTCGCTCATCTCCAGCCGCTCCAGCATCCACTCCTCCGCGACTTTCAACGCGCGCGAGCGCAAGGGACGCACGTGCACCCGCTCCAGGAGATGCACCATGCGGTCCAGCACCAGGAAGAAATTGCGCCAACTGATCAGCTTCTGGGCCCAGCGCAGCCGCAGTTGGCTTAGGGTGCGGCCGCCAACGAATAACTCGTCAATTCCCTGCTCCGCCGGAATTTTCTTGAACGGCTTCTTGGCGTAGGCAATGGACAGTGGCACCAGGATCGCGCGCGACCACGAAGAGATCTCGTACAGGTTGAACCAGAACCACTTGGGAAACAGTACGATCTCGGGCGGAATCGCAGGAACCGCGTCGTAGTCATATTGGCCGAGGAAGCAGAGGTAAATCTTGGTGAAGGTGTTGACTTCGGTCACTCCGCCCAGGGCGAGAATGCGTTCGCGCGCCTTCCGCAATTGCGGATGATCGGGGCTGTAGCCCGCCATCTTGAGGGCGAAGTAGGCCTTCACCGAGGCGCTGATGTTGGAGGGGCCGTCGTTATAGATCGGCCAGCCGCCGTCTTCATTTTGACGGTTGAGGATTTCAGTGGCACACTTCTGGGTGCGCACCGCATCTTCGGTCCCCAGCAGCCGATGCAGCAGAATGTAGTCGGAAACCAGGGTGGTATCGGCGCCCAGTTCACCGCACCAATAGCCTTCTTCCTGATTTTGCGTGGAAAACAGGTAGCGCCGCGAGGCATCAATGGCCGCAGCTACCCGGCTCTTGATGTCATCGATCTTGCCGAAGCGCATCTCGGCAGGACTTGCAGGATCTGCCATCGCTTGCTTACTCCGCCACGGCCGGGCGCTGCGCCGATAGCCTCCACGATCTCGGGCGGCAATCCGAAGCGCACGTTCTCGGGCATCACTTCCACCTCGCGCATGTCGGTGAAGCCCTGCTCCGCCAGGAAATCGACCACTTCCTGCACCAGGATCTCGGGTGCTGACGCTCCAGCCGTCAGACCGACGGTCTTCGCATTCTGCAACCACTCTGGCTGAATCGAGCGGCAGTTTTCGATGAGATAGCTCTTCGTGCCCAGGTTGCACGCCACCTCGACCAGCCGGTTCGAATTGGAGCTGTTGTCCGAACCCACGACCAGCAGCAGGTCACACTCGCTGGCGACTTCCTTCACCGCCGTCTGGCGGTTTTCCGTCGCGTAGCAGATGTCCTGCGCGTGCGGGCCTTTGATCTTGGGAAACCGCTTGCGTAGCGCCTCAATCACGTGGCGCGTTTCGTCCAGGCTCAATGTCGTCTGCGTCAGATAAGCCACGCGGTCCGGATCGGGCACGTGCAGATTGTCCACGTCCTGCGGCGAATCCACCACCTGGGTAACAGCAGGAGCCTCGCCCAGCGTTCCGATCACCTCGTCGTGATCGCGGTGCCCAATAAGAATTAGCGAATAGCCTTCGCGCGCGAACTTCACCGCCTCCACGTGGACCTTGGTCACCAGCGGACAGGTCGCGTCAATCACGCGCAGTTCGCGCAGCTTGCTCGAATCGCGCACCTCGGGAGCCACCCCGTGGGCGCTGTAAATGACCCGCTCGCCTGCCGGAACTTCCTCGACGCTGTCCACGAAGATCGCGCCTTTGGCGCTCAGTTCGTCCACGACGTACCGGTTGTGCACGATCTCTTTGCGAACGTAGATCGGCGCTCCGAAGGTTTCGAGCGCGATGCGCACAATGTCAATGGCGCGCACCACACCGGCGCAGAAGCCCCTCGGCTTCAATAAGAGGAGGGTCTTGGCGTCACTCTTCATTCTTTAGTTATCCAGTATAGGAGCAGAGTCAGGATCTTACCCCACAGTTACTTTATTGTAACAGCGCTGGAATCAGCAATGTAACGGGCCGCAATGGCTCAAATTGGCGGCGTACCGCGCAAATTCAGCAGCCAATGGCATCGCCCAGCGTGTGCCCCGCACTCCTCGCGCGACGTCGCCCACTGTTCGGAAACGAACACTACCAACCACTCGGCATTTGTAACTTCCAACCTGGCGGAACAAATTCTTTTCGCCTATCGTAAGAACCCGCAGAGAGGACACCGAGTTGCAAACCTTCTTTCAGGACCTGCGCTACGCCTTCCGGCAGATGCGACTCGCACCTGCTTTCACGCTGACCGCCATTCTGACGCTCGCCATCGGTATCGGCGCGACCACCGCGATTTTCACGCTGGTGCATGCCATCATGTTGAAGTCGCTCCCGGTCACCGATCCGGCCCGGCTCTATCGTATTGGCGACTCGCAGGAGTGCTGCGTCGAAGGCTGGGAAGACGATGATTGGAGTCTGTTCTCCTACGGCCTTTACGAGCGCCTCGCTGCCGCTGCGCCCGAATTCGAGGAGACGACTGCCTTCCAGGCTGCGCCCAATACTTATGGCATTCGGAGCGCGTCCCGCGACCACGAGGCGCGGCCGCTGCGGGCTGAGTTCGTCAGCGGAACCTACTTCCACGTCTTCGGGGTCGGGGCCTTGATGGGCCGCGTGATCGCTCCCTCCGACGATCGGCAGTCGGCGCCGCCGGTCGCGGTCATGAGCTATCGCAGTTGGCAACAGAACTACGGATCAGACCCCTCTCTCATTGGCTCCACTTTCTACATTGACGGCCAACCGGCCACGCTGATCGGCGTCGCCCCTCCGGGATTCTTCGGCGACACGTTGCGCAGCCACCCGCCTGATTTCTGGCTGCCAGTGCAGCAGGAGATCCTCTTCGACGGCGCGAATTCGCTAATGAAAAACCACTTCTCCAACTGGCTCTACGCCATCGGCCGCCTGCGCCCCGGCGCGACCGTCGACGGCCTCGCCCCGCGTCTGACGCCGGTCTTGCAGCAGTGGCTGCGCAACGAGGATGACTTGCCTGCGGAAATGCGTCCGCAAATCGATCCCACGATTCCCCACAAATACATCCGGATGGCCCCCGCCGGCAGCGGCATAAGCACGATGAAGGAAAACTACGGGACCAGCCTGCGCATTCTGCTGATGGTTTGCGGCACGGTGCTGCTCATCGCCTGTGCCAACATCGCCAACCTGCTGCTGGCCCGCGGGACGGCACGCAGGATGCAGACTGCGGTGCGCATCGCGCTGGGTGCGACCCGGAAGCGCGTCATCCGCCAATCGCTGACCGAAGCCGTGCTGCTCTCGCTGGTCGGCGGCCTCCTGGGATTGGCAGTCTCCTACTTCGGGGCTCGCCTCATGCTGGCATTAGCATTTCGTAACGCCCCCATCATGCCCATCAGTGCGACGCCCTCCTGGCCGGTGCTGGGATTCGCGTTTCTGCTTTCGCTGCTGACGGGCGTGCTCTTCGGCGTCGTGCCGGCGTGGCTTGCGTCGCATTCCGACCCGGCGGAAGCCCTGCATGGGGCCAACCGCAGCACGCGCGAAGCTTCTTCTCTGCCGCAAAAGCTGCTGGTCATCGGCCAGGCCGCGCTTTCCCTGGTGCTGCTGGCCTGCGCCGGATTACTGGTGACCAGCCTGCGCAACCTGGAACATCAGGACTTCGGGTTCGCCACCGCCAATCGCGTCACCGTTGACATCAATCCGCCACTCCCCAGCTACACCCAGGAGCACCTTGACGCGCTCTATCGCGCCATCCAAGACCGCTTGCGGCAACTGCCCAACGTGCAGAGCGTCAGCCTGGCGCTGTACAGTCCGCTCGACTTCGACAACTGGGGCGAGTACGTCGCGGTCGAAGGCAAGGGCGATCCCAAACCCGGCGACGAGAGCGCGTCCTCCTGGGACCGGGTCAGCCACAACTACTTTTCCACCATGGGCCAGAGCATCGTGCGCGGCCGCGAATTCGACGAGACCGACAACCGCGGCTCGCGTCCCGTGGCCATCGTCAACCAGACCTTCGTCAAACGCTTCTTTCCCAGTGAAGATCCGCTGGGCAAGCACTTCGGCATGAACAGCTCAAAATATGCCGGTGACTATGAAATCGTGGGAGTGGCGCGCGACGCAAAATACAACAATCCTGAGAAGCCCGCGAATCCCATGTTTTTCCTGCCGCTGGAGCAATCCATCCACTACAGCGAAAAGCTAATGCAGAGCTTCGAAGAGAAGTCGCACTTCGTCGGTGGCATTCAGTTGCGCTTGCGGGGCCCGGCCACGAATCTCGAGCCGCAACTGCGCCGCGCTCTGGCTGAAATCGATCCCAACCTGACCATCGTCTCCGTGCAAACCATGGACGAGCAGGTGGCCATGAACTTCGACCAGGAACGCATGGTCGCGCAACTGGCCGGCACCTTTGGCGTGATCGCGCTGTTGCTGGCCGCCATCGGTCTTTACGGCCTGACCGCCTACAACGTCGTGCGCCGCACCAGCGAAATCGGAGTGCGCATGGCCCTGGGCGCCGACCGCATGAACATCGTGCGCCTGGTCTTGCGCGGCGCCTTCCTGCAGGTGGCCATCGGCCTGCTGATCGGGATTCCCTTCGCCATTGGGGCGGGACGCCTGATGACTGCGAAGTTGTTTGGAGTGCGCAGTTGGGACCCGAAGGTCTTTGCGTTGGCGATCCTGTCGCTGGGCGTCTGCGCGGCCATTGCCAGCATCCTCCCCGCGCAACGGGCCGCCTCAACAGATCCGGTCAAAGCTTTAAGAACGGATGGATAGAGTGGCTGCCCGAGTTTTGGAGCGGGCTTCTGACGGGAGAACGGTGACCCTCCCTGAGGCCATTATTTCTTTTGCGCCGCCGACGCTTCAGCGCCCGCAGCCTTTCCAGCTTCTGCACGTCCCGGTTCCTGCCCGGGATACTCGTACACCCCGCGGCCCGCTTTGCGGCCCAGGCGTCCGGCTTTCACGTATTGCACCATTAATGGTGCAGGACGAAACTTCTCGCCCAGCGTTTTGTGCAGGTACTCCAGAATATGCAGGCGGGTATCGAGTCCCACAAGATCAACCATTTCAAACGGCCCCATAGGATGGTTCAAGCCTAACTTTAAGGCCTTGTCGATGTCCTGCGGCGAGGCAACACCCTCTTGCAGCATGTAGAAGGCTTCGTTGCCGATCATGGCGTTGATGCGGCTGGTAATGAACCCAGGTGATTCCTTAATGACGACCACTTCCTTGCCCATGCGCTTGCCCACTTCCACCGCCGCTGCGAGCGTCTCGTCATCGGTATCGAGCGCGCGCACAATTTCCAGCAGTTTCATCTTGTGCACGGGATTGAAGAAGTGCATGCCAACGCACTTGGAAGCGCGATAGGTCACGGAAGAAATCTCGGTCACGCTGAGCGAGGAGGTATTCGATGCCAGGATAGTTTCCGGCCGACAGAGTTTGTCGAGCAGGGTGAAGATTTCGATCTTCGACTCCATCTCCTCCGGCACAGCCTCAATCACCATGTCGGCCTCGCGCGCGGCCTGCTCCACGGATGAGGCGTATTCCAACCGCCTGAAGGCCTCGTCGGCGTCGGCCTTGGTCACCTTTCCCAGCTCGACAGCTTTGTCAAGGTTCGTGCGAATTTCGGTCTCGGCTTTGCGCAACGCGGTGGGGAGAATGTCCTCCAGGATGGTGCGATAGCCGCCCAGCGCCGCCGCGTGCGCGATGCCGCGTCCCATGATTCCGGCGCCGATGACGGCGATGGTGCGGACCTCGGCCATCGAGCTAGTCTCCCTTTCCCAGTTGCTCGATGACGGTCACGAAGTTGGGATCGGAGTTACGCATGTATTCCGCGAGGCGCTTCTTTTCCTCGCCGTTGATCAGGTAAAGGCTTGCATTGATGCGGCGCAGGGTCGCCGCGATATCGTCCACATAGTTCATCATACGAATGAGTTCACCAGTAGCAGCCATAGGAGTCCTTTCCAGCGCAATATCGAAGAAGCGGATGAAGCCCTCGTCTCGCTCCGTACCTGCGGTCTCGGGCTGTATAAAAGACAACCGCAAAGACCGGGCAATCTTTTATTCTCGCCGCCGCTCACGATTAAGTAAAGGAGCCTCAGAGCAGATGCAAAGACTCGTCGCGGTCGATAGGAAAGATGAAATGCCTGCGTCGCCTGCTACGCCGCGAACTCTTCGCCCACTTCCCTGTTGCCCGGTTCTGTGTGCAAGGGCGAATGCTCCATGGCGACATCCCGGTCAGTCACCTCAACCAGGTTCGCCAGCTTCGCCGCAAGCTCCGGTGTTAGTGCGCCAGGGCGCAGTCGCCAGGACCAACTGCCTGTGGTTTGGCTGGGCACATTCATCCGCCCCATCGAGTCCAAGCCCAGGACGTCCTGCACCGGAATGACGACAAGATTGGCAACCGAGGTAAGTGCGGCCCGAATGAAGGACCAATGCACGCCATCGTCACCGATTCCCATGTATGCTGCGGCCGCTTTCTTCTCTTCTTCCGTCGCGCCTGAGTTCCACCAGCCAACGGTGGTGTCATTGTCGTGGGTTCCGGTGTACACAACCGAGTTACGTTCAAACCTATGAGGTAGATACTTGCGAGCGCCCCGATCTCCAAAACCGAACTGCATGACTTGCATGCCCGGAATGTCCAGTTTCTTGCGCAGTTCGTTGACTCCAGGCGTAATGTAGCCGAGATCTTCGGCGATGAACGGCAAATCGCCAAGCGCGCTGCGCAACGCTTTGAAGAGATCGTCATTAGGCCCTTGCACCCAGTGGCCGTGGACCGCGGTCGGGTCCTCGGCAGGTATCTCCCAATAGGCCTCGAAGCCGCGGAAGTGATCGAGGCGAACGATGTCGCAGGTCTTGATCGCCCAGCGCATGCGCTTGATCCACCAGTTATAGCCGCGCGACTTGAGCACCTCCCAGTCATACAACGGATTGCCCCAGCGCTGGCCGGTTTCGCTGAATGCGTCCGGTGGGCAGCCGGCGACCACCGCAGGCGAAAGATCCTCTCTCAAGCGAAAGATCTCGGGATGCGTCCACAGGTCGGCGCTGTCATAGCTGACGAAAATGGCCACGTCGCCAATAACCCGAATGCCGCGCTCGTGGCAGTAGGAACGCAGCGCGCCCCACTGCTCGAAAAACGCAAATTGCAGGAAGCGTTCTATCTCGAGTTGCTCGTGAAGCTCCTTATGCAACCCGGCGATGGTTTCCGGGTCGCGCCGGACAATTCCTTCCGGCCAGCGATTCCACTCCTGTTCGCCGAAGCGCTCCCGAAGAGCGCTGTAGAGAACGTAGTCCTCGATCCATCCATGGTTCTTGTGGCAAAAGCCTTCGTAGCGTTTACGCGGCACCCCTGAAGATGAGCTTAGGAAGTTCTGCGCGGCCTGGCGCAGCAAGGGCAATTTGTAAGCGCGAACGCGGTCGAAATCAACTGGAGAATCACCGTCCGGAACGGCCTCCACCTCATCGCGATTCAGCAGACCGCGCTCGGCCAGGCGCTCCAGGCTGATCATGAGCACGTTGCCGGCGAACGCTGACGTGGAGGAATACGGCGAGTTGCCGTAGCCGACGGGCCCCAGCGGCAGTACCTGCCACAACGTCTGACCAGCCTCGGCCAGCCAGTTCACAAACTCATACGCGGCGGGGCCAAGATCCCCTGTCCCGCCGTGCGAGGGCAGCGAGGTAGGGTGCATGAGAATACCGGATGAGCGTTTCGAAAGCATGATTGGGCATGGACAGCAAAAGGCTGAGGAGTGGCCTGCGGCTACCGCGGTTCCCGCTGTTTCGCTGCCTATACAAGGCGGCCAGCAGGATCAACTGCTGGCCGGCGAACCAGGAAGTTCGATACCGCTAACTCCCCTCGGCAGCCTGACTCAGGCGCTCCATTTCTTTCTTGTTGACCCTGATCGTCCCCTCTTTTTCCAGACGGTCGCGCAGGTTCTCGATGTACAGTCCTTCGATTTCAGTGCGTTTCTGCTGGAGGAGAGTATCTTTCACCGTGTCCCAGTTCTGCTTCGACTGCTCCGCCGAAGGTTCCTGCAATTCCAGAACTTTGATCACCACACCGTTATTGCCGCCACGAATGGGACCGCTGATGTCGCCCGGCTTCATGCTGAAAGCCACGCTGGCCGAGCCGCTCATGGCGCCCACTTCCGGCACCTGCGAATTTCGATCTACCAATCCGCTGGTCTTAACGGTTGCACCAGCTTCTTTGGCCGCCTTGGCCAAATCATGTTCGGAGTGCGCACGATCGGAAAGCTCCTGCGTCTTCTGTGCCAGCAGGACCTGTGCACGCTGGTCTTTGAACTGCTGCTCCACTTTGTCCTTGACCTGCTCGAAGGTCGGCGTCTGCGGCGGCTGAATGTCCGTTACTTGATAGACGGCAAACCCCTGCGGCAGAGTCGCGATGGCAGGCGGATCATTCTTCTTGGCGGCAAACAGCGCGCTTACGAACTCGGGCGCATTGCCAACTCCGGGCAGGAGATCGCCTTCCGCAACCGGGCCGGCCGTGGTGACCGTCAGCCCCTTGTCCGCCGCGGCTTTGTTCAGTCCCGCACTGCGGGCAAGCGCCTGTACAGCATTCGCGAGATTCTGTGCCTCCCCCGAGGCCTTCTGGGCCTTGAGGGCTGTCTCGATCTCCGGCTTCACTTCGTCGAGAGGCTTCAGGCGCGATTGTTGTTTGGCCTCGACATGGATGATATGGAAACCGTAGCTGGTGCGGATGACGTCCGTCGTCTGGCCAACCGGCGTGTTAAACGCCGCCTGCTCGAACTCAGGAACTGTACGACCCTTGGTGAGCGGCGGCAGCAGCCCGCCATTCTGCGCGCTTCCCGGATCGTCCGAATTCTTCTTCGCCAACTCAGCGAAATTCGCGCCAGACTTCAACTGCTTTTCAATGTCTTCCGCCTTCTTGCGCGCCGCGTCCATGCCCGCCTGGTCAATCTTGCCGTCCGGTCCTGGTGTTGGCGTCTTAATCAGAATGTGGCGCACGGTCACTGTCTCGGGGATACGGTACGAGTCCTGGTGCTGGTTGTAATACTGCTGCACCTCAGCCTGCGTCACCGGAACCTTGTCGGCCAGCTTCGCGGTCTCGATCAGGATGTACTGAGTCTTGATCTTTTCCGGAATGGAGTTTGCGTACTGCTGCTTGTACTGCTCATAGAACGCCTTCAGTTCGGCGTCGGTCGGCTTGATCTGCTTCTTGATGTCATCGAGGGTCAGCACCGCGTAGTCGAACTTGACCTTGGTGTCCTGCTTCCTCAATTCTTCGGTAACATCCTTGTCGCTGACGGAAACCGGAGCGGTAATAAGGGAGAGCAGTTTTCGCTGGGCGATCTCGGCCTTGACCTCCTGCTCGAACTGCGCCACGCTCAGGCTAAATTGGGCCTGAATAAACGACTCGTAGGCCTGCTCGCCGATAAAGTTGCCCCCGGGAAACAGCGCCTGTCCCATCTGGCCCTGATGCAGAGCGGTGCTCAACTCTTCGTTGCTGACGCCCAGACCCATGCGGTCGGCTTCGTAGACCAGCATCTTCTGTGCAATCACGCCCTGGGCCGCCCGCTGCATGAGATACGGCATGATGGCCGGAGGAACGTTCCCCTTGAACTGCTGCTTGCCGATCATGCGGGCCTGTTGCGCCACTTCCGGCACCCCGATCTCTTGGTTACCGACTCTCGCCAGTACACCCTGAGTAGTCAGGCTACCGCCGAACAGATCGTTGAGAAAGCCGCCGCCAGGAATGAGCGTGATAACCATCATCACGCAGACGACGACCAGGATGCCGCCCAGAACAATCTTCTTAATCGGACCAGGCTTTTGCAAAAAACGAATCATTATTTAGGAACTCCAAGCTGGATAGGTGAATCTCTTGATTATAGCAGCGCGATCGCCGCGTGCAGGCTGACTGCCAAGGACTTACGCCCATAAACGAATGTTTGCGCGAGCGTCCGAATGCAGCCCGATACCGCTCGCTGACGGATATTCCCCGCACAAGGATCAGCACTTCCCTAACCCGCGGGCCAATATGTTGTAATAGATAGAATTCGCATGCAGAAATCGTCACCAGGGATGCGCCGGCGCATCGTAGCCTATAAACGCCGGGCTCGGGAATGGAAGATGATCGCCAATGGGTTGGCCTCCACCGACCGCCCCATCCTGGCGCACATCATCCCTATTCGCCGCTGCAATCTTGCGTGCACTTACTGCAACGAGTTTGACGATTTCTCCAAGCCCGTTCCGTTGGACGTGATGAAGCACCGCGTTGATGAACTGGCGCGTCTGGGTACCATGATTGTCACCTTCAGCGGCGGCGAGCCGCTGTTACATCCTGAACTCGACGACATCATCGCCCACGTTCGCAAGTATCCCATCATCGCCGGGCTTATTACTAACGGCTATCTGCTCACCGCGGACCGCATCCAACGGCTGAACCGCGCTGGGCTCGACCATCTGCAGATCAGCATTGACAATGTCATGCCCGACGACGTCTCCAAGAAGTCGCTGAAGGTGCTCGACAAAAAGCTGCAACTGTTGGCCGAACATGCCGACTTTCACGTCAACATCAATTCGGTTGTCGGCGGTGGAATCCACAATCCGCATGACGCTCTGGTGGTGGGGCGCCGCGCCGTGCAACTCGGCTTCACCTCGACGATCGGCATCATCCACGACGGGGAAGGACAACTCCAACCGTTGAGCGACGTCGAGCGCGAGGTCTTCTTGAAGATGAAGGATCTCGAGAAGCATCATTACGCGCGCTTCAACTGGTTTCAGAACAACATTGCCGAAGGCCGTCCCAACCAGTGGCGCTGCCGCGCCGGAGCGCGATACCTCTACATCTGTGAAGACGGCTTGGTGCACTACTGCTCGCAGCAGCGTGGCCATCCCGGCATACCGCTGGAGCGATACACGGTCGCCGACATTCGCCGTGAGTTCCTTACCGAGAAGGGCTGCGCTCCGCACTGCACCGTGTCGTGCGTGCATCAAGTGTCGTACATGGATCACTGGCGAGCGCCGCAGACCATTCAGCTTCCGTCGCCTCCAGTGGCTGCTGGCCAGTTGGTGCAAATCGAATAGCTACGCTCGGCGACGCCGCTTTGCAATGGTCTGTCGACGCGCGCTCGTGGGCGTCCACCGGAAGTATCCGATGTTATAATTCTGCTTGCCCTTCTGAAATATTTCCTGACACCCGGGCGCGTAGCTCAACTGGCAGAGCAACTGACTCTTAATCAGTAGGTTGAAGGTTCGATTCCTTCCGCGCTCACCAACCTTTTCAACAACTTATGGTTGGTCACATCCATCCCGCTGAACGACTGTGGCTGTTTTTGTGGCTGTGGGAAATCCCAAGTCCTTCTGTTGATTGCGGCGGTCGATCACATTCTTGATCTGAGCGGTTTCCGGGTGCAGATAAACCATGGTCGTACTCAGGCTCTCGTGACCCATCACCTCTTTGACCAAGCCCGGGTTTCTCGTCTCCGCCATAGCCACCGTCCCAAAAGTGTGCCGGGCACAATACAGCTTCAGAACATCAGGTATACCGAGCTTTCTAGCAATCTTCCTGAACATGTGCTCGATTCCGCTCAACTCGATGTGCCCTGATCGAGACTTTTCTGACGGGAACACCCAGCCTTCCGTTCCTCCCTTCTGTTCCTGCTGGATGGTCCTCAGTATCCCAATCACGCGCTCACTCAGTGGCACGATCCGGCGAGCTTTGCGTGACTTGCCTTTCGGATTGAAGTAGAAGGCGCCTTCCCAACTGATATTTTCAAGGCGCATTCTGACTACCTCCCCATTTCTCATGCCTGAATCCAGCATGATGGTCAGCACGTCTCTCAAGGGCCTCGGGCACGCAGGTAAAAGCGCCCTTTCATCTGTGTCAGTCACGATACGGTTCCTGGCATCGACCTTGACTGATTTCACCCTCGGAACTTCACGGATGAATTTCCAATCGCGGGCCTTGCCCAACATGCGGCGCATCGTCCGGATGGCGCAGTTCCGGCTGTACGGTGATTCGTGAAATGCGGTGGTTTCAACATCATCCGACGTAATCTGATCCATTCGCATCCCGCATAGCGTGGATCTGAGAATCAGGCGACAACCATTCTCGTAATCGTTCTTGGTTTTCGGCTCAAGCGTGGTCTTATCGAGCCACTCCAAGAACTGCTTTACAAACTCCTGAATCAGAGGCGCCCGCTTCGGCTTTGACGACTGCCCAGCCTCCGCCGCGACAATCGCCTGGGCTTCAATCCGCTCTGCTTTCTTCCTGTTCTTGGTTTTGGCGCTGCCTCTGTAGCGCTTTCCGTTTAGGTAAAAGAGGTAGTACCAGACCCTACCCCGTAGGTAGATAGACATTCCGTTCCTCCCTGCTTGCGCGCACAGAGGCAACACGGATGCCTGACCGGATGAATTCATCCAAGTCGGCAATATCATACAACGCGCGCCCGCGAGGCTTATAGAACTTCGGTCCGACGCCCTGGCACCTCCATGCCCGCAGCGTGCCCGCCGGAATGCCAGAGTATTCCGCTGCCGCCTGCGTTCCCAGGAATCTGCTGTCGATTTTTCCTAATCGCACTGCCACTGCAACCTCCAACTGGCCTTCACTGATGACTTTCGAACTGCTCCTGCATACTTCGGTCGATCTCGCTGAGGTAGCCCAATGCGGCGCACGACCTTGGTCGCCGGGATCCCTCAGAGTTCCAATCGTTGGGGCATGTCTTTTGGAACACTAGCGGTGTGGCCGAGCACATCACGGCGAGATCGGTGGCAGTTCGCCGCCAAAGTACTCGCCAGGCTTCGGTCCCGGCCACCCCGAGACGGGCGCGAAAATGGCTTCTCCAGCACTCTTGTTAGCTTCAAATCGAGTGTTCGTCAAACAGGCTGATAACGCGCGTTCTGGCTAGCGATGGGGCTACCGCGGGGACTTGCTTGTAATTTGACGAATCTGGCAGGAGTTCCTGGCTCAAATCGCTCTCGCAGCGTGCCTTTGGCCGCTCGGCTGCGAAGATGCGGCCTTGACCTGGAATCATAATCGTCAATCGATTTATTTCACCAATCGCACTTTGAGTGAGAACAAGGGTCTCTTCGCCCTTGACACTGAGGCCCGCCACCGCTGCCAATGGTCCCTTGCAGCTCCCTCGCAAAACTCATTTCACCAATCGCACTTTGACTAGTCATCGCAGCAGGCGCCTAAGAGGCTGACACCAAATCCACAAAGGTGTGTCCGCATCAGTCCAGGATTCACTCAGCCATAGCCGCGAAGTCGATTCCCTCGCCGACCCGCTGCCTGACTTCCTTCAGCCACGCTCGTGGATTGGTGCCATGAATCACGCGCCCCAGAAAGCCCAGCCGTTCGGCTGCATTGTTGCGGTTTCGCCGGATGTCGTCCTTCGTGATCTTGGTGTACAGAGCGAGAAAGGTATCCATGTTCCGGGGCTTGGCAAACACGTAAGTCGCGTGACCGAGCTGTGGGGTTTCGACGACGACGGCTTTCTCAACGTCGAAAATGTATTCCTCCCGAAACAGATAGATCCGGCGTGCCCGGCGTGAGAGCTGGCGGTAGAAGAACGGGTCATAATCAGGGCGCCAGCTGATCTGGGCGACATCAAAGTCACCGGGAATACGCAGCTCCGAACACATTCGCTGCAGCTCCGCTCGCTCGACCGCCCGATGTTCCAAGCACAGCCGGATCTGATCCAGAGCGCGCGAATACTGGCCGAAGCGATGATAGGCAGTTTTGGCGGATTCGATTTGCTGGTGGAAATCGGGTGGCAGTTTGACCCCCAACCGGCTCGGCAACGTAGTTTCCCAGGTAATGAGTTCCCACTGCTCACGACGCTTGCGGTATTTGCCGCTCTGTACGAACGTGCCCTCGACCTCGATTTTGGTTCCTAACAGATGCTTTCCACTGGTTCCAGGTGCGGTCCCAGAGCGTATGCAGGACAGCTGGATCGAGCCACAACTCCAGCTTGCGACGCATGTCGCGGCAGAGTGCCCGGTCATCGTAGAAATCACATCGACGCAGTGGCACATGGAACCGCCGTCGCCGGAGATCGTGTGAAAACGCGAGGATGCGACGAGCAAAGAACGTCTCTCCATCGCGGGAAGGTTCGCCGGCAACGAGAAGAGAGCCAAACCCGCCATACGGAAATAAGGCAGGGGCTTCGGGATCGGCCAGCAGCGCGTCATAGCAAGCGCGCAGTTCGGGCTGGCCTACGATGTTGAACGCCCTTTCCAGGACCACTCGCTCTCTGTGCGGCCCGCCCGCCGTCCTTAGCTCCAAATCACGCAGTTTGAAGGCGACGCGAAGCTCGGCGGGCGAAGCGCAGGCCGGAATGCGCAGGACCTCGTACAAAGTGGGATGACCGACGCTGTCGGCCGTACGCGGCAGTCGATAGAAGTACTCGCGGAGGACCTCGCAAGGCAGGAAAACCGTACTGAAACCGAGGCTTCCCCCACGAACTTCGGCCGAGACGAAGTACTGATTTCGTTTGTTCTGCTTGGGCTGGGTGACGTATCCGATTGGCGCCTGGTAGATATAACGGCCCGGTCCGGGGGTGGCATTCTTGGTGACGAGGATTTCCGAGCCGACTGCCTCTGGCGCTGGAATCGGAAATGTGATCTCGTCGCCGACAGCGACAGACTTCGCAAGAAAATGGGACAAAAGAAGCTTGGTTTGATTGGCGAACACACAGGCAGAATGCTCCTCCTGCCGCTGGACGCTGACCACGCGCTCCTGGCAGACTGGGATCGATGAACTGAAGGAAGCAAAGGCCATGCTGTCGGCAGGCAGTATAGGACTGGGTTACAGAATTGCAAAACGCCGCCTCGGGCCAGAGTCGACGTCAATTCTGAAACTGACCCACTACTCGCCGTGCGACAGTCCTCATAACGCAGGTGCCGCTGCAGTCTCGGCTCGGCGATTGGGAATCGATCCAGCCACAGCGTGGGTGCTCACTTCATCGGGTGCCCGTGTTGAGAGAAAGTCTTTGCGCGAAATTGTCTGGTTTTCCACGTGGTGAGCGCACAGAAGTTCACCTTTGCCTCCGCAATATCAGGGCGAGAGCGATGATCAGCACCACTCCAAACAAACAAATCCAAACCACATTCCCGCCCATATTCCAACTTTGCATGCCGTTTCCGTGCACGGGACCTCCTCCCGGACTGCTGTTTGGGAATGCTAACCGCTGCCAGACTCACTTCTTCTGATCGTTCATCATCCCTTTGTTTTGCTTCATCGTCTGCATGTGATCCGTCATAGCTTGCAGGTAGTTAACGATCGCCTGCTGCAGTTCCATCTGGCTCTTCATGCTGGCTTGTTCCGTTTCCATGTGGCTCTTCATGGCGGCATCGGCGGCAGCCATCTTCGTCATGGTGTCCTTCATCAGGGCCTGTATCTGGTCCATCTGCGCGCTCATCTGCTCCATCTGCGCTTTCATGCTCTTCATGTCCATGCCGGAACCTGGCGTGGCGGTTTGGGCCTGCAGCGGCGCACCGTAAAAGCCCATCAGCAATAGTCCGAGAATCGATACGAACAGCAGTCTTGTCATTCTCATTTCTTCATCTCCCAGGTGTTCTCGAATCGCTCGTCGGCATAAACCGAATTAGCGCACAGCAACAACCACAATTTCGTGAGCTAAGCCACGTTACCAAGGTGACCAGTGGCTAAGCTGGTCACAACTGCTCACATCCCTGTTGTTCGGGGTTTCCGCTGTTGAACGAATTGCTAGTTGACAGCTTTGTCACGCCGGGTAGTGACACGGGTCACAGACCGGCGTGATGTAATTTCATACGCTGAAATCAACCGCTGGTGGGGTTCCTGGGCCGGGGAACAATCCAAGGCGCAGTAAGCATTCCCAACACAGGAGTTCCGCGATTATGTTCTCGCAGTCATTTCCTTTCAGCCCTACCCGTTTCTATCTGTTCAGTGCCGTCCTGTCCGCCATGCTCTGGCTAACGGCCTGCGGCAGCAGCAATTCCAGCAACAACCAGACCACACCGCCGCCTCCCGCGCCCCAGAGCACTCCGGTTCAGATCAACGTCGGAGACTCTCCTTCGGACCGCGTCATGGCCTTCGCCATGAACGTCACCTCCATGTCGCTGAACAACAGCAATGGAAGCAGCACCCCAGTGATTTCAGCTTCCACTCCCATGGAGATGATGCACCTCATGGGCACCATGCAGCCCCTGAATGTCTTCAGCATTACCCAGGGGACGTATACGGGAGCGAGTGTCACGATGTCGTCGATGTCGGTGACATACATGGATCCGGTTCTGCGCACCATCGTGCAGAAGACGATTGCCGGCCCGATTACCACGAACATTCCATTTAGTTCGAACCTCACCGTCGGCAGCACGCCGATGGTGCTCAGCTTCGACATGGATATGGCCAATTCCCTCGCCATCGACAGTATGGGCAACGTCACCGTGACGCCGGCCTTTCGCACGATCATGAACACCGTCGGAGCGGGGAGCGGCCATGATCCCGAGAACGGAGCCATGGAACATATGGTGGGAGCGGTCGCCAGCACGTCGGGTAACAACTTTGGTTTCTCGATGATGCAAAGCGCCCAGTCCATGACCTTCACGACCAACACCAGCACACAATTCCAGAACATGAGTGGCATGGGAATGATGTCCAACGGAGTGCTGGTGATGGTTGACGCGATGTTGCAGGCAGATGGCTCGATTCAGGCGCAGAAAGTGGAATGGTTTATGGGAAACGGCGGCGCGATGGGAGATGGAATCGTCGGCAATGTCACCGGCACCCCAGCGACTCAGATCGGGATGGTGGTGCAGAACGGCGCTGGGCTGGGGATGATGTCGTCGTTCCTATCCAACAGTATGACCGCAAATCTCACCGGCAGTACTTCCTACGTGATGGACACCGACGGCATGGACATGTCCAATCTGCCCTTCACCCCCGCCTTTGACGCTAGTCACATGTATGCCGGCGAGCATGTTCGCTGCGTCAGCAACAGCGGCATGGGGTCAGGCGGGATGGGTGGCATGGGCGGCGGAGGGATGATGGGCTCCATGAACTCCGCTGAGTGCGATCTGGTGCAGCAAGGCTTCAGCGGAACGGTCTCCAATTATTCGTCTTCCGGCGGACAAGCTACGTTTACCCTCACCCTTGCCTCGGATTCGTACTTTGCCATCATGACGGGCACGACCGCACTCACGGTTTATCAGCAGCCAGGCACCGAACTGTACGGTCTGACGAGCATCACCAACGGACAAACCGTCCACGTCCGAGGACTTATGTTCAACGATGCAGGTGTGTTCCGAATGGTGTCCAGCCGGATCATGAACCCGTAGGGGCCGAAGTGCGCGGGCTCACGCCGGCCTGTGACGCTCATCACCAGCCGAATGTAAACAAAAGTGGGAAGCTTTATCCAATGTGGGGCTAATGCAACGGTCCAAAGAAACGCATTACTCCATCGCAGGAAGGGAAAGAAGATAATGAACAAGAGAATTCTTTTAGTGGCATCGGTCATCGTGCTCCTGGCGGGATCTTCTCTCGGACAGATGCGCGGCGGAACCGCCGGTGGCGGCATGTCGAGCAGCACATCCGGTTCAGGGATGGGGCAGGCGTCCATGGGAGGGATGCAGGGATCGCAATCCGGCATGGGCTCGATGGGGCAAGGCGGAACGATGCTGACCCAGGCCCAGCGCCGGCAGGTGATGCACACCACGTCGATGCAGGACCAGAAATATCAGGCCGAGCACTCAGGCCATGGGCAGAGTGCAAGGCAATCTGTCACGGATGCAATCGCATCTAGGTGCGAACTCTTCGGCTAATGGGAACGCCTCCTCCGCAGCCAGCGCCGATGCCCAACAGCAGGACGGCGGCAACAACTCGAGCGATGATCTGTCCAGCGCTCTCAGACGATCTGCAGCAAAGCGACGACGATCTGGCATCCAGCCTCAGCAGCGACCAGCAAGCTGTGGTGGCGAGCAAACTAAAGGACCTTGATAAGAAGACGAAAGAAATGCAGACGCTCGCCGCACAGGTGAAGTCAGAAGTCGGTAACCCGCAAGCCGATACCAAGGTCGTGCGCGAGCATATGAAGAAGCTCGACAAGCTGAGCAAAGAGATTGCGAAGCAGCAGCACGAAGTAGCGACTGCGTTAGGGATTTCAGCGTAAGCGTTGCACCCCATGCAGCGTGCAGGGCTGTGGGCGCATCGGATCGACATCGGCGACAGTATTAGTGCTGTGAATCACACGCACCAGTGATTGACATCACGCAACAGACCGCGAAGAAGCGGTGTTTGATTGAACCATAAGGCAAGGGATTACGAGTTCATTTCATGGCCTGGGATACTTGCCACGTTCATCCCGCGAACAAACCTTCTGGCACTTTCGAAATGGAGTTTATCGTATGAAGAAGTCATTCTTACTACTCACCCTCGTCGTAGCAGTCTCAATTTCCGCCCTCGCAAAAAGCCAGAATGGCGGCACTCACCAACAAGCGAACGCCGGCTCACACAAGACCCAGGGATACAGCACGTCTTCCCGCAGCCACAGCCAACAGCAAGCTCTGGCGCCGAAAGGCAGTAGCCAACAGAAGGGCCACAACGCGAACATGGCCCAAGGCAACCAAGGCCAAATGAACCAGAGCGGTCACGGCAGCGGCAACACCTCGGGCACCGGCAACGGGAACATGGGCCAAGCCAACCAGGGCCAAATGAACCAGACACGGTCACGGTAACGGCAACACCTCGGGCACCGGCAATCCGAACAATGGCATGAATGGAAACAACCCATCGAGTGGCATGGCACAGGGTCAGAGTGGAACTCCCCAACAACCCTGATCGCTGTAGTTGTCAGGCCACTGTTTCTTGCGGAACCGCGTGAGGGCGGGAGGGCATTTTGTGTAGCAACCCAACCCGCTCTCATGGATATGCGGTCCCAAACTCTTTTAGCGATTATTAGATATGTGGGAATACAGCCGTTATTTTTGGGTGGTGCTCTGCAAGAACCATTGGTTCCACGTTCGGCAGAATCTGTTTTTCAGGTACAGAATCCCGCTTGCCGAGACCGACGCCCTCACGCCCCGCCCTAACGTCGATCGCCCCTTCAGGGTCCGATGTGATAAATGCGGCAAAGAGTATAGATATAAGCCCGCAGAAGTGCTGAGAACTGACCAAGAGCCTCCCGAGTCGTTCATTCCGCATCCGCTATTTCGTGGATGACGGCGCTCGCCCAAGGCAGACGAAAGGCCCGAACAAGCGGAACGCTCGTCTAGTTCGATCAAGGCTCTTCGAATGAACTGCCATATCCCGATGCACCCTTCGGCCGGGTGTTCTCCTCCTTCCATGTTCCGCCAAAGTCGTCCGGCCGCGTTTGGTTTACTGGCTTCTTAGTTCAAAATGGACGACATGACAAACCAAGGCCAGGCCCAAGCGGCCGAACCGAACGCCGGCCACAAGATGCCGGACACTCACGGGACCCACGACCGTCACGCCGGTCACTCCGTCGCCATGTTTCGCGACAAGTTCTGGTTGAGCTTCGCTCTCACGATTCCCATCGTATTTTGGTCACCCGACGTTCAACACTGGCTTGGTTACACCGCGCCCCGCTTCCCAGGCTCGCAGTTCATCCCCGCCATCCTCGGAACAGTCGTCTTCGTTTATGCCGGCCTAGTCTTCATCCGCGGGGCGTGGGGCGAACTTGCCGATCGCAAACCCGGCATGATGACTCTCATCAGCCTGGCGATCCTAGTCGCCTTTGGGACTTCGCTTGCCGCAACTTTCGGCCTCTTCGAGATTGAAGTCTGGTGGGAACTCGCGTCTCTGATTACGATCATGGTCCTCGGCCATTGGCTCGAAATGAAAGCCGTTTCCCAGGCTCGTGGCGCGCTCAATGCACTCGCTGCGCTGCTCCCAGACACTGCCGAACGTGTAAGCGGAACCGAGATCAAGACCGTTCCAATCGCCGAGTTGCACCTGGATGACCTTGTCCTTGTGCGGCCCGGCACCCGCGTCCCGGCGGATGGCGCAGTCGTCGAGGGATCCGCCGATGTTGACGAGTCCATGATTACCGGTGAATCTCGGACAGTCTCTAAGGGAACAGGTGGGAAAGTCATTGCGGGAACGGTCGCCAGTGGCGGAAGTCTTCGAGTCCGCATTACGGCAGTCGGAGACCAAACCGCCTTGTCCGGCATCATGCGACTGGTTGCGGCTGCGCAGGCCTCTGGATCTCGCACGCAAGCTCTTGCCGACCGGGCCGCCGCAATCCTCTTCTACGTCGCGGTGGCGTCCGGGGCAATTACCTTTACTTACTGGTGGCTTGCAGGGGACAAAGAACATGCCCTGATCAGGACGGCAACCGTCCTGATCATCGCGTGCCCGCACGCCTTGGGACTGGCGATTCCGCTTGTGATTGCGATCTCCACGTCACTCGGAGCCCAGAATGGTCTTCTCGTCAAGGACAGACTTGCGCTAGAACGTGCCCGCAATCTGGACATGGTGATTTTCGACAAGACCGGAACACTCACGCGGGGTTCTCCTGCAGTGTCGGGAGTCGCGGCCGCGCCCGGCAGCAATGAAAGTGATTTGCTGGCCCTCGCTGCTGCCGTAGAAGCCAACTCCGAACACCCGCTCGCGAAAGCCATTGTGGCCGAAGCCAAGCGCCGAAACCTGCCCGCATTGCAGGCTGCCAACTTCGAAGCGCTGGCCGGTCGAGGGGCAAAAGCGTTGGTAAACGGCAAAAGCGTCATTATCGGGGGACCGCGCCTATTGACCGAGGACAAGGTTGTTGTCCCTCCAGAAGTTGAAAAAGTAACGACCGCCTGGGCGTCCGAGGGAAAGACCGTTCTTTCTGTTGTCGCAGACGGGAAACTGCTCGGTGCATTCTCTGTCGAGGACGAGATTAGGCCCGAATCCCATGAGGCCGTCGCGGAACTTCATAAGCTTGGTATCCGGGTCGCAATGATCACCGGAGATTCCAAGACAGTGGCCGATTCGGTCGCCCATCGCATCGGTATTGATGAGGTAGCGGCCGAGGTTCTTCCCGCCGACAAGGCATCGGCGGTCAAACGTTTTCAGTCTGGTGGGAAAAGAGTCGCCATGGTCGGTGATGGCGTGAACGACGCACCAGCACTCGCGACTGCCGATGTTGGCATCGCGATTGGCGCGGGAACCGATGTAGCGATCGAGTCGGCCGGAATCGTGCTCGTTCGCAGTGATCCACGCGATGTTGTGGGAGCGATTGAACTGTCTCGTGCTACCTACCGAAAGATGATCCAAAATCTGGTTTGGGCAACCGCCTATAACCTTGTCGCCATCCCGGTCGCAGCAGGTCTTTTCGTCCGCTGGGGACTCGATCTTCCCATGAGCGTTGGCGCAGTCGCGATGAGTCTCTCCACCATCATCGTAGCTGCGAACGCGCAGTTGCTTCGCCGACTGAAGCTGCAGCCTGTGGCGCTTTAAGGTCCGACGATTGTGCGAGTGGAGGGGCAATCAGTGCACACTTTTGATGACTCGTACCTTGCATCGGAGCTGCACTATCATCCGTTTTCGTACTTTCTAGATATGCGAGCCATAAAGAACATGCGGAGGGACTCACGGCTGTGCACCCGGAATCGCGAAGATGATTTTGTTGGGATCGTTCTGCTTTGTGCTCTGCCGTGGCTCAACTGGTAAATAAGAGACGCCAAGCAGTTGCATGGCGGAGAGAACCGCTGGCACATAGTTACGAGTCTCCTGGGGCAACAAGCGCAGGCTGCTCAGTTGAATGAAATCGGGTGTGCCGGCGCGTTCGACTGCTCGTTGAACCCTCTGCTCCCCAGCGTTGTAGGCTGCAAGGGCGAGAGGCCAGGAACCAAACTGTTGGTAGAGATCCCGTAAATAACGTGCCGCCGCGCGAGTGGACCGATCGACATCCAGTCTCTCGTCCCTGGCAGGAGTGACGACCAGTCCGTACCGACGAGCGGTGTCAGGCATCAACTGCCAAAGTCCCAGTGCGCCTTTGGGGGACACTGCGTTGCTTCTGCCGCCACTCTCCACGACCACAACGGCAGCAATCTCTTGCGGGATGCCTTCATCCTCCAAGATTGGAATCAGTAATGGGCGCAGCTGATCCAGCCGCCTTAGCGCCGATGACAAGCCAGTCGACAGATTGGGACGATATTTCTGATCGAAGTCACGCACCAGCAATTCGGGTGAGTGGGGGGAAACACTTCCCTGCCGGTCATCAGCGGCGGCGGCCATGCGCTGGACCGCGTCAGCAAGAACGTCGTTCGCCGTGCGATCCAGAACGTCGTGGATCGCACAGAATTGGTCTGGGGCTTGCAGGGACGCCGTGGCTGCCGGTTTTGTTTGAGCGCCGGCAGTCGGTAGGCTAAAAGCTGCAAAGGCAAGGACCGCACCGGTAAGCAGTGGCTTAAACATGCGCTACCTCGGTTGCCGGATTGAGTTGTAAGCCTGCTGGGTTTTTCTTCAGGGCTGGCTTGACCTCCCAGTTCCACTTCCAAATGGCATAAACAGGCGGATAAACCACAAGTTCCATCAGGAAAGACGTGATGATGCCACCCACCATGGGAGCGGCGATTCGCTTCATCACATCGGCCCCGCTTCCCGACGACCACATCAGCGGCAGCAAGCCGAATAACATGCACGCCACAGTCATGATCTTGGGACGAAGCCGCTTGACGGCGCCGGTCACGATGGATTCGCGCAAGTCATCCCAATTGCGCATTTCGCCCTTGCGGATGGCATCGTTGAAGGCGAGATCGAGATAGAGCAGCATGAAGACAGCGGTTTCGGCATCGACGCCGAGCAAGGCGATTAAACCCACCCACACGGCGATGCTCATGTTGTAGTTCAGCAGGTAGAGCACCCAGACCGCTCCGATGGCCGAGAACGGAACCGCCGACAAAATGATCACGGTCTTCGTTACCGAGCCTGTGTTGAAGTACAGCAATAGAAAGACGATGAGCAGCGTGATGGGAAGCACGATCTTCAGCCGCTCTTTAACGCGCTCCATCGACTCATACTGGCCGCTCCAGACCAGTTGGTAGCCGGCTGGAACGCTGACTTTCTCCGAGACCACACGCTTTGCCTCTTCTACGTAACTGCCGATGTCGCGCCCGGATACATCCACGTAGACGTAGCCGCTGAGACGCCCATTCTCATCACGGATCATGCCGGGTCCGGTCTTGACCGTGATGTCGGCGATTTGTCCCATGGGTATCTGGGCGCCAGAGGGCGTGGAAACCAGAACCCGCTTTAGTGCTTCGAGATCGCTGCGATAGTCGCGCAGGTAGCGCACGTTTACCGGATATCGTTCGCGGCCTTCCACCGTTGTGGTTACCGGTTCTCCTCCGATGGCCGACATCAGAACGTCGTTGGCCGCATCAATCGTCAGCCCGTAACGAGCCAACTCGTCGCGCTTCAGACTGAAGTCGAGGAAGTATCCACCCGTTGTGCGCTCGGCAAAGACACTCGTCGTCCCCTTTACGTCCTTCAGAGCCATCTCAACTTCTTCGCCGATCCTCTGAATTTCTCCAAGATCGGAGCCAAGTACCTTCACGCCCAGAGGCGTGCGGACGCCGGTGGTCAGCATGTCGATACGGGCCTTGATGGGCATGGTCCAGGCGTTGGCGATCCCCGGGATTTGCAAAGCGTCATTCATGCCGCCCGCACCGTAAACCAGATCCTGGGTTGACTGGTGGTCGGGCCAGAAGCGGCGCAAGAAGCTCTTCGTCCATTTGGGAGCCCAACTGGAGTACCAGCGAGGACGGGTCGGCCACTGCTCATGCGGCTTGAGAACGATTACGGTCTCCATCATCGAATACGGAGCAGGGTCGGTTGAGCTTTCCACTCGGCCGGCCTTGCCGAATACTGTTTCGACTTCAGGAAAGCCCTTGATGATCTTGTCCTGCACTTGCAGGATGCGGGACGCCTCCGCCACGGAGATACCCGGCATCGTGGACGGCATGTACAAAAGAGTGCCTTCGTCGAGTGGAGGCATGAACTCGGAGCCCAGCTTGAAGAAAACGGGCACCGTCACCGCCATTGCCAGCAGGGCTGCCGCGATCGTCTTCCATTTGTGCTCAAGGACGAATTCAACGACGGGGTGATACAGCTTCATCAGTGGACGGCTGATGAAATGATGGTCTTCGCTTACAATCTTGCCCACCAGAATCGAGTTCACGACCTTCCCCAACCAGCGGGGACGGATGTTGAAATTCGCCATGTGGGTAAACAGCAGCCGCATCGCGGGATCGAGCGTGATAGCCAGCACCGCCGCAATCGCCATCGCGAAATTCTTGGTGTAGGCCAGCGGCTTGAACAGTCGTCCTTCCTGCGCCTCCAAAGTGAACACCGGCAGGAAGGCAACAGCGATCACCAGCAGTGCGAAGAAACTGGGGCCTCCTACCTCTTTTACGGCAGAGATCACCACGTCGTGATAATCGCCGGGACGGCCGTCGGCTTCCCAATGCTCGAGCTTCTTATGAGTCTGCTCAACGACCACGACAGCGGCGTCGACCATAGCACCGATCGCCACGGCGATTCCGCCCAGCGACATGATGTTGGCCGTCATGCCGCTCATCTGGATCGGAATGAAGATCAGGATCACCGTGACCGGAATCGTGATGATGGGGATGATCGCGCTGGGAAAATGCCAGAGAAAGATCATGATGATAAGGCTCACGATGAGGATTTCTTCCATCAGCGTATGCCTCAGGTTGTCGATGGCGTTGTCGATCAGTTCCGAACGATCATAAGTCGTGACGATCTTCAGGCCCTTGGGCAGGGTGGGTTCGATATCGGCTAACTTGGCCTTTACCCGCTGGATAGTCTTGTCGGCGTTCTCACCAAAACGCATAATGACCACGCCGCCGACGGTCTCGCCCCGGCCATCGAGCTCCACCACGCCACGCCTGATCTCCGGACCGTAGACTACGGTGGCAACGTCACCTACCAGCACGGGAGTACCCGTCTGTGCGTTGTACATGATGACGATGTCTTGGATGTCTTTCAGCGACTTGATATACCCGCGTCCTCGCACCATGTACTCTCGGCCGGTCATTTCCACCAGCCGCGCACCTACATCGTTGTTCCCCTTTTGAATGGCGCTTATCACCATGTCGATCGGGATCTTGTAACCCAACAGCTTGTTGGGATCGACGTTGACCTGGTATTCGCGGACGAAGCCGCCGGCGGGCGCAACCTCCGCGACGCCCGGAACGGATTGCAGCGCATAGCGCAAATACCAGTCCTGGTAAGAGCGCATCTGTTCCAGGCTGTACTGTGCACTGGTATCAACAAGGGCGTATTCGAAGATCCATCCGACCGCCGTGGCATCCTTCGCTAGCTCGACATTCACGCCTTTGGGAAGGCGAGGTGTAACTGAGTTCAGATATTCCAACGTGCGTGAGCGCGCCCAGTAGATGTCCGTCCCTTCGTCAAAGATGATGTAGACGTAGGAATAGCCGAAATCACTGAAGCCGCGGACGTCTTTCACCTTGGGCATGCCGAGCAACGCCGAGGTGATGGGGTACGTCACCTGATCTTCCATGATGTCGGGGCTGCGGTCCCACTTGGAATAAACGATCACCTGCGTATCGGACAGATCGGGGATGGCATCCAGCTTGGTGTTCTTCATCGCTTGCCAACCGAAAAGGACGGCAGCTCCCACCAGCAGGAAGACCAGGAACTTTCGCTTTGCCGAGAATTCAATAATCTTGTTGATCATTGGGTCTTCACCTCTCCGAGCAGTTGCTCCATGCTCAGGATCTGGCCGCCGTTCTGAGCGACAAAGGCTTCCGCGTCTTCTTTCTTCGCGAAGGCGAACGCACCGGGCGAGCAACGGTCAAATGCCAGATCCTCGCCGTGCTTCATCTCATCCATGTGCATTGCGTCGTGACTGCAGGCCATGGCACGGCTTTGATTGACGTAATATGCCTGTGCCGGGTCAATTACCTTCGCGGTCGAGTAGTCGCGTACGGAGATGAACCGCACCGGCTTGTGCTCCTGGCGCGATTCGCTAACGGCACACTGCGGGCAACACGCTTCTCTTCGCTGTCCGCCGATCTCAACCACGACGCGCAGTTTGTCTTGTAAGGGACGCTGGCAAAACCCACACTCCTTCGGAGAACGGAATTCTCGGTACTCGTACCATCCGAGACCAAGCATCGCCAGCACGACGACGCCAAGTACAACAAGACCCGTTTTCTTCTGTGCGCTCATCTTGTCCTCCTCAGTGCTGCATTCCGCCCATGGCACTCTTCAGGCGGCTCTCGGAATCGATCAGGAAGTTGCCGGAAACAACGATTTGTTCGCCAGGTTTCAATCCAGACAGCACAACGATGAGGTTGTCGAACTGTGGCCCCATGGTGATCCGGCGCGGCTCGAACATGCCGCCGTCACGCACCACGAAAACAACCTGCTCATTCCCGGAGTCGAGCACGGCCTCCGCGGGTACAACAACCTTGCTGCCATAGTCGACCTTCAATTGCGCATCGGCAAACATCTGCGGCTTCAGTTCCATCGCAGGGTTGGGAAGTTGAACGCGTACTTTCAGGGTGCGCGACTGTGCGTCAACCACCGGGTAGATGTAGCTCACCTGTCCGTGCCACTTACGTCCGGGGTAATAGCTGAGTTGCAGTTCGACGTCCTGGCCCACGTGGATGTACGGAACCTCGTATTCGTAAACGTCGAGGTTGGCCCAGATGGTTGAGAGATCGGAGATCGTGTACAACTCCGTATCGGAAGTGACAGAGGTCTGCGGAAATGCCTTGCGATCGGTTACAAAGCCTGTGGTCGGTGAGTAGAACGTCAGGTTCTTCGTGACTTCGCCAGTTTCATCGAGCTTCTTGATCTGCTCGTCCGTGATGTCCCAAAACTTCAGGCGGTCGCGCGAAGCCCGCAAGAGTGAATTTGAGCCATCGGACACTTCCTGAAAGGGTGAGCTTCCCAAGGATGCCTGTCCCCGTTTCGCGATCAAATATTCGTCCTGGGTTGCCACCAGGTCAGGGCTGTAGAGGGTGAACAGCGGTTGCCCCTTTTTCACCAACTGGCCGACATAATCTACATAGACCTTGTCGATCCAACCGCTCACCTTGACGTGGATGTGCGCGATCTTCGTTTCATCTGCGGTGAGCTGCGCGGTGGTGTGAATGGTGCGCTCCAGCGATCGCCGTTCCACTTTGCCCGTGCGGACACCGATCAGTTGCTGCTTGTCAGGCGGAGATCATGACCGTGCCCGCGGGCATTTTCGCCAGGCTGGTTTGCTCGTCCGCATACTTCGGCACGAGTGTCATGCCGCAATCGGGAGCGATACCTGGCTTGTCGGCCTTATAGGCCGGGTGCATGGGGTCGTACCAGAAAAGGACCTTGCGCTCGCCGGCCGTGGCCGATTGTGTACTGGACTGCGCGGTGCTATTGCCCGTCGAGTTGTCGTCCGCGTATTGCGGCACCAGATCCATTCCATCGGGCGCCTTCCCGGGCTTCGTGTAGTGGTGCTGCGGGTTCATGGCGTCATAGTAATAGAGGATCGTTCGTTGTCCCGATCGGCTCTGAGCGCTCTCGTGAGCAGCGTGAGGATCCTGCCAGGCCAGCACACGACGACCATAAACGGCTCCGAGCGCAACCACTGCGGCGATCATCAGGGCGGCGATTCGTAATGATCTGTTGTTCATAATTCCTTGCTCCTTCACTTCGCGGAGTTCGCTCCGCCATCGGACGACGACTAATGTGCCGAGGTCAGTTCCATGCCGGTCAGGCTCTCCATGCGCGCCAGCGCAGCCTGATAATTGGCAAGTTCGCGGTAATAGTCCACTTCGTAATTGAGGATCGTGCTGAAGTTCGACAGGACCGTGAGGAAATCGACGTTCCCGACCTCGTAGGCTGACATCGACGACTCCAGCGCCAACGACGATTGCGGTACAACCGCTTTCGAGTAGAGATCGAGCAGTTGTTTTGACGCTTGGGCAGCGAGGTAATTCTGTTTCAGCTCGAACTGCAGCTCGTTCTTTCGGTTATCCCGGCTGCGCTCGGCGCTGATCGTTTCTTCCGTCGCCTGCCTGACCTCTTCACGCTGCTTCGTTTTGTAGAAGACCGGGACATTCACCGTGAATGTCATGCCGTTCATGTCAGGCAACATTGGGCCGCTGCTGGTACATGTAGGCCACGCCGAAATCAGGCAGGTAGTCCTTATGCGCCAGTTGGGTTGCCAGTTGGTTCTTCTCGACCATCTGCTGCTCCCGCTGCAGCGATGTGTCGTTGCTCGCCGCCAACGCGTAGAGCGCGTCGAGCTTTTCGTTCAATGCCGCCGGTTCAACGTTGGCTGCGGGAGGCAGTGGCGATCCGGGATCGCGGGCCATGAAGGTGTTCAGCCTGGCCTGCGCCGTTGCCCGTTGTTGCTCCAGCACGGTCACCCTCTGCAACAGCATCGTTATCTCCACCTGCGACCTGAGCACGTCCTGCTGCATGCCTTTGCCCACGCGATAACGGGCCTCCGAGATGCTCGATAGCTTCTGCAGCAGGTCTTTATCTCTGCGGGTTATCTGCAGCGCCTTGTCGTAGAAGAAGTAGTCGTAATAGGCCGTCTTCACGTCGGCCACGATGCGCCGGCGGACTGCCTCGTAATCCCATTGCGCAGCGTCCACGTCCTTGGCAGCAATTTGGCCCCGCAGCTTCAATTTGCCCGGATAAGGGAGCTGCTGGCTGACAGCAATACCGCGATAACTGGAGGGATCGCCTTCCTGCACGCTGAAGGGAGCGAGGTTCCCATTCCACCCGACAGACACCATCGGGTCGGCAAGGCTCTTCGCCTGCGGTATTTTGTGTTGCTGAGCGTTGACGGTGTGCAGCGCGCTCTGCACGCCAGGGTTCTTCGCCAGCGCCTCGCTAACGACCTCGTCAAGCGTAAGGACTTGCGAGGATGGCGATTGGTCAACCGTCGCCGTTGGACCGGCCTGTGGGGCGAACTCGTGGGTCTTCGGGGATTCCTGTGCGGGCGCGGGCAATGCCAGCAGACTCGCCAGGAGAATGAATCCTAACCTGCTCATAGATCAATCTCGTCAATTCGAAAGAGGGATGTATCTCAGGCGCAGAACGCCCGAACGACAGAGACACTTCGAGCAGGAGCTAAATAAGGAAGGTACAGAGTGAGGACTGTGCCGGAGGAAGAAGAACCGAGCGGATCTCTTCCGTACTAACTTCCGATCGCACCGGACGAGTCGCCAGCGGTGCCGCTGTTACGATTGGCCGGTACGTACGAGAAGTGGGTGTTTGGATCTGCGACTCTGTTGCGGGCGCCGCCCGACCGGATGAAAACTGGCAACACGGAGCGGGCGCTACTGGGCCGTTCATTGCCATTGACGTTTGCGGAACCAACTTGGGCGGACAGCAAGAGTGAGCAGTCGGCATCTCCGCACAAGTAACTGCAAGCGCGAGCGATGGCAAAACCCCCAGCGTCAACACCAGGATCAATCCAACGAGTTTGAGAACATAGCGCATTACAACAATCTCAGTGTAGGCGTTAGTATAACCAACACGGATGTGACCGAAATCACATTCTATCGTTATTTTCGAGCTCAGCGTCGTCCTCGTGCAGTACTTGTGAACGGCGTTTGCTGCACACTGCATCGCAGGGCCGTGGCACTCTCATAATGAAACATCGGCTACCAACCGGCAACGGAGAGCCGCGCCTGACGGTCGTTGTTTCCGTGCAGTTCTGGCATGTGGTCACCGGATTATGGGTCGGACGCTTGTCCGTGATCATTGTTGTGGTGAGTGCTCCAATTCCGACCCGGTCGCTGGCTCCGACGGCGCGATTACTCGTACGACAGCGCTTCAAATTGGTCTAATTCTGAGACCTTGCGAGAAGGATAGTAGCCGAAGAAGATTCCGATTCCTGCAGCAAACAAGCCAGAGAATAACGAGAGCTGTGGCGTCAACTTGATCTCCCGCTCGCCGTCGCGCTCACAGAACAGTGCGGTCCAAAATATGACTGCCTTGTAGTGGCGAATTCTTTCGCTCTTTCGCCGTTCGCGTCTGAACCAGCAAGTCTTTCCCTGCGCCCGGTAAAACTTACCGGACGCCAGATCCAACGTGCTTCGTAAGCCTCTTGTTTTCAGTCCACATTCTCTGGCATATCGATTGCTTTCTGCACATCCTCCACTAACCAGGCCCGGTATGCACTGAGTGAGGATTCGTGTCCCAAAGGAGGCGCTAGTTGTAGCGGCCTTGGTTCTGGCGGTTGTCATTCCATCCTCGCGCCCCGCCTACACATGGCTCCGAAGAATATCTGCCAACAAGCAGCTCAACATTAGTGATGGTTTAGCCCATCCGGAAAGTTCAACCGATCCACAAGTTCTCTTGGCAGAAGCCAACCGCCTTTACTGGCTCAACAACGGGCCGAAAGCTGCTCCCTTGTACGCGAAGGCGGAAAAGTCTCTTCGCAGATCGAGGCGATACGCGAAATCAGCTCTACGCCCAAATTGGACACCTCAGATCAGAAGCCGAGACGATGTCCTTCGTCGATCTGTCGCGATTCTTGAGCGACCAGTTGCAGAACCCGATCATGCGCAACGATCCAAGGTTGCGCCTCTGGTGCCTCGCCGCAAAAGGCTACACCGACATCGAGATTGACTATCGGGCGGAGAAACAAGACTGGCTGGAGGCCCAACAGATTGCAAAGAGTCTTGGGGACGACCGATGGGCAACCAGGGCTTCCGGTGAATTGGGCATCATTGCCTTCCTGGAAGGAAATACGGGCCAAGGGGCCAAGCTCTTGGGTACGGCGCTCGTCTCGACGATGACTAACGGCGACACGGGCGGTCAGATCCGCTTTCTGGAGATGCTAGGAAACGGCATGGTAGAGGTCAACCGCCCTAGCGAAGCACTGATGTGTTTCGAAAGGTCCATCAGGCTCGCAGAGGCTAATAAGGACTCTGGGCTCCCCTTCATGGGCTATGAAGGAAAGGCGGAAGCACTGGTGGCTCTCGGCAGGCCAGATGAGGCGAAGAGGGTGCTTGACGATGCATTGGCGAAGGCCCGATCACAGCAGAAACGCGGGCATGAGGCGCAACTGCTGATTGTCCTCGGCAAGCTGGCGGAGCAAAACGGAAACAAACAAGAGGCTATCGCCAATTTGGAGGACGCGGGACAGTTCGCAGCAAGAGTCCAGTTCTACCGCATGGAAGCTGACGCCATGTTCGAATTGGCGAAGCTGTATCGTGATTCCGGAGATCTCGCCACTGCGGACGCCCGTGCGACGCAGGGTCTCGCTGCGAGCCAGCGGGTCGGTGATCGCTATTACGTGCCACGGAACTTAACGATTTTGGCTGACCTGAAAGCACGACGCGGCCGCATTGCAGAAGCGAAGGCACTTTACAAGCATGCCGAAGACGTCATTGACGGCATGCTTGGCGGCGATGACTCCTATTGGAACAGCTCCATAGCCGCGGCTATGAGTCAGACCTACCTCCAACACTTTGAACTCGTTGCGAAGGAGGGTGACACAGCCGGTGCGTTTCAAATATTGGAACGTGTCCGAGGACGAACTCTGGCCAGCGCCCTGGAAGACAGAAAGGCCGCTCCGAGATCGGGGTCTACCGAAGCGGCGACACTGGACAGTTATGTCGCCAACACTCAAACCCGCTTGATGCAGACCAACAGTCCCGTCGAGCGCGAACAGTTGCTCGATGCTCTGGCGGAATACGAGTGGCGTCTGCGGTTGGCGTGGAACGAGGGAGATCAGCGCTTTCCCATTGACCCCGCACCGCTAACCCAGGTTCAAGAAAGCCTGAAGTCAGACGAAACGCTACTGGAGTACGTACTCGCCGAGCCGAATTCCTTCTGTATTTCGGTTACGCGCACGACCGCAAGCCTGCGAGTGCTACCGGTTGGCCGCAAGGAGATCGAAACGCTGGTCCAGCGGTACGTTGACGAAATCCGTGCGAAGAAAACCGGGGCTGAAGAAGCGAAGCAACTGCATGCGTTTCTTCTGCAGCCAATTCCTGAGACATCTACGGGCAAACGATTCATCGTTGTGCCGGACGGCATATTGAACCTGCTGCCGTTCGAAGCGCTACGGAATAGCCATGGACAGTATCTGCTAACGTCCGCTGCCATCAGCTATGCGCCCTCCGCCACCGTTCTCGATGCGCTGCGAAGGAGGGACAAACAGCAAGAGTCCTCTCGACCGTTCCTCGGAGTGGGGGACGTTGCTTACGAAAATCAAGGCGGTAAGGGAAACAGAATCCCGGCTTCCGAGACATTGCGGGGCCGGTTTGTTCGCAGTTTCGCCGACTTCGTCGGAATGCCGCTTCATGATCTGCCGCAAACGCGGGAAGAGGTCGAGAGCATCAGTAGAATTGTGGGAAAGGACGCAGAAACTCTGTTTGGTGCGAGCGCTACCGAGAGTGCATTCAAGAAAGAACCGCTCAATCAGTTTCGCGTCCTGCATTTGGCTGTCCACGGATTTGCCGACCCGCTATATCCGGAACGATCAGCATTAGTCCTTGGGGCCGATCCGAAGGCGGGTGAGGACGGTTTGTTGCAGGTCCGAGAAATCAAGAAGTTGCGATTAAACGCCGACCTGACGACGCTCTCTGCATGCGACACCGGAGTGGGCAAACTGCAAGGAGAGGAAGGAGTCAGCGATTTGGCGGAAGCCTTCCTGGCGGCTGGCTCGAAAACCGTTGTCGCGAGCCTGTGGAGTGCGGATGACACCTTTGCCAGTGCACTCATGGAACGCTTCTACCAGCGCTTGGCGCTTGGAGAAGAGACGAGTTCGGCGTTGCGAGGCGCCAAGCTGGATCTGCTGACGAAATACGGCGAACAAGTGAGCCCATTTTATTGGGCAGGGTTCGTAGCGATTGGGGACGCATCAACGCCGATTAGGATTAGGGAGCAATGAATCTGACGCTAGACGAACGCACGAAGATCTTTGACAAGGTCTGCCGGTTGGTGGAAACCAAGCATTTCAATCCCGCGATGAACGGGGCGGATTGGAATGCCTTGGTTCGGAGCCGCAGAGATCAAATAATCGCATGTAGCGATCCCGAAGCATTCGAGAAGGAAGTCAACCGGTTGGTCGCAGAACTCAAGACCAGCCACACCGGATTCCGGCACGCTGGGATGCGAAATATACCAGCGCGTCATGCGATCAATGCGACTCTGCATCGCCTCGCGATGAACGGTACCGAGCGCTGGATGTTTCAGGACGTGCACCGAGGCGGCCCGGCTTACTTGGCTGGGATACGGCCTGGGGATTTGTTGCTCGGAAGGGGCGAGCGGGAGATTCGGCCTCCCGAGGATCTGACATTCTTCGCCGGAGAATCAGCGCAGCTCACCATCCAAAAACTGGACGGCGGAGTTCAGGGAGTCACCCTTCAGTTGCCCATGCCCAAGTCCAAGAAACATCCAGTAACCGCCCCTGAGGCAGTTCACGCTGAAATGCTCAGCGATGAAATCGGCCTGCTCAAGGTGACGATGTTTCCCGGCGCGATCGGAATCGATGTTGCCAAAGACATTGATCGGGGAATTGCGGCTCTGAACGGCTGCAGCCGGCTCATTGTGGACTTGCGCGGCAACACAGGTGGTGGGATCGGCGGACTCCGCCTGATGAGCTACCTAACCCCGGGGAAATTAGAGGTGGGCTACAGCCTGACGCGAAAGCGCCGGGAGCGAGGCTATCGGAGAGAAGAACTGACCCGTTTTGGACGGATTCCGTCTCGCAAATCGACTCTCTTTTGGCTGGCAGCGCGGTATGCCTTCGTGGACAAGTCCATCCTTGTGGTCACTGAAGGCCTGGGTCCACGACGCTTCCACGGACGTGTTGTGCTGATGGTGAACGAGCACACTGCCAGCGCGGGCGAAATGGTGTCGGCATTTGCGGAGGAAAACAATCTCGCAACCATCGTTGGGACCAAGACGCCCGGCCGGTTGCTAAGTGGTGGAGCATTCAAGGTGGGGCATGGGTACATCCTCGGGTTGCCGGTTGCCGCCTATCTGACGTGGCAAGGGAGAATGCTGGAAAACGACGGGATCACGCCGGCGGTTTCAACGGAGCTGTCACGGGAAGCGCTGCGGGAAGGCAGGGACACACAGTTGGAAAAAGCGGTCGAGGTCGTCAAGAGCCTGTAGCAAGAAGCAACTCTGAGCTTTGATCACGCTAACCCCGTTCCCACAGTTCCACGTCCACTCGCAGCCAGTATCAGCGACCGGCTCGGTTCTGGGATTACGTGTGAGTT
>CAVXDA010000023.1:0-271972 GCA_963760415.1 uncultured Acidobacteriaceae bacterium | reverse complement strand
CCGTCCTTCCGGCGATGCAGCACCTTGACTTTGCCCTTCCCGTCACGGAAGACAAACACGTCACGGTCGCGGAACTCGCATTCTTTCACCGCTTCTTCCACGGTCATCGGGCGCATGGCGATCGAATCGGTGGAATGCACCAAGTGCGCCTCCGTGGTGCGGGCAATGGAGGGAAACTTGTGCACGACCACGGGAACCGCGGTTGCCGCACTAGCTCCGACAGCGATCTGCAGTTCGGCCTCCGCCTCCACCGGCGCCTGCCAGGCTTTGTCCTTGGGCTTCCGGTGCGTGTTGCGGCGCCGGCCGTTGTAGCGGATCACCTGCGTCTCGATATGCTCGAGGGCCTGGTCGACGGCAACCACCATGTCGGTCGCCTCCGCCAGTCCCACGAGATGGCCGCGGCGCCGCTTCACCGTGATTTCCGCGATATTGCGGTGTTTTTCGACGGTCAGGATTACCTTGCTCTTGATGTTCTCACCCAGGATCTTGGTGAGTTTGTTGAGACCCGATTCGACTTCCTTACGTACGGCGGGAGTAACTTCGTACTGCCTTCCAAAATACTCTACTGTCATCGAGCTCCCTCCTCGCCGCAGCCTGATGGATTGCTCTGGTTTTGGGCCGCGGCGCACTTCACCACAACCGCTTAACTTTTCACTCTGCGCTGGTGGGTGCTGGGGATGCGCATATCTTCCCTGTACTTCGCGACCGTGCGGCGAGTGACCTGGATGCCCTGCGACTGGAGGATGCGGGTGATCTGCTCGTCGGTCAACGGCCTGGTGGAATCTTCCTCGTCGATGAGCTTCTTCACCCGGCGCTTGAGGATCAACAGCGAAGTGCCGCTGCCCTCCGGCCCGTTGACGCTCTCGCTGAAGAAGTATCGAAGCTCAAAAACTCCCTGCGGGGTGTGGGCGTATTTGTTGGATACGGCACGGCTGACGGTGGAAGGATGGACGCCGATCTCCTCCGCCACCTCCTTGATCATCATGGGCTTGAGCGAATCAATGCCATGATCGAGGAACTCGCGCTGGCGATTCAAAATGGAATAACAAACGCGCAGAATGGTTTGCTTGCGCTGTTCAATGTTCTTGATCAGCTGGATGGCTGACTTGTAGCGCTCTTTCACGTAGTTGCGCACGTCCTTCTCTGCCGCATCGCGGCTGAGGAGCCGGCGGTAGGTCGGGTTCAGGCGCAACTGCGGGATTTCTTCATCGTTCATCAGGACAAGATATTCGTCTCCTTGTTTGACAAAGGCCACGTCCGGCTCAATCAGGCGGGTTTCTGCCTTGTTGTAGCGCAGCCCAGGACGAGGATCCAGAGTGCGAATAAAGTCCATGGCGCGCATTACCGCGTCCAGCGGACGGCCCATGATCTTGGCCACGTCCTTGTAATTCTTGTTCTGCAGAGCATGGAGATGCTGGTCCACCAGGATGATGGCGTCGTCAACCGCCTCCAATTCCGCCGCCTGGTGGCCGTTGCCGTTCTTGCGCTCCAACCGCTTCAGCGCCTGCAATTGCGCCGTAAGGCATTCCCGGAGATCGCGCGCGCCGACGCCAATCGGGTCCATTTGCCTCACCAGATCAACTGCTTCGCGTAAGGCATCGCGACTGAAAGGGACGCGTGCGGGCTGGGTGCGCGGCGGCACCAGCGAGGGACGAGCTAGTCGGGGATCGAGGGATGGAGCCTGCTCTTCGCTGGCTGCACTCTCCGCTTCCGCGATGGCGACGCTGGAATCCAGAACTTCCGCCTGGGTCGCGTATTCGATCGGCGATGAGGCCGCTACGACGGGTTCCGGCGCATCCGCTTCTTGCGTAGCTTCCTCAATAGCCGGGGGTTCCGCCGAAAGCGGGTCCAGCGATAGCGGCTGCTCTTCGTCGGCCAGGCCAAGCAGTTCGTCGTCACTGGCCGTGAGGTAGCCTTCTTCATTCAAATTGCCGATTATCAGTTCCGCCGCCCGATAAACGTCTTCGTTCACGTGCAGAGAACCTAATTGCCACATCAGGTGGTCGGTCAACGTCGTGGGCTTGGAAAGGAAATTCTCGAACGAGGGCTTCTCGCTCTCCTCCATCTCGATCGGGGTCCGAAGTCCGGGATCGAGATACTCCGAGAAGAATGAGCCAAAATCAATTTCGTCGAACGGGTCTTTTTCCTGGGAGGTGGCTTGCGGCGGCTCTTGCTCGTGGGTGGCCAGAGAAAGAGAGCTGTCGCGATCCATTTTTTCTTCGCGCGCGGAAACCTCATCGAGCAACGGGACCGAATCGTCGAGTTCCTCAAGAACCGGGTTCTCGGTCAGTTCGGCGGTGATCATGTCGGCCAGCTCAAGCTTGTTGAGCGCCAGCACGCTGACCATCTGCACCAGCCCAGGAGTTAGTATCTGCTTCTGGGAAACTCGAAGGTTTAACTTGGGCTGCAACAAAGCCATGCGAAGGAACCCTGAGGGGCGTGCGCCCCGCTTTCAAATTCTAAACTAAACCATGGAGAAGCTCTCGCCTAAGTACACTCGTTTTACTTCCGGATCGTTGCCCAACTGCTCCGGCGTGCCCGCCCGGAAGATGTGTCCATCGTGAATGATATAGGCGCGATCGGTCACAGAAAGCGTCTCACGTACATTATGATCCGTTACCAGCACTCCGATGCCACTTGCCTTTAGATCGGAGATATTTTTTTGTAAGTCGAGCACGGCAATGGGATCAATTCCGGAAAAAGGCTCATCCAGCAAAATGAAGCTGGGAGAGATACAAAGGCAGCGCGCAATCTCCACCCGGCGCCGCTCACCCCCGGACAGCGCATAGCCGCGGTTCTTCCGAATCACCCCGAGACCCAACTGCTCGATCAGCCTCTCCATTCGCTCGCGACGCTCGTGCCACGAAATCGGCTGCGCCTCCAGGACCGCCAGGATATTGTCCTCGACCGTCAGCTTGCGGAAGATCGACGGTTCCTGTGGCAGGTAACTGATGCCATGGTTCCGTGCACGGAGATACATCGGAACATCGGTAATGTCCTCGTCGTCGATCAGGACCCGCCCGGTTTCTGCCCTGATCAGGCCGACGATGATGTAAAAGCTGGTGGTCTTGCCGGCGCCGTTCGGGCCAAGCAGACCAACAACTTCACCCTGCTCGACGTGGACACTGACGCTGTTAACTACCCTTCTCCCGCGGTAGCTTTTGCCGATCTCTTCCGCTGATAAAGTGTGCATTTACTTCGTGGTACGAGCGCGAGTAATGGTGGGGGAAGAACGCTTACTTTCAACCAGCACCCTATCATCGCGACTATAGAAAGTCAACGAATCACCCCACACTGTGCCATGTTCGGCATCAAAAATGCTGGGAGATTTGCCCGTCAGATAGTACTTTCCGTCATCGGCGGTATAAACCAGCCGGTCGCCCACCGCACGACGGTTGGGTTCAGTGACCACGACATTGCCCACTGCCACCATGTGATCAATCTGGCTGGGCCCGTTGGATCCGGGGATACCTGTCTTCTTTGGAGCTACGGGCTGCGGCGCCGCATCCTTGGTGTCCGCTTCGGCCGGCTTCAGGTAAACATCAATTTGCTTGGACGTAACGGTGTTCGTCGTACTCTTGGCGAAAACATTGCCGGTATAGCGCGCCCGGCGCTCTTCATCCACGTAGGTCAGCCTGTCGGAAGTCACATCGACGGGAGCCAATTTGCCATCCTGACCTCGCTGCACGAACAAACTTGATACTGTTTGTGTGGGGTCCGACTCCGCCACGATACTGCGTTTTTCATTGTCGAAATCCATCTTGGGAGCGCGAACCATGTTGTCTGTCTGCCACAGCCGGACATTACCGGTGTAGTGGGCCACGCCGGGTTGCTTCTGGCCAGTCATGTGCTGAGCAGTGACGTGAATCGGGTCTGAGTTCGCCAGTAGGGCGCCATTGGGTTGCGGCTTCAGGTCGCTGTACGTCGTCTTGACGTCATTGTCGGCAAATCCGTCGCCGGTCTGGCGATTGATACGTATGACCTCCGCCGTCGTGGTCATGCCGCCATCGATGATGCGCGGCGAACCCGTCAACACCAGGATGGCATCGCCGGGGGTGTAGGTGGCGACATCGGCGAAAGCGGAGCGCCCAGCCGTGTCGGGTTTGGCCGAAGTTTCGTGATATTGGAAGTCTCCGGTCTGCACCAACTTTTCTGCCCCGCCATCAGGCCCAAAGAGCACATCGAGATTGCGCGCGGTGCTAACCTTCTCGGGCTGACCGGGCGAAGTTGATACGATCCGCGAATCCGGCGAGCCGTGCAGCGTCTTCATGCGATTGTTGTCATCGAAGGTCGCGTGGAACTTGCCGGCAGTCGCAACCGTGGTGGCATTGCTTCCCGTATCCTGTTCCCTGCCGGCATTCTTTGTGAGCTTGGAGCTGGCGGGCGAGGGCAGAATCGTAATCATCGCCTTGCCGACGGTGTCACCCGTCTTGAGCTGATTTCCCTTCTCTAGCTGAAAATCCAGCTGGTCGGCAGCAATTTCCATTGGCTGACCGCTGGGCTCCGGACTTTCCGGGCTTGGGCTCCTGCAGCATGTGCGCGTTCTTGATCATGTGAAAACGTGATGCCTGCTTCTGGTCATCGAAGTCAACCACGAAGGTGTCTGCCGACCCGTGCGCGTCGTTTGCGCCGTGGGCGGCGAACTTCGCGCCGCCTGATAGCACCGCCTGTTGCACCGAGTTCTGCGGCCCCATGTTGAGGTCTCCACGTGGACCTACGATATCCACGATGGTTGGCCCGCGGCTCTCGATGTGGACATTGCCTTCGGCGACAACGTGCTGCACGGTGTTGTTGGCTTCTAACAGCAACGTGCCTTTATCGGCGGTCAAGGTCTTGTCTGGCTGTTCGATCCTGGCGTTCAGCAGCACGGCCTGTCGCGGATCTTTCTGGATGGTGCCGCTGCTGCCGGTAATAATGGCGGGATTCTCGCCGGTGGTTACGATGTGCACGTCTGACTTCAGCAAAAGCTGGTTGTCTTTGGAATCGTAGTAAGCGCCCCTCGCACTACCACTGGCCTGTGCGCTGCGGAACTCCACCATCTCATCGGTTTGTGCGATACCGGTTTTCTGATTGAAGGTAAGCGAGCGCGTCAGCAGATGCAGCGGGTTTTTCAATTCCTCTGGGGGCGCCTGGTCAGGCTTCTGTGGGCCCTCCGCGTTGCCCTGCAGATCAATATGCACCTCTCCAATGGCCTTGACGTCGCCACTCTGAGGGTCGTAGGTAAACTCGTCGCCATAGATCTGGTCGTAACGATCGTGGCCGTGGCCATAGACCACGATGTGAACGTTGTGCAGATCGGCGTGGCCCCCGGACTTGAATTGCACCGCCTTGGAAGCTCGAATCGTGTACAGGGTGCGTCCAGCTTCCGACTTGGACAGCGAGAAGCCGTCGCTCGTCTGCTGTATGTCAACGCCCAAGGTCTTGGGCACACTATGCAAGGTGGGAACCACTCGGAAACGGGTGATCCAGTAGGAAACGGAGACGCCGATGACGAGAACCACGACGCCCGCTATCAGCCACTTGCGGACCTGAGCTATGGACTGAAACATCTGGCTTCGATATTACGCCAGCCGGACGGGTCAGCCAAAACGGCTCGCGAAAGGTTCCAAATTCAATGAGATAGGAGCGAGAACCCCTCCTCCCGCGACACCCGGATCACGATGCAGTCAGAAGGCATATCGTGGAGCGCCTGGCGGCGCTTGGTCCAAACCGCCATAATAAATCCCACCCCGGCGGAAAATAGAGACAGGAACTTCATGAAGTGGCGTACCGTGGCCTGCCCGAAAGACACTCGCCCGCCATCGGCAGTCACTACCTGAAGCCCCATGAGACGCTTCCCGATGGTTGCGCGGCGGGGAGAGCTTTCTGCGAACGCGGAATACAACCAGCCGCCGATAGTCAGTACTAAGATGTACGCCATGCCCGCGGCAACCTTGGACATCCAACGGTCGTATCCAAGCATGGCGCCTACCCAGGCCAGCACGAAATCGATCACGTAGTAGGTGAGCAAGAAGGCTCCAGCGGCCTCCAGTGCAACGTCGATGGTTCCAGCCCAGACGCGCCGCCAGAAACCTCCGTACTCGATGGCCGCCAGCGAGCCGGTTCCGGCGTTATCGAGCGAATTCGAAGCGTCGGAAGACACCAAGTCCTTAGTTTTCGGCTCGGAGAGCAGGTCCCCACAGAAAAGGCAGTATCGGCCGTATGGAAGACGGGCACTTCCACAACTAGTACAGACCTGATCGAGCACGGTCTCCATCGGATGGGAATACTACGCCGGAGTAACCAGTCTGTAAAGTGGTTCCACCGTCGATCAGGGCTTCGTCGCGGCGCCGGCCGCTGCGGCCACGGCGCGCGTGAAGTCCTGCAGGTTGAGCTGCACCCCGCCGAAGTCGGGATGCGAGTTGTAATCCAGGGTGAAGGCGAGATCGAGAGTATCCCCGACCAGCAGTGGTTCCTGCGAAACCCGATCCGCCATCCGCCAGCCCAACACCTCCCGGGCGCGCTGAAAGCGGACGTTGGGGGCATCCTCGCCGGGCACCACTCGGAGCTTGATGTGCTTTTCCTTTAGCGTCCGCGCCGGTTGCACGAGCTTGGAATTCCTGGCCACAAACACCGGCACCGGGTTGCCCGCCCCGAACGGCTCCAGCTTCTGCAGTGCCAGCCAGAAATCGTTAGTGATCTCGTCCAGACCAATCTCGGCGTCGTATTCCAGAACAGGGACGAAGTCATCGGGCGTCAAACACTGCCGGGCATAGGCATCCAGCCGGGAACGCAGCTCTGGAATGCGCTCGGCGGGAAGGGCACACCCAATGGCGTGCGAGTGTCCGCCAAAGCGGTCGAACAACTCCGGACTGGACTCCAGCGCTCGCAAAAGATGAAAAGCCGGAATCGAACGTCCCGAACCGTGTGCTTCGCCGTTTTCGCATGAGAAAACCAGGGTTGGACGCCGCCAGCGCTCCACCACCCGCGAGGCACAAATGCCGATAACGCCGCGATGCCAGCCCTCGCCTTCTACAACCAGGCAGTATGCCTCCTTCAACTCTGGTGAGGCTTCGATCCGGGCGTGAATTTCCTCGATGATGCGTTGCTCTGCCTGCTGGCGATCGCCATTGAGCTGGTTCAGCTCCAGCGCCATCTCGGCGGCCTTCGCGGCGTCCTTCTCCGTGAACAGCCGAATGACGCGCTCGGCAACATCCATGCGGCCGGCGGCGTTCAGGCGCGGGGCCACGCGGAAAGCAATGTCGCCAGCACTGAGAGGGCGCGACCCGTCGAGATCGCAATTGGCCAGCAGCGCGCGTAACCCGGCATTGACCGGCTTGCGCAGACCGTCCAATCCGAGACGGGCGAAGACACGGTTCTCGCCGACCAGCGGCACAGCATCGGCGATGGTTGCAATCGCGACCATCTTGAGGAATGACGGCAACAAACGCACTCGGCCAGTCTCCTCCAACAGCGCTTGCGCAATCTTGAAGGCCACTCCGGCGCCGCATAGCGACTTGCACGGATACTCACATCCCGCTTGGTTCGGATTGACCACGGCCAGCGCCGTGGGCACGCCTTCGGAGTGCGGCAGATGGTGGTCGGTGACGATGAGATCGATGCCCCGGCGCTGGGCGGTTTCGGCGGCGGCAAAGGCACGGATGCCAGTGTCCACGCTGATGATGACCCGGATTCCGCGATCGGCAGCCTGCTCGATGACCTCGTCGCGCATGCCGTAGCCTTCGCGGATGCGGTGCGGCACGTGATAGTCAACTTTTCCGCCGCACAGCTCCAGCGCCGTCTTGAGAATCACGATCGCGGTGGTGCCGTCCACGTCATAATCGCCATAGATGAAAACGGTTTCGCCGCAGTCGATGGCAGCACGCAGGCGCTCCACGGCCGCGCGCAGGCCGGTCATCAAGTAGGGCGAGTGTAGGTCTTCCAGTGAGGGATTTAGAAACTTGCTGGCCTGGAGTGCGTTCTGAATGCCGCGCGCCGCGAGCAGCCGGGCCATGGAGACCGGCAGGCCCATCTCCAGGGCCAGACGTTGTACATGCTGCGAATCGGCGTTGCGAAGGACCCAGCGCACGTCAGCGTTCGTCGTCCTGATCGATGTCGTCGATGACCACGCCGCCGAAGTCTTCTACCAAGTCCAGTAAGTGCTGGTAACGCTCGTACCACTCGGTGGAAACCTCGTACAGGAACATGATGCCCTGGTGCGGCCAGCCAAGCTGCACGAAGCCCATCTTGCCGGTGTAGCGGCGCAGGGAGCGTGCTTCATCCAGGTCTTCATCGCTGGGATACGTGGCGTGCTGCAAGCGTTGCATAAGGTAATCGAGTTCGTCGTGCTGCAGCACTTCCTCGTCCATGGAGAGAAACGCCGCGCCCGAGTGTTTGGCCAGCTCGACAAAATCCTTCCAGCTTTCGGGATTGTCGCGCGGGTCCCACATCACCGAGTGCACGTCTTCGGTGACATAGCCTTGAAACCGGCTCAATCCGTGACCGAGGATAAAGGCGGTCATGTCGTCTTTGAGACTGGAGAGGTCCTCTGCCATCACGAGGTCTCGCGGCTGCAGCGGGAAAATTCGCCGCAGCGAAAATCATCATACTCCGAAGCCAGCAGCCCGGCGCAACTGCTCGCCCAAAAGGATTACCCGGTAGCGGCGACGAAGCACCGAGGCAAATCGCCTCAAATCCCTGTGTTAGACTAAATATTTTCCGAGCCGATTCGAACCAGACATGCTCTTCTCCAAGGAATACGTGGGCTATCTGGCCCGCGAAGTCACCAACAAACTGATCGAGGGCGAGTTCATCGAGACCTCGGACAAGGCTGCGGTCACCAGCCGGGTCCACGCCGCCCTGCTCGACGAACTCACGCTGGAAGACCGCATCAACGACGAAGTTCGCATTATCCTGGAAACCTACGCCGAGGAGATGCAGCGCAGCGGGGCCAACTATCAGGAGATGTTCAAGAAGATCAAGAACGAGCTGGTGCGCAAGTACAAGGCGGTGCTATGAGGCTCAGCCGCGAAAAGGTGAATAAACTCGCGCACGCCGTGTCTGACAAGCTGGCCGAAATGGAGAACGTGGATTTCATCGAGGACCGCAACAGCATTCGCCTGGAAGCACGCCGTGTTCTGGAACTGCTGATGGCCCAGGAAGCCCGCATCGACTCCGCCGCCCGGCAGAAGATCGAGAGCCAGCGCCGCACCATCCTCGAAGGTTCCCAGGAATGGGACATCCTCTACCGCAAGTACTACAACGAAGAAGTAAAGAAACTGGGGATTTAGCCAGCTCTAGTGACCTCCATCACTGACTAGCCGCGCTGCCAGACACTATCGTAGTAGCGTTCCATTCTCATCTGGCCGGATTCCAACGCACGAATCCCGGAAGAACGAGGTGTCATGTGAGGCGGCATGTCCTCCCGCTGATCGCGTTCGCGCTAATTGCCATGAACGTCTCCGCCCAGCAGCCGCAACCGGGCGGGGATCGCGCGAAATCAGCCCCTGTGACCCAGATCACCATCGAGGGAAAACAGATCAAGGGTGACAACGTGCTGGTCCGCAAGGGAATCACGTACGTGAGCGTTCCCGCGTTGGCGCAGGCGCTGGGCGCTTCGGTGTCATCGCAGGGGGCGATGACGGTGCTCAGCACTCCGGCCGCGCCCGAGCCCGCGTGTGGGAACGTTGCCGACGCCAGGAAACTGTCCGACGCTTACCGGAAGGCTGCGGTTCGTATTCCCGACGAGGTGGAGAGTCTCCGGGCGCTCGTGAAGCAAGAAGCGCTTATTCCCGCAGCCAATTTCGATGAGGTGGATCGGCAGATCTCGGAGGCGGAGTTCCGTGCGCAAACCGACGCCGACAAGTCCGTCTCCTACGCCTTGAGCCACGCCAATAACACGCTAGCCATTATGTACTTCAAGCTGCGTCGTGGCGTTCCACCCGAGTACGCGCAGCAGGGCCAGCTTGATTCGGTCTTGTGCTCGATGGAGAGTAAGTTTGCCTTGCAGTTCGGACGCTTGTCGGGCAAGGAGAGCTGCAGCGTTTTCCAATCGAGCGCGAACCAACTGGAAGCGAAAACAGCGGCGAACAATTAGCAACTAGACGACAAGACGCTGCTCTTTTACCCGTAAGCCGTCCTTCGAGTCCGTTCGGGTTACAGATCCAAGATTAACCGCTGGCGGCTCGCAGCGAGCGCTGATCGCTAACCCTAACCGCATTCCCCCTGGCTTAATGCACCGTCTTTGTCTTGCGCGACATGTAGTCCATCAGCAGGTACTGGCCGAATGTGTACGGCGTGGTGAAGTAGGCTTTGCCGCGGCACATCTCCGTCACTTTCTGCACGAACTGCACCAGGCCGTAGTCGGAGGCGAGCATGAAGGTGTTGATCAGAATGCCCGCGCGCTTGCACTTGGAAACTTCCTTCAGCGTTTCACTCACCACCAGCGGATCGAGGCCGAAAGCGTTCTTGTAGATGCGCCCATCCTCGAGGGTCAGCGCTGAGGGCTTGCCGTCGGTGATCATCACGATCTGCTTCATGTCCTTGCGCTGGCGTTGCAGAATGCGCTGTGCCATGCGCAGGCCTTCGCGCGTATTGGTGTAGTACGGCCCAACTTTGACGCGCGCCAGTTGCGACAGCGGCAGCTCCTCGGCAGAGTCGTGGAACAGCACCAGTGAAAGCGAGTCGCCGGGATATTGCGTACGGATGAGGTGCGAGAGCGCCATCGCCACTTTTTTCGCAGGCGTGAAGCGGTCTTCGCCGTAGAGGATCATGGAGTGCGAGCAGTCGAGCATGAGCACGGTTGCGCATGACGACTGATACTCGCACTGATGGACCTGGAGATCGCCGTATTCGATGTTGAGCGGCAGGTGCAGGCCTTCGCGCTGGATGGCACTGGAAAGCGTGGCGGTAATGTCAAGATTCAGCGTGTCGCCGAACTCGTAGGTTTTGGAGGCGCCGCTGGCCTCGATGCCGGTGGCCTGATCGCGGGTGTCGTGGCGGCCGAAGCTGGACTTGCCGAGCGAGCCCATCAGATCGCGCAGCGCGCGGAAGCCGAGGAAGTCGAGTCCCTTGTCGGTGATTTCGAAGCGCGCCTGCGATTGCGCGTCGCCAACCTGCCCGCCGGCGGTGGAGCTGCGCGCGGGATCGTGCGGTTGGTCAACGCTGATGTAGTCTTCCTGCTCCATGCGCTCGATGAGCTGCTCGATCAGTTGTTCCATCTGCTCGGGGCTCATGTTTTCGATCTGCTCGCGCATCTGGTCGTCGAGCATATCGCTGTTGAGCAGCGCCTCGGCGATGGCCTGGCGCAGGTCTTCCAGCGATTGCTCCATATTGTGGAAGTCGTAGAAGTCCATGTACTGCTGCTGAAAGCCGCTCTGCAGCAGGTAGTCGGAGAGCGCGTTGAGCAGGTCCTCCATGCTCAAGTCGGAGGCGGGCTCGGGAACGTATTTCTTGTACTTGATGAACTTCATAAAGAAGCAACTAGCAGCTAGTATCCAAGAGTTATTCTATTTCACCCACCCACCCCTGGTTGCTAGTCGCTCGCTACTACTTGCTGTTACGGAACCGTGACCGTAACCTGGGCGCTCGAGCGGCCGTATTGATTGGTGGCATAAAGAGTGTATGTCGTGGTCGTGGTCGGATACACGACGACGCTCGACTTGCGAATCGCACCCACCGCAGGCGAAACGACGTTGTACTCGCCATTGGTTTCGCTCCAGCTCAGGGTCACCGGCTGTCCCGAACCGCCGGACTGCGTGGCGGTAAAGCTGTTGATGGTGGGATTCGGCCCGGTCGGCACGTTCCCGGGTGCGTACAACGGAGAGATGAGCAATACCTCAAAGTCGGAAGCCGTCAGGTTTTTCAGCAGGTCCAGATCGTCGTTGTTCCATCGGTCATCGGGCGTGCCGCTGATATACATCGAGCTGCCATTATCGGCCATGATCATGCCGTACTGCTTAAGAGCCGTCAGGATCACTTGATCATCGGGCGGGAAGCCGGAAATGTCGAAGCTCGCCTTCAGGCGCAGACGCATGCCCATCGGCGCCGCCAGTGGGTTGCTGGAGTTTGCCGCCCAGTGCGACGCGGGCGGCGTAAACGCCTGCTTGCTGTCGTGCAGGGTGAAGCGCACGGCGTGGTTGATGACGCCCGCCGCAACCTCGTCGTAGCGGACCAACCCCGGCATTATGGACAATCCTGCGGCGTCTGCCGAGGTCCAGGTGTACGGCCTCTGCTCATTCGTGGTTAGGTCCCACACGGCGGCGGAGTCGGCGTTCCAACTGCCATCGCTTTGTTTGTAGGCGTGGTAAAGCTCGTATAGCCAGCAGTTGCCTTTGTCGATGATCAGCACGTGGCGGTCGCCGTCATCAGGCTTGGGATAGCCCTCGATCGGTGCTTTGGGAGGAATCGGCATGGGCCCGGGATCGCTCTCGTCACCATAGGCGGTAAAGTTGATCGTCACGAACGCCTGCGCTGCAGGCACCACCTGGTAAGGGATGCCGATGGTCGATCCGTTGTACAGCCCGGCGCCGAAGTCGGGGTGCAGGTTCACACCGGAGCCGATGAAATTGATGATTGCGTCTGAGTTGGGATCGAGCGGAGCGTTATAGATGTTGATGTTCCAAAGGCTGCTAGAGCGGAACGGAAGGAACCCGTTCAGGCTTCCCTCTCGACCGAGGCTCAGCACGGAACATGGATTGCCCTGCGCGAATCCAGAGGTTGAGACCGCGATCAGAATGGCGGCGAGCAGCAAGCAGTTGAGAAAAGTCTGCCGCATAGCGAATGTCCTCTCTCGACTTGTGGCGTGATTTGGGTTACCGGCGATACGAAATTGCTTTTCACGGCACACTGCGGGGGCCAGCTACTTCGCGATCGGCCCTTCGGTCGAAGCGTTTTTCTGTCCCGCATAATAGCCGCTGCGCGTACGCACCTGTAGCTTCTTGTAGCCCTTGGCCTGGGCATCGACCTTGACTGTGCGATAACCGCCGGCGCTCTGTGGCGTGTCAGGTTTGTACCCGATCGTGTATTGGTTGCGTATGTCGTGGGCGATTTGGTTGGTAATCTCATTGACCTCGCTCAGGTCCTTGGGAAAAAACGCCACGCCGCCGGTTTCCTCAGCCATGTCGCGAAGCGCCCGCCGCGCCCGCTTGGAATGCTCTTCCTGTAGCAGGCCGATGGTGTAAACCGTGGGGCCGTTCTCGACCTGCAACCGCCTGATCGCCTGTTCCAGGGACTCCCGACTCGCGTTGTCTTCCCCGTCGGTAACCACCAGCAAGACCTTCTTTTCCAGGTCGCCACTCTTCTTTAAGTGGTCGGCAGAGGCCACGGTCGCGTCATACAGTGCCGTGCCGCCCCGCGCTTCGATGCGCTCCAAGGCATCTTTGAGCTTCGGGACGCTGGCGGTGTAATCCTGATCGAGGAAATACTCCTCGTTGAAGTTGACGATAAAAACCTTGTCCTGGGGATTGCTGGCCTTTACCAGATTGATGGCGGCCGCATTCACTGCCGGCCGCTTTTCGCGCATGGAGCCTGAGTTGTCGATAACGATCCCCATGGCCACGGGAATATCCTCGCGGCGAAAGGAAATGATCTTCTGCGGCTTGCCGTCCTCACGGACGGTAAAGTCGTTGCGGGCGAGATTGGTGACCAGGCGGTTGTGGTCGTCAACAACGGTGGCATGCAGCGTGACCTCGTCAACCTCCTTCTTAAAGACAAAGACATCTCCTTCTTTGGTTTCGGGCGCTTGGCCAGCCAGAGGCGTCGTGCTCTGGGAAGCTTCCGGTTGCGACGGAGATTGAGTTTTTTGCGGCGCTGCCGCAGGAGCACTGGCAGGCGGTTGCGCCGGGGCCGCCGGGTTTTGCGCCGCCAACCAGGTCCCAAGCAGCACCACCACGGCGATCAGCAACAGGAACCAATCTCCACTATTCCGAGGGCGCATAGTATCCCGTTTTGGCGTAGACGTGCAGCGGCGGCAAACCCTTGGGAGGGTTCAGTTTCACCTTGATCTTGCGCCACTTGCCATTTTTTGAAGGATCCGTCGGACGGTACCCGAGGACGTATTGGTTGCGTAGCTCGATGCCAATCTTGGTCGCCACGTCGGCCAACTCGTTGGGCGAATTGATGACAAACGTCCGGCCTCCCGTGACATCGGTAACATCGGTGAGCAGAGCGGGACCTTCGCGCTCTTCGGGAGTCTTGAAGTAGCTGTCGAACAGACCGATGGCGTAGATCTGCACGTCGGCCTCGCGCACCATGGACTTGATTTCGCTTTCCGTGTAGCGGCTGTGGTTGTCGCCGCCATCGGAGATAATAAGCAGCGCCTTCCTCTCATAATGCGCTTTGCGCATCCGGCTCATACCCAGGTAAATGGCGTCCAGCAGGGCGGTACGGCCTTTCGGAGCCGCGTAAACCAGCTTGTCCTGGATGTCTTCGACGGAGGAAGTGTAGTCCACCAGCAACTCCGGTTTGTCGGAGAAGGTAATGAGGAAGAATTCATCCTGCGGATTGGCGGTGCGGAAGAATTCGACCACCGCCTGGCGCGACTTGTCGATCTTGTCCGACATGGAGCCGCTGATATCAAAGATGACGCCCAAAGAAATCGGCGCGTCCTCGCTGGAGAAGTGGCGGATCTCCTGCGGCTTGCCGTTGTCGGTCAGCTCGAAGTTTTCCTTTTCCAGCCCGGTCACCAGCCGGTTCATCGGGTCGGTGATGGTCACCGGAACCAGCACCAGGTCCACGTCTTTACGTAGCGGTTTGGTGTAGGTTTTCAGGCTGGGATCGATGTTGGGCGGCGGAACTGCCGCCGTTGTCTTCTTGGCTTCGCGCGGGACGACGTGGATGTCATCCTGCGCGTAGCCGGAAGCCGTCAGGAAACCAGCGACACAAAGCAAGGTGAGGGTCAGCAGGAAGCTGTTACGGACACGCACAAGGAATTGGACGGGCAGACCAGCAAGATGTCCCGTCCGCCAAACAGGAAACGGATGCCAAATCGTCGAGTACTTTGACCCGAACTCCCAACCGCGACCGCGGGCCATAGGGTTCCCCAAGTTGGCCTGATGTTATCACAGCCTGCAGGTGGCCGGACAACTCACGCCGGCTGCCCCAGCGCACTTACGCAGCCTTTCTCCACTAGATGGATGAGGAAGTGGTCGTGGCTGAATTCGGCCACTACCGAGGAAGTCGCTGCTCAGGTTTCCTTTTCTTAACTGCTACAATCGAAGTGTCCTTCCGAGACCGACCGCAGCGCCCAATCTCATCATCGGAGGCGTAATCATAATGGCAAGAATCTTCCCTTTTCGAGGTCTGCGCTACAACCCATCGAAAGTGAATCTGTCTGAGGTCGTGACCCAGCCTTACGACAAAATTTCCCCGGCCATGCAAGACCGTTACTACGGGGCGAGCCCTTACAACCTGGTACGAGTCATCCTTGGCAAACCCGAAGCCGGCGACAGCGAGCGGGAAAGCGTGTACACGCGGGCCGCTGCTTCTGTAGAGCAATGGCTCACCGACGGCGTCCTCGCGGCCGACGACGAACCCAGCCTGTACCTGTACACCCAGACTTTCCGGGTGCCCGGTGACAGTTCGGGAGCGGTTCTGGAGCGGCGTGGCTTCATCGCACTCGGCCAACTCGAGGACTATGAGCAAAAGGTGGTCTTTCGGCATGAGCAGACGCTGAGCAAGCCCAAGGCTGACCGGCTCAACCTCCTGCGCTCCACCCAGACACACTTTGGCCAGCTCTTCATGCTGTACAGCGATCCCGCGGCGGAGATCGACGCGGTTCTCCGGCAAAGCGGTCCTCCGACAGCCGAAGTTCGTGATGAATACGATGTGCTGCACCGGATGTGGAGGGTCTCCGATCCGGACGTCATTCAGGCCGTGCAGGCGAAGATGGCTGATAAGAAGCTGATCATCGCCGACGGGCACCACCGTTACGAGACAGCCCTGAACTACCGCAACGAAATGCGCCAGCAGATGGGCGCTCGTTCTTCGGAACCGTATGAGCGAGTGATGATGACCTTCGTCAACATGGAAGCGCCGGGACTAGTCATCCTGCCTACCCACCGGGTGGTTTTCGGCCTGGAGAACTTCTCCATCTTTGAGACGGTTGCCAAGCTGCAAGCAAACTTTGAAGTCGAGGACATCGGACCACTGGCGGAGGTCGAAACCACACTGGAGCGATTGCGCCAGGCTGGCGCGGACCGGACGGCCCTGCTCGCGGCCACATCGCACGGCAGTTTCCTGCTCCACTCGCGCCCGACGATGCAGTGGGCGGGCGAAGCCGGTCTGCCGGAACGCCAACGCGCGCTCGACGTAGTGCAGCTGCACAAGCTGGCGCTGGAAGGAGCGTTGGGGCTGTCGGAGGAAGATATTCGTGACCAGAAACACCTGCGGTATGTGCGTGACGCACGCGAGGCCGTCAACCAGGTACGGGAAGGCGCCAATGTCGCGTTCCTGATGAATCCGGTGCGCATGGAGCAGCTACGTGATATCGCCTTTGACGGCCGAATGATGCCACAGAAGTCCACCGACTTCTATCCCAAGCTGCTGAGCGGGCTGGTCGCCTATTCGCTGGAGGAAGCCGCGCAAACCTTGGCGGTTGGAGGACGGTAGGTGCAGCGTTCCGGCCGCAGGTCGCGGCTACCTCTCGCGCTCCTTTGTGCCGCGACCTTGCTGCTGGCTGCTTCCCTTTTGCGCCATGCCCCAGTCAATGCGCAGGCACCAGAGGAAAATCAGGTCACTGTTTATTCCCCGCAAACTTCTTACTCCGTTCCTCTGCTAGACGTGAAGGGCCAGCCGTATATCGGCCTGGTCGAACTGCTGGAGCCGCTCGGTGCGGTTGATGCGCGACCGGACGGCAAGAAATACAAGCTGCGCTTCACGGCTCCAGGTGGCAGTCCCGGGGAAATGCAGTTCACCGACGGAAAAGACAAGGCCAAAGTTCGCGGTGAAAGCTACAAGCTTTCCGCCAATTTCCTCCTGCAGAACGGGCGCGGCTATGTGCCGATGGGCGCAGTCACCAATCTGCTGGCTAAACTTCTAGGGGGCCAGACTCAATACCATCCGGCGGCGCGACGCCTGTTTATCGGCACAACTCCGGAACACTTCACCCTGGAATTACATCAGGGCAATCCTTCGCGTCTGTTGGTGGGCTTTACTTCCGCTGTGAATCCGACGATCGCGACCGAACCGGGGCGTGTACGTCTCACGTTTCGGCGCGAGCCGATTGCTGCCTCGGGACCGGACAGCGTGACCTACAACGATCCTCTGATAACCGGCGCCAGCTTTTCGGAGCACGATGGCGTCGCCGAACTTGACATCACGGGTACCGCTCCGTTGATGGCCAACTTTGCCGATGGCGGCAAAACTATCATCGTGACCGGCGCTCCACCGCCTCCTCCACCAGTGGCCGAACAGGCGCCCTCACCACCTCCTGCTACGCCCAACGCGACTCCGCCGCCTCAGCCGCGTCAACCCTCGGCTCCTCGCTTTCTAGTGCTAATCGATCCGGCCCACGGCGGTAGCGACATCGGCGCCGCCATCACCCCGTCTCTCCCAGAAAAGGACGTCGTGCTGGCCCTGGCCCGGCGGGTGCAACATGAACTCGCCAACCGTGGTATCGCAGCTGGACTGCTGCGCAATTCCGACGTCGCCATCTCCCTCGACCAGCGCGCCGTCTCAGCAAACGCAGCGCGACCCGCGCTGTACGTCGCGCTCCACGCGGCCAATACCGGCCGGGGCGTCCATGTATTCACGGCGCTCCTCCCCGCTGCCAACGTCTCGCCGCAAACCTTCCTTCCCTGGGACACCGCGCAAGCGGCCTTTCTTGATCTGAGCGGGACGGTCGCGGGCTCGGTTGCGGCGGAGCTCGAGACTCGCAAGCTGCCGAACGCCACGCTGCTCGCGCCTTTGCGTCCGATGAACAACATCGCCGCGCCCGCCGTCGCGGTGGAGATCGCGCCTCCGGCCGAGAAGGTCGAGGACATTGCCAGTGCCGATTACCAGCAGCAGGTGGCACAATCGATTGCCGCCGGGATTGCCGCGGTTCGCAACAAGCTGCCCGAGGTGCGCCCGTGACGCGACGCATTGCCGTGATCTTCGCTGTGCTGATTGCAGTCGCGATCGGGCTTGGTCTTTACGCACTGCATTTGAAACGCAAAGTGGCGCGTGATGAGCAACTCGCCGCCGAGCAGCAATTGGCGATGGCGCCGCCTGCCAGCGGCCCGCCCACGGCGTTAACGCTCTATGTCGCTTCTGACAACGATGCGAATCTGCGCAAAACCCAGGTGAGCCTGGTCTTGCCCGCAGAAAGGTCGGAACGCGCGCGCGCGGTGTTGCGAGCCTTGTTCGGAGCGTATCTGCAGTCGCCGTCACCCCATCCCATCGGTCCAGGCGCGGACGTGCGTGATGTGTATCTTCTCGGCGATGACACCGCGGTAGTGGACACCAACTCCGCCTTTGCCGACAAACACCCTTCGGGGGTGCTGGCTGAAGAGCTGACGGTGGCGTCGATCGTCACCACCCTCAACGCGAACGACAACAAGATCCAGCGCGTGAAAATTCTGGTGAACGGCCAGGAGCGCGAGACGCTTGCCGGTCACGCCGACTTGCAGCGATTTTATCTGGCCAGCAACATCGGCCAGGTCGCAAAGGACTTGCAGTGACGCTACCTCGCATTGGCGTTTTCGACTCCGGCGTCGGCGGCCTTACTGTGCTGAAGGCCATGGCGGAGCAGATTCCCGCCCACTACTTCTACTTCGGCGACACGGCGCGCCTGCCCTATGGCACAAAGTCGGCGGAAACGGTCGCACGCTACGCGATCGGAGCGACGCGCTTCCTGGAAGCGCAGAATATCGACTTGCTGGTGATCGCGTGTAACACCGCAACCGCCTTGGCCCTCCCGCTCATTAAAGAAGCCGCACACGTTCCCGTCGTCGGCGTCGTCGAGCCGGGAGCGGCCATGGCTGCAGAGGTGAGCACGCAGCGCGCGGTCATCGTCATCGCCACCGAAGCGACCGTTAGCAGCCACGCTTATCGTGACGCGCTGCAACGCCATGGGCTCGAGGCCTATGAAAAGGCTTGCCCGCTGTTGGTTCCGCTGGTGGAGGAAGGATGGACTGAACACCCTGTCACCGAACAGGTGGCGCGCATTTATCTTGGCGAGGCGATGGCGGAGGCGCCGAGTCGGGCTGATGTGCTGGTGCTCGCCTGCACTCACTACCCGTTGCTCACAGCAATGTTGCGCCGCGTCGTTCCCAACCACATGCAGATCGTAGATTCCGCGGAATCGACTGCGCGCGTGGTAAAGGGAATGATTCATGACGACCGTTCTGCTGTCATCCTGAGCGAAGTGAGGTCGCCGCTGATGGCGACCGAACGAAGTCGAAAGCCTGCCCTGAGCTTGTCGAAGGGGACCCCTATCGATACAAAAATATCTCCTGCCGAGCATCGCACCTTTCGCTTTTATGTCACCGATTCAGTGGACAAGTTCAAGCGGCTGGCCGCACGCTTTCTCGGCCGCCAGGTTGACCACGTCGAACACGCGGACTTGGGCGGCTGAAGTCAACCGCTGACGGCTAGAGCGCTTTCATAGTTGCTGTACTTGCGGGGTGGAGCACGCCTTCCAGGCGTGCACAAGAATGGGAAATTGGGAGTTCGCGCTTTAGCGCCTGAGGTAAAGGGTTTGCCATTACCGCAGCGGCTAAAGCCGGGCTCATAGGGCAATGCCAAATGCACCGCTGAAGCGGTGCTCCACCCGTGTATATCAACTCTGAATTGCTCTAGTACAATCGCGGCGTATGGTTTATCGCTCTGATAATCGCTCTCTCGAGCAGATGCGACCGGTCAATATCATTCCCGACTTCATCTCTACCGCTGAAGGCTCGTGCCTCATCGAGTTAGGCAACACTCGCGTCATCTGCACGGCGACCATCGAGGATACCGTCCCGCAATTTCTGCGCAACAGCGGCAAAGGCTGGGTCACCAGCGAATACGGCATGCTGCCCCGCTCCACCCTCACGCGTTCGCCGCGCGAAGCAACCAGAGGCCGGGCCAGCGGCCGCACCCACGAGATTCAGCGACTCATCGGCCGCTCATTGCGCGCCGTAACCGATCTCGAGAAGTTAGGCGAGCGCACTCTCTTCCTCGATTGCGACGTCATCCAGGCTGACGGCGGCACGCGCACTGCGTCCATAACCGGCGCCTTCATTGCGATGGGGCTGGCCATGCTGCGCATGATCGAGTCGGGCGCGCTCACGGTCGCGCCTATTCGCGACTACATCGCCGCTACCAGCGTCGGCATCGTGGATGGCGAAGTCATGCTCGACCTCAGCTATGAAGAAGATTCGCGCGCCGATGTGGACATGAACCTAGTCATCACCGGCAGCAAGAAGATTGTGGAAGTGCAAGCCACAGCCGAGCGGCGGCCGTTCGACGACGCGCAACTAGCGAAGATGCTGGCGGTTGCGCGCAAGGGCATCGAGTCGCTGATCGCGCGCCAGCAGGCGGTGCTGGCTGGCTTGCCGCTGCGGCAGTGAGATCCACGCAAGCCAGCGCACACGAACTCGTGTACGACAGCTGTTTACCACTTTGTAAAATCACCAGCGCAATTTTGGGTTTTCCCATTTTGGGACGATTGTACTGGTTGGTTAACACCCCCTCCCCCACCTCCTAAGATGTGGAATCAATAGGTTGGCCGGAAATTGCCGACAAGATATTCCATCCACGGGAGTTACACGTATAATATGATGTCCAAAGGACTTACAGGTCGAAATTCTTCCCGCCTTGGGACTCACGCGGAGATGGCGTTAACAAAGTGGTACATAGAATAGCCCGGTTTTATTCACTATCTACTCACCACTAGCCACTGATTGTCAAAGACCGTTCCGCCCTCTTTGGGCATAGAGACACTAAGCCCCTTGCTGCCAGTGTACTGATTTGCGCGCCGCTGTCAGTGAGCCCGGTCACTGGCGGCTGTGATGGGCGGGTCGGGCGGGGATCAATTCAAGCAACATTTCTTGTGCTTCTTGCCACTGCCGCATGGACACGGATCGTTTCGTCCGATTCTGCGGGAATCCTTGTGGATCAGAAGTGCGCTCGTCTTTTGGTCCATCGCCGAATCCTGTTTCCACGGATAGTTCAGCCCGACTCCCAAGCGGATACTTTTCGTATTCGGGTCAATGCAAATGCCGAACCACGTTTTAGCCTTGTGGATGTGCTTACGTTTCTCGCAGTGGCTCTGCAGTTTCAGCCGTGCGATGCTTGCTGGTTCACTGTTGCAGTGGATAATCACTCCAGTCGCGGGATTGGAGCCGATACTCATGGTGAAGTCATGTCCCATTCCATCTTGCTTGGACAGCTCTGCGATCTTGTCTATGCCGTCCGAGAGCTTCTGCGTCGTTTCCTCATCACACGTCAGGACGGTGAAGGCGAAGTGCAAGGACGCGCCCTCCGGCCGGGATTCAACCTGCTTGAGAATATTCTCGATGGTCGATCCCATGAACTTGGTCAGGATGCCATCGGGTGCCAGACCAGCGCAGATTTGGTGCGCGGTCTCCAGAGCCTTGTCCGGCGGCGAACGACCAATGCGGCGCAGCAGGAACGACAGGTCCTCGCCGTCGATGTACTCCATGGTGAGAAAGTGCTGCGAGGCAGCTTTAAACCACAAGCGCTTTTTTCAGCAGTCTCTGAAGTCGTGCCCTGACGTGATATTCTCAAAATTGGCCGGCCAGAAAGAACCCTCTATTCAGCGGGGTTTTTCTTTGTTCTGCTCGTAGCTTGGCCTGCAGCGTTCCCGGCTTAATCGGACCCGTCCCTGCGAGCGCGAGGGTTGCCGCAGCGCCTTTTCCGCTGTCCGTCACAGTTAACGTCGCGCTATACGTTCCCGTATCCGGCGGCCTGAACGTGACCTGAAATACGCAGGTCTGCTGCGGGTTAAGCGTAGCGGGGCAGTTGTTGGTCGAAGTGAACGTACCGTCGGGCCGGAGCGATGCTGACGCCCGTGATACTTACCGCTCCCGCGCTGTCATTGATCAGAGTTGCGCTCTGCGTGCTGCTGTAACCGGGAACAACGCCCCCCAGGTTCAGGCTGGCGACGGTGAAAGTCAGTGCGCCTGCTCCTCCGGTTCCGCTGAGAGCGATCGTCTGCTGCGGACTGCCCGGAGAATTGTCCTTGAGCGTGACGGCTCCGCTCCTGGGTCCTGCCGCGGTCGGCGTGAAATTCACGGTGATCGTGCAGCTCTGGTTCATGGTAAGAGTGCCCGGGCAGTTGTTGCTCTGGCTGAAGTCTCCGGAAGCCGCGATGCTGGTAAAGGTCACCGAGTGATTGCTGACGTTGCTGACCGTTACCGTCTGAGCAGCGCTGGTCAATCCGACCTGCAGGAAGCCGAAGTTCAGCGTGGAAGGGGAAAACGTCAGCGACAGTGGGGTATAGAACTCCGCAGTATTCAAGACCACACAACAGGTGCTGGTAGTAGCCAATGCCGCCGACCGCCAATGCGACTCCCGTTCTCCAGCAGGGTCGTGGACTGATACGCCCGGGCTTCGGCTCAAGCTTGCCGTGGCCGTGAATTTACCTGTGGCCTCGTTGTAGATATCCACCTTGGCGGTAGGAATGTAGCTGGTACACGCCTTCCCACAGCTGATTGGCTGCCCGATACCCCCGGCCGCCACAACCGTACCGTCGGGCAGAAGCGTCGCGGTGTGACCGTAACGCCCTATCGTCATGCTCCCGGTTGCCGTCCACGTATTGGCCGTAGGGTCGTAGATTTCCGCTGAAGTTATGGGGTACCTGCCACTGGCTCCGCCGGTGACCAGTACCTTGCCGTCCGAAAGAAGCGTGGTGGTGTTCAGGTAGCGGCCGGTGTTCGTGCTGGCTGCGGAACTCCATGTGCCCGTCGAAGGATTGTAGAGTTCGCAAGAAGTCAGACCACCGGAACCTCCAACGACCAACACTTTCCCGGTTTGCAGCAGCACGGCTGTGTGGTAAGACCGGGCGGTGTTGAGGCTGCCTGTCGCCGACCATGTGTTCGTCGTCGGATCGTAGAGCTCGCTGACCGCCGTATCGGTGCTGCAACTGCTCGACGTACAGCCGCCGGTCACCAGTACCTTGCCGCTCGGAAGCAGCGTGGCCGTATGACCAAAGCGAGGCACAGAAAGAGAACCCACCCCTGACCACGTTCCGGTTGATGGGTCGTACAACTCAGCGCCCGACAGCACGATATTGCTCGTGCCCAGTCCGCCGGCTACCAATACCTTGCCGCTCTTCAGCACGACCGCGGAAAACAGCTGCCGCGCCTGGATCATGCTGCCGGTGGCTTTCCACGTGCCCGGGCCGGGCCTATAGACTTCCGCCGCAGCGAGAACGTTGTTGCTGTTATCGACGCCCCCAATCGTGAGGACATTTCCACTGCCCAGCAACACCTGCGCGCCCAACTCTCGCGTGGATTGCATCGCGCCAGTGCTCGTCCACTGACCTTGGGTTTGAGCAGAGACGGTCGGGATGCCTGTAAGCAGAACGGCGAGGGCGGACACTGCGCACCAAAGTTTCACGATCGTGACTCCTTGTACTCGAACTTGCGTTCTGAACCGGTGGCGAGTGGCGCTACGGAACTCAACGCCAGCGCAGTATATATTAGAATTTCCTTTTAGCTCCAACGGCGCTTGATCATATGACCATTCGGGGATTCCAGCGCATATTCGCCCGGGTCTCGCGGGGTTCGAGACCCGGGACTTCGTCCCGATAAACCATCCCCCTGTGTCCTTCATCACAGCACGAACCAATTTCCTGTATCTACTCTGGTGCCATGCCCTGGGACTTAGAGCGCTGGCACGGTGGACACGACCTCCACTTCATCACATTTAGTGGCTATGGTCGGCAGGCGCTGCTATCGAACGTACACCGCCGCGAGCCCTGGGTCTCGCGGGGTTCGAGACCCGGGCGAGTGCGGTGCATCACGTTGGGAAACTTGTCAGCTCGATGATCTTCAGCTTTGGCACGCTCCACTGATTTATTCCGACCGGACCTTTCTCCTGATAGGCATACGCGCGAAAGCTGCTCTAGCGCCACAGTTCCGGCGCTTCCACCAGCCCGCGCTTGACAGGATTCCGATGGATGTAGCGGACTTTCTCGACCCGCTTGCCCGTCGTACAAACGTTGAAGTCAAAGTACCGGGCCTGCCAAATGCGTCGTGGGCCGCACTCGATTCGTTCACTCCGGTGCTGCCTGCGCCGCTCGCCGATGACGCGCCGCGCGAACCCGAGCTTCAACGCTTGCATTGCGGTGGAGAACGGGCGCTCCGCCGGCTCGCTCACCAGCAGATGAACGTGCTCGGGCATCACCACGTAGGCCAGCACTACCCAGCGATAGCGCCGCCGTACTCGTTCCAGCACTTCGAGGAACAGGTCCCGACGCTGCGCGGTTGCCAGCAGCGGCTGCCTGTCGTAGCAACTGAAGGTGATGAAGTGCAGGTCGTGTCCGCCGTGCCAGCGTTCCAGGCCCCAGGGCATGTGAGCAGGATAGAAGTAGAGGTTGCATCGTGCAGTGATTGAGCGCACACCACACTTGTGATGACGACAACAGTCCCAGGTCTCGAACCCCGCGAGACCCGGGGCACCCGTCTGTACGCCGGCAAAACGGGTCGAGAACCTTCGCTACATGCATCGCAATCTTCGGGGTCCCCAGCGAGAGCCGCATTTGCTCTCGCTGGGGTGAAAGTCGGTGAGGCGTGGTCTGGTGGAAGTACCGGAGCAATGGCCCTGGAGCAGCTTCCGCGTATATGCGCACCAGGAGAGGCGACTGATCCGCGTGAACGAATGGAGCGTGCTGAAGCTGAAGTTTGTCCAACCAACAGCTTTCCCGCACTGACGCTTCGCTCGGGTCTCGAAATCCGCGAGACCCGGGGCACCCGGCGGAGAACGGATTTGTTATCGAGTTCTCCCCTCCCTTCGGGCTTAGCACTGATTCTGCGGCAACGAGCGCGTGCAGTCTCTCCCGTGCAGAAAATCATCTAGCATTCAACGGTCTATCTCGCTTTGGCTGCGGCGCTTCGTTTAGAATCATCTGTTGGCGATTAACGGGCTCGAGCCAAGTTCTATATCGTGGATTCAAATTTCTTCATACCGGGCGCGCCGCGCCTGAGGAGGTTCTGCCATGAAACTTACTCCCGGAAAGCTTGCGGGCATCAAGGCCGTTTCGAACGATCGTGGCGTCATCGCCGCGGCCGCCATGGACCAGCGCGGTTCGCTGAAGAAGGCGCTGGGCCAGTACGCCACCGACGCGGGTCTGGAAGAATTCAAGATCAACGTAACCGAGGTGCTGACCAAGTACGCCAGCGCCATTCTGCTCGATCCTGAGTGGGGACTGCCGGCTGCGAAGCGCCGCGCCAAAGGTTCGGGGCTGCTGCTTGCCTACGAGAAGACCGGTTACGACAAGGCGCTGCCCGGCCGCTTGCCTGACCTGCTCGACCTGTGGTCGGCGAAGCGCCTGAAGGAAGCCGGCGCCGATTGCGTAAAAATCCTGCTGTACTACTCCACCATTCGACGATCAGAAGATCAACGACCATAAGCGGGCATGGACCGAGCGCATCGGCGACGAGTGCAAGGCCAACGACATCCCGTTCTTCCTCGAACTGATTGGCTACAAAGAAGGCCTCGACGAAAAGGGCGCCGAGTACGCCAAGCTGAAACCTGAAGTTGTGGCCAAGTCGATGGAGGAGTTCTCCAAGGACCGCTACGGCGTGGACGTGTTGAAGGTCGAGATCCCGGTGAACCTGCAATTCGTCGAAGGCGCGAAGTCGTTCAAAGGCACCGCGGCCTACACCAAGAAGGAAGCGCTCGACCATTACCGCGCCGCCGCCGGAGCTACCGGCAAGCCTTTCATCTATCTATCGGCCGGGGTGAGCAATCCGGAATTTATCGAGGACCTGGAGTTTGCCGCCGAATCGGGCGTCAAGTTTAATGGCGTGCTCTGCGGACGAGCCACCTGGAAAGACGGCATCCCCATCTTCGCCGAGAAGGGCGGGGCCGCCTTCCGCGCGTGGCTGGAAGACGAAGGCGTGAAGAACATCGGCAACGTGAACAATGCACTGAAGGCTGCAACCCCGTGGTACAGCATCTACGAGGTACCGGAGCCGGTGGGAACAAGATAGGATTCAACGCTTGTGAAAACTCGAGGGCGCGCGGAGATGATCTGCGCGCTTTTGCTTTCCCTACCCTGCAAATTCAATCTGTCATTCTGAGCGAAGCTTGTCGCCCCCGCGACCAGCGCGTCGAAGAACCCCTATTGGGGAATGAATGTCTCATTGCACTATAGGGGTCCTTCGACTTCGGCGCGGCGAAGCGCCCCACCTCCGCTCAGGATGACAACTGGAAGCGAACGAGCGATCAAGTAGAGAAACTAGCCGAGTTGTGCTTCATTTCCTGCAACCCGCGCAGTAGCCGCCAATCTCAAACCGCGCGATCAAGATGTGAAACTGGCAATCGCGTTCCACCTGTCCTTTCACGCGATCGAACAGGTCGCTCTCGAACTCCTGCACCTTGCCGCAGCGCAGGCAGGTCATGTGCATGTGGTCACGCTGCGGACGCCGCTCGTAAAAATGTCCTTCCCCTTTCACGTGCAGCAGGTCGAGTTCATCCACCAGCCCCTGGCGTTTGAGCAGCGCCAGCGTGCGGTACACGGTTACCCGATTGATCTCAGGATCAACTCGCGCAGCCTTGCGCAGGATCTGGGCAGCGTCAAGGTGCTGCTTAGCGGTTTCGATGATTTCCAGAATGATGCGGCGCTGACGCGTCATGCGAATTCCGCGGCTCAGTAAGGCCGTCTGCAGTGCGCCGGGCGCTTCGGTTTGTGGCATCGGCATATTATTGCTCCATCTGTGTTGCAGTAGGTTGCAACAGCGTTGCAATCAAATCTTTGACAACTACTTGACCCGTCGTCCGGGTTATCGCCTAATAGAAGTACAGCTTTTGCAACAGCGTTGCAAGTTAATTTTCTTCTCTTCTTGCAACAACTAGTTGCAATTGAGTTGCAACTACACTGCAGGAGTGATTATACATCAGGACCAGAACCACAAGTCCTTGGCCGCCACGATGGATGCGATTATCCGTGCGCAGGTTCTTGTCAGGAACTTGAGCTCTGGAACTAAGGGAAGCATTTATGGGTCTTACGAAAATTCTTAGATCGTCTCTAGCGGCGGTTCGTACCGCGCTGCTACTGGCCGGAGTGCTGCTGCCTTCCTACATCAAGGGCCTTTGTCAGGAATATCCCTATTTCGTCACCTATTCGCAGGAAATGGAGGAGCCGGGCAACCTCGACATCGAAGCGTTCAACGTGGTTGGCAACCCGCAGGGAGGCAATAGCTTTCTAGGCTCGGACGTCGAGTTTGAGTATGGCCTGAAAGGTTGGTGGACCACCGAGTTCTATCTCGACGGACAGGCTACCCAGAACGAGAGCACTATCTTTACCGGATTCCGCTGGGAAAATCGTTTCCGTCCTTTGGCCCGCGAGCACTGGATTAATCCTGTACTCTACGCTGAGTTCGAAGACACCAGCGCCGACAAGACCATACGCGAGGTCGTGGGCCATGATGGCCGTTATGACTTCCTGGTGCCCAACTGGCTGGCACACATGGACAAGGAGCGCGAGTTTGAGCTCAAGCTGATTCTCGGTAGTAATGTCCGCGGCTGGAACATCAGCGAAAACTTCATCGCGGAGAAGAACGTAAATGGCGATCCCTGGGAATTCGGTTATGCGGTCGCGGCCAGCCGCCCTCTGCAACTTGCGGCCAGCGCCCGCGAGTGCGCCTTCTGCGCGGAGAAATTTCAGGCCGGCGTGGAAATGTACGGCGGCCTCGGGGATACTGACGGATTCGGGCTGCACCTCACGTCGCAATACCTGGGTCCAACCGTTAACTGGACTGCTCCAAATGGAATGACCGTGGCGTTTTCGCCGCAGTTCGGTCTGAATGGCTACAGCATTCCCGTGTTGTATCGGTTCTCTGTGTCTTACGAAATCCAGCAATTCCTGAGTTACTTTCATCGGAGCGGGCAATGAACGGCAGACCAGCATTGCCGCTGGTCGCGGTGGTTCTCATCGTCTTGTCGTCACTGGCTATGTTCGCCACGTCGAACGGAGCCTGGTTGGCGAATGTCCCACCCCGAGATCGTGAACGAGCTAATCCCTATCGCGACCAGCCGGACTGCGATTGCCGCCGGCCGCCGAATTTTCCTGGACCACTGCGCTCACTGTCATGGCGCCGATGCGGAGGGCACCAAGAAGCGGCCTTCCTTGAAAAGCACGCGGGTGCAGCAGGAGGCGACTGACGGTGATCTGCACTGGCTGTTGGTCAATGGCAATCGCGGCCAGGGAATGCCCTCCTGGATTAAGCTGGGAGATCCTCAGATCTGGCAAGTCATTTGCTACGTCAAGTCACTGCATTGAGCCGGAATGTATCTCGTCGAAATTCCCTGCCGGGGAGAATCCTGAGTGCAACGCTGGGTCAAGAAAGCTGGACTTGCAACCGCGTTTCTTCTGCTTGCCATCCAGCTCATTCCGGTGAATCGGAGCAACCCAAGTCTCGACCTCTCGGAGACGATTTACGCCGCGCAACCTGTACCAGCCGAAGTGAAGACAGTCTTCGAACGGTCCTGCAAGAACTGCCATTCCGACGAAACCGCATGGCCCTGGTACAGCTACGTCGCTCCGGTGTCGTGGGTCGTCGCCCACGATGTTCACCAGGCGCGAAAGACCATGAACCTATCGGAATGGGACAGCTATTCGACCCAGCGAAAGGACGACAAGCTCGAAGAAATCTGCGAGCAGCTAACCAACCGTGATATGCCTGATCGCAAATACGCCATCTTCCATCCAAACGCCCGGACCACAGCGCAAGAACGCGCGATGGTTTGCCAGTGGACAGAGGACTCCCGGAAATACTGAACAGCTTCCTTAGTGTCGGCGCCGCAACACGTCGTCGAGGGTCTCGCTTGAGAGAAAAAAGGTTGTTTTCCGAGGGTAGTGGAGGGCATAATCGATAACCTCCGGGAGAGAATGGAAATGCCGGTTAGAAACGAACCGAGCCAGTCTTGCATGTCAGCTGCAATAGGTTTGGCGATTGCGGGAATACTTGCAATGGCCCTCCTTTTCACCGCGGTAGCAAGTGCACAGGAGGAGTCCTCCCCTACAGACGCTAGAATTGTGCGCTTGACCCTCCAGCAAGACCTTAGTTCCAAGCTGCCCAACGGCAGCCCGTTCTCCGCCGTAGATGGCGCGGGCAAGGTCTATACCGGGTATATCGCCACGAAAACGGCCAAGTGGTTTCATGGTCTTTGGAACCGCGGCACGATTCGATTGGTATTCGACCAGCCAATGCAGATTGTCTCGGTGAGCGGAAAAGCCGTGAATAAGAATGGAGAAGCCCCGGCAAGAACTGGCACACGGGTCAAGCAGGCAGCGGAACTCGGCTTCTCCTATTCCGTGGCCAAGGTCATTGACGACTCCTACTTGGACAAGCCTTACGGCATAGGGCAGAGCAAGGCGATACCGATTGACATTGGTATCGGCGCGGCGACCGCATTTGTGCTGCCGGGACCGCAGGCGAAATTGAAAGCGGGAACTGTCATTGAAGGGCAGCTATTACCGCAGATGCCGCCGCGTCCGACGTTGCCGGCGACCATGAAGTAAAGTTGGAAATTGAACTTTCCATCATTCTCGCGCCCTTTCGCCAGTCACTGACCACACTCCGAGAAGATGCGGATCTAAATGAAGAGGCGTAAAGGTCTTCTGGCAGCGTACAGTACTGAATTTCCGGTTGCGGCAACAGGAACGTTAGCTGACCTTAGTTCCCACGAAGGGAAGCCTCGTGCCATTGAAATCTCCCCTGTAGAATATTTGCAGGGAGGCACACTGTGAGACCAACCGCTGGAGCCATGTCCGGATCGCTGGCTGCCGTCGTAACGGCAGCAACTCTCTGGCTGGCGCCGTACACCATCGCCCATGACGTCCACTTCGAAAAGGCGCCTGCTTCGTATGCGCAGATGACCAACCCTTACCAGGGCAAGCCCGCGGCGGCAGCGGCCGGCAAGACGCTGTACGGTCAAAATTGCGCGCAATGCCACGGTAAGAACCTGCAGGGCATCGGCCCCGCGCCGGCGCTCGATAGCCAGTCCATCAAGGTGGCGAAACCGGGTGCGCTATTCTGGTTTATAAGCACCGGCGACGTGGCCTCGGGTATGCCATCGTGGTCTGGATTGCCCAAGCAGCAGCGCTGGCAGATCGTGACGTTTCTGCAGGCGCAGACGAAATAGGTCCTGCTGTGTACCGCCGAAATCCGCTATAACTACAACGTGAGTGCAAGCAATCCTTTTTATGTTCCCCGGACGGCCCTGATCACGGGCGCCTCCAGCGGCATCGGGTTGGAGCTGGCGCACTTGTTCGCGCACGACGGTTATCGGCTGGTGCTGGTGGCCCGCAGCCGCGGTGCGCTGCGGGAACTTGGCGACGATTTGCAGTCGCGCTATCACATCCCCGTGCGAATTTCTCCCAAGGATCTTGCCCATCCGGCCTCGCCCAGCGAGCTGCATTCGGAGTTGCAGGAGGCGGGCATCGTTCTGGATGTGCTGGTCAACAATGCGGGCTTCGGTGTTGGCGGCGCCTTCCTCGATACGGACTGGGACAGCGAAGCCGAGATGATGCAGGTAAACATGATCGCGCCCACGCACCTCACCAAGCTGTTCCTGCCGCAAATTCGCGCCCGCGAAGGCAAGGTGCTCAATGTAGCCAGCACGGCGGCGTTTCAGCCGGGACCATTCATGAACGTGTACTACGCCAGCAAAGCCTACCTGCTGCACTTCACCGAGGCGCTGGCCGAGGAACTGGAAGGAAGTGGCGTCACGGTCACGTGTCTGTGTCCGGGGCCGGTGAGGACCAACTTCCAGAAGCGCGCCCACCTTGGCGAGACCCGCATGGTGCACAGCCCTCTGATGGTGGACGTGCGCGAGGTGGCCCGCATCGGTTATGAAGGCATGAAGCAGGGCAAACGCGTGGTCATTCCCGGCTGGAAGAACCGAATGGTGATGGAGATGCTTCGTATCTCGCCCCGCCGCATGGTAACCAGAATGGTCAGGAAACTTCAGGAGCACAAGAAACCGCCTGGCGGCGATTAGCGGGTCGTGGTCAATTGCCCCTGCCGACCGGGGGAAGTCGGCAACTCCAGCGTTCAAGCCCTCATTATAGGTGTCATTCTGAGCGAAGTGAGGTCGCCGAAGGCGACCGAACGAAGTCGAAAATGCAATCGTGCGACGGTGGAAGCGCCGGGCTTCAGCCCGGCGATAAGCCGCGCTAGGGCAGCCGGGCTTTCAGCCCCGGCCAAGGAACCGGGGCTGAAGCCCCATCCAAGAGAGAGTCGACATTTCGCCGGGCTGAAGCCCGGCGCTTCCACCGATTCTTATCTCTATGGGTGGGCAGCAGGCCCATGCAACGCTCAGGATGACAATCACAATTAAGTGGGCTGAGGGCTGGCAGCTCGCTACAACCCAAACAGCTCGCGCAGCCGCTTGGTTTGCGCGCGGCTCACCGGGATCTCCGTCTGCTTTTTATCTTCCATGCGAATCTGGTAGGAGCTCTTGAACCAGGGCACGACTTCCTTGATGCGGTTGATATTGACCAGGTACGAGCGGTGCGCGCGCCAGAAGGTGTTGGGGTCGAGCGAGTCGAGCAACTCTTCCAGCGTGCGGCAGTTGGACTGGCCTTCCATCACGGTGGCAACCACAGTGATGATGCCGTCTTCGATAGACGCGTAGCAGATGTCTTTCTGGTCCACCAGGAAGAGGCGCCCCGCCGATTTAAGCAGCACCTTCGCCGCTGGCGGGCGCTGCTGCTGTTCCAGCATTTTGACGATGGTGCCGATCTGTTCGCTGGGGGAACCGGCAATCTCTAGTTTTTGCCGGGCTCTCTCCACGGCCTGGGCGACGCGCTTCTTGTCGAACGGCTTCAGAAGATAATCCACCGCGTTCACTTCGAAGGCCTTGACGGCGTATTGGTCGTAAGCGGTGGCGAAAACGATTTGCGGCAGCGGCACTTTCTTGTCGAGCAGCTTCTTGATCGCGCCAAAGCCGTCGAGGCCTGGCATTTGCACGTCGAGAAAGACCAGGTCGGGCGAGAGTTCCTTGACCAGGTTCACGGCTTCCACGCCGTTCTTGCCCTGCGCCACAACGTTCACATCGAGATCGCGCAACAGATAGGCCAGCTCGTCTCGCGCGAGCTGCTCATCATCCACAATGATGGCCGACAAGGACATGCTTACTCCCCGGAGAAGTATAAATGTTAAAAACAGTTTCGAGGTTCAGGTTTCGAGTTTCCAGCCAGATCTGAAGGCCGATGGCTTATGGCTGACGCCTCTTCCTGTCGTAAACTGATGAAACATGGTCGTCATCTATGGCATTCATGCAGTCAGCGAGGCGCTGAAGTCGGGCGGGCGCAGCTTTGAATACGTGGGCATCGCGCGCGAGCGCCATGACCAGCGAGTGCAACGCCTGATTGACGACTGCCGCGCCAGCGGGGTCCAGGTCCGCTTCTTGCCCCGCGAGCAGCTCGACCGCACCGCCAACACCAACACACACCAGGGTGTCATCGCCGTTACCAGCAGCAAGCAATATGCGGACGTGGACACACTGCTTGAGCAGCGCCACGGCGAGCACAGCTTCCTGGTCGTGCTCGACAGCGTAGAAGACCCGCACAACCTGGGCGCGTTGATCCGAACCGCCGATGGCGCCGGCGCCGACGGCGTCATCATTCCTGAACGCCGTGCCGCGGGATTGACAGGCACTGCGGTCAAGGCTTCCGCGGGGGCGTCGGAACATCTGCCGATCGCGCGCGTCACCAACATCTCACGCACGCTGGACGAGCTCAAGGAACGCAATGTGTGGACTGTCGGCCTCGACGAACACGGCAAGCAGAGCTACGACGAAGTTGACTACAACATGCACTGCGCCATTGTGCTCGGCGCCGAAGGCAAGGGACTGCACGACTTGGTGCGCCGGCGCTGCGACTTTCTGGTTTCCATTCCCATGCTCGGCCACGTTCCTTCGCTGAATGTTTCGGTTGCCGGCGGAGTCGTGATGTACGAGTTGGCGCGCCAGCGCCGTCATTCCAAACCAGAAAAGTAATGGCGGTTGGCTCGGGGCAACTTTCTTCTAACGCCGCAGAAACACTGCTCAAGACAAATTCAAGACACGGTGGTAGTCCTGGGCGGCATGAATGACACGCATGACTTCAACGTGATCGCCGATGGGCTCATAGAGGATCAAATAAGCTTCGAAGTCCCGAACCCGCCACATCCGTACATTGGGAAATTTCTCCAGCTTCCTCGGAGCACCCATGCCCGGTGATTGTGTCAGTTCCGCAAACGTGGCGCGAGCTGCAGCTAGAAAACGGCGCGCTGCAGCCAGGCTGCCATTTTCACCGATATAGGCAAAATGTCGAATGAGATCGCGGCGAGCGGCAGGACTCACGATCGCTCGGCCCACCTGAGACTTAAGCCTTTTTTCGGGCGCGCATCAACGCCAAACCCTGACGTTCCACATCCTGCCAGTCGAGGTCGGTCATTGCGGTAGCTGTCCCGCTATCTTTAGCTTCTTCGATGAGGGCCTCCACCCGTCTGTTCCAGCACTCATCAACTGGTATTGGGGAGCCGTCACCGTGGCGGGCCTCCAGCAGAAGTTCTGCGGCCTGCGTGAAAAATTCATCGGGGTTGGCAAACTCTCCGCGGTCAAGACTTTCATGGACGCGCCTCTCGAGCTCGGGGGGCAGAACGACGTTCATGCTGTGCTTCTCCACAACTAGGTATCCTATCATTCGGGTAGATGTCGGGCTAACCGCCGCAAGGCACATTCTCTGTATGCGATTCTTGATAACGTTAATTCTCGCTCTGTCGGTAGGACCGTCGGCATCCGCAGTTGATCGCGAAGCCTTCACCATCACACGGTATCAGCTCGAAGTGCAAGTGGATCGGCACACACACGTCATGGCCGTCTCCGGCAAGCTCACGTTGCGCAACGACTCCACTAAGCCGCAGAAGCTGGTGACGCTGCAAGTGTCGTCGTCGCTGGCATGGAACGGCGTCGCGCTGGATGGCAAGCTGCTGCAATGGTTCGGCGACAACTACACCTCCGACATCGACCACACGGGCGGCGTGTCGGAAGCCATCGTCACCTTGCCGAAAGAGGTGGCGCCCGCAACGACCGTCACGCTCGGCGTGCAATACGGTGGCACCATTACGCAGGATGCCACCCGCCTGACGCGCATCGGCGTACCCGCCGATGTAGCGGTACGCAACGACTGGGACGAGATCAGCGACTCGTTCTCCGCGGTCCGCGGGCTTGGCTATGTGGTCTGGTATCCGGTGGCGATCGAGGCCGTGAGTATGAGCGACGGCAACGCGGTGTTCGATGCCATTGCGCGCTGGAAGCATCGGCACGATCGCAGCCAGTTCGATGCCAACTTCGCCATCGACGCCGGCGATAACCAGCAGGCCCTCAGGATTGCGACCAATATTCCAGACTCGGACGAAGGCAAGCTGGCGCCGGAAGTCCACGGAGACAAGACTTCCTATCGGCTGGTGGGGAGTGCGCACCTGCCCCAACTGGGCAATGTCGTTCCTACGTTCGCCATCGCCAATTATGTCGAACTCGCGCGTCCCACCATTACGCTGCTCCATGTTCCGGATAACACCTCGCTGGCGCGAGACTATGCCCTCGCTGCCGAAACCAGCGATCCTCTGCTTCACGAGTGGCTGCCCGAGCCGGCGGGTGCCCCACCCTTGTCGCCGCAGGCGAAAGGGTGGGATCCGCGGGTCATCGAACTCACCGACCCCAACGCCAATCCCTGGCAGAATGGCGCGGTGCTGTTCACGCCGTTGCGTGAGGCGCAAACGGCAACGTCTGCAACTCCTGTTGCTGCCGGCGCAAGTAGCGGCGAGATTTCATTCTCCTCACCTGTGGCTGCAGCACGGCCTGGAGCGGTTTCTGCAAGTGATGACGGTCGAAAACCGCAGCGGCCGGCGCGCCGCCCTGGAGTATCTGGATCAATATCGCGAGCCCCTCGTCCAAGTGGAAGAGCTGGCACATCCCAAGACGGCGCCCGCCACCAAGGTTGCCGACAACACGGCTGACAACACGCTGCTCAACACCAACGACGAGCTTTACTTGCGCGGCAAGGGCGGCTTTGTTCTCTGGATGCTGCGCGACATGATCGGCAACGAAGCCATGCAGCGCTCCTTCGCGGCCTATCGCAGCGGGGCCGACAAGGACCCCAGCTACTTTCAGCGGCTGGTCCAAGCCAACTCGAAGCACGATCTGGAGTGGTTCTTCGACGACTGGGTGTACCGCGATCGCGGGTTGCCGGAGTTCCACGTGGAGTCGGCGTATCCACGGCCTATGCTGAGCGAGAAGGAAAAGAATTACCTGGTGACGGCGACTATCGAGAACCGTGGCCACGCCGGTGCCGAAGTCCCAGTCATCATCCAGACTCCGTCTGGAGAGAAGATTGTCCGCGTGCTGGTGAAGGCCGGCGAAAAAGGCGTGGGCCGTATCGAGGTGCCGGTCGCCCCCGACAAGATCGTGGTCAATGACGGTAGCGTTCCCGAGGCCAACACGGGTAACAACACTTACGACATTCCTCCGCCGCAACCATGAGAGCGTCGTTGCTGGAGCCGTGGCGTCCTCCCTAGCCACCATGAGCGCAGGGCGACACCTAGCCCAGAACTTGGGAGACAGATTTTGGCGAGGCTCAGCCCAGGGATTGTTCTAACGCCCACAATAACTTGGAATCAGCTCGCCTGGTTTTCGCTCAGGATGCGAAACAGAAGCAACCAGCGTTTCACGTTCGTGGTCATCAGGAAATTTTCTTTGACATGTTCCTGCCCGTTTCTCCCCAGTTGCTTTGCGAATTCTGGATGGGTAAGGAGGTAGCGGATCTGATAGGCGCAGCCTTCCACTGAGTGGACCAACATGCCTGTGAGCTGGTGAATGATCTGCGTGGGGATTCCTCCAACCGCGCTGGCAATGGTTGGCTTCGCTTTCCAGAGTGCTTCGGTTACGGTAAGTCCAAAGCCTTCGCGCAGAGATTTTTGCACCACGATGGTGGATGCACGTTGCAGAGCATTGATTTCCAACGCGCACCAGGGCGGCAGGTCGAGAACAATGATATCTGGATCATCGCCTGCGGCCTCGGTCACTTCCTGGAGCACCGCAGCGCCCTCGGGGTCATCGCTGGCGCCGCCGCCGGCCAGAACGAGCTGGCACTCCACATATTGCTTGGCCATTTTGTATGCCCGGATGACGCCAACCGGGTCCTTCAAGCGGTCGAAACGTGAGACCTGAGTAACGATCGGTCGGGAGCGGTCAATGCCAAAATCGTCGCAGACCTTTTGCACCACGCTGTCATCGAGGTCCTTGTTTTTTTCCGATAATGGGTCAATACAGGGAAAGAACAAGAACTGAAGGATGTGGAGTTGACGCGCAAAGGACGGTGACGAGAAGACGGCGGCATCAAATTGCTCGACCATCGGCCGCAGGAAATCCCAAACCTCGCGGTTGGGGTTGGACAAATCGATGTGGCAGCGCCAGATCCATTTGCCATGTGTACCTTCGCGCGCGTGGACCAGGGCCACCGGCTGCGGATCGTGAATGACGATCATGTCTTCGTTGAACTGCATGCGCTGCTGGTTCTGCTCGTTATAGCCGAGGAAGATCTGTTGAACTTCCGGCGCGAGGCGGTAGTCGCCGCCATGCAGGGCATTGTGAAAGGCCTTGGTGATCTCGAAAAAGTCATTGCCCCCGGTAATAACCTCCCAGGAGGTCGGGACCTCCAATTCCGACAGTAGGGGAACCAGGCGATTGAGCATCTCGGCAACCCCACCGCCTACCGCAGTGGAGTTGACCATCTTAACGGTCTTGCCGCGAAGCGCCTGGGCCAGCAAGCGCAATTCGTCCAGTTCGGCGTTACCGATGATGGAAGCGTAGTCGGCAAGCTTTGGTGGAGGAACAGGCGTGGGCGGTGCTTGTAAGCTCTGGGGCTTACGGCGACGCTCGCGCATGGGAGCGATTGTGCCCGCAGGAGGCGCAGTGGTGGCGGATTGAGGGTTATGCCAGGGGCCAGACGGCGCCTCCGGCCTTTCCATTACTTCCTCTTTCTTTGGTTCCATCTGTTCCTTAGTTAAGCGCCCCTTTGACAATGTGAATGATCTGGCGGCGCACACCCTCCATCGTGGCCGTGTAGATGTCAATGCGGTTGATGCGCCGCGCCACGTCTCTTACGCCTGCCTCTTCCTCCAACCACAACGAGAAGTCATTTAACGTGAGCTTCAGCCGGAGCCGCGCTTCGATGAAGTGATGGTGGATGGAGTGCACGCTAACATGGGCGAGTCCATCCACGAATTCGGGAAGGTTATGAGCCACGAACGGAGTAGGCATGACAACCACGTCAGCGGCACAGAAATAGAAGGGCTCATCGACGACTCGTTCACGGCTGCGTGGGTGCCTTTGGACGTACTCCTCCACAATGTGAATGATCTGCTCGCGCACCGCCTGCACCGAGGTAAACTCGCGCACATCCACGCTGGCCAGTCGTTCCGCCAAGCCGGGTTCGTTGCATGCCGACAATGCCCAATGGGCAAAGTCGTTGGAAAAGCCCTCGCGGATGAAATGGTGTTCCTGTAAGGTGCGAAAGGTGTGCTGGAAGATGGAGTTTTCCGAGCAGGTGCTAAGGCCGTAAAGGAGCTCGGAAAGATTGGTGGCCCGCTCCCTTTCGATGAGCAGCAGGTGGGCCGAAGTATTGAAGTGGAAGGATTTGTGCGCGCGGCGTGGCGGATTATCGTTCTGGATGCTGTCCATCCTCTCCCCGTTCCTTCCGCGACCCTGCCGCGCGGTGAAGCGCCCCTTGCCTATGTTGCGGCTGTGCTGGCATTTGCCGGCACGCGGCCAGCCAATCACGGAGAAAACCAAGTAGTTGGACGGGCGGGCGAAGCCAAAGGTTGGCCGCGGTTTCCCGCCATTCCGGCCTCACCAGCACGCTCAATCCGCGGCCTTGGAGAATGCGGAAGGCATCCTCATCGGACTGGTCATCGCCTAAATAAGCCACCGGGGCATTGTCGATATCCATCTCCGTCAGTATGGTCCGCACCGCGTCTCCCTTGTTCCGATCGGCCATTCGCATCTCGACACCGCCATCGAAATGCTCAAGCCTCAAACATGCACGATCAGCTATCGACAGCCATCCCAACAAAATCTTGCCCCGGACCTCGCGTGTCTCATCCTCCGGGAGACCGCGCCAATGCACAGCCAAGCTTCCTGGCTTATGCTCCGCCAAGTGGTGAAGCTTCAGACTATTGACCCACTCGTCGGCGGCGGCGAGCGCGTCAAGGGTGTACGAGTCCATGGACTGCATCTCGTGTGAACCATCGCTATGCAACCGCTCCAATCCGTGCGTTCCCCAAATCTCAGGATGGGGGAAAATGTCCAGCAGTGGAATGAGCTCCTGGGCGCATCTCCCGGTGATAAGAACCAGCCGCGTACGGCCGGTGGCCAAGATTCCGTTCAGCAGGCCCGTGACGCCGGGATAGGGAAGCGCCTCGTGTCGATTCTGGCGAAAGGGGGCGAGGGTCCCGTCATAGTCCAGCAACAGGGCCGACTGGCGAGCCTGCGCTACATCGCGAAAGAAATCCTGCAGGTCGAGTTTGGAAAGGGTGTCAACCAAGTGCTCCTCCTGTAATTGAATCGGAAAACCATCAAGCCGCTGAAGTGCCAATCTCCACTCTTTCCGGGGTCTTCCCGGGTGCGGCGACGCGAACGTCGCAGAGCTGGCCAATCAAGTCTCCAGCCCAGCGATAGATGTTTTGCTCCCGTATGAGTTTTCGCATACGCTGCATGCGCTGTTTCTTCTCTTCCGGATCCATCTCCAGGGCGGCGCGTATGGCCTCTGCCGTCTGGTCAATGTCGTAGGGATTCACCAGCAACGCGTCGCGCAGTTCTCGCGCGGCGCCGGTGAAGCAGCTCAGCACCAGCACCCCGTCTTCATCGTCGCGAGCTGCCAGAAACTCCTTTGCGACCAGATTCATTCCATCGTGAAGCGAGGTGACCAGGCACAGGTCGGCGGCGCGATAGTAACGCTCAATCTCGCGATGACTGTGCTGCCGTTTGAGGAAAATGATGGGCTTCCAGTTTGCCGCTTGGAATCGCCGATTAATGCGCTCCGCTTCGGCTTCGACTTCCTCGAGCAAATCGTGGTAGCGCTTGATGTGGGTTCGGCTGGGAGCGCCGATTTGAACGAACACAAACTGCTTCAAGTAAACCGGGTACCGCTCGAAAAGACGCTCGATCGCCAGGAAGCGCTCGAGAATCCCCTTGGTGTAATCCACCCGGTCCACGCCCACTCCCATGAAGATGCCTTCGACGCCCATGCTCCTGAAGCAAGGCAGCCCGTTCCGATTCGCTGGAAACGGCATGCCGCCGATGACTTGAACTCAGCGAAGTCCACGCTGATGGGGAACGGCCGAACCATGGTGATGTGTTCGTTGCGTTTGACCGTGAAGTGCTCCCAATCGATCTGCGACTCCAGCGCGCGGTCCACCGTTTGCAGGAAATTGTTGCAGTGCGCCTGCACGTGGAAACCAATCAGGTCGGCGCCCAGCAGGCCGTCCAGCAACTCGCCCTGCCAGGGACAGATGCCAAACGCTTCCGGGTTCGGCCACGGGATGTGCCAGAAGATCGCAACCCTGGCGTCAGGCCGCTTCTCCTTGATCATGCGAGGCAGGAGAGCGAAATGATAGTCCTGCACGAAAACCACCGGTTGCTCAGTCTCGGCCATCTCCTGCAGCACGGCATCCGCGAACTTGCGATTGACCTCCTGGTACTGCTCCCAATCGGAGGCGCGAAAGATCGGCCGGGTGTGTGCGATGTGACACAGCGGCCACAAGCCTTCATTGGCAAATCCGTAGTAATAGCCATCTTCTTCTTCAGCAGTCAGCCAGACCCGGCGCAAGGTATACCTCGGGTCATCCGGAGGCACGCGAAGCCGGTCGTTCTGGTCCACGGTTTCATGGTCGGCGTCACCGCTCCCGTGTGCGATCCAGGTTCCATCGCACGCCTGCAGCACGGGTTCCAGGGCGGTGACCAGTCCGCTGGCGGGAACCACCACGGCCAGGTTCTTGCCTTGTCTGACGTGGTGGAAAGGCTCGCGGTTGGAGACCACGAACAGCCGGCTCTCGCCCAGCTTGCTGCGCACATGCACGGCCAGCCGCTCGGCGGTCCAGACTGGATTCCCCTGCCTGCCGCAGGCGCGCCTCGGTCTCAGCAGCCGAGCGCGCGTGGTCTAGGCTTTCGGCGATGGTCGCCACTTCATGGGCCAGAGGTTGAAAGAGGTCCAGGTCAGGCATGGCGTGGCGAGAAGCGCCTCGCTGGGTGCGGAGCGTACGCATCCACTGCGCGGCGCGCGCAATAGGGCCGCTCAGACTCCACCGCACAATCAGCAGAGTGATCAGCGCGATGATCACCACCTGCACCAGCACGCGCAGAAAAGTATCGCGCCACACCAGCCGCGTTTGCGCCCCGATGTAACCGGTATCCTGTACGACTGCCAGGCCGCCGATGACATGGTCCTCCTGGTGCAGCGGCATCACGTAAACATGGAGGGAGGCATCGGCGGAGCGGGTGAATTCAGCTTTTCCCTGGTCTGTCAGCAATTGCGTCCGCCACCACTGCGGGCTGAGTTCTGAGAACGCTGGCCAATCCCGGCGTCTCGGCGACGAGGCTCCCGGAAATGTCATAGACGGCGATCCCGAGCGAGGTGCTCGCGGTTGCCGAAGCGCTCTACGATGCGCTGCAAGTCCCGTGGCGAGCCCTTCTCCAGACTGCGCTCCACGTTGGCCGCCAGGCTCTCTCCCAGCAGGTCGGCACGCCGTTCCAAATCGCGTCGCAGCTCACGCCTCTCCATGCGGACGGAGTAATACGAAGACAGCAGTGACACCACCGTGATTCCGACGATCAACGAGACTATGAGCCGCAAACTCAGAAGACGCATGCTATCTCCTCGTCGTGGTATCGCTGGCGGAACACTCTTTTGCGTTCTGAAAACGCAGTCTTCTTCAGTTCCACTGCGCTCGCAGGGCGATTTCGTTTGGGCTTGGACGCCCTGAAGGAGCTTGCAGGAAGATCTGGGCAGTGGCGAGAGCGACCTCACGTTGGCCGCCCCTCGCCAGTGCCTGGCGCTAGGATCCGGGTGTAATGCTGGAAATGCGAATCGTATTCGATTGCGCATCCAGCGTTCCGGTAACTTGAACGGACTGACCCACGAACTGCTTAGCCTTGTCCTGATCATCCAGCGCATACGTGGACTTGCTGGCACTGTCCTTCAAGACGAACTTTCCGCCCGATTTTGCAATCGTGCCGGTGAACGTCTGTGAATCAGATGCCTGATTCATCATGGCAGGTTGACTCGAGGTGTCCGGTTGCTGCTGTTGGGCCGTTGGGCGACTGTCTTGCTGGGCAGCCAAGCGTGGTGGCAGCAAGCATAATCCAGCCACGAGAGCGAACATTAGTAAGACTCCTGACGACTTCGTCTTCTTCATCGTTAACCTCCGGGAACTTGGCATATTCATGGAGGTATGGGCACGCCTTGTGCCAGAGTTGAAGTGAGCGTGTATGTGATTGATTCTTCGTCAGTGCCAGAAAATTGACCGTCCTGGGCGTGCAATTATGGGATGTGTACGGCGAAAATTTGCCGTGTCAAATAAATTGGTCATCGAGGCAACGCCCGGCACCCCGCAAAAAGAAGTAGCTGTATTCCGAGTCTGCCGGGAAGGCGCTCCGGGTGCATCGAGGCTGACTTAACGCCGGACCTCACGGTCACGAGTAAGTCAGCGTCGCCTCCCGCAGTCCTGGGCCGTCGGAATTAACCAGTTTCAACTTTGGTTCGCGATCAAGTTCTCGAATCAACTCCCGCGTCACCCGCTCATCTATCTCGTCTGCCTGATGCAGCACAACAGGAAAGCGGATCACTACCTCGAGCGCCGAGGTTGTGAACCGTACCTGGGCTTTCGGCCGGAGCCCACTTGGGGAAGTTGAGAGGAAGGAGTTCTTCATTGCGCGGTCTTGCCGCTCCAGTTCTTCCTGGTAATCAACGAGAACGGTTTCGACAACCCGAAGCAATCGTTTCTTAACCGGGTCATATTCGGTCTCCGGGGATAGCCTGAGGGTGATTTCGTGCCAGAGGAAGTTGGTGCCTGGAATCTGCTTGAACAGTCCGGCCGTCGGTTGAAACACAATGGTATTTGAGAACGCGACGACCCTTCCCGTGGGGATGTATTCGTTGCCGCTAAGTTCCATCAGGTGCAGACGCACCAGTCCGATATCGATTACCTCCCCGCTTACACCGCCAATCTGCACGCGGTCGCCCACCCTGATGCCGAACTTACCAATCAGAAGGAAGTATCCCACGAAGGACAGAATGACATTCTGCAATGCGACCACGACACCAGCCGTGATGAGGCCGGCGAACGTCACTATGGAGCCGAGTTTGCTGGCAAAAGCGAACGCGATGATCACCGCGATCAGGAACCACATCACCAGTTTTCGCAGCAAGAGCGCCTGGTATCTCCGCCGAGAATTGTGGATGTAGCGGTACACGGCGCGTCGCCATAGCTCGGCTGCTATCACTACGATTCCGATCATGATGGCCAGCAATCCAAGCCTGACCAGCAGGCCTTTCATCTCCGTCATGCGCCGGCTCTGTATCGCACTCCTCCAATTGGTCAGGCTGCGCTGGTAGAGCTGCAGCAAGATGCGCTGTTTGCTCAACGGAAGCTCGACCGCTGCGATCTGTCGGAATTCCGCCGCCAGCGAGTCGAGCTGCTGTCTCTGCTGTTCCAGTTCGGGCGGACTTGCTGAGTCTGCCTGTTTGGCCAGCTCGTCGCCCTGGGCGGACAGTTCCTTGATGCGGGTTACGAACGGCGATCTGATTTCACCCGCTCTTTTTGCCAGTGCATCGGTCTGCTGAATCGCAATATCAACCGTGTGAATCTTCCGGGAAAGTGCAAACAAATCTGCGGTGAGATCCCAAACGCCTGAGGGCGCAGGTTTGTTCGTCGCCGCGATCAATGCGGGAGCGAGTTGTTCCTTGGAAGAGGCGTCGCTGTTCTTGGCCGTCAACACAACGGGAACGGAATCGGCCAATGCCTGGACTTGCGCTCGCAGATCGGTAGCGCCGAGCCCGTTGCCGCCCGTTCCGGTGACGAACTCAGTCATGCTGTGGATCGTATCTCTGCGCGCCTTTGCAAGGTCGAGTTCAGCCTGCGTCTCGGCCAGCTGAGCTTGCAGTGTCTGCCGCTTCTTGCCGCTGGCGGTCTCAAGTTTCTGCCGGAGAGTCTGTACCTCGGACTGGGACGTTTGCGCTTGTTGGTTTATCTTGGCCTCGAGTTGAAGCAAGGCCTGATACTGCGACGGACTGGCGCTTTGATTCGGGTTGTGCCCCGGGGCGTGATTGTTCGCGAGAGACTCCGCTTCCGCTTGGGCAAATTCAAAAGCCAGACGCACAACCTGGTCGGCCAATTGGCGATTGTCGTTGAGCACCAACACCTCATCGGGTTCGGTCGGGAGTTGCTGCTCCGCGGCCCGATGCCGGTACCAATCGATCGTCTGATTCAGAAACTCAATTACCTGGGATGAATCAACCCGGGCGCGAGGCGCGCTTTGGGCGGAGGTGGCTATGCCGGCGCCGAGAATGAGTGCGATCAGCGCTGCTGTCAGCCATCTTAGTTTCCTTCCCATACGGTCAAGGGAGAGCAACCGAAGAAAGAACCCCATCCACACAAGATTGTTCATATACCCTGTTCCGACGAGATTTCTCGGCGCTTGGGTTGCACCAGTAGCTAATGTTTGGTAGCAGCCCGGAACAAAATGATGCGCCCATGCCGATCCGTTTCCGATGAACCATCTTGGACCGAACGTTGATTCCTTCCGGGTGGCGAGCCACCCCGAACCAATCCACGAGGTCGAGCCACCCGACGGCGTGGCAGAACTGCCCAGAAGACGTCGGCGCGTTTGGGTTTCCCTACACAATCCTCACTTGGCATTTGCCGTCGAAGGTAGTATTGACCTAGCCTGCCAATGAGCAGACGAGTGAGGACCGCTTGAGCTATATCCAGTTTCTCGGCGCGGCCGGCGTCGTTACCGGCTCCAAGCACCTGATCAATACCGGCGATGAGAGTGGCAAGCAAGGCATTCAGGTGCTGGTTGACTGCGGCATGTTTCAGGGACAGAAAGAATGGCGTGAGCGTAACTGGCAGGACCTGCCGGTGCCCGCGTCCTCGATCGACGCCGTCATCCTGACCCATGCGCATATCGATCACTGCGGCTGGATCCCGCGACTGGTGAAGGAGGGCTTTCATGGCCCGATCTACGCTACGCCCCCAACCATTGATCTGTGCGGCATTTTGCTTCCCGATTCCGGGCACCTCCAGGAAGAAGATGCGGCGTTCTATAACAAGACGCGGGCTAGCAAACACCATCCTGCATTGCCGCTCTACACCATGGAAGAAGCGCAGCAGTGCCTGACGCTTTTCCGGCCGGTCAACTTCGGGGAACTGAAGCAACTCACCGCTCAACTGTCGTTCCGCTTTGTGCGCGCGGCGCACATACTCGGCTCGGCGATGGCGGAGATCGCGCTGACGGCCGATGGTAAGACCTCGAAGCTGCTCTTCTCCGGCGATATCGGACGTGTGCGCGACAACCAGATTGCTCCCGGGAAAGTGGTGCACTCCGGTCCGGCCGAGGGTGAAGACTGCGATCTGCTGGTAATGGAAAGCACTTACGGAAATCGTCAGCATCCCCATACCGACCCGCGTCCGCAGATGGCCGCGCTTATCCGTACTACGCTCCAGCGTGGCGGCAGCGTCGTGGTTCCGTCCTTCGCCGTCGAGCGCACGCAGAAATTTCTGTTTCTGCTGAAGGAGCTGATGGAGACGAAACAGGTCCCCAGCGTGCCCGTACACGCCGACAGCCCCATGGCGATCAAGGCGGTGGACATCTTCATGAAGCATTCAGAAGAGTTCACGCCGGAGACCAAGGCGCTGATCCAGAAGTACGGCTCGCCGTTAGGTTGGCCAAACTTTCACTTCGATGTCACGCAGGACGAATCGAAGAAAATCAATGATTCCAAGTATCCCAGCATTATCGTCTCGTCCAGCGGCATGGTCACAGGAGGACGAATACTGCACCACCTGATGCTGCGCCTGCCCGATCCGCGAAACCTGGTGTTGTTCATCGGCTTCCAGGCGCCGGGTACGCGGGGATTCACCATTAAGAACGGCGCCTCCGAGGTAAAGATGTTTGGCCAGGAGATTCCGATCCGCGCGCAAATCGCCGCGCTGGAGCAGTTCAGCGACCACGCTGACACCCCGGAGCTATTGGAGTGGCTGCACACCTTTCGCCGTCCTCCCAAGCGAACCTTTCTGGTGCACGGCGAGCCGCAAGCGTCGTCCCAGCTGCGTGACGCGATGACCAGGGACTTGCGATGGAACGTGCAGGTGGCGGTGTATCGGCAGAAGGTGCAGGTGGATTAGCTCGGCTTTCGCCACGGAGGACACGGAGAGCACACAGAATCAAGCAATGGTGTTTTCTACGGCACAAGTTCCTCGCGTAATCGTTTGGAGAGCTTCTCGATCCGTTTCAGCTTGTCCTTCAGGTCTTTGGCCAGAAGTCCCTGGGTTGCGCGTTCCGTCTCCACGCGTACCTGCTGGGCCAGCGATACCAACTCATCCGCCTGTTGCAGGATCTGCGTGGCCGTGACGTTGGGTTGGACCGGGGGCGCCGGAGGTTCCACGTTTTCCGCATTGCGCGTGGCCTTATTTGCGGCCGTGTGACCGGGAGGAATCGGCGTTGCCGTTTGCGACAGAGCGCTTCCTGGCAGACAAAGCATCGCGGTAATCGTGAGAACGAAAGGATGGGCCCTGAACCAACGGCTTCTCATTGCGCACCTCGAGTGAGGTTGTCCCTTGGCTCGAAAGATACTCCTGTTACGCGAAACCGGCACAGTCTCCCAGTCTGTTACGTTATTGCTTGGTTGACGAATTCATTGGGAGGAGAGTGCATGGCGACTTTCGGACTTATCGAATACAACGACGCCAGCCCCGAAGTTCGGGCGGTCTATGACGACATCATGGCCACGCGCAAGACCGACTGGATCAACAATTTCTGGAAGGCGCTGGCGCACGATCCGGCGCTGCTGAAGCGCACCTGGGAAGACACCAAGCAACTGATGGCCGCCAGGTGCTTTGGATGCGGTGATGAAAGAGTTGCTCTACATCGCGGTAAGCGTGACCACGGGCTGCCCGTACTGCATTGCGGCGCATACCGCATCGGCCCGTAAGAAAGGCATGACCGAGGAAATGTTCCACGAGATGATGTCGGTGGTCGCGTTGGCCAATGCCAATAATCGCCTGGCCAACGGATATCAGATCGAAATCGATCAGCCGTTCCAGACTGGCCCCGAGCACCCGGTATAATAGAGCTTCCTCCATGAAAGCCTACGTGTACGTTTCGCTCAAGAAAAGCGTGCTCGATCCGCAGGGTAAAACGATTCACGGCGCCCTGAAGAAGATGGGCTATCGCGGCATTGACGATCTGCGCCAGGGCAAATACTTCGAGATCACGCTCGACGGCGGCATCAGCCGTGAAGAAGCGCAGGCGGAGATCGAGCGCATTGCGCGTGAAGTGCTCACCAATCCGGTGATCGAAGAATATCGCTTCACGATCGAGGGATAACCGGCTTCGAGACCATCTGGTCCAGCGAAGATCGGGGTTGTCCGAAGCCATAACTCACGGCTTCGCATCGCGGACCGTGACTGCACCATCGAATAGCAAAGGTTGACAAGTCTATGTGCGGGATAGTTGGATACGTCGGGAACAAGCGAGTGGTACCGGTCATTATTGACGGCCTGCGCCGCCTCGAATACCGCGGCTATGATTCCGCGGGTATCGCCGTCGGCGGCAACGGGGCCGGGTTGCAGGTGCGCCGCGCCGAGGGCAAGCTGCGCAATCTGGAAGAGGTGATCCGGCTGAAGCCACTGGATGGCACCTACGGCATCGGCCATACTCGCTGGGCCACGCACGGACGCCCGACCGAAGAGAACGCGCACCCGCACCGCGACTGCACCGGAAAGATCGTCGTCGTCCACAACGGCATCGTGGAGAACTACGTCAGCCTGAAGAAGAAGCTCATCGAAGAAGGCCACCGCTTCACCACCGAGACGGACACCGAGGTCATCGCCCACCTGGTCGAGAAGAACCTGCAAGGCAGCAACGGACACAAGGTTCCATTGGAAGAAGCCGTCCGCAAGACCGTGCTGCTTTTGACTGGCGTGTTCGCCATCGCGGTCATCTCGGCCGACGAGCCCAACAAGATTGTGGCCGCGCGCAATGGACCGCCAGCGGTCATCGGGCTGGGCAAGGACGAATACTTCGTCGCCAGCGATGTGCCGGCGATTCTCTATCACACCCGCGATCTGTTCTTTCTTGCCGATGGCGATCTCGCCACCATTACGCCCTCCGGCGTGCAGTTGACCGACTTCGAAGGCCGCCACATCGAGCGCCAGGTGCAGCACATCACCTGGGACCCGATCATGGCCGAGAAGGGCGGCTTCAAGCATTTCATGTTGAAGGAAATCTACGAGCAGCCGCGCGCGGTGCGTGACACCACGCTGGGCCGCGTCTCGCTCGACACCGGAAAGGTGTTCCTCGACGAGATGGACATTACCGAGGACGATTTCCGCAAACTTGACAAGGTTTACATCGCGGCCTGCGGCACCAGTTGGCACGCCGGGCTGGCTGGCAAGTTCATGATCGAGCGTCTGGCCAAGCTGCCGGTCGAAGTGGATTACGCCAGCGAATTCCGTTATCGCGACCCGCTGAATGGCCCGGACGATTTGACCATCCTGATCACGCAGTCGGGCGAAACTGCCGACACCATCGCTGCGATGCGGGAGTCGCGGGCCAAGGGCTCGAAGACGCTGGGGATCTGTAATGTGGTGGGCTCCATGATCGCGCGCGAGTCCAATGGCACGGTTTACACCCACGCCGGACCGGAGATCGGCGTGGCCTCCACCAAAGCATTTACCGCGCAATTGACCGCGCTGTTTCTGTTTGCGGTTTATCTCGGACAGGTCCGAGGCACGCTCGACAGCGAGCAGTCAAAGCGGCTTCTCACCGAACTGACGCTCATGCCGGGCAAGTTGGAGGCGCTGCTCACGCGCGACGAGGAGACCGAAGACCTGGCCAAGGAATATCACCGCGCGCACGATTTTCTTTTCCTGGGACGCGGCGTGCACTACCCCATCGCACTGGAAGGCGCGCTGAAGCTGAAAGAGATTTCCTACATTCACGCCGAAGGGTATCCAGCCGGGGAGATGAAGCACGGCCCCAACGCGCTCATCGATGAAGACTTGCCGGTCGTAATTCTGGCGACGCACGACAAGAGCGATCCCGGCTCGGTGCTGCGCTACGAGAAGACGCTCTCCAACCTGAAGGAAGTGAAAGCGCGCTCGGGCACGGTCATCGCCATTGCCACCGACGGCGACGAGGAGATCCGCGAAGCCGCCGACCACGTGCTCTACGTTCCTCAAGCGCCGGAACTGCTTGCGCCGATTCTGGAAGTTGTGCCGTGCCAGTTGCTGGCGTACCACATCGCCGTGCGCCGCGGCTGCGACGTGGACCAGCCGCGAAATCTGGCGAAGTCAGTAACGGTGGAATAGCAATTTCTTACTGTCCCCGCTGACAACAGCGTATACTGAATCAAGTGGGCTTCTCGTGAGCCACAACTGTAGCGCCTTCTAGAAATTAAGAAGGTTCACCCCTCAGCCCTCCTAACAAGTGCTCTCTAAGACAGCGACGGCCCGTCTTTGCCGGGGGCGAAGCTTGTTTCGTGTCCTCCAGAGTCTTCCGCACGCTTCACAGGTGAAAAATGAAAAACATGTTCGTGGGAAAAATGGACCTCAGTACCACCGAGGATGAACTGCGCAACGCATTTACAGTCTACGGAGCAGTTCAGGCCGTCAACATCATCAAGGACCGCGACACTGGCCGTCCGCGCGGCTTCGCGTTCGTTGAGATGGAAAGCGACAAAGAAGCGCACGAGGCCTTGTTGGGCTTGAATGGCTCGACTCTTGGTGGCGCTACAGTGACCGTGAGCGAAGCCAAGCCCAAAGCCGTCCGCGTATAAGTATTGAGGGAGCGAGATGATAACTGCATCGAACCTTGGCGCGAATACCGTCCAGCTGAAGAAGTGCGCGCTTCTTATGGATTCAAATCCTGAGAGGCGTGCGCTGCGCAAGAAAATCATGGCCTTGCATGGCGTTGAGATGATCGGCGCCTGCGATCTCGATGAGGCGGCATCCATCTGGCATCAGGACCGTTATGACATGGTTCTGATTGACATTCGCAAGGACTATAGCGGCGCTCTGGCCCTTCGCGACGAGATCAAGAAGGACAGTCCAGGCCAAATGGTCGCCTTCCTCGTCGGCAAGCCTGACTATGTCTCTTTCGACCCCGCTCCAGGTTCTTATGTTCCAGAGCAGCACGGAATGGAATGGGGCGAAGCGATGCGAAAGGCGGTGCAGCAAGGTTGCGAGTCGCTGCCACAGAGGAACGGATTCGTGGAGGCTGGTTTCAGGATTGCCAGCGCGAAGCGACGCAATGGAGCACACGTGCAGGCCGATCCAGCCGAAGAGTCTTTGCCAGTCTCCGACGCAAGCGAACCTATAGAAAAGGCCGGCTAACACATCACCACGCCTCGCCGATCAACGACTTGACCATTCATGGAGGAACGATGACTACTGCGCCCCAGTCAGTGCCCGCACCACTAGATATAAAACTAGACCACATGCTCGAAAGCGCCGTGGCCCTGAACTGGAAAGATTTGGTCCAAGGACAGTCGAACGGCCTCGTGCAGATCGAATACCACGTCGGAGGAGATCGGTCCGTGGACTGCCTGAAGATGTGGTGCTCCACCCCACGCGGCTATTCCAGCTTGATCTGCAACTACTCCGTCAATCCGGGTTGGTCGAACGGCCCCTGTTTCAGCAATGGTTTTCACTCCCGCGATCTAGGACGCTTGTTGGAGTCGATCATGTTGAACCAGAATCTCTTTCAGCTTGTGTCCGAGCCCAACAGCAATGTCGTGCTGCAAGTCGGACCGCCCACGCCGGAGCAGATCGAGTCGGCGACAGTTCTACTCCGCGACGCCTTCCCGCCTCCCGCTCCCACTTTGCGCCCGAAGCGAGTGGCAGCTGCAAAAGGAATGGGCTTCTCCGCGCTGGAAGCGCCGGGCTTCAGCCCGGCGACGTAGCCCACTCCCGCCGAATGGCTTTAGTCAAGGGCCCGTACGGAGTCGGCCACAAACCTACCTTGTGAATTTCAGCCCGCTCAACAGCGCAGCCTTCTCTGGTTCGATACCGTGCGACATCACCAGCACCTGAAATGTCTCTCCCATTCCGCCTGGAGCGATCAGGTGCTTGAGCTGCAGCGCCACCTTGGCGCGCTCCTGCGGCAGATTGCACTCCTGGAACGCGTCGGCAAACTGGTTGTCCTCGCCGATGCCCATTAGGAACTGTGCCTGCGTGACCAGGGCCAAGAAATCGAGGCCGCCCTCCGCACCTAGCGCTCGCAACGCGGTGAAATTCACGTGTGCCGTGATGTCCTGCTCGCCCGGAGCCTCATAGGGCGAAGTGCTGGCCCGGTGTTGACGGTACGCCATTAGGGTGTCACGATGCCGCCCGGCAAGCTGCTCCTCCCGGGTGTAGCCGTAATCAATCAGCACGGCCAAGCCACGCCTGTCGCAGAAGGCTTGGGTGATGCGCGCCATCCACGCGAGCGCCGCCAGGGGCGCTTCGACGCGCTCTCCTGCTTCCGGATGAACGCTGTAGCGATCCAGAAATTCGCTCTCGGCGGCAGAAGGCGTCACGAACATTTCCGTGAATCGGTCACCGGCGATTCCAACGCGCACCGCGCCCCGATGGTCCACGACCTCGACCGGCAAGGCATCGAAGAACTCGTTGCCGAAAACAATTAGGGTCTCTCCCGCTTGCAAAGCGGCCGATTCGATGGACTCGAAGACTTGCGCCTGTCCAGTTGAAATGTTCTCTGCCAAACGCTCCTGCAATCGTTGTTGCAGGTGTGCGGATTGCTCCACCAGCGCGTAATGCAGAGCACGCGAGAAAATGGGAAAGTGCTTCCCTGCCCAATCCAGCACGTCGCGCGCAAATAATCCCCGACCTGGACCGAGCTCGATCAGCTCGATGCGTCCCGGCGAGCCCAGCGCGCGCCACATCTCTTCGAACTGCCGCGCCAGCAGTCGTCCAAACACGGCGTGAACGTCGCTCGAGGTGTAGAAGTCTCCGGCTTTGCCGAACTGCTCGCGGGCGCGCGAATAGTAGCCGAGCTCCGGTTCGTACAGACAAAGTTCCATATAGCGCGAGAACGGAATCGGGCCGTCGCGGCGAATTTCGTCCGCGATGCACTCGCGAAGCCGGGGTCCCCAACAAGCGCCGCCCTTAGTGGCGTTCCCCGGAGATGCCGCGTTCTCGCCTTCCGGCATGGCCTGGCGCTTGTTGGCGTGTAGGCTCACAGCTTGCCCTCGCGCTCCATCTGCTGATGCTCTTTGCGATGCTGCGGCGTACGGATAAACATTTCCACGAGGTAGTCGTGCAGGCAGTCGAAAATCTGCCGCTGGAAGGTCCACTCGAATTGCGGGTCATCGAGATCGCGGGGATGCATCTCGAAATAATAGGTATGCACGGGCGGTTCGGTGAATCGCGGCCGGATGATCACCTCGACGGCATCGCCCTTGGCCCGCGCGTCGAACTCGACCAGGGGATGCTCGTACAGCCGCAACTGCTGCTGCACGCGGGCCAGGCGATCGGAAGTCATGGTTAGATTCTAGCGAAAACGGGCCAGAAGAAGCCGCCCGCGGGAACCGCAGGTCCCCCCACTCGGACTAAGAGTCCTCGGTCGGGATGACAGGGGAAGGTAACGAATAGTGAAAACGCATTCCCTACTCGTACCTCAGCGCTTCGATGGGATCGAGGCGCGAAGCCTTGATGGCGGGCAGCATCCCGCTGACTAGGCCAACAAACGTCAGGATGACAGTGGCCACGACCACGATGGCCGGGTCAATGATTAGCCGGATATCGGCCGCCTCGGCGTTCTTGGCGACGGCGCTGTAGAAGGTGAGACGTCCGACGCCAAGCGAAACCGCATAGGCCAGCAGGATGCCGGCAATCCCACCGACAAAGGTAATGGCCATCGCCTCGGCAAGGAATTGGAAGAGGATGTCGCGTTTGCGGCCGCCCAGGGCTTTTTCCACTCCGATCTCGCGCGTGCGTTGGGTGACGGAGACCAGCATGATGTTCATCAGGCCGACGCCACCAATGCCCAGCGTCAGGGTGCCGATGAAGGCCAATAGAATCTGCAAGCCCGTGGTGATGATCTGGAACTGCTTCAACTGCTTCATCATGTTGAAGACGAAGATGGCACGCTTGTCGTCGGGCTTGAAGTTGTACTGCTGGGCAAGGACGCCGCGCACCTGGCGCTCAACGAGCTCGAATTCATTGCCTTCGTAGTCGAGCCAGATGCCGTCGAGATAATGCGTGTCCTTCAAATCGCCCATGGTGGTGAAAGGGATATAGATCAGCTTGTTGACACTGTCGTCGCCTTCCTGCATGTGGGCGGACAGGATGCCGATCACCCGGAAGCTGATGCCGTCGATCCGGATGAACTGCCCCAGTGCGTACTGGCCGGAGAAGAGCTTGGATTTTGCCTCCGAGCCGATGACCGCTACGCGCGCCCGCGACATCTCGTCTTCCTCGTTCAGCAAACGGCCCTCGCCCAGTTTCAACGCTTGAATCTGGAACATGGTGGGGTAAACGCCGTTGATGGGAAGGGTATAGGTGCGAACATCCTGCTGAACGTTGCTCTGCTTCTCGACCACGGGTGTGATGCGATGGACCAGGGGCGCAGCGTTGACGATGCGGTCAATGTCATCGAAGGTGAACTTGATCTTGGTGCCGGCCTTTTGCCCTCCGGCCTGCTGCGAGGTGCGGCCGGGAAAGACGCCGATGATGCGGGTGCCCCAGTTGGCGAAAATGGTCTCGATGGCACGGCCGAATCCGGCGCCGTAGGCCAGCAGCAGAACGACCGTCGCGATGCCCCACGCCATTCCGAGCATGGTAAGAGCAGTGCGGCGCCGGTTGTGACGCATGGCGCCATAAGCTTGAGTAAGCAGATCTTGCATCATGGAGCTACTCCTGCCTCAGGGCATCGACAGGCTGTAACAGGGACGCCTTGCGGGCGGGATAAAGCCCGGCAAAAATTCCCGCCAGCGCCAGTGTGCCAATGGCGACCGTCGCCGACATATACGACATTGTGGGAGGATCGAAACCCGGCACCTGCCCCAATCCACTCATCAGGAACATGAGCAGCGCAGCCCCACCCATGCCGATGGCCCCGCTCAAGAGCGTGAGGAAGGCCCCCTCCAGGAAGAACTGCAACAGGATGCTGCGGTTGGTAGCGCCCAGCGCCTTGCGCAGGCCTATCTCGCGAGTGCGCTCGGTTACGGCAACCAGCATGATATTGACAATGCCAATAGCGCCGAGGGTGAGGGTGACCAGGCCAACTCCGCCCAGGAAGATGTCCATCACGTCGAAAATCTTACCGACCATCTCGGCATTCTTCACCGTATCCCAGTCTTCGAAGGCATCTTCGTTGCGCCAATCGAACCCATGATTGCGGGCAACGATCTTTCGTACTTCGTCGCGCGCCAGAGTGTGTTCATCACGGGTGCGCGGCCGGTAGTTCAGGAACGAGACTGCATCCTGCTGCTGTTCGCCGGCCAGGGGAAAGAACTGATGCATCATCGTATAGGTAAGGAAGACGCGATTGTTGGTCGAGTTGTCGTCGCCATGGCCCACACGCTGCACCACTCCCACGACTTCAAATCGAACGTCGTTCAGCATGATGAAGCTGCCGACCGCCGTTCTGCCACCGGGAAACAGGTTCTTCACCATCTCGTCGCCGATCACGCACACAAACCGTTTCTGGGTATCGTCCGCGTCGTTCAGCCAGCGGCCACTGTCGAGCGGCAGATAGCGAATGGTGTTGAAGTGCGGCGGGACGCCCACCACCTGCCCGTTGGTGTTGCCAAACTCGCTGACCTCGCGGATGTCCTGCCGCATGAGCACCGGCGCAACCGCGCGAACATGCGGCGCCTCCTGCTGGATGTCAAGGTAGTCGCGATAGGTCATGAAGTACTGCCGGCCCGAGCTCATATTGCCGGCGACAGCCGGCGCGCGCCCCGGGAAGATGAACATAATGTCCTCGCCGAGCGAGTTCAACTCGCGGCGGTTACCGGAGCGGAAGCCCTCTCCCAGGCCGACCAGCAGCAGCAGGGAGCCGACGCCCCACGCGATGCCAAACATCGTCAGGAAGGAGCGCAGCTTGTGCGCCCACAAAGTCCGCAACGTCTGCCGGAGAATCTCGAAGAAGATCATGGAGTTGGAGGGTCAGTCGCCCCTCTGTCTGATACGCAGTGGCCGCCCGCTAAGTTCCTCGTATCATTGTCCCATTGGACACCAGAACGCCTCATTCGGGAGCCGCTTGCAGGCTTGGACGTGACGAGCAGCACTTTACTAAGGTGAGTCGGCGGAAAGTTGTGGAAAACGCCACCTTAGCGCCCCAAATCCGGCCAAAATTGGTTATAGTAGAGATACCGCAACCAGCCATGACCTCTCAGAGCACGGACTGGCTGCAAATCTGTTAAGTCTAGGAGCTAAGTACGATGCCGAAAGCAACACGGGCCGATGACAGCGCCACGCCGAAGAAACGGAGCCGCAAGGCCAAACCCGAGAATGGGACTGGCACTCAAGTGGAACCGATAACGACGTCGCCCGAATTCGCTCAAGAGTCTCAAGCTTCGCCGGTAGTAGAGGAGAAAATCCGCAGGCGTGCCTATGAACTGTTTCTGCAACGCGGCGGAACGGGCGGTTCTCCGGAGCAAGACTGGCTACAGGCGAAGGAAGAGATTTGCGGAGAACAGCGTATAGCCTAGAACACATGTAGTTTTTCGTTTCGGTGGATCTGAATTATTTCGACCAGTAAACACCTGCGGCAAGGACGGCATCTAAGTCAGCGGGAGCTGTGTTGTTGCGCGGCGTAGCAGTACTGCGACACCACATCGTCTTCCTCGAAATAAAGCCTCGAAATGCACTGACGCGTTTGGCGGAGATGGGCTAGGATGTCTGCGCAGAAAACGCGGAAGGCTGCGGTACCGCGGGTCCGCGTGCAAAGCCGTGCTTCGTGGAAGGTGAAGGTGAAATCGTGAATCGATGGAGCGAGGTACTGCTGGTTGACGACAATCCCTTGCAGCTCAAGGTTCGCGAAGCGGTACTGCGGAATGCGGGGTTCCGGGTTGCCGTCGCCACCACGCGCCGCCAGCGCGCTTGCGATTTTGCGCACTTTCGCCGACCGCATCGGTGTGATGGTCACAGACCACGTCATGCCGGAACACAGCGGGTCAGACCTGGTGCGTGCGGTTCGCGCGAAAAACGATTGGCTTCCAATCATCGTGCTGAGCGGATTGCCGGAAGCGGAGGTCGAGTACCGCGACCTCGATGTCATCTTCCGGGCAAAGCCGTTTCCGCCGGCAGAGTTGATTGAGCTTGTGCGTTCCAGCCTCGAGGACGCCACACGACACCGGGGAGCAGCGTAGCAGTATCGCGTCTTGACCCCGAGCCGTTGGGAAAAAACCCTCCGAAATGTGACCTAAGTCACATGACGCTGTGCGCCTAAAGGCGGTATCCTTTAAGACATCCGTAAAGCCTGACTGGTTGCAGTCGGAGAGGCTCGCGGTTTTCCATTGGTAGAGGTCTCATCCGATGTCTGATCAAGGACGCAGGTACATTCGTTTCGGCGCGGTGATCGCGATAATTTTGTTGTCGCTGGGCTATCTGGCCTACACCGGCGTGCAGGACAGCAAGAGCTACTACGTCACCATTAAGGAACTGAACGGCATGGGCAACGGCGCCTACAGCAAGCGCCTGCGCGTGGCCGGCAATGTTGTCCCGGGTTCCATCAAGCGCCAGGGGACTCACCTGGAGTTCCTGCTGGTGGAACAGGACCGCACCCTGCCGGTGGTTTACAGTGGGACCGAAGCGCCTCCCGACACCTTCAAAGACAATGCCCAGGCTTTGGCAGAAGGCAAGTTTGGGCGCGACGGGGTTTTCCGGGCCACCAACATTCAAGCCAAATGCGCTTCCAAGTACGCTCCCAAACAGCCTGGCCAGCCAGGCGCCGCTCCAGCAGCGGACGGGAACGCACAGAAAGCTGCGCTGACCGGAGCTCAACCTGGCGCGCCGGGACAGTAATTCGCTGGAAGTGGACAGTACGGAACCACGCCACATGACAGGCACAAGCGATCTCTCCTCTCCGCCTGTCATCGTCCTGGAAAATCTGGTGAAGTTTTTTGGCCGTTTTGCCGCGATTCGCGGCATTTCCGCGAGCTTCGCAGCCGGGCGGCTCTACGTGGTGCTCGGCGACAACGGAGCGGGCAAGAGCACGCTGCTGCGCATTGTGGCCGGTCTGATGGAACCGAGCCAGGGCAAGGTTACGTTGCTCGGCGCCGGCAAGATTCGCGAGGTCGCGCAACGCGTGGGATACATGGGACATGCTCCCCTGCTCTACGACGAGCTAAGCGGCATGGAGAACCTGCGCTACTTTGCCGGGCTGTACGGGCTGCAGGATGAGCGTGTAGGCAAGGACGCGATGGCGATGGTCGGACTCGATCCCGAGCTCTCGCGCCGCGCCGGTCAATACTCACAAGGCATGCGGCAACGGTTGTCGCTGGCGCGGGCGGTCCTGCACGATCCGGAGCTGATCCTGCTGGACGAGCCTTTCTCCAACGTAGATGTACATTCGGCGCGCGAGATGGCCGCCGTGCTGGGGCGCGTGCGCGACCGGGGAAAAACCATCTTCGTGGTCACCCACCAGGCCGCGCTAATGGAAGGCATTGCCGATGAGTTCGTGCACATGACCGCCGGCCAGATCGATGCTCGCGAAGAAATGGCGCGTGGCGGGGGCACGGCGAGTTCGCATGTGAGGACGACGTCATGACCACCTTCACCATGACGCGTGCCACCTTGCTGAAAGATCTGCGCATGGAGTGGCGCTCCAAAGACGCCATCAACTCCATGCTGTTCTTTGCCCTTCTGGTGGTCGTGATTTTTAGCTTTGCCTTCAATCCCACCGCTGAGGAATCGCGACGGATTGCCGGCGGGCTGGTCTGGGTGGCATTTTTGTTTGCCGCGGTGGTGGCTCTGAACCAGACCTGGGCGCGCGAACTGCGTAATCAGGTGCTGGACGCTTATCGCGTTTCGCCTGCGCCGCCCAACGCGCTGTTTCTGGCCAAGGCGGTCGGTAATTTCCTGTTTGTCGTGGTTCTGGAAGCGCTGATGGCGCCGCTATTCGTGGTGTTTTACGAGCTGCGCTCGGTGGGACCGGTCTGGCAATTGGTTGTGGTTGCGCTGCTGGGAACCTGGGCACTGGTGGTGAACGGCACCTTCTTCGCGGCGCTATCCATTCGCACCCGCAGCCGCGAGATCATGCTGCCGCTGATCCTGTTTCCCATTTCGATTCCGGCGCTGCTCGGCATGGTGGACGCAACCACCGCAATTCTCACCGGAGAATCCTCACCCGATTTCTGGATCAAGATGCTGGCGGTTTACGATGTGGTCTTTACGGCCGTGTGTCTGCTGCTATTCGAGACGGTGTTGAATGCGGAATGATCTCAGCGGATAGTGGATACATTGTGTTTCATATTTCATTTGGTTTGCATCAGGGCACGGCTTCAGCCGTGCCGAAAGCGGTCTGCTTCCGAGCTGGGCTTCAGCCCCTGTTCACAGTGGCTGAAGCCGTTATTGTGGTAGGTACCTGCGGCACGACTGAAGTCGTGCCCTGATACAAATCTCTTATCGAAACGAGCTGTTTAGCGACTACGGGATGGTGGATAGATTTTCTTTTTGAAACGTAGTTGGAATCTAATGAAAAACATATTTATAGCTTTCGTCGTACTTACTGTCGCGCTGCTGGCCTTCAGCACCTACCAGGGACTGTTCGTGGCGCCTACCGAGCAGACCATGGGAGAAGTGCAACGGATCTTCTACTATCATGTGCCCTCGGCATGGACGGCGGGCGTATGCTTCTTTGTCAACTTTCTGGCGTCGGTGGTGTACTTGTGGAAGCGCAATGCCGCAAGCGACGCGCTGGCTGCGGCCTCCGCCGAGGTCGGGGTGATGTTCTGTACCGTCGTCCTGATCACCGGGCCGATCTGGGCAAGGCCGGTCTGGGGCATCTGGTGGACCTGGGACGCGCGGCTCACCACGACGCTGGTGTTGTGGCTCATCTACGTGAGCTATCTGGTGCTGCGGCGCTTTGCGGCGGGAGGACAAACCCAAGTCCTGGCTGCGGCGCTGGCCATCTTCGGATTCGTGGACGTGCCCATTGTCTATATGTCGATCCGCTGGTTCCGCACGCAGCACCCTTCACCGGTGATGGGAGGCGGCGAGAACTCGGGACTCGATCCCGCCATGCTGCACGCTTTCTTCTGGAACCTGCTGGCGTTTACTTGCGTGGGAATCGTTCTGATGCTGTTGCGATATCGCTTGCAACTACTGGAAGAAAAGGTGGAAGCCACGCACGCCGCCGCAGCCTTGCAAGGAGGAGCACAATGACGGGCCCGGTCGCACTGAAAGCTGCGTATATTGTCACGTGGGTGATCCTGGTCGGGTACCTTGGTTCCCTGTGGCGGCGCTTCCGGCGTGTGCGTGAGGAGATGAGGGACTTCAAACGGGAGGAGTAGCGGAGAATCACCGCCGATTGTCTTACCTTCGGGACTTCTTCAACGCCTATTCCTTCAGTAATGGTAACGGGCCTGAAGAAAGTCGATCCGGTTCTCACTCACCCGGTAAACAAGCCGGTGTTCCTGAGTGATCCTTCTCGACCAGCAGCCTGCCAGCACAAACTTCAACGGCTCCGGTTTGCCGATGCCGACGAATGGCTCCTTTATCACCGCTTCAACCAATTCCAGGATTCGAAATGCTGCCTTGCGGTCCGTTTTCACCCAGTATCTCAGATCCTCCCGAAACGCCGGATGGAAAACGGCCTCTCGCTCAACGGGCCGCGCCAAGCCCAATCTCCCGCCTCAGTTTGTCAACTGATTCCGGCTTGCCCTTCTCCTGAGTGGCCCGCCGCAGCGCGACCAGTAGACGTTGGGCGTTTCTCGGGGACCGCAGCAAATGTGCGGTCTCCATTAGACCTGACAACTCCTCCGCTGGAACCAGGGCCACATCCTTGGCGCCGCGGCGACGGACAATCACAACTTCGCGGTCATTGGCGACCTGCTCCAGCACCGAGGCCAGCCTTTCTCGCAAACTTGTGTAAGTAGTTTCGACAGGCATAGATTTTATCTCGTAAATCAACGTACAGCATTTCTGTACGTTTTGTCCAGCTCGTTTTCAACCTGAGCTCGGATCTCTGTCGTCTTAGCTGCAACCGCCCCGTCCCTGCTAAACTATCTTCCCGTGTACGTGACCGCTCACCTTTCGAACGTGCGCCTCATCGGCTTCACTTGAACTCCCTCCCTCTAATCGCGGGCCGATTCCTCATTCAGCGCTAACCATTCATCAGAGGAGATTCGTCATGAAGCTAGGCGTGTTGTCGTCGCTGCTGCTGGCCTGTATGGCTGTGTCGCTCTGCGTGTGCTCAGTCGTCCGCGCCGGAGAAGCAGAAGTTCAGTCCACCCTCTCGCAAGTTTCGGTTCACGTATTCCTTCACCGTAAAGGACATCCCGGCGGGGACCAAGGTGGCCCGCGTGTGGGCCCCGGTCGCGCACACCGATGAGAACCAAACCGTACGCGTGGTGAACGTGAAATCACCGGTCCAAACTCAGATGACGCAGGAGCTCGAATACGGCAACCACATGATGTATGCCGAAATCCACAATCCTGCGCCGGGAGCCGCCGAGTTCACGCTCGAATATGAAGTTACACGTCACGAGTACTCGCGCGGCGATTATGCGCAACTGGAGCGCAAGGACAGCAAGCCGGGCGTCGTGCCGGCGTCGATGAACCGCTTCGTTGAGCCGGATAAACTCATCCCGACCGACGGCAAGATCAAGATCCTGGCCGAGCAGGTCACCGGCAGCCAGACCGGCAGTGTCGCCAAAGCTAAAGCTGCCTACGATTACCTGTTTGCGACTTTCCGCTACGACAAGACCGGAACGGGTTGGGGACGGGGAGATGCGGTGTGGGCTTGCGACGCCAAGCACGGCAATTGCACCGACTTCCATTCGCCGTTTATCGGCGATGTTGCGGGCCGACGATATCCCCGCCAAGTTCGATATCGGCTTTCCGCTTCCTGAAAACAAGGACAAGGGGGATATCTCCGGCTACCATTGCTGGGCAGAGTTCTACACGCCAAAGATCGGGTGGATTCCGGTGGATATCTCCGAGGCGTGGAAGGCCAAGGAGAAGGAAAACTATTTCTTTGGCAGCGTGGACGCCAACCGCGTCAAGTTCTCGACCGGCCGCGACATAACCCTTTCGCCCAAACAGGATGGACCGCCGTTGAATTATTTCGTCTACCCTTATGTCGAGCTTGACGGCAAGACCTACGAGGCGGTAGCCAAGCAATTCAGCTTTGAAGAACTGAAGGCCGGAGAGCAGAAGGCGTCTGGAGTGCACACCGGCAGAATCGCCGGCAATTTACCCGCAGCAGCGTCTGCGGCGGGCGGGAGGTAGCGGATGGCGTTATACATTTTCGCGCGCTTTCATGCTCATGCAGGCAAGGAGAGTGCCGTTGCCGAAGCGTTGAATGATGTTCTCGGCCCCTCTCGCGAGGAACCTGGCTGCCTGAGCATTCACGCCTTTCGTTCGATCCGTGATGGCCAGCTGTTCTACATTCACTCACGCTGGACCGATGAGGAGGCATTTGACGTCCACGCCACGTTGCCGCACACCGTACGATTCATCGAACGCGTGGGGCCGCTGATCGATCACCCGCTCGATGTGACGCGAGCCGAGATCATCGGCTGAAATCGCACTGGAAAACCGGTCCCCGGCGCTGTCCGCCACAGCGCCTTTTTTCATTGCAATGGGTTCCTATGTAGGGAAGCTGCTGGAGGGAATACGATAAAGAAGTCCAACTTTCAGGAACCTTTGGTCTCTGCCGGGGGAAATACGGATGGAAACCAGATCGGGTTCACCACTGAGGTGGCGTTGCTGAACTTGACCGACGAACAGCTGCTTGCGCAAGCGCTGGCCGGAGACGAAGACGCGTTCACCGTCCTGTATCGCAGGCGGCAGGGCCCCGTTTTTCGGTTTGCCCTGCACATGAGCGGCTCATCGCATATAGCGGAAGAAGTGACGCAGGACGTGTTCGTGTTCCTGCTGCAACGGGGCCGCGACTTCGACCCCAGCCGTGGCGCGCTGGGAGCATATCTGTTCGGGGTGGCGCGCAACTATGTTCGGCGCGCGCTGGAGCGCAATCATACCGAAGCCATGATGCACAGTCCGGCCGACGATGAAGCCGAACCGCTGATGACCGAGGATGATCCGTCGGAGGGCATTGCACGGCATCAGACTTCGACCGCGCTGTGGAAGGCCGTGCTCTCGTTGCCCGAACACTATCGCGAAGTGGTGGTGCTCTGCGATTTGCAGGAGTTGAGTTATGCCCAGGCGGCCGAGGCTCTGGGCTGTGCAATTGGCACCATTCGCTCACGCCTGCACCGGGCGCACGACATGCTCGGGAAGAAACTGCAGCACTCGGCGGCTGCTGCGCGCGGGGTTTCCAGAGTTACGGCGAGGTGTGCATCATGACGTGCCGTGAGTTCAAACGTACAGCCGCATCTCTCACGTTGCGGGAGCTGTCGCGGCCCCGAGATGGCCAGATCCTGGAGCATGCGGATGAGTGCTCGAAATGCGGGGCGTGGCTGGACAGGCAAGGAGCGCTTGCCGCGACCATGCAGACGCTGCAGGCACGGACGGTCGGCCGGGAAGCTGGTCCACAGGTGGAACGGGCGCTGCTCCGGATGTTTAGGCAGGATCCTTTCGAGGCTACGCAACCAGTGACGGCGCTCCGTTCCGCTCCAATCGCATGGCGTTTGAGCCGCTTCTTCGAGGCCGGCGCCTACGTTGCGGTGGCCGCAGCAATTCTGGTTGGGGTGTTCCTGGGCGTTCGCTTGCTGGAGCAACGCTCCGCAACCGGCCCCGTGCAGAGCCAGTCCGCGCCTGCGGCGCCGACACAGCAGACGAGGTCTGCGGAAAGCATCGCCCGTCAGGAAGCTCCAGCAGCGATGCAGGAGCGGCCTGTGACATTGGCGAGACGTAATCCAGCGGCACATCCGGTCTCCCGAAACGACAAGACGGAGCAGTCAAGTTCTGCCCCGGTGACTCAGAGCAGCGACGACCCGGAGTATGTTTCTCTGATGTTCTGCGACCCGCTCAGCTGTGGCAGTGACGCCCAGGTTGTGCGGATGGAGCTGCCCGCGGCGGGAGCGGCTACCGACCGCGATGCTCAGCCCCTGGTGGCCGACGTGGTTGTGGGTTACGACGGAGTGGTACGCGCGATGCGTATCGTCAACTGAACCTGAATTGCGTGTCGAACGAGGAACTGAAATCGAATTGAGGGCAAAGCTATGAATTTGGGAAAGACTGGATGTCTTGGTGTGGTTTCGCGAGGGCTGTTATTCGGGTCTGCTGATACTGGGGCTGGTTTCGTTTGCAGTGGCGCAGAGTGACGCTCCGGCGCCTCCGCCACCGCCACCACCGGGCGCAATGCTCATGACGATGCATGGTGGTCCCGGCGGACCTGGCGAGGTCGGCTTCATGATGCACGAAGACATCGGCGAGGGAAAGGTCGTAACCGGCGTCCCGCTGAGTGCCGACCTGGTGGTGACCCGCGACACGACGCTGGCTGACGGCAATCGCATCCACACCGAAAACCAAACCAAGATTTATCGTGACGCCGATGGCCGGGTTCGCCGGGAGATTGGGTTTGAGCTGAACACGCCAACCACCGGCGCCGCCAAGCGCAGCATGATCGTCATTACCGATCCGGTTGCCGGTAAGCGTTACATGCTGAATCCGCAGAACAAGACGGCCCACGTGATGCCGCTGCACCCTCCCACGAAGTGGCAAGGTCCGCCACCTCCGGATGGAGAGGCCGGACCAGCGTCGACCACGGACAACGTGAACCGCGAACAGTTGGGAACCAAGACCATCAGCGGTCTGCAAGCCCAGGGCACGCGGGTAACGCGAACCATTCCGGCGGGCAAGATTGGCAACGAAAAGCCGATTCAGGTGGTGACCGAGCGCTGGTATTCCACCGACCTGCAACTGCCGCTGGCGACCACGCACACCGACCCCATGATGGGCACGATGACGTCCGAACCTGACCAACATCAACCGTTCCGCACCGGATGCATCGCTGTTCCAGGTGCCGTCTGATTACACCGTCGAGACCGGCAAGCAGGGTGACATGATGTACATGCCCATGAAGCCGTAGGCCGAACGATTACGGCGGAGGCGTCAAAAGCGCCTCCGCTTTTCCGCTGGTTGTGATTGCCCGCTGAACTCGATTGCAACGCCCGCTTCCCAGTTTTGACTTCGATTTGACATCTCGCGGTTCCGACTTAGAGTACAATTCCCCTCCAATGGTGGTCTGTTTCACCCCGGAGGCAGTATGTGCCGGCTGAGGTTCGCATGCCTCGCTCTCCTGGTTTCCATCTCTGGTTGCTCGCTGGCGTCCGCCCAGGAACACCCGCTCAATCCACGCCTAACACCGTCTGCAGGATCCAGGTTCGAGTCGCCTACGGCGACGAGCGGCCCGTGGGCCAAAGAATCCGGTTGGAACTCCTCAACGCGCAGGGTGTCCTGGTGGAGCAAACCTTTACCGACGGGGAGGGGCAAGCCACATTTCAGATTACCGGAGGCGGCACTTATCGAGCCCAGGCTTCGGGCCCGGACATTGAACAAACCGTCTCGGAGCTGGTGGACATCCAACCCGGTGACCAAATGTCCATGATCTGGCTGCACGTGCAGCCCAAGACTTCGGCCACCGCCGCCGTCACGAGCAAGAAAGGCTCCAACCGAACAACCACGACCGCAAACGAATTGCGCGTTCCTGCCGACGCCAAGAAGCTGTTCCTGAAGGGTATGGAGGCGTTGTATCGCCACGACTATCGGAACGCCGCGGAGCAGTTCGAGAAGGCCACGGTTGTTTACCCGCAATACGACGCCGCCTACGACAACCTTGGCGCCACGTACATGCAGCTCGGGGAAACCGACAAGGCCCGCGCCGCCTTTGAACGGGCGGTCCAGCTGAACGACAAAAACGCGGACGCCGAACGCAACTATGCCCGTGTCTTACTCACCGATCAGAACTACGCGCGTGCGATTGAGCTCCTGACCAAGGCGCTGGCAATGGCGCCGCAGGATCCGGCTTCTCTCACCCTGCTGGCCATGGCGCAGTTGCGAACGGGCGATTTGGATGCGGCGCTGCAAAATGCTTTAAAGGTGCACCAGTTGCAGCATCAGGGCTATGCCGTCGCCCACTATGTGGCTGGACGCGCCTACGAACTGAAGCAGCAGTATTCGAAGGCGACCGCTGAATACGAAACCTATCTTCGGGAGGATCCCAATGGTCCCGAGGCCCGACAGGTGCGCGGCGGCCCTGGTACGGGTAACCGCCAGCGCCGCCACAGCGCAGCCGCCCGGTACGGCATCCCAGGAACAGCAATAAAGGCCGACAGGCCAGAGGTGTCGGCCTTTAAGGTTCGCGAGATCTTAGTCAAGGCGTGATCTGGAACACGACGCCTTGTCCATTTGCGCCGCCAGCGAAAGCCGTGCCATAGAGATTGCCGCTGCCATCAAACACTAAGCTGCCGTACGGAGTTCCCCCATCGGTGCCTCCCGTAAAGTCATGCAGCGAACTATACGTCCACCCGCCGTTCGACCTGGTCAGCTTGTAAACCGATCCCCACGGATGAGCACCGTCACCAGAGGTGGTGCCGTAAAGGTTGCCCGCAGCGTCCATCGCGACCGTGCGATACGCTCCCCCGAAGGCCGTTCCGAGAAAGCCGTAGAGCGTACTGAGGCTCCAACTACCACCCGACAAGGAAGTCAGTTCGAAGAGCGTGCCGCCGCCTGCCGCTCCACCGGACTGCGTCGCCCCGTAGAGATTGCCGGATTGATCAAAGCTCACGTCTCCAGTAGGGGCTACTCCATCGCTTCCATTCTGGAAACTGTGAAGAATATTTTCTGTCCAGCCCGACCCGGGCGGCTTCAACTGATAGACCGTTCCCGAACCGTTTGCGCCTCCGGCATACGTCGTGCCATACAGATTGCCTGCCTGGTCGAACACTGGACCGCTCAGCGGTGTGGCGCCGTCGGGCTGGCCGCCAAAGCTGTACAAGACTTTCTCCATCCAAGTCCCGCCGTTGGGACTCAGTTCATAAACCGCGCCCTGAAGGTACTCGCCGCCATTCCGGGTGGTACCGTACAAATTGCCAGCCTGATCGAACACCAGATCGCCGTAATCCGGATTGCTGCCATCATAGGTACCAAAGTTGTAGAGCACGGTTTCCTGCCACGGCACCCAGATGTTGCCCGGCTTGGGCCTCACGCTGTAAACCGTGCCGCACCCATGCAAGGCTCTACACCCCTGGCCTTGGCCACCGGAGTGCGTGGTCCCGTAGAGATAACCATCCGGGCCAATCACCACGCGGGCGTAAGGAGCACTGCCGTCAGTTGAATTTTGGGTGAGTCCATTGAATGTGTAAACCAAGTAGAAGAGCCAGTTCGGCCCTGAGCGCACAACTCGGAACACGGTTCCGAATCCCATTCTGCCGCCCGCGGAGGTCGTCCCATAAATGTTTCCTGAGCGATCCAGGGTCACACCCGCGATGGGATTCGCTCCATCACTACCACCCGTAAAGTTGTGCACGACGCTGTAGGTTTGTGCCCCGACCGGCTGGGTTACGGCAAGCAACATCATGATCGTAAGAGCGACGAACAAGCTGGCAATGGCAAGCGTTGTTTTCCTGGACTTCATACCGCCTCCTCTTTCCCGTGTTGCTCTTGGAATCTCCGGACCCCGGAAACACCGCGCATCGAATGCGGTCCTGTTTTTCCTGTCTGGAGTGGAGGCGAGTGTGGGCTAAACGGCTTCTCCCGCCAATGCACCAGCGGTCATTTGCAGGTCAAATAAGGGTCATTCCGACTAAGCGGCTGAGGGGAAAGGCTTTCGGTTGGACTTGGGTGCCGAGTACGGAAGGACTTTCGCTTGACAGCCACGAAAGAATTGCCAACCAGGACTATGCGCGCCGAGGAATGGGGACCCTCCATCAGGAGTGAAAGGCAGGACCGAGGTCCTGCCCTTTGTCTTGCTTCCGTTCTTGACCATCGACGATGAGGCGACCGGCGGACCTAATTCGACGGTGCAGCCGGTTGACCGTGAAGGTGAAAGCCTCTCCCGAATCGGTTGCGCAAGGGATCGGCTGTCTCTGCTGGCGATGCTGGATTTCATGTTTTTCTCCTCTTTAATTTCGGAATGGCGATTCGGTATTGCCCGGAGCGGAATCGCCGATGAGAACTTGCAGCAAGTTCACGCGCCGGAGCGGAGGGGGACACCGAAACCAGTTCCGCACCAGCAAGAATAGGGGAGAGCGCCAAAGGCCGGCACCCCTGAAAAGGGCGGCAGCCTTTGGATCGCAGAATTTCAGTTACGGTGCGCGCCACTTGCCTACTACTTACTCCGCAGAAAACCGTGAAAAATACCGCTGCCATCCTTGTATAAGCCAACGATGTCGCCTCGCGGGGCGATCCCTATCGGTAACGTATACAAGGCCCCAGGTACATTGATGGGGGTAATTACACCCTTTCTCAGCAGCATACCGATAAAGTTACCGCTGCTGTCGGCTTCGAGTCCTACGATGTCCCCTCGCGGGTTGATCCCCTCCGCTGCCCCTTGCCCCAAATATCCAGGTAATTTGATGGTGGTAAATGCGCCGTCGCTCAGCAGAAAAGCAAGCACTGCCCCGTTAAGAGCATAGTAGTAGCCCACGATATCGCCTTGCGGGTTGATGTCAGACGCTACTGTAAACTCGGTCCCAGGTGGATACGTGATCCCAGGTGGATCGACGGTGGTAAAGGTGCCGTCGTGCAGCAGAAAACCATGATAGTTATTGCTGCTATCACCGTAGTACCCCACGATGTCGCCTCGCGGGTTGATCCCAAGCGCATACGTCCCGAAGGGGGAACCAGGTACATCGATGGTGGTAAATGTACCCTTGCTCAGCAGAAAACCATGGACGCCGCTGCCCACGTTGTCACCGTAGGCCCCCACAATGTCGCCTCGCGGGTTGATCCCATTTGCATTCGTCCCAGGGGACCCAGGCACATCGATGGTGGTAAATGTACCCTTGCTCAGCAGAAAACCATGCGCGTTACCGCTGCTGTCGAAGTAGGTTCCTACGATGTCGCCTTGCGGGTTAATGCCCGTTGCCTGCGTGAAAGTAGATCCCGGTGGATCGATTGACGTGAACTCCTGCGCAGCCAGACGAACCGGTATGGCCAGCGCGGCGAATAGCGTCATTACCACAACAGACGTCAATTTCCTGGATTTCATACTGCCTCCTTTTCACCTGCGTTGGTGGGGAGGAAGGCAGTACCCGCTCTGCGCCTTAGTGCCGTGCCCAGCCTTACCGGACGCCATGACGACATTCGGTCTTGCGGGGGAGCACTGGGCGCACTAGAATCGGCGCTGGACGGCTTTCCGGACCGCATCCATCCCCACACTCTTTGCGCACCGTAACTCCGTTGCGGTTTCGAAGTCCTTCCAAAGTTATTGCAAATTCCTGGCAAATTTCTGGCAAGCCGTATGACATTGCACGCCAAGCATTTCTACGCGTTCGGTCCGTTTCGTCTGGACGCCGATAAGCGCGTGCTGGTGCGCGACGGCACCCCCGTTCCCCTCGCTCCGAAGGCGGCTGAAGCCCTGCTAGTGCTGGTGGAGAACGCCGGACACCTGGTGGACAAGGACGACCTGATGAGGCGGGTCTGGCCCGACGCCTTTGTCGAGGAAGGAAACCTCAATAAGAACATTTTCGTCTTGCGGAAAGTCCTGGGCGAGTGGGACGGCGGCAGGGAGTACATCGAGACCATACCCAAACGCGGCTTCCGGTTTGTAGCTCCGGTCAGCGAGGTGACTCATGCCGAGGGCGACCCTGAAGCGCAGACCTCTACTTCTGCAAACCTGCTAGGCAAGAAAATTTCGCACTACCGCGTGCTGGAAATCGTGGGCGGAGGCGGGATGGGCCTGGTATACAAGGCTGAAGACCTGAAGCTGGGCCGCCGTGTTGCCCTGAAGTTCCTGCCCGAAGAGCTGGCGACAGATTCTCTGACGCTGCAACGCTTCGAACGCGAGGCCCGGACCGCTTCCTCACTGAACCATCCCAACATCTGCACCATTTACGAATTCGGAGAGCACGAAGGGCAGCCCTTTATCGTGATGGAGTTGTTGGAGGGCGAGACCCTGCGGGAGTTGGTGTCCAAAGCGGCCGGCGCAGAGAGATTGCGGCTACCGCTGGAGAAACTGCTCGACATCTCCATTCAAATTGCTGACGGGTTGCAGGCGGCCCACCGGACGGGCATCATCCACCGCGACATCAAGCCGGCCAATATCTTCGTTACCACGCATGGCCGCGTCAAGATTCTGGACTTCGGTTTGGCCAAGCTGGTGGCTGCCGCTAGCGAAGTCGAAGCGGAAGAACTACGCGGAGATCATCCCCACGGGCGTCCGGCACATCCCGCGGGCGGAACGCCCATTGAGCATACCCTTACCCGAACCGGAATGGCGATGGGCACAGCGGGATACATGTCTCCCGAACAAGTGCGCGGTGAGAAGCTGGATGCGCGCACCGACCTGTTTTCCTTTGGCCTGGTGTTGTACGAGATGGCGACCGGCCAGCGCGCCTTCAGCGGGGACACAGCGGCGATTCTCAAAGACGCCATCCTCAACAACGCACCGATAGCCGTGCGCGAGCTGAACTCCACGGCTCCGCCAAAGCTGGAAGAAATCATCAATAAGGCGTTGGAAAAGGACCGCAAGCACCGTTACCTGACCGCGGCAGAGATGGGCTGGGACCTGAAGAGCCTGCGTACACCAGGCGACGTAAGTAAAAAATTCCGACGTAGCACTTATCTGTTGTTAGTCGCGGCTTTGCTTGTCATGGCCGTGTTGGGATGGCGCTTCTATCCCAAAGCCGCGCACTTGCCAGCAACGGATGTCCCCACTCCTAAAGTTGTCTCCCTAACAACGGAAGGGAACATTACCGAGCCGGCGGCTCTCTCGCCGGATGGGAAGTATTTCGTTTGCCAGAAGAAAAGCGGCGGAAAGTCCGCGCTGTGGATGCAGCAGGCCAACACCGGGAACACATTGAAGATCACACCAGATATCAGCTCATCGAAGATAATAGAGGATGTGACATTCTCGCCGGATGGGGCGCTGGTATTTTATGAGCTGCGCGACAAACGAACTTCCGAGTCGTTCCTGTACAAGATTTCCGCGCTGGGAGGGATGCCGGAGTTGTTTGTGAGCGGCGGGGTGGGAGCAGTTGGGTTCTCGCCCAACGGGAGCCGAATCGCCTATAAACAGCGAGGCAACGATGGCTCCGTGCAGCTCGTCATAGCGAACGCCAACGGTAGCGAGCATCGAGTTCTGTATTCCGGCGATAAAACCATGACCAGGGAGGTTTCTACCGCACCGGCATGGTCCCCGGATGGCAAGTTGATCGCGATTTCCGAATGGATGCCCCGGGGGAATGGAAGATACCGCACCATCTCGCTGATTGATCTAGACGGGCACCGGAGGGAGTTCACCGGTGATCACCAGATGGTTTTTGGAAAGATGGCGTGGTTGCCAGACGGTTCTGGAATCGTATTTGCTGCCAACCCCTATGGTCCCGAGCCGCAGCATATCTTCATGGCGTCATATCCCGACGGCCGTATTACCCGGATCACCCATGAATATGTGGCCTTTTCTCTAAAGACGCTCAGTCTGAGTGCCGACGGGAACAGCATCTTCGCTCTTCAGGGCTATGATACCAAGGGATTTTGGATCACTACCGGGAATTTGAAGCATGCGACTCAGCTCCCCTTAGGGGGAGCCGTACACCAGGGTCCTCCAAACTCACACACCCTGATCTTCGATGGTCTGCGGATCTTCTACTATTTCTCGACCGGTGAGTGGGATGGGATAGCGAGCTACGACCTGAGCAGCCGCGCGTTGGTTCGAATCACACCTGCGAACCTATCAGCCGTGGACCACTATTCATTGTCACACGATGGCCATTGGATTACTTTCAGCGCCTTGAGAAACGGAAGGTTTGGTATTTGGGTGGCCGGTACCGACGGCGGCAACCTTCGGCTGCTGGTGGATGCAGACCTCAACGAATACCCTGTATTCACAGCCGACGGGAAGGAAGTGGTTTTCTCTCGGCACGGCAAAGAGCCCGGACTTTACCGTATCCCATTTGCCGGAGGCCGTCCAACCCGACTCTCCGATTTGCCGCTGGGTTTTCCTTCCAGCACAACCGCAGATGGCCGCGTTTTGTGCCAGTACTTTGACAACAGGCAGTCGAAACCGAACATAGCCATCGTTTCGCTGCATGCTGGCAGCCTGGTTCGGCTATTCGACTGGCCCGATTGGAACGCAATGCCGCGGTTTACGCCTGACGGTAAGGACATTAGTTACGTTGACGACACGGACGGTACCTCCAACATCTGGAGCATCCCAGTGCAGGGAGGGCCTTCGCGGAAGCTCACCAACTTCACCTCTGAAATGATTTACGAGTATGACTGGTCACCAGATGGGAAGCAGCTTGTGCTCAACCGTGGAGAAGAGCGAAGCGCGGCGGTCCTGATTCAGAATTTTCGACGGCCGACACAGAAGTAAAGTGCTACGTGCTTATCGCGACAATTGATGGGCGACAAGGCGGCCGCGCGCAAGTCGTATCAGGATTTCCTCACCCCTCTGGAAAGACGCCGATCCCGACATCCCCATCTACCAACAAGCCAAAGCCGAATACGCCAAGCTGCGGTGAAGTGAAAACGGAGAGTGGTCGGCGGATAGAGGAAGCGCTTCCCCTTCGACCTCGTTTAGCGAGGGGCTGTCCGAAATTCTTTTCTTATCACCGTCACTCATCCGTGTGATCGCTGCCCTTGTTTGAAAACATCGCAACGCGATATCAAGAGATTGCGAGGACGAGGTGGTTGTGTCTCTTCGCAGCCGCACCCAGCGTGCAGGCTCGGAAGCTCTTTGACAAAAAGCAAGCGCCGCTGACCAACGCCGGGAGGCTGACATCCCGGTACTGTTAACACTGCGGATAATGCCCCTAACCTGAAGGTCAGCCAGTTCGGGTGTTTCTTTAGGCGGGCAACCGATTCTAACCCTTTGGAGATCAATCATCTACATATAAGCCGTTGGGGATCAATCATTTGCCGGGAATTTTTGCCTAAGTCACTGATTTCATGGAGTGCTTGGAGGGGGAGGGGGTACCCACCACGGCAAAAATGGATGAGCCATCTCGCAGGGGCTAATATATCGAAATGGTTAACATCGGCCCTTACAAACGGAGCATCCGCAGTGAAACCCGACCCGGGCAAATTTCAGCGTGGCGTCTCCTCTACCGGGCAAAAGTTCAAAGTTCTCAGGATGCTCTCAATCGCTTCATCTGGAGTTACAATCCTGAGATTCGCTTTTGTGAAGCAAAAGGAGAAATTGGATGGCAAACGAAAAAAAGTGCGGTTACTCGCAATGCCTGTGCATGGTCGCGGAACATGAGCACTACTGCAGTGACTACTGCAAGGATGCTCAGGGAGAGAAGGAAATCGAGATCCAGTGCGACTGCAAGCATGAACCGTGCGCGCTCTAATCGAGAGCACAATCCTCGCACAGGTGCTCGCCGAGTACCGGGCTGTTGCAGAGCGGGGACAGTCGCGGCAGACATTCTCGCTTCATATTCAGCGTTTCACCTGACTCTGGTTGATTATGTGAAAGCCGCGGTTGAGCAGTAAGAATTGTGACAGGTCAACGCGATTCAGACGCACGCTGAAATGGTGCGCGTTGTAGGTCCCGTCCAGGAGAAGTTGATTGGGTGCGGGATCTTCATAGGTGAACGTTGCTTTCCAGTTCGGGTCGTCGGGTCTGGTCAACGTGAATGTCCTTCTTTGAGTGTCCATTTGAAGGCTAAAATCCCCGATCCGGCTATCCATACCCTGGACATAAAAAATGTCTGGGGTGTCGAAGATCACGCGTTGCCAGCGGTTCTGGTTGGTCACCAATGGAGGCTGCGAAACCCCGTCAACCACGAATTCATCCACGGCCCAAATCCCCCGGATAGCAGGCGGCAAGTAGGTGGAATATCTCACTGCGTAAGCATGTGCGGTATTCAAGCAAACGACCAGAGCAGCCACGCCGATGCCATACTGGAGCAACAAGGCCCAGCGGTTGAGTTGCTTGTCCTTGAGCAGCGGCACAGTCGGCAGCGGCTCGGTCTTGCGGTTGAGGATGAAAACGTTGATGAGCCGGCCCACATCGGGAAGCACCACAAACAGGCTCATGAGCACCAGATGGGTGGCGTATATCTTGCGGGGCACATCGTAGCAGAGGTTGAGCATGAGCACGTTGCTCATCACCCCAAATGTTACCAGCGCTCCCAGGGTTGCGAAGCGAGGCACAATCAGAAGCAGTCCGCCCACCATTTCCGCAATTCCGCCAAACAGGCTGTAGGCCCTGGACATTCCCATGAAAGTCCACAGCATCCCCTGCGGCGCGGAGTTGCCATAGTAATCCACGTACCGATACAACGGCGGCTCGGGAAACTGCATGCGATACAGTTTGTTGGCGCCATAGCTGATCATCGCCACTGCCAGCGTCAGTCGGACGAACACCCGCAGCCACTGATACAACTGGTCATAATTCGTCTGTTTTCTGTCAATCCATGACCAAATGGCTGTGGCCACAATCGCCAAGACAAAGAGGCACAGCAGCAGGATGTAATCGTACAGTTGGTCGCCGCTGCCATTGGCGACTTCGGTCATGTCGCCCTGCAGATGGAGAAGGTTCTCACCCACCCAAGGCACAATGGCGTGCCACATTCGACGATAGGCATCGTTGTGGGGCATATCCGCGCCCAGGGCGCCCACCGCGCCGGGAAATGTGTAGAGGAGGAAGTAAGAGAACACGAATCGGAAGGCGACGCGTGTGGAAGGTCGCCAGTCCTTGCGTTCATCGGTCGCGCGCGGCTCTGCTGCCCGCTGCATTTGCAGCTCCATGGCTCCTCTTAATGGCACCGTGATTGTCTCGTCGAAGCGGCCCCGGCAACTTCAGCAGAGCCAAAGGCTGACGCATTCTCTCGCGAATGAAGCTCTGGCGCAACTGGTCTTTATGATCCGCAGGCCTGATAAATCAGGGGTTGCTCTAGCCCAGGAACCAGCGGCGGCCGCAGGTCGCCCGCTACCGGCAGGAACGACAATTGTGGCACAAGCCCCGAAAGTGACGGCGCCGGTTCAAGGACCGGTTTTTTGCCGTGGCAGCGGCGATTCGTATGATTTATAGTTCTCCATACTGCCAAAGTTTAAGATGTTCGCCAACTATAAAACAGTCTCTGCCAAAAGATGCAGCGACGAGGAGAGAGAGATGCGAAAGTTATTCAGCCTTCTGCTTCTGACCAGTCTGCTGATGTTGGGCAGCGTCCCGGGATTTTCCCGCGACAAAAATGAAACCATTGACGCCACTGCGTGGGGCACCAGCACCCAACTGGGGAGAAATGTCGGCGTCACGCTGATTATTTACGATTGGTCGACCGCGGACGACAGACAGATCCTGGTCGACGCGTTCAAGCAGGGTTCCAACAAGGGGTTGGTGGCCGCTCTGCAAAAGATGAAGGCTGTGGGGCACATGAACGTCACGGGAACGCTCGGCTCTGATGTCAGCTTTATCCGGTTGATCGAAACCCCGACTGGCAGGAAGATCCGTTTCATAACCAACCGGCAAATCCGATTCGGGGAAGCCTGGTCGGACTCGCCAACAATGGCCTTCGACTTGACTTGCGGGGAAATTGACATCAACACTCAGGACAAGAGCAAGAGCGCCGGCGTCCTGTATCCCGCATCCCAATTCACGATCAATGAGCAGGGAGAGTTGACCATCAATGCCAATCAGAACCCCTGGAGACTCGGCAACATCATCGACTGGAGTGGCACGCCCGGCGAAAATTAACCGACGGCTTGGACGGCTCTGCGCGCGTCGAATGTGGCGCGGTGGAGCTTTCTGAAAAAGCGATTTCAGTCATTGAATTTCATTTCGAATGAGGTGCTTATGAAGATTCAGCGCTGTTTTATGGTTCATTGTGCCCTGCTGCTCTTGCCGGTTCTGCTGATGGCGAGCTTTGCGGCGGCCGACGACAAAAAGAAAGACAACAGCCAGGATATGTGCTCGCAAGCGAGTCCGGCGAGCATGTGCAATGCCAGCAACACATGCGGGGAGGCTTGTATGGTGGACGTGAAGCGGACCTCCCACTCGTCCTCTGCCACTCCCAACATTCCGGGCGCGAAAGGAAATGGCATTTTCTGCGTTAAGGCCGGGAGCACTGTCACGTGGCAATCCACCGCCAAGAACACCGGCTTCCTCATCGATTTCGGAGGTTCGTCTCCGTTTGACCCGCCCGGCACCATTACGGGCGGCACCCAAAAGTCCGTTCCCGTGGTCGCTAAGACACCGGGTTGCTACAAGTACAATTTCACGGCCAGCAACTCAAACGCGATCTACGGAATGGGTAAGGCAGCGCAGGGAACATTAATCGTGACCGCCGGGCAGTAGGAAACTGTTGCCGCGCTGCTCACGTCTTGTGAGCAGCGCGAGCAACTTCGCCCTGCGCTCTGCCAACCGACAGCCGCTGTTTACCATCCAGTCATCGCCAACCACTATCCACTGCTTTTCCCATTTCGGGATGGATCAGGAATAACTGAGCTACCCCTCCCCCTCCCCTGTTGTTTAGAATCAGCATGTTGGACAAGAATTCCCGGTAAAATATTGAGCCCCAGCGGCTTACACGCAAGATATTGACCATCAAGCACTTACGTCCTCGTTTTCTGGCGCCTTCACGTCCTCACCTGCGACCTTCTGGGGCATCTTGGCCGGATCGAGAAACTCCGCGAGGCCCTTCCACTCGTCCGGCAGCTTGCCTGACCCGTTCAGAGCGTCTGACACGGCGTACAGATAGTCGTCGATGTCACCGCGACCTTCGCCATCATCGCGCTTGAGTTTAAAGTAGATATCGAAAAGCGGCGGCAAAGGCTCGTGGAGATGCCGGCCCAGCGTAGTGAGGTGCCTGTAGGTGCAATCATCGCAGCTCATAGTGCCGCTGGTGGGCAACCAGTCGGGTGGATGACTGAGGCCCTCCCAAAACTGGGCCAGCCGCTTCCACACTTTCACTTCGCAATCACGGCACTTCCTTACTTCCCCTTCGAGGCAGCCGCACTCCTCAGCCGTCGCCACCAGCTCCTTAGCGAGGGCGGCCGCTTCTTCCGCCGATTGGCGTTGGGCGACAGGCGGGCGCAAACCGCGCGGCACCCTCCTGGGCACTTCCCGTACGCCGGCCTCGCGCGCCGCGGAGTTGGCCTTCACGATAGCGAGACCACCCGGCGGTGGCGCGTCGTCGGCAACGGCGTGAATCTTTTCGATGATGATAGAGCGCGGGCCTGCGGCGTCGGCGCGCTCGACTGCGATTTTCTCGTCTGCCGCCGCTGGCTCGCCCTGGCCGCCGTCAGTTGGCGACGAAGTGGCATTCAGCCCCGGCGGTTCCGCGGACGAATCCGCCCCCGCCGCGACAGTATCGCCGGATGTCAGCTCGAAGTCTTCCTCGAAGCTGTCGTACGAAAGACAGCGGTTCTCGGCGCTGGGGGCCACCTCGAACGAGACGTGGTCTTTGCCGCGCAGGTTGCTGGCGGCCGTTTGCAGACCATAGAGGAGATGCCCGGCGGCGTGCCGCTCGATGCGGTCCCCGGTGATCGCGTCCAACACCTGCATGATGCCGACCTGCACTGCGTTCAGGTCCTCCAGCGGAGGCAGCTCCAGACGCCAGGCGCCGGTCTGGGCGCGCTGCTGGGCCGAACGCATGCGGCGTCCGCGAAAGGTCAAGTGGAAAAAGCAGTAGTCGCGCCCGTGCAGGGCCGCGCTTTTGCAGCAGATGCCATCTTCCTTGATGTGATGGCAGAGTTTGATAGCCATGATGTTCTCCGATGATTTGGTTTCGCGAGGATTCGCGCTACGAGGAGAAGCATGGATACCGGCAGCCCAGCCAGAGGAACTCGGGAGGGACACGACGACGTGGGCATGCTCGCACCTCATGACGCGAGAATTCAGTGCAAGCACGCCACACGCGGAAAGGAATGAAGCGTGTTGCGCTGCATTTAGAATGATGTAGTGGGTAACTGGCAGTCAAGACTAAAGTAATACTTTATGTGGTTACTTTCCCAAAATGGGACCAGGCATCTCGTGCCACATCTGCGACAGCGCGAAGTGGGCAGTGGTTGGCGGTGCTGGCGCAGATCCTGATTGGCTGTTCACGCCAGTGGTCACCGCGGCCGTTGCTCGACCGACAATCGCATGTCAACTTCCCACAAGCCGACTTATCGTACCTATCTTAATCGCGACCTGGAAGTTGTTCGATTTGTTTTTTTCAAGCGTAGGTCGGGAATGTAGTTCCAAACATGGGCCGCTTGCTTACCGACTGTTCTTCCGTCGCTTCATCCTGAATGACGTCCCAATGCTCGACAAGGGCTCCGTTTTGAATGCGCACAATATCTGCGGCAATCCAATTCACAGGAGCACCGAAACCGCTAAATCGCCCGTGCACGATCACCAGGTTTCCTTCAGCCACAATCGTTCCCGGTTCGTATTTCAAGGTTGGTGGCATGCTCTTGATGAGATTGAACAGACCCTCACGCCCGGGTGCGATATGAGCGCTGTGCTGAATATAGTCAGGCGACCAGAAACGCTCAGCGGCTGCATAGTCACGCTTGTTGAACAGCGTGTCGAAGGCTTCTAGAACAAGAGCTTTATTTCTCGATTCGATCTTTTCACTCATCTTTCATTTCCTCCAATTCGCTGGCGAGGGTGCCGGCTCCTCACAGCTTCGACCCGCCGTCCACCGGGATACTCGCTCCCGTTATCCAGCGGGCTGCGTCTGACGCCAGGAACGCGACGACGTCCGCAACATCTTCCGGCTTGCCGATTCGCTTCAACGCCTGCATTCCAAGTATCAGCTCCCGACCCGCTTCGGTCTTCGTGAAATTCGACATGTCAGTATCGATCACCCCTGGCGCGACTGCATTTACCCGGATACCCCGGGGCCCGAGAATGGCAGCCCAGTTCTTGACCAGAGTTTCTAACGCTCCTTTCGTCGCGGTGTAGGCAAGGAGCGACGGACTGTCCAAATCGGGCTTCCCAACTACTGCTCGCGCCCCGAGCGAAGAGATCACAACGATGGTCGAGCCTTCACCGAAGACGGGCAAGAGTTGCTGCACCAGGAAAAACGGACTTCGCACATTCGTTGCAAAGAGATTGTCAAAATCCTCCACCGTATGATCCTTGATAGTTGCAGCCTTGCTGATTCCGGCGTTGGAAACGAGTACATCCAATCGCTCCCCAACGATCGAGCGAACTTCGTTCGCCAGCAGTGTTGCTCCATCTGGAGTTCCCAAGTCGGCCCTGATCGCGTCCGCGCGTCCCCCGGTTGAGTGGATGCCCGCAACGAGAGATTCCGCATCCTGCGCGGAACGGCCGTAGTGAACCAGGACATGCGCGCCGGCCGCAGCAAGCGCGGAGGCGGTGGCGCGCCCAATTCCCCGCGACGCGCCCGTCACCAAAGCGGTTTTGCCTTGAAGTGTAGCCATCTTACGTACCTCCCGATACGGACTAGCTAAAAGTGCCGCCGAGCTTAAGCGGCGGAAGCCTTCCCGTGATATGCAGGCGCAAAGACATCCTGCACAAATGTTTCAAACGAAGTCGGCGTGCTGTTCTCCCGCGAACGTGGCTCCTGCGCAGCGAGGACTCCTGCGTTAATGGCCTCGAACATCTCGATGTACACCGCGGCTTTCTTCGGCGGCATGCCCATTTGCTCTAACGCTTGCTGCATCTGGTCATACGAAAACTGCTCGTAACGCAGATCCGGGTTGCCAATACCGCGCGCAATCACTGCGGTAGCTTCCGTCATCGACAGGTCGCGTTCGCCCAGCAGCTCGCGCGTTTGTTTGCCGGAAAAATCCAAGTCCAGGAGACGCTGCGCAGCGTAGTCGCCGACGTCGGGTGTCGCAATCATGGGCAGCTTCAGGTCGGGTAGCAGCCCATGTCCGAATATCCCCATCCCATGAATCATGCCGATCGCCGCCAGATTGTTCTCCATGAAATACGCGGCACGTAGGTGCAGAACGTTCAAACCGCTGATCGCGTTCAGTTTTTGCTCCGCGGAATGCAGCCCCACAACTGGCCCGGTGCCTTCCGGGACATGCGCGCCGTAGCTGCTCAAGTACACCGCATGGCGCAGGCCGGACTCTTTCGCGGCTTTCGCGATCGCATCGCTCTCTCGCTCTTGGTCTTCCCGGGAGGTAATCGGTGGCAACAGCAAGTACGCCGCGCGCGCGCCGCTGAAGGCTTTGGTGAGCGCAGTCGCATCGCTCACGTCGCCCGTGAACGCCTCCGCGCCTTTGCGCACGAAGCGCCCCAGTCGCCCCGCGTCGCGACCTACGACGCGCACCTTCTCGCCCCTCAATAGCAGGGTATCGGCGATGATCGAGCCGGTGTTTCCAGTCGCCCCCAAAATCACATACGTGGCATCCGTGACCACATCCCCCTTGTCTCTAAGACTGTTCATATTCATTTCTCCTTTTTTTGAAGTTCACCGATCCGTTCCATTTGGAATACTGGTGCCACGTGCGTTATATGTGAAGAATTAGGCAGCCAGCAATCCTCCATCCACTGGGATGGATGCACCGGTCATGTACGACGCATCAGGGGAAGCGACAAAGGCGATCACATGAGCGATCTCCTCTGGTGTTGCCAGGCGTTTGACTGGCACAGTCGAAACCAGTGCAGCCTTGTTCTTGTCCGTATTAGTGAAGCGGGTCAGCATGCCCGTATCCGTGGTGCCTGGAGCCACCACATTTACGCGTACCCCGGTGCCCGCGACTTCCAGCGCAGCGGATTTTGTCATCCCCTCCACCGCATGTTTGCTGGCCACATAAACGGATGCTCCGGCAGCTCCCACGCTTCCATAGGCCGACGACACATTGACGATGCTTCCGCTCCCCTGTGGCAGCATCACCCGCAGTTCGTGCTTCATGCTCAACAGCACACCAAGTACATTGCTATCAAACGTGGCCGCGTAGCTCTCCGCAGTCTGTTCTGTTACCAGACCGCGCAATCCTTCCGTGCCGGCATTATTGACCGCAATATCGAGGCGGCCGAAGCGCTTGATCGTTTGATCCACTAGATTGCGCACGTCTTCGTCAACCCGAACATCTGTACGAACAAACTCAGCCTCGGCCCCGAGTGCCCTGAGTTCTGTAACCAAGTCTCGTCCTTCTTTGTCCCGACGACCGGACACCATAACGTGGGCCCCCTGTTGTGCGAAAAGTACTGCGCTGGCACGTCCAATTCCCGTCAGTGCTCCCGTAATCAAAACTACCTGGTCTGACATAAACCCTCCTTGTCCGTTGATGTGATGGTTATGGGCACAATTTCTTGTCCCGTTCGAAAATCGTGCCGGTTGAGTGCTCCTGTCCGGCATGAACGTCTCTAATGTCGCCCCCTCTACGAGTTCACGGTCTTGCTGTCGCCCGGGCGGTTATGAACCAGTCAGTTTTATATGATGAGGTCGGCACATCGAGGATGCAGGAATATTGAACTATTTAGTTTTTTATCAGATAATAAGGGCATGGGACGCCCGAAGAACTTTAGCCGGGAGGAAGTGCTGGAGAAGGCCATGCCTGTTTTCTGGAAGCATGGGTTCGCCGACACAAGCATGCAGGAACTGGAGCGGGCCACGGGCGTGAACAAGTCAGGACTGTATTCGGAGTTTCGTGACAAGGACGATCTGTTTGTTGCATGTCTTCGGCACTATCTTGAGGCTCAGGAGAAGAGAGGGCTGCTCACCAAGGAACCGCTGGGCTGGAACAACGTTGAGGCATTTCTCAAACATGGTCCTCTCAATAAGGCAGAACAGAAGGGATGCTTTTCCGTCAACTCTATGCGGGAATTCGCTATTCTTCCACACCAAGCGCATGCGGTCGTGGCAGAGAACAGGGCGCGGTTGCAGCAGCTTCTGGCCAGGAATATCGAGGCGGAGAAGCCGAAAATGGATCCCAACGCGATCGCGGACATGGTGCTGTCCTTCTTCTCCGGAGTATGCATTGAGCGCAATTTTGAATCCGGCAAAGGCGCATCGACCCGCAAGGCTGAAAATTTTATGAAGGTCCTTCGCAGTCTCTGATCGAATTAATCCCAAGGACCCAGACAATAAGTCTTGCGGGTGGCCCGCCCAAGCAAACTTCATCGCAAAACCAGAGGTGGGTGCCTCGTCCCTTCGACTCCGCTCAGGACATGTCTAGCCGGGTTTAGGCTAGGGCGGGGCAGTCACGTCCGCTGTATCAATTGTCCCTGACGACCCTTTCAGCTCGACTATTCTCTTACGTATGCGGCGCGGACTGAAAGGCTATCAGGAGGTTCGGGGCCTTCATTTCATTACGTTCGTTAGTTATCAGGAACGCCTGGGAATTGTGCCGCGAGTGTAAACTGCCCCGCCCGTAGCCAAAAGAGAGCTAGAACGGGGCACCCAGCGTATTCCTGGGCCGGGCCTGTCTGTGACCTAGCCCACATGGGTTGCTGTGGCGCGTAGACGGAGGTAGGTGTCGCCCTGCGAGCCGGCATCGCCAACCAGCGAGTCCCGCTCTGGGGGACGAAAGAGCCTAGCCCAGTGCGTACCGGGATCCCCAAACCGCGCCGCTCTTGCTGCGGGTTGGGGTGGTTGAGCACTGGGTAGACGAGAAAAGAAATCCGAGTGCCGTAGGCACGGCAGAACACGCCGCAGGGCTGGGGGTTTGTGCCGTCCCTGAAGGGACTCAGTTAGTTTCCCCACCTTTACCCCGGGCTTACGCCCGGGGCTAACATAATTCCGCCCCTTCGGGCTGATTTTCTGCGGGCTCGTTCCACTGCCGCAACCAAAACTGAGTTCTCACACCGACTCTGAAGCGCTGGGCTAAGCTCTTTCGCGCCTACGGCGCTCGCGTCGTGCGCATCAAAGCAAACGGGCGGGGACGGTGGCGACCCGCGTAAGAGCTGAGTTCAGTCGGCCCCCCACCCTGTCCGCAACAACAGCGGACAAGGGTGGGGCACCCGCAGATCCTGATTGGCCTGTTCACGCCAGTGGTCACCTCGGGCAGCCGTAGCTCGACCGACACTCGCATGTCAACTTCCGACAAGACTTCTGGCCCGGAACAATTCCCCGTTTTGGCCCGCCATCTGGGAGCAATCCGGAACGATTGTCTCAGCCCGTGCAGCATCAGATCCGCTATGCCGACTAGTCGGGAGTTGTTTCGTGACAAGAATTATTTGAAACGGCCTTACTCTAGGTTGCGCGGCTTACTCCACAGCCGCGGGCGCCGTGACTATGGCCGCCGCCATTGCGAGCTTGTGATCCTTGTTCCAGGGCGGCCCGATGGCCCTCCGCACCTGGAGGAAGTGGGCATCGAGGTTCTCTACACGCAACGCCTGGCTCGCCGCTCCCAAGATGCTCTTCGCGTCGAACCAGTGGACGGGCCAACCCCGTGCCTCAGCCGCGGAGGCCAGGGCCTTGCGGTACATCACCCAGTCGGCGACGTTCTGCGCACGGTAGTCCTTGATTCGCTCGGCAATCGTGGGTGGAAGCTGTGGGCACTTGCGAAGGGCGACACCGAGGATACGCGGCACCGCCATCGTGACGGCGTCCCAGGCAAGCACCGCGTGCCTCTCCGCCGACACGCGCACGCGCTCGACTAACTTCACGGCCTCGTCGAGCGGGAGCCTTTGGCCTTCGCTGTGGTGCGGAAGCTTCGGCAGGCCCTCGCCCACGAGTTCCACCCGGCGGCGGTCGAGGAGCGTCCCATCATGCGCCACCGTCACCAGCACCGCCCAACCGCCATGATCTGATACCCCGATGATGCCCCCGTTTTTCGACATGATGTTCCCTCACGCCTAACGTCGCCCCTTTGAGGGCTGAGAGCTAGTTGATTCGCTCCGATGCAACTCAACAATACACGTCTTGTAAGCGACTACGTTCTTCAGATGCCATCTCCTTTCGATACCCGGAGTTGTCAAAAAGGCGCAACCCGTCACCCAATAGGACCAATCGACAATCTGATTTCATCCACCAGATCGAGCCTGAGAAAACTCTGGCACAGCCTGTGCACGCCGACCGAAACCGTCGCCTGGGCCTCCTGTCTGTATATGCCTTGACACGTATATGCTCTGTGGAGTATATCAAGAGAGTGGAATCTGTCTTCGAAATCATTGCGGAGCCGAACCGCCGCGCGATATTGAGCCTCCTGGTCTCGTCACAACAGTCGGTTGGAGAGATCGAGCGTCAACTTCGTATGCCGCAGCCGACCGTGTCAAAGCACCTGCGAGTGCTGCGCGAGGCCGGTTTCGTGGAATCCACGGTGGACGCACAGCGCCGTCTCTACCGGCTGAAACCTGAACCATTTCAGGAGGTGGATGCCTGGCTGGCCCAGTTCCGCCGGTTCTGGTCCGCTCACGTGGATGCGCTCGAACGCCACCTCGACCGCATGGATCAGTCAACACCAACGAAAAGGAAGACAAGCAGAAGACGACGCGGGCCAAACCGCGAACGTGACAAAGGAGAAACGAAATGAAAATCAAAGTGACTAGCGTATACGTGGACGAACAGGACAAGGCCCTGCGCTTCTATACCGAAGTGCTGGGCTTCGTGAAGAAGGTTGACTTCAGCCAGGGGCCGTTTCGCTGGCTGACGGTGGCCTCGCCCGAGGACCCGGACGGCACGGAGCTGCAGTTGGCGCTGAACGACAACCCGGTGGCCAAAGCCTACCAGCAGGCCATGTTCCAGCAAGGCCAACCCGCGGCCATGTTCTATACCGACGACTTGCAGGCCGATTACGAGGGTATGAAAGCGCGCGGCGCCGAGTTCACCATGCCACCCAAGGACGTGACGGCCTCCAAGATCGCCATGCTGAACGACACCTGCGGCAATCTCATTCAGGTCACGCAGCTGGCACGCTATTCACACTAAGGAGAAGAAGGTGAGCGATCGCGAGCACTACACACCGGGTCCGGCCCACGGGGCGCAGGTACGAAAGGACGGAGAGCAGTGGACGCTCATTCTCATCAGAGAACTGCGCCACTCGCCGGAAAGAGTCTGGCAGGCGCTTACCGACCCGGCGCATCTGCGCGAGTGGGCCCCCTTTGAAGCCGATGGGAGCCTGGGTACGGTTGGCACCACGGTGAAGCTCACCACGGTGGGAGCGCGCAGGCCGCACGTTTCCGAAACAAGAGTGACGCGAGCCGACGCTCCCAAGGTGCTTGAGTACAACTGGGGTGACCACGATATGCGGTGGGAGCTCGCAGCCCTGGGTGACGGCACGCGCCTGACGCTGTGGACCAACATCGGTCGCCGCTTCATCTCAATGGGTGCTGCCGGGTGGCACATTTGTTTCGATGTTCTGGATCACCTTCTCAGCGGAACTCCCATCGGCCGCATGGTTGGTGGTGAGGCGATGAAGTTCGGCGGCTGGCAGCGGCTGAATGCGGAGTACGCCAAGCAGTTCGGTATTGAAACGCCCAACTGGCCGCCTGAGGCGGCTCAAGAGTCGTGAATCGGCCCGCCCAAGCAAACTTCGTCGTAAAACCAAATCTGGGTGCCCCGTTCTAGCCGGGTTTATGGCTAGAACGGGGCAGTCAAGTTTATCCGGAAGTGCCAAGATGTGGCACCGGCAGGCGCTTCAGACGGTGTCTAACCGAGCGCTTCAATCCTTACTTGACATCCCACGTAAGGCCGATCAACCGGGCCGGACTCGTGCACGTCGAAGACGAAGCGTTTGTCACCCCGGTTCTTGTAGTCCACATACAGATAGCGCCAGCCTACTAGCAAGGCGATGGAGGGTTTAATCTTGTAGCCCAAGAATCCGCCCGCCTGATAGTCGAGGCGCGAGCCACCCGCGCCTTCATCCGCAAAGACCGTGATCGCCGTTTTGGGCGTCAGAGCCGCCGCCACGCGCATGCCAAGGTTGTAATCCACCCAGTTGACCGAGGGCGACACGTTAAGGCCGGACGGATTTAAGGTGATGGTTTGTCCCAAATGCCAATAGCGAATGCCGAACAGAGCATCGGCCTTCCACCTCTCGGTATCCGCAAATCGGTAACCGACTTTGGGGGTCAGGATCGTTTCCGTCACCTTCACGTTTACGGAGGTCTGGCCAAGATCAGTCTGCGGGAACGACTTATTGTCGCCCAGCCTAACCCACATGAAATCGACCGGCACAATCAAGCGGTTCCTGCGAGCTTCGACCGCGCCCATGAGTCCGATGTTGAAGTACCCCAAGACATCGGTGGGCGAAGCATGCACGCTGGCGTTGTGACCGAAGGCGCCGACAGTGCCGCTTATTCCTGGAAACCAGAGATAGGGCGCGATCGTGAAGTGCCATTTGTCATCGTCAGACGTGGAAGCCGGACGGCGGCGGCGCGGAAGGGGTCGTCGTCTGGTCCTGGACGGCCAGATCTGCCGGACCTTGTGCAACTACAGGCATACAGAACAATAGACTCAACGTGATTCCTGCGAACACTGCAAAACATGCTTTCTGGTACGAATTCATTCCTTCTCCTTGCAAGCGGTCGCCTCGCATGGCTTTGCATGCTTCACCCCGGCGATCTCGAACCTGCACCCTGAATGACTCTCGCTGACCCAACAAGTTAGCAACCGGCAGAAGTCCTGATTTCTGACGAAAGAACCGCAACGCTCTGATCGTCAGGACATCCGCTTTGAATTTGGGTCGTTGAATTAGCTTATCGTGGCCGGGCCGACAGTGGGAAGAAAAATAGTCGAATCCCCAACCGTAATGTGCAGTTAACGCAAAGGGTTACCGCGGCGTCAAGCCAGTCTCATTGTTCCGGCGCCACATATCCTTCCCGGTAGTGAACGTGCCGGGCTATTGCCGATGCGCTCAGACGCACTCTGATCTTGCGCCACCTGCCGTCGTGGGTCGGGTTGCTTGGCCGATAGCCCAGCATGTATTGATTGCGCAGCTCGCGGCTGATCATCGCCGCGATTTCAGGTATCTGGCGTCGATCGTCGGCGGGGATGGTCCGCCCGCCGCTGGCGTCGGTGAGTTCGCCCATCGATTTCCGGCCCCAGCGCTCTTCGATGGTCTTGAACAGCGGCAGGGGCAGGTCGTCGAAAAGCCCAATGCCGTAGGTCAACACATTGGCTTCCTCGATCACGTGCCTGGTGTCCTTGAGCGAGTACCGGCTTCGGTTGTCGCCGCCGTCAGAGACGATGACCAGGGCCCTGCGTTGGTAGCGGCCTGTCCGCAGTTGGCTTATCCCCAGGTAAATTGCGTCATACAGGGCGGTGCCGCCCTCCGGTTTGGTTGACGCGAGACGCTCCTCGATGGTGCCAATCGATTGCGTGGAGGAAGCGATCAGCTTGGGCTTGCTGGAGACGGTGATGATGAAGTACTCGTCTTGCGGGTTGGCGTAGGTGAAGAACTGCTTCACGGCCTCACGCTCGTACTCAATCTTGTTCTTCATGCTGTCGCTGTAATCCAGGATGAGCGCGACCGAGATGGGCGCATCCTCGCACGAGAAGTACCGGATTTGCTGCTCGACGTTCCCTTCGAACAAGCTGAAGGTCTGCTTGGGCAGATCGAGGACCGGCCGGTTCAGTCCGTCGGTTACCGTAACCGGCACGATGACGAGTTCGACATTGGAGCGAAAAGGCCTGACTCCTGCGCTCAGCGCAGGCTCGACTCCCGCTCGAACCAGTTGATCCGACGAATGACGTGGAACAACGTGCGGTTGATCCAGCGCGCTCGACTGCGCCCGACAAATGCACGGTACGGAGAGTAAGCACAGGGCGAATGCCCACAGCAAAGAAGTCTTGGCAGGTCGCAGCACGTGAGGCGGGATCATGACTGCTCCTCCGAAAGCGAGCACTACAAGTCTGCAAAGTCAGTAGAGATTCCCTTTGGATACCGAGGGGCTGACCGTCCAGTTACGGCTCCCCTTCTCGAAGCCGTGCGCGACGATTAAAGCAGCTCGGCGGCGTGGCGTCTGCTCAAAATTGCTCACTCTTGCCGGACATTACTTTGGAGGTGAGATGCCGTATATCACGCCCAAGGAGCACCTTGCAGCAAAAATTTATCGCTTTCCGTCGCGCCTGCCACTTAAGTGGCGTCGTTCGGGACGATTGGTCGCCGGAGCATGTATGAGGGAGGAGTCCAGCCGACAAGTTCTTCTAGTCTTGCAAGAACGCTGTTCTGAATCACATGCTGTCTCATGTGCCAGGCGCGTTCTGAGCGGTTGGACGATCCGGGCTTTAATATTTGCTGGCAGCTTGGCTGCATCCAAACCTGCGATTTTGCGCATGTATTCGCAGAAGCACATCAGGTAAGGTTGTAGTCCACAAATCAGTTGCAGCGTGCGGCGCACTCAGTCCAGGGGAGAGCCTGTGCGAAAAATACTTGTCGCAAAATTTGAAGAAGACAGCGGAGGCAATACAGTGAGAGCGAGCGGTAAACCAGTGTTGTTGTGGGGAATTTCTATCGCCCTTCTTGCGGTAATGACGTTTGCATCTACGCCGACCGCGCGGCAAATCGCTAGTGGGAAGAAAGCCGAGATCACTGGACAGATCGTGTCGCGCAACGGCGACCTGATTAATGTCAAGGACAAGAAGTCCGGTTCGCTCGTCGTGGTCAACGTGACCGACAGCACGACCTTCGTGCGCAAGAAGGGCACGTTCAAGTTCCGTCACGCGGACATGGATGTCACCGCCATGGTTCCCGGCTTGACCATCGATGCGGAAGGGGTCGGCAACGCCAAGAGCCAGCTTGACGCTTCGAAGATCGCCTTCAGCCCCGACGAATTCGCGATTGAAGTGGCCGAGGAGCAGCAGATCCAGCAAAACAAGGCGGCCGCCGCGAAAGCGCAGTCCACCGCCAATCAGGGAGTAGCAAACGCCGCGGCGGCGCAGTCTTCCGCCGATCAGGCCCAGGCGTCTGCCAACCAGGCCCAGAGCACGGCGAATGCTGCGGGCGCCGGCGCCGTATTGGATGCCGCTGCTATCAGCATCGTCAATCAGCGCGTGTCCGACTTGGGCGACTACAAGACGGTCATCGAGGCCGGCATTTACTTCACCACCGGGAAGTCGAACCTAGACGATGCCGCCAAGGCCGACCTCAGCAAACTCGCCGATCTCGCCATGCAGACCGAAGGCTACATGATCGAAGTGGCCGGCTATGCTTCCAGCACCGGAACCAAGCAGATGAACCAGCAGCTTAGTCAGGCCCGGGCCGCAGCGGTTACGAACTATCTGCGCGACGCCAGGAACATCCCGATGCGGCGGATCCTGGTACCCGCCGGCTATGGAGCAACGCACCCGGCCGCTACCAACAAGGATTCGATGGGACGCTCGCTGAATCAGCGCGTTGACGTCAAGGTCCTCGTGAACAAGGGCCTGAACGAAGGCATGTAGTCGGTTCCGCGTATTCTGCGGCTCGCAGGGATGGTCCGTTCTCAGCGCCGCAGAACAATGCAGGTTTCCCGTGCCGGTGAGCAAGCTTCGGCACGGGATTTCTTTTCTTATTCGAGAACTTGCGCGCGTGGACTTTGCAGACCGACGAACGCTGGCACGGGGAACGAAAAGTCTCGCCCTTCTATGCGGCAGGTTCTACTTTGTTCTTTGACACTATTTTCCAGCGGCTGCTAGTATGAGAAGTTCGACGCGCACTCCCACCACGCAAGCGTCCCCGTCGTCTAGCCCGGCCTAGGACATCGCCCTTTCACGGCGGTAACACGGGTTCAAATCCCGTCGGGGACGCCAAGTTCCTTCAGCGATCACAGAAACTGAACTCGCCCGGCCGCAGCCTTACTTGGAGCAGTCCGCATTCCTATAACCATCCAGTTGAAGGAGGCGCGGACCGGAAAAGTACTCCAGCATGCTGACTGCCTGCACGAATTCCGCCCGGAATTCACTGGCGGCGACCGGAGTGTTGACGTTGACGCACGCGGCCAGCACCGTGCCAGGTTGGAACTTGACCGCCGGCGGCAAACAAGGATCGCTGGCACAGCTACCGCCGTAGGGCAGCGCCGGACTGTATTGCGCAATCTCCACCCACTTGTTCTGCTTCCTGGCAAACAGCTTGAAATTACTGAAGGCGCGGCGGAAATTTATTGCCTCATGTGCCGCGAAGACGCCCACACTCTTCACCGTTACGTCGCCTTTGGTGCGCCATTCGATCCAGTGCACTGTGTCCATGGGTTGCCCGTCGGCAAACATCGTGGCCCGCTGAGCCGACCCTTGACCGCCATTGAACATGTCGGTGGGGTTGCTGGCCGCACTTGATCCGGTGACCTGTGCGCCGGCGCTCACATCGAACAGATCGGAGCGGCTGATCTGGTTGGTGCTGATGATGCGGACCGCTCCCATGACGGCAAAGGCCTGGGCCGATTTCTGGGCCGCGTCGGCGGACAGGTCTTGCAATGATTTCGTGGCCGCGTCCAGCCTTTCCTTGTCGCGGCCCAGGGTTGCGGAATCCTTCTTCGCACCGGTATCGACCTGCAAGATCCTGTCCCTCTCCCGTTCCACAGCGGCCGCGCGCTGCACGGCCGCTTGCGCCTGCATGGCGCTGACAAACAGTTGCGCATTCTTGGTGGCCTTGTCCTTTTCTTTGATCGCCTCCTGCTGGGCCTCTTCGGTCTGCTGCAAGGAGTCCTTGAGTGCGGCGTTCAGCGCATCGCTTTCATTCTTCGCGCTGGTTATAGTTTCATTAAGCTTCTTCTGGACCTCGTTCAAAGCGTCGCTTTCAGCGCGGGCCTTATGTTCGGTGATGGCGGTCGATCGCTCGTGGAATGCGTAAATCGCCAGCCCCAACGCGATCACGAAAGCCAATCCGAAAATCGCGGAAACACCGCGAGCGCGGCGCAGGGCGCGGCGACCTTCCTCCTTTTCGAGAAGAAGCGCGCCGTCGCGAGCGTTACGACTCTGCTCCAGGAAGAAAGTGGCCTGCTCGAAGCCGGCTTGATAGCGATCGGCCCACGCGGCATTGGGCTGCCAAGCCTGTTGCCACTCCAGCATGAGCGAGAGCTCAGGGTCGGTCATCAACCCCGCCAACCCTCTGGCCTGCAACATGGCATTCTGGACCAGCCGGCGATATTGCGCGGCCGATTCAGCTTCGCGTTCGACCCAGTCTTTCAGCCGGGTCCAGACGCGCATCAAGCTTTCGTGCGAGATATCGACGATGGTTCCTGGCTCCAGCGGCTCCGGAGCAGGCGGCATCAGGAACGAACGGCTGGGTTTGCGAAAGGCGTCGAGAACGGCGACGACCTCGGCCGGGCTGGCGTTCGCAATCGTGCACAGGGCCGCAAACTCGGTTGGCCGACGAACTCCGCGAGCGTCACTGCCCTTATCGGTCAGCGCCTGGAAGACTACTTCGCAAATTTTCTTCTGGCGCTCCGTGGTCAATTCCGCAAAGGCCCTCTCCGCATGCTGGTCGAGGGCGTGGGCCATGGTGCCGATGGCTTCGTAGTGCGAAAGCGAGATGGGCTCGTTGCCTTGCCGTTCGCGCTGCCACTGCGCCCAGGTACGGTTCAGAGCGTGCTGAAGAATGGAAAGCTGGTCCGGGTTGTCGCCGACGTCGTTGACGAGGCGGGTGAGGAGAACGGGGCTGATTTCTCCGCCGCCCACGGCGATGGGACCGGTAATGGCAGCTCTTCTCTCCTCACGGGTGAGACGGGGGACCAGGTATTGTCCTTCGTTTACCGCTTCGGGCAGGCCGGAAAAACGGGCGCAATCCCCGAGGAAGTCGGAACGCATAGTCAGCACCACGTAGATCGGGTGTTCCGACTTCGCTGCCTCCAGCAGCAGATTTACGAATGCAACTGCGCGCTCGTCAGTCGGGTTCGGTCCCGATGAGGAGCCGGAGGCTTGTTGCTGTCGGTACCGGAACAGCTCCTCGAACTGATCGACAATCAGCAGCAGATTCGCCTGGCCGGAGAGTTGGGCTTGTTCGAAAAGATCGACCACACCCAGGTTGCTCATCCCCAGCGTGGCCTCGACCATGTCCTCCAGGGCTTCCCCGCCGAAGTCGAGGCCGGTAAACAGCACTCCAGGCTGGGCCAAAGTTCGGGCCAGGGCCTTGATCGGATCGCCACCCGGCCGGAACTGTGCCATACGCCAGGCCGAACCGGCCTTGGCCATCCCACCGCGGCGCAGCGCCGGCCGCAAACCGCAATTCACCAGCGAGGACTTGCCGCTGCCCGAGGTGCCGACTACCGCCAGAAAACGCCTGACCGCCAGCTTGTCGACCATCATATCGACCTGGCGTTCCCGGCCAAAGAAAAGGTATTCTTCCTCTTCGCGGAACGGCCGTAAGCCCGGGAAGGGATTGGTGAGACCGATGCGGGCGGCAGTGCTCATGCGGTCGCTCCTCTGCCGTCCACAGCGGTGACGAACTTGAGCATCTCCGCTTCGGAAAAGCCTTGCAATCCGTTGATCAGGTTCGGCTCTTCGAGCTCGATGAGCTCCGTCTTGGACTCCGTAGCTGGCTCCGCCAGGTAAATGTAGCTGGCCAATAAGGGCTTCGCGGCACGGTAGGCGCCAGCCTTCTTGAGTTCACTTCCGATGGAGCGCTTCCACGCCTCATCGCCGTGGCCGTAGAACAGAACTACCGCATCACACTCGGCGAGAAGGTCCTGGTTGTTCTGGCGAACGGTGGCTGCGTCGCCCTCGAAGAGCGGGATCTGTACGTCGCATCCCCGGCCCTTGAGGAATTTGCGTACGGGAATGGTCGCTTGCCGGTCGCGTTCATCGCAGATCAGGTAAATCAGCCGGCTCCCTTGACGTTCGACGGGAGGCGGTTCCGGCTTTTCCATTTTCTTGAGCGCAGCATGCATCACTCCCTTCATGTCTTCTATGTCCCCGGTCACCAAGTCGGCGCCGGACTGAAGCTCGGCATCCTTAAGGAGCCTGTCGATGAACTCCTGTTGGGTCGCGGATTCCGACTTCGTTCCTTCCGGAAGCGAAATGATTCGCCGTAGCCCACCTTTCTTGTGCGCTTCAATGGCCAGCTCGTTCTGCAAGATGGTCACCGACTTCTCGCTGGGGCCATCAGGAACCACGCCGTATTTCGCACCTATCAGATGAATGGACAGTTCGGACCGCTGCAGGAAACTTTTCACTGCGGCGAGGTATTCTTCTTCTTCTTTGGGCAATTGGACGTCGGGAAACACCGGATACCCATGCAGCCGCAACTCCGACTCCAGGGCCTCACGCGCGCTGCGCCGATCGAAGCTGCATTCCGCAAGATAGATTGCAGGTTTGCCTGCTGTAGCCGGGACAACTTCTGGAACCTTGCTCGGGGTTGGCGGCGGAGACTCGATCTTCTTGATCAACCCCGCAATGTCATAAGCCAGCTTGGCCAGCTTCAGGTTGTACTTACGGGTAAACTCCTCGCCATAGGCGGGGTCAAGCTCGAGCGGGACCTGTTGTTCATCGAACTCATAAAATGGGTAGCCCAGAGCCTCCCTCATCACGGCCGGTAGGGAGCTTTCGTTGTCCACCGGCATCTTAATAACTTTCAGCACACGAGACTTGTTATCTACAACCAGTCCTCCCGTCATTGCCGCATATTTGCAGAACTCATTTACCTCACGGGTACACCATTCGGACTCGGCGTATCGCGGGGTCAGGATCGATACGAGCAGCTCGGTCTTTGGGAATTGCTGAACGATTTCATCGGCGAAGATGTCATTGCCGTTTAGTTTGGAATCCCGCCAGATTTCTGCCTTGTGGCCCAGCCGCATGTTAAGCATGGCCGATAGGGTGTTGTGGAATCGCGTAATCCACCCTTGCTCGTGTTCGGTGAGGGGAACGTTGTCAATGTGCGCGTAGCTGATGAACAGGTTTCGCTGAAACTCCATTCTCAGGACATCCCTCCCGCAAACCTACCAGTTGAGCCTTACCGCAAGCTGGATTCGACGCGCTCCGTGCGACGAGGTGATTTCGCCAAACTGCGGATTGGTGGTGACCCCGTTCAGGCTGTAGGCCGTAATCGGGTTGTAGTAGTTGGAGCGATTGAAAAGATTGTAGAACTCCGCTCGCAAGATCAGGTTGAACCGCTCACTGAGGGGGAGATTTTTCTGGACCGCAGTGTCGAAGTCCACATAGGCCGGACCGCCAAACTGATTGCGGCCGGAATTCCCCAGACAGGGCGATCCCGCCGTTCCGTTGAAGAGCGTTTGCCCCTGCACATAATAAGAATTGGAGGGCGCAGCCGCGGCACAGGCCAGCGACGGCATACTGATCGAACTGGTCTGGCCAATGTAGGCGTTGGAATTGCCGCCGGTGGTTGGAGCCGCCCCGGTCAGGTTAACGCGCTGTGTCAATTCTCCCGCAATCGGGCCGGTGAAAATCGTAAACGGCTGGCCACTCTCCGCGATGAAAATGCCGCTTACTGTCCAGCCGCCGAAAAGCTTGGAGGATTGGCGCCAAGGCAGGTCCCAGGCAAAATCGACTACCAGCCGGTTGGTCAGGTTCAGGTCGGAGGTTGCGTAGTCGTTGTTCAGGTAATTGTTTGGATCCTGTGGGACGTTGTATGGCGTCGCATAAACCTGTCCCTGTCCGGTAGTCGTTAGCCCAGCGTTGAGTAAGGTATTAAGGCTTGGTGGAGAGGAGTTGGGGGACGGAGGGGTTACCCCCTGCCCTTGGAATCTTGTGGTATTGCCAATGCCGAAGACACTTGGATTGGCCAATCCGTAGAACTGCAAGGCATAGATCTGAGTAAACAACGAGGTCGGGATTAAAGAGAAATTGACTTGCGCAGCATTGTCCAGTGCCTTCGACCAACTGTAAGCAGCATTAGCGGAGAGTCCACGCCAACCTTTGGTATGAGCTTGCACTACCAAGGCGTTATAGTTCCCGTGGGCCGCGTCCGATAATGTTTGGATTGGAAGGTAGCTGAAGCTATCGCAGTTCGTAGCTGGCTTGGCCTCGCCCGGAATTGGAGCGCCTGCGGAATTCGTGCAAAACCACTCATTGTTGAAGCCTGCATTCGTGATCGCCGGGATGCGGCTGGTAAAGTTCCCAACATAAGCGGCCTCAATCGAGACTTTCTCGGCCAATTGCTGCTGGAGGGACACGTTGACCTGCTGTGACCGTGGAGATTGGAACTGGTTCGCGTTAATCGCGCTTATTCCGAAAGGCACGGTCGCAACCTGCGATGCTGCCGCACTGGGATCGATGCTGACGAGACTCATATTGCCCATTCCGCACTGGCCCAGGCCTCCGCAGTAGGGACTAAGGAAGCTCTGCCCATAGATCGCGGCCGGGTTTGCAAAGTTCGAAGCAGTGGGACGATTGAAGATCAGCTGTGCGATGCCACTCACCGGCAGTTGATCGTAGAAGATGCCATAACCTCCACGGATTACAGTCGTGGCATCAGCATTTGACCAAGCCAACCCAACCCGTGGCCCAAAGTTGGCCTTGCTGCTCTTCAGATTGTAGGATGCTTTGGGCTGGCATCTCCAGGGAAGCAGTGCGGCATTGGCAGGAAAGACCGAGTCGAGTTGGCTGTAGCCATTGGCAGCGCAGTTGAATGAGAAGGGATCGAATACCTGCGTCTGATTCTGCTGCACCAGTCCATTGGCGGCCGGATCGTAGTTCCAAACCTGATTGTTGGTTTCGCTCGGAACCGAGAAATATTCGTAGCGCAATCCCAGGTTCACCGTAAGATGTCTCCTGGCTCGCCAGGTGTCCTGTATATATCCCGCCTACGACATAAGAGTTAAACAGGCCACGATAGGGCGCAGGCTGGTGCAATGCATAGTCAAAGGATGGGTTCGAAAATGCCGACTGCGGACAGTTACTGGTGAGAGACCCCATGGGTGGATTGCAGGTTGCGCTATCGCTGGTAAACTCGCCTATGTCCGACGAGACGACCATCCCACGAGTGAAGCCATCGGCGATGAAGATGTCCTGCAAATTCCGGAACTCGCCACCCATCCGAAGATAGTGCTTTCCTTTGGTGAGTGACAGGTTGTCAACATACTGACCCTGGCTGTCGCGCCGCTGACTTGGGCTGCCCAACGGTGCTCCGATCCGTGCGAAGGGAAAGAGTCCGTCCAACGAGGGTGCGATCTGGGTGTAAGAACTGGATACCATCGGTGAGGACGACCAGAAGGAGTCGTACCAGCCCCCGAAGGCGCCCGGCACGCCGGGCTTGGCCCCAGCGTACTGCGGATCCAGTCCTGACAACAGGAACGTCGGCATTTGGCCGCTGTTCAAGCCCACATTCGATGCGTTGAAGTTCTGGTCCTGCGGCGTTTCCAGCACTTGAAAACGCGTGAAAGCGACGCGCGCCTCGTTGGTCATGTTGGGCGAGAACTCATGGAGGAAGGTCAGGGTGACGTTCTGGTTCAACGCACTGGTGTTGGAACCATTCCCGGGATAGACCGTAGAACTGGGCAGAGTGTCATCGTGGAGTTGATGCAGGTCCTGCAAGTTATAACGAAGCGACCAATTTGATTTGTCAGACTGATTGAAGTCGAGCCGCGCCATGTAGTTGTCCACATTGGTGTAGTTGGGGGCCTGTCCCCGGTAGAACTCCAGCACGTCAGGCACCGCAACTACATTCGATTGCGGATACAACGCCAGCACCTTCGAGGCCAGGAGAGCGTCCGGGTACCCTGATGTTCCGACGAAGTCATTCAGATGACTGCGGTCGTAGGAACTGGGCACGCGTTCGAAGATAGGGTTGGGATTGTTAATCCGTGTTCCTTCATAGTCGCCGAACCAGAACCACTTCTTCAGGAACGATCCACCGGCCCGCCCTCCGAACTGCTGCGAGGAAAATGGTTGACTAAAGCTGTTGTTTCCGGCGAGCACAGCCGCTGGATCAAAGGGTTGATAGCACGCGCGCTGCCTCCGGGAGTGGTGCAGTACTGGGTCCCATTCTCCGCATTCAGGTTCTTTACCGTCGCTACATATTGGTTATAGGTAGCAGGCTCATAAACCGGCTGGCCAAATGGCATGTAGGCGGAAGCCGGCGCCGAATTCAAAGCGCCGGCATAGGCCGCAGCCTGAGCGAAACCGGAGTTGGCATACACCGAGATCGGCGAGTTTGCGTTCAGGCTGTCCGAGTTGAAGAAGCCAAAAATGCTGCCGTGAAAGTTGCTGGTTCCACGCTGCGTAACGATGTTGACTACGCCGCCCATCTCGCGACCGAATTGCGCATCCGGATTCGCATAAGCGACCCGGAACTCCTGTATGGCATCGTTCACCTGAAACGGAATCGCCTGGTTGTTTCCGGCAGCGACGTTATTCATTCCATCGAGCAGGAAGTCGTTGGTCGTGGGCTGCTGCCCGGAGATGCTGAAGCTCGCGCCCGCCAATGTCGAGCCTGCCTGCACGTCGTGGGTGCTTATGCTAAGGAATCCCAAGGCCAGGAAATTGCGGTTGTAGAGCGGCAGGGTGCGGAGCTGCTCGCTGGTGATGACCGTGCTCATCGAGGTGGAGAGCATATCTAGAACGATTGGGCGTGACTCGGCCACCCGCCCCATCGCCGTCACCGGCGTGGGACTGGGAGGACCAGGCGGCGGTGATGCCGGTTGTTGCGGGCCGGCATCCGCGGAAGCCGTCGGGTCTGCTGGCCCGCCTGAGGTCGATGGGCTTTTGGGAGCTGCGGGCGCAGGAGCCGCTGCTTGCTCGCAAATCAACGGAGGCAGCATGTACTTTTTCTCGCCCACGCTCACCGAGAACTTCTGCGAGGCATACTTTTGCGTCCTGTCGAGGCTGGGAAAACCGCACACCCAAGGGGGGTCGGCGGTCGCGCTAATCACGTAATCGTCGGAGGGCGTCAAATCAAAAAAACGATACCTGCCGCCAGAATCGCTGGTGTAAGTCCCCAAGATTCCCTGCGATTCGGTTTGCAGGTTCTGGTTCTGCAGTTTCAGCACCACACCGGGTATGGGAACACCCTGGCCGTTGACCACTTTGTCCGCGTCGCCCTCGATGAAGGCCTTGTCCTGAGCGAGAGACGTCACCGCGATCGCGAGGGTCGCACACAACAGCAGCAGGTGATACCACCGAGCAGTGAACATTCCCTGTCTCCCGGACTCGCCCCGGATACAACCTAAACCTATGCAGATCGAACAATCTACTTCCGCCAGCTCACTTGATAAGTAATGAGTACAAGAATGTTTCGACCCCCAGCGCGTTGTAGCCCTGTGACGCCAGCGGGTTGTCCTCGCGCAACTCCGCGTTTACCGATATATAGAAGGTATTGTTGACTGGCGGCGATGAAGTGCCCGGCGCGAAACTTGTTCCGCAACTTGTGCCGAAGCACAACACGATGATCACTAGAAACAGAACTCCGCCGACCGCCTTCCGGGGCAACTTAAATGGAAGCAAGACAAGTCCCACCAACCCGATTCCACCCAGGCCCATCAGAGTGGCAACCACACCGCGCTCGCCGCCCCGATGCAGCGGCACAATAAGGTGTGCAGCCCCGCTTGTATAGACTGTGACCGTGGCAACGGTGCCAGTCATCTGAGTCAGGACACAGGGGTCGGAAATTTTCGGAGGCGGGGGCGGATTGGGCGGACACATAATTTGACAGGTGATTCCTGTACCTGCCGGGGGCTGGCAGTTCATCACGGCATAAATCAGCGGATGGTCCTGCCACGCCGCATTCACGGCGACAGAGAATGTGATATGGCCTCCGGGCGATACTGTGCCTGAGTTACCATCCTGTGGAATCAGCATGAATGGCGTAATCACCGTCACGGTGACAGTGTTGGAAGTTGCGCTGTTGAAGTTGCCGTCTCCGTTGTACGTAGCGGTGACCAAGTGCTGGCCAATGACAAGAGTATTGTTTGTGTAACTCGCCACACTACCTTGTCCGCTTGCGTTCGCTACGAGGCTCGCCGTACCTAGAATAGTAGAACCCTCCATGAAGTTCACTGTTCCGGTGGGAGTCCCGCCGCCGGGAGATTGCACCAGGGCGGTGAAGAACTCGTTGCTCCCATAATTGACCGGGGTTTGCGGGCTGGGGCTTGCCGTCAGCGTGACGGTCGGCGTCGCTTTGCCGCCAGCGGGCACTCTCACGGTGTTCGACACGCTGGCAGCGTAAATGGATGATGCATCGGGCGCGTAGTTACTCTGAATGTTGTGGATGCCGCTCCCGATGATCGGAACATTCATGAGTTGAGCGCTGGTCACGGCACCGCCCAAAAGGATGCTCACCGTGTTAGTGCCACTGTTGGGAGCAGCCAGGTCTGGAACCCCGTCACCATTAAAGTCTGCTGCTGCGACCGCATAGGGGTTAGCGTCAGTCACGTAGGTCTGCTGCGGCTGGAAGCTGCCGTCGCCCTTGCCCAACAGCACACTCACGGTGTTAACGCCGCTATTAGCCGTAGCCAGGTCAGGAATGCCATCCCCGTTGAAATCCGCAATCACAACCGAGGTGGGCGTAGCCCCGACAGGATAGGTTTGCTGCGGCTGGAAGATACCGTCGCCGGTGCCGAGCAACACACTAACCGTGCCGCTGCCGCCGTTGGCGACAGCCAGGTCGGGAATGCCGTCCTGATTGAAGTCGCCGGTTGCAACCCAGTAGGGGTTTTGGCCGACGGCATAGGTCTGCTGCGGCTGGAAAGTACCGTCGCCCTTGCCCAGCAGCATACTGATCGTGCCGTCTGCGTAGTTGGCTACCGCGATGTCGGCAATGCCGTCCCGGTTGAAATCGGCAATCGCCAGCCCATAAGGCGCCTGACCGACCATGAAGGGTTGCGCCGGTTGAAAGGTGCCGTCGCCGTTGCCTAACAGCACACTGACTGTATTGTCATTGATATTGGCCACCGCCACGTCAGCCAGACCATCCCCGTTAAAATCCCCGGTTGCAACTCCAACTGGTCCCGCACCAACCGGAAATGTCTGCTGCGGCTGGAAGGTACCGTCTCCCTTGCCCAGCAATACGCCGACTGTGTTATCGGAGAAATTCGTTACCGCAAGATCGGGAATGCCATCGCCGTTGAAATCGGCGACCGCGATGAATGGCGGCTCGGCGCCCACCTGGTAAGTCTGCTGCGGCCGAAACGTGCCGTCGCCGTTGCCGAGTAGCACGCTGATCGTATTGTCGGGCTGATTAGCTACAGCCAGGTCAGCAAAGCCGTCTCCGTTGAAATCTCCCACTGCCTCTCCCAGAGGCTCATTACCCACCAAGAACGTCTGCTGCGGCTGGAAGCTTGACGTGCCTTGGCCCGAGAGGACCACATTGCCCAGATTGAGTCCGTCGGTGAGATCGTTAAACGTTACCAGTCCAGTCGGTACGGGAAACCCAAATCCAAACACCGAGGCCGTGAAGTCGAAGTTATTGCCGTCAGGCTGGCCGGTCAGCGTCGTGATGGTCGGCTCGGTGCCGGTGACGGTGAGCTGTTGCGGCCCCGATTGGCTGGAGCCGAAGTCAGAGATTCCGTTGTACTGCGCTGTCAGCCCGAACATCCCGGGCGCGAACCTGGTCTTGAGCGTCGCCGTCGCCGCGCCCGAGGCTTGCACAACCTGAACCGTAGCCAACACCTGCTTGCCACTCGAAAAGCTCACCGTGCCGACGGAAACTGGGTCGCCATTGCTGGTCACTGTAGCCGTGAGCGTCACGACCTGGCCAGCCGTTGCCGGGTTTGGCGCCACGGTTAGCGCGGTCGTTGTAGGCTGGGGAGCGGCTTCCGCGGGCAGGGGAAGAAGAAGCAGAACGAGCAGCAGCACGGCCAACGAGAAAGCGCCTATGCTATTGCGACGAAATGGAGGCCCGAGGTTCACCAATGTCTTGCAATCAACCATGGACACCCGCTGAGGCGCCACTGACGAAGCGGTTTCCTGCAACCAGCAACGGTCGAGCATCGCGACGTACGCGTAAATCCCAGCGACGCCCCAATGGTAAAACTTCAGATTGCAACCTTTGAGCCGAGACCTTAGCACTAAGGGATTACAGTGTCAATGAACTTGTTGGCTCCTCTGCGGTTACAGGTTGGTTCCCTCCTTACACGTTTGGACTTTGTGCTCCGGACTCAGCTTTGATCCTTCTCGATCTTGCGTCCCATGTTTAACCACCCTTCCGCTAAACTTCCAACACGCGCCTGGCTGCGCGTTCCGACGATGCTTGAACCACTCGCACGACCAGCACGCACGCTCCGGCGAATGTTCGCTCTCGCCGCAGCGGCGTTTTATGGCCTCTGGCAGCATCGCAAGCTGCCGCGCAACGCCTCGCGCGCCGTGTCCGCGCAGTGGTTGCACGAGAGTTGCGCGCGCGGACTCAGGGCCCTTGACGCCCAGCTGTCGGTCAGCGGCGAGTTCCCTGCCCGCGGATTGATGGTCAGCAATCACCTCAGCTATCTCGACATTCTCGCCTTCAGTGCAGCTGTGCCTTGCGTGTTTGTATCCAAGGCCGAAGTGAATGGCTGGGCGATCATCGGCCGCTACGCGCGATGGGCCGGAACGGTTTTCGTCGTTCGTCACGACCGCTCCGACGCCGCGCGCGCCAATGTCAGCGTTGGCGATGCGCTGCAGAACGGCGTTCCGGTTGTGCTCTTTCCCGAAGGCACGACCACCGACGGACAGCGCGTCTTGCGTTTTCACTCAACCATGTTGCAGCCCGCGATTGATGCCGGAGCGACGATCACGCCGTGCGCAATTACTTATGAACTTGACGAAGGCGACGTGGGAACAGAAGTTTGCTGGTGGGGCGAGATGCCGTTGCTGCCGCACTTCTGGAATTTGATGGGCAAAAAAATCATTCGCGCGCACGTCGCCTTCGGCGAAACGGTCCCGGCGTTGGGCGATCGAAAGGAACTCAGCCACACCTTGCACCAGCAAGTGGTGCGCTTGCACGAGCAGCTTCAGGAGTCCCAAGCCGGCCGCCAAGTCGCTGCGAATGTGCAGAGCTAAAGCAATCTCGAAATGAACGTCGTCAGATAGGTGACGTTGGAGCTAATCCCGCTCAGGTTTAAACTCGCCTGTTCCTGGACTTCTGGCATTCTGAGCGACGGTTCGCTGTTTTTGCGAACCGGAGTCGAAGAACCCTATACATCGCAGGATGCTTCAACCTTGTTATTTGCCCGTTTCGGGATCAATCTATTATTGACTTGGTAACTCCCCCTCTCCTGCCCACTTTCTTTAGAATCATGGGATTACCAACTTTTTCCCGGCAACTCATTGAGCCCCAATGGCTTATGAGCAACTGCTTTATTTGCCTCACTTAGCCTCTTCCCTTTCCGGCAATTCCCCCATCCCGACCGTCGCTTCCTCGCGCGTGGCTGGCTCCTTCGAACGTGCCTTCTCCCGCTGCTCCGCCGCCTCTTCCTCCTGGCCGGCCATTTTGGTCGGACCTGGGATAAAGCCCGGCGCTTCCACCGCTCAACACCTCAGGGGCTGAAGCCCGATTCCTTTGCGCACTGCGTTGCGGCACGGCTGAAGCCATGCCCTGATACAAAGCGATTCATGAGACAGTTTCCAGTTTTTCCCAACGCAAAAACCCCGCGCCAGGTTCCAGCGGGCTCCCACCCTTTCGCCGACAGCGGCAAAGGGTGAGGCGCCGTTGCACCTGATCGCAGGGCTCGTTTCAGTTACGATGACCTGCTTGGTCTCTTGTTTGCGGGTCTCTCCGCTTCGCTGGACGGCGCGCCATAAGCGCTGCTCGTCTCGTCACGCGAGCGGGGAACATCGACCCTGTTGCACAGCCTAGCGGGTCTCCCGCAGTCCTGTCTGTGACGTAGAGCACAGGATTTGAGGGGGGCAGCGCCCCAGCCAAAAGAAGGCTAGACTCGTCCAGGGCGAAGCTTGGAGGACCAGCGGCGCTCAGGAGAAGCAGATTGAGAAGATCCGCGATTTTGCTTGCAGTCGTACTGGCCGCATCGGCAATCGGGAATTGCAAATCGGTGAAGCTGGTGGCCAGCGTCAAGAACCCCAGCTATTCCGGACAGCATCTGCGCAAGGTGCTGGTGATCGGGATGAGCAACGACCCGGCGGTCCGCTCCGACTTCGAGGATGCGATGGCCGGCAAACTGGCCCGCGACGGAGTCGAGGCCGTTCCGGGCCACACCATCCTGCTGCGGCCGGAGTCGGCGAACCTGAACCTGGATTATCTGAAGGCGCAAATCCGGGAGCACCACATCGAGGCGATCCTGGTGTCGCACCTGGTGAGGGTGGACAAGAGCATCACCTACATCCCCGGCCAGAGCTACATGGTTCCTTATCCCTACTACAACTCGTTCTACGGCTATTACCCGGTGGTATACCAGCAGGTCTATTCTCCGGATTATCTGCGCGAAGACCACACGGTGCGCATCGAGACCAACCTCTACGCGACCGCCACGCCCGAGGGAGAACTGGTCTGGACGGGCATCAGCGACTCCTTCAATCCGAGTTCGGCGAAGAAGGCAATCGACGCAGTCGTGAAGGTTGTGGTGAAGGACCTGGAGAAGGAGGGGATTTTCTGAAGGGCAGGCGTTTCGCGATTCCCCCTGCTGTTGTGCGACGCGGGTCAACATCGCGCCTGTGGATATCCGAGCATCCCATCTGGTCTAGAATCGATGCTTCATGCAGAGAGACCCCCTACCTACCCTCTTTAGCCAATTGGGCATTCGATGCCGCAATATTGATTCCGCTATCCAGAGGGCTCATGAAACAAGAGCGGCCATTGAAGACGCGCTATCGAACAACCTCTCTCAATGGGTTTCGCTGGATACCAGCCTCGTTGTCTTCGGCTCACTGGCTCGCAATGAGTTCACTCGGAAAAGTGACGTCGATTGGACCTATCTGATCGACGGTCAAGCGAACTCGGATCACCTGACAATTTCGAGAAGGATCTCCGAGGTACTGAACGATGCCGGATTCAAGCAACCAAATGCCCAGGGCGCATTTGCCAGCATTGTGTTCAGTCACGACCTCATCCACCAGATTGGCGGGCAAGATGATACCAACAGGAACATGACGCAACGAATGCTGCTGCTGTTGGAATCTGTCTCGATTGGAAAGAAGGCCCAAGAGGCTTATGAGAGAGTCATGAAAGGGATCGTAAGTAGGTACCTCGAGGAGGGCTCAAGGCTTTTGACTTCGGATGGGAGTCGATATAGAGTTCCGAGATTCCTACTTAATGACTTTGCCCGATTTTGGCGGACGATGGCAGTGGACTTTGCCAGCAAGCAGCGCGACCGAGGCGGCAGAGGCTGGGGCGTGCGAAATCTGAAATTGCGCATGTCACGCAAGTTGCTGTTCGCTTCCGGCCTCCTAACGTGCTTCAGCGCAAATTTGGCTTCAGAAGCGGCGCCTCTGGAGGCAGCTGGAAATGACGAATTGCGAGCAAACCTGATTCAATATCTGAGGGATCAATTTCGTCTGACTCCTCTTGAAGTTCTGGGAAATGCAATACTTGCCTATGACGTGCCGCTCGGTGCCGGGGCTAAACTCTTTGAATCCTACGACGAATTCTTGGGAATGCTCGACGACGATGGCACCCGTGACAGACTTGAAAATCTCCGGGCGGAGAATGCGGCCTCTGATGAGACGTTTGGCCGAGTCCGAGAGATAAGCCGCCAGTTTCAGATTGCGCTCGACTCAATATTCTTTGGTAACGAACTTGTTGGACCGCTCACCAGGAAGTACGGGGTCTTTTGATGAGATCAATTGGGTTTTCGACGGGAGCCTTGGCACTGGGAGACTTTCGGTGCGCCTTGGCGATGCTGAGAAATAAGCCTGAGGTCGATGCGGTTGAACTCTCAGCATTGCGAGAGCAGGAGTTGATTCCCCTCATAGACGCGCTTCCGAATCTTGAGTTGGAGCACTTTAGGCACATTTCTTTCCATGTTCCCAGCGCGATGAGTTTTGGTTTTGAGGCGCTGGCGACGAAGAAGCTGGAGGAAGTGGCGAACAGAAACTGGCTGATAGTGGTTCATCCAGACGTAATTACAGATCCCGAGTTGTGGAAACGCTTCGGAGAACGGCTGTGCGTTGAAAACATGGATAAACGCAAGCCGATCGGCCAAACAGCCGACCAACTTCAGGACGTTTTCAACAAGTTGCCCTCTTCTTCGTTCTGCTTTGATTTAGGCCATGCCAGACAAGTCGACCCCACGATGACAGAGGCCTTCCTCATTCTGCGTCGGTTTCGAAAGAGACTCAGACAGCTTCATGTGAGCGAGGTGGACTCGGACAGTCGACATGGAGAGCTGACTCTTGAGGCGTCATTGGCATTCAGGAGACTTGCTTTACTCATCCCCAATGACATTCCCGCGATCATCGAAAGTCGCGTACCCCAGCCGGATATCGACAGAGAAATCAGGTTGGTAAGGGGCCTGTTTGATGCCGGAACAGGCGGCGGTGCCTTGCCTGCCGGAACGAGCGTTCCGCACCCGGTCGGCGTAACCGGGACCTAAACTAATAGCACTCGGGGTGTATTCCCCTGGGCACTTTTCCGTCGGTAGCGCCGGCGGAACCTCAAGCTCAAGACCATCACTGCTCCAGTTCGGCAGCTACCGTGACCTTTCCACTTGAAACTGTGAGCTTCCGTTCCCAAGGCTTGTAAGCGTGCTTCGAAATCGTAATCGTGTGGACTCCAGCAGCAACTGCCAATTCTGAGGGAGTATCTCCGACGAAGTTGCCGTCGACGGAGATTTCTGCTCCCGCTGGGTTCGAGGTGATCTCTAGCTGAGCGTTCGTCGGATTACTCTGCGAGGACCCCGCGGGCGATGCGGCGACGTTGGACGCGGGCGCGACAGGCGCAAACTTTACGGGATCGAGCGGCATGTTGCCGTTCACATAAGCGGTGATTTCCGTGCCCTTGGGAATTGTGGTGTCTTTACCGTGCATGAAAAGAAAGAACGGCGCTGCAGGCCAAACCACCAGGCTGGTTGCGACCATGGCTCCGGTCATCGCTCCTACGTGCCCGCCACCCTTCGTTTCCTTTACTGCCCGGATCGCCGCCTTCTCACCATCTGCCAGCTTGACGTAGTCGATTTCAATGTCGAGCTTTCCGCCCCGCGCCATGCGCTTTTTGTGCTCGGCAGCCGTGATGGTACCGATGGCAAGGTTGCCCTTGGGGATGACAACGATGTCATTGACCTTTACCTCTTCCAACACTTCGAAGTCGATGTTGTCTCCGGTCTTCGCATCCGCTGAGCTAAGATTTCGGTCCAGCCGAAGCTTAATCGGAGTGCCATCATCGAGGACGAACTTGTTGGAGGGTGGAGAGGTCGCAGTGGGTTGAGGGGTAGCTTGTTGAGGAGTTCCTTGTTGGGGAGCAGCTGGTTGGGTCTGTGAGAGCGATACTTGCGCGAGAAGCACGCAGAGCAGAGAAGCACATATCGGCCGGCCAGTCGAATGCACGATTCCTCCGATGGGCAGCAGCTAATTAGTGGTGTTGGCGCAAGATCCGGACTGCTGCGGTTGGAAGCTTGACTATTCTCTCCCCTTAACGCCAGTTGTGCAATGGCAAATTCGAGCTACTTAGCAGAAAACCTGGTGGATGCCGTGGAATAGGGGTCCTTCGACTGCGGTCGCATGGCGACCTCCGCTCAGGATGACAAATTAAAAGCAGGTTCCTCCACTTGGGCTGAAGCCCTCGGTCGGGATGACAGCAGAGAACAAGCTGTAGCACCCCAATTTTCGAAAGCGTATCTCCTGGATCGCCTTGTATCAGGGCATCGCTTCAGCCGTGCCGTAATCCGGCCAACAAAGAACTTGGGCTTCAGCCCCTGATGAAGTTCTTACGTGCAGGGGCTAAAGCCCGGACCATATTTTGCCCTGTTCGGCACGACTAAAGTCGTGCCCTGATACAAACCGTTAAAGGATTGCGAGATGAGGTGTAGTGGGAATAGGGGTCCCCTTCGACAAGCTCAGGGCAGGCTTTCGACTGCGGTTCGCCACGACGGTCTCCGTGAACAATCCCACCCAGCAAAAGAAGCTTGGATGCGCACCCTCATCACGCTAAGCTGGGCTACTCGACCATCCTCATCAATCCAGGCTGGGCCATCCGACCCACCCACGGTCACGTGGCTCGGTTCAATTGCAGACCAGTGGATAGGCCGGGCCAGGATTCGAACACACGTTTCCACCGCCATCCTCGATGTCGCCTAGCTTAACCGGCGATGAAAAGTAGGGCGCCAGTTGCAGGTGTCCGAAATTATTCTGGGTAAAGACGTTGTCGTGCAGCTTAAAGTCGGAGGGCCGGGCGCGCCGTTCTCCCGGGTCTCCACAGACCTGGTTTTCCTGAGGGTAATTAAGCTCGTCGTAAATCGGAATATAAGCGGAGTAAGACCCCGGCTGGGAACCCACAAACTGATTTCCCGAGAAGAGATTTCCCTGGAAGTAAACCGCGGTATCGGCGGGCGCTCCGTGGCCGTCCCAGTTCTGCGGGCGCAAACCACAAATGCGGAGCAGCGCGAACATCTGCGGAGTATTGCTGACCGTGTTGTCCATCACTCGCACATTTCTCCAGCTGTTGAAGTACCATCCGCCGATTCCGGCGTAGGCGGCATTGGCGATGGTGTTCGACTTGATGTGCAGGTCCACGATATTGCCGATGGTTTCAATGCCCGTATCCCAGGTGTTGCGGATGGTATTGCCCGCCAGCACGTCTCCGGTTTCGTCTTCGATAACGATGCCATCGTCGGCGCCTAAGGGATCGGACGAAGCGCTGCCTTGGCCGTCGATCACATTTTGAACCATGGTGTTGTTCGATCCCAGGGCGCTGATGAACACGGCCGCGCAAGTCTGGGTTTTAGGACAGGTTGCGGTGTTCGATCGGAAAACGTTTCCACTGGAATAGTACTGCTGAAATCCAGCATTGATCGTGTTGCCAACCAGCTTGGTGTTATTCACAGAAGTAAAGGAAATATATTGAGCTGGACTATCCAGGTTGCCAATCGTGTTTCCGGATAAAGCACCGTAGCTGCTGTTGGAAGCCATAACGATAAAAACGCCCACCGGAGCAGCCAGAGTGCAGTTAGAAATCGCGAAGTCCTGAACATTCGTAATCGAGATGGCGGGTCCGTAATAACCGCCGGTGACGGTGTGTTGCCCGCAATCGAGGCGCACGTTCTGCGTGTCGTGGATGTTCAAGCAGGCTGCGGAGTCCTGCGTCTGCAAGAGATCGCCGGCCAAGACGTAGAGTCCGGGCGCGGTGATGTCCTGGCAGGTGGTGAGTTCGCGTGCCCCGGCGCTGCTGGCGAAGCAGAGCAGCAGCAGCCCTGCGAAGAACCCGATGGGGCGAAGGCGATTCGCGGAAGTAAGTTTTGTGAGGTTGGCGATACGCGTTTTCATGGTGCCTCCTCTACTCATGGCCTGTGGCCGCGATGAGGTTAGAAGGAAAGGACTCCGGTCACGCGCAGGTGGATCCCAATCGGGACGACGCACGTGATGCGGGATCAAATGGCCTTCGCATCCGAGGCGGGAAAAGCCCCAGACCCAATGCGCTTGTCGGAATTCCCTGCTCTTTAACAAAAACCCGCTTTCCTGCAGCTCGTTGCGGCGTAAGCGATTTACTCCAGACAGTTCTTCTGATGCAACGCGCATGCCACACGGCCACCGGGCGCAGGCAGTTGGGTGCCAGAAACCCTAAGCCGTCGATATTGAAAGAGTTCGGAAGAATGGAAGATATTCCGCGAAGCGTCAGGGGGCCGCCGCGGCCTAACCAAACGGATAGAGGACTATCCGAAAGGATAGGCATTGCGATGACGAAGCGCGGGGCAGGTGAGGCCCCGCGATGCGGCGACGCCCGGCAAAATAGTATGATTCCTATGAAGCACAGGTCCGGTTGCCTTAGGCAAACCGAGTCGGTGTTTTTTCTTTGCGCAAGCAAAATTTCTGAATACAAACGACTCAGGGAGAACCATGATCTTTGTGACGAAGACTGCAAGCGGTACGGAAAACACTCGAAAACGTGGGATTGCACTGGGAGGCCTGGTCTGTCTGCTCGTGGGGCTGAGCACAGGCTGTTCAAGCGGCAAAACGGACGGCTCCGCAGTGGCCTTCTCGACCCCCTACCAGTTGGTGCTGCTCAACAACAACGCCGTTTACTTTGGAAGGCTCAGCGGGTGGGGCACGTCGAATCCGGTGTTGTCGGACGTGTTCTTCGTCAGCACGACGACTAATCCCGAAACCAAGCAGGTCTCTCAGGCGCTGGTGAGGCGCAACCGGGAGCCGCACCATCCTGACAAGATGTATCTGAACCCCAGCCAGGTCATGTTCGTCGAGCCCGTCGCTACGGACTCCAAAGTGGCGCAATTGATCGGCGAAGCCAGCAGGTAGGAGAATTCAGCGCGGAACGGACAGTTCGTTTGAGCTGAGGCGGCGTGGACCGCGGATCGGTTTGGATTCGCGGTCCGCGGAGCGTTGCGCGCTAACGCATCAGCATGTCGTAGACCACCCGAAAGGCCTCGGGAGTGACGCCGAGGCTGCCGCGGTAGGGATTGTCCATGAGGAACAAGAGATGGATCTCAAGTCCGAGGAGCACGGCGAAGAAAGCCGTCATCCACAGGTGCATGGCGAGGTCCTTGGGCTGAAAGAACCAGCTCACCGCGAAGCTGAGCACCGCGCCTACAATGACGAACCTCCACAGAGGACGGGGCAGATGCGAAGTGATGCTGTCCAGCCGCAGGCTGCGCTTTTGCACGAGATCGTTGAAGGCGCGAAGCGTCTCAAAATAGAGCGCTTGCTGGCCCAGGGTTTTGGGTTCGAAGGTCTGCAGCTTGTCCTGGAAAACCCACAGCTTCTGCATGCCGACCGGGGAGATGATGCCCTGGCGATGCAGGGGCCAGGCCTCGTAGATTTCATGGCGCGTGTACTCGCGTAAGCCGGCCTGCAAGGCGCTGCGGTCGGGCTCAGGAAAACCACTGACGTCGCGGTACAAGGCAGCCACCGCCCCGGCTTCGAGCGCCACCGTCGTCCGCGCGTCGTTGTAGCCTTCCCACACGCCGACCGCGATCAGGCCCAGCATGATGCCGTAGAAGATGGCGACGGTGCTCAGGTAGTAGCTGACGACTTCGTTGTGCAGGGTGACGGCGTGCAGGCGGGCCACCCATCTGCGGGAAAGCAGCACCCCGCCGATTCCGATGAGGGCCGCAAACGCAGCTACCAGGGGGCCACTCAACCAGTCGGGTAAATTAGAGATGTGTTGCACAGAAATCCCTCAGACAATGTTCGTACGGATAGAGTCCCTCACACCTTGGCGCTGTCGGCTTTCTCGCTGGGAAATAGTAATCCGGAGTCGCCGTCGCCGTCCTGCCAATCGGGGGCGTCGAGCTGGCGGGCGCTCTTTTCCACCTGCTGCACGTCTTCCAATTCTTCCGGCACGAGCGACTTGTCCAGCTCGGCAAACTTGCGCGCCATGGGAAACACCGAGCGCTGCATGGAGCCCACCGCACTGTTGTAAGCGTCCACTGCGGCACTCAGGCGGTTGCCGATGTTTTCGAAGTGCCTGGCCATCACGCAAAGGCGTTCATAAAGCTGCTTGCCGGTTTCGCTGATCTTCTGGGCGCTCTCGGCCAGGTTTTTCTGGTTCCATCCGTAAGCGACCGCCTTCAGTAGCGCAATGAGCGTAGTCGGCGAGGCGACGATCACTCTCTGGCTGACACCGTACTCGATCAATTCAGCGTCGCCGTCGAGTGCAGCGCGAAAGAAAACTTCGCCGGGAAGGAACAGCACGACAAACTCAGGCGTGGGCTGGAACTGCGCCCAGTAAGCTTTGCCGGCGAGATTGTCGATGTGCTGCTTGAGCTGCCGCGCGTGATCGATGAGCCAGGCGCTGCGGGTCGCGGCGTCATCGGCTTCCAGCGCGGCCAGATAGGAAGTCAGCGGGACTTTGGAATCGATGACGATGTTCTTGCCGCCGGGTAGCTTCACCACCACATCGGGACGGTAGCGGCGGTCTTCATTGGTGACCGACATCTGCTCTTCGAAAGTCGCAGTAGTCGAGCATGCCGGCGATCTCGATGACGCGGCGCAGTTGCAGCTCGCCCCATCGCCCGCGCGCCTGCGGCTCGCGCAGCGCCTTGACCAGGTTGCCAGTCTCCGTCTGGAGAGCCTTCTGGGTGTCGAGCAACGAGGCCACCTGGGAAGTGAGTGCGCCGTAGGCCTCGGCGCGAGTTTTCTCCAGTCCTCGTACCTGCTCGTCCACCTGCTTGAGCGATTCGGCGATGGGTTTGATCAGCGTCTCCACTGCCTTCTCACGGGCCTCGAGCTCACCCTTGGCTTGGGTTTGGTATTTCTCCAGCGTTGTGCGGGCGAGGTCGAGGAAGTTCGCGTTGTTTTTCTGCAGCGCCGAGTTAGCCAGCGCCTGGAAGCTGTTCTCCAACTCGGTGCGCGCTTCTGACAGAAGCTGTAGCTTTTCTTTCGTGGCTTCGCGCTCAGAAGCCAGCGTGGCCTCCAGCGAGGCCCGGGCGGTCAGCAGAGACGAGATCTCGGTTTGCTTGAGGGAAAGGTCGCCCTTGGCGGTTGCGAGCTCCTGCTCCAGGGCGCTTTTGCGCTCCGACATCGCGGCAATTTTGAACCGGGCAGCCAGCGCGGCGATTACCGCGGCCACCGCGACGATCATAAGAATGACGACGGGAATGGACATGATCGGAGCCAGAGAAGCGATGATGTATTGTATGTTGGCCGCGCGCCGAGCGAAAGGTGGAGTGCACGCAGTAGCAACGGAGGTGTATGGTTTGCAGTCACCTCAGCGCCTATTGAGGACAATTCTTGATCTGCCTTTGCGGCACGGCTAAAGCCGTGCCCTTCCACCGGCCGACTCCAAATCTGCTCTAATACTCAGCAAGATGCGGTCAACCCAACGCCCGCTATTTTGCTCAGCCTGGCTCTTGCCTTCCTGCTGCTGTCTCTGCTGCCATCCGCGTCGCTGGCGCAGGACCAGTTCGATGCTGCGGGCGAGAAGCAGTTGGTCGAGCTGATCAACCAGGAGCGGGCCAACGAAGGTCTGCCGCCGCTGGCGGTGGACGAGCGCCTGACGCAGGCTGCGCGCCGGCACACGGCGCTGATGGTGAAACACGGCGGGCTGTCGCACCAGTTCGACGGTGAGCCGTCTCTCCAGACCCGAGCCGCGGACGAGAACCTGCGCTCGGACCGGCTGGCCGAAAACGTGGGCCTCGAGATGGATGCTCCTGGGATCCACGCCGGCTTTATGAACTCGCCGCCCCATCGCGCCAACATTCTCAATCCCAACTACAACGCGATCGGCGTGGGAGTAATGCGCAACGGCGACCGGCTCTACGCGACCGAGGACTTCGCGCATCGTCTGCCCGATTACTCCGAGCCCGAAGCGGACGCGGTCCTGCAAAAGGCCATCACAAATTATGCGAAGTCGCTGGGAATCCCCGCGCCTGCACGCAAGCCCCAAGGCACAATTCATCAGATGGCTTGCGACATGGCGCTCATCGACGCGCTGGACACGGGCACGCCAAGAAGCATCGCCGGCGTTCACCGGGTGCTGGCCTGGACGGCCACCGAGATCGAGCAACTTCCCGATGGCGTCAAGACGTTGGTGTCGCAGCCGTTGAGTTCGGGGTATTCGTTGGGAGTCTGCTTCGCTCCCAGCGTCAGCCATCCCGGGGGAGTGTACTGGATCGTGATGGTGACGTACTGACAGCATCTGATGACATTTGTAATCGTGCCATCCTGAGCGGGGGTACCAATATAGGGGTCCTTCGACTCCTCCGTCGCCAAGGCGACCTCGTCGCTCAGGATGACAGAATCGATAACGCAACGACACAACGAGCAGGGTCGCTGCGGCCTGGCGTTTCCAACCCGCAATCCAGCTCGCTTCTCTGTGCTAACCTCGCTCCAAAGATGAATGAACCGTCACAGATTTACGTTGGCACGGCGGGCTGGTCGTACAAGGACTGGGAGGGCATCGTCTATCCGGCGCAGATCAAGAAGTCGCAGCATCCGGTCGAATACCTGGCGCGCTACATGGACGTGATCGAGATCAACACCTCGTTCTACGGCCACATCAAGCCGGAGTGGGGCAAGCTCTGGTGCCGCAAAGCGCATGCCGTGAATCCAAATTTTCTGTTCACGGCCAAGCTGAACCGGGCCTTCACCCATTCGCCGATCGCGGTGGTCGAGAGCACGTCGGCGGAAACCATACGCGCCAATCCGGAAGACGAGCAACTGGCCAAGGACGGCCTGGCGTCCATCGCCGGCGAAGACATGCTGGGAGCGGTGCTGGCCCAGTTCCCCATTTCGTTCAAGAACACGAATGCGAACCGCGACTATCTGGATGGAGTGATCGAGAAGTTCAAGCAATTTCCGCTGGTGGTGGAGGTGCGGCACAACAGTTGGAGCAATGAAGGCACGCTGCGCTACTTCGTCGAGAAGGGCGTGGCCTTCTGCAACATCGACCAGCCGAGACTGGGCAAGGCGATTGGCCCCACGGAACACGTGACCGCTCCGCTGGCTTACGTGCGGCTGCACGGCCGCAACTACGATCAGTGGTTCGATAGCGACTCACGCAACGATCGCTACGATTATCTGTACACCGCGGCCGAACTGGAGAGCTGGAAGACCCGCATTGATGCCATTGCAACGAAGGCGCAGAAGACATTCGTCGTAGCCAACAATCATTTCGAAGGCAAAGCGGCGGTCAACGCGCTGCAGCTGAAGCATCTGCTGAGCGGACGGGCGGTGCCGGTGCCCGAGACTCTGCTGAAACGATATTGGGAGCTGGGCCCGATCGCGGAAAAATTAGCGGAGTAGCGCCGGCAAAACAATGTTGAGGCGAGACGGTTCGAGGCATATATCCCCGGAACTTGCTTTGTCCCGACGATTCGTGGAAAGATGTCGCTCGCATCTTTGGTCACCCAGTTGTTTCCCCAGCGGTGAATCCATGGAAACAGAGCCAGTTGAACCTTCGAGGTCTTTCGCTCGTCGCCGATTCCTGTCGATGCTGATTTCGCTCGGTGGACTGGCGGCCGCAAGCCGCACCTTTGGCTACGGCCCTGAGCTTCTGCCGGCTGACGGCTATGCAGCGGCCCTGCTTGGGGAAGCCGGCGCTCTCAAACGAGTGAAATATCCGGAGAAAACGGAGCTCATTCTGCTGACCGATCGTCCGCCGCAGTTGGAAACGCCGCTGAGCTACTTTCGCGACGATCTCACTCCAAACGACGCCTTCTTCGTGCGCTGGCACCTCTCGGGAATTCCCACGACAGTGGACCTGCGGACCTTCCGACTGGAGGTCGGCGGCCACGTAAGCAAGCCGCTGAGCCTGTCGCTGAACGATTTGCAGTCGAAGTTCGAGCCGGTCTCGCTGGTGGCATTGAACCAGTGTGCCGGCAATTCCCGCAGCTTGTTCGAGCCGAGAGTTCCCGGCGGGCAATGGAGCAACGGCGCGATGGGCAATGCTCGCTGGAAAGGTGTGCGGTTGAAGGACGTGTTGGATGCGGCAGGGGTGCTCCCTGGAGCGGTTCAAGTGGGGCTGCATGGACTCGATGTTCCCCCGATGCCGAAAACGCCGCGCTTCGAAAAGTCGCTGGAGATGGATCATGCCCGGGACGGCGAGGTGATGATCGCTTACGAGATGAACGGCGCAGCCGCTCCCCATGCTGAACGGATTCCCCATTCGTCTCGTCGTTCCGGGGTGGTACGCCACGTACTGGGTCAAAGCTCTCTCGTCGATCACGGTGCTGGAGCAGCCGCTGAAGACTTTTTGGATGGACAAGGCCTACCGCATTCCCAACAATGCGGAGGCCAACGAAGACCCTCATCAGCTTTCGCCGGTAACGGTTCCCATCAATCGCATGGCGGTACATTCCATCTTCGTCCGGCCTGAGCCCGAAGAGCAATTAAGTGCGGGGAAAAGCTACCAACTCGAAGGAGTTGCCAATGACGGCGGTTCGGGGATTCGCCGCGTCGAAGTATCCAAAGATGGCGGCCACACCTGGAGTGATGCCACCCTCGGCAAAGACCTGGGGAAATATTCCTGGCGCAGATGGCAGACCGAATGGACGCCGCCGGAAAAAGGGCCCTATCGCCTGATGGTGCGCGCGACCAGTAATGCCGGGGAAACGCAGCCCACGGCGCAGTGGAACCGTAGCGGCTATCAACGTGACGTAATCGAACACCTTGACGTGGTTGTACTGTGAGGCGGGCCATGAACAACTGGAAACTCGCTTTCGCTCTGGCGACCGCCGCGATGGGCGTGACGGTTTGCGTGGCCGTACATGCGCAACAGTCCTCGACCGGTGCGTCGAAACCGGAAGCCAAGGCCGATTCCAGCCAGGTGCACCGTATTGTGCTGCCGAAATACCCACCCGAGATAGCGGGAGGACCGAACGTTGAGACCTATAGCAACAACTGCCTGATCTGCCATACGGCGCGTTATGTCTTAATGCAGCCGCGCTTCCCCAAGACAGTATGGCAAAGCGAGGTCAAGAAAATGGTCGACGCCTATGGGGCGCCCATCTCGGAAGCCGATCAGGCACTGATCGTGGAGTACCTGGTTGCGGTGAGGGGAGTGGAAGCGCCAGCCGGCGCAGCTACCCCACCGAAATGAGCGCCGAATAATTCAGGCAGAAAATCGAACCGCTGAATCACAGTCGAAGCGCACTCCCTCGACTTCGCTCCGCTCAAGAACTGCTAACGGCTACTCGATCGGTTCGACCGCGATGGTTGGCTCGGTGCGGTCTTTGCGCTCGGGCCGCTGGATCAGGATCGTAGCGGCCAGCACAACAACGATTCCCACAACCTGCATCGGCGAAACCAGCTCGCCGAGGATGATGGCGGTCAGCAGAATCGCCCACACCGGCTCCAGGCAGGCAGTCACGATGGCGCGCGTGGGATCGAGATGCTGGAGCCCGGTGAAGTACAGCGAGAACGGGACCAGCATCGAGAGGATGGCAAACACCGCCATGAACAGCCACTGTCCGCCGCTGTAGTGCTGGGCGACGATCTTCCACGGCGGATTCACCACCAGCCAGAAGACGGCCGCGCCGAGCAGCGCGTAAATCAGCACCGTCCAGCGGTTGTAGATTTGCAGCAGGTGCTGGCCGTACACGTTGTAGAAAGCGAAGGAAATCGCAGCCATTTCCGCCGCTATTACGCCCAGGGTGTCGAAGCGCGGGCCGGAGATGGCCAGCCAGGGAAAGCCGCGCTGGGCGGCGATACCGCCGACCGCCAGGCCGCAACCAATCACCGCCAAAACCACGCCGCTGATGCGTCGCAGCGTGGGCCGCTGTAGCCGGCGCGCCAGCATATAGAGCAACACCCATACCGGCGCTACATACTGCAGAACGATCGCCGTCGCAACGGTGGTCTTCTCAATGGCGAAGTAATAGAAGAAATTAGAAGCGGCGAGGCCGAGGATTCCGAGCAGGAAGAATTGCACTACGTGGCTGCCGCGCACCCGCAGCGAGGCGCGGCTCCGCAGCAGAAGTATTGGCGCCAGCACCAGCAGCGAGATGGTAGTGCGGCATTGCGCCAGGATGACGGGATCGATCGGCCGCAGGGCCTGCACGCCTCCCAGCAGCCTTCCGGTGAACACCGCTCGGCCCATGGCAGCCGAGAGTCCCCAAAAGAAGGTGGCCGCGGCGATGAAGAGGTAGCCACGAACGGGATGAGGGCGGGCGCCTGAGGGCCGGGTCAATGCGTTCAGGGGCGATCCATCTCCGACGTGCCCGCCGCTGTTGGAGTCTCGATGCGAGGGGCCGAGGTAACTGCGGTAGCACGCCAACTGTTGCCAGTTCGTTGCGAGATCTCGACAGACTCCAGATGCGCCGCTGCGAACCACTCCGCCACTTCATCCCGAGTCAGGTAGAAGGCCGTGGGCGCGACCAGATGATCGAACACGTTCCAGTAATTCTCGGCAAAAGAGAAACCCGCGATCGCCGAAAGGTAATCATTGTAAAAGAGAATTCGACGTAACCACTTCAACCACGACCAGCGATTGATGGGACGGTACACCAGCTTCAGGGCCAGATACAGCGGCAGAGCTAGCAGGAACGAGATGACGCGGGTGAATATCTTCGGAGCGCGCGACGTTAGCCGGATCCGAAGCGGGTTTACGAAGTTCACGATCCACTCATTTCCCTCCCTGCCGTAAACCCAAATGGAGATTCTTCCGCCAGGTTTGAGGTGACCGAGCAAGGAAATAAATCCCTGCCTTGGGTCGGGCAGATGGTGCACCACGCCAATGCTGTAGGCGTAATCAAACGGCCGCAGAAAAGGTAGTGCATAGATATCGGCCTGGACCACATGAACGTTGGGCAGAGCACGAGTGTTCTGAAAAGCAGCCTCGACGGCCTCGGAAAGATCGACCGCTATGACTTCACGGGCCCCAAATTGCGCGGCAAGATAAGCATGACGGCCCTTTCCGCAGCCGCCATCGAGAACGACCTTGTCGCGGAAGAAGTCTTCGGGGACCGGCTTAATCCAATCCAGAAATTCCTCGCGATATTGGTCCGTAAGCTCGGTAAAGTGGGTCCACTCGTACCCGAAAGCTTCCGCGGTAGCTTGTTTATCCTTGGAGAGGGCAACCGGCAACATGCGCGGGACGCCTCGCACTACGGGAAAATCCCCGTCGCAGGTGGTGCACTGCAGCCTGCCCTCCAGGATCTCCTCCGCCTCCTCGACTTCAACGCTCAAGTCGAGACGCCGCTGACAGGAAGGGCAAACTAGAAACTGCATCAACGTACGCTTCATCTGGTCTCATGAATTCGGTTCTGGAAACAGCGTCCGCTCACAGCCCTCAGCCGCTACCTGTTTGAGGCAAGTCTATTCGGAGTGTGTGGAACGTTCCCGTTCCTCCGCACGCAAGACGCGTTCGAGGGCAGTAGGGCGCGCGCCGGGGTTCATGGTGGTAGCGCACTTGCATCTCTCCCAGTAAGCCGAAAGCAAGTAACTGCACTCCGGCAAGGATGAGCACAGCGGCAAAGACCAGCAGTGGGCCATGCTCCTGGAATACATCCCAGTTCGGGTTCGAGGATCTTGCGAATGGCCAGCCAGAGGCCCACGCCTCCGCCGGACATCATGGCCAGCGCGCCGATGCCGCCAAAGAAGTGCAGCGGGCGGGACATGTACTTGAGCAGGAAGCGGATGGTAATGAGGTCGAAGACCACGCGGAAGGTGCGCGAGATTCCGTAGTGCGACTCGCCGCGCTCGCGGTTCACGTTGCGGATGGGGACTTCGCAGATGGTCGCGCCATAGGCCGACGCCAGGGCGGGAATGAAGCGGTGCAGCTCGCCGTAGAGCGGGACTTCCTGCACCACCTCGCGGCGGTAGGCCTTGAAGGTGGTACCGAAATCGTGCAGCTCCACACCGCTCAGCTTGGCCATGAGCCAGTTGGCGATGCGGGAAGGAATCCGGCGCATGACAAAGTTATCAATGCGCTGCTTGCGCCAGCCGCTGACGATGTCGTATCCCTCGCGCAACTTTTGCAGGAACACAGGAATGTCGTAAGGATCGTGCTGCAGGTCGCCATCCATGGCGATGACGTACTCGCCCTCAGCATGATCGAAACCGGCCGCCAGCGCGGAGGTTTGCCCGAAGTTGCGGCGCAGTTTTACCACTACGACGCGCCGGTCCACCGAGGCAATCTGCTGCAGCATCCAGAAAGTATTGTCGTCGCTGCCGTCGTCCACGAAGACCAGCTCGAACGACTCGTTGGTGGCTTCCATCACCACCTTGAGGCGGTCATAGAGCTCGGTTACATTCTCTTCTTCGTTGTGGAAGGGGACGACGATGGAGTACTTGAGCACGGATAGTAATTATACCGCCCGGCCGTCCCGGAACGGGAAAAGGTTAGCTGGAACGGTCTCGCTGGCTCCTATTTGGATACAATCAGCCGCAGTTGGTCGCAATGAATTGCAGCACACGGCTGATTCCGGTCCGGAAGGTCTGCGGTTCTGCGATCAGGCTGAGCACCAGGTAGCCGTCGGCGGGAAAGTCGTAGAAATGGCCGGGCTGCACCAGAACGCCAGTCTCGTTCAGCAAGCCGATGGCGAGGTCTTCATCCGAACTGGTGACGGGCACCCGCAGCACGGCATACCAGCCGCCTTCGATGGCCAGCCGGTGACATAGCTTCTGGGCCGCCAGTTGCGAATCCAGCTCCGCGAGGTTCTCGCGGATGCGGTACATCAGTTGCCGCTGGATTCCATGCCGCTCCTCCAGCATCGCCGGGATGGCCCACTGCACGGGAGCGTTCATCGAAAGATAGGTGTCGGCGATGACCTCCAGGCGGCGCAAGGCTTCCGCTTTCAAGGCTTCGGGACCGCTGACGGCAATCCATGCGACTTTCATCTGCGGCAAGCCGGAAATCTTGGAGAGCCCACTCAGGGTGAAGGTCAGGGTGTCACGATTCGAGGAAAACGTCAGCGGCTCGGCCCCGAGTGAGTAGTCCAGAAAAACTTCGTCGGCGATGATCGCCATCCCATTGCCCGCGCAAATGCGATTCAGCTCGTCCGCCTCGTGGGGTTTCACGTAGGAGCCAGTTGGGTTGTTGGGATGTACCACCAGCACGGCGCGGCACGGCGCATTGGCGGCTCGCGCGTCCTCGATTCCCTTCTGCAACGAATGTGGAGTCGATCTGCCAACCGTGGTCGTAGACCAGTTCGTAGGGCACCAGCTTCACATCCTGAATGTCGGCGAGGAAGTCGAACAGCGGGTAGCTGGGCTCCGGCGCCAGCACCGCGTCCCCCGGATCGCACAGCAGGCGGAAGACGAACGAATAGGCCTCGCTGGTGCTGGTGGTCAGGATGAGATCGTCGGGGGAGATGGTGCTTCCCTGCTCGGCGTAGTAGGCGGCAACCGCCTCGCGCGCGGACAACAGCCCCTTCGGCTGCGGCTCGATAGATCAGGGCCTCACGATGCGCCAAGGCCCGCAGCAATTCTTCTTCGCGATAGCGCAATCCGATGGTCGTGGGATTGGACGCGGTCAGGTCGAGCACTTCCCTGCCCGCTTTACGGTGCGCATCCAGTGCCTCGGTGTAGCGGTTGGGAGTTAGATTCCAGGAAGTGCGCCACGAGAACTCGCGATCGCGCAGTGGCGCTTGCGATTTTACCTGCGAGGCTCGCGCCAGCTCTTCACGAATGGCGGAGAGCCGCAAGCCGCGCTGCTGCAGAATTTCCGCGGCGAAACATTTTTCTTCACGCAGTAAGCCCAGCAACAAGTGCTCGGTGCCGATGTGCTTGTGCGCGAGCCGCTCGGCTTCGTCGGCGGCGTAGGCCAGCACGCGCTTGCCCTCATTGCTCAGCGGCAGGTCCACGGATGTAGAGACCTTCTCCCGGATGGTCGTGTGGCCCTCAATCTGTTTCCGGATGAGTTCGACCGAAGCATGGGAGCGAAGGAACCGATTGGTGAGCGCCTTGTCTTCGCGCAGCAGGCCGAGCAAAATGTGCTCCGTCTCGATGTACGGAGAACCGAACTGGCTGGCTTCGTAGCGCGCGAAGAACACTACTCGCCGGGCCTTTTCCGTGTACCGTTCAAACATTGAGCCTCTCCAGGAGCCTTCAGAATATCTCTCCCGATGGCGCGCTCAAACCACGCTTTGAGAGCAGGGATTATACAGGGTTCGCAGCCTGATCGGGCCCCTGCCGGACGCGGTACAAACCGCGGTGCCAGCGATTCGACAAGATTTAATACCTTCGCTGTCCGGCTTGAACTTACAATGACAGTTTGATTCCAATTGGTCTTTCGTCGTCCGGACCGGCGACGCGCGTGAACCTCATGACCGCTACCGAAGCCCCCGTACCCGTGCCCTCTGCCAAGACCGCGCTGCTCATCGGCGCGGATTCCGAAGTTGAGTCGGCCCTCGCCGACATTCTCAACCCGGAGGGATGGGCCCTGCAGAAGGCCTCGGGCAACGATGACGCGTTCGTGCTGGCCAAGTCGCGCATCTTCGATCTCATCATCACCGGCAGGCACACGTCGGGGCGCGAGGATGTCGCATTCCTGCGCAAGATCCGTGGTGTGCGTCCTCATACTCGCATGATTATCCTCGCCGACGAGAGCACCCCCGCCGACGTGATCGGCTCCATGCGGGAATACGCCTTCGGCTATCTCTCCAAGTCTTTCTCGATGGACTCGCTGAGCGAGATCGTGCAGATGGCGTTGGCCTCGCCGGCGTGGGATGACGGCATCGAGATTGTTTCGGCGACGCCGCAGTGGATCAAGCTGCACGTGCGCTGCGAGGTGCAGGCGGCTGACCGGGTGCTTCATTTCATGGGAGAGATCGCGGAGCTTGATTTGCCCGACGATGAACGGCGGGATGTCGGCATCGCCTTCCGCGAGATGCTGCTCAATGCCATGGAACACGGCGGCCAGTTTGATCCCACGCAGTACGTGGAAATCTCCTATGTTCGCACCAGCCACATGGTCATGTGCCGTATCAAGGACCCCGGGACAGGGTTTCACGCTCGAAGAAATACGCCACGCGGCGGTGGGGAATCCTCCCGAAGACCCCACTGCGCACATTTCTATCCGCGAAGAACAAGGCATGCGCCCGGGCGGCTTCGGCGTGATGCTGGCCAAACACCTGGTGGACGACCTCGTGTACAGCGAAAAGGGCAATGAGGTATTGATGGTGAAGTACCTGAATCAGGCGCCCGGGCAGAATGCCTGAGGCCTGGAACCTTGCCTACGATTGCGCCCGGCGCGGGCCCAAACCGGTGTTTTCTGAGGCCGACAGCCAAGTCCTCTCCGGCGAACTCCGGTATAATTCGTGACCGCTAATCGAATCGATGGAGGATGACTCATGAAGAAGCTGTGTTTTGCTGGGTTGCTGATGTTGTTGCTGCTGCCGATGCTGGCGACGGCAGAAAGCCCGTTCGACGGCACGTGGAAGCTCGATATGAGCACGATTCAGTTCCCCAAGAAGCCGGATGCGTACCTGCTTCAGAATGGAATGTACGAATGCAGCACTTGCGTGCCGCCCATCAGCGTCAAAGCCGATGGCACCGACCAGAAGGTAACTGGACACCCTTACTTCGACACCCTGAGCGTGAAGGCCATAGACGACCACAATGTGGAATCGGCGATCAAGCGGGACGGCAAGGTAGTTGGTACCGAAAAGGACTCGGTTTCGGCTGACGGAAACATTTTGACCGTCAATTGGACGGACAGCGGCGAACCGAGTGGAGGGACACAGAGTGGCACCTACACCGCCAAACGCGTCGCCAAAGCGCCCGCGGGCGCGAACATGATTTCTGGTTCCTGGCGCACCGACAAGATGGACAGCCCTGCTGCCGTTCTGACCTGGACTTACAAGGTGAACGGTGATGAGCTGAGCATGACTAATCCGACTGGCCAATCCTACACCGCCAAACTGGACGGCACCGACGCTCCCTATAAAGGCGATCCGGGAACCACCAGCGTCTCGCTGAAAATGCATGGCAAGGACACGCTGGAGGAAACCGACAAGCGTGATGGCAAGGTCATTGCTGTAATCAGGATGACGGTCTCAGCTGACGGCAAGACCATGAAGACTATCTATGAGGACAAGCTGCACGGTACGACGACCAAGGGCGACGCACAGAAGCAATAAGCCGCCGTTGTTGCTACCGCGCCGTTGGCTACAGTCTCCGACCGGGCTACTCGCTCCAGCGCTTGAAGACCAGGCACCCGTTTGTTCCGCCGAAGCCGAAAGAATTCGACATGGCGTAGTCCATACTCACCTTGCGTGCGGTGTGGGCCACGAAATCGAGGTCGCAGCCTTCGCCGGGGTTGTCAAGGTTCGTGGTAGGCGGCACGACCTGATCGCGCAGAGCCAGCACGGTGATGGCCGCTTCCAGCCCTCCGGCGCCGCCGAGCAAATGCCCGGTCATGGACTTGGTTGAGCTAACCAGAATCTTGTAGGCATGCTCGCCGAAGGCGCGCTTGATGGCGGTAGCTTCCAGTTCGTCGCCCAGAGGGGTTGACGTGCCGTGCGCGTTGACGTAGCCAACCTGCTCCGGCTGCAGCCCCGCGTCGCGCATAGCGTTGCGCATCACCCGATAGCCGCCCTCGCCATTCGGTGCTGGTTGAGTGATGTGGTTGGCGTCGGCGCTCATGCCGTAGCCGACGACCTCGGCAATGATCTTCGCGCCGCGTTTGCGGGCGAACTCAAGCTCCTCGAGGAGGAGAATGCCGGCGCCTTCCCCGATGATGAATCCGTCACGGTCTTTGTCCCAGGGGCGGCTGGCGCGATGAGGATCGTCGTTGCGGGTGGAAAGGGCGCGCATGGCCGCGAATCCGCCGACGCCCATGGGCGTGATCGCAGCTTCGGTGCCGCCGGCGATCATCACATCAGCATCGCCATACTTGATCACACGGGCGGCGTCACCGATGGAGTGCGCGCTGGTGGTGCAGGCAGTACAAGTGGCCTCGTTCGGGCCCTTGGCGTGGTGGCGAATGCTGACTTGCCCCGCGGCCAGGTTGACGATGGCGGCGGGAATGAAAAACGGAGAGATCTTGCGCGGACCGCCGTTCAGCAGGTTGGAGTGTTCGCGCTCGATGATGTCGAATCCGCCAATGCCGGAGCCAATGTTGACCCCGGTGCGTTCGGCCAGCTCTTCATTGTCAACCTTGTAGTTAGCCATCTCCAGCGCTTCATCCGTGGCTGCGATCGCTACATGAATAAAGCGCGCCATCTTGCGCGCTTCCTTTTTGTCGATGAACTGGAGCGGGTCGAAGTTCTTGACCTCGGCCGCGATCTGGCAGGCGAACTGAGAAGCGTCGAAGCTGGTAATACGCTCCACGCCGCTTTTCCCGGCGAGTAGGGCTTGCCACGCGTCGGACACATTGTTCCCGACGGCGCAAATCATTCCGATTCCGGTTACCACGACGCGACGCGGCAAACTACTTTGATCCTTTCGCGTGCGCGCTGATGTAGTCCACCGCGTCCTTGACGGTGCGGATCTTCTCCGCGTCCTCGTCCGGGATCTCGATCTCGAAGGCCTCTTCGAAGGCCATAACCAGTTCGACGGTGTCGAGCGAATCGGCGCCGAGGTCGTCGACGAACGAAGCGTTGGGCGTCACCTCGCCCTCGTCCACGCCCAGTTGCTCCACAATGATCTGCTTTACCCGCTCATCTACGGATGCCATGAGGTCAGCAATCTCCTTTCGCTCCGCCCGCCCAGGGCAGCGAAAAACTGCGTCGTGCCGGGCTCCACGGGCGCTCTACTTCTTGGCCTTGGCGTGCTGCTCGATGTACGAAACGGCGTCCTGGACGGTGCGGATCTTCTCCGCGTCCTCGTCCGGGATCTCGATCTCAAAGGCTTCTTCGAAAGCCATCACCAATTCGACCGTATCGAGCGAGTCGGCCCCAAGATCGTCCACGAAGGAAGCACCGGGGGTCACTTCCGCCTCGTCCACACCCAATTGCTCCACGATGATCTGCTTTACCCGTTCTTCAACCGAAGCCATCGATCTCTCCTGTCACGCCGTTGCGTCTGCCGCGGCGGGCAAACTTGTAAGTCTAATTGCAGCGAGGAAACCGTGTAAACAATGACGGAGGCCCTCCTGAAAAAAGAAGCAACAACCTTGGAGAGCGCTCGGCGCTCGCCGAGACGAGCCCGTTTCATCCTACCCGTTCGAGTTTGCAACGGTCAACGCACGAATTGGAGGCCACCCGGACCTTCATCCGAGCCGGTAGAAGCTGAGTGCGGCATCGCCTTGATCCAGCTGGCGGTAGCGCAATAGCGCTCCAAAGCGGTCGCCGGGATCGAACTTCTTCTCGTGCTCGGCGATGACGATGCTGGTGGGCTGCAACAGCCGCGATTGCGAGAGATAGCCAAGGGTGCGCTCGTAGCTGCCGCGCATCCGATAGGGCGGATCTAGAAATACGTAGTCGCAGACCACGCCCGTGCTATCAAGCAGCGGCAGGGCTTGAGCCACGTCGCGCTCGTGCAGCTCATATCCGAGGGAAATGCCGAGCGACGCCAGGTTCTCGCGCAACAGCCGGGCATGCTGCTTTCCCGACTCGACAAAGTACACCTGCCGAGCGCCCCGGCTAAGCGCCTCGATGCCGACCGCGCCGGTCCCGGCGTAGAGATCAAGCCATACGCTGTCCGCGAGATCGCCCGCCGCCGCCAGAACGTCAAACAGCGTCTCGCGGAGCCGATCGCTGGTGGGGCGCAGATCGAGTCCGGGCAGCGAACGCAAGGGACGGCTACGATATTGTCCGGAGATGATGCGCATCGTCTCTAGTTTCAAGTGTCGAGTTTCAAGTTTCAAGCTCCCTTTTCGCCGTTTGCTGTTCGCGCTGCGTGATCTTCCCGACCGCCATCCAATGCGAGGACTTTAATTCGAGTCGAGGGCCTGCGGTTCGGTGTTCCACAAACTCGAAACTAGACACTCGAAACCGCCGCTCAGCCACCTGCCGCTATAGAATAAAAGCAATGAGAAGCTGGTCATTTCCCGCAGGACATCTGTTCGGAGTGGACATCCGCATCCATCTCACGTTCGTGTTTCTGCTGGCGTTTGTGTGGTTCACGCAATCCGTGACCATGGGCACCGCAGGCGCGATGCGCGGCCTGGCGCTGGTCGCCATCATCTTTGGATGCGTGGTCCTGCATGAACTGGGACACGCGGTGGTAGCCCGCCACAATGGCGTCGCCGTGCGCTCCATCATTCTGTTGCCCATCGGCGGCGTCACTTTGATGGAGGACACCGGCCAGCGCAACGCCGATCCTGCACGGGACATCCGAATTTCCGCGGCGGGGCCGTTGGTCAATCTGGCGATCGCGGCGGCCGCCGGCGCGTTCATCCTGGCGTTTATGCCGGAAGTCAAGCTATGGAGCCAGCCCTTTGTGCACGCCGGCAATCTGCCGCGCGCGCTGTTCTGGAGCAACGTATTCCTCGGCGGCTTCAACCTGTTGCCCGCCTATCCCATGGATGGCGGCCGCATTCTGCGCGCCATTCTCGCTGAACGGATGGACTACGTGCACGCCACCCGGCGGGCGGTGGCCATCGGGCAGGGCTTCGCCATGCTGTTCATCTTCCTGGGTGCGGTGTGGAACGCCTGGTTGATGCTGATTGGCTTCTTTCTGTTCGTGGGCGCGCAACTGGAGGACCGCTCCGTCGTTTTCCAGTCGGTGCTGGAAAGCGTGCGCATGGAAGACGTGATGCTGACCGGCTTCTCGACGCTCTCGCCGGCCGACACCCTGGAAGCAGCGCTCCATAAGGCGGTGCATACTCTGCAGGACGACTTCCCGGTAGTACGCGGTTGCGACATGGTGGGCGTCATCAGCAAGGCGCGCATTGTGCAGGCGCTGCGGGTCGAGGGCAACGGTTATGTGCAGTCGGCCATGGTGCGCGTGTTTGAAATTGCGCAGCGGACGGACTCGCTGGCGTCGGCGTTTCGCAAGCTGGGCGGGCGCGGGCTGGGCATGATTCCTGTCGTGGACCAGCAAAGACTGGTGGGCATCGTCACCATGCAGAACCTGATGCACAGCATGGCGCTGCTGGCGGAGACGAGAAGATTGAGGAAGCAGCAGGACGCGAACTAACAGGGAAAACGATAAGGCATGCGCCCAGTTGCTGATCACACCTGATGTGCTTATCGTACTCGCCAAGCCAACGCGGTTGGGACATCGTGCGCCAAATACGGATAGGTCTGCGCTTGAAGCGAGAATTTAACTTCCCGCGCGACGAGCGACGGCGAGAGCACATGTACACCGTCCTTCACTTGTAATCTGATTGTCTGGCCCTTCGGCGCGATGGGCTGGGGAAACTCGACCCCCTGTTCCGAGCCGCAGCACAAATAGAGCGACAGCAGGTCGCAGAACTGCAGCACGTCGGTCCAATACTCGACTTCCTTTTCGCTGCGGCTTTGCAGTGGCAATAGGCGGCGGTTACGCTCTTCTTCCCGCCCGATGAATTCCCGCACGCGCTGCGTGTCGCCGTCAGAGTAGGTTCCAGTGCTCATGCCGAACTGCCCGATGCGCCGGAAGTGCCCGCTTACGATGAGGCCGGCGATGGGCGCGACCGCCTCGGCTGCTTCGATGGATCCGCTCCAAGCGCGCAAGAAATCCGCAGCCTTGATCTCCAGAAACGAGAGCGGCTTATCCTCGGGATTTAAGGCGACATTGGCCGCCGTGTAGCGGACTGGGGTGGCTTGCAAACGCTGGCGACCGTCGTCGAAATCCGTCCAGCCCTCATCGTGCAGGCTGATGCCGCGCATCAGGTCATCGTCCACGGCGGGTGCGCCCGCGATCGCGAGCCGCTCGGCGACCTGGCCCGATAGCCGCGCGTGGTCAGGTTGGCGCACCAGATGGTAGCTCGCGGAGTTGGCCTTCTGCGCGCTCGACACCGCATGCCAGGCAGAAACAAAACCGGAACTGCTCGCGGGTGTTGGTTTGGGGCGCAGGATCATGGGATGAGCTAAAGGCAGAGAACAACAGATCCCTCGACTCGCCCGCCGCTGCGGGCTCGCTTGATTTCATAACAACGACGGCTCCCAACCCGTGCCGAGTAAGCTTGAGTTTGCAAAAGACCAAGACTCGGACGAAAGGAGCCGTCATGAAGATTATAGGCTGTGATTTCCATCCGAGTTTCCAACAGATTGCCATGGTCGATAGCGCAACCGGAGAGTATACGGAACGCAAGCTGAATGCCGCCGAGGCGCACCCGTTTTACCGCGAGCTGCAGGGCAAAGTCATCGTCGGCATGGAGGCTTGTGGCAACACCCTGTGGTTCGAGCGCCTGCTGGCCGAACTGGGGCACGAGTTGCGGCTGGGCGATGCGGCCAAGATCCGGGCCCTGGAAGTGCGCAAGCAGAAGACCGATCGGCGCGATGCCGATTTGCGACTTACCTTGGGCCTCGCGCGCTTTGCCACAGCCGCCAGGTGGCGCTACCTGGGCGCTTCATTCCACCGACAGCCCTACGCCGCTCGCACGCAGGGCTAGCCCGAGTCATCCTGTGGTAGCAGGCTTGAGACGCTTGAGTGGGCCCCCGCCTCCCAAACGGAGTTCACGCACGCGAATCATGGTTACCTAGAATGACATCATGGTTGATTTTACTCTGGCGTTTTCTTGCGACTACCGGCTATTTCCGGCGCGCGGCACGCCTCCGGTTGGTGGCGGCGACGGCGCGGAGGGGCCCGGTCCCAGTCGGCGGCTTGCGGTCGCCTTCGACCAACTGCTTCAGCACGACGGCGTTGTTGTACTCTTCGTTCTTGGATGCGAACAGCAGCGTCAGTCGCGGCCGTTCCTCCTTCAACTCGTAGAGCTTCTGCAACGCGTCGTGGGCCGCCGGGCTGGAGAGCTCTTTCAGATAACGCTCCCGGAACTTGCTCCGCTGCAGCGGGTGGGCATGGAACCACTTGCGCAGCTCGTCGGAAGGAGCTAGGTCCTTCAGCCACACGTCCAAGGCCGCGGCCTCTTTGGTCAGGCCGCGGGGCCAGAGACGGTCCACCAGTACCCGCGCGCCGTCCTGCGGCGAAGACTTCTCGTACACTCGTTTGAGAGCAATCATGCGAGGTGTATTCTAACTCTGCCGGAGCCGCTACGGCGGCCCATATCTCATCTAGATTTGTCGAAAACCGGACGGTCCGTTGAAGCTACAGTCTGCGCGGTCTGCTTTTCTGTCTGCCATCATACTCATCGTTATCACCATCTTCGCGGCCTGCGACGCTGAGCCTCGAAAGACCGACGCGGAGCTTGGGCTAAACCAGGAGCAAGCCTACGGACGCCGGGTTTACGACGCCCGCTGTGCGGAATGTCACTACGCCTACAGCAAGCGCGACTTGCGCGGCCCCAGCCTGGCTGGGCTGTTCAAGCATCCTTATATGAAAAATGGCATCCCGGCCAACGATGACCGCGTCACCGACATCATTCTTCTGGGCCGCTCCAAGATGCCGGCCTTCCAACAGAAGCTGACGCCGCAGCAGTTGGATGCGTTGATGGCGTATTTGCATACGCTGTAACGCTGTTTCGCTTTTCGCTCTTCGCTGTTCGCCAGACTGGCCAGTACTGTAACTGGGTGAAGACTGGGGGCGTCCGCCCCAGAGAGCGTTCTGGTGGCTGGTAGAGATCAGCGAGAGGCGAACAGCGAGGAGCGAAAAGCGAAGAGCGCCCTGTCCCAAGCAGCTTGTACAATAGTTACATCCCATGGCCACGGCCCCTGAGCTGATCCAGATTGACATCGCCCCGCACCGTCCGGCGCCCAAGCCGGAGTGGCTGAAGGCGCGCGCCCCTATGGGCGAGAACTATCACAATCTGAAGACCCTGGCGCGCAAGCTGGAGCTGCACACGGTGTGCGAGTCGGCACACTGCCCCAACATCGGCGAGTGCTGGAACCATCGCACGGCGACCTTCATGCTGCTGGGCAATCTGTGCACCCGGCGCTGCGGATTTTGCGCGGTGCCCAAGGGCCGCCCGCAGCCGATTGACTTTGACGAACCGGGCCGCGTCGCAGAGGCCGTCGAGAAGCTGGCGCTGAAGTTTGCCGTGGTGACCAGCGTCAATCGCGACGACGATAATGTTGGCGGCGCGCGGGTGTTTGCGGAAACGATTTCGGAGATCCGGCAGCGCGTGCCGGATTGCCGCGTCGAGGTGTTGATCCCCGATTTCCAGGGTCTGGAAGAGCCGCTGCGTATCGTGATGGACGCGCGGCCTGACATCCTGAACCACAACACCGAGACCGTGCCCCGGTTGTACCGCGTCGCCCGCTCGGGCGCGCGTTACGAACGAACCCTGCGGCTGCTGGAGCGCGCCAAAGAAATGAATCCGGCAATTCCGACCAAGACCGGGCTTATGGTTGGCCTCGGCGAGAGCACAGATGAACTGCTCGACGTTTTCCGTGACCTAGCGGCGCGCAACGTGAACATCCTCACCATCGGCCAATATCTGCGGCCGTCGAAGGACCACCTTCCTGTGGCTCGGTTGTACCCCCCAGACGAGTTCCGCTTCCTTAAAGAAGAGTCGCTGAAGATGGGTTTTCGCCACGTGGAATCGGGTCCGCTGGTGCGGTCGAGCTACCATGCGCATGAGCAGGCGGATGCGGGAGCCGCCATCGTGTAGTTGGCGTCCGCATTTGAAAAAGACACCTGCGCTGCGGCTAAAGCCGTTTCTAAAGTATTCCGCCCACCGCTGGCCTGAAGGCCCGCTCTACCCCACCACGAAGGTTTTCATCCTGCGCAGCAGCGACTCCGGCGCCTGGACATCCAGATCCACATATCCGTTGCGATATTCGCGCGTATAGACTTGGGCCCTGGCGTCGAGCGCAGCCAGTGCCTTGCCCTCCGATTGCGGCACCCGCAGATGCACCCGACGTAATGGGTCCTCCACGATCTGCGCGTCAATGTGCTCCAACAGCTTGTCGAGGCCGGTTCCCTTCACCGCGGACACATGTACCACGTCCTCCGTGTTGCGCAGGCTCTCTTGCTTTCTCTCCGGCAGCAGGTCGACCTTGTTCATGACGTAGAGGCGCGGTTTGTCCTGCGACTCCAGTTCGCGCAGCACCTCTTCCACCTGCGCCTGCTGCTCGCCCGCGGTTGGGCTGGTGACGTCGGCCACATGCAGCAACAACGAGGCCCGCTGAACCTCTTCCAGGGTGGCCCGGAAGGCCGATACCAGCGTGTGCGGCAGATTGCGAATGAATCCGACGGTGTCCGAGAGCAGCACCTGGCGGCGCGAAGGAAGGGTCACGCCGCGCAGCGTGGGATCAAGCGTAGCGAACATGCGCGCACTCTCCAGCACCACGGCTTTGGTGAGCGCATTGAAGAGCGTCGATTTGCCGGCATTCGTGTAACCCACCAGCGCAACCGTAGCCACGGGCACGGACTCGCGGCGCCGCCGCTGCTGGCTGCGAATGCGGCGGACGTTCTCCAGTTGCTCCTTCACATGCCGGATGCGGCGGTAAATCTTGCGGCGATCGGTCTCGATCTGCGTCTCGCCGGGGCCGCGGGTCCCGATGCCGCCGCCCAGCTGTGACATCTCGATGCCGCGTCCCGCAAGCCGCGGTAAAAGATATTGCAGTTGCGCCAGTTCCACCTGCAGCTGGCCTTCACGGGTATGGGCGTGGCGCGCAAAGATGTCGAGGATCAGTTGCGTGCGGTCGATGACCCGCGCGTCCAGCGCCCGTTCCAGGTTGCGCTGCTGGGAGGGCGTCAGTTCGTGGTCGAAGATAACGAGATCAGGACCGCTCGACGCGACCGCGCCTTTCAACTCCTCCAGCTTGCCGCTGCCGATGAGCGTGGCCGGGTTGGGCTTCTGACGGCGCTGGAGAAACTCAGCGATAACGCTGCCGCCGGCGCTGACAGCCAACTCGCGCAGTTCGGCCAGGGATTCTTCCGCCGAGAAGTCGCGAGACTCTTCTGTGTGCCCATGCAGGTGAGCGGACGCGGCGTCACGCGCCACGCGAGCTCCTGCCGGCACCTTACCTGAAGGCAGTCGCCGGTCTCCCGCAGTCGCAGACGCATCGACGTCTGCTTCGCGGGTCGCCGCCCCTGCATGTTTTTTACGCCGGGCCGGAGTCCGCGCGAGCAGTTCCACTCCTACCAGAAACACACGTTCCGGTTGGTTCCGACCGGTCGGCAAGGAACGGCCATTCGCCCTGGAGTTCATTCCACCTGCGTCAGTGATGGATTAGTCCTCAGAGTTTGCACTTGGGCTTTCGCTGGCCGCAGGCGCCGGCTCGGCAGGTGTGCGGTGCTCAAAATGCCGTTCAGGATGAGAGGAACGGGCCATTACCACGGTGGATATCGCGTGTTTGAAAATCAACTGCTCCTGATTGTTGGTTTCCATCACCACCGAGTACTTGTCGAAAGAACGGATTCTCCCCGTTAGTTTCACCCCGCTGATCAGGTAAATGGTGATGACACATTTGTCCTTGCGGGCTGTGTTCAGAAAAGAATCTTGAATGTTCTGTGCGGGCTTGAGTTCCATGGGTCCTCCGCGGCAAACGTGCAAAAATATCCCAGCCCATATATCCCGGTCCCTGCACCAGTAAGGGTCTGGGTACGATTGCCGACCGCGACCGGCGACTAAAATGCCAACCCGGCAGCGGAACCAAAGTATTAGCTACTTAACGATAAGGCGGCTGCGATGTAATTTCAACTAAAACAAGCACATGGCCGCGTGATGTAGAATTCGCGCACTGCTCCCAATCAGGGAGCCCAAACCGGGAAGACCAATCAATGCCGCACTTTGGAGGCAAAATGTTCATTCCACTTATGGGGTTGTGGGCCACGCCACAAATCGAGTTCCCCGGCGGGGAAGCAGCCATCATGGTGGTCCTGCGCTGGATCCATTTGGTCGCCGGCATCACCTGGGTCGGATTGCTGTACTTCTTCACCCTGGTGAACATGCCGTTCCTGCAGGAGCTCGATGCCAAGTCTCGCGGAATTGTGGTGCCCAAGCTAATGCCCCGCGCTCTGTGGTGGTTTCGCTGGAGTGCCGTCGTGACTGTGCTGGCCGGCATCGGCTACTGGATGCACATTGTTGCCACCGACGCGCGCTTTGCCAGCATGGCCGGCGAAGCGGTCTCTCCGGGGAAAATGTTCGGCAGCTTTTTTGTGCTCTGGACCCTGGCGTTCGCTGTCGAGATGGGAGCGCTGATGTCGCCTGCGGAAGCCCTACGCAAGGGAGCGGTGTTGGGTGCGATTGTGGCGGTAGCTGTCATTGGAGCCGCATATATCTTTTTGTCGCTCAACCAGAATGGCTGGGAGAGTAGTCGCGCGCTGGCCATCGGTATTGGCGGAGGACTGGGCTGGTTCATGCTGCTGAACGTGTGGGGCATCGTGTGGCGCATGCAGAAGAAAATAATCCGCTGGACGGAAGCTAACGCCGCCCAGGGAACCGCCATGCCACCCGAAGCGCCGAAGGTCATGAGGCTGACCATGCTTGCGGCGAAGATCAACTTTGTCTTGTCGTTCCCCATGCTGTTCTTCATGGGCGCGGCCAGTCATTACGCGATGTTCCCGGGAAGGTGAGAGCCGGACGGATACGCGCAACACCAAACCGGCCAGAATGGATTATGGAGCCGTGCGTCCGGTCAGCGACGCAGCAATGGATGAGAACAGGAAAGACATTGCTACGCAGTGTCTTGTAAAATAGTGTTGTTACCCGGCGAGTAGAGTTTGGCGCTGAGCGCCCTTGTCGGCCTGAAGTCTGTCCCAGGGCCCAGGCTGTCCGCTTCGATCACAAGTTTTACTCCCGAAATTAGTAACTCATTTTTCAGAGGCCGCAAACCTTGCGGGCAAGTCCTCTACTGTCAGGAGAAGAGAGATGGCGAAAGTTGCAAAAACGGCTGACCGCAAGAAGGTCATGGACACCACCAAGAGCACGGATTGCCCCAAGTGCGGGAAGCCCACCCGGGTGGTCAAACGCATTAAGGACCGCGAGCGGGACATTCCCGGTGGAATGTACATTTCGTGCTCGGCGTGCGAGTTTTACGAGAAGCTGTAGCGGGAGAGCATTTTAGACTAGTCATGAAGCCGCACCGGCTTGGGTGCGGCTTTTCCTCCGAGAAGGCTATTTCGCGGCGGATACCGCCCCGGCGATCTCGGCCTCAATCCGGTCGGCTGCATCGTGTCTCCACGCGCCGTCCCAAGCGCCGCGCTTCTTCATGTAGTGCTCCATGTGGGCCAGGGGATCGCGGGAGCCAGTCTGCTGAATCTCACATTCAATCAGCGTGGGGCCGGCGCCGTTGCGGGCGCGATGGATGGATTCCTGGGTAACGCGCCAGACGGCAACCGCGTCGTTGCTATCCACGATAATGGCCGGGAAGCCGCAATCCCGGGCCACAAAGCTCAGATCGTCCAGCACCGGATTCCGGTTGGCAGACCCAAGGCCGAACGCGGAATGCCGCTTCAACACGTAGATGATCGGAAGCTTATGAATCCCTGCGAACTTCAGGGCCTTATGCCAGCGATCGCCGCTGGAAGCGTCGGCGGCGCCCAAAGCGACTACCACGTTGCGCTTCTTCTCCAACTTGTGGGCTAGGGCAAGACCCGTCCCGAGGTTGAATGGATCCGGAGAGGCCACATTCGTCGATGAATTTCCGGTCGCGACAACCGCGGGGGTTTGGTTGACCGGCCCCGCCTGCGATACCACACATTCAAGCGAGGCCCCCTTCGCGATCTGGGCGGGAATGTTACGAGGGGATGCGACAACCGTGTCCTCCGGACCCACCTCCAGCGTGGTGCCGACGACGATAGCCTCGTGGCCGCTGGTGAACTCCCTTTCCGTAGTGGGTGTACTGCCACCCAGCAAATATTGTGCTCGCTCGGTCAGCATCCGGCAGCGCAGCATGGAAACGTACATCCGGCGGAGAACGTCATGGTTCGAGGAAGAAGCGCCGTTGCCGTTGGTCGGCTGGACGCGGTCCGCCTTAAGGGGTTTTGCCGCTACCTTTTTCTTGGCGCTTCGAGACCGGCTTTCGCGATTCGTCACCATTCGTGTGCTCCCGAGGATTCGTCATTCTATCGTAGAAGAAAATTGCCTGACGCAGTTCTGGTGAATCACCCACTGAAGTTTTCAACACAAGTGTGCATAAGTTTGTGGAAAAGGCGATTTGCAATTCGGTAAGTTCCTCGGAATTCGAAGCGTCTAGCACAATGCCCTGCGCAAGGTGCGGAATGAAAACTGAATGGCGGTTCATTGACCATCGAGCCCCGGACCGGGAACCGTGCTAGTCTGGCCGCGTGAAATCGCGGCTCGACAAACTGCTGCTGCAACGCGGACTCGCGCCGTCGAGGGAGCGCGCGCAAGCGCTGATTCTCGCCGGCCGAGTCCTGGTGAATGAGCAGAAGATCGAAAAGGCCGGCGCGAACGTCGAGGAAGAGGCGGGAATCCGGGTACTGGGGGACGACCAGCCTTTCGTGAGTCGCGGCGGGCTAAAACTGGCGCGCGCGCTGGAGCATTGGCGGATTGAGGTGCGTGGCAAGACCTGCATGGACATTGGCGCCTCTACCGGCGGTTTCACTGACTGCCTTCTGCAGAGTGGCGCGGCCAAAGTCATCGCCGTGGACACCGGTTACGGGCAGATTGATGCGCGACTGCGCAGCGACCCGCGAGTCCAGTTACTGGAGAAAACCAACGCCCGCTACCTTGCACCCGCGCAGATCTGGCCAGATCCGGCGCACGCGGAGCCGATAGGTTTTATCGCCATGGATGTTTCCTTCATCTCTGCTACACTCGTTCTCCCAGCCGTGTTGCGCTGTGCCGCGGCGGGCCCTCCGTCGGCTGGTTGCGAACTGGTGGTGCTGGTGAAACCGCAGTTTGAGGCTGGCCGCAGGCAGGTTGGCAAAGGCGGGATCGTGCGCGATCCGCTGGCGCAGCAGATGGCGGTCTCCCGCGTAGCCAAGGCGGTGGAGGAACTGGGAGGCGTGGACCTTGGGTTCATCGAGTCTCCGATCCTGGGGGCCGAGGGGAACCGCGAGTTCCTGCTGCACGCACGCTTCTAGAAGAAGAGGGACTGAACTAGACTTAGACGCTGGCCTGAAGGCCACCGCTTCCACCGAATGCGATTGCTGGATTTTCCTTAGCGCTGATAACGCGGGCCCAAGCGCCGCACGACCAGAACCATGAAGTCAGCCGCCATCATCTCCAAGCCATCAAAGCCAGAGCTGGCCGACATCCTGCCGGAGTTGCTCTCCTGGTTTCGCCAGCGCGGATACCAGCTGTACCTGGATAAGGAGACGGCGCAATATGCCGCCGGAGAAGAGGTCGTATCGCGGGAGGCGATCGGCAGCAAGCGCCCGGACTTCGCTCTCGTGCTCGGTGGCGACGGTACGCTGCTCTCCGCCGCGCGCGCCGTGGCGCATGAAGGTGTTCCCATCCTGGCCGTCAACCTGGGCTCGCTGGGATTTCTGACGGAAGTGCCGCTGAGCGAAATGTACTCCACCCTGGAGGCGATTGATGTCGGCGCCTGCCCGAGTGAAGAAAGAGCAGTGCTGGACTGCAGCCTGATTCGTGGCGGGGAGTGCCTGGCGCATCATTTCGCCCTGAACGATGCGGTCGTGAACAAGAGCGCCATCGCCCGGCTGGTGGATTTCGATCTTCTCATCGATGGCACGTTCGTTTTCAATTGCAAAGCCGACGGCGTCATCATTGCCACACCGACGGGATCTACGGCGTACTCCCTGGCGGCCGGCGGTCCGGTGCTCATGCCTTCGGTCACGTCCTTCGTGGTGACGCCCGTGTGTCCCCATTCGCTGACCCATCGGCCTCTGGTGGTCACGGATAAAGCCGTCATCGAGCTGCGGGTCGAGACCGACGGCGAAGAGGCGTTCCTCAGCATCGACGGACAGGTGGGCGTGCCGGTCAGGCTCGGCGATCGCGTACTCTGCCATCGGGCGAACCACACGGTAAGGCTGCTGCGGATGGAAAAAACCTTCTTCGCGGTGCTGCGCAACAAACTGAAATGGGGACAGCGCTAGACCGGTGTGCAACTCCTAAACGACTGTGATGCAAATCACAAACACCAAGTCCATACAGCAGCTATTCTGGGTTGGCTCGTCAGCCTGAGATTGCGCCCCGCTCAGAATTTCGCCAGCGCCAAATGTGGCTGCGGTTTTCTTGACGCGCGCTGTTAGCGAAATTGATAATGGTAAGTTTACTTATACGTTCCGCGCTCATAAGGAGTTGTCTTCGTGGCTTCCACGGCCAGTCCTATTGATACGAGTTCTGCCCGAGTTGAGAAAGGAGTAGCTCCTCTGCGTGCCGGTCAGGGTTACTCTTTTGTTTTGCACAGGTTGCACTCTCTTTCGGGAATTGTCCCGATCGGCGCGTTCCTCCTCGAGCACTTCATCTCCAACGCAGAAGCGACGAACGGCGCCCAAGCCTACAACGATCAGGTGAAATTTCTGACCAGCCTGCCGTTCGTTCACGCGATGGAGTGGGTCTTCATCTTCATTCCCATTCTCTATCACGCGCTGTACGGGATTTACATCTGGTATCGCGGCGAGTCGAACGTTGGGGAGTATCCCTGGAGCGGCAACTGGCTCTACACATCGCAGCGCTGGACCGGCATCATCGCCTTCATCTACATCCTGTACCACGTCATTGACATGCGCTTTATGGGTGTACACCTGATGGGCGGCGGCTATCAGTATGCATTCTCGAAAGTTTGGTTCGCCTTCCAGAGTCCGTGGATGGTGGCCTTCTACGTTATAGGAATTGTGGCGGCGTCGTGGCACTTCGCTTATGGGGTGTGGCTGTTTGCCGCCAAGTGGGGAATAACCGTCGGCGCCAAGGCGCGCCGCAAGTTCGGCTTTGTTTGCTTCGGCCTGGCGATCGCGCTGGTCGGCATCGGACTGTGGACGGTCACCGGCTTCGTGAGCACACCGAGAGGCGATATAGGCGATGTCCCCGTTGTCGATCACGACTAGCGGAGCCGGGTTTGGTGGGTCAGAGTTAACTGGGTAGAGCAGGCCTTCAGGCCTGCGTCTACTCCGAAAAGAAAACCGCTTCCGCCGCTGAGGTAGATGACCTCAGCGGCGGAGGAAAAGCGAACTTACGATCGTGAACGCGGGCCTGAAGGCCCGCTCTACCCGGAATGCGTAAAGAATAAAACGGGTTGAAACGTACGAGTTGAATTTTCCCGGCTGGTAGTTGCTGTACTTAAGACTTCATATGGCACATCCTAAGATCATCGTTGTGGGTGGCGGGCTGGCAGGCCTTTCGGCCACCATCAAAATTGCCGAGATGGGAGGTCACGTTGACCTCTTCTCCATCGTTCCGGTCAAACGGTCTCACTCGGTTTGCGCCCAGGGCGGCATCAATGCCGCCAAGAACCTGAAGGGCGAAGGCGACTCCACCTGGCAGCACTTCGACGACACTATCTACGGTGGTGACTTCCTGGCCAACCAGCCGCCGGCCAAGAGCATGTGCGACATGGCCCCCGGAATCATTGACCTGCTCGACCGCATGGGGGTTCCCTTTAACCGCACTCCGGAGGGGTTGCTCGACTTTCGCCGCTTCGGCGGCACGCTCTACAACCGCACCGCTTTTGCCGGCGCTACCACCGGGCAGCAACTGCTGTATGCGCTCGACGAGCAGGTACGGCGCTACGAGGCAGAAGGCAAAGTTACCAAGTACGAAGCCTGGGAATTCCTCTCCGGCGTGATCGACGACCAGCGTGTCTGCCGGGGCATCTGCGCCATGGACCTGCGCAGCATGGCGGTGCACACTTTCCCTGCGGAAGCGGTGATCATGGCGACCGGGGGAAATGGCGCCATCTTCGGCAAGTCCACCAACTCGGTGGTCTGTACCGGATCGGCGCAGTCGGCCTTATATCAGCAGGGCGCATACTACGCTAACGGAGAATTCATCCAGGTGCATCCGACATGTATTCCTGGAGAAGACAAGCTGCGGCTCATGTCGGAGTCGGCCCGTGGCGAAGGCGGGCGCGTCTGGGTTCCCCGGCAACAGGGCGACAAGCGTAATCCGAAGAGCATTCCGGAGAGCGAGCGCTGGTACTTCCTGGAAGAGTGGTATCCGAAATACGGCAACCTGGTCCCCCGCGACATCGCAACCCGCGCCATCCACAAAGTGGTTTACGAGCACAATCTCGGGATTGACGCCCAGCCAATGGTCTATCTCGACCTGACGCACATTGACCGCGCCACGCTCGACCGCAAGCTGGAAGGCATTCTGGAGATTTACGAGAAGTTTGTCGGTGACGACCCGCGCGACACGCCGATGAAGATCTTTCCCGGCGTGCACTACACCATGGGTGGCCTTTGGGTTGACTTCGATCAACGCACCAACATCGAGGGACTGTACGCTTGCGGCGAGTGCGACTATTCCATCCACGGCGCCAACCGCCTGGGTGCGAATTCGCTGATGTCGTGCATCTACGGCGGATTCATCGCCGGACCGCACGCCGTCCGATACGCGCACAACATCATCAAGAGCGGACATCATCCCGGCGAGCATGTGTACGCCTCCGAGCGTAAGCGGCAGGAAGAGATCAACTCGCGGCTGATGAACAACGATGGTTCCGAAAACCCGTTCCTGCTGTGGCGCGAACTCGGCGACATCATGACCAAGAACTGCACGGTCATCCGCTACAACAAGAACTTACAGGAAACCGACGTCAAGCTGGTCGAACTGCTGGAGCGCTACAGCCACGTGAACCTGAGCGATCGCTCGAACTGGGCCAACACCTCGTTCGTCTTCGCGCGGCAGCTCTACAACATGCTGCAGTTGGCGCGTGTGATTACCCAGGGCGCGGCCCTACGCAATGAGTCGCGCGGCTCGCACTACAAGCCGGATTTCCCGGAGCGCGACGACGCGAACTGGTTGAAGACCACCAAGGCATATTTCGCGGCTGACGCCGACGAGCCGCGCTTCGAATTCGAGCAGGTGGATACATCGTTGATCAAGCCGCGGCCAAGGCGTTACGACGCGGCGACGTAGGAGCAGTTGTCAGTAGCCAGTTATCAGTCGCCAGTTGTTAGCAGTCCATTGTTAGTGGCCGGCAGTAAGTTGTAAGTAGTTGGGAAATCAGCCCCGTAGGGGCGGCTTAGTTTAGCCCGGCACGAAGCCGGAGGCGGAGCGCTGGGTGGGACGGAAGATCAAATCCGAGTCCTGTAGGGATGGCACGAGCTTCTCGCTTTTGCATTTTTGATACGATGCGTTCCGGATGAACGCCCGAAGTAAGAAAAACAAAAATGGCGAATTCTAAAACCGTAATCATAAAAATCAAACGCCAGCAGTCTCCCGAGTTGAAGCCGTACTGGGAAGAGTTCGAGCTGCAATATCGTTCCGGGATGAACATTACGTCCGCGCTGATGGACATTGCGGCCAAACCGGTTACCCGCGATGGCAAGGCGACCACGCCGGTTACCTATGATTCCAACTGTCTGGAAGAGGTCTGCGGCTCCTGCGCCATGCTCATCAACGGGCAGGCCAAGATGGCGTGCTCGGCGCTGGTGGATGCGTTCAAGCAGCCGATCACGCTGGAGCCTTTCACCAAGTTCCCGGTCGTGCGTGACCTCGCGGTCGACCGCAGCGTGCTCTTCGAAAACCTGAAGCGGGTGAAGGCGTGGGTCCCGGTAGACGGAACCTACGATCTCGGCGCCGGCCCGCGCCAGACCGCGGAAATGCAGGAAGAGGCCTATCCGCTTTCGCGCTGTATCTCGTGCTGCTGCTGCATGGAAGCCTGCCCCCAGTTCAACGAGAAGACGGGCTTCGTCGGCGCGGCTGCGATTTCGCAGGTCCGCCTGTTCAACACCCATCCCACCGGCAAGGCGCTGAAGATCGACCGTCTCCAGGCGCTGATGGGCGATGGCGGCATCCAGGAATGTGGCTATGCGCAAAACTGTGTAGAGGTTTGCCCCAAGGACATTCCGCTGACGAGGTCCATCGCCGACGTTGGCGGCCAGGTGGTGTGGCAGGCCATCAAGGACTTCTTCCGGACCTAGGCCGTGGTGGTCAGCTTGGATCGGACGGATTTTTGATCCCCACTGCTAAAAGCTAATTGCTAACGGCTAGATGCTAATATCGCCACATGGCTTTCCATCCCAGCAATCACGACTCCAGTTCCCGTCCCGGCAGGATCCCTCCTCCTGAGGACACCCATCAGGAAGCGGCGTACCTGAAGATGCTGGGGGAGAAGCAGCTCCCGGTAAGTGTCAGACTTGTTGACGGGAGCGTCGTCCGGGGATGGATCGAGTACTACGACCGGCGCATGCTGCGGCTGACGCGCGAGGGCGCACCCAACCTGTTCATCTTCAAGCACGAGGTCGCTTATATTGCCGAAGATACCGCGATCCCGTCGCGTCCGATGCGCGAGAAGAGTGGCAACTCCGTGAGTAGTCACGAGTGACGCCGTACCGCCAAGGCGTCGAAGCGATTGCGCGCGAGGCCGGTGCGCTCTTGATGGACTACTTCGCCCGCCGGGTCGCTTTCGAGTACAAGGGCGATGTCGATCTGGTAACCGAAGCCGATCGTGCCTCAGAAAAGCTGATCGTCGAGCGCCTTCAGGAGCGCTGGCCGGAGCACGGTATTGTCGGCGAGGAAGGCACCCGGAGCGGTCCTGATGCCGACTACCGTTGGTATGTCGATCCCCTTGATGGCACGACGAACTTTGCGCACGGCTTTCCCGTGTTCTGCGTCTCCATCGCGCTGGTGCGCAAGGATGAGCAGCTCGAGACGGGCATTCTTTACGACCCGACACGCGATGAGATGTTTTCCGCCGAGCGTGGCCGGGGCGCGACGCTGAATGGAACGCCCATCTACGTGTCGAAAACGGCAAGCCTGGCAGAATCCCTGCTCGGCACCGGTTTCCCCAGCCACAAAAGGCACCAGAATCCTAATATTCATTTCTATCACCAGATCACATTGCGCTCGCACGGCTTGCGGAGAGCCGGTTCGGCAGCGCTCGACCTGGCCAATGTTGCCAGCGGACGCTACGACGGCTTCTGGGAATTCAACCTCAATCCCTGGGACACTGCGGCGGGGGTGCTTCTGGTTCAAGAAGCAGGCGGACGTGTGACCGGCTTCGACGGAGGCCCGTTCCACCTCGACAGCCGTGAGGTAATGGCAACCAACGGACTCATTCACCAGGAGCTGATGACCAACTTCGAGGAGATCTTCGGGGGCCGCGGCCTGGAAGACTTGCCCTCTCTGGTGGAGTACGTAAAGTCGCGGAAATAACGCCGCACTCCGCGCTGCTCACCGCCATCCTAGTTGAACACCACCGTCCGGTTCCCACAGATGAGAACTCGATTCTCAAGATGCCATCGCACGGCGCGTGAAAGGACCACCTTTTCCAGATCTCGACCCTTTTGAATCAGGTCTGGGACCCTGTCGCGGTGCGAAATGCGAACCACATCCTGTTCGACGATCGGGCCTTCGTCCAGGTCAGCGGTTACATAATGACTGGTGGCGCCAATCAGCTTGACCCCCCTCTCGAAGGCCTGGTGATACGGTTTGGCGCCTACAAACGCCGGTAGAAATGAATGGTGGATGTTGAGAATACGCGCTTCGAATTGCATGACGAACTCCGGCGATAGGATTTGCATGTAGCGCGCCAGCACCACCAGATCCACATCGTGTCGCCGCAGGACGCCGAGTATCTCCTGCTCTGTCTCGGCCTTCTCCTTACCGATGACAGCCAGGAATGGGACCTTGTAGAAATCAGCCAGCCGCGCGCCGGTCTCGTGATTGCTGCAGATGACGGGGATCTCGCAGGCCAGTTCGCCACTATGATGGCGATAAAGCAGGTCTGCGAGACAGTGGTCGTAGTTGGAGACCAAAATCGCCATCCTGGGACGATGGTCAGAAAGCACCAAGCGGTACTTCATGCGAAAGCGGTCTGCGACGTGCTTGAAGTGGCTTTCGAATTCGGCGACGGGAAGGTCGAACTCCACCAGGTCCCATTCCAGCCGCGAGAAGAACAAACCTTGTCCGGTGTCCGGATGATCCTCAGAATGCAGAATTCCGCCGCGATGAGCGGTGATGAAATTGGAAATCGCAGCCACAACACCCTGCCGGGCCAGCAGCCCGGGACAACTGAGAAGCAACACTGCAGTCTTCATTGCTCGAACCCATCTTTCGGCGCAAGCGGAGATTATCGCACTCCGATGTGCTGGCACGAACTCAGCTGTGCGCACATCGATTACAATCGCTGTCAGTTCGCCTATGAGGTACTCATGAATCGCTGCCCTCGCGCTTTGTGTCTTAGTGTCTGCTTGCTTTCGATTTGCGCGTTTGCCCAGGAAAACCGCGTCATCCGGGTCGGAGTGCCCACCATGGAGAACCGGTCGCAGAACGGCGTGCCGGGGAATCTGGAGCGTGACCGCCTGGTGGCCGCACTAAACCAGGAGAAGCCGGACAAGAAGCTGCATGTGAAAGTTCAAGGCGTGCCGCTCGACGGAACGACGCCCGAGGCAGTCGGCGCCGAAGCCAAGGAGAAGAACTGCGACTATGTTGTGTACACCACCTTGGCCGAACTGCAATCCTCGAACGCTTCCGGGATGCCGCGGTCTGGCGGTATTCCACCCAATCCAGGCAATCCGACGATTCCCGGAAATCCGAATGGCGGGTGGAATCCTGCGAACACCAATCCCGCGGGCAGAGCGGTCAATTCCGAATACCGCGCCACCGTGGAGTACAGGCTGTATCGAATCGGCAGCCCCGACGCCCTGTCTGAGGCTCCTGTTTCGGCCCAGCAAATGATGCCCGACGTGGAGGTAGTTGGGCAGGTGATGAACCAGATCGCGAGGCGAGTGTTTGCCGACGTCAAGAAAGCGCCGCCGGCGCAGCCATAACCTGCATTGGACAAAGGTCCCGGATATACCCGGTTGTTTCTGCGGTAAAATTAAGTAGTGAACAATTCGCTGCTGAACCGCTCCGTTAGCAAGCGCCCAGACATGGTCCGTCTCCAGGGGCGCATTCTGTTCCTCACGGAAGATCCCGAACTCATCAAGCGTCAGCTTGCCGGCGAGGACCTTCCCTGGGACACCCAGCATCCTGAACGCAATCCAAAGCTGCGCGACGACATCTCCACCGACGAAATCACGCCAGCGCACATCTGCTTCTTCTTCGATGAGACGCTGGGGGAATTTCCTTACACCGGCTTGAAGTGCGGCGACGAGACGCCGATCAAGCGCGGCGATGTGAAGCGCGGAGGCTTCGTGTGCGCGGTAAGCGGCAAGCGGCGGGGCAAGGGGTCCAGCCGCGAGCAGTCGCCCTATGCCGAGATGTCGGCCGGTATCAAGCTGGTGATCGCGGAGAACATCGAGCGCATTTACAAGCAGAACTGCCAAAACCTCGGCGTGCTAACGGCCACCGATTTTAGCCTGATCGATAAGATCCGCCGCGGCGAAGAGATTCCACTGACCGAGTTCACCCAGGGCGAGGACGAGATCACGCGCCAGGTGATCGAATACGGCGGCCTCTTCCCCTTCAACGTTGCGCGCCTGCAGGGCAAGTCCTTCCTGCCGCCGATCCACACTAAGCCGCGGCCCATGACCATTGCGGAGAAGATTTTCGCGCGCCACATGCTGCGCGACACGAGCCATGTTGGCGTCGAAGCGGTGAAGCCCGGCGACACCGGATTCGCGCGCACCGATCTGCGCTTCAGCCACGAATACGTCACGCCCATGGCGGCGATTTTTTTCGAGCATTTCCTCGGCAAGGACGAGCCGGTCACCGATGCCAGCACGGTCATGTTCTTCCGCGACCACCTCACGTTCTTGGATGAAGTGCTGTCGGAAGAAAAGCGCAAGATGGGCCTGCTCGACCTGGCGTTGCAGTTGAAGCTGAAACAGGAGGATTTCGCGAAATCGCGTGGCATCAAGCTTCACGGCGAATTGCGCGATCGCAAAGGCTCGGAAGGAATCTGCCACTCGATCGTGACTGAGAGCTACGCGCTGCCGGGCCAGCTTAACGTCGGCTCCGATTCGCATACCCCGCATGTGGGCGCGATGGGTTGTGTCGCCTTTGGCATCGGCACCACCGATGTCTTCAACTCCTGGTTTACGAAGGATGTTCGCGTCAAAGTCCCCGAGTCGGTGAAGGTTGTTATTCGCGGCAAGAAGCGCGACAACGTGACTGCCAAGGACTTCATCCTAAAGCTGCTCTCGCTGGAATACATCCGGCACGGGCATGCGCTGGCGAAGGTCATCGAGTACTCGGGCGAGGCCATCGAAGCACTGGGCGTGGACGAACGCGCCACCATGACCAACATGGCGGCCGAAATCGGCGGCTTCACCGGCATCGTCGCCCCGGACCAAAGGGTAGTTGACTTCCTGGTTGAGCGGCGCGGCATGAGCATGAACGAGGCGGAGACGCTGGTCGAAGGCCTGTACAGCGATCCTGACGCGCACTATTCCCACGTCATTGAGTTTGACGCTGCCGAGATTTATCCGATGGTGGCAACGCCGGGCGATCCGGGCAATGGCAAGTTCGTGCGCGAGTTGAACACGCCTGTGCCGGTCGAGATCGCTTACGGCGGCACCTGCACGGCGGGCAAGAACGAAGACATGGACATGTACGCGGCGGTGCTCAGCGACGCGTTGAAACGCGGCCGCAAAGTGGCGGACAGCTGCAAGTTCTATCTTCAGTTCGGTTCGCAGGAGACACGGGAGTACTGCGTCCGCAAGGGGTATCTTGACATCTTCCGGCAGGCGGGCGCGATCGTGATCGAACCCAGTTGCGGAGCATGTATCAACGCCGGGCCCGGGGTTTCTACGCGTCCCGACCAGGTTGTGATTAGCGCGCAGAACCGGAACTTCCCCGGCCGCAGCGGTCCCGGCCAGATGTATCTGGCAAGCCCGCTGACCGTGGCCGCCAGCGCCGTCGCGGGTTACATTGTCGAGTATGAGCCGGCTGGGCACCGTGAGCCGGCAAGCGTGGCCTGAAACTGCTACCGAAGTGAGCGTTTTTTGATAGTATCGAGATATCGTTTCCGGCCCGAATTACTCCGTACTTTATTTGAGGTTCGTTAGGGAGACCTTAGTTCTATGGCTTATGTGATCGCGGAACCTTGTATCGGCACAAAGGACACGGCCTGCGTCGATGCCTGTCCGGTGGACTGCATCCACCCCAAGAAGGACAGCGAGAAGTTTGCGGCCGAAGAGATGATATATATCGACCCGGTCGAATGCATTGATTGCGGCGCGTGTGTCCCGGTCTGCCCGGTTTCGGCGATCTTCGCCCTCGACGATCTGCCGGAAAAGTGGAAAGAGTACACCGAGCGCAACGCCAAGTACTTCGGCCGCTAATTATCTTCTAACAGTTCAAAAGGCACACTGTCTGCGTGTGCCCTTTCTCTATTCTGGTGCTCGTTTACGCGGAAACACCCTTTTGAACCGGCCGCTGGAGAGCGGAAGGACAGAAGCTAATCACTGCGGACGCCACGTCATTTCCACGCGTACCGGAATTTCGTTCTTAACAGGCAGCGTCAAGAGCGTGGGTGGGTCGATCTTGAAGTCGGATAGCGTCGCCGGAATTGTTCCTGAGATTCGGGTCTCATTTCCTTGCGTCACCAACTGGAATGGAACCTGTTTGTACTGGGCAGTCTGACCGGCGAACTGGATTTCCAGATCGCCACGGATAGTCGCAGATGTGGAGTCCGCTTCTTGCAATCGGGTGCGCACCGTAACCATAGGAAATTGTGCGCCTCGCGTCACCTGAAGCATATGAAGGTCGCGGTTACTATCGCCCGAATCAAAGGACTTAACGGGTACCGCGATCAAGAAATCGCATTGTCCGTCGTGACAAACGCCCTTGCCTCGGGCGACATGGCTGACACCGTCGGCCGAATGCAGCGGGTGAGAGACGTGATACGTGAGAGTGGATTGTTCAAGAACCCATTGCCTATCCGATCCGCCAAACGCGGGAAATGCTAGGAGTAAGAAGGCTGTCAGTATTCTTTTATGCATAAGCCTTGCTTAGAACTTGAGCGATACCGACATTACAGCGAGCCCAAACGCCGCGCCCGTCACGATTGCCACCGGCCCATGCGCCGAGGCGATCCCATGCACCTTTTCCCCGCTGTTTTTTTGATCGTAAGCGATCGCCCCCAGGATCGGTGTCAGGATCATTCCCGGACCATGAATCCAGGCCAGGGCCTTGTGCAGGCGGATGGGGCCGCGGGTTTCAGTTCCGGGTATCTTGGGCGCGCGAATGGCATAGTAAGCGGTCATGAAATACAAATCCCCCGACGCCGCGCCCAGAATCGTATGCACCGTACGATCGGTCGTGCTGGTATGCTTGCCACCGGCGTTCGCGGAGGTGATGAACGTCGCGACTAAAGGAGCGATCGTTATTAAACCGAGCCGCTGATGGATCTTGAGCATGTGCGTCCTTTTATCAAGCAACGCCTGCAGCTTGGCATTTCCTTGGGCTTGATCCGGAGGGAAGCCTAAGTCTTGAAGCGAAGGTGCTGTCTCACTGCTCGAAGGGGCGTTCGGCAGGTTGTCAGTGGGGGCTTGGGGCTGCGCCTGCGGTGCAGCCAAAGCAGCGTTCATGGTTAGCGTGGCCCCTCCCGTGAGCGTCATCTTGGCTACTTTCGTGCCGAACCCATCAGCCGAGATGGAAACCTCGTACTCCCCCGGCGTGAGGTTCTGCAGGCTGTAGAGCCCTGCTGAATTGGTTTGAGTGGCCGTCGATTGGCCAGTGTCCAAATTCTTGACGGAGATTTTGGCGTTGGGCACGACTGCTCCCAAAGGGTCTGTGACGGTGCCCGACAGCGTGGCGTCAGCGACCTGCGCCCGCAAGGGCTCAGAAATCAACAGTGGAAGCATTAGAATTCCCACACTAAGGACGAGCTTCGCCGCTCTCGCTTTCATTGGGCTACCCCTCTCAAGTTGATGTGCTTGATGTGCCCGGTCTGGCGGAGATAACACCCGAGATGTATTTAAGTTGTGACTTTTCTCTGCTGCAAACTGATGGATAAATTTATTACATCAACTGCTCAATCTTTTCGATCAGTATCTCAGGCGGATCGCCCTTGGTGAGAAACGCGTCCGCCAGCTCCAAGGCCTGTGGCGGCAGGGAGAAATACGCCGAGAAGAAGATGATGGGGATATCCGAGCGGCGTCGGCGCAATTCGGCAGCTACTTCTCCACCGTTCAGCCCCGGCATGTAGTAGTCCAGCACGACGACGTCCACATGGTTCTGGTCGAAAAGCTCCAGGCCCCGCTGTCCGTTGGTGGCGGTGAGGACGCGGAAACCATGGCCTTCCAGCATGAGCTTGCGCACGCGCAGGCCGATTTTTTCATCGTCGACGCACAGCACTGTCTTCGGCGGGACAGCGTTCATCCAGCTCACCGTCGTTTCCAAATACATTCGATTCTCAATATCGCGTCGGCCAATGCCGCCGGCTTTCTAGGCAAGTGACAGTCTTTGCCGCTATTACGGCGAGAGCAGCGTTAGCAAGAGTTCTACTTCGAAATCGCAGGCTTGGCCATGCCGAAAACGTCGTAGATGGACCTATACGTCACATTCTGAAAGAGTTATAGGGTGTGTAAAGCGACTACTATCAACTCCGTGGCAGTTGAATGAGGGCACCGGTGTGGCTTCGGCAAATCGAAATTTGGTAGGACCCGCCGGCTAGCCGTGATTTCGCATCGCGCTCTCGGCATGGTATTTTCAAAGACTTACCGCCCAACTCGATGATCCGCTCATACAAAGGAATAACGCCAACCATTCGGCCCTCGTGTTACGTGGACGAATCGGCGCAACTTATCGGCGACGTCGTGCTGGGCGAGAACGCCAGCGTCTGGATGAACGCCGTGCTGCGTGGCGACGTGCACTACATCCGCGTCGGCGCCAACAGCAACATTCAGGATTGCAGTGTGCTGCACGGAATGTTGGGACAGTGGCCAGTGGTTGTGGGCGATTGGGTCACCGTCGGCCATTCGGTCACGCTGCACGGCTGCGTGGTTGAGGACCGCTGCCTGATCGGCATGGGCGTCGTCATCCTTAACGGGGCGCGCATTGGCGCAGGTTCCATCATCGCGGCGGGAACGCTGATTCCCGAAGGCTCGGTCGTCGAGCCGGGATCGCTGTGGATGGGCATGCCGGGCAAGTTTCGCAAGAAACTCGACGGTGACGAGATGATCCTGCGCTATGCCCGCAATTATCTGGGGTACCGGGAGCAGTACCTGGCGGAGATCAAGAAGTAGTTTCGAGTTTCAAAGTAACGATTGAGTATCCCGCCTTGCGCTTGAAACTCGAAACTGGCAACTCGAAACTGTTCTTATGATTAAGGCCGTCCGCGGAACTCGTGATCTCCTCCCGCCCGACACCGACCTCTGGAACTGGGTGGAGACGATCGCGCGTAAGGTTTTGGAGCGCTACAACTTTCGCGAAATCCGGACTCCCATCTTTGAGGACACCCAACTGTTCTCTCGGAGCGTGGGCGAAGAAACCGACATCGTCTCCAAGGAGATGTTTACCTGGGAGGACCGCGCGCGCGCACAGAGCGAGAAGTCGCAATCGCTGACTCTCAGGCCCGAGAATACGGCAGGCGTGGTGCGAGCTTATATTGAGCATGGACTGGACAAGACCGGTACGCTGCAGAAGCTCTACTACATCGGCCCACAATTCCGCCGCGAGCGCCCACAGAAGGGACGTCACCGGCAGTTCTACCAGATTGGCGCGGAGATCATCGGGCCGCCAAGCGCAGGCAGCGAATCGCCGTTACGCGACGCGGAAGTTCTGGAGATGCTGTCCACACTGCTGGACAAAGTTGGTTTGAGCGGCTGGCAGTTGCAACTCAATTCCATCGGCTGCGCCGAAGACCGAACGCGCTACAACCAGGCGCTGCGTGAGGCGCTAAAACCTGTAGTGCACCAGATGTGCGCCGATTGCCAGCGGCGCGCGGAAACCAATCCGCTGCGCGTGCTCGACTGCAAAGTGCCGGAAGACCAGCCCATCATCGAGAAGCTGCCCAAGATCAGCCAGTATCTGGACGAGCCTTGCCGCGAGCACTTCACCGCAGTGCGTTCGATGTTGGACGCACTGTCGGCATCGCGTACACCACCAACGAGCGCATGGTGCGCGGCCTGGACTACTACACGCGCACCACGTTTGAGTTCACCCACGGCGGACTCGGCGCGCAGAGCGCGGTGCTGGGTGGCGGCCGTTACGATGGACTATCCGAGTCGCTCGACGGACCCAAGGCGCCGGGCATCGGATTCGCCATCGGCGAAGACCGGTTGATTCTGGCCTTGCAATCGCAGGGCGAAACTGCAACGGAGAAGCGTGCAGGCGTATGTCGCTCCTCTAGGTACGGGAATGAATGCCCACGCTCTGAAGCTGGCGCGCGAGTTGCGCCGCGACGGCATCAGCGCCGACATTGGCGATGAATCCTTTCGGCTGAAGAAGTCATTTGATCTTGCTGAAAAAGCCGGCGCACGCTTCATTGTGATTGTGGGCGAGAACGAAGTCGCCAGCGATCAGTTTGCCGTCAAGAATCTCGCCAGCGGTGAACAGGTGCAGGTGCCGCGCGCGGAACTGGCGGCGTTCTTAACGAAGTAATAAGTTGTTATCCCGAGCGAGGACTTTGGTCCGAGTCGAAGGACCAGCCGTTGGTTCGGAAAGAGCAGTTCCTCCGCTCGCGGCTGAAGCCCCTCGGTCGGAATGACAGCCAGGACGGACATACCGTTTCTAAGGACAATAATGCTCGATTTTCTTGGTGACCTGAAACGTACTCATATGTGTGGCGAACTGCGCGCCTCCGACGCCGGCTCCAAAGTTGTGCTCATGGGATGGGTCAATAAGCGGCGCGACCTCGGCAACATCATCTTCCTCGATCTGCGCGACCGCAGCGGCGTCACACAGGCGGTCATCACGTCCGACGCTGGCGCCGAAGTTCACGACCGGGCGACCGCGGTGCGTTCGGAATTCGTGGTCGCCGTCATCGGCCATGTCAAGCTGCGCGATGCCGGCACGGTGAACAAGAACATCGCCACCGGTGAGATCGAAGTGGTCGCCGACGAACTGCGCATCCTCAACGATTGCAAGCCGCTTCCCTTCACCCCGGCCGACACCGTGCTGGCCAACGAAGAGGTGCGCCTGAAGTATCGCTACGTGGACCTGCGGCGTCCCGAGATGCAGCACAACATTGAACTGCGCCACAAGGTCGCGATCGCCGATTCGCGAGTACCTCAACTCGCAGGGCTTCTACGAAATCGAGACGCCGTTCATGACGCGCTCCACGCCCGAGGGTGCGCGCGACTACCTGGTGCCCAGCCGCGTTTATCCGGGCGAGTTCTATGCGCTGCCGCAGTCGCCGCAATTGTTCAAGCAGATCCTGATGATCTCGGGCTTCGACAAGTATTTCCAGATCGTGCGCTGCTTCCGCGACGAGGACCTGCGCGCCGACCGCCAGCCCGAGTTCACGCAAATCGATCTGGAGATCAGCTTCCCGCGCCCGGAGACGGTCTTCCGCGTGGTCGAGGGATTCCTGAAGGCGGCGTTCTTGACCATCGGCGTTGATCTCGCGACGCCATTTCCCGCAGATGAGCTACGACCAGGCGATCCGAGAATACGGAATCGATAAGCCGGACATGCGCCTGCCCGCGATGACCGAGGTGCGCAAGGCATTCGCACCCGAGAATCTCGAGACGCTGCATGTTGACCCTGAACTTCCGCTGGTCGCGATCGTCATCCCGAAAGTCGGCGAACTCTCGCGCAAGGAGCGCGACGAGATTAAGACTCTGTTCGGCGACCGCAAGGAAGCAAAAGTCTTCGAGGACATCAAGCGGCTGGAGAAATCATTTCCCGAGGCAGTTGCGAAGATTCGCCAGCTTACCCAGTCCCAAGCAAACGACTTGGTGGTCGTTGTCGCCGGCGCAAAACGAACGGAAGCTGCAGGCCCTGTGAAAGCCCGCCAGCAGGCCTATGCGGTCTATGCGGCTGCGGGACAGCTTCGCCTCGCGCTGGGACAGAAGTATGCCGAGCGACACGGCGCGTTCAAGCATGGCAACTTCCGTCTGCTGTGGGTCACCGACTTCCCCATGTTCGAGTGGGACGAAGCCGAGGGCCGCTGGAACGCTGCGCACCACCCTTTCACCTCTCCTCACGAGCACGACATGGACAAGCTGGAGAGCGATCCCGGCGCGGTCCGCGCGTTGGCCTATGACGTGGTGCTGAACGGCACAGAACTGGGCTCAGGCTCGATCCGTATTCACCGCCAGGACATCCAGGCGAAGATCTTCAAGGCGCTGGGCATGTCTCCGGAAGAGCAGCAGTCGCGCTTCGGCTTCTTCCTGGAGGCGCTGCAATACGGCACGCCGCCGCATGGAGGGATCGCGCTGGGACTCGACCGCATCGTGATGATCCTTGCCGGCGCGGAAAGCCTGCGCGAGGTAATTCCCTTCCCCAAGACTGCGAAGGCCGTTGACCTCATGGTGGACGCGCCCACGCCGGTGAGCGAGCGCCAGTTGAAGGAACTGGGCATCGCGGTGGTGGGGAAGAAGGACCTGTAATTTCCTCTTTGGATCGTTACCGTGATTTCCATATTTATGGCAAACATGGGATACTCGCCTCATGAAACCGGAATCGATTCGCACCACAGTGGATATTCCGGCGCCTCTTTACCGCAAGCTGAAAGAACGCGCCGCTGCGCGTGGCCGGTCTGTTCGTGAACTGGTTCTGGCAGGGGTAAGAACCGTTCTGCTGGAAGGCCAGCGCCCGCGTCCCCGGAAGGTCTGCTTCCCACTCATCGCCTCGAAAGGTCCGAAGGTCGACGTGACCAACGAAAAGATCTATGAACACGTTGAATTTCCTTGATGCCAATGTCTGGCTCGCGCTTCTATGGGGCCGGCATGTGCATTCGGAGAGAGCTAGGCAGTGGTTTGAAAAAGCGGGCGAAGAACAATTTTTCTTCTGCCGCTTCACTCAAATCACAGTGCTGAGGCTGCTCACCACGGAGCAGATCATGGGAAAGGACACTCAGAACCTGTCCGAAGCTTGGGGACTGTGGGACCGCGTCTGGGCTGATAGCCGTATTGACTTCTTGGCGGAACCGGATGGCCTCGAGAGGGAGTTTCGCTCGCGCTCGCGGTTATCCAGCCGCTCGCCCAAGGTCTGGACCGACGCTTATCTATTGGCCTTTGCGTCGGTCGCCGGTTTGACGCTCGTAACTTTTGATCGCTCGCTCAAGTCGCGTAGCGGTGACGTACTTGTACTGTAGCGCGGAGGAACCATGTCCGAATCAGCCATCGGAATACGCACAGAGGTGTACGGACTCGAGCTCCACCTGAGCGCTTCGCAGTTGGTGTTATCCGCCGGTGGCCAGAGTCTGACCGCGCCGGTCGTGCTGAGCAGCGATGACGCCGAGCGGCTGCGGTTGGAATTCGCAAAGGCGCAGTTATGGGAGTGGAACCGGATCGAGGAGCTGAAATCGAAGGTGGAGAAGCGCTATCGGCACTACCTGGGTTCCTGGCTGGTGCTGTGCCTGGCGGCTTTCAGCGCGTATATCGGATATCCCGGCTATTACCTGCCTCTGTTTCTTTCAGGGCTCTCGATCTTCATCTGGTGGAGGGCCGGGTACGAGGAGCAGACGGCGGAGCGCGCCGCACAAGCAGAAAGAAACCGTTTCGTTTCCGAGTGGAGTTACTTTCAGCAGCGCGCGGAGGAATCAGCCTAGTACTTGCGCATGTGGATTTCGGCGCCGTTGCGCTCGAATTTCACTTCGTCCATGAGCTGGTTGATCAGGTAGATTCCCCGGCCATGATTGGAGAAGACGTTTTCGCCGGTGCATGGATCGGGAACCGCGACCGGGTCGAAGCCGCTGCCGGGATCGCGGACCACGATCAGCATGCCGTGTTCCTCATCGCATCCCACGCAGCATTGCACTTTCTTGGAAGGGTCCTTCTTGCAGCCGTGCACGATAGCGTTGGCGAGGGCCTCGCGCAGCGCCGTCTCAATCTCAAATTCCTTGCCCGCCGCGCACTCCAGCTTGCGGGCCATCTCCATGATCCCCTCCACCACGGGATTGATCGCGGTCGGATCAGCGTTGAGCGTGACCTCAATTTTCATCATGCAGTCTGGCGCAATAGAACTCTGACGCCGGGAAGCATCTTCCCGGTCTTTACAGGCCTTCGCTACTGTTACAGAAAAGTTCCAACGTGGTCAAGCGGGAAAGCACAAAGTTATGGCAATCACGTGGCATCTTTGTGGGGGATAAGCGATGTCGCGCGCCCTGGCTGCCGCTCACTTGCAAGCGACTTCCCTGTGCAGTTGTGCGGGATGTCGCATGCAGGTCGGCCGACACAGAATCGGTGAAAATCATCTACAATTAACGGATTATCAGGCTCCCGCCGCGGAGACTGCCACCTCTCTTTCTCGATATGCGAAAGTCCTTAGGCGCGATCTTATTGCTGGGTTTCCAGTCGGTGCCCGCGTGTGGCGAGGAAGTCATCGTCGTTACGGCAACATGGTTTTGCATACCGAAGCTTCCGAGGTTCGATTGAGCACCACGACAGCAACGCCGGCTAAAACACTTTCTTGGCCGCTGACGCGCCTGGACGTCGCAGGCGCATTCGGCGACATCGGTGTTCTGTTTCCGATCGCGATCGCACTGATCACGCTGAACCATCTCAATCCCACCGCGGTTTTCCTGGGCGCCGGGCTCACCTATGTCTTGGCAAGCTGGTATTTTCAGATACCGATTTCGGTGCAGCCCCTGAAGGCAGTTGCCGCTATCGCTCTTGCCACAGGGTTATCGCCCTCAGACATCGCCAGCGCCGGAGTGTTGATCGGCGTTCTCCTGGCGATCATTGCTGTTACCAACACCGCGAGCCTGCTCGCAAAGCTCTTTACGCTGCCGATCGTGCGAGGCATACAGCTTGGCTTGGGATTGCTGCTTGCTCGCGAGGGCTTGCGGCTCATCCTGGGTCGCCAATCCATCCTCGCATTGTCGAACGGCGTTTCCGTGACCGGTTGGGAAGTCGCTTTGGGGGCCGCAATCCTCCTGCTGGGCTTTCATAAGTCCACCCGCTATCCCGCGGCCCTGGTTCTGCTTACGGTGGGCATTGCCCTGGGTTTACTGGCGCAGTGGGGAAAGATGCCGCAATTTGTTTGGGGACCGCTGCCGCTCCAGTTCCTGCATCCCCGTGCAGATGAATTCTGGAGAGTTCTGCCACTCCTGGTGATTCCACAATTCGCCTTGACGTTTGGCAACTCCATCGTGGCTACCGAGAACACCTCGCAAATCCTATACGGGCAACAGGCGCGGCGGGTCACCGTGCGTGCGCTCAGCATGAGCATCGCGCTGGTCAATCTCGTGAGTGGAATGATTCAAGGAGCGCCCATGTGCCACGGCTCTGGAGGCATCACCGCCCACTACAGGTTCGGCGCACGAACCCCAAAATCGAGTTACATCATCGGTGGGTTGTGTATCCTGCTCGCCTTTTTCGGAAGAGCGGCCATCGGAGTCCTGTCTCTCATTCCCATCGCCATTTTGGGAGCGTTTCTGATTTACGTCGGTATCCAGCACGCAGCTTATTTGCGCGACATCGTAAAGCGAGTGCCGCTTCTGCTCATCGCAGTTTGCGTTGGGGCGGTGTCACTCCTGACCACCAACTTGATGTGGGGGTTCTTGACAGGATTTGTCCTGCAGGGAAGCTTACTGATTTACGACAGAATGAATCCCTTGCGTAAGGCGTGAATGCGGCCAAGTGCTATCTATCCACTTCCCGCTCACAACGTTCATTCCTCACATCGCCTAGTGATCGGCCTCACTGCGTCTCTGTACGCAGAGTCCATACTGGAGATGTTAAGGATGCCCAGAGCACGGCGTGGGATCGGCCCGTGCCGTCAGCGAAGTCCCGCTGGCTTGCAAAGGCTTGTCTGTGGACTTCGCGGCTCGCAGCACGTCCCATAAGAGGTGTGAGACAATGCCGACCGTTATGGAACCTAACGTCAAAGAGAACGCGCCGACGCAACCCGTTGCGCCTGCCAGCACAGGACCCGAACTTTTCGCCGCTGAAGTCGAGATGGAGAGCAAAAGCTCCAACTTTTTGCCCGTGGCGCTTATTCTGGGGCTGATCCTCGTGGTGGGCGGGACTATTGTTTACTTCGTGAAGGGCGCTCGCGATGTGTTGACCGTCCCCGTCGCGACCACCGCCGTCAACCAGATACTGAAGGCTCAGGGTCCATCCACCGTTCGTTTCAGCACTGGCACCATAGTGTCCAGTATCAATGAGAAACCGCAGGACCCACAATACAAACTGCTGGCCAAGCTTGGGATCGTGACCACTAAGCCGAAGGGCTACAGCTCGCTGATTGTGGCTCTCAACCCTGCCGGCGAGAACCTCTTCGAGCAGATCACGGGTGTGCAGAAGATCACCAATGCCGACAAGACGGTCACCTACGTCGTGCCGTTGGCCGAGCGCAAGCTGGTGGACGTGAACAAGGTCACCATGATCAAGCCGCACTTGGCGCAGGTGGAGTACACCTGGAAATGGGCGCCCAACCGGCTGGGCCAGGAGTTCGACGCCTCCGGCAGCGTGGTGAAGAGCTTCGCCACTTGGGACCGCGCGACCTTGATCAAGACCTATGGCGTTGACTTTTACAGCGCGGCGCCGACCAAGGCCAGCATCGTTCTGATGGAAAAAGACGGCAACTGGAAGCCGTACGTGGAATAGCGGCGAGCAGCTGGCAGCGAGTGCCGTGGTTGGCAGTTCGCGATAAACGCCCCCGGTTCGTGGCCCGGTGACGGTCGAGTCAAAGGGAGAAGCTTCCGGTTTCTCCCTTTGACTTTCTTGCGACTGGCCAGAAGGCAAAATTTCCCAGCAACGGACAAGAATAGGGGAAACTCGGAGTCGATGGGCGCTGGCGCGTTTCTCGTTACCTGACCCTGAATCACTTCCGCGTAGCCCGTCACCCGGGCCGAAACGTCATTGCCCCGCGCTCCATCGCTAAAGACTTCCACCGACCAATGCGCCGACCACTTGTAATCTTCTAATTCTCTTGGTTTGCCCCCACAGCCAATGCTCCTTCATTCGAGGTTCCGACGATCTGCTTCGCATGAGCATGGCTCGCACAAAATGCACGTCAGTGCTCATGCGGGACATCAGTCGTACCGTCCGACCACTTGGCGACCGGAACTAGAAACACCGTCAGTCGGCCCGGCGTATCCTCAGAGGCCAGAATCGGGGAGCCCGGCAGATTTGCGCCCCAAGTTTGAGCGTTGGTTTGCGGCACGAAAAACATTAGGTGGGGATGCCAGTGACCGTCGCGGCTGCTCAGGTTTCCTTGCTTTGACAGCATGTAGCACATCGCGCCAGGTTCCAGCGTGGGCAATTCCTTCTTCTCCAAAGCGGCTTTGATGCTGTCGACCATTTGAGCTTTGGATTGTCCAGCCAATACCAACTCGGTCTTCTTGATGGTGAGTGGAAGATAAGATCGTGCAGCTGCCGGGTTGAGGCAGATGGGAGCACGCACGTTGGGATTCCAAAAGTCCGGATTGTCGATTCCAGCGGTCCACGATCGTTCCACCAAACATACGAAACTGCTCGTACCTTTGACTGCGGTTTCGTAGCCGTGTCGTCCAAGCACCAACACCGCGGCACTACGTGAGATGGATTCCGGGGCCGCGGTCCGCGCCAAGGCTATCTCGGCATTCCGATCCGCAATCAGGTATTGCTCAAGTGGGGCCATGGTGGGATACGATGCTTTAGCGTCCTGCGCTTGCGCTTGCCACGCTGCGCCAAGCATGATGACCAGTGCAAAGCCTCTTGCTGTGATCGTATTGAGAATCTTCCGCTTCATTGATTTCTCCTAAGATATTCTCGCCAAGATACGTTGATATCAATATAATCTACCGGTGCCAATGGCTGCGAATCCTCCCTTTGAGACTACGCTCTTGGTCCGCGACTCTTGCCTCTGTCTTCATGTCCAGCGGGCGGCAAGGGCGCTGGCACGGCGCTTCGATGATGCGCTGCGCCCGCTTGGCCTGACAAACGGCCAATTCTCGCTGATGATGTCCCTGAACCGCCCGGAACCACCAGGTATGGCGGCGGTGTCGTCGCTACTCGCGATGGATCGAACCACCCTCACAGCCGTTCTCAAGCCATTGCAGCGCCGACGTCTGATCAAAGTCACAGCAGACCTGAGGGACCGCCGCAGTCGTCTGCTGACCCTAACGGCAAAAGGGCGAAGCTTGCTTGTCCGCGCCATTCCAGTCTGGCAGAGTACGCACTCGGAAGTTGAGGTACTGCTTCACAATGGCGATTCGAATCGCCTCCGGAAAAATTTGCGCGCACTCTCTTAATCGCCTCCAACAGGTTGCGAATCATTCTCAGTTCGATTTGCTTTGGAGTGGTCGGCTTACCGGACAGGTGGATTCGGCCCGGCCCGACAGATTCAGAGGGAAGATTGGGAACAGATGGTCGGCTACCCGGAAGCGATTCACCTCGTACCGTGCGGATTAGTACCGCTAATGTCGGCCAGTGTCTACGAATGTGTGCCCTCCTGCCGATGTCACGGCAGTCACTAGGGGCGCTTGACCCGCGGTTTTATAGTTGCCGGTGATAACAGTTCATTTCACCACCGACTCGAAGCGCGATTTCTCGGAGTGGGCCATGGTTATTTGATCGTTGCCAGCCACAATAGCCCGATCGCCAACGTGATTACCGTTACCGGCACCCCAATCTTCATGTATTCGAGAAAGCTGATGTGGGCCTCGCCACGAGCCTTTTCCACGACGATGATGTTTGCCACCGAACCGGTGATGGTGAGATTTCCCGCCAGCGTGCTGGACATGGCCAGCAGCAGCCATGCCGCGTGGGCATCGTGAAATTGCGGTGGTAGTCCCTTCAGCAGCATCACGGCCGGAACATTGCTGACGATGTTGGATAGCAGAGTCACCACGGCCGCAAGAATCAACGGTTGGTGCAGATTCAGCCGCTCCGCCACACCGAGCAGTTCCTGCGTAATGCCCACCCGTTCCGCTCCGCCGAGAATCAGGAACAGTCCCAGGAACAGCATCAATAGCGACCAATCGACGTCGCCGTAGATGGCCTTCGGGGAGCGTTGACGCTGCACCAGCAGCAGCGCGCCTCCGGTAGCGGCGACCAAGGGCGGCGGAAAGCCTATGAGAAATCCCGCCAGCACAGCCAAGCGTGACCGTTACCGCCCAAGCGGGATGAATCTGGGGCTCACGGACGGCTTGTGGCGGCTGGCTCGGAACGGGCTGCGGTTCCGCGCTCTCATGCCGCAGAAAGATCCAGTACAGCAGAGCCCAATCCACGAACAGGCCGATCAACGCCACCGGGCCGAGGTGCACAAGAAAGTCGCGATAAGCAATCCCGGAAATCGATCCGATCAGAATGTTCTGAGGATTGCCGGTGATCGTTGCTACGCTGCCGATGTTGGAAGCCGTCGCCAGCGCGAGCAGGTAGGGCAGCGGCTTCAAGCCCATCCTCTTGCAGATGCCCAACACCAGCGGCGCCATGACCAGGCAGACCACATCGTTCACCAGGAATGCCGACAGAATGCCGCTGGTGAACACCACGCCGGGCAACAGATGCCGTGGACTCAGGTGCTCGATCACCAGATGAGCAATCCCCTCGAAGAATCCCGACAGGTGCAGGCTGGCGACAATCAGCATCATGGAGAAAAGCAGGACCAGCGTCGCGAAGTCGATGCTCTCGATGGCCGTCTTTGGCGTGAGCACGCCGAAGACGAACATGCCTACCGCCCCAATGACCGCCATCGCGGGACGGTCGATCTTCGTGCCCGGCAGATGTCCGATGGCGAAGACGAGGTAGCTCGCCAGGAAAATGAGCCAGGCAACGACAATATGAAAGTGCGACAGGGTGTGGCCGATGGTTGAAATCATTCGCGCTCGGGCAGGACTGTGCCGGCCGCAAACCGGACTCGTGCAATCGGAGTATTGTATGCGAACGGAAGGATGCCCGACTCGGTTGCTCTCTTGGCAAGACATCGGCGTCGCGCACAGCTTTTCCTCAGCAAACTGGACACCAAGGCTTGGTTGCGCTCGACTTTGCACTTGCCCAACTCGAGGCTCCGGCTGCATAATGTTATCTTCGCTTTTTCTTCGTATTTAAGGAATGCAAATGGGCAGTAACGGACATCACGGTTTCAAACCCACGGACCAGCAGCGGCAGGCCATCGAGCATGTGCACGGGCCCATGCTGGTGGTAGCGGGCGCGGGGACGGGGAAGACGACCGTTTTGTCCCGCCGTATCGCGCAGCTCATAAATAGCGGCGAAGCGAAGCCGGACGAAATTCTGGCGGTTACCTACACGCGCAATGGGGCTGCGGAGCTCGTCACCCGCGCCGCCAGCGTTCTCTACCCCGAGCTCGAACCGCAACGCGCCGCGGCAAAGTTGCTCTCCAGCGGCCTGCAGGCCGACACGTTTCACGCCTACTGCTTCTCGCTGTTGCACGATGCGGGAATCAAGTTCGCGCTGCTCGACGATCAGGACCTCTTCGTGCTCCTGCGCCGCCGCATTGGTGAGCTGCAACTCGAGCACTTCATCAAGGCCGCCGATCCCGGCAGGTTCCTCAGGGAGCTGCTGGAGTTCTTCCGCCGGTGCCACGATGAGCTGCGCACGCCGGATGATTACGATGCCTATGTCGCCCGGCTGGAGCGCCAGGAGATTCCGCTGCAGCGGGTGGCGAAGTCGAAAGACGCCGAGTTCATGCCACCGGAAGAAGTGCTGGGCCGCTGCCACGAGATTGCGCGTGCCTTCCGCTACATCGAAGATCTGCTCAAGCAGGAGGGCCTGGGCACCTTCGGCCACATCCTCACTCGCGCCGTTGAGATGCTGGGCCGCCGGCAGTCTGTGCTGCAGAGCGCGCAGAAGCGCGCGCGCTTCATCCTGATCGACGAGTTCCAGGACTCGAATGTCGCGCAGATCCAACTCGCGAAATTGCTTGCCGGAGACGAAGCCAATGTCTTCGCAGTCGGCGATCCTGATCAGGCGATCTATCGTTTTCGCGGCGCAACCAGCGGAGCTTTCGACCAGTTCCTGAGGACCTTCGGCCCGGAGCGCGTGAAGCGCGTCACCATGTCGGAAAATCGGCGCTCGACGCCGCCCATCCTGCGCTGCGCCTACGAGGCAATCCGGTGCAACCCGGAGGTCGGGAGCGTGGAGTTGCCGGACGGCGGCTGGCCGCGTCAGCCGCTCACCTGTGCGCGACTGGAGCGCGAGAAGAGCCTCGCGAAAGCCCCGCCGGTACACGCCATCGTGCACAACAAGAACGAGGATGCCGATTTCGTCGCCGACACCATTGAAGCCGCACGGCGGCGGCGGCCCACCACGAAGTACCGCGATTTTGCGGTGCTCTACCGCAACCATCGGCATCGCCGGGAAGTGGCCGACGAGCTGCGCCGCCGGGGTATTCCGGTGCAGGTCAAGGGTGCCGATCTCTTCGATGCTCCCGAGGTTCGCGACGCGATGGCGGTGTTGCGCATCCTTGGCGGCCCCGATCCGGTCGCGCTGGTTCGTGTCGCGGCGTTGTCGCAGTTCTGCGTCGATCCCGAGCGCTTCCGCGCCGAATTGGCGGTCGCCGGCAAGAACGCGTCAGTCGAATCCGTTCTGGAAAAAGTGCCCGGCGGATTCGAAGTGATGGAGGCGGTCCGCGAGGCCCGGCACGACCTTGCCAACGCCAACGGCATGTTGCCGGCTGCGATCAGGGTCGCGCGGAATTCATTCCAACTCCAAGACTCCTTTCCCCTGCAACGTCTCCAGGAATTCGCCGCCGACTGGGGCGGCAAGCCAAAGCAAATCGTCGGCAGCGGCACGCTGCACGAATTTCTGGAGTACGTCGCGCTCTTTCAGGAAGCCGAGGGCGCCTTGTCGGAGGATGCTGCGGATGACGATCCGGTGGCAGCGCTGGCTCCCAGGGACGTCACCGGCGAGCCGCAGGATGCCGTGCAGTTGATGACGGTGCACGCGGCCAAAGGATTGGAGTTCCCCTGTGTCTTCGTCTTGCGGGTCGTTTCACAATCGTTCCCTGGCCAGTACAAGGAAGCGTTGGTCGAGTTCCCGCAGGAGCTGCGCAGCAGGGACACGGCTGCTGAGGGCGACGCCAAGACTCTGCATCAAGAAGAGGAGCGCCGGCTGTTTTATGTCGCACTTACCCGCGCCATGGACGAACTGTACGTCTGCGGGCAGTTTGCGAGAGGCAAGAAAGACCGAACCCCTCCGGGTTACATGCGCGAGCTGCTGGGGAAAAAGAGCACGTCTGCTGCGCGGCGCCATCGAATGCACCGAGCTTTCGCAAGCCACGCTGATCGAGAGAATCCACGCTGCCGCCGAACCCATGCCTCTTATCTCGCAGTGGGTCCAACTGCCGCCCCGCCCCGATGGGCGCTTGAACGAGTTGAGCGCCAGCGCCATCGATCAATACGAGCGCTGCCCGCTGGCCTACAAGCTGAGTCGCGACTGGCGAATCCCGGAAGAAGCCGGCGGCCCGCATGCAGTTCGGTGCGGCCATGCACGTCGCCATCAAGGCCTACTTCGACGGAGTGCGCGCCGGGCGGCCGCCCGAGGAAGAAACGGTCATCGCCTGCTTCCTCGACGAATTCTCCAAGACGAAAATCGACGAAGATGTTCAGCGTGAACTCTACGAGAAAGCAGGGACGCGAGCAACTTACGCGCTTCCTGCGTTCCAACCTGGCGAAGCCGGGAGGCGAAATCCTGCAGACCGAAGGCAGCTCGTCCTTCGAGATCGGGGAAACCAAGGTCAGGGCCAAGATGGATCGCGTCGATCGAGCCGGCGGCGACGGCGAAGTTGTGATTGTGGATTACAAAACCGGCAAGCCCAAGACGCAGGACGACGCCGACGACAGCCTGCAGCTCTCGATTTACGCCTTGGCCGCGCGGCACATGGGTTTGACGGCAGCGTCGCTGGTTTTTGTCAGTCTGGAGAACTGCACCGCGGTGGCGTCGTCGCGCACGGCCGACCAGTTGAGGAAGACCGAGGACAAGGTGGTTGAGGTGGCGGCCAAAATCGCGGCCGGCGACTTTGAGCCCAACCCCGGCTTGCGCTGCAACGGCTGTTCCTACCACAGCATCTGCCCTGCGCATGAGGTTGAGGCGCTTTGCGAGCCGGAGCGGAGCGTGAGTCTGCAGCCTGAATCGCGAGTGGAGCGAGGGGTCTAATTCGGGACCAAAAGCGAAGGGGACGCTTGCGCGCCCCCTTGTCAAGTCAAAGAGTAGTTATCTCTTTTTCTTTTTGGCAGCCTTTTTCGCTTTCTTCTTCGTTGCCATGGTTTCTATTCTCCCTTCCATTTGTCATGGAACAATTGCGACATCACATCATCGCAATTTGTTCTTTGTATAGAGTTAATAAAAAAAATAGTCAAGAGAAAAACGCACGTCGAAATGTGTACTCGATCGAAACGCGCCGCGCTTCGATGCATCTTGCATGCGCAGTTGTCGTGCAATCGGCAGCGTAAACCGCTTTGTCAACTTTATAATGTGCGGAAAAGCCGCATGAATACTGGCGATTTCATGATGGGCTCGCTCGACGTCTTCCGCGTGCCACGTTCCCTGTCCGACACCATCCCCGGCGAGGGCTTGCGATTCTCGATGTTGGCCATCGAAAAAATATTTCCGAAATGTGCGGCCCCGGAAAGCAAATCATGCATTTCGTCGCCCGCGATGCGTCGCAAGCACGGGGCATTTAACATGGAAGGCGGAGGCGAAGATGAAGCGAGTGTTGGTGGCAACATCGAATCCCGGCAAGATCCGGGACCTGATCGGGGCCGCCACGGCCCACAACGTAAGCGTCGAGACGCTGCCGGGTCTCGCGGCATTGCCGGCAGTGATCGAGGACGGAACGACGTTTGAAGCCAACGCCCGGAAGAAAGCCGAGCACTACAGCAAGTCCGTGGAGGGCCAGCTGGTAATCGCCGATGACTCAGGACTCGAAGTCGATGCCCTTGGTGGTGCGCCCGGCGTGCGCTCGGCGCGCTACGCAGAGGACGAGAAGCTGGGAGCCGCTGAACCGCGAAATGAGCTGGCGCCCAATTCCTGCGACGAGGCCAATAACGCTCGCCTGCTGCGCGAGCTGCACGACGTTCCCGACGAGTACCGCACCGGTCGCTTTGTCTGCGTGATCGCGGCGGCACGCAACGGACACACCCTGGCGACATTTCACGGTCGCGCCGAAGGTCTCATCCTGCGCGCACCTCGCGGCTCCAACGGCTTTGGATACGATCCGCTGTTCTACTTCCCGGAGATTGAAAAGACCTTCGCCGAACTCACCGCCGAAGAGAAGGCCCGCTACAGCCATCGCGGCGCCGCCTTTCGCCAGTTTCTGCAGTGGGAAGACGAAAGCCCGGAGCGCCATCCCCACGGAAGCTCCTGAACCATCCGGGTGCTTAAATGGTTGGGTGTTGTCGTCGAGCGTCGAGAGGGAAAGATTGTGAGTTCCCGCCGGCCGCGGAAATGAACACCTTGTTTTTGGGCGCGACCGCTAACAGCCGCGCCCGAGTGTTATTCAGTAATGAGTTTTCAGGTTTTCGTGAAGCCAGCCTTGCGCTTCGTATTCGCACTTCCTGCAGCAGAATGTTTGCCCGTCACGTGCTCGGCTGGTGCTTTTCAGGTACTGGGAATAGCACCAGAGGCAAACCGCCGTGGAAGTGGCTGCGTCATATTGGTTTGGTTGCATGGCCTCTCCAATGGAAAGCCACAATAGGCGAAGTTGCCGCTAAACGCAATGAGCAAAATCGTGGAATCAGTACGAGTAAGGTTCGTGGAACGGAAGTGGTGAGATCAAAAGCGCTCGGGTGCCAACAGATCGGCGACCGACTCCCGCTTACGTATTAGCCGCGAGCGCCGGCCATCAACCAAAACTTCGGCCGGGCGGGGCCGCGTGTTGTAGTTCGAAGCCAGCGTCATTCCGTAAGCTCCGGTGTCGAGAATCGCCAGCAAGTCACCTTCCTCGACCTTTCGAATTTCGCGGTCGCGCGCGAAAAAATCCCCTGTCTCGCAGATCGGTCCTACAACATCGACTCTCTCAACCGTCGGATTGCCTTCTTGCAACACCACCGGAACGATTTCATGGTAGGCGCCATAGAGCGAAGGTCTGAGCAGGTCATTCATCGCCGCATCCACGACGACGAACGGTTTGCCGTCATTGCGCTTGCGGTACAGGACGCGAGTGAGTAGTGCTCCCGCCGGGCCGACGATCGCGCGACCCGGCTCCAGCAGGAGATGGATTCCGAGACCCTTTAGTGGTTGCAGCAGCGCCGTGGCGTAGAGCTTCGCGGTGGCGGAGAAATCCCTCTCAGGTTTGTGCTGATAAGGAATACCGAGACCGCCACCAGCGTCAACGTAGCGAATGTCGTGCCCCTCGGCACGCAGCGAACGGACGAGCGCAGCCACGCGATCCATGGCCTCGCGGAATGGGGTCACATCGGTAACTTGTGAACCGATGTGAACGCTGACACCGGCTGCCTTCAGCCGCTGGTTTTCCGAGCCTCGGCGATAAAGCGCGGGGACATCACGCCACGGCACGCCGAACTTGTGTTCGTGCAAGCCAGTCGAGATGTGAGGATGGGTCTCCGTCCTGACGTCAGGGTTTGCGCGCACGGCGTATTGTGCCGTCTTGCGAAGATGCGTCGCGCGCGCCGCCAATAGCTCCAGTTCGCTGGCGCTTTCCACATTGAACAGCAGAATACCGGTCGCGAGGGCGAGGTCGATTTCTTCCGTCTGCTTACCGACTCCCGAAAAAACTACGCTACGCGAGCCTTTCCGGTCTACCTCCTTGACTCGTTGCAGTTCACCGCCGGAGACGACATCGAACCCGGCGCCCAGTCCGGCGAGCAGGCGCAGGATCGAAAGGTTGGAATTGGCTTTCACCGAATAGCAGATGGTATGTTCGCAGCCACGAAAAGCCCCATCGAACTGCCGATAGCGGTCGCGAATCATCGAACCGGAATACACATACAGCGGAGTTCCATACCGATCGGCCAGCTTGCCAAGCGACAGGTCATCGGCGTGCAGTTGGGCGCCGGACTTGCGGAACAACCGCTTGTCCCGGCGAAAGGCGAATGCAGGTGGTCTCTCCGGCGGCAGTGCGGCGTTCACTTTTTGGAGTACGTTCCTTTCACCTTGATGGCGACAATGGTCTGGTCGTCAAAGGTCTCGACTCCCTCGGCGTGATCGGAAACAGCCGTGAATATGGTGTCAACCAGTTCCTCGGCACTGCCGTGGGCCTTCGCCCTAACAATCTTTTCCAGGCGCTGGCGGCCGAACAACTCGCCCTGGGAGCTGGTGGCATCGAGAATGCCATCGCTGAAAAACAGGAAGAGGTCGCCTGGCTGCCCGCGCAGGGTGATTTCGTCATAGGTCGCGTTGTTAAACAATCCTATTGGCAAGCCGGTCGCCTGAATGGTCTCAATCTTTCCACCGTGGACATGAATGGGGCGCGGCAAGCCGGAATTCGCGATTTGCAGCAGGCGCTGGTTGTCGTCCCAGATCGCGTAGATCATCGAGACGTACTGACCTTCAATCGGCCGCTCCGAAAGCGAAAGATTGATTGCTTCCAACATACCCGCCGCGCTGGGTTCTTCGTTGGCATGGGAGCGTGCGATGCCGCTCACCAAAGCGGCGTAGATGGCGGCCGGAGCACCCTTCCCGCTCACGTCTCCCACGGCAATGCCCATCACCCCCTGCCCGCTGTATTTCAGGAAGTCATACAAGTCACCGCCAACCTGACGAGCGGGAGCGAAGCGCGAGGCCACTTCAGCATTTCGAAAAACCGGCACTTTCGGTGGCAGCAATCGAAACTGAAGTTCCCGGGCCAGTGCCAGGTCCTGTTCCAGGCGTTGTTCCTGACGCGCGATCTGCTCGTACAACGTAGCGTTCTCAATCGCGATTGCCACCTGTGCAGCCAGTGTGGTCATGATGCGCACGTGGTCCTCAGTGAAGTAGCCGCGGCGAGTGTGCTCGATGTCGAGGACCCCAATCACCTTGTCTTTGTAGATCAGCGGAATGCACAGCTCGGAACGGGTTTCCGGGTTGGCCATGATGTAGCGGGGATCTTTGCCGACATCAGGAACCAGCACCGCCTGCCCATGTTGTGCGGCATAGCCGACCAGACCGACCCCCAAGGGAATCTCGTGCTTGAGTTGCACGTTCTCCTTGAAGCGCAGAGAAAAGCGATGCTGCAAGAGGGTCGCGGTTTTGTCCAACAGCAAAATGGAAAACATCTGGTAATCGATGATGCGGGTTACCAGGTCGGCAATACGCTTCAGCAGTTCATCGACGTTCAGGATGGAGGAAAGTTCGCGGCTGATCTCGGTAAGCAGTGTAAGTTGCCGGGCCTGTCGCGACACCCGAGTGTACAAGCGCGCATTTTCGATGCCCGCGGCGATGCGCGAGGCGAACAGCGTCAGCAGGCGTTTGTGCTCCTCGGTGAATGCACCTGGCTCGTCCGCTTCGACGTCGAGCACGCCAATGACTTTGTTCTTGGCGATGAGCGGAACGGCTAATTCGGAACGGACACCCGGGGTCGTGTTGATGACGTTGTCTTCGGCAGTGACGTCGTTGACCAGCACGGGCTGGCGCGTCTGCACGGCGCGTCCGGTGACGCCCTGCCCAACTTTGATGCGGATGCGCTCCGCGACCTCCGGCGGATGGCCAACTTGAAAGCGCACTCGCAGTTCCTGGGTTTTTTCATGCAGCAGGAGGATGGCGAAGATTTCGTAGTCGATGAACCGCTTCAGCATCTCGGCCACGCGTTGCAGCAGAGTGTTCAGGTCGAGCGTGGTGTTGACCGCGTCGGTAACTTCCAGCAGGTAGCTGTCGATCTTGGTGGATACCAGGGGCAGTTGGACGGAAGAAGGCATCAGGCTGGAATTCTTGTTCACCATCATAGCAGTCCGAAATTTCTTCCCTTCAGTTCAAGCCCGCATTCTGAGCAGCCGAAAAAAGTACTTCACGAATGCCGAGTATGTCTCAAGCAAGCAAGGCAGCATGGTAACACCGTAATGGCTGAGGCGAATGGCTGCTTACGAATTCACGATAAGTTGCAGCCTCGCGTCGCAGACAATAGAATTCTCAGCGGCCATAGGAGACGAAATGTCATTACCCGAATTTAAGCAACTGGTCGACGAGGCGAGGTCTCAGATCAATGAAATTGGTCCCAATGATGTACGCCGCATGCAGCAGTCGGGCGAGGATTTCACGCTAATTGACGTGCGCGAGCGCGAGGAGCAGGCCAAAGGAATAATCCCCGGGGCGATCAAGCTGCCGCGCGGCGTTTTGGAAGTCAACATAGACCAGATCACGACTGACAAGGACCGAAAGCTGGTGCTTTATTGCGGCGGAGGGAGCCGTTCCGTACTCGCCGCGCTCAATCTGAAGAAAATGGGATTTCGCAATGTCTTTTCGCTCGCCGGCGGCTATCGCGAGTGGCGCCAAGGCGACACATTGTAACTCGCCTGTCTCGTAGCTGATTTCCGCGAATTCGAGGAAAACATGAATCTGCAAGGCAATCGTATTACGTGGCTGGGCCACGCCACTTTTCGCATTGAAACCAAGGACGGCGCAACCGTTTACGTGGATCCCTGGGTCATGGGCAATCCCATGTGTCCGGAAAACGAAAAACAGGTAAAGAAGGCTGATGCGTTGATTTGTACCCACGGCCACATGGATCACATTGGCGACGCGGTTGCGATCGTGAAGCAGCACAATCCCACGGTGGTCGGCATCTTCGAACTTTGTACCTGGATGGAAAAGAAAGGCGCCAAGCAGATTTCTCCCATGAACAAGGGCGGCACGCAAACCGTGGCCGGGATCAAGATCACGATGACGCACGCGGTGCATTCCTGCGGCATTATGGACGATGATGGCAGCATTGTTTATGGCGGAGAAGCGTGCGGCTACGTGCTCGAGTTGCCCGGCGGCGTCAAGTTATATCACGCTGGCGACACCAATGTGTTCACTGACATGCAGATCATCCACGACCTTTACTCGCCCGAAATCGCAATGCTGCCCATCGGCGACCACTTCACCATGGGCCCGCGCGAGGCCGCGTACGCCTGCAAGCTGCTGCAGCCGCAAACCGTCATCCCGATGCACTTCGGCACGTTTCCGGTGCTGGTTGGGCGTCCTGATGACCTGAAGAAACTGCTGGGTGCAGGCGGCCCGCAAGTACTCGAGATGAAGCCGGGTCAAACGCTGAGCTGAGAGAAAGAAGATACGATGCCAATCACGGATGAGCGCGTCGAAAACTACCTTTACGCGATGCTGTCCGAGCGCGAACCTGTCTTGCAGGAGATGGAACGCCAGGCGAAGGATCGCGATATTCCAATCGTCGGACCGGCAGTTGGACGTCTCTTCTACCAATATGCGCGACTCATTGGCGCGAAAACCATCTTCGAGATGGGCTCGGCGATCGGGTATTCGACGATTTGGTGGGCCAAGGCCGTCGGTGAAGGCGGCAAGGTCCATTACACCGACGGCAGTCGCAAGAACGCCGACGAAGCGCGGCGCTATTTCCAGCAGGCCGGGGTCACCGCCCGCATCGAGGTCCATGTCGGCGATGCGCTGGAAATCCTCTCCGAGCGCAAAGAACATTTCGACATCCTCTTCAACGACGTGGACAAACACGACTATCCGCGCGTCTTCAACATGGCCGCGGCCCGCGTACGCAAAGGTGGTCTCTTCATCACCGACAACGCGCTGTGGCACGGCGATGTGAGTTACGCCGCCGGCAATCCGCAACCTGCCAAGACCGCAGAGCCGGACCGCTCCACCAAAGGCGTCGTGGAGTTGAACCGTCTGCTTTACTCCTCGAAGGACTGGTACACGACGATCGTTCCGCTGCGCGACGGCGTGGCAGTGGCGATGCGCATTTGACCGCCATGTCTGCATCCTCCACAGTTGAAATTCTCGCCATTGCTGCGCACCGCGACGACGTAGAGCAAACCTGTGGAGGCACGCTGCTCAAGATGGCCGAGCGCGGTCATCGCACTGCCATTCTCGATTTGACTCAAGGCGAGATGGGAACCCGCGGCACGGTCGAAGATCGCGCACGCGAAGCGGAAGACGCTGCGCGCATCCTGAAAGTAAGTTGTCGGCGCGCCCTCGACATTCCCGATGGCCGCGTCGAGAACACCTACGACAACCGGCTGAAGATTGCGCGCGTTATCCGCGAACTGCGTCCTCGCGTGCTGATCGTGCCGTATTGGCAGGCGCGTCATCCTGATCACGCCACTGCTTCAATTCTCGGCTATGAGGCCGCGTTTCTAGCAGGACTCGCGAAGCTCGATCTCGGGTCATCGCCGCATCGGCCGTACAAAATCCTGTATGCAAGCCTTTACGCCGATGTGCGGCCGACTTTTGTGGTGGACATCTCCGAGCAGTTCGACACGCGCTTTGCAGCGTTGATGGCTTATCGTTCGCAATATCAAGATCAAGCGCAAGGAAGCAAACTATTTCCACCTGAAGCCGAGATCCGCGAGCGCGTCGCCGCGATGGCTGGCTTCTACGGCGTTCTTGCCGGAGTGCGCTACGCCGAGCCGTTTGTCCAAAAGGAAGTGGGCTTGGTGGATGACCTGCTCGCGATTCCGGTGCAGTCGATCTGATGCACGCGGGAGCGGAGGGCAGTATAAAATTCTTCGCAAAGTTGGGGTTCTGTTGATGACCGACGCAATGATTTTCGCGCGCATGTTCTTAAAAAATCCTGCGATGCTGGGTTCGGTGTGGCCAAGTTCCGACTCTCTGTGCTCCCACCTCATGCGGCTGGTTGACTGGAGCGAAGCCCGCTATGTCGTGGAATACGGGCCCGGCGTCGGCACCATCACGCAACATATCTTGCGGAACCTGCGCAGCGATGGCACCCTCATCGCGATCGAAAAGAACCCCGAGTTGGTAACGCATCTCCGCGGCAAGTTTCGCAGCCGGGACCCACGGCTGAAGATCGTGCAAGGCTCCGCTGCCGACGTACGCAAAATCCTGACTCAGCACGGCATCGGCATGGGCGATTGCATCGTGGCCGGCATTCCGTTTTCGCTGCTTCCGCCGAAGGAAGTACAGCGCATCCTCAGCAGCACGCGCGAATCGCTTGCGCCCGAGGGCAGGCTGCTGATTTACCAGTTCAGCAACGCCATCGAACCGGCCCTGAAACGCAACTTCAAATCGGTGCAACGTGGCCGGGAAATACGCAACTTTTTGCCCGCGCGCACCTACGTCGCCAGCAACTCCTGATCCTGCAGGTCACTCTTACGACCAGGGCAAACTCGCGCTCCCTTCTCTGTTGCTGGTGACAAAGTATTTATAATAAATAACATAGAAGATATTTTGAAGCGAACTGCCCTCGCTCTTTCGCCGCCTTGTTTGATCTTATGGTAGAGAGGTATATAATCATGGTAGATAGGTGTATTAATATGGCTCTCAACATCAAGAACGAGGAAACTTACAAATTGGTGGAAGAGTTGGCCAAACGGACTGGCGAAAACATGACGCAGGCGGTGACAGAGGCGGTTCGTGAGCGGCTTGACCGCATGGCCAGCCAGCACCGCGCCGGGCTGGCCGAACGCCTGCTGCGTATCGGAAAGGACTGCGCGGGCCGCCTCAAGGAACCCTACCGCTCCATCGACCATGCCGAGCTGCTTTATGACGACAAGGGGCTGCCGCGATGATCCTCGACACCTCGGCGATCATCGCCATTCTTCGCGACGAGCCCGAGGCCGCGCGGTTTGCCAAAGCTATTGAGGAGGCCAGCCATCGTCGCATTTCGGCAGTGAATTATGTTGAGGGAGCCGCGGTCATCGATGGCAGCCGAGATCCCGTTGCGAGCCGCCGCTATGACGACCTGCTGCGGGAGGCGCGAGTTATGATTGAGCCGGTGACCGAAGCCCAAGCCCGAATTGCGCGAGAGGCGTATCGCGATTTCGGCAAGGGCAGCGGGCATCCGGCGAAGCTTAACTTCGGCGACTGCTTCGCCTACGCCTTGGCGAGAGATGTGGCCGAACCGCTCCTCTACAAAGGAGAGGACTTCCTGCACACGGATGTTGCGCCTGCGCTCCCGTGATACGTCGCTTTATCCGGCCTTTCTCGAATTTCGTTTGTTGACAGCCGAGGTCGCAGCCCTTACAGTCGCTGGCGCGCGTTTCTTCGGCCTCGAAAGCCGCGGCTTAAAAGTCTCAATGGAGGAGGCACAATGTCATCGCGGTCTGTTGTGAAGTCTCTGCTTGTTCTCACCTTCGTGTTGTGCGTGGCGAGCGCGTTGGCGCAGCAGCCGGCAGCCAACTCTAATCTCACACCATACGGCCCGCCGGTAACTCTGGAAACAGCGAAGAAGGCGGCCGCAGCGGCGCTCGAGGAAACTCGTAAGAACAACTGGAACATGGCGGTTGCGGTCGTCGATCCCGGCGGCAACCTCGTCTATTACGAAAAAATGGACAACACGCAGCTGGGCAGCGCCAAGATTGCGGTCAACAAAGCGCGCTCGGCCGCGCTATTCAAGCGCCCCACCAAGGCCTTCCAGGATGCGTTGGCCGGCGGCGGGACTGGTCTCCGCGTCCTCGGACTGGAGGGGGCAGTGCCGGTCGAGGGCGGTTTCCCGTTGATCGTTGACGGCAAGATCATCGGCGGTATCGGCGTCTCCGGAGACACCAGCGAACATGACGCCCAATGCGCCAAGGCGGGCGCCGACGCCGTACAAAAACCGTAAATCCCTTTGGTTACCTCTCCACCTGGATGTTACGAAAGTACAGTTACCGAACCTGTACCTTTGTAATCTTGACAAGGCATGGCCAAGCGTTACTTTGGAGAATGGAGCGTCCTTCGCGACCGCTGAGGGTTCGTGTCCTTACCCGCCCCAGGGCGTGGTTGATAGCTCTTTGACAAGTCGATCGGTGATGTTAATGGCGAAGCCTTACGTGAGAACAGAGGGCGACGACGCTCTGTTCCTCTAAGTTTGACCCCGGAGACTGGAAATTGTGGTCTGTAAGTATTGCAATAAAAGCACTTACTCGTAAACCTTTGGGGCTCAATCGTTTGCCAAGAAAAAGTGGCTAATCGTATGATTCTAAAGCAACAAGGGGTGAGAGGGGGAGTGACTATCTTGTCAATCCCCGGTGCAAGGCGATCAGGAAATCTTCTCGAAGACAAATCCGTAGTGCGACGGCACGATGATCGCCGGAGGGATGTCTCCGTCCGAGGCGATGGTGATATCGAACCTCGCGGGCCGAGCATCGTCGTCGAGCATCTCGCGATAGGTACCTGCCTTGGGGAAAGGCACCGCGATACTCCCCGAGTTGTCGCCGAAGTTCAGCAGCACCATGGCGAACTCTTCCCCATGGGTGGGATCGGCGGGTGCGTGACGATGGTAGGCGAGAATCGCGGTGCCCTGCAGCGACTGCTGGAAGTAGAAGAACGAGTCGCGGCTGCGCAGCGCGCGCGAGCTCCGGCGCAGCGTGCCCAGCCTGCGGTACAGGCGGATCAGCGCCGATCCGGGATCGTCATAGAAGTATTCCCAGTGCATGTCGCGGCGAAGCCCGATACGCGCGTCGCCGCCGGGTGGCAATGGATAGTCGTCGGCAAACTCCTGGCCCTCCCACAGCATGGGAATGCCCTGCGCAGTGTAGAGCGCGATGGCGAAAGGTTGCAGCCGGTAAAAATTGTTGCGATTGCCCGAGGAGAGCGGGTCGCTGCTATCGGTGCCCGTGAACACGATCAACTGGCTGTGGTCGTGCGATTCCAGGTATTGAAAGGGAGCGACGGGCATATCAACCGGATTTCCCTGATCGTCCACGACGGTCTTGGTTTGCGGATATCCGGAGAAGTTGGCGTCCAGAATGTGTGCGAAATCCTGGTCTGCCGAACTGCTCTGGATCATGCCCTCCGATTTGTTGAGCAGGTCGTCCTGCCAGGCCGCGTTGCTGTAGGTGTTCGCCAGCACGTCGCGGGCGCGAGACAACGCTTCGGCGCATTGGATGATACGGCTGTAGCCGCTGCCCTTCTGGCGGAAGCGGTCGATCCCGAGCGAGAACTTGTACGTATCAAAGGCGAGTTTCGCGTACGCGGTGTCAGTCGGGAAGAAGTAGTAATCCGTGACCTCATCGTAGCGGAAGCCATCCACGTGATACTCGTTGAGCCACATCTGGTTCGAGGCCTGGAAGTAATCCTGGGTGAAGGTCTGCGAGAAGTCGCACTTAGGTCCAAAATCACCCATGGCGCCGATCATGGGACTGGCGACGGCGGGCGCACCGCCGGTCTGCGCGACATTCTGATAGACGAGGTTGTAGGGAAAAATGGGATCGACATGCTGATACACGACGTCGAGAATGACAGCGACGCCGCGCGCGTGACAGGTGTTGACCAGGCGCTTGAGGCCATCGGCTCCCCCGAAGTGAGCGCTGGCGTAAAAGTAATGCAGCGGGCCGTAGCCCCAATCGAAGTCAAGCTTATGGCTCATCACCGGCATCAGTTCGAGGCAATTCACGCCCAGGCTTTGCAGGTAGTCCAGACGATCGATGACGCCGTCGAAGGTGTCGTTGAACTGCTCGACATGCAGCTCATAGACGATGAGATCGTTCAGCTCAGGAGTCTTGTATCCGGCGTCGGTCCAGGCAAAGGATGCCGGAGTTTTGGTCAGAGTAAACGCGGAGAGCTCGCCGATGTCGGTGGCGCGAGCGAAGGGATCGACAAACCACTTCGTCACCACGCTTTTGGTTGCTTGCCCGGCGGGAGCCCACTGAAGCTGATAGCGATAAAGATAGCTGCCCTCGTTGCCGAAGTTCGTGCCCGCCACCGGATCGATGGAGACATTGGCGCTCCACAGGTCGAGCGCCGAACCCGGCTGCCATTGCAGTGGGAAGTCGCGCGGAGCAATCCCGGGCGTGAAACGGTCCTGGCTGTGAATCACGCGGACGATGACCGCGAAGCCGTCAGGAGCGCGCAGCCCGGGAAGATAAACACCGAACTGGACGTTGAAGTGTCCGGATGCATCGAGCGTGGGGAAAGCACCAACCTCAGCCATGTTGATCATTGAACACCTCCACGGAACAGATCAGGCTAACGCAGATAAGGGAAGAGGAGGAATAAATTCTGATCAATCGACGAGCGACTGCTCAGAGGCGAGGCACTACGCTCAACGATACGCGGCTTCGCGGCAATGAGCACTTGGCTGCGCGCGAGTTTTGCTCTTACATCGCGGTCTTGATGCCGGCTTTGACCAGCCACCAGTTCATGGGATAAGCGGTGACGAATCCGCAGGCCATGGCCAGTTGCATCATGAACCAGAACTCGATGTGAGTCGGCGGGATGGGACCGAACCAGACAAAGATGACTAGCGCCATCCAGCCGTACATGCCAACCTGCCAGGCGGTGAGGGAAAGGAAATCGATCTTGAGGGCGCGCCACCAGATGCGCGCGCCGGTCTGGTGAAGCATGGGAGAGATGGCTGCATACTGGAACGTGACGCCGATCAGCAACGCGAGCAGGTAGTCGAGTGTCCACTCACCGAAGACCAGGCTGCCCGCAACGGCAAACGGAATGGTGCGAAACAGGATGGGACCAACGAGGTCGGCCAGCGAACAACCAGCACCGCAGTGCAGCGTTCCGGCCACGATGCTCTGCCAGAAAGGACGCGGCGCCATGTCCATGCCGTCCATTTGCGCTGGGTGACTTTGCGATCGCGGACCAGTGCGGCCAATCGCCCAATATGCCCAGATGCCGACAGGCCCGGACCAGAGTGCGTTGATGGGCCACACCCAGCGCATCACGGCCATTGGCTGGGGCTGGCGGCGCCGGATGTCAATGGCGATGAAGACGAATGCAACGAGACCTAACAGCACCATCAGCCAAGACAGCAACTGGAAGGACGCGGACGCGGACTGCGTCACTTTTTTCGCTCCACCAGGAACTTCGCCAGCTCGCGCAGAGTTGCGGCGCGGTCGCTGAACTGGTCCAGAGCTGCGTCAGCGGCGGTTACGAGCTCATCAGCCTTCCGAATCGAAGCATCGATGCCGAACAGCGCAGGATAAGTCGCCTTATCGTGGGCCGTGTCTTTGCCGGCGGTCTTGCCCAACTGCTCCGAGGTCTGGGTGACGTCGAGCACGTCGTCCACGATCTGGAAAGCCAGCCCGATGTTCTGCCCGAAGCTGCGCAGGCCCGCGATTTGCGCCTCGCTGGCGCCGGCGTAGAGTCCGCCGGTGACCACGCTGGCCGTGATCAGAGCCCCGGTCTTGGAGCGATGAATGTACTCCAGCGTTTGCGCGTCGGGATGGACGTGCTCGGCCTCGAGGTCCATAACTTGGCCGCCGATCATGCCGCCGATGGTTCCCGTGGCGTGCGCGATCTCGGCGATGATGGCCACGCGCGCCTCCGCCGGACACTGCAGACTTGCCAGCACTTCATAGGCGCGGGTCTGCAGCGCGTCGCCAGCGAGGATGGCTGTCGCCTCACCGAACGCCTTGTGGCAGGTCGGAAGTCCGCGTCGCAGGTCATCGTTGTCCAACGCGGGCAAGTCGTCGTGAATGAGCGAGTAGGTGTGCAGCATCTCCAACGCGGCGCCCAACTCCTCGATACCCGTGGGAACGCATCCCTCGACCATTTGTGCGGCTTCCATGCACAGGATCGGCCGCAGGCGCTTGCCTCCGGCGAAAACGCTGTGCCGCATGGCCGCATGAATGGACGATGGATACTGAGTTGCCGGCGGAAGCAAGCGCTCCAGCGCGGCGTCGGTCAGGATGCGGCCTTCTTCGAGAGTGTCCTTGAGCATGAAGAAGGAAGTATAACAACGGCGCGAGGCCGTCTAGTGGACGAAGGAATCAACGCTGCTCGCAGCGGATTGGATTTCGCGCACGATCTCTTCTGCCGCCTTAGCGGGATCTGGCGCGTCGAGAATTGGCCTGCCGACGACGACGTAAGTGGCTCCGGCAGCGATGGCGTCCTTGGGTGTGACCACTCGCGCCTGGTCGCCGACGGCGGACCCTGCTGGACGAATCCCCGGCGTAACGATTGTGAAATCTTCGCCCAACTCTTGCCGCAGTTCGCGGGCCTCCTGGGCCGAGGCCACCAGACCTCTGCAACCGGCGTCTCGGGCCAGCGCTCCCAGACGCAGCACCTGAGCGGTTACGTTGGACGAGACACCCAATTCCTGCAGGTCCGAATCCGACAAGCTGGTTAGCACCGTGACCGCCAGCACCAGCGGCTTCGTGGCCGACTGCCTTGCGGCTTCAACTGCCGCCTTCAGCATCTTGCTGCCGCCCGAAGCGTGGACGTTCAGCATGCTGACGCCTAACGCGGCGGCCGCCTTGACAGCTTCGGCCACCGTGTTCGGGATGTCATGGAACTTGAGATCGAGAAAAACCTTCCGGCCGGAGGACACCAGGTCGCGCACAACCTGGGGCCCTTCGGCCGTGAAGAGCTGTTTCCCGATCTTGTAAGTAGTTGCGGCCTCGCCAAGGGCTTGTACGATTTGGCGGGCTTGGGAGGCGCCCGGAACATCGAGCGCCACGATCAGCCGATCCCGTGGTTGCAGCATCGGCTCCCAGTTTAACGCATTAAGACAGGATTAGTACGGGCCTTCATTCTGGGCGACGGTGGCTGTTTCGATCAGATCCAGCCGCACGGGATGTACCCCGCTCCTGCCCATATCCAGCATCTTGGCCGCACTGTAGGACAGGTCAATGATCCGATTCTTCGGGACTGGGCCGCGGTCGTTAATACGAACAACGACTGAGCGATCCGTCTTGAGGTCGGTGACCTTAACCCAGGAACCTAGTGGTAGTGTCCGGTGCGCGGCGGTAAATTGGTACATGTCGTACGGCTCGCCGCTCGCAGTCTGCTTATGCTGAAAGATGCGGCCGTACCACGAAGCCTTTCCGACCTGAAACTTCCGGGTCTTGATCGGCTGAATGGTTTCCTGAGTCTGTCCTGGGGTCCCTTGTCGCGATTCCGGTGTGCTATTACCGGGTGCCGCACCCAGTGCGGTGGTGAAAACTAACCCCGCCGCAATCTGGCTGAGTACTCGTAACATTAAACACCTCTCATCGTTTAAGTTGGTCCTCCCGGGTATGTCCTGTAAGTCTATTGACCGAAAGCAGGAGGAGTCAACCCCCGAAGGTCGTATAATTTGTTAAGTATATTATTATCAATATTTTAAAAGAGAATAATAAGTGAGATTTGAGGACGATTGCCGCCTTGGAACAGGGTTTTCCGGCTGCCGCCCGGTCGCCAGATAAGTGCGCCGAACCAGCCCTTTTTGCGATACATTCATTCCATGAAAGTGCCGCCAGTCGTGTTGAGCATTGCCGGGTTTGACCCCTCCTCGGGGGCCGGAATCACCGCCGACATCAAGACGGCTGCAGCGCACGGCTGTTATGCAGTGACCTGCCCGACGGCTTTGACCGTCCAGTCGAGCCAGGGCGTGTTTGAAGTGCGGCCAGTTGACCCCGGCTTGGTCGCCAACACCTTGAGCGTACTGGCCGAAGACCTGGGGATCGCGGCGGTCCGCGTGGGGATGCTAGGCTCGGGTTCGGTCGCCGCTGCGGTGGCTAGTACGTTGAGGAAACTGGAGTTACGTAACATTGTCGTCGATCCGGTACTGCGCTCGTCCTCGGGGGCTGTTCTGCTGGACGAGCCCGGCTTGCAGGTGCTCAAAAAGGAGTTCTTGCCGCTGGCCGATGTCCTCACTCCCAACCTGGACGAGGCAGCTAGTCTGGCCGGGATCAAGTCGATGCCAGCCCAAGGTCCGTGGGAAGGGATTCTCCCGTGGCTGCGGCTGGCGGCTGGCAAGCTCCACAGCTTGGGCAGCCGGTCTATCCTTATTACCGGCGGGCATTTACCGGACGCCAACGACTATCTCAGCTACTTTGACGACGGGGCGGTGCGGGAAACGATTTTTCCCGGCACTCACATTGAGTCCGACTCAACCCACGGGACGGGATGTGCCTTCGCCATGTCGATAGCCTGCCACCTGGCGCTCGGGCGGCAGCTTCCGCAGGCTGTTGAGGCAGCCAAGGCTTATGTGACGAAGGCGATCAGGGCGGCTTACCCTCTGGGCAAAGGGATTGGGCCGCTTAACCACATGGTATAGGCTCGACGGCGGCCGGGAAATGGCGGAAAGCAGGCCAAGCTTGGCGCAACAGCACGCAGCAATTCGCTCATTCTTCATTGACGGCCCGGCGGGGCGTCTGGAAGCCCTGCTGAACATCGGTTCGCCGGCGGCGACGCACACGGGGCTGGTCTGTCATCCGCATCCCATGTTCGGCGGGACCATGCACAACAAGGTTGTCTTTCACGCCATGAAGGCTTTGCACTCGATCGGCTTTCCGGTTCTACGCTTCAACTTCCGCGGGACAGGACTGAGCGCCGGCCAGCACGATGACGGGCGCGGCGAGGTCGCCGATGTGCAGGCGGCTCTAGCCTGGCTGAAGGGCGAGTTCAGGCTGCCGGTCGTCTTTGCCGGGTTCTCCTTCGGCGCCGCCACCGGGCTGCGCGCCTGCTGTCCCGATCCTGACGTCCGCGCTCTGATATCGCTGGGAACTCCCGTCGCTGCCGAAGGCCGAGTCTATTCCTTTTCGTTTCTCCGCCAGTGCTCAAAGCCCAAGCTCTTCGTAAGCGGCGACCACGACGCGTTCGGCCCGCACGAAGCTCTGGAACAGATCGTTGAGCAGGCTGCCGATCCGAAGGAGCTGGTATTCGTTCCCGGCGACCACTTCTTCGCAGGCCACCTCACCGAAATGCGCATGACGGTTGAGAGCTGGCTGCACGAACAAGGATTCGAAGCCGGCGGCATATAATCTCCCCGCATGCCCCACTCCTCGTCGTTACCGACGGAAGCCGTGTACCGCGAAATGCGCGACCGGCGCCCGGGAAATGTTCGACCGCGCGCTGCTGGAGTGCAGCATTCCGAACGCCTTCTCCCGCCTTTTGCTGTTCGACGGTGAACAACTGCGCATCGGCGACGATGCTTACGCGCTGAGATCGTTTGAGCGGCTACAGGTTGTCTCCATAGGGAAGGCGGGCCACACCATGGCCGAGGCGCTCACCAACATCGTGGGCGCCGGGCTAACAGGAATCGTTGATTGTCCCAACCCGCCGCCAGCTCAGCTCTTCGGCTTCCGCTATTTCACCGGAGGGCATCCCTTGCCCAACGAGGATTCCTTGCGTGCGGGGGACGCCATCCTGCGAGCTGGTGGCGGGAGCTTCGCCGCGCACGCTGGTCCTGTTTCTCATCAGCGGAGGAGCGTCGGCCATCGCCGAGAAGCCGATCAGCGCGGACATCTCGCTGGCCGATGTTATTGAGACCTACAAGGCGCTGGTTCATTCGGGTGCGCCCATCGCGGAGATCAACGCCATCCGCAAGCATCTGTCGGCGCTGAAAGGCGGGCGTTTGGCGCGAGCGGCAGCCCCGGCGTATCAGGTATCGGTGCTGGTTTCCGACGTGCCGGAGAATTCGCTCGACGCGCTGGCGTCCGGGCCGACCATGCCCGACACCACTACCGTCGCGGACTGTCAGGCAATCGTCAAGCGATACAATCTGTTGCCGCGTTTCCCGGCGAGCGTGCGAACCCTATTCGAGCGCGACCTTTTGCAGGAGACGCCGAAGGTGGGCGATCCTGCATTTGAGCACTCGCGCTACACCACGGTCCTGTCCAATGCGACGGCCACGAACGCCGCGGCGGAGAGCGCTGCCCTGAGCGGTTTTGCGGTTGACGTGGACAATAGCTGCGATGATTGGGACTACCAGCGAGCTGCCGATCATCTGCTGCAGCGGTTACGCGAATTGCGCCACGGTGTGTCGCGCGCCTGCCTGATCTCCGGCGGCGAAGTCACGGTGCAGGTTGGTTCGACAGTCGGGCATCGGCGGTCGTAACCAGCAGTTCGCACTGTATTGCGCCCAGCAGATCGCGGGCGAAAACATCACCGTGCTGAGCGCAGGTACCGACGGAATTGACGGCAACAGTCAAGCCGCGGGCGCCGTCGTGGATGGCTCCACGGTGGAGCGCGCCCGGCAACAGCGGCTTCGATGTGGCGGAAGCGTTGGCGGAGTTCGACGGCTTCCCGCTGCTGGATGCCATCGGCGATGCGATCGTCACCGGCCCGACCGGCAACAACGTTCGCGATCTAAGGATCCTGCTGGCATACTGAGACCCATGATTCGCTTTGGCATCGTCGGATTTGGCCTGCACGCGGTGAAGAGAATGATGCCGGGATTCCAGCGCGCCTCGCGCTGCCGGGTGGTTGCCCTGTCGCGCCGCGATTTGCGTCAGGCGCAAGCGTCGGCGCGTCAATTCCAGATTGAACACGCCTTCGCATCCACGGAGGATCTCTGCGCCTCTCCTGATGTTGATGTGGTGTTCGTCAGCAGTCCTGATGCGCTGCACCTGGCGGATGTGTTGACCGCAGTGCAGCATCGCAAGCCTGTGCTGTGCGAGAAGCCGATGGCGATGAATAGCCAGCGAGGCGCGCACCATGGTAGAGGCGGCTCGCAAGGCTCGGTGTCACCCTCGGGGTCGCGCATGTGATGCGTTTCGAAGAGAGCGTGAAGTTGTTCCGCGAGCGCATCGCCGCTGGAGACATTGGGCGTCCACAGATGGCGCGTGCCGATTTCCTTGCGCCGATGCTGACCAGCGCGCGCACCTGGCTCAACGATCCCAAACTGGCGACCGGCGGTCCGCTGGCCGACATCGGCGTGCATTGCATTGACACTTTGCGCTTCGTGCTCGGCGATGAGGTGCGTGCCGTTTCGACCCGGGCGCATTACGACTCACACGGGGTCATGGAGGCTTCGGCCGCAACGGTCCTGGAATTCGACGGTGGGACGCTGGGATCGGTGTTCGTCTCCGCTCGCAGTCCGTACCAGACGTTTTTGGAAGTATCGGGCGACAACGGAGTGCTGTCAGCGTTGTACGCCCTCACCATCGAGCGTCCCGTAACCGTGGAGTTACGGCGGGGATTCGAGTTAATCGAGAGCAGAGAGGTGTCGAACGCTGACGCGTACGCCGCCCAGGTGGACGCCTTCGCCGCTGCTATCGAAGAGGGACGCGACTTCGAGATTCGCGGCGAAGAGGGGCTGAAGAACCAGTTGATTCTGGATGCCGCCTTTCGAAGTATCAAGAGCGGGAAGACAGAACCCGTGTGATCACCGCAGAGACACAGAGGCACGGTTCATTTAAGAAGGGAAAAAACGCAAATTCCCACGAACGTCTCTGTGGTGACCCTGTACTTAGTCCATCGGCGGCGTAGCTGGGTGGGGCAGCGCCTCCGGCATCTCCGACACGTTCCACGCCCAGGCCGCAAGGAATGCCGCGCCCTCGTTAATCTGCTCAGGAATGACCTTGTCGAACGTATCGGTCTGGCTGTGATGTGCCTCGCCGTAACGCGCCGGCAGCTGAACGCAGAAATACGCGGGCACGCCCTTGTTCAGGAAGGGCACGTGGTCAGAAGAGCCGAAATAGCGTGTGCTGAGCGGCTGCAGGTCGAAGACCTCCTGCAGTGGCTGATAAATCTCGCGCATTAGCGGTGCGGTTTCCCACAGGTTTTCGAGCGAGATACTGAACACCTTGCCGGTCCCGGTATCGTGGATCAGAACAGCGTCCATCTTGGGGATTTCGGCGGCGTGTTTCTTGAGGAAGGTGTCGGCGCCGATGCCGCCCTGTTCTTCGCCAGTGAACAGGATGAATGTAATCGTGCGCTTCGGCTTCCAGCCCAGCGCCTTCAACGTGCGCGCCGCCTCAAGCGTTGCCATCGCGCCGGTGCCATTATCCAGCGCGCCCTGCCCGAGGTCCCACGAATCCAGGTGTCCACCGACGATGACACGCTCTTCGGGATGGTCGCTGCCTTTGATCTCGGCCACGGTGATCGAGGCCGGCACCGGCTTTTCGCCGAAGGTCTCCGGCAGGTTCGCCTTCATCGTGACCGGCCCGACCTGCAACAGGCGATAGAGTAGGTCGTAATCTTCGTGGGTAAGGAAGGCCATCGGCACTTCGCTCGCGGAGTACTTGCGCGGATCCGCCACTCATGTTGAAAAGGCTGTCCACCTTCCCGCTGTCCGTCAGTATCAACGCGGGCTGCTCGGCTGACACTTGGTTGATAATCCGGATGCGGCCCCGGAACCCTCCGTTCGCGTCCGGCACGCCCCGTGGTGGCGGGATGACCGCATCATAGGCGTTCTCCGGATTGGCCTCCTCCTTCGACATGTCAACCGGCTTGCGCATCATGACGATGGCGCCCTTCAGTTTGCCCTTGTACTGGTCGAAGTCTGACGGATTCTTGATATCCAGGAGAACGACGTTGCCGGAGATTTCGCCATTGGTGGCTTTGCTCCATCCGAAGGCGCGAATGCCAATCCGCTGCTGAATAGGGCTGGTGATCTCCGCAGTTTCGAGTCCGCGCGTCCAGGCATGCGCGATCTCCGCTGTTTCGAGGTGGGCATCGACGCCATAGTCCTTGAAGCGCTGGAGCGTCCACTGGCTGGCCGCCTGCATTTGTGGAGAGCCGGTGAGGCGGGGGCCAATCTGTGTGGTTAGATATTCCAGATTCTTGACCAACTCGGAGTGCGCCTTCACTTCGTCGGCAATTTTCTGGTCGGCCTCCTCCATGGCTTTGCGATAAGCAGCCCGTTGCTCGGCGGTGCGTTGGGGAGCCGCCTGGGGTACTTCCGATGGAGCGCCTTCCTGCTGCGCCCATGCAAGACTGCTGAAGACAACTACCGCAGACGTACGCCAGCAAAGGGCGACGGGTTCGAATCATTGCACCATCCTCGGAGAGAAAACAGGGAAATTCATCATAGCGGCTTGCGGCGGGGTCGCGCCACCTCGACTTCGCAACCGTCAAAGACGGGCGTCAGCGGAGGCTATCTGCAACCAAGGGCGTAGGTTTCTCGACCTCACAAGATTTTCATATCCATAACGACCGGCTTGTTGGTAGACTTTCTGAACTCCAACCAGCATTGAATCGTCGGGCGATACAGACCGAACAGGGGCCAGGAGATGCTCGGTCACTCGAGTATTTTTGGGGAGGATGGGGCAGGCTGCGGGACAGGAGTTCTGAAGTAATGGTTATGAATTCGGGCATGTGGAGGGCCAGGCAGATCAGAATTTTCTGGCTCCTGCTGGTTGTTGGTTATGTAGCGAGTGCTCTTGGGCAAACCTCCCTCACGAAGCTGGAGAATGCTGGGTTCCCTTCGGCGCCCATAAGAGTGACGAAATTCGACGGTCCCGGCGAAGGCTCCAGCGGCCCCATTGACAGCAACTCTGCCGGCTCTGACAGGAACGCCACTCCGGTTGCGGTCACTCCAACCCTGCATATCGAAAACAAGCCGGCGGAGCGCTTCCAGTGGAAGCCTGCGCTTGGCCAGTCTGCACTTTATACCGCGGTCATGCATGGCTGGCGCTTTGCGCATGAGCCGGGCACGCGCGATGCTACCGGCACTGGGCCGTGGTTCAAGGACTGGATCGATTCCGTCGGCGAAACTCGTGGCTGGGATGACGGCGACGGCTGGCATGCCGGCTATGTCGGGCACCCATTTGAGGGTGGCATCTTCGGCTTCATTGAGCAGCAAAACGACCCCCGCTATCGCAATGTGGAATGGGGCGACGGGCGTATTTATTGGATGAGTCGATTGCGTGCGCTGGCCTTCTCGGCCCTCTGGAGCACCCAGTGGACCCTCGGGCCCGTCAGCGAAGCCTCGCTCGGTAACGTGCAGCTGCACGCTTCTCCCGGGTTCATCGACCTGGTGAATACGCCGTTGCTGGGTGTCGGGGAGATGATGGGCGAAGACATGCTCGATCGCTACTTCCTGACGAAGCTGGAGAACCACACCGCCAATCCGTGGCTGCTCATGGTAACTCGTAGCTTGGGAAACCCTACTCGCACCTTCGCCAACGTGATGGCGTTCAAGCAGCCTTGGCATCGTGAAACTCGCCCCGGCCTTTTCGGCGAAAACCATGATGACCGCAAAGAACTGGTGCAAGAGTACAAAGACGATGCCATTAGCGCTCCCTACGGTCCTCACACGGCCGAGGAGCGGGCGCTCATGAACAAAACGATAGAACGGCCTCCTTCGACGGAAGCTGACATCGAGCTAAACGCCTATGCGGTGTACGAGAGTTTCCTGGGCGGAGGAAGCTGTATCGGCGCCGGCGGGCAAGGCGCCGTGCGCGTCAGTCCGGCGTTACAGATCGTGAGCGAGGTGAATGGGTGCATGGTCGTCAATATGCCCAAGTACCAGAGCGGCGATTCGACCATGTTCGCCGTAGGCCCGCGCTGGACACCACGTGAGGGCCGCCGCTTCTCGCCTTTCGCGGAAGTCATGTTCGGGGGACGAAGAATTACACATGACATCCAGAATCCGGAGCTGCGGAAAGAATTGCTGGACGAGTGGAACAATGGCCTGCTGGCCCACTTTCCGAAGCGCAGTGATTACATGGTCGAGTATCAGCAATTGGGCTTCGCCATGAGCATGGGCGGCGGATTCGATGTGGTTTTCGGACGGGCCTTCGCCTGGCGTGTCCTGGATGCAGAGTATTCGCACTCCTGGCTGGCCTCCGTGGACCCCATCAACGCATCGCAAGGCATGCAGATCAGGACTGGCTTGGTGCTGCGCATCGGTACGTGGTAAGCGAATCGCCGAACGGCTGCATCTCTGTTTGCTGCTTCCGTAATCTGGCGGGTCGCCTGGATGCGGGAACCAGTTTGCTTACTTGCGTGCCCACTGATTAGTGCCTTCTCCTGTATCCTTGAAGTCTCTACATGCCAGAAAACTCTTCGCCGACAACTACATACAAGCGCCATTCGACGTTGCTCGCCTTAATATTTCTCTTCGTTCTGATGTCAGGCTCCGCTTGGGGCCAGAGCACGCCGTCGCAGCAGCCTGCCGCCCCTCCAACAGCGCAGACGCCAGGTCAGGCGACGCCGTCTCAGCCCAAGGCATCGTCCCAATCTTCAACTCCGCAAACGCCGGCAGCCTCCGGCACGACGCAGGTCCCGGGTGCGGGCGTCAGCGTCCAGAACCAGCATCAGGGAACCGCGCCGCCGCAACCTTCGCAGTCGCCTGAACCCGCAACCCGCATTACCAAGGCACAAGCCAAAGAGCTATTCCGCTCGGTGGATGTGATCCTGAGCTTTGCCAGCCAGGATACTGGCCTGCCGATCCGGAGCCAGGTCAAACGGCACTTGATCACGCGCGAGTCGATGGAGAAGTACGTTGACAAGCGTATGAAGGACGATAAGGACACCCAGAGGCTGGAGCAGTCGCGGCTGGTGCTGGAGAAGTTCGGCCTGCTGCCGCCGGGCTACGACTTGCACGGCGAATTCCTGCGCCTGCTGGGCGAGCAGGTCGCAGCCTACTACGATCCCAAAACGAAGAGCGTCAATCTTCTGGACTGGGTTCCTCCCGACACTCAAAAGCCAGTGCTGGCACACGAGCTGACGCATGCGTTGCAAGACCAGAAGATTGGTTTGGAGAAATGGGAACGGGCCGGCGCGAAAGACGACAGGCCACTTCCTGATCCGCAGGAATACGTCGTCGAGGAGGCGCAGGCGGCCCGCCAGTGCGTCGCCGAGGGCCAGGCGATGGTGGTCCTGCTCGATTACAGCCTGGCTCCGATGGGCAAGGACGTGGTTTCGGCGCCGGAGATCTTCGATGCCATGCGCGCGGGTATGGCCGATAACAAGGACTCGCCGGTGTTTGCCGCGGCTCCTCTGTTTCTTCGCGAATCGCTGATGATGCCTTACACGTGGGGGACCGACTTCGTGCGCGCCGTCCTTACCAGGAAAGGCAAAGACGCGGCTTACGGCGGCATCCTGGAGAATCCTCCGGTTGATACGCGCCAGGTCATGCAGCCGGAAACCTATCTTATGAACCAGGTCGTCGCACCACTCAGCATTCCCGATCTCGACAAGCTGATCGCTCCTGACTACGACCGCTTCGATTTCGGCGGTATGGGCGCGTTCGACGTGTACTTGCTTGCCAAGCAATATGGCGGAGACGACGCTCCCAAGAACTACTATCCGCATTGGCGCGGCGGATACTACTTCGCTGCCCATGCCAAGGCCGCTCTCAAAGACCAGATCGCCATGCTGTACTTCTCGCGCTGGGATTCGCCTGAGTCGGCGCGCTCGTTCGCCAAGCTGTACGGCGACTATATTCCCAAGCGCTACAAGAAGGTCGCCTGGGTCGCGACGTGTACGGCAGAACCAGCCACGGCGGCATGCAATCATGCGGAAGCGATGACGGAGCAGGGCAAAGTCGTGATGGAAGTCCACGGCAACGACCTGCTCATCCTGGAAGGTTTCGAAGATGCCGTGATCAAGCGAGCCCAGGACGAGCTACTCAACAGGATGACGATGCCGGCGGCTGCAGCGAGGACCGGCAAATAGGGCGGACTATTGGTTGCTGGGTAACATCACAGCAAAAGATTTAGTCTCCGGCAGGCGGACAACGTGTGGGGTAATAACCACCAGCACTTCCTCACCCATTGCATTGTTGTCGTGCTCCGACGCCGCGTACGTGAAAGCAGGAACGCGGCTCAGAAATGGATAACCGCTCAGACTCAGTGCATCTGCGCGCGTAAGCAGCCCCGTCACGACGCTCGATTCGCCGTCCTTCACCGTAATCGTTCCCTTGTACTCGCGATTGTTGATAATGGGCATGCCGTTCACGGTTTGGGTTCCCAGCGAGCGGATTGCCAGCTCCAGATTCAGGGTGATGTCCCGATCGCCGTGGATCAGCGGCGTGGCCTTCAAGATGAGGCCCAGGTCCTCGAAATAGAAGGACGGGAACGGCGCAATGTACGTCGAATTGCCGATAACTTGTGCGATCGCCGGAGTGTTGTAGATGGGCGAGAAGGTCGCGTTTACCAGCGGGTAACGTTCCCCGATCTTGAGCGTGGCGGCATTGTTCTGGCTCGCCCGCAGGGTCACGTGCTCCAGGCCCCGGAGGTTGGAGTCGTTCAGGCTCAAGTTGATGGTGACGCCGGTTCCACCGGTCGTCAGCCCAAAGAGAGTGAGCCCGCCACCAAACGTTGCGAAGGGCTGTGACAGGATTGAGCTGGATTGGTTTGCTAACTGTGCCAGAAGCGCCTGGATGGCCGTCGAATTCGCCTGGTTGATTCCGCCGGAGGCAATCAACTGATTGATGAGGTTCTGCGCGTTTTGACCAAGGCCGACGAGCAAGGAGGGGTTGATGTTGAACATGGTGAACTGCGTCGGCCACGCCGTGCCGATTTGCCGCGCCAGGGTCGAGCTGATCTCAAACACCCGCATATCCAGCATGACTTCCGGCGCTCCTCCGCTGAGGCTCTCCAGCAGGCGGGCGGCGGCTTCCACCACCGGCTGCTCGGCGCGGACCGTGATGGTGGACTGCGATTTCTGCGCCGCCACATACCGCAGGTTGAGCAGCACGCGCAGCGAGTTCATCATCTCGTTGAGCTGCTGGTCCGAGCTCACGTCCGGCAGATAGAACGTGCGCAACGACATGCGCTCGAGGGTGCGCCGGTTCTCGACGGTGTCGGCGGCGAACAGCAACTGACGCGACGACAGCGGCACCCAGAAAGTCTTCGTCACATGCATCGCCGCATCCATCGCAGTGGCGAAGTTCACGTTCTCGATATCAAAGCGGACTCGTCGCTGCTGCACTGAGTCGTCGAATTCGGCCACCACGCCGTAAGCCTGGGTTACCTGGGTGAGCAGCGCTCTCGCGTCGCCGCGATAGTGGAAGTCGTGGTGGGCCTCAGAAGGCTGCAACTCGATGGGAGTGGACTGCTCCACCACGCGCATGGCATGGCTCACCGGATCCATCTCTTCCGGCATCGAATCGCGCAGCCTTTGTATCGCGAAGTCGTTGGTGGGGTCGTACTCCGTAGCGCGCCGGAACTCGGCCATGGCGACGATCTCTTTGTTCTCCAGCATCGCCTTGTTGCCACGCTCCAGGGCCTGCATCACCAACTGCTGTCGCGTGAACTCGCGGGCGGTGATGTAGTCGAGATTACGCGGGCTCAGCTCGGCCGCCTTCTCGAACTTCTCGAACGCCTGGTCGAGGTTGCCGGAAGACTTGAGCTTCATGCCCTCTTTGAAGTCACGTCGGGCTTGCGCCCGCTCTTTGGGCGTCTCAGTGGGGACAATGGAAGTGCCAGGCGGCATTGTCGCAGGAACCGCCGTGGGCTGCGAGGAAGACTGTGAAGGCGGCTGACTCGGCGCGGCAGCAGCTTCAGGCTGTGACTGGATGGCGACCGGACCTGACTGTGGTTGTGGGCCTTGCGTCGGTTGGGCTGAGGTCGCCGCGCTCTGCTGAACATCCGTCGTTGCCAACACGGCAGGCTGTTGCGCTGCGAGCGAAACGGCCGCGGCCAACGAAAGTAAGGTCACCGCAAGAAAGCGCATCGTTGGTGAAATTGTAAGCCAGTACGAGGACGATTGTCGCGTCAAGACAGCGCTGGGCAGTTGACTCAGAATCTGTTAATCACGAAAGCGAAGGTACAGTAAACTACAGCATCCTTGCGAAGGCGTCGGGATCAACCTGTGCCTGAGTCAGGATGCCACGCAAGGTTCCCGTCGCAAGTTCGTGGTGCAACGGGACCACGCAGCCAATTGCGCCGCTTTCGGTAATTCTTTTCAAAACGACATGGCTGCCGCGTTGTCGAACCCTGACAAACCCGAGCTTCTCGAGAGCTCGAATCGTCTGCGCTCCCGACACAACAGGAAGCTTAGGCATACGTTACTTCGAATGTCGTGATGAGAGCACGCTGAGGTGGGGGAGGGGGAAACTCCTCCAGATAGAGCTCCGTCGCTTCCTTCAGGTTAGCGATGGCATCCTCAAGAGTCTTGCCCTGACTGACGACGCCGACTTCAGGGCATTCGGCGACGTACCAAATTTCTTCACGGTGTACAACGGCGGTATAGGTTTGGACAGGCATACCTAGATATCAATATAAAGCAAGGCGGAGCACAAACCATCTCCGTCTTGCTCTATCCCGAGTTTCCGGCGTGATCGTTTGGAGATTACGCCGTCACGTACTTCCCGGTCTCCAGCACGCGGCTGGCGATTTTCTCCTGCAGCGCGATCACGTTCACCGGCTCGTGTTTCGCGAGGCGGCGGACAATCGCCATCTGGGTGCGCAGCATGTCGCCTTCGGCCACATCGGCAATCACTTTCTTTGCCGCTGCCTCCAGCTTGGTGAACGCACCTTCCAGATAGACCTGGGTCATGGCGACGACCAGCGCGCTCTTCGCTTCGCCATTCGCGTCGACGTATTTACGCGCGCGTAGCAGAGCCGAATCCATGGCGAAAACCTCGATCACCATGTCCGCAATTGCGCCCATCACTTCCTGATGGTCTACGAGCTTCTGCATATACTTCTGCGAAGCCGCACCTGCCACCAGCATACTGAGTTTCTTTGCATTCTCCACCAGCTTGCGCTCGGCGACCAACGTGCCTTCGAGTTCCTCCCCAGACGGGGCCGCCATGACTTCGTCCATGGTTTTCTTGATGGCCGGCAGCAGCGCGAGCTGTCCGCTCATGGCGCGCTTCAGCAGCCATCCGGTGATGATGAGCCGGTTGATTTCGTTGGTGCCTTCGAAGATGCGGTTCACGCGCGAATCACGGTAGGCGCGTTCAGCGGGATATTCCTCCACGAAGCCGTAACCGCCATAGACCTGTACCGTCTCGTCCACGACAAAATCGAGCATCTCAGAAGCCGACACCTTGATGATGGAGCACTCGACCGCGTACTCCTCAATCGCCTTGCGCACAGCTTCAGGGTTGTGCTCGATCATGGACAGGGCCGTATCCATCATGCCGACCGTGCGATATACCATCGACTCGCACGCGTAAAGCCAGGCCGCCATCTGTGCCAGCTTTTCGCGGATCAAGCCGAACTCAGCAATACTCTTGCCGAAGGCCTTGCGCTCCTTGGCATAGGCGATGGCGTGCTGCAAGGACGTGCGCGACCCGCCGACGCAGCTTGCGCCCAGCTTGAAGCGGCCGACGTTCAGAATGTTGAAGGCGATAATGTGGCCTTTGCCAATTTCGCCAAGCACGTTCTCCACCGGCACTTTGCAGTCGTTGAGGATGAGCGGCGCAGTGGACGAGCCGCGAATGCCCATCTTCTTCTCTTCGGCGCCCACCGAGAAGCCAGGGAAGTCCTTCTCCACCAGGAAGGCGGTGAACTTTTCGCCGTCAATCTTGGCGAAGATGGTGAACAGGTCGGCGAAGTGGGCGTTGGTGATCCACATCTTCTCGCCATTGAGGACATAGTGTTTGCCGTCGGACGAAAGCACCGCGCGGGTGCGGCTGTTCATGGCGTCCGAACCGCTGGTGCTCTCCGACAAGGCATAAGCGCCAATGATCTCGCCTGTGGCCAATCGGGGCAGGTATTGTTTCTTCTGCGCTTCGGTGCCGAAGAAGACGATGGGCAAGGTCCCGATGCCGCTGTGCGCGCCCATGCTCACCATGAAGCTGCCGGACTTGGCCATGAAGTCGGCGATGATGGCGGAAGACACTTTGTCCATGTCCGAGCCGCCATACTCTGCCGGGATGTCGGCGTTGGTGAGCCCCATCCCGCCGGCCTTCTGGAGCAGTTCGCGCGCCACCGACCACTCCTTGTGCTCCATCTTCTCGGCGTTGGGCAGAACTTCGTTGGTCGCGAAATCTTCCGCCAGCTTCGCGACCATCTGCTGGTCTTCGTTGAAGTCTTCGGGAGTGAAAACGTTGTCCAGGTTGTGATCTTCGAGCAGAAAGCTTCCGCCCGTGGTTTTGGTCTTGGGAGCTGCCGATACCGTGGTTGCCATAATGTCCTCGCTGGCCAGGGGCCTTTGGCTGCTAGCCGTCTTTGAAGGGGCACGGCTTCAGCCGTGCCGAATGATCCAGTCCATCAGCGGGCTTTAGCCCCTGAGGGAGTATGTGATTGCGCGATGCGCTCTCCTTCGTAGAACAGTGCCGTCCCTGAAGGGACTCGGGTCGAAAAATTACCGCCGACCCAGCGTTCCGCGCCAAAGGAAGGCGCTCCACGCTGGGCTATCTTGTGTCCGCCCCTTCGGGGCTGGTTTGTCGTCTCAGCAATTTACTGCCATACCCTCGGGTCGGAAATTCCGAAAACGCACATACCGTGCCGTCCCTACGGGACTCGGGTCTTTTTACCGCTCCAACAATCTACTGCGCTACCTCCGCGGTGGAAATAGCGAAAACGTACGTACCGAAAAAGAGCCATTCTTATGCTCGATGGTGCGCCAAGGGCGCATGTGCTCTGTCGATTCTAGCGGTCCCCTAAGCATTGATTCCGATCCGTGTTCATCCGTGAAATCCGCGGTTGCTTTTGACTTCTATGTTCTCTTTGCCTCTGCGGCCTCTAATGCAAGTTCTCAAATATGCCGGCCGCGCCCATGCCGCCGCCAACGCACATGGTCACCATCCCGTAGCGTCCATTGCGGCGCTTGAGTTCGCGGATAACGCTCGCCGTCAGCTTGGCGCCGGTGCATCCTAACGGATGACCCAACGCGATCGCCCCGCCATTGACGTTGACACGGGCGGGATCCAGATTTCCCTCCTGAATGACGGCCAGCGACTGGGTCGCGAATGCCTCGTTCAACTCGATCACTTCGATGTCCTCGAGCTTTAGTCCGGCCATCTTGAGCGCTTTCGGGATGGCGTACACCGGCCCGACCCCCATCTCCTCGGGTTTGTATCCTGCGGTGGCAAACGCGACGTAGCGTGCCAGGGGCTTTAGCCCGAGCGCCTTCGCGCGCTCGGCCGACATCACGACCGCCGCCGCCGCACCGTCCGACATCTGCGAAGAGTTGCCGGCCGTGGTGGTGCCCTTCAAGTGGAAAGCTGGCTTGAGCGCGGCCAGCGCTTCCATCGAAGTGTCGGCGCGTGGACCTTCGTCCATCCGGAAAACGATGTCTGTGCGCTTTGGTTTGCTGCCATTAGGAGTGGTGAAGCTGACCGGCACGGGGACGATCTCGTCGTCGAACTTGCCGGCTTGGATTGCAGCGATGGCATTCTTGTGGCTGCGCACGGAGAATTCGTCGGCCATCTCGCGCGTGATGTTGTAGCGCTTCGCCAGGCGCTCGGCGGTAAGGCCCATGGAGAGATAGGAATCGGGATAGTTCGCGATGAGCCATGGGTTGGCCGAGACTTTGTGTCCGCCCATGGGGATCATGGTCATGGACTCGACGCCGCCCGCAATGATCGTGTCGGCTCCGCCTGCCATGATGCGCTCGGCCGCCATGGCAATCGCCTGCAATCCGGACGAGCAGAAGCGGTTGATGGTCATCGCCGATATCTCAACCGGCAGTCCAGCGCGCAGCGAAGCAATGCGGGCCACGTTCATGCCCTGCTCGGCTTCGGGCATGGCGCAGCCGAGAATAACGTCCTCGATCTCTTTGGCATCGACTTGCGGCACGCGCTCGAGGGCACCCTTAATGGCCACCGCGGCCAGATCATCGGGCCTCGTTGCCCGCAATGTTCCTTTGTACGCCTTGCCCACCGGCGTGCGCACCGAACTGACGATTACGACTTCACGCATTTGAAAGCTCCTAAGAAGCTGTCGGCTATCAGCTATCAGCCGTCAGCCAAATCTGAACCCTGCCCCGTCGTTCTGAGCGACGGTTCGCCGGTTCTTGTGAACCGTAGTCGAAGAACCCCTTCGGCTGCCCAAGAGTTCTGCAACGCCCGTACTACCCCTCGGCCGCCTGATTGGAATCAATGGGTTACGAGATGAATCCCATGCAAGTAATTGATTCCGCTATACTTATACGCATTCAATAGATTATAAACGCTTTATACTCCGTGACCTTCCGTCTCAGAAAGCGCCGCCGCTGTCCGGCCTAGTTGTTTGCACTTCGGTCCTGGGACGAACCGCTCAACAGATTGCCCGGTCAATTCCTCAGCGTCTTGCCCGTCTTCAGCGTGTACTGAATCCGCTCCTGCGTTTTCTTCTCGCCGCACAGGGACTTGAACGCCTCGCGCTCCAAGTCGAGCAGATACTGCTCGCTGACCGGCGTACCGGGATTCACGGCACCCCCGCACAGTACCTCAGCCACTTTGTTGGCGATCTTCACCTCGTGGTCGCTGATGTATTCGCCTTCGCGCATGATGTGCACACCCAGCTTCAGCGTCGCCAGGATGCTTTCCCCGGGCGCCGGAATGTCCATGCGCGGACTGGCAGCTTGGTACCCTTCGTGCACCAACTCGAGCGCGCGCTCCTTGGCGTCGGTCAGCACCCGCTCGCGATTCATAGTGATGTTGTCGCCGGCGGAAAGGAACCCCAGATTGCGCGCTTCGAACGCCGACGTGGAAACCTTGGCCATGGCGACGGTCTCGAACGCCTGCTTCATGGTTTCCATAAGCTCGACGCTCTCGCCCCGGCCATGCGGCCGGATGTGATACGCCTTGTCGAGGGCGCGCAAGGTCACTTCCTTGCAGCCACCGCCGCCCGGCAATAGACCAACGCCAACCTCGACCAGGCCACAATAGAGTTCGGCGTGCGGCTGGCGGGCCGCAGCGTGCAAAGTTACCTCGCAACCTCCGCCGAGCGTCATGCCAAAAGGCGCAACCACCACCGGCTTGGGTGAGAACTTGATGGCCTGCGTCATGTTCTGGAACTGCCGGACGGCGAGGTCAACCTCGTCCCACTCTTCTTCCTGCACCGCCATGAGCAGCATCATGATGTTGGCGCCGACGGAGAAATTTCGCAGCGTCGTTGGTGATGACGAAGGCGTCGAAATTCTCGCCCGGGCCGCCGGGCTTGAGCGACTGCATGATCATCTGCACGATGTCGCCGCCCAGCGCGTTCATCTTGGAGTGGAACTCGATGCAGCCGACGCCATCTCCAAGATCGACCAGCGATGCGCCCGCATTTTTCTTCACCACGAAGCTGGATTTCTTCGCGACCGTAACCGACCAGACGCCTTGGGGCACGATTTCGGGACGATAGTTGCCGGCCTGGAGATCGAAATAGACGCGGCCGCTCGCGGTCTTGGGATCGTCGGCATACCAGGTCTCGTGGCCCGAAGCGAGCAGCTTCTCGACGTTGGGGGAAACCGGCTTGTCCTCCACCTGCATGCGCTTGACGGTCTTGGCCACGCCAGCGGCGTCCCACAGCTCGAACGGCCCCATGTCCCAGTTGAAGCCGAGCTTCATGGCACGATCGATTTCGACAACCGAATCGGAGATCTCGCCAACGCGGTTCGCGGCGTAAGTCCACAGGTCAGAAAGGATGCTCCACAGGAAGATGGAAGCCTTATCGCGCGAGGGCGCCAGCAGCATGTTGAGGCGCTCGGGCAGGCTCTCGACCGTCTTCGCCATCTCCAGCGCGGCAAACTTCGGCCGCTGCTGGGGACGATACTCCAGCGTCTTCCAGTCGAGTGCCAGGCGATGCTCGCCCTCAGCACTCTTCTGCTTCTTGTAAAAGCCGCCCTTGGTTTTATCGCCTAGCCACTTGCGTTCCAGCATCGCCTTGAAAAAGTCGGGCAGCTTCAGGTCATCACGCTCGTCATGGATATTGGTCGTCGCATTGCGAACGACGTGCCCCAAGACGTCCAGCCCGACCAGGTCCGTCAAGCGAAACGTCGCCATCTTCGGCCAGCCGACGGCGCTTCCCGTGAGCGCGTCGACTTCCTCGATGCTGAGGTCCATCTCCTGCATCAGCCGCATGACGTTCAAGGCGGAGAAAGTGCCGATGCGATTGGCGATAAAGTTGGGAGTGTCTTTGGCGTGCACCACGCCCTTGCCGAGCCGGAGGTCGCAGAAGTGCGCGATGGTGTCCATGACAGCGCGGTCGGCGTCGGCAGTGGGGATGAGTTCCAACAGCCGCATGTAACGCGGCGGGTTGAAGAAGTGCGTGCCGAACCAGTGACGGCGGAACTCGTCGGGGAAGCCTTCCACGATTTTGGCTACCGGCAGGCCGCTGGTATTGGTGGTGATGATGGTGCCTGGCTTGCGAATGGCTTCGATGCGGCGCAACAGGCTGCGCTTGATCTCGAGGTCTTCGATCACCGCCTCGATGATCCAGTCCACATCCGCCAGCTTCTGCAAGTCGTCTTCGAAGTTGCCGATGGTGACCAGCCTCGCCAGTGATGGCTCAAAGAAGGCAGCCGGCTTCGATTTCACCGCAGCGTCCAGGCCGGCTGCTGCGATACGGTTGCGCATGGGACCGTCGGCATCGGGCGGCACGATGTCCAGCAGGTAGGAAGGAACACCGGCATTCGCCAGGTGCGCGGAGATGCGGGCGCCCATGGTGCCCGCGCCCAGGACGGCGACTTTATCAATCCTTCTCGGCATGAGTGCTTTGAAACTCCAGCGTTAGAAGCTCGTTCTTATTTGACGATCAGGGCACAGCTCAAGCTGCGCGGGTGTCGACGGTTATTTTCCTAAGAATGGCTGCTGAAAAGTGCGTGAGACCGGTTTGGTGTGAACTTGACTTGGAGAAGCAGACCAACATCCCGGGCGACTCTCCTCTTCGTTTAGCAAACGCAACGCAAACGGCCCAGACATAAAACTGGCGCGCGCCGTAAGATGTGGGGTGAGGATGGCAACGGTGCGCGCCTATTAAGTTAGCTCGATAGTAATGAATGAATCCTCATTCAGTCAAGAAGATTCGTATAAATTATTTTGCCGATTCGGTTTAGGAGATCAGCTTTGCCAAGAGGAAGGCGGCCCCGGCAGCAAGTCCCCCAATTACAATGGTTTGCGTGGCAGAACGTGCGGGCCGCGCGCCCGTGAAGCGGCCTTTGATGTAGCCGAAGATGCCCAACGCAAGCAAAGTGACCGCCACCGACCATCCCAGCGCCCCGCGCGCGCTGTGCAGCATCATGTAGGGCGCCAAGGGGATAAACCCGCCAGCAATGTAGGAAGCCGCGATCGTGAAGGCGCTTTGCACGGCACGCTTGGGATCCGGCTCTTCCAGGCCGAGTTCGAAGCGCATCATGAAGTCCACCCACTCTTTGGGTTTGCGCGTGAGGGCCTGGACGACGGGGCCGCTTTCATGTGGCTCCAGTCCGTAGTCGGCAAAGACATTCTGCACCTCGCGAGCTTCCTCGTCGGGAATCTCCTGCACCTCGCGGACCTCGCGCTGTCGTTCGCTGGCGTAGTGCTCGGCGTCACTCTTGGCAGCCAAATATCCGCCCAGGCCCATCGCAATGGATCCGGCGGCAATTTCCGCCAGCCCCGCGACGACGATGATCCGGCTGTTGTCCACCGCGCCGGAGAGCCCGGCAGCCAGCGCGAAGGGCACGGTCAGCCCGTCCGACATTCCAATGACGACGTCGCGGACAACTTCGCCCGCCGTGAAGTGACGTTCAACGTGTGGTGTTTGTGGCATGGGCTCCTATCTCGGGATGGGCCTTTACGTACTGCTGAGCGCGCTGCACCACCTCGCGCTCACCCTGGTAGCTAAGGGCGTTAAGAGCATCGTCCAGCGCTAGCCAGTACGCTCGGTGGACCTCGATTCGCATCTCCCGTGAAATGCGGCCCAGCCGCCCGGAGCGATACAGGAGCAGATAAAAGCTGACGATCTTGAACACGCGGGCGTTGTCGCCCCAATTGCGCACGTAGTAATACTTGATGTCGGCCAGCTTGGCGACCAGCTCGGCACGCACCCCGGTTTCTTCGCTGACTTCGCGCAGTGCAGTCTGCTCCGGCTTCTCGCCCTCGTCAATCGCGCCCTTTGGCAGAGCGACCAACGCAGCCGTCGCTTTTGGGCGCGCGGTGGCGGTCTTGGCGGACTTCTTCGGCCGCTCCATGTGGGGCTCGATGACCGCCAGAAACCAGCGACCTCGCATCTTTCGCAGCACCACTCCGCCAGCCGAAAACTCGCGCACCATGTTTGGTCTTAGGTTAAACCGGACTAGTTTGGCAGAGTGCCGGGAGGTTGACAATCCAATAGACCGAAGAAAGCTCGCCGTCCCGGCATGGAGGTCAAATACGCCCAGGATAATCGGAGATGATCCCATCCACGCCCAAGGCTCGAGCGAGTTCAATGTCACGGTGATCGTTGAGAGTGTAGACAAAAACGGCGAGTTTGTTGGAGTGAAGTTCGCGAATGAATGCCTCAGTCACTGAATCAAACCCCAGGCCCACGTGAGAAGCTTGCGCATCGATTGCGAACTGTGCCCCGGAGATCGGAACTCCTTCGAGCAGGGCGAGCGTGTGCGCATCTGGCTGAGCGCGCCGAACCGCAAGTAACTCAGAATGAAGAAACGAAGCAAAGATTACAGGAGTGCGCAATCTGAACTCGCGCACCGCAGACACGACGTCGTTGGCGATGCCAGGAGTAATGATTTCAGCCATCAACCCGACGTGTCCATTGACGGCATGTAAGACTTCCGAGAGTTCCGGGATGCGTTCGCCGTTTCCGGCATCGAGAATCCGCAACTCAGCCAGCGTGAGGTCGGCGACGGCCCTTGTACGGTTTTGGGTTCTGGAGAATCTTGGACCTTTAGTCGTGCGATCAACCCGCTTGTCATGTATTACTACAAGCTTCTTGTCGGCGGTAAGCTGGATGTCTACTTCGACGTAGTCCGCGCCCAGGGCAATGCCCTGGTTGATTGCGGCGAGAGTGTTCTCCGGAGCGTGACGAGCGGTGCCACCGCCACGATGGCCGATACGAAGAAGTTTGTTGTTCATTGCGATCAGTCTGGAGGCCATATGCGGCCTGCCGTCTTCCAGTGGTAGTCAAACCAATGCTCGAACGAGTTGACGACATGGGACGAGTAGGCGCGCTCTCCCAGTTTAAAGCGGAAATATGGAGTACGGGTCGCTTCAAGCTTACCTTCGGGACTAATGTCGCACATGCTCCAAAGTAGAGCTTGGTCCTGGACCAGAAACCCGTGCATGACGGGGATCTCGCGGTATGCTCGAACCTCCATCGCAAGTTTTCGAATGGAGAGTTGGCCGGCGAGGATTTTATCGCTGAGTGTATCTTGAATGGCGGCTATGGCACTTCGTGCCTTCTGCTGATCAACCGATGAACTCCACGCTTTGGCTTCGTGCATTGTGACCGATTCGGGATCTGTCATCAAACAGCGCCATGTCACGTCTCTAACATTTTCGTCTTTCACTATGCCATCTCTAAGCAAGTCCCAAGCGTCCCCCATATCAAGGGCGAGATGCTTAACCAAGGCGGATTCGGATGCAGAATCTCTTCGGGCCTGGCTTATCAATTCTTCAAGGTATTTCCAGATGGTATGGACACCCGGTGCGACCGGCAGAACTGCGACATTTTGGTTAACGCCCATCTTCTTGATAAGCGCTGCGATTGTGGTTACCGCTGACGCGACAAACGGCTCGAGCTCCTTCTTATAACCGTCGAGCACCGCCTGACGGAGCTTCACATTTTTGTTTTTTTCTTCAAGCTCTTTTCGAAACTCCTCCCAGCCGGATGGTTCCTTATACTTGATGAAGTTCCATCCCCCGAAGTCAGAAAGGATCTTGACATCCGGGAGTACCACGACGAAGGTCCTTTCAATGCCGAGTTCTTGCATAAAAAGACCCAGTTCGAATATGACGTTGTCACGAGGTGCGCGCTGTTCGATGTTCCGGCTGGAAACACGATCATCGGGTCCAAAAATGAATAGGCCGAAATCGAAGCGCTCCGGGAACGACAGTAGGTTGTCAAGGGTCGACTTGTGCCCTTCAAAAACGTCGTTCCATAAAGTTACCTCGGCGCAGTCCTTGAGTTTATCTGCAAGGACTTCAGCGAGTGGCAGACTTTCGCGCGAGGAACCAATGAAAAGTGTTGAGACAGGCATAATCGCGACTCCGGGGAAGCGGTGGGCAAATCTTACATTCGCATCGTTAGCAACTCAAGCCCGGTGTCAAAATACTCCCAAACTGCCTTCCCGGAACTGAGTGTCACGTAATCTCTGATTGCTTCGCACGCTGCTGAAAATAGCTCCAGTCCGAAACGAATCGGTTTCTCTCTACTTGCGCTGCCCGGTCTGCCTTCTGCTCCTCCTATCCGGCCCTCCACCAGATGAAAATCGGGAGCCCTGAAAGAAACAGAGGCAGGTAATAACCGGGATATCCAACATACGCACTGAAGGCGGCAAGGCATAGCACCAGCCATGAACTCAGCTAGTGCCGATAGCGCTCTCCGCCTTCGACTTTATTTCCCTTCAACGACCTTCCTGATCCGCTCGAATGCCCAGTCAATCTCCTCGCGGGTGATGACCAGTGGAGGAGCGACCCGAATCACATGTTCGTGGGTCTCCTTGCACAGCACACCCAGCGCTTTGAGCGCCTCACAGTAAGGACGCGCCGGAACGTTCAGTTCGATGCCAATCCACAGTCCCTTGCCGCGAACCTCGCGAAGGTGTGGGCTGCGCAGAGTCCGCAGCTTGTTCAGGAAATAATCTCCCAGCTCGGCAGAGCGTTGGACCAGCCGTTCTTCAATCAGCACTCGCAGCGCCGCCCGCGCGACCGCACAGGCTAGCGGATTGCCACCGAACGTGCTGCCATGATCGCCAGGATGGAAAACGCCCAGTACATCTTTCGAGGCCAGCACCGCCGATACTGGGTAGAAGCCGCCCGACAACGCCTTGCCGATGATCACCACATCGGGCTGAACGCCTTCATGCATGAAGGCGAAGAGCTTGCCCGTCCGGCCCAGCCCCGATTGGATTTCGTCGGTTATCAGCAATACCTGGTTGACGTGACAGATCGCCGCTGCCTGCTTCAAGAAGCCTTCCGGCGGAATAACGATCCCAGCCTCGCCTTGAATTGGTTCCACCAGGAAGGCGCAGGTGTTGGGCGTAATCGCGTCACGCAACGCGTTGGCATCGCCGAAAGGAATGACCTTAAACCCTGGGGTGAACGGCCCGAATCCATCGCGGTATTGCTCATCGGTGGAGAAGCTGATCGCGGTTACCGTGCGGCCATGAAAGTTGTTGGCGCAAACGATGATTTCCGCCTGGCCGTCGGGAATGCCCTTGACCTTATACCCCCACTTGCGCGCGGCCTTGATGGCGGTTTCGACGGCTTCGGCCCCCGAGTTCATGGGCAGCACCATGTCGAAGCCGGTCAATTCGTGCAACTCCTTGCAGAGCAGCGGAAGCTGATCGTTACGGAATGCGCGTGAGGTCAGGGTAACTTTGTGCGCCTGATCCACCAGGGCTTGCAGAATCCGTGGATGGCAGTGCCCCTGGTTGACCGCCGAATAGGAAGCGAGGCAGTCGAGATAACGATTGCCCTCGATGTCATATACCCAAACGCCTTGAGCACGTTCGATGACGACATCCAGGGGATGGTAGTTGTGGGCTCCGTAAAGGTTTTCGAGCTCGATGAACTCGGCGGTTTGCAGGTGTTCCATGACTGGCATAGGGTCCTCGAATTAGCAATTAGCAACTAGCGATTAGTGAACATGTTCGCGTCGTTTGGTGGCCGCAAAAGAAACGTCCTTTCCGCGGTGGAAGCGCCGGGCTTCAGCCCGGCGAAATCGGCTCCCGCCCACAAATGGCTTTAGCCACGGTGGGCATTGAATCGCCCGGGGCTAAAGCCCATGCCTTGACCTCGCTTTTGGGGCACGGCTGAAGCCGTGCCCTTCCACCGGATCAAGTGGACATTTCTCCTGCTGGTCATCAACGAGTGCTGAACGATAAGCACCGAATGCTAGTTGCTAATTGCTAGCTGCTGACTTTTATTCCAGCAACATCGTTAGCAGCGCCATGCGCACATACAGCCCATTCGCCGCCTGGCGGAAATACAGCGCACGCGGATCGTCGTCCACGGTTTTGTCCAGCTCCACGGTTCGCGGCAACGGGTGCAGGATCATGGCATTCGGCCTCATGCGCTGCAGCACGCTCGAATTGATGGCATAGCGCATCGAGCCTGAAACTTGCCGCAGCCGCTCCGGCCGGATGCGCGTCTGGTACACCACATCGACCTCGCCGACCACGCGATCCAAATCCGGTTCAAGTTCGTAGTGAACGCCTTGGCGATCGAGGTATTGCAGGATGTCAGGCTTCATCTGCAGCTCGGGCGGGCTGACGAAAAACACCTTGACGCGCTCGAACTTCGCCAGCAGGTACGCCAGCGAACGCACGGTGCGGCCGCGATCCAGCTCGCCGATAAACGCCACGCTCAGCCCGTCAAGCGGCCGCTCGCGGTAGATGGTGTACAAATCGAGCAAGGCTTGGGTGGGATGCTGGCCGCCGTCTCCATCTCCCGCATTGATGATCGGCACAGGTGAAACCTTCGCCGCGCGTTCTGCGCCTCCGGTCTCATGATGGCGGATAACAATGACGTCGCAGTAGCTGCCGATGATGCGGATGGAATCTTCCACCTGCTCGGCTTCGATCTCTGACGAAAAGGCGCGCGCATGCTCGGTGGAAAGCACCCGCCCGCCCAGCCGGTGCATCGCAGCCTCAAACGAGAAGCGGGTCCGCGTGGAAGGTTCGTAGAACAGGCTGGCAAGGATCCGGTTCTGATAATCGAGAGTGCCGCCTCGCGCAACAATTCGCTCCATCAATCGCGAGCGGTCGAACAGCTCCATCAGCAGAGGAACTGTGAACTGCTGTGACTCGACCACGTGCTTCAGACTCATGCTTGATAGTCCCGGCTTCTTCTCCAGCCCGCCGCAGCGAGTTTGCTCAATCGTTGGCATAGTGTTCACCCGGTCACCACCGCCTCAAGTTCTTCGTGCAAGTCAGTTATCTTGTCCGCTGCATCGTCGGGAACGATGTGGGTACCTGCCCATCCCAAAACCGCCTTGGCCAAACGTTCATGCGAGGTGACGATGGCTTCCTTGCCGCCGCTGCGCAGGAAGCGCAGCACCGACTCCACCTTTGGTCCCATGTTCCCCGGCGGAAAGTGACCGGCACGGTAGTACTCTTCCAGTTGTGAAGCGGTCACCTGCGTAAGCGGAACCTGGCCGGGCTTTCTGTAGTTCAGGTAAATGTATTCCGTATCGGTCGTGATCGCGAACAGGTCCACCCCAAGCTGGGTGGCCAGCAGCGCGGAGGCGCGGTCTTTGTCGATCACCGCTTCCACGCCTTGCAGGTGACCGTTCACCATCACCACCGGAATTCCGCCGCCACCGGTACAGACGACGAGCACACCCCGATTGATCAGTGACCGGATGACATCCAGCTCCAGTATCTCGACGGGATCGGGCGAGGGCACGACGCGCCGATAGCCGCGCGCGGCATCTTCGACGATCTGCCAGCCCAGCAAGCGTTTTTTCTCTTCGGCATCGGCCCGCGAATAGAAGGGTCCAACCGGTTTGGTCGGGTGTTGCATCGCGGGATCATCTCCCGACACCAGGGTTTGCGTCACCAGGCTGGCAACCGGAACATTCATTCCAGCCGCTGCCAGTTCATTCTCCAACGATTGGGCGAGCAGGTATCCGATCTCACCCTGGCTGCAGGCGCCGCAGACGTCGAGCGTCTGGCTGTAAACCACGTCGGAGGCGCGCTCGGAACGAAGCAGTTGCGCCCCAACCTGCGGCCCATTGCCGTGCGTAATCACCAACCGGTATCCGAGACGGACAAGGCCGACGATCGCCTCGGCCGTTCGGCGAGTGTTGGCCAATTGCTCGGCAATGGTCCCCTTCTCACCCGCTCGGATGAGTGAGTTGCCACCAACCGCAATCAGCGCCGTCTTGGACATAAAATGGCTATTCGCGTTTCGCTGTTCGCCCTTCGCTCTTGCCTTCCGGCCTTAGCTCTTCGCCTGTCTCAGCTCTTTAACCATCGCTCGCCCCGGCCTCATTCTGGCGACAGCCCGACACATAGGCGAGCAAGCGAAAAGCGAGCCGCGGCGGCTGGCAGACGAGAGGCGGCGAAAAGGAGGGTTAGAGGAAACACCGCCTCCCATCTGCTCAACCGAGTTCGTGGCCTACTTAACGAGCTCCAGCATGGGCTCACGCAACGTTTCACGCCCCTCCGCCGGGACGCTCATCAGTTCCAGCATGATCGCCTTCTGCGCGTGCAGCCGGTTCTCTGCCTGCGCAAAGACGAACGACCGCGACGAATCGATCACCTCATCGGTAACCTCATCACCGCGATGTGCCGGTAAGCAATGCATGAAGATCGCATCGGGTTTCGCTTGGGCGAAGAGCCTGGCGTTCACTTGATACGGCTGGAAAACGTTGTGCCGCGCCTTCGCTTCCGCCTCCTGCCCCATGCTCGTCCACACATCGGTGTAAACCACATCCGCATCCGAAGCGGCTATCTGCGGATCGTGGGTAATGGTGCAGCTTGCATCTGTCTTGGCGCAGCGCTCCGCAGCCCACGCTACCGCATCTTCGTCCGGCTCGTATCCCGGCGGAGTCGCAATCCAAACCTCGGCACCGAGTTGCACGCCCGCGAACAGCAGCGAGTGCGCCACGTTGTTGCCGTCGCCGATGTACGCGATCTTCAGTCCGGCGATGCGTCCCTTTCACTTCCAGCATCGTCAGGTAGTCGGCCATTGCCTGACAGGGATGGCTGTAATCGGTGAGGCCGTTGATGACCGGAATGCTGGCGCACCGGGCCATCTCGACCACGATCTCGTGAGCGAAGGTGCGAATCATGATGCCGTGGACCATGCGCTCCAGGTTCCGGGCAACGTCATACACCGACTCCCGCTTGCCCAGGCTGATCTCGTCCGGTGAGAGATACAGCGGGTGGCCGCCGAGTTCCTCGATGCCGACGTCGAACGTTACCCGCGTGCGCAACGACGGCTTCTCGAAGATCATGGCCAGCGTCTTGCCCTTTAGAGCCTTGGTGTATGCCCTGGGATTGGCTTTGATCTGGCACGCCACATGAAGAAAGTGCCGGATCTGCTGCGGCGAGAAGTCGCGAATCGAGAGGAAATCCTTCGAGTTCATGCTACCTCCCGGCTCCCGCAAACGCCGGTTTGTGCGCCTGCGTGAACTCATCAAGCATTTCGGTGATGGCGGGCTTGCCGATCTCCTCCACTTCATAGCTGACCCGCACGCTGGGCTTGTCAAGCTTGATGGTGCGCGCCAGGTCAATTGGCGTCGCCACCAGCACCAAATCGCAAGGCACACGCTTGATGGTTTCCTCCAGCTCGTGCCGCTGCCGATCGCTGTATCCCATCGCCGGCAGGACCCGCCACAGGTGTGGAAACTTCTCGAACGTCTTCTGGATGGAACCGACCGCATACGGACGCGGGTCAACCAGCGAAGCCGCGCCGTAGCGATTGGCCGCCACCACCCCTGCGCCGTAAGGCATCTCGCCATGGGTGAGCGTCGGGCCGTCCTCGACGACCAGCACGTTCTTGCCGCGGACCGCCTCGGGATCAGCAACCGTCACTTTGCACGCCGTCTCGATGACTTGCGCCTTAGGGTTGTAGAGCGCGATGTTCTGCCGCACTGTCTTGACGCCGTCAGGATCGGCCGTGTCCACCTTGTTGATGATGAGCACGTGCGCGGTGCGGAAGTTCACCTCGCCGGGATAATAGGCGAGTTCGTGTCCCGGCCGATGCGGGTCGAGCACTACGATGTCGAGGTCAGGACGATAGAACGAGGTGTCGTTGTTGCCGCCATCCCATAGGATGACGTCACCCTCCTGCTCCGCCTGGCGCAGGATGTCTTCGTAATCCACTCCGGCGTAAACGGTGGTGCCCTCAACGATGTGAGGCTCGTACTCCTCGCGCTCCTCGATGGTGCACTCATAGCGATCAAGATCGGCCAGCGAGCCGTACCGCTGCGCGCGCTGGGCCACAAGATCGCCATAGGGCATGGGATGACGAACTACAACAGGGTTCCAGCCCATATTGCGCAGCTCCGTTGCGATGCGCCGTGAGACTGGACTCTTGCCGCAGCCAGTGCGAACAGCACAGACAGAGATTACCGGCACCTTCGCAGCCAATTGGGTGCGCTCAGCGCCCAACAGCCAGAAGTCGGCTCCGGCGGCAACCGCGCGCGACGCCAGATGCATCAGCGTCGGATACGCAACATCGCTGTAGGAAAAGACCACCACGTCCACCTGCTCATCGCGGATGATCTCTTCCATCTTGTTCTCTTCGAGGATCGGGATGCCATTGGGATACAGATCGCCCGCCAATTGCACGGGATAACGGCGTCCATCGATGTCAGGAATTTGGGTGGCAGTGAAAGCTACAACGTGAAATTCAGGATGGTTTCTAAAAACTACGTTGAAGTTGTGGAAGTCTCGCCCTGCGGCTCCCAGGATCAGCACCTTTTTCATAGTGCGTTAAAAGCGTCATTAGACCCATGAAGTGGGGACACTTTTCTCCCGTGAGTAATGGTTTCATTTCGGGCAGGGTCTCGGCTGTGAGGGCGGTCACAGGGCCGTGAGACGTGGGACACCGGCCTTTGCTGTGAAGACGCCGAAGGGATGGAGGATCAAACCACCGAAGGGGTTCAGTGATGAGGAGTTGATTAAGGCCGCGAAAGCGCCGTACACGGAGATGGCTGGACACAATCCCCAAACCATGGGAAAGAGTCGCTCGTGTTACTCGTCGCTTTATCAAATCACATCCATTTACCGGCGACTGCTTGATCACGTCTAATCGGCTGGCCGGTATCTAAACCTGATGCTATCCTTGTCGCCGGGCAGCAAGGATAGGAGACTAGGATCTGGTGCGAATACCCCCAGGCAGAATTGAGTACTGTCCTGGGGGACTCGAACTTGATTGATGCGTACCCACGGTTGAAACCGTGGGCTATCATCTTTCGCGCCCGAGGCGCTAGGGTTAACTGTTGCGCCCAGCAGCCGAGTCCCGCAGGCAGAAAAGCAGGTCCCTCCGCTCGGACTGAAGTCCTCGCGCGGGATGACAGTGCTTATTGGAGCGAAGAGCGAAGAGCGATCCGCCAAGTGTCCTACCTCACATCGCCATGTGACGCCTATCACTTCGGCTTGGGTATTGGGTGCGCGAAAATCGAATCATCGTTCGGTTAGCCACCCCGACGCGTGCAAAAGCGCACGTGCCGGCCCCGGTAGAGGGTGAGACCCCAACCGCAACGTAAACACCAGGTGCGACGGCGAAATCACAAAGAAAAAAGCCGCGACTGTGGCTCCGGTTTCTTTCTGAAGCGCCCGCGATAAGAAAGGGCAGCAATGGCCAAAGGTAAAGTGGAGATCGTGGTGGAACGCTGCAAGGCCTGCGGTTTCTGCGTCGAGTTTTGTCCCACGCACGTGCTGGCGCTCTCCTCGGCTTACAACTCCAAGGGTTATCACACTCCGTACATGGTGCATCCCGAGAAGTGCAGCGGCTGCGACCTGTGCGGCATGTATTGTCCCGACTTCGCCATCTTCGGGTACAAGGAACCGGCTCCGGCGAAGGAAACCGCGGCTCCGGCCGCGGAGGCGAAGGCGACGACAGAATCAGAGGAGGCCCAAGATGCACGCTGATCCGGCTGGCGTACTGACCGGCTCTCATTTTCTCGATGGCGACCACGCCTGCTGCGAAGGTGCACTGGCGGCGGGAGCGCGATTTTCCTCGGGCTATCCCATCACGCCGTCCACCGAAGTTGTGGAGCGTTTTGCCGCCCGCGTGCCCACCATCGGCGGGACGTTCATCCAGATGGAAGATGAACTCGCCGCCTCCATAACCTTACAGGGCGCGGTGTGGGGCGGAGCCAAAGCGTTTACCGTGACCTCCGGCCCGGGCTTCTCGCTGATGATGGAGCACATCGGCCTGGCCGTGATGACGGAAACCCCATGCGTCTTCGTTGACGTGCAGCGCGGCGGACCCTCCACTGGCCTGCCCACTCTTCCCGCGCAAGGCGACATGATGCAGGTCCGCTGGGGATCGCACGGCGATTACGAGATCATTGCCCTCTGCCCGAACTCTCCCCAGGAGAGTTTCGACCTGACCATCAAAGCATTCAATCTCTCCGAGAAGTACCGCGTGCCGGTCTTCGTCATGCTGGACGAGGTTGTGGGACACATGACGGAGAAGGTTGTCATCCCACCGGCCGATCAGATCGAGGTTGAGCCTCGCCGCTACACCACGATTCCGCCCGGCGAGTTTCTTGCCTATCAGCCTAGAGAAGATCTGGTCCCTGACATGCCACGCACCGGCGAAGGCTATAACGTGCATGTCACCGGCCTGACCCACGACGAGCGCGGCTATCCCGACATGAAGCCCGCGCAGCAGGACAAGCTGGTGAGGCGGCTGGTGGACAAGATCAGGAAGAACGCCGACAAGATCATCCTTTACGAGGAAGACCAAATTGAGGGCGCCGACGTGGTCGTCGTTTCGTACGGCATCACCTCGCGAGTGGCTCAGCGCTCCATTGATATGGCCCGCGAGAAGGGCGTGAAGGTCGGCAAGTTTCGCCTCATCACGGCGTGGCCGTTCCCCGAGAAAAAAATTGCGGAGATCGCCTCGAAGGTGAAGGCCTTAGTTGTGGCCGAGCTGAACCTGGGGCAGATGGTGCGCGAGGTGGAACGCGCCGTTGCCGGGAAAGCCACGGTGCGCTTTGTTGGGCACGCTGGAGGCAGCGTCCACCGTCCTGAAGACATTCTCCAAGCCATCATGGAGGTGGCGCGATGACGACTGTACCCATCAATCCTGTCGAACCGTTCCTGCGCACCGAGCGCATGCCGCACATCTGGTGTCCAGGATGCGGCATCGGCACCAGCGTCAACTCCTTTGCCCGCGCGCTGACCGAAGCCAACCTGGACCTGAAGAATGTCGCCATCGTGTCGGGCATCGGTTGCACCGGACGCGTCGCTGGTTACATGAACCTGGATTCGTTCCACACCACGCACGGACGTGCAATCCCTTTCGCCACCGGGCTGAAGCTGGCCAACCCGAAACTGAACGTGGTGGTCTATTCGGGCGATGGCGACCTGTTCGCGATCGGCGGCAACCACCTGATTCATGCGGCGCGCCGCAATGTGGATATCAAGGTGGTCTGTGTCAACAACCTGATCTACGCCATGACCGGCGGCCAGACGGCGCCCACGACGCCGGGAGCGGTCATCACCTCGACCAATCCCTACGGAACTTACGATCCGTCGTTCAATTTGCCGTATCTGGTGGAAGCCGCGGGCGCGGTTTACGTCGCGCGCTGGACAACGTTCCACGTTCGCCAGCTTGCGCGCTCCATGCAGGAGATGTTCACCAAGAAGGGTTTCACCTTTATCGAAGTAATTTCTCCGTGTCCAACGCTATATCAGCGGCGTAACAAGATGGGCGACGGCCTCGACACCATGAAGTTCTACAAAGAGGTGAGCAAGGTAAAGAATGGCGCTCCGACCAGCGAAGTTGCACTGAGCAAATCGGGCGAGATCGTGGTCGGCAAGTTTGTGGACCGTGAACGCAGCGAATATCGCGATCTCAGGCACGACCGTATGGTCGATGTTCTCGGCGATCAATACGTAGAAGCGGAGGCATGCGAATGCAGCATCTAACCGAAATCCGTATCGCAGGGTTTGGCGGCCAGGGCGTGATCCTGTCGGCCATTGTCATTGGCAAAGCAGGCTGCATCTACGAAGGCGGCTTTTCCACCATGACGCAGAGCTTTGGGCCGGAAGCCCGCGGCGGAGCCTGCAGCGCCCAGGTTATTCTGTCCGACAGTCCGGTGCTTTATCCATACGTCACGCGGCCCGACGTGCTGGTGGTGATGTCGCACGAGGCTTACACGATCTTCGCGCCACAGGTCAGGGAGAACGGAACGCTGATCATCGAGCAGGACCTGGTTCGTGTGGACACGATTCCAACCGGCGTGCGCGTGTATAGCTGCCCAGCGACGCGGCTGGCCGAAGAGCTAGGCAAGAAGATGGTGCTCAACATCGTGATGGTCGGCTTCTTCGGAGCGGTCACCGGACTCTTGCAGCCTGATTCGCTGCGCAACGCCATCGCTGATTCGGTCCCCGAAGCATATCGCGACCTGAACCGCAAGGCATTCGACAAGGGTTACGAGTATGGCATCAAGACGCTGAACGGAGAAATTCCTGTGGAAGAGCAGGAGATCGAGGTCGCAACACTGGAGACATAAACGCGCTTCATACTTACTTCCTACCAGCTGGCGACGAACTCGCCGGCTTTTCTTACGACTAATGCGCCAACCTCTGGTTGCGAAAAATTGCGACGCCGCCGCTGTTCACGGACTCGGCTGGTTGTTCAGAGTACGAACAGCAAAGCGAAAGCCTTCCGGCTCCACTTTTACCATTCCCTGGTACGGCCGATCAATGTCGGCGATGGCGACCAACACGAGCGCGATTAAGAAGGTGAGCACCAGCACCTGCAGCACATGAAAACGGAAGTTGGGCACTCCAAAGAAACATGATGCGGCGACCGTGATGATACCGCCCGCGATCAGCACGGCCCACAGGATTCCAGGAAGATGCTCACGAGCCTGCATGGCCCGAATTCGCCGGTATTGCGTCAATCCGCGTAACTCCTCCATGAGCTGGTACGCCGCGATGGCGTCGGGTTGAGCATGCGCCTGGCTTTGCCCGGCCAGCTTCCAGAACTGGTCGATCATCTCATCACCTTCTGGCGTCATCTGTTCTGTTTCCATCGCGGGCCACTCGCGATCCAGCGCGTTCTTTACGTAACGCCGACAGAGGTCCTGGATTTGTCCCGCATTGGCGTCCTGCAATTGAGTGGCGATGCGAAAGACATTCACCAATGCATTTGCTTCCTGCTCTTCGTTGGCTTGCGCCTGTTGAAACATCGACCACACGCCCGAAAGTGTAAACGCGAGGATTACAGCATAGGTGGTTCCAATGACGGCCACGACGGCGCCGGTAAAATCGTTCGACTCCTTGCGTGAAGGAGCGGTCGAGGTACGCGTCACCAGAAAAAGAAAGAGTAAGGCTGCGCCTACACAGGCGATGATGATGAGAATGTTACTCAGCACAATCGTTCATCCACTTCGGCCGAAGGTAGAAAGCTTACACCGCTTTCGAGCACTTGTCCTTTCCTTCGCGCCAAACGCCAAAGGAAGGCCAAAGAACTGACACGGGCGAATACTACCGAGTCCGTTTTACCTTTATCCATTTTTCACAGTTCCCTGGGCTCAGAAAGATTGACATAGGCGGTCGTATGAAGCACAATTCTGGCACTTCGTTTCCTGAGTTTTCGCCGCCTTGTAGTGGCTTCCCGAGAGGTCTTTTCGCGTTGACATTCTGCGCCGATCGCTGCCCGTCCCACCGAAACGAGGTTTGCCGGAATTGCTCACAATTTGCTGTTGACTGTCACTTTCAGAAGGAGATTTATTTTGATCAAGAAGCTGTTCCTCGTAATCGTTACGCTTTTGCTGACGGCGTGTACCATCTCGCTAGCGCAGACCCTGACAACCCTCAAGCATCAACCTCCCGATGGGGCTGGAGTTCCATTCCTGCTCACCGACGGTACCGTCCTCGTCCAAGGCAACATCGGCAACGACTGGTGGAAGCTCACGCCCGACATTAACGGAAGCTATGTCAACGGCACCTGGACGCAGATGGCAAGCCTGGCTCCTGGATACGAGCCTTACGCAATGGCTTCGCAAGTTCTAGCCGACGGCCGGGTGCTGATTGAAGGCGGCGAATATAACTTCGGCCAATTTTCGTTTACCAATCTGGGCGCGGTTTACGACCCGGCACAAAACACCTGGACTCCGTTGACGCCGCCTCCGGGTTGGGACTACATCGGCGACTCGCCATCGGTAATCCTTCCTAACGGCCACTTCCTGATCGGCCGCAAGTTCGACATGCAGATGGCGGACCTGGATCCCGTCACCATGCAGTGGACGGCGGTGGGATCGAGCGGCAAGAGCGACTGGAACGCCGAGGAGGGTTGGACCCTCATGCCTGACGGGACCGTCTTGACCGTGGACGTGCTCAACAATCCCAACTCGGAGCGATTCATTCCATCGCTGCAAGAGTGGGTCTCCGACGGCAGCACCATTGCGAACCTGCAGGGACCGCCCGAAGTGGGCTGCATCCAATATGGGGGCGGCCAGTATTGTCCTCCCGGCGAAACCGGCCCAGCTATCTTGCGGCCGGACGGCACGGTGTTCGCAACCGGCGCCCGCCACCAGGGTGCTTCCACGGGACACACCTCGGTCTATCACCATGGCAGCAGCCCGACCGATCCCGGCACTTGGATTCCCGGACCAGATTTTCCCAATGGCGATGACGCCGGCGACAACTTCGCGGTGCTGCTCATCAACGGCAAGGTGCTGGTGGAGGGCAGCTCGAGCCGGCTTTACGAATTCGACGGAACCAACTTCACGCCGACCCTTTACAGCAACGGCGGCAGCCTGATCGTGCTGCCGACCAGCGAGGTGCTGGTCGGGGGTTCGGAGGTCTACAAAGCCACCGGGAGCTACGTCCAGCCGTGGGCTCCGGCCATTTTGTCCTATCCAAGTGTCGCCACCCGCGGCCAGAGCTACATTGTATCCGGCAAGCTCTTCAATGGCTGGTCGCAAGCGGCTGCGTTTGGAGACGAACTCGAAACCGCTACCAACTATCCGTTGGTCCGGATTACCAACATCGCCACCGGGCACGTCTTCTACGCCAAGACCCACAACCACAGCTACATGGGTGTGCAGACCGGCAATGTGCCCACTTACACTCACTTCGATGTACCGGCCGGCATGGAAACGGGACCGAGTCAGCTGGTGGTGGTCACCAATGGCATTCCGTCCCTGCCCTTCAACATAACTGTGAACTAGCATCGCGGGCCATCGGGGCACGATGCAGCCTGGCCCGCGGAATGCACCCAGTTCTTCTTCTCCTGCGCTGTCGAATTTCGGTGGCGCGGGAGAAGAGTAGCGATCAGCAGCTGCAGTCAGCTATGAAGCGCATTTTCGCTCTTCGCCAGCCGGCCTTCTTCGCCGCAGCTCTTGACTGTCTGCGCGACGATTGGCCGCTTCTGCGAACTGCAGCCGAAAGCCTGCCCTGAGCGTCGAAGGGAATCCCTATAGTCGCAACTCACGCCAAGCCGTTATCGAGTTAATAACTCCCCCTCCCCTCCCTCTGTTATTTAGAATCATTGGTTTACGAACTTTTCCCCGGCAAGTAATTGTGCCCCAATGGTTTATACGTATTTAATTGAGCTGTAATGACCTACGCCGATAAATTTGCCCCATTCTCCAGAATTTGCCTGACAGAGAGGGCGAGGTTCATCGCCTAGTAATGTGAGCCGGCTTCGGCCTAACAACTGGCACTGGCTACTGACAACAGGTTTTCAATGAGCTTGGGGGCCTTGCACTCTGGGTGCGGCAGCCAAAGACACAAGAACTGCGTCCTCAGATTCACTGATACTGCGCCGAGGTGCTCAGAGACAAGTGCGCAGGTCACGCTTGCGTGTGATTAGGCAGGAGCAAGACTCCCACCCTTCGACTGTGCTGAGGCCAGGCTCCAGGCAATAGCGGCTTGGGTGGGGCACGCAAGATGGTAGCCCCGATCGCCGAGGACAACAATGTCACGAAAAAGTTACATCCCGTTCACGCTGCGGTGACAAACACCTGACACTTGCTCCATAGAGTCTCGGGTAGTGGGGGGTCAACTCCCAAGCTTCAGAGCTTTTCACATTGCAGGAGGAAGTATGTTGATCGCAACCCGAAAACCAGTCGCTCAACTCCTTGGCGTTGCAGTGCTGTTCAGCATTGTGCTGCTGCTCACAACCTCGGCAATTGCGCAGTATGACCAAAGGAATCTTACGGGAAATCTCGCAGGATTGGGGTTCAACACCGATCCCCATCTGGTGAATGGATGGGGCCTTGCGTTCTCGCCCTCAGGTCCCTTCTGGGTTTCCGATAACGGAACAGGGTTCACCACCATCTATTCACGCTTTGGTGTCCTGCTGGGCAACCCAATTACGATTCCAGGCGCCAGCGGAGGCCAGGGCAGTCCCACTGGCCAGGTTTTCAATTCGTCTTCCAGCTTCGTAGTCAAGGAAGGAAACAATTCGGGACCAGCTACGTTCCTGTTCGCAACAATGGATGGCACTATCAGCGGATGGAATAGCAACGTCGATGCCAACAAAGCCATCATTGCGGTGAACAATTCCGGGAAGGGTGCGACGTATGACGGGCTGGCGATAGCCCTCACAGGTTCGGGGAACTTCCTCTATGTCGCCGACACCAAGAACAATCTGGTGAGCATCTATGACGGGAACTTCAATTTCGTCAAATCATTCACCGATTCCGGACTACCGTCGGGATATGGACCGTATGGCATCCAGGTCATTGGAACCACGCTGTACGTAGCCTACGCCAATCCATTCCTTGGCATGCCGGGCGGCTACCTTGATACTTACGACCTGAGCGGTGGTTCCCAGCATCGCCTGATCACTCAGACTGGGCTGGAGCTCCCCTTTGGTATTGCCATGTCGCCCTCGAACTTTGGGCCCATGAGCAACGATTTGCTGGTATCCAATGTGGGTAGCGGGTGGATCGGGGCGTACAATCCCAGCACAGGCGCGTTTCTTGGATACTTGAGCACCGCCTACGGTACCATAACCATCAACGGACTCTGGGCCATAGCGTTCGGCGCTGGCAGCCCTCTCAATGGAGCGACGAACGCGCTCTTCTTTACCGCTGGGCCAGCCCGATATACCGATGGGCTGTTCGGCGTAATCACGGGAGATGTAACTCCCGAGACGACTGAGCCAATTCTGCCTGAATTGACGGCGCCTGATCCCGAAGTTCAGGCCTCTACGATACCGGGGAACGGCGACGTGAACCCATACGGCGTCGCCTATGTGCCCGCAAACTTCCCCAGTGGCGGCAAAGCCAGCCCGGGGGATAACCTGGTTTCCAACTTCAATAACTCGAGTAATCTTCAGGGAACAGGGACAACCATCATGGACGTGACCCCGACGGGCACGGCTTCGACCTTCTTCCAGGGGCCATCGGGACTGGGTCTCAGCACCGCGCTTGGGGCCCTCCAGAGCGGGTTCGTGCTGGTGGGCAACGTTCCGACCACCGATGGCACCTGCTCCACGATTAAACCCGGCTCGTTGCTGGTGTTGGATAAGAACGGCAACCAAATCGGAAGCTTCAGTGATCCGACACTGCTCGACGGCCCGTGGGACCTGACCTTCATTGATAGCGCAAGTACTCCCATCGTGTTTGTCTCCAATGTGGAGAGCGGCACGGTGACCCGGTTGAACCTCCAGGTCTCTGGCGGCAACCTGACGCTGATGAGCAAGACCCAGATTGCATCGCAATACACCCACCGCTGCGATCCCAATGCCCTGGTGCTGGGGCCTACGGGTCTGGCCTACGTTGCATCGTCGGACACCTTGTATGTGGCATCCACTGCCGATAACGCCATCTACTCGGTTCCCAATGCATCGACCCGAAGCACGGACGCAGGCACGGGGAAGGTTTTCTACACCGACAATACTCACCTGCATGGGCCCCTGGCCCTGGCTCTCGCACCTAACGGGGACCTTCTGATTTCCAATGGGGATGCGGTCAATGGCGACCCCAATCAACCCAGCGAGATCGTTGAGACCGATCCGACGGGGCGCTTCGTGGCGCAGGTCTCAGTCAACTCACAGCAAGGCGCGGCCTTTGGCATCGCCCTCAATGTCTCGCTCAACAAGGTGCATCTCGCTGCCGTGGACGACGTCCTAAACGCGCTGGACATCTGGAATGTGCAGTAAGTAAGTTCCAGGATTTCAGCTCTGCCGGAGAGTTGGGCAAACTCTCCGGCAGACTTTTGAGCGTTGCCGTCTGTTCCCGTCCTGTAGCTCATCCGCAACAGTCCCCCTATAGAGCGTGCGTGTCAGGTGGGACTAGCGGACGAGCTGCCGATTGACAGAGCCTGTTACCATTTTCTCTAGCGCCGCCGAAGCAGGTCCTCGAAGAAGCGCTTGTCTTGATGTCTTCAGACGGAAATGCTGGTGCAGAATGTGGATCGTTAAGAACCCTCACGCCATGACCCCCGCCGAGGTGCGCGAGAATCTGGCGCGCCTGCAAAAATCAAGGGAAGGCGACAATTCGTCCGCGCCGATGGCGACCGTTTACGTGCAAATCCTGGTCTCTGTTGGACGCGAAACCGTGCGGTTGTTAGGTGGCAACCTAAGCTTGCACACTGACGAACTGGAGCGCGCCAATGATCTACCACAAACCATTTACAAAGCGCTGAATAAGGAGAAATAGCTTCAGCTTTTTCCGTGTGACTCTCTGACCGCGGGGGTGTCTTTCCCTCCCAATTTCAGTAAGGCACCCGCCAGCGTACCGCGGCAAGAAAAGTGGGGGTTGCCCGTTCCCGCCGCTTGATTCAAAGCGCGGTCGCGGCTTCACTCAGCGGGTTCGCGCGCAGCACCTCTTGCGTGAGCTTGTTAAACATTTCTTCCACGCCGTCGCCGGTCTTGGCGCTGGTTACCTGGACTTTCCATCCTTCGGCCACCAACTGTTCCAGTTCCGGAGCTGTGATCTCCCACTTGTTCCACAAGTCCGCCTTGTTGACCACCAGCATGCAGGGAATGTCGCCTACGGTTTCGACCGCCCGTTTGTGGATACTCTTGGCGGTGACCAGGGATTCCGCCCAGGTACCGTCGCAGATCAGGAAATACCCGGCGGCGCCGCGGAGATAAGCGGTTTGGACTTGGGAGCGGGAGTCTTCCCCTGCAAGGTCCCAGAGGAGCAGCAGCACGTCCTGATCGCCGACCTTCAATTCCCTCTTGTCGATCTTTACCCCAACCGTGCTGAGGTACCTGGCGGAAAAAATTCCCTGCACAAATCGCGCCACCAGGCTTGTTTTTCCGACTCCGAATGAACCCAGCATGCAGATCTTCTTCTGGATCATGGCTTGTCTCCTGGTGCTGTCTGGATTTTGAAGGCCACACTGCGATTCACTTCCAACTGATGGGCGGCCGAGCCGTGCTGAATGGGGTCGCTGTTACCCAGCCCGATGGCCGTCATCATTTCAGGCGCAACACCCCGTTCAAGGAGAGCGTCCCGCACGCGCTCGGCGCGATCCTTGCTCAAGGTCGTGTTCTTGCTTTCAGCACCGGTTTGATCAGCTCGTCCGTAAATATTGAGGTGGATCTCGCGGCCCAGCTCCCGAGCGGTATCCTGGAGCTTGTTCAATTGCCCTTCCATGCTTTCGAGGCGCGACACCTGGTCTGGCGACAGCACGCTTGAGCTCACCGGAAACAAGACGATCTGCTCTTCCACCTGCTGCTTGCCGGCATCGAACTCGCGCCTCCGCACAAAGCTGTCGTCAAGCGACTGATAAGGCTGGAAACGGGCTTGCAGCTTGTCGGGCGCGATACCGAACTCCTCTGCCAGATGCACCGGATCGGATGCCAATGGATCGCGCAAGCCAATAATAGAATAGTGTCTCCAGCCTTTGTCCGAGCCGGTAACCACAATCCCAGGCTCGCTCTGCAGCCGCGCCAGGTAATGGTCCCACCGGCGGTTGCGGCGATGGACGAAATATCCGAGAGCGAAGATGGCAATCAGCAGGGCAGCAACGGCGGCCAGCCACCACCGGGATTGCCTCTGCGGATGTGCGGTTTGGCCAAGCAGGCAGTTCTCCAAATGAGGGCGCGCCCCGTCAAAGATGCTGGCGTCTCCGCTGAAAGAGGCCAGTGCGCCAACGAATTCCCCGTGAATCAGTTCATTCTCCCGGGCGAACACGTTTTTCAGCTCCGGCGGCGGCGTGCCAAGAATGGTGCCTGCCAGCGACGCCTGGGGACCGTGGTGGACCCAGAGCTTGAAGTCTCCGTAATCGACACCTTCAAATTCCTGCGGCCGCTTGGTGTCGAACGCATCGGTCATGAAATCCCCGAGGGCTGTAAGCATGCTCGAGGCCAGCTCGGCTTCGCGTATCCCTTCTCCTGGCGCCTTGAGGTATTGCAGCACGGAACCGGTATCACGCTGAATAAGAAAGATCTGCTGCACTTTGTAGCGGAGGCTACGCATCAGGGCTATCTCCCCGAACGACCTTCCGGTACGCCACGCCTCCAGGCGCCACTTCAGGCTCTCCCAGGAGAGGCTGCGCTCCAATATGAAATTGATGGATTCGGTCATGCCCCGGAAGGCATTGGTAACTGCCTTGCGTACGGCCTCACCGATGATGGGGGCAAGCGATGTGGCGAGAAGGCCCGGGTTCTTGTCGATAGAGAGCTTCAGCGCCTGTTCAACGATGGGGTAGAACGAACGCTGCAGGCCGCCATCACGTTTTACGGAGAGTACGACGGCTTTACCGAGAATTTGGCTCAGTTCTTCGGCCCGGACCTCGGGGTCGTCGAGCCGTTTCCGCAGCGCCTCTAACTCAACCAGTTGCTGCCCCAGCAGCAAGGCCCGGAGTTCGGCCAGCTCGTCACGGCCCTGGTCGTACTCAGGATCGCGTTTCAGGTCCGCCGGCGTTGAGCCCATAGGGTCCTCACGCCTCGGTGGCACTCCGGACCGGCCTGGGCTTGCCCTTGCTGTTGCCGTCCTCATCCTTGAGACGCACGGCGAGTTCCACAAACAGGGCAGCCAACGCGGAGCGGTCGGTCTTGGCGTTGCGCAACTCCTGCACGCGGGTTTCCAGCAGAGCGCTGAGAGTATCGTTGCGCTGCCGAATTTCGTCGAGCAGCTTGCGCGACTCAGCCATCAATTCCTGCCGCGCCTCACTTCGATCCTGGGCCGCCTTGTTGTCGAGGTCCAGTATTTTCTTGGATAGCTGGGCCGATGCCGCCTTTAGCTCGCGCGAGATGTTGTTCAACACTTCCTCGCGCTCGTCGCGCTCGGTCTTCAGTCGCGCCGCCAGGGACTCGGTCTCCTTCTTGAAGAAGGCCTCCAGCGAGTCCAGGCGCCGGCGCATCGTGTCCTTGATTTCTGCGCTCTCGCGGGAGAGGGCCTCTTCCAGCCTGGCGAAACGTGTCTCGTAGTTCTTGATCTGCGAGCCGAAGAGGATCTCGCGGATCTTGTCCACACTGGCGCCGCTCGCCTCCGCAGTTTCGGCGACGGCTATCTCTACTGCGCTCGCCTTGCTCGCCTTCTCTTTCGATTCTTTTTCGCGCACTGGGACAGGGCTCATAGCGGGCCTCCTCCGTACTCTGATCGCAATAAGGCTAAGTGCAACATGCTATACCGAAATGCTTCGATTGCGAAATGTTCTTCGCAGCCAGGGCAGCCAACTCTCCTGACTCAACCGCCTATCTGGAAGGTGCCCAATTTCGAACACGCTCCGCTGAAACTGGGCGGCAGCCGTCCTGCGGTGCGGCGAATTTCATGCTTCCAGCGCTTGTTTCAAGCGTTTCGGCACCTCTGCGTCTGGCAGGCAATGTGCTCACCCAGCCTTGGAGTTTAATCACAAGAATAATGTTCGGACCGTCCAACGTGACGCTGCGTCAGACGCAGTGGGAGGGGCTACGCATGAAGACGAATCGCAGGGCCGCTGCGAAGGCGCAGTTGTTTTTCGTGATGACTGTTTGTGTTGGCCTGCCGTCAATCGGCCAGAACAGCGTGATGTTCCGGGGCGATCCGCAGCACAGCGGGATCTATAACGCCGCAGGAGTTCCGAAGTACAGCCAGGTCAAGTGGAAGTTTCATACCAATGGGCAGGTGATCTCGTCACCGGCGGTTGCCGGCGACACGATCTATTTGGGAAGCACCGACCATAACCTGTATGCTATCAACCTCGATGCCGGCACGTTGAAGTGGAAGTTCAAGACCGAGAGTCGCGTGACCTCGTCGCCGGCGGTTGCCGAAGGCGTAGTGTACTTCGGCAGCTATGATGGCAACTTCTATGCGGTCGATGCCGCGAGCGGAACCCTGAGGTGGAAATTCGCCACCCGGGGAGAGCACCGCTATACGGCCACGCACCTGCACGGCGCGATGCCCGCCGCAGAAACCATGCCGGATCCATTCGATTTTTATCTTTCATCGCCAGCCATCGAGAAGGGCGTTGTGTACTTCGGAAGCGGCGACGGAGCGGTCTACGCTCTGGATGCTGCGTCCGGCGGTCTGAGGTGGAAGTTTCAAACCGGAGACGTGGTGCACGCTTCGCCCGCAGTCGCTAATGGCATGGTTTACGTTGGAAGCTGGGACAGCTACTTCTACGGACTCGACGCCGCCACCGGCAAGGAGCATTGGCGTTTCAAGACGGGCGACGACCCGGCCATTCACAATCAGGTGGGCATTCAATCCAGCGCTGTGGTGGCGGACGGCCTGGTGTACTTCGGATGCCGCGACTCCAAGGTTTACGCTCTCGACGCGAAGACGGGCGAACAAAAGTGGGCCTTTAGCAATAAAGGTTCGTGGGTAATTGGTTCGCCGATCGTACAGAACGGGAAAATCTATTTCACAACCTCAGATTCCGGGTTGTTTTATGCACTCGATGCCAAGACAGGCGCACCGGTGTTCTCTCTCAAGTTCATCTGGCCCATGTTTTCGTCACCCGCCATTGCCGGGAACACGCTTTACATCGGGACCCACGAGGGAAAGCTGATCGCCATTGATTTGACCACACAGAAACCGGCATGGATCTTCCAGACGGACGGCTCGAAGCAGAATGGCGCCACGTACACCAAGCCTGATGGCTCGCCGAAGTACGAAGCCGCGTTCTTCGATTTCTTCTATAACGACATGGTGATCGGAGTCGACAAAATGATGAGCGTGGGCGCGGTCTTATCGTCGCCGGTTGTCGTGGGAAATGCGGTCTATGTCGGTAGCACTGACGGTAACCTGTACGCTTTGATCTAGAAGAGCCGAAGTTTCGCAGCCCGCAAAGGAATGTTGGCCGCCCGTGGCTAATTCGTTCCCAGGGTCAGCACTTTGTGCTCGGGGCATCGCGTTTGGGCCAACTCGACGAGGCGGTTGATCAGCTCTGGACCGTGGTTGGCGTAGAAGTAGAGAGCGGCAATCTCGCGCTCTTGTAGAGCCTTGTTCGGATACAGTGCATTCTCGATTTGTGCCGCATGTCGAGCCAGAATCTCGGTTCGGCGCAGCTCGGCATGGGCAGCCCTCTTCTCCAGCCGGTCAACCTGATAGCGCACTTTACTGGCTGCGCGATCGGCAGCTTCCACCAGTGTGGGATCGAGCTTGCTTAGAGATGCGCTGATACGTTGGAGGTTGATCTGGGTCGCTCGCCGTGCCAGCTCGAAGTTTTCCTTCAGGTCGGCGGGCAGCGAACGCACCGCCAGGCAGTCGCGCAGCTGACGCTCCCCATGAAACAACTCCGGCAGCTCGACTTCATACTTCAGCAGAAGCCGTTCGATGCGCGGCTCAATCAGCGTCGCACTCATGCGCGGAAGCATGGGAGTAACGCGGCCGAGCAGCTTTTCGTAGAGCACGGCGGCCTGCGCGAAATAAGCGATCTCCGCCGGCCCGCCGATGTAGGCCAGCGTCGGCAGCCAATAATCCTGCAGCACGGGACGCATCAATACGTTCGCGTTGAAGTTTTCCGGCATGGCCCGGATGCGAGTCTTCCAACTCTTCCCCGGACAGCCGCTCTTTGCCGATGGCGAACGCGCCATTCGCGCGGTGCACCGGGACGCGGGCTCCGTCCACCAGCGCGAACAGCGGAGTGGATTCACCCGTGACCTTCACCTGCTCGTGGTAGTTGGCGTCTTGTAGCTCGCGATTGCGCTCCAGCACCGCCTGGTCGAGTTCGGCGGAGCGCCGGAGGGCGTCCACAAACAACGGCGTCGCGATGCGATGCAGCTCAGGATCGGCAGGGTCGAGCAGGATGAGCCCATGTTCAGCGAAGATACGGGTATAAAGTTTGGCGAAGGCGTTGGAGAACGTCTCGCCTTCAACATAGGTTTCGCGCAGGTAATCGGCCGCGAGCGAGTCGCCAAGCAGTTTCGCGGCCTGGGCAACGAGTTCGTTGGTGCCTTCCGCGAAACGAACTTTGGCCACAGGAGAGCCGAAAGTTCCAGCAGTGTTGGCCTTAAAGGGCACAAGTTGAAAGTCGTGCGATAGGAACAGTACCTGGTTGACCTCATCGAGGTCGTGATCTTCCGTGGCGAGCCAAAACACTGGCACGCAATCCACGCCCGACTGCTGAACTTGCTTCGCCAGGGCCAGCGCCGAGGCGACCTTGAGCAACGACATCAACGGCCCGCCGAACAGACCCACCTGCTGGCCCGTGACCACAGCGAACGCGCCTTCGCGCAGCCGCTCAATGTTGTGCAGCGTCTGCTGCGACGCTCCCCAAGCGCGGTTCTGCCTCTCCAGGGCGTCGGCGACACGGGATTGGCGCCTACGGTCCTGCGGCACCGATTTGGCGAATGCAGCAACCTGCTCGACGTCTGGCGGTGTCGGAAAAAACTTGCGAATCTGCGGAGAGTAGGAAAGAAAATCGCTGAAGATGCGGGTCGTGTGCGGAATAGAATTGAACGAAATGCAGTCGGGGATCACGAGATCCTCTCCAGACAGCAGCGTCCGCAGGAACACACCATGTGGCTCGTCATTGGCACTCGTATGAGACTAACAGGCAAGTAAAAGGTTGGATGATTTGACAGCGGCCTGGATGCAGGGAATCACATTCAAAGATAAGGGACCTGCTGTCCCGCCATCAGCAGGCAGAAGATGAAATGCCGCCGCGAATTCAGCACTGCCACGGTGTTCTCGGGGAACTCGATTTTCCCGCCCCTCGGGGTTGATAAGTACGGCCCGCCCCCGTTAGGCTTATCGCTGGTAAGTGAAAGCAGGCAATGTGGCCTTATGAAACCTCCTAAGAAAAAAGCTGTGCCTCCGATTTCGCATGAAAAGCAGCACAAAGAACTCGTCAGATATGACGCCCCTCCCGATCCGTCGAAACGGGCAGCAATGCAATTGTTTCTCTCTTTTGCCACAGGGGTTGCGAGTTCGTATGTAGCAAATACGCTCAGCGACCCTGACCATAGTAATTCAAAACTGGTTGGCCCTTCCTACCTAGAGCCTACGGCCGATGTGATGTTGAGAGGACGGGACTACTCATATTTGGGTTATCACCTTTTCTTGAGTTCTCTTGCAACGGAGATAGCGTTCCGAGCTCCGAGGAATTGGAAGCGCACTGACGGAAGTTATCACCCACCGGACACACGATTGCCCGACGGGCAGATGACTTACGGCCATGAAGCCTGCGTTTTTCGCGCAATTTCCACTTTCTTGCACAAGGAGTTGGGAGTCAATTGGGAAAACATGGCCTCGCTGCCAGAAGTCGGCACTGACAATTCTAGAGTTTTGTTGGGCTCAGGAGCCTCCAATGCAGAGACAGAGGAGATTCTGGGAAGACCTGAGGCACCGCGATTTGGCACTCCAGCCTGCACACTTTACTACGGCATCGGACAAGAACTCGAGGCGTTGAGACGTTGGCAATATGGCGGCTTTGTTACACCTAACGTCCACACGATTTGCGACCGGGATGGAAAGACGCTGCTGCGTCCCGAATCGCGTGGTGGAGACCAAATTGACGACTACCTGCTGGTAACCCGAATGCCAGGTCCGCAGCCCGGAACCGCGCTTACCATCTTCGCAGGTCTGCATGGACCAGGAACCCGCAGCGCCGAACGGATTTTTTCGTCACTCAGTCTCAAGGACATGACGGACTTAGCGTCAATCATCAACTTGCAGCGACGAGAGATACCGTATTTCCAAGCCATCTTTAGAGCATCAGAGTTCCGCAGAAATCCATCCGACGACCCGACCGATAGCGACGTAGCGAATGAATTAGAGCTAGTTACGACCATTTGCCCGCCTCGTCGTCTTGACGTTTAGCGCACTCCGCGGGAGAGTGCGTTGCTGAGGTGGCGCGAGTCACGGGAGCGGTGGCCTGCATCTAAATAGCAGAGATTGACTTCCCTGTGCCAGCTGCTACAGTGAAGGGGATCGCGGTTCACTCCGAGGGGGCGTCACGGCTTCGACGGAAGTGATTGCGGTAAAGAGGCATACCGGAGTGCATGCATCCGTAATCGCGTGCAAAAACACAATTGCCAACCAAACACTGGCATACGCAGCTTAATTAGTTAAGTTGCCGTCCTCCTCGGCTTTGCTCATGGGCCGGGAAAGGGCGTCGCACAGTGAGCTGGCCCCGAACTCTACGTCTGGGAGTTCGGGGTGAGACCTTCAGGCTGGCCGGCCGCGTTTCTTGTCCGTTCTGAGCGCGATTGGCGAGAGTGCCGGGCAACCGGCGCCGGAACGAGACTAAGTATGTAGGCTCTTTGCTGGCAGCATTTTCGGACGCGGGTTCAACTCCCGCCGCCTCCACCAAGTTATTTATTTTCAATAGTTTATGCGGAAAGCCCGCCCTGCTCGCTCTACCGCTCTTCTGGGCAAGCTTAATTTGGGCGCCAGACCGGGTTATAGGCCTTGTATCCAGCTTTAATATTCGATAGTGGTGTGACCTTCTTAGACTCAAGGTCGTACATGTACAACTGCGATCTCGCGTCCGTGGAAGAGGTCGCTCCCAAGAACGCGATCCGCTTTCCAGAGGGTGACACGGCCGGGTACCCTGCCGGTAGCCCATAACTGCACATCTTGAGGGGTACGAATGGTCCGCCCGTGCAATCATCGTGAGGACACGAGACCCGAACGCTGCCGAGCATTCTCGCTAGACGCTTACCCTTAGGGATATATCGACGGCAGCGACGTACAGCTGTAGATTCTTCGGGTCGGGCGACCAGGCCGGCATATCGCTTCCTAAGCCCACACTCGGCTCGCCAGGATCTGGCACCCCGCCGGACGTGCCGAGGTGCTGACAGCCAAGGGGGGCAAGGTGAGGGTCATTGCCCTGTAAGGAGCAAAACAGCGCTGGGATCCAAATTTCCTTCTGGTTAGCGCGAGGCAAAAGTTGAACAATTTGATCGACCTTAGTTCCGAGGCGGTAGTAAAGAAGTACTCCTTTATTTGAGTCTAGTTGTTGCAACGCGTAATATGCGAATCCCTTGGAGTCCGGAGACCAAACGGCTAAGTTCAGGATGCCAATGTCTCCTGCCCTCCAGACGCACGCAGTCGTCCCGAGGTCGATCGGCAGCACCAATAAACCGTTGCACGGGAGCGCAACGCCCTTGCAGTCGGGGCCGGGTCCTTCAGGACCATAGTGCTGAGGTTGGCACGGTGGCTCACACGCCAAATATTGCCCATCCGGCGAAACGGCACAACCGTGCACACCCACTCTGACCGATCGATTAACTGGATGACCATCCAAGTCAACTTGCCAAAAATAGCTGTCCACTACGTAGTCATCTTTATAATGGAATTGGCTGTTTGCAGTGAACAGATATTGAACCACTTTCGAAGTTGATTTGGGATCGTATACGGCCTGCAATCCCCCTGCGAAAAAGGCATGAGGCTGGTGATCGCTCCGTCCGGTTTTCGGGTCTCTTCCAGTACAACCGTCCGGACTCGTAGGGCAACTCATGGGGCGCGCTTTAATTTTGAGGGTCAGTGGTGCGACGACGAATTCGAGTCCGGCATCTTTGTACGGTTCACCCTTTTTCCGGTCCCCGATATCGTTGAGGGATGTAGTCACAATCATTCCGTCTCGCAAGGGACCGGCAAATTCAGTTCCCTTGTGCGGGTCACTCAACGGGTCATCCGGAAAACGAAGCTCTGGGTTCAGCTGGCATGATTTCCGCCAATCACCCCAAATAGCACGGCGTTCGGGTGAGGCACGGTGTTTAAAGTCGACACCTACAGAAGTAGCTTCGACAGGCGGACTAGGCTGTGGGAGTTTGCAATCGATCGTCTGCCCGCGCGAGCCTTGAACTGCAAGACACAGCACAGCAATCGGTAACAGTGACAATCTTCGATTCAACGTTCTACCTCCCGTTGCGGATGCGACAAGTGATTGCCCCCTTACGGCCTACATGTGGCGACCATGAGGTGTATCATGCGCCTCAAGTACGTACCGCTTGAAATTGGAGCTGACCAGCTTGCTACCGCAAAACCTCCGCCTCGTGCAGCTCAGGAGACTAATCCCTGTGTTGAAAACCGACTCGAATCGAGCAGCGATTCAGATCCCACCGTGACAGGTAAAGGTTGCCGGTAGCGCCCTGTCTCGGGCTCCCAACTCAATAAGCATCCTTCTGCAAGTTCCAGCTGCCGGGGTAAAGGGATTCTTCTTGAGATCCCGCGACCGACAAACCCAGCCCGGCCCAACGTAGCCGACACTCATCCAGTCCAGTGCCGTGAGCCCATCTTGATCAGTCTGATTGATGTTCTTTGTGTTCTTGGCGATCAAAGCCGCGAACTGTTCCTGTTCGCATTGATGCTTAGTCAAGGACATCAGTATGGTCTTTCCATGAATATCTAACTGCTCGAGATTAACGTGGTGGTCGATCAAGTCCTGCGCGCACTCATAGCAGGGGTATTGAGTTACCGCAAACCACATCGCGTTGTGCGAGTTGGCCATCACGTTCGGGTCGGCCCCGTTTTGAAGCATAAGCAGGCCAATCTCTCGATCACCCTTCTTGGTGTTAGCGTCCGTAGAGTACGCGTTAGTGAGTGCGCTGTACGACGGTCGCGCCGTGGGAACTTCTGACAACCATCCCCCAAGAGTTCTAGGATCATCTCCTGGGCGAGCAGCCTGCCTCTCTCTATTGAACTCAACAATTAGATATTCAAGTATCTCCTTGCGACGCCATTGCACAGCCTCAAGGAAAACATTCGTATAGTCCGTTTTACCGGACTGAAGAATTCTAGATCCACCCTCGATCACTGCCTTCACCGTCGGTAGGTCTCCAGTGCCGACCGCCAATACGACATATGTGCTTTTCTCGGCATGTTCATTCATGTCCACATATTGCGTCAGCTTGGCAAGCGCAAGGATTCTTGGAACATTGTGTGCCAGGATCGCCTCGCGCATCAATCGCCGATGCTGTACAACGATCGGACTCTCCGCGCGAACAATCAGCGGGTGATAAATGAGGAGGGCTGCTGCGATCAGCAAAATGTGGGACTCTTTATTCGCAAGGACACGACTCGGACAATACGCCAAGTGGCGCAACGGCGCAATCGCGTTGGGTGCTCCAGTTCGTGGATGACTTTTTTGAGTGCAGAGCGCGGCGAGAGTCGCGCCTTTCGTGTGTGCAATACGCGTGCAATGGAATGCCCACTTCTGAGGGTTCTGCGTTTGTGGCGTCCCTAATTTTTCAATAACTTCTTTGTTTTCATCGGAGCGGGAAAGTTCAACTCCCGCCGCCTCCACCATATCTCCGTTACGACTACGATTAGGCGGGCTCCAGGCCGCTGATTTCCCAATTACGGTGATGGGCTATCGGTGCGAGCGATGCGAGCATGAGTGGATCCCAAGGTCTGACCGCGCCTCGGCCGTGTGCCCGAAATGCAATATTCGAAAGTCTTCTGGATCAACAAATCTGCGGGCCCGCGCGAGCCAGGAAAAGCGACGAACTTTCGGTTTTGCCGATCCAAACAACAGGAACGGGGTTAGGGTAGTGTCTCAAGTTGAGACACTACCCTGGTCGTACCTAGTCGACAGCCCGCTTTTTCGCTCAGGCAAGGTCGTAGCGATCAAGGTTCATCACCTTGTTCCACGCAGCCACGAAGTCCTTCACAAACGCCTCCTTCGAGTCGTCACATGCATAGACTTCCGCGATTGCCCGGAGCTGGGAGTTCGAACCGAAGAGGAGATCGACGCGGGTGCCGGTCCACTTGACTTCGCCCGTCTTCCGATCGCGCCCCTCATACACGCCTTCAGAGGTAGAGGAGGGCTGCCACTTCGTATTCATGTCGAGCAGGTTGACGAAGAAATCATTCGTCAGCGTCTCGGGCCGCTTGGTGAAGACGCCGTGTTTGGACTGCCCGAAGTTGGCATTCAGGGCGCGCATGCCGCCGACGAGAACCGTCATCTCGGGGGCAGTCAGCGTCAGCAACTGCGCCCGATCCACCAGCAGCTCCTCCGCCGACATTGCCGTTCCGCTTGCGGAGGTAGTTGCGGAACCCGTCTGCGGTCGGCTCCATTACGGCGAATGAGTGCACATCGGTCTGCTCCTGCGAAGCATCCGTGCGCCCCGGCGAGAAGGGAACCTTCACGTCGTGCCCGGCCTTTTTCGCGGCTTCCTCGACGGCTGCGCAGCCGCCCAGAACGATCAGGTCAGCCAGCGAGACCTTCTTCCCGCCGGACTGCGAGCTGTTGAACTCCTTTTGGATCGCCTCCAGCGTCTGCAGAACCTTCGCCAGTTCGGCCGGCTGGTTCACTTCCCAATCCTTTTGCGGCGCGAGGCGAATGCGCGCCCCGTTCGCCCCACCGCGCTTGTCGGAGCCGCGGAACGACGCCGCCGACGCCCAGGCAGTCGTGACCAGTTGGGAGATCGACAGTCCGGATGCGAGGATCTTGGCCTTCAGAGCAGCAATGTCCTGCTCCCCGATCAATTCATGATCCACGGCGGGAACAGGGTCTTGCCACAGCTGAGGCTCCTTCGGAACGAGCGGGCCAAGGTACCGCGAGATCGGCCCCATGTCGCGGTGCGTCAGCTTGAACCACGCCTTGCGCGAACGCGTCTGCGAACTGATCCGGATGCTCGTAGAAGCGCCGTGAAATCTTTTCGTAAGCCGGGTCGAACCGCAAGGAGAGGTCCGTGGTCAGCATGGATGGCGCGTGACGCTTTGATGGATCGTGCGCATCCGGCACCGTACCGGCGCCTGCGCCATTCTTCGGTGTCCACTGATGCGCACCGGCCGGGCTCTTGGTCAGTTCCCATTCGTAGCTGAACAGGTTCGTGAAGAAGTTGTTGCTCCACTTCGTAGGCGTCGTGGTCCAAATGACTTCCAGGCCGCTGCCGATCGCGTCACCCCCTTTGCCCGTGCCAAATTTGCTCTTCCAGCCGAGGCCCTGCTCCTCGATGCCGGCGGCTTCCGGCTCCGGGCCCACCAGTGCCGCATCGCCAGCGCCGTGGGTTTTGCCGAAGGTGTGACCGCCGGCAATGAGCGCAACCGTCTCCTCGTCATTCATCGCCATGCGGGCGAAAGTCTCCCGGATATCCCGTGCCGCGGCGAGCGGATCCGGCTTTCCATTGGGCCCTTCCGGATTCACGTAGATCAGACCCATTTGAACGGCAGCCAGCGGATTCGCAAGATCACGGTCGCCGCTGTAGCGCTCGTCCGCCAGCCACTTGCCTTCAGGCCCCCAGAAAATGTCCTCTTCGGGCTCCCAGACATCCTCGCGCCCGCCGCCAAAACCGAACGTCTTGAAGCCCATCGACTCGAGGGCGACGTTGCCGGCGAGAATCATGAGGTCGGCCCAGGAGATTTTCCGCCCATACTTCTGCTTGATCGGCCACAGCAGCCGGCGCGCCTTGTCGAGGTTCACGTTGTCGGGCCAGCTATTGAGCGGCGCGAAGCGCTGCTGCCCGGCTCCGGCCCCGCCGCGGCCGTCGCCGATGCGGTACGTGCCCGCGCTGTGCCACGCCATACGAATGAAAAGCGGCCCATAGTGGCCAAAGTCGGCCGGCCACCAATCCTGCGAGTCCGTCATCAAGGCATGCAGGTCCTTGATCACGGCATTCAGGTCGAGGCTCTTGAACTCTTCCGCGTAATTGAACTCCTTGTCCATAGGATCGGACAGGGGGGAGTGCTGGTGCAGGATCTTCAGGTTCAGCTGATTCGGCCACCAGTCCGCATTCGTCGCGGCCCCAGCTGCGGTGTGTCTGAACGGGCACTTTGCTTCGGTTGACATGATTGCTCCTTCCTTCCAAGGCTATGACGAACTACGAGCGCATCCTGGCTTTCCCATTTGCGCTCTCGCCGCTTTTATCAAGATTCTTGCTTTCGGAAATGTGGGATAAGGATCCCCATTGGATACAGAATGTTTTGGCTTAGGTTTTTGCACGGCAGCGGCGACAGAGGCCAAAGACCTCGATCAACGGCTGCGTCAGATCAAAGCCGCCCGGCACTTGCCGGGATAGCCGATTGAAATCGATGAACTCTCCTTCGATGTCCTGCACCGATTTGCAGCGCGAGCAGACCAGGTGGTGATGAGGTTTGAGATTGCCGTCCACGCGCAACGTGGACGCATGAGGAGTGACCTCTCGCAGCAACCCACACTCGATGAAAAGCCGCAGATTGTTGTAGACCGTGGCGAGAGAAATGGATGGAATGCGACGTCGGACCGCGGCGTAAATGTTTTCTGGAGAATGGTGTCCGTGGGAAGCGATGACAGCCTCATAAACCACCTGACGCTGGTGCGTGACCGCCAAACCGTGCTTCGCGGCCAGCTCACGGAACTGTTCATGGGTGAGGCGCATAATTATTGAACAAGAATCAGTATAAAACGATCGAGAGCAGTGTCAACCGAAATCTTTCCTTTGACCTCGAAGACGGCGGTTTCCCGAACACAAGTGTGTTGATTACAATCGGACGACCAATTTGAGCGGAAATCGCTTCCAGCACGATGCAGTGCAGCTCGTAATCGGAGATCAGGCCAATGACATTACCATCGTTCCGTTACCGTCTTGAGCAGCAGGAGCCACGCGTAGGCAACGGGGGTGTCACCCGCGGCGCATCGGTGCGTGAGTTCCCCATTTCAACCGGCATCGCTGGTGTCTCGATGAGGCTGGGCCCAGGCACAATCCGGGAGTTGCACTGGCATGCCAATGCCGCCGAGTGGGCCTACGTCGTCAGCGGTTCCTGCCGCACCACGATCCTCCATCCAGACGGATCAGCTTATGTCGACACGTTCAACGCCGGCGATGTCTGGTACTTTCCGCGTGGATATGGTCATTCGATCCAGGGACTCGGCCCCGGAGAGTGCCACTTTATCCTGATCTTTGATAACGGTGACTTCTCGGAAGATCACACCTTCAGTATCACCGACTTCCTGGCCCAGACGCCGCGCGAAGTTGTGGCACAAAACCTGGGTCTGTCCCTCGCAGAGCTTGCGCCACTACCCGATCACGAAGCTTACTTCGTTCTCGGACCCGTGCCTGACAACCGCTCGCTCTCTTCAACACCGCGGAAAGTTCCAGAACTGACGACAATGCACCGCTATCCCCTGGACGCTCAGCAGCCCCGCCGCGTCCCGGGAGGGGGTACGCAGCGAACCGTAACGGTAAATGAATTTCCAATTTCAACCACGATGGCAGGCTCGGTGATTGAGCTTCAGCCCGGAGCTCTGCGCGAGTTGCACTGGCATCCGAATGCGGACGAGTGGCAGTACTACCTCAGCGGCACGGCAGAAATGGGGGTGTTTCTTGCCCAGGGAAATGCGGTCATTGACCAATTCGAAGCCGGCGACATCGGCTACGCGCCGATGGGCGCGGGCCACTACATTAAGAACGCTGGCAACGAGGTCTGCCGCATCCTGGTCGGCTTTAACAGCCCGCACTATCAGGCGATGGACCTCAGCGAGTGGCTTGCGGGCAATCCCGTCGACGTGCTTGCAACGAACCTTGGGCTCAGTCCCGAGGTCGCAGCAAAGCTTCCGCACAAGACCGTGTTTGTTGCGCCTCCGGTCAGCCGGAAATAGGTGCTGCCTCGTGCGTCGAACAATTCGCACGAGCTTGTCGTGCAGTGAGCCGCGAAATGGCTGAAGTAATTTTTCATCGGGATCGAGCCGCCACGTCATCGCCCCAAGATCGTCGGCCAACAGGCAACTGGAGTTTGGCCGACAGCATAAGCACGTGGCGACGACTTCCTGACTGCTGAGAGCGAGTGGGAACATTTCCTCCGTTCATCGGATGAGTTCCTAAGTACACGGCGAGAGGCATGCCTTCCGTGTGGTCTACACACGGTCAACGATTTGCCTACTTTCGACGGTTCGGCTATGCCGGACCGCTCTTAGCTCCACTCACGATAAGAACCTCAGCCGGGAAACTTATCCCACGGTCTGTGGAGTACTCACGAAGAGCATCGAGCACCTGGCGCTTCACTTCAGTCGCCTGCTCCTTGGAAAGCATGGCGATCTTTTCCCGAAGCTTCTCAGACATCTCGCATCGCAGTGTCCAATAGTCTTCAACTGAGATCGGCGCTTGTATGGTGAATTGCAAGAGGCGTTCGGAGGGAGCCATGGCGCCGGCCTCCATAAGAACCTCCGCTAACTTGCCGGGACGGGCAAAGCGGAATGCGTCGGGAGCATCGGGCGCAAGTGGTGGCGAATCGACATACCGATCGATGACTCGCGACAGCGTATGGTGGAAAGGATTTCTTTCGGCGAAATGCCAGACCGCCAAGACCAGTTTCCGCCCGGGCTTAAGCACTCTCAACATCTCGCGAACCGCGTCGACCGGAGAGGGAAAGAACATCACACCGAAGCGGCTGATCACGGCATCGAAGCTATCGGCTGGAAATGGCAGATGGTCAGCAAAGGCGACGTCAAACTGCGCGTTCTTTAACCCAAGCCGGTCTGCCGCTCGACGAGCGGCTGCCACCATCTCGGGAATCGGGTCGATCCCAAAGCACTTGCCTTCTGATCCGACCAAGGTAGCGACGCTCAACGCCGGCTCCCCGGGACCCATAGCAATATCCAGAACCGCGTGTTGACTGCCAATCGCAGCGTCTTCGACCAGAGCTTGCGTAATGGGCGTAAACATCTGCCGGATGATTTCGCCGTGCTTCTCCCAGAACGGAGCGGAAGCGCTCCATCGGTTGATAACCTCTTGGTCAGGTTGCATGAACAGAAGTATAGATACTTCGCGTCATTTCGGGCGCAGCTTCATGTCAACTGGATGGGTTGTCGCAGTAGCTCCTCTGGAGGAACGAAGTAATAGGCGCCAGTGATCGGCTTGGTATAGCGCGTAAGCGCGTCTCGCACGCCCGTCTTGAGGCCGGCCATGCTCTCCAGCATCGCAGTGAGACGTCGCTGGTCGGCGCTGAAACCTACGAACATGGTGCCGTGATTGGTCACCGTACCGTACGGCATGTTCCGCCGGAAAATCTTGCCGAACTCATCCTGATCGGTACTGGCGACATGAGAGTCGGCGGGTTTGTCCTCAAGCTCGATGCTGTCCAGTTTCTTTCGCCCGATCACCAGCTCCTGGCTGGCGTCGGCCAGCGACTCCCACATTGCCGTGTCATGCGGCCATTTCTGCAATAGGAGGATACTTCCAGCCGCGCCGGGGTTTCCTTCCGGTATAAGAGCGACTTCCAGAGCGTCGATCAGGGTGGGATTCTCACTGCCGTCGATAAAGCCGGTAAGATCGCGATCGTGACGATAGGGCCAGCCTGAGGTTTCTTCCGCAACCTTTGCCAGAGCGTTCAACTCAGCGATCGCACGTTTTGCAACGTCAAAGATTACGTCGTAGGCGCCGCCGCTGAACCACAGCACCGCGTCGTGCTGGGTGGCCGGCATGACAAAGCCGTCGATCCCTATCAGATTCTCATTGAAGCCCTTGATGTCTGCGGGCGCGTCCTTTGGCGCAACGTCGCTCCAGAGTTCGGGCCTGAACCCTACCACCAGGTTGACGCCGCCGAGGGTGGTTCGCGGCTCACGAAACGACGAGATAGCCTTCACCAGATCGCGGCTATTTTGCCCGGCCAAAACATCGAATTCCAGGTAGGCGTGAGAAGACGTTCCAAGGGACGAAGATTCCAGTCTGAGCAGTGCGCATACGGTCAACATATCAAGGCCCCGAACGAAGAACAATCTGTTTGGGGGAAGAGGCGGTTCACTGCAAGTGTGGGAGCACCAGCGCTTCGGCTTGCGCCTCCTGCAATGCTTCACGCGAAACCTCGCGGATGCGCAGTCCGAATTCAAACTTCGCAGTCGTGGGACCGCGTCCCCAGCGATTCACTTCCCAATGCGCGCGCAGAAATTTTGCGCCTGCCGCTGACGACAAGTCCACGAGCAGCGGATACTCGCCCACATAAAACCTTTGGGGAAGCGTGGCCGCAGGTTTCGCGTCCCAGGTTGTGCCGTCGGCTGAGGCGAACAGGGTGAGTTCAATCGATTCCTGTTCAACCACGTCGGTGATCGAAAGCGTCAGCAGAAAGATCGGGTTCGAGGCCGCGCTCACGTCGAGCGGCGCGCCATCACCTTTGGCGGTGACGATGGTTTTCTCAGGCACAAGGAAGGCGTCAAACATAACGTGTCCATTTTATCGAAGTGGCGAAGCCAGGGCTGGTGATATGGGTCACAAGTACAAGCCGGAATCGAGGCCCTGATTCTCGCTCACGGCTCGGCCAGGCTGGCGTCAGCGATGCCGGATTAGCCATGTCGTTGCCAGAATGCGAGAGTTCCAAAATTTATTCCTTCCCCGGGCGGGCAACTTCCGAGGACAATGGGGGTTCCAACCCTCGAAATTGATAATCATGCTCGGCTGGGGATGCATGGGTGGAGGGCGGCGAACTTGTTGGGCCTCAGTTGACTCTTTGGAAGAACGCGCGTCTCTCTGTAATAAGGACGATTTACCGCACCATCATCCCACCAGCACTAAGGAGTTTCAAACCATGAAGAAGTTGATTGCATTGACCGCCCTGGCCGTGGCCCTCACTGTTGCGGGCGGCTCCGCCCGGGCACAGATGGGCCCCGGACCGGGACCGGGAGGCCACGGACCGATGAGCCCCGACCAACGGCTCCAGATGATGACCAAGCAGTTGAACCTGACGGCCGACCAGCAGCAGAAGATCAAGCCGCTGCTGGAGAGCGAAAGTCAGCAGATGCAGACGTTACACCAGGACACGTCGCTCTCGCAGGAAGACCGCATGAGCAAGATGAAGCAGATCCGGCAGGGCACAAACGAGCAGATCAAATCCTCGCTCAACCCCGACCAGCAGCAGAAATTTGACGAGATGATGAGCCATCACGGCCACGCTCACGGCGGGCCAGGAGAGGCGCCGCCGGCAGGCCAGAGCACGCCTCCGCCGCAGTAGAGTGTGAGCGGGCGCCGGCTCTGCACTAGAGCGGATTCGCGGTGGTATCACCCTGCTGTAGTTCGGTGATACATCGTCTTTTACTTCGGCGGCTTCAGCCCCTGGCTCGCAACCGGGGCTGAAAGCCCCAATGTTTTTCTCCCCCTATTCGCCGGGCTGAAGCCCGGCGCTTCCACCCTTGATAGGCCCTTATACCCCACCTCACTGAATCACGAGGTGGGAGATCGGCGCCACATATGCCAGCAGGTACACGTAGACCCCGACCAGCGCCGCCAAGGCAAGACTGTGGAAGAAGACGTAACGCAGGATGTCTCCTTCATGGCCGTACCAATTGGTCGCAGTGCTGGCGACGACAATGCTCTGGGCATCGATCATCTTGCCCATGACGCCGCCGCAACTGTTAGCCGCGGCCATGAGCGTGGGCGAGACGCCCACCTGTTGCGCCGAGATCTTCTGCAAGCTGCCGAAGAGCACGTTAGACGAGGTGTCGGAGCCGGTCAGCGCTACCCCCAGCCATCCCAGAAGCGTGCCGAAGAAGGGATACAAGTGGCCGGTTCGCGCGAACGCCAACCCCATGGTGGCATCCAGCCCGGAGTATCGCGTCATGAAGCCGATGGCCAGCATGGCCGCGATGGTAAGCAGCGAAAACCGGACCTTGAAAATGGTTTGTAGGTAAACCTTGAAAATCCTGGGAATACTGAAGCCCATCACCAGGCCGGAGATGAGCCCTGAAATGAGGATGCCACTGCCGGTGGCGCTCAGCCAGTTCAATCGGAAGACGGCGGCTTCTTTGCTGGGCTTGGCAACCACGGGGGGCATGCGCATCGACAGTTTGTCTATACCCGTGACGGGGAACTGCGGAGCGGTGATCTTGCTGGGCGGCGTGCTCCAGCTTGCCATCGAGGTAAAGACCTTTTCCGGCGTATCCATAATTTTCTTGCCGGTCGGGGTGCCCCAGCAGAAGACGATGACGCTGAGAATGATCCATGGTACCCAGGCGCGCACCACTTGGCCTGTGCCGTAGCCGTGAGCGGCGCGGTGCTCGGTTTTGGCCTCTTCGCCTTCGAAGGTCCAGACCCGCTTGGGATGCCAGATCAGGAGGAAACCGATCAAGCAAGCCATTGAGACCAGCGCTGCGCCCACATCCACCAACCAGGGGCCGTGATGGTTGGAGATCCAATACTGGGTGACGGCGAAGGAAGAGCCCGCGACGAGAATTGCCGGCCAGATCTCCAGCATTTCGGAAAAGCCCACGAAGGCCCAGATCAACCAGAAGGGCACGATGAGAGAGAATACCGGCAGGATACGTCCCGCCATGGCTCCCAGAGTTATTTCGCTGAAACCGGTAACTCCGGCCAGCGCAATGATGGGCGTACCCAGCGCCCCGTAGGCCACCGGCGCGGTGTTGGCGATGAGCGACAGTCCAGAAGCCTGAAGCGGCAGGAAGCCCAGTCCAATCAGCATGGCGGCGGTGACGGCGACCGGTGTTCCGAAACCGGCCGCACCCTCAAAGAAAGCACCGAAGCTGAAGGCGATCAGCAGCAGTTGCAAGCGGCGGTCCTGGGTGATGCCCGTCAAGCTTTGCTTCATCACTTCGAACTGACCAGCCTCCACCGTGAGCTGGTACATGAAGATAACGTTCAGCACAATCCAGCCGATGGGGAAGAGGCCGTATCCTGCGCCCAGCACGGCGGTTGCGCCCGCCATGCGCGCCGGCATGTGGAAGGCGAAGATGGCAATGACCAGAGACGAGGCCAAGCCAAGCAGGGCTGCGTAATGAGCCTTCATGTGCAGGGCCAGCGCCCCCAGCAAGACGATCACCGGCACAGCAGCGACAAGTGTGGAGAGAAACCAGCTTCCAGTGGGATCGTAGCCTTGCGCCCACGGCGAAGAAAGAGGAGGAATCTTGAGGATGAAAATGGCGATGACGACCACAACGACGGTAAGAATTACAGGAAGAAGCAGGTTCTCCTCTGGCGGAGCCGCCTTGGAAGGAGTGCTTGCTGTGCTCATGAGCTGATCACCCATTCTCTGCCGGTGATTTTCGGCAGGCACTTTCTCTTTAGTTTTGATTACATGGCACCATAACCGCCAGCCGTGTGGGCGCTAGAAGGACGGCAAGCAAGAGAAATCGCACTGCTGGCGCAATACACCACCCCGTTACCCAATTCGAAGGGCGCGCTCCCCATTTGTCCCGGTGACACCAGGCGCAAACCTGACGGGAACAGGGGTAAAGCCGCTAGGCCGAACGCGCCCTCCGAATCGGGAACTTGGTCGCGCCTGAAGGTTTACACAGTGCGAAAGGCAAGTCAATAAAGTTCTAGCTTTGGCATTACCTCTTTCGGGTGATGCGACAATTCCTGGTTTACAACACAGAGGACCGAGCCGATCATCGACCGTGAGCGAATCTGTTCTGGTCACAACAATTCCACCCAAAGAGGACGTCGTCAGGAACACAATCGCCTGCCGTGTAGTTCCACCGCAGGCGATTTCATTCAGAAAGAAGGGAGGAGCGTCCGACACCGGCTGTTTTGCAGGTGTTTAGCGGGTGGGCAAAGTCCAAATGTTGAGTGTGGATTGATTGTCGTCCACGGCCGCGAACCGGGAGAGCAGTCCGGTGGTCAACACATTCAGTCCGAACGATCCCCCCTGCGCCGGGTCCATCGAGATCTGCTTCACGAAGTGGCCAGACAGCGTAAATTCCACGATCTCGCTTGGTTGGTTGGGATCGCCGTTAATGGCGTCGTTGTTGCTGACCAGCAGGTGTCCATTGGGAGCCGCGGCCATGGCAAGCGGGCCGTGCAAGTGGACATTGTCCTGGTAGATCACCTGCCCGGTTCCACCATCGTCGTTCCGCTGGCCGGCCTTGGAGACCGCGAAGATGGCGTTGTCAACGGTCGATGCCACATAAAGAATGTCTTTCTTGGGATCATAGACCAACCCAGTTGGGGCATCCACAAAGGTCACCGGATCGCATTGGAACAGGTAGCCGGAAGCGATTGTGGTCTTGCTTTGCACCGTCAGCGCCCCGCCGCTGATCGTCATGTTGAAGCGGGTGATGGCGCCGCTTAGACCATTGGCTATAAAAGCATCGATCTTTCCGCCGCCGAAGTCATAAACGGCCATGTCCCAGGGGCCGTTGATATAGTTCTGGTCCGCGATGGTTTGTACCTGCATGCCAAGGCCGTTGATGACCAAAAGGGCCCCGTTCCCCGCGGTGGCGCAGGTGCCGTCAACCGAGGGGAAGTTGCCGACGATCACCAAGCCTTCCTGCAGGACCGCCAGCGCGGTTGACAGACCCGGCTGCTGAGGACTTGAGGTGAAGAAAACCGAGACCGGCCCTTGCTGTGGTACGCGGACAATCGTCGTGCCCGTGCCCTGCAGGTTTTGAGAGTTGTTGAAATTCGACACCAGCACGTCGCCCGGATTCAGTACGCCTACCGGGAATCCACTCGGCACAAAGGCGACACCGTAAGGGTTGACGTCACCGTTGGAAGGAATCGTGGATACCACCTGCATAGGGTTGGGAAGAAATCCGGTGCCGGGATTAGCCTGCGCCGTCAGCAGGGAAGTCGAGATCAGCAGCCACGCGGCACCGCCGATCAGGATCGCTGACTGCTCTACACTTGCGACTGAACAGGGTGGACTGGTTGAGCCTACGGAGATTGGAAATGTAGCTTTTCACAATATGCTCCTTACTGCCTCTGGTGAGGGCTACTGGACAATCATTGTCGATTAAGGGGTGCCAGCGGTGATTCCCTGATGCGGTCCCCAGGCAGCTACAGATCAGGGGTAACAGCACTGGTTTTGGTGGACCGAGAGATATTCATCGCCAGCGCACCCCTTCCTGCAATCGAAACCTCGAAACCGGTTGTTTCGAACGTTCGGTGCAAACGACGCTGCACGACCGAATCGTCGTCGAGGACACATTCCCTTCCGACGTTGATTCACCCACTCTTCTTGTGACATTACGTACCAAGGACAACTGGCAGTCAATCGGTTGTTGACAAATCTGTGACAAATGAGCGGAATTATTGAGCTACCAGCGGAAGTGGTAATTTCGCACCTCTCCGTACAGAGCAAGCACGCGACTACAATGAGCAGACAATCCAGGCTGCAAAAGAGGACTATATGTCAACTCTGATGAGCACGATCGCCCCTGACTCCATGGAAGCTGCGCGCCGTCCGCTGGAGGCCGGGCAATGCGCCCTGATCGTGGTGGACATCCAGGAAAAACTGCTGCCGCCAATCTTCAACAAAGAAACCATGGTCAAGAACGCGCAACTGCTCATCCGGCTGGCGAAGATCCTGTCCATCCCGGCCATGGTAACCACGCAATACAGCAAAGGGCTGGGCGCCACCGTGACCGAAATCGCCTGGTCGCTGGGTGAGGTCAGAACCATCGACAAGTTGGAGTTCGGTTGCTTTGGCAACGACGAATTCCGCTCCGGCCTCAAGATACTACCGGGCAACCGCAATACCTCTGCTGCTGTGCGGCATGGAAGCCCACATCTGCGTGACCCAGACGACGCTGGGGGCGCTCAACGACGGATACCTAGTCCACGTTGCCTCGGACGCGGTGGGCTCGCGCTCGGAGTGGAACTGGAGGATCGGCCTCGACCGCATGCGCGCCGCCGGTGCAATCATCTCTTCCACCGAGATGATGATGTACGAACTGCTACGCTGTTCGGGAACACAGCAGTTCAAGGAATTGCTGCCGTACATAAAGTAGGACCATCAACTGCCGGTTCGGTCTGTAATTTCATATCGAGGGCAACAACCTGCCGGCTCCCGCTAGCGCAGAGGCCGGACGATCACGGCAGGTAGGCGATCACCGAACAGACAAGGTCGAACCAAAGAAAATCCTTTTGCTTCAGGCGCGGTTCGCTGTACCTTCTAACTGGCATATCTGCCTTTGTGAGGCGCCACATGCTACGAGTCTGGCTGGTAGTCGGCTGTTTATTTCTCACGTTGTCCCTGGCCACAGAACACAGTGCTGCCCAGGACAACCAAGTGCGCGTGGGTGTAACGGTGCTTGGAAGTGCGGCCGGGATTACCGGCACAGCCGGGCGCGATCGACTGGTGAAAGCCCTGAATAAACAGAAGAAATCGCACGTAGAGGCCATTCCCATTGACGCGACTACCAGCGATCAGATCTCCCCTGAGGCCCGGCAGAAGAATTGCGTCTTCCTCCTGTTCACCACACAAACCGAAGCTCACAACGAAGGGGGCGCATCCGGCAAGCCGGGACAGACCACCAATATCCCGGAGTATCACGCGACCGTGGAGTACAAGTTGTATCGGGTCGCGGACTCGACGGTGGCGGCAAGTGGTTCAGCCGTGGCACAGGACATCGGGTCCGAAGGTGACGTGGTATTGCAGGCGCTGGACAATGTCGCCAAGAAAGTCTCTGCCAACATCAACAACGCCGGAACGACAAAGTAGACGCGACCCAGAGTCGGCACTTTTTGAAAGCGCGTCAGGAAATCCATTGGCGCGGCAGGTCGTTCGTTGTAACGTTGGCTGAGGCATATCTGCCTTCGTGAGGCGCAACATGCAGCGAATCCTTGGGAGAGTTGGGTGCTCATTCCTTGTCGTCTCTCTGCTTTCCGGGTTCAGCTTTGCGCAAGCCAATAACGTGCGTGTTGGAATAGCCGTTCTTGGGAGCGCCATCGGCATTAGCTCCACCGAAGGACGAGACCGGTTGGTGAAGGACCTCAACAAACAAAAGAAAGTGCCCCTGGAAGCGGTGCCCATCCAGGGAATTTCGGGCAACCAGATCTCCGCTGAGGCCCGGGAGAAGAATTGTGAATTCGTGGTGTTTCCCACGGTGGTGGACGCGCAGAAGCAAGGGCAGGTCCAGCGCAGCGATGGGGGAATCGCAACCGATGTCCCCAACTTTCATGCCTCGCTGGAGTACAAGGTCTACCGTGTCTCCGATTCGACGCTGGTGGCGAGCGGTAAGGCCCTGGCGCAAGGCATCGGATCGCAGGGCGAGATCGTGAGCGAGGCGCTGGATAGTGCCTCCGGCAAAATCGCCGCTGCCCTGAAGTCCGCCGTAGCAGCAGCTCCGCCTCCAACGCCGTGACGGTACAGCCTCGGGGGCGTACTTCACATCAGGGCTGGCTGGATGCTATCTGCACGTAGGGCTGGGGAACGCGCGGACGGAGCGAAACAGCCGCCGCCTTCGGCAAGGTGCCCAGGTACATCGCAATCTCATCACACGCATTCTGCCGCGGGCATAGCAGGCAGTCCTTGAGTGCCTTGTCGGGTAGCGCTTCTTTTTCCACTGGGCGAAAACCCATGCGCCCGAAGAAATCGGGAATGCCGGTGAACAGACATACGCAAGTCACGCTCTGATGCCGCGCTTCTTTCAGCAACGCGTCCACCAGCACCCGCCCAGCGCCTTTCCCCGTAGACTTCGAGGTCACGGTGATGGAGCGGATCTCGGCCAGATGCATGCCATAGAGATGCAGCGCGCCGCAGCCCACGATCTCGCCGTCGTTCTCCACCACGATGAAGTCGCGGATGTTCTCGCAGATGTCGCGCAGCGAACGCGGCAGCAAGGTACCGTCGCCAACGTGGACCAGGATCAACTGCTCGATCGCAAGGGCGTCGGGCAGTTTGGCGCTACGCGCACGCATGAGCGGCCCCCGAATACATGGCTAACCTCTCTTTGGCGGCTTGCAGGGCCTGGCGCACACGCGCGGGAGCGGTGCCGCCCTCCACGTCGTGAATGGCCAGCACATTAGCCAGGGTGAGCGCGTCGTAGAACGGCTGATCCGCCTTAATGCCACAGTGCGCATAGTCCTCCGGGGACAACTGCTCGAGTTCGCAGCGTTTCTCCAGACACAAGCGCACTGCCTTGCCGACCAATTCGTGAGCGCGTCGGAAGGGTACTCCCTTGCGAACCAGGTACGCAGCCGCCGCCAAGGCGTTCATGAAGCCGCGGCTTGCGGCCTTCTGCATGCGCGGATAGTCGAACTCGACCTTCGCCATGAAGCCGGTGGCCACGTGCAGCATACTCAGTAGTTGCCCGGCAGCGGCGAACACCGGTTGCTGGGTTTCCTGCAGGTCCTTGTTGTAGGCCAGGGGCAGACCTTTCACGGTCATGACCAGAGAGGTCACATTGGCCCAGACGCTTCCGGCCTTGCCGCGCACCAGCTCCAGGGCATCCGGATTTTTCTTTTGCGGCATGGCGCTGCTGCCGGTGGAGTATTCCTCCGGCAGTTTCACGAAACCGAATTCCGTAGTGGAGAACAGAATGAACTCTTCCGCCCAACGGCTGAGATGCAAGGCCACGAACGACAACGCCTGGACGAACTCGAGGGCGAAGTCGCGATCGCTGGTGGCGTCCATGCTGTTGATGGTGGGCGCTTCGAAGTCTAACTGCCTGGACATGGTTTCGCGATCCAGCGGCAGAATGGTCCCGGCCACGGCACCAGAGCCCAGCGGACACTCATTCAGGCGCTGGCGGCAATCAGCCAGGCGGCTCAGGTCGCGGGAAAACATCTCGACGTAAGCCAGCAGCCAGTGCGCCACCAGCACCGGCTCGGCACGCTGCAGGTGGGTGTAAGCCGGCATGGCGTTTTCACCGGCGGCGTAGGCCTGATGGACGAACTCGCCGATGAATTCCAGCAGCAGCTCGCTCACCGCATCAATCTGCTGGCGCACATAGAGCCGCAGGTCCGTGGCAATCTGCTCGTTGCGGCTGCGTCCTGAATGCAGCTTGTAACCGGCTTCGCCCGCCAGTTCCACCAAACGCAACTCGACGTAGTGGTGCACATCCTCGATGGCAGGGTTGTCCGCGACCGGAATTTCTTCCCGCGCGATCTGCTCGAGGGCGAGGACTATCCGGCCGAGCTCCTCGCTGGTCAACACGCCCGCCTTGGCAATGGCGATGGCATGCGCCTGGCTGGCGACCACCTCGAAGGGCAGCAGCACGCGGTCGAAGGGAAAGGAGCGCTGCCATTGCTCGAAGTCGGCATTCTGCGACTGGCCAAAGCGGCCCGACCACATTTTCATTTGAGTGTCTCCGCGTGGGCCAGGGCCCGCGATCGCGCCGGCAGTCCCAGAATGCGGATAAATCCCTCCGCATCCTTCTGGTTGTAGCTGGCGCCCATGGTGAAGCTGGCGATGTCCGGACGATGCAGCGAGGTCTCGGACTGGCGGCCGGCGATGTCAATGTTGCCCTTATAAAGAGCGAGCGTGACCGTGCCGTTCACGTCGGCCTGCGAGCTGGCCACGAAGGCCTGCAGCGATTCTCGCAGCGGCGTGAACCACAGCCCGAAGTACACCACCTCCGCATACTTCAGGCCAATGTGCTGCTTGAAGTGCATCAGCTCGCGGTCGAGGCAGAGGGCTTCCAGCTCTCGGTGCGCAGTGAGCAACAAGGTGCCGCCCGGCGTCTCGTAGCAGCCGCGCGACTTCATGCCAACGAAGCGGTTCTCCACCAGGTCTACGCGGCCGATGGCATTACGCGCGCCGATTTCATTGAGCACTTCGACGATGGCCACCGGGTCGAGCGCGACTGCGTTCACTGCGGTGGGCCGGCCCTGGCGGAACTCGATGGCAACCTGCTCGACGGCGTCGGGCGCCTCCTGCGGCGACTTGGTCCACGTCCAAGTGGTGGACAGCGGCGCGTTGTTGGGATCTTCCAGCTCGCCGCCTTCATGACTGACGTGCAGCAGGTTTCGGTCTCGACTGTGGATCTTCTCGCGGCTCTGCTCCATCGGAATGCCGTGGGCCTCGGCGTAGTCCAGGCAGTCCTCGCGCGACTGCAGCGTCCACTCGCGCCACGGCGCGATGATCTTCAGCTCCGGGGCCAGCGCCTGGTAGGCATGCTCGAAGCGCACCTGGTCGTTGCCCTTGCCGGTGCAGCCATGAGCGACGGCGGTCGCTCCTTCCCGCAGCGCCGCGGCCACCTGGTACTTGGCGATGATGGGACGCGCCAGCGACGTTCCCAGCAGGTACTTGTGCTCGTACACCGCGCCCGCCTGGATCGCCGGAAAGACGTAGTCGGTCAAGAACTCCTGCCGCAGGTCTTCGACGATGACTTTGCTGGCGCCGGTGGCGTAGGCCTTCTCGACCACGGCTTCGATGTCGTCACCCTGGCCGACATCGGCGACGAAGGCGATCACGTCGCAGTCGTAGTTCTCTTTGAGCCACGGAATGATAATGGAGGTGTCAAGCCCTCCGGAGTAAGCGAGCACAACTTTTTCACGCATGGGAACTCCTCGGCGGGAAGCGGTGGGCCCCGCCTTCCAGCAGCAAAACAAGAATAGCTTTCTGAACGTGCAGGCGGTTTTCCGCCTGGTCGAAGACCACGGAACGCGGCGAATCGATGACCGCCTCCGTGACCTCGTCACCACGATGGGCGGGCAGGCAGTGCATGAACACCGCGTGCTCGGCCGCATAGGAGAACAGATTCTGGTTGACCTGATAGGGCGCGAAAATCTTTCGCCGATCAGCCGCTTCCGACTCTTGCCCCATGCTCGCCCACACGTCGGTGTAAACAGCATCTGCGCCAGCCACGGCCTCCACCGGATGGTGCAGCATTTCGACCGCGCCGCCCGACATGGCCGCCAGCGCACGAGCCGCTCCCGTGATCTCTGCGTTCGGCTCGTATCCCTTTGGCGTGGCGACCGCAATGGTCACACCCAGGCTGGCAGCAGCCAGCATCAGCGAATGGGCCATGTTGTTGCCGTCGCCGACATAGGCGAGACGCAGGTTGCGCAGGTCGCCAAAGTGCTCCTGCAAGGTCAGCATGTCGGCCAGCGCCTGGCAGGGATGCTCCAGATCGCTCAACGCGTTAATCACCGGGATCGACGCGTGCTGCGCCATGGTCGTGATAGTCTCATGCGCAAAGGTCCGCAACACCACGCCATCCACCCAGCGCTCAAGATTGTGCGCTATGTCGCTCAGGCCTTCGCGCGCGCCGAGTCGCGATTGCGTCTGGTCCACGAAGAACGAGACGCCGCCCAGACTATTGACGCCGGCTTCGAAGGTGAGCCGCGTGCGCAGAGATGGCTTCTCGAAGAACAGCACGATCTGCTTGCCGGCCAGCCTGCCGCGGTAATCCGACGGACGGGCCTTCATCACCGACGCCAGGTCCAGCGCACAGGTCAGTTCCTCGGGGAGGAAATCCTGGACCGAGATGAGGTCGCGGCCAGTCACGCCGCGTTGCAGGTAAGGACTCACGCCGGGGGGAATGGTTGTCGCAATCACTGGATGACCTCCGTACCGCAGTCGATGGGATGGGTAAAGAATCCGGGCAGAACCTCCGCGCGCGTAGCGGGAAGAATCCGTACGCGCGAGACGCCTTTTTTCAGTGCCCTGGTGCAGGCTTCCAGCTTGGGCAACATCCCACCGCTGACCGTCGCCTCCTCCACCATGGCGGCGATGGCGTTTACGTCGAGCCAGCGAATGACGGAGCCCTCTGCATCCTTCACGCCCGCAACGTCGGTGAGATACACGAGCGCGTCGGCGCCGCAGGCCACCGCGCAAGCCGATGCCATCTGGTCGGCGTTGACGTTGTAATATTCGCCGTCGAAGCCCAGCGCGAGACTGGCGACCACCGGGACTATTCCGGCGTTCCACAAGCGCTCGATCCAGGGAAAATCAACCGCGCAGATATCGCCGACGTAGCCGAGGTCGGGCTGTTTCTTCCTGGTGGCGCGAAAGATGCGCAGATCGCCGCCACAGATGCCGATGGCCGGCTGTCCCGCATCGCCGATTGCCGCCACCAGTTGCTTGTTGAGTTGGCCCGCCAGCACCATGATGGCGACGTCGCGGGTCTGCGAGTCGGTCACGCGCAGCCCGTTGACGAACGTGGTCTCGCAACCTAGTTGCTTCAAGGTCCGGCTGAGCGCAGCGCCGCCGCCGTGTACGATGACCAGCTTATGCCCTTCACTGCAGAGATCGGGGATGGTCCTTGCGAACTTTCCGACCAGTTCACGATCGTCGAGCGCGGCCCCACCGATTTTCACGACGAGCTTCATTGCAGTCCCTCCTTCTCGTCGAAGCCGAACATCAGGTCCATGTTCTGCACTGCCTGTCCCGCTGCGCCCTTCAGAAGGTTGTCGAGGCACGAAACCAGCACCGCGCGCTGACCATCGGGCGCAAGGGCGAAACCGATGTCGCAATAGTTGGTGTTTACTGAAAACTTGATCTGCGGCAAGCGTGCGTTCCCGAAGACGCGCACCCAGGGCTTTCCCGCGTAGAACTCACGCAGCGAGCGTTCCAGTTCTTCGGCCGTCGCTGGCTTGGCCAACTTCACGTAGATGGTCGACAGAATGCCGCGCGGAATTGGCAGCAAATGCGGTGTAAATTGCAGCGAGCTGTTCTCGAGACCGAGCTGCTCCAGGATCTCGCCGGTATGCCGGTGGCCAAAGACGTTGTAGGAGGAGAAGTCGCCATCCACTTCCACGAAGTGCGTTGTGGAGGTGGGCTGCTTCCCTGCCCCGGAGACACCGGACTTGGAGTCACAGATGATACCGTGTTGCAGATCTACAAAGCCAGCGCGAATCCACGGCGCCAGCGCAAGGATGATGGACGTCGAATAGCAGCCGGGATTGGCCAGGAGAGCAGCCTGCCTGATGGCGTCGGCATACAACTCCGGCAGGCCGTACACCGCGGCCTCGTCCAGCGGCGAGGCGCTTTCCGCGAACCCGTACACCTCGCGATTAGCTGCCTGTTTCAGCCGCCAAGCTCCACTCAGGTCAATGACGCGAAAACCGTGACCGATGACCTCGGGCACAAGCTCACGCGAGAACTCGTGCGGGGTAGCGAAGAACACGACATCCACGCCGGCCTGCTTCATCCGCTCCCAGGAGAAGGTCTCGAACGGAAAGCCGCCATTGCCGGTCAACTGCGGGTAAGTCTCGCTCAGATCGCTGTATCCGCCGCTCTCACCGTTCCGGCGGAGCAGCAACGGCTTCTTCACGCCGGCGTGCCGGGAAAGTAGGCGGACTAATTCGAATCCGGAATAGCCGGTGGCCCCGAAGACCGCGGGTTGTATGCGAGTATTCATTTTTATGCAAGATAGCTACGGATACGTTGCGCCAGTTTTCCCGCTAGCTTCGCGCTGGGCGCGATCGCCAGGATGGTGTCATCGCCGCCGATGGTTCCCACCACTTCGTCCCATTCTTCCGCGTCCATCGCGGCTGACACCGGTTGCGCGCTGCCGGGACTCGTCTTCACTACGACCAAGTTCTGCGCTGTCTTCACGTCGTACACGAACTCCTGAATCAGGCGCTCAATCGACGGTAGGTGGATCTCGGCCTCCTCACCATGGGGAACCTTGTAACCCTCGGCGGTCTTCACCAGGCCAAGCTCGTGGATGTCGCGCGACAGCGTCGCCTGGGTCACGCGGTGGCCGCGGCGAAACAGTGCCCGGCGGAGTTCCTCCTGGCTGGAGAGTTCGCGGGCGGCAATTACATCGCGAATGGCGGCATGGCGGGACAGTTTCGACATCGCATAAATATACGTCTCTATGCATATTAATACCTGCTGGCTGTATGTCAAGGGCCTTACGTGGATATTTTCGGCTACAGGATGGACAGTTCCGGCGGAAGGGACCGGCTTCAGCCGCGCCGTAAGGCGAGCCCCAGAATCGAGCTTCAGCCCCGGCGATCGACTCCGCAGCCACCAGGACTAAAGCCTTTGATAGGGGTGCGATTTCGCCGGGCTAAAGCCCGGCTCTTCCACCGCAGAAAGGACGTTCCGGCGAGACCGACCTACTTGTTGGGTACTAAGCGGGCTTTTTCATACTGGCTGAAGACGGCGTTCGCGCCTTCGTGCGCGGGGGTACCGGCCAGCAACTGCTCTTTGCGATAAACCAGGTTACTGGCATTAAAGGCGGCCAGCTCGAAGCCGTGGCCGTGGGTGATGGCATCCGTAGGACAGGCTTCCACACAATAGCCGCAGAAGATGCAGCGGTTGTAGTCGATGTTGTAAACCTTGGCATAGCGCTCGGCGCCGCTGACGCGCTTCTCAGCTGTGTTCTCGGCGGCCTCGATGTAGATGCAATTCGAGGGACAGGCCGCGGCGCAGAGGAAACAGGCCACGCACTTCTCCAACCCGTTCTCATCGCGCTGCAACACGTGCATGCCGCGAAAGCGGTCCTGAAACATCGCACCGCGTGTAGGGCCTGGACCGTCAGGGTAGTTCTCGACGATGGTGGGCTTGAACATCTCCATGAACGTGACGCTCATTCCCTTGACAATGGCGGCGATGTTCTTAACGATTCCCATGAGGTCTGTTCAGTATAACAACCGGACGGGCCGCGGCGCGCTACCCCCGCGCCTTCAACGCATCGTAGTGATGCTGGGTGTGGCCGGCGACGATATACGCCATGGCGCGCACCGTAACCGGGGAACCGTTGGCAGTTCCCGAACGCTGCCAGACATCCGGCGGAAATGACTTGAAGAGCGCTACCGTCGAGCTGCGGATGTCCTCAAATTCATCGAGCAAGTCCGCCAAGTTGCGCGTATCGGAGCGGGCTTCACGCACATAGTCGTCCTGCTCGAACCCATGCAATTCTTTCTGGTCTCCGCGTGCGAAGCGCAGCGCGCGGTAACTCTGCACGCGCTCGGCATCACACAGATGCCCGATGATCTCCTTCACGTTCCACTTCCCCGGCTCCGGCCGCGCGGAGGCCGCCTCGTCGGAGAGAGAACCGAGCAGATTCCGATATGCGGCGGGCTGCGTGGAGAGGAACGCGATCACATCTCCATCGGGAACGCGGGCGATGTAGTTGGCGTAAAAGTCGGCGTACTCGGAGCGATCAGGACGGGTAAGCATGGTAAAAAAACTTTGCCACAGGTCACCGTGCTACGGCAAACGGATAGGAGCCTACTCAAGCCCAAACTCCCTCCACCGCCTGGTCACCTGCTCCTTGGTTTTCTCGTCCATACGAATCTCGTCCGGCCAGAGGCGGGCGAAGCCTTCGCTCGGCCATTTGCGCGTGGCATCCACGCCCATCTTCGAGCCGTAATCCGGCAGACGCGAGGCGTGGTCGAGCGAATCAACCGGGCCGAGCGTGAACTGAATGTCGCGCTCCGGGTCGATGTTGTTCAGCACCTTGAGGGTCACGTCGGCGAGGTCCTGCACGTTCACGTCTTCGTCCACCACCAGAATGCATTTAGTAGACATCGCCTGGCCCAGCGCCCAGATGCCATTCATCACCTTGCGCGCCTGCCCGGGATACGACTTGCGGATGGAGACAATCATCAGGTTGTGGAAGATGCCCTCGATGGGCAGGTTCACGTCCACAATCTCCGGAATCGTGAGCCGCATGAGGGGCAGGAAGATTCGCTCCACGGCCTTGCCCATCCAGGCGTCTTCCATGGGAGGCTTGCCGACGATGGTGGTCGAGTAAATCGGGTCCTTGCGATGGGTGACGCAGGTGACGTGAAAGACTGGATAGAGGTCTGCGGGCGTGTAGAAGCCAGTGTGGTCTCCGAACGGGCCTTCCATGCGCAGCTCGTCAAGCTGCACGTAGCCTTCCAGGACGAGCTCGGAAGTCGCGGGGACTTCCAGGTCCACCGTTTCGCACTTCACCAACTCCACCGGCTTCTGCCGCAGGAAGCCGGCGATCATGTACTCCTCGATATCGGGCGGCGCAGGCACGATGGACGAGAACATCATGGCCGGATCGGTGCCGATCGCGACTGCGACTTCCATTCTGCCGGCAACCTGCTTCCCTTCGGCCACCCGCGAGCCGCCGCCGGAGCGCGCCATCATATCGAGGGCAGCAGTCACGGGATGGGCCTCGCCCGCCGCAGCGGCCCGGCGCATCTGTTCACGATAGTGCTCAGCGCCGTGCTTCTGGCGCTGCCAATGCATGCCTGCGCTGGTGGCGTCGTAGATCTGCATGCGGTAGGTGCCGCTGTTGCGCTTGCCGGTCTTGGGGTCCTTGGTGATGACCGAAGGCAGCGTGATGAAGCGTCCGCCGTCGAGCGGCCAGCATTGCAGGATGGGAAAATCGAGGAGCGAGAAGTTGTCCCGCTTGATGACTTCCTTGCATGGCCCGCTCGCCACTTCCTTGGGAAAGAACTTCCCCATCTCGGCCAGCATGGGCAGCATTTTGATTTTGTCGAGGAAGCCCTGGGGCGACTTCACGTCCATGAAGTACTTGATGCGCTCCGCAATCTCGTCCAGCGAATCCACATCGAGGGCCAGCCGCATGCGTCGCTGGGAACCGAATTGGTTAGTCAGCAGCTTCGCACCGGGATAGCCTTTCACGTTTTCGAAGAGCAGCGCCGGACCGCCGGGGCCGTGTTTGCCGCGCGGTCCCCACTTGGAGACCCGGTCGGTGATCTCGGCAATCTCCAGCACCGGATCGGCTTCTGCCTTGATGCGCTTTAGTTCCCCGGCCTTATCCAAGGCGGAGATCCATTCCCTCAGGTCGTAGTAGGCCAACTCAGCCTCGCTTTAGTGGCAGACAACGCCGCAGCAGCTAGTAGATTCGAATATCCCAAGGATTATAGAGGGCGGGCAGTCGGCATTCAGAATCAAGCGCAGCCACAACGAACCCGCGAAAGGTCGGCTCTGCCGATGCGGGGGGTGAGAAAAAGATGCACAGAAGTATTACAGAAAGGCTAGCTTTCTGGGCAGCAAATAAATTGCCATTAATTTCGCTGCTCCTCTTGACGGGCCACAATCGCTCTTATACTTTTAGGGGACTGGGGAGAGGAGAAGTAGGATTCTTGTCCCCAGAGCCCCTGCAAGTGCTTATCAGTCTGTCGCGAAAAAAGTTCTTGCTGTGAGAGATTTCACCCGCTTCGGGATTCACTGCAATTTTTTCGCTCCCCGTCCGCCTAATTCTTCACTGATTCTTGCTCGTTGGCCCGTTCGACCCACGCGACCGCAACATAAATCAACACAGAAAAGGACCTCACCATGCCTGTGACTCACATTGATTTCCCGCTGGACAAGCTAACTCGTCCCCAAACCGAGGAGGAGATTCAACGGAAGCTGGCGCAGGAACGCGCGCGGCTGGCCAGCATGATGGGCCTCGATAGTGGCCCGGTCCGTCACTTCAAGCGTCCCGCCGAGCGTCCCTTCACCGCGGAGGAGCGCGGCAAGGTGACGATTCTTTTCGGCGGCCTGACGTGGAAGCACGAAAAGGTCATCCAGGCCGTCTTCGAAGGCTGCGGCTACCGCTGCGAGATCCTGCCGGTGCCGGATGTGGCGGCCTTCCAGCTCGGCAAGGAATACGGCAACAACGGGCAGTGCAATCCGACGTATTTTACGGTGGGCAATCTGGTGCAGTATCTGCAGAGCCTGGAAGCCCGCGGCATGACTAAGAAGGAGATTATCGACAACCACGTCTTCTTCACTGCTGGCTCCTGTGGCCCGTGCCGCTTCGGCATGTATGAGTCCGAGTATCGCCTGGCCTTGCAGAACGCAGGCTTCGACGGCTTCCGCGTGCTGCTGTTCCAGCAGAACGACGGCGTGAAGGCGGCATCGGGCGAGGCTGGCCTGAAGTTTACGGTGGACTTCGGCATGGGCATGTTCAACGCGCTCAACCTGGGCGACATCATGAACGAGATGATCTTCCGTGTTCGCCCATTCGAAGTGGAAAAGGGCACGACCGACCGTGTTTTCCACGAAACGGTGGACACGCTTTGCACCATGTTGCGCGAGCGCAAGCCGTTCGAAGATCACGAAGACCTGCCAGAGTGGATGGCGAAGAAGATCCGCGCCAATAAAGGCAAGAAGTGGGAAATCTGGGTGAACTCGCTGGCCAAAGTCCGCGAGCAGCTTTACGGTGACCCTTACAAGGAAGCCCTTACCGCGGTGCGCGAGCAACTAGCCACGATCGAGGTTGATCGCCTGCGCGTGAAGCCGGTGGTCAAGATCATCGGCGAGTTCTGGGCGCAGACCACCGAAGGCGACGGCAACTTCCACATGTTCGAGTTCCTTGAGCGCGAAGGCGCACAGGTGCTGGTGGAGCCGATCGCGACCTGGGTGATGTACATGATGTACCAAGCCAAGGCACGCGCTGCCGCCCGCCGGTCGCTCGATGCCCCTTACAAGAAGGTGGACTGGTACGAGCTGCACAAGATGGCGGTGAACGAGTTGAAATTCCGCCAGAAGCAGTGGCTGTTCGGCATCGGCGAGCACTTTTACGCCCGCCAGTACCACCGCGTCGTGGAACGACTCGGGAATATTGCGCACCATCTGATCGACCAGAAGGAAATGGCGGAAATGGCCAACCCGTTCTACAACGAGTTCGCCCGTGGCGGCGAAGGCCATCTCGAAGTCGGCAAGAACGTCTATTACACGAAGAACCATCTCTGCCACATGGTGCTGGCCTTGAAGCCGTTCGGGTGCATGCCGTCGTCGCAGTCAGATGGCGTGCAGTCGGGCGTTGCGAACCACTTCAAAGAGATGATTTTCCTGCCCATCGAAACGTCCGGCGAAGGCGAGATCAACGCCCACAGCCGCGTCCAGATGGCGCTGGGGGAGGCCAAAGTCAAGGCACGCATGGAATTCGATCAGGCCCTGAAGTCCACCGGCAAGCGGCTGGAGGACATCAAGGAATACGTCGCCGAGCATCCGGACCTGCGCAACCTGTTCTATCCGGTGCCACACGTTCACGGATACGCGGGCGTGGCTGCGAATTTCGTGCTGCACATCAACGATCTAATGAACGGCAGGAAGCGGCTGGCACGCGTGCCGGCGCCTTCGCCGCGCAAACTGGAGGTAGCCGCCGCGTTCGGCGATTAGTAGCGAATCAGTTCTTCGGTTAACGTTGACAGGGTTGAACGTTGCAAGGAAGGAAGGTCATTCGCCCCATGCCGGAAGTGCAGGTACCCGCAGGTACGCAAGCTGCTCCGACGCATCGTCTCGATGTGCAGTTGCACGAGCTGCTGATGAAGCCGCCTGAGCAACCGCGTTTGCTCCCGCCGCCTCCGACTGGAAAGGAGCAAACGCTTCCAACTCCAGTGTTCCCACAATACCCCGAGTTGATGACCGCGCGGGACGAAGACTACTTCCCCGAGAAAACCCACAACGGACACCGCACGCACAGCGTCAAGCACATCTACCGCGCGGCAAAGGGGTGGGCGTTCCCGTTTTTCCGCTCGCGCATCATGCCGGGCGAGTTCCACCCAATCATCGCTTACCTGTTCAACGAGTGGAAGTGCAACCTCGACTGCCATTACTGCTGGGCGTTCGACAACAGCGTCCGCGGCATGACCGAAGACGTGGCCAAGCGGTCCATCGATTGGCTGCACGACACTGGATGCCGCGTGCTGGCGCTGATGGGTGGCGAACCGCTGCTCCGCCCCGACTTCGCCCACAAGATCTGTTATTACGCGGCCAAGAATGACTTTTGGATTTACCTGCCGACCAACGCTCGCCTGATGCGTCCCGAGGTGATCGACAAGTTGGCCGACGCCGGCGTTGCCACCTTCAACATCGCGGTTGACGCATGGGATGTGAAGCCGGGCCTGCCGAAGGCCATGGTGCCCATCCGCTCGTACTTCGATTACCTAATCAAGAAACAATACAAGTACGGCTATTCTGTGTTTCTCAACATCAACATCTGCCACAACAACATGGACGACGTGCGGCAGTTGACCGAACTGGCGCACGATAGCGGCATCGCCACCGACTATCACATCTGCGAGTCGCCGATGACCGAACAGCCGCATTTCAAGCACCTGTACTCAAATCCAACGTTCATCCGCGAGGAGGACCACCCGCTGGTGACTGAACTGGTGGACTGGCTGATCGAGAGGCAGAAGTCGGGCTACCACATGGTGAACTCAGTGGAGCGGCTGGCGCAGATGAAGGATTTCGTTCAAGGCGAACTCGATGACTGGAACTGCCGCGCGGGACACAACTCGCTGATTGTTCGCGTGGACGGCACGCTGGCGCCCTGCTTCCCCATGTATTCGGCAGGATACGATTGGGGCACCATAGAAAACCACAAGTTTGAATCGAAGCAGTTGAAGGAAATGAAGAAAGAGTGCCAGAAGAGTTGCTTCTCGACCCTGAACCACATCCTCGCGTTCTGCTACAACGATCGGCGGGTGATTACTTGGCTGTTGCGACAGGCCAAGCATGGGTTCCGGCACGTTGACGGCAACTTCGGCGATTCATAAATCGGCTGGATTTTCAGGAGAGTCAGTGGATTCACATCCTCACCATCACGGTTCCTGCAGCACGGGCGAGCAGAAGGTTGACGTCCAACTGGACGCTCTGCTGAACTCCGCGCCTGTCGAAGAATCGCTTCCCGCACGGGTCCTGGCCCGTTCGCGCGAAGTCAACGCGCAGTCCGGCTTCAAAGCGGTTTACACGGTCGGCATGGACGTTGGTTCGACGACCGTCAAAGCGGTGGTGGTCAACACCGAGACCGACGAGATGATCTGGCAGGACTACCAGCGCCATGAGACCAAGCAGCCGGAAAAGCTGCTGGAGTTCCTCAAGCGCATGCAGGAGGAAGTAGGCATTGCTCCGCACAACGCACGGATCTTCATCACCGGCTCCGGCGGAGGCGCGCTGGCCAACCTGATCGGCGCCAAGTTCGTGCAGGAAGTCACCGCAGTGTCGCTCGCGGTGGAGAAGATGCATCCCGAGGTGAACTCGGTCATCGAGTTGGGCGGGCAGGATGCGAAGATCATCGTCTTCAAGGAAGACGAGAACACCGGCCGCAAGAAGAAAATCCCTTCCATGAATGACAAGTGCGCCGGGGGCACGGGCGCGGTCATCGACAAGATCAATGCCAAGCTGAAGATTCCCGCGGCCGATCTTTGCGACCAGGGTTATACCGGAATCAAATTGCATCCGGTGGCCGGCAAGTGCGGCGTGTTTGCTGAAACCGATATCAATGGTCTGCAGAAGCAGGGCATCCCGCCCGATCAGTTGATGGCATCGCTGTTCGACGCGATCGTGCTGCAGAATCTGACCGTGCTGACCCGCGGACACACACTTCGCCCCCACGTGTTGCTGCTCGGGGGCCCGAACAGCTTTATCCGCGGCATGAAGGAGGCGTGGCAGCAGAACATTCCCCGCACCTGGGAGGAGCGCAAAGTCCAGCTTCCCGAAGGAGTGAACCCTCAAGATCTAATCAAGGTCCCGGACAACGCGCAGTATTTTGCCGCGCTGGGCGCGGTTGAATTCGGCAAGGATGAAGAACCGGAAGTCGGCATCTACATGGGCACCGAATGTTTGGAGGACTACATCACCGTCGGCAGGCAGGCAGAGAAAGCCAAGTCGGGCGCGGCCGGTCTCAGCACCTCCGACGAAGAGCTGAGCGAGTTCAAGAAGAAGTACACCATCCCGAAATTCATCGGCGCCAAGTTCGGCGTTGGCGAAACCGTGCGCGGATTCGTGGGACTCGACGGCGGCTCGACCTCGACCAAGGCCGTGTTGCTCTCAGAGCAGGGCGACGTGCTGTGCAAGGCCTATCAACTGTCGGGCGGCAACCCGATCCAGGACACCATCGATATGTTCGTGGCACTGCGCCAGCAAGTGGAGTCGCAGGGCGCGACGCTGGAAGTCCTGGGCGTTGGCACAACGGGCTATGCCAAGGACGTGCTTAAGGACGTGCTCAAGGCCGATGTGGCTCTGGTGGAAACCGTGGCCCATACCGAGTCGGCCATGAAGTTCTACAAGAACCCGCACGTCATCGTGGACGTGGGCGGGCAGGACATCAAGCTGATCGTCCTGAAAGACGGACGGGTCAAGGACTTCAAGCTGAACACGCAGTGTTCGGCCGGCAACGGCTACTTCCTGCAGGGCACGGCGGAATCGCTTGGCTACAAGGTGGACGAGTACGCCGATATCGCCTTTTCGGCCAAGACCATGCCGGTCTTCGGCTACGGCTGCGCCGTGTTCATGCAGTCGGACATCGTCAACTTCCAGCGGCAGGGCTGGCGCGGCGAAGAAATCCTCGCCGGACTGGCGAACGTTCTGCCCAAGAACATCTTTCTTTACGTTGCGGGTATTCCGAATCTCGCCAAGCTGGGTTCCCGGTTCATTCTGCAAGGCGGCACGCAGAAGAACCTGGCAGCGGTGAAGTCGGAAGTGGACTTCATCAATTCGCACTTCCACGGCGTGGGGCACGAGCCAGAAGTCATCGTTCACGAACACTGCGGCGAGTCCGGGGCGATCGGCGCGGCGGTCGAGTCTGCCCGCATCTACAAGAATGGTCATCGCACCACCTTCATCGGGCTGGATGCCGTTCAGAGCATCGGCTATCGCACCACGCGCAACGAGGACACGCGCTGCTACTTCTGCAAGAACAACTGCCTGCGCACCTTTATTGACGTGACCGTGGGCGAGGTGGAAGCTCCCCCTCGCCGCTGCCGGTCTTCAAGTCGAAGGTACCCCTGCAGCAAGGCGAGCGCCGCTTGATCATCTCTACCTGCGAGAAAGGGCCAGGTCGAGGATGTCAACCAGATGCGCGGCATCAAAGCCGGCCTGGATGCGGTGAAGAAGGAAAACCCGAACTTTGTCGATCTTGCGGCTCACGAGGTTTGGCGCTCGCGCAATCCGCAGAAAGTCGCCGACCCGATTCCCACGCGCCGCACCTGGAGCTCCGCGGTGAAGCAGCGCATCGCGCTGATGAACAAGCGCTCGACCCTGCGCGTTGGCATGCCCCGCGTCCTGAATATGTACTTGTACGCGCCGCTGTTCAGCGCCTACCTGGAGAGCCTGGGCGTGGAGCCCGAGAATCTGGTGTACTCCGAGTTCACCGGCCAGGAGATGTATCGCGCCGGCGCCGGCCGCGGCGCCATCGATCCCTGCTTCCCGTCGAAGATCGGCATCCCGCACGTTTACAACCTGATCTTCCAGAAGCACCAGAAGAAGCCGCTCGACGTCATCTTCTTCCCCATGATCGACACGCTGCATCAGCCGCTGCAGAACTGCAGCGGCAGCAATGCCTGCCCCACCGTGACCGCCACGCCTAACGCGGTGAAGGCGGCGTTCACCAAGGAGAACGACGTCTTCAAGGAGAACGGAATTGAATATCTCGATCCGATTCTCAACATCCACGATCCCAAGATGCTGGGCCTGCAGATGTTCCAGGCTTGGGGGCCGATCCTCGGGCTATCGGAAGAAGAAAACCAGCGGGCGCTGGACGTGGCCTTTAAGTCCTTCGAGGATTGCGACCGCAACCAGCGCAAACGGGCGCGCGAGATGCTGGACACCCTGGAGCGCGAGAACCGGCTGGGCATCGTGATGCTGGGCCGTGTCTATCATCACGATCCCGGGCTAAACCACGAGATCATGGAAGAATTCCAGAAGCTCGGCTACCCGGTATTCTCCCAGAGCATGCTCCCGACCGACGAAGATCTGCTGGACCGGCTGTTCGGCGAGGAAGTGCGGTCGGGCTCGATCACGCACGCGCTCGACATTCGTGACGTGTGGAAGAATGCTTACTCCGCCAGCACCAATCAGAAGATCTGGGCGGCGAAGTTTACGGCGCGGCATCCCAACCTGGTGGCGCTGGAGATCAGCAACTTCAAGTGCGGCCACGATGCGCCCATCTACAGCGTGATCGAGGACATCATCGAGAATTCGGGTACGCCGTACTTCTCCTTCAAGGACCTGGACGAGAACAAGCCAACCGGTTCCATCAAGATCCGTGTGGAAACCATCGACTACTTCCTGAAGCGCTACCAGGAAACCCTATCGAAGAAGGCGGAGACGGCCAGGGAACTGGAGCGCCAGCTCGCGGAGTATGAGCGCTCGCTGCGAATGCAGTTGACGCACAAGTCGATGCGGCGGGATGATGTTGTCATTCCGTTCCCGCAAGCCGAGACCGAGCCGCAGGCAGCAACCGCCTCCGGAGACGATTAAAGAACTCCGATTCGGCCGGATTCCAGTTTGCGACAGCTCCGGCAGCCGTCCGGTTTGCGGCAGCGGAGGGCGCTGCGGTAAATCAGCCCCGTAGGGGCGACTCAGTCTAGCCCAGCACGGAGCCGAAGGCGGAGTGCTGGGTAAGCCGGAAATCGAACTGAGCCCCGTAGGGGCGGCACAGGGCTATTAAATTCTAACTATGCCAGTGACCAGCGACAGCAAGAAAGTGATGTTTGAGATCTATCGTGAAGCCGACTTTGGCGGCCGCTACAAGGTGGTGTATTTCACCGAACTCGGGGAGCACGACAAGGAAAAAGAGATCGATGGCGCCATGCGCGGCGAACACGTCTATGACGGCTTCCTGCTGCATCGTGAGCGCAATCAGGCCAAGCAGGTTGTGGACGAAATCCTGGAGCGCCTGAATAGCGGCGAACCGGTGGACGAAAGCGCCATCGAAGAAAAGCTGCAGCCCTATCTGGCGTGAGATTGTCCGCCGTACATCCTTCCGCGGAGAGAAACACTCGCCGCCTCCCCTAGGATGTTGCATTAGACTCCCTAATCGCAGATAGTTGGGGGCAATCGAAAATCAACGTGCGGAGCTTTCACTCCTGAGCCGGCCGGCCTGCTTTTGGTCGCCTGAGCAAAAGCACCCCTGTTGCAGAAAGATCACCTCAACCTCTCGACATGTATATACGATAGGTATATACTTCATGAAAAGGGGAGCACTCGTGATAGGCAAAGCTCGCGTCTTCAAGTCTGGCAATAGCCAAGCAGTACGCTTGCCGAAGCAATTTCGCTTTCATGTCAACGAGGTGGAAATCCTCCGCCGTGGACGCGAGATTGTGCTGCGAGAGCCAAAGCGCAATCTGGGTCGCGCGTTCGCGGCGCTCGCGGGCATGCCGAAGGACTTTATGTCTGGAGGTCGGCAGGACCAAGCTCCTCAGGAGAGAGACGATCTATGAAGGCGCGCTATATGCTGGATACGAACATCTGTATATACATCGCCAAACACCGGCCACCGGAGGTCAGGGACCGTTTCGAGCGGCTCAAGCCGGGACAATTGGTCATGTCGGCAATTACCTATGGAGAGCTCTCCTACGGGGTTAGTAAGAGTAATCAACGACTCCAAGCCCTTACCCAGTTGGAGGAATTGGTTCAGGACGTCCCAGTTGTGGAGCTCGACTTCAGGGCAGCGGAATCCTACGGGGAAATCAGGGCGACCTTGGAGAAGCAAGGCCGGCTCATTGGCAACAACGATCTCTGGATTGGCGCCCACGCGTTTGCTCTAAATCTCACGCTGGCCACGAACAACGAACGCGAGTTCAAGCGAATTCATGGGTTATCGCTGGAGAACTGGACGAAGTAGCCCCCGAGCTTGGCCGCGCGCCTGCTTTATCTGAATGGTTAACCCACCTCTCGAAATCGCGACGGCTACCGCTTCTTCGCCGATTTCTTCGCGGCTGTCTTCTTCGCCGAGGCTTTCTTCGCCTGAGGTTTCTTGGCCGGAGCTTTCTTAGGTGCCGCCTTCTTCGCCACAGGCTTTTTTACTGCTGACTTCTTCGGAGCAGACTTCTTAGCTGGCGGCTTGGCTTGCTTCTTCCCTGGCTTGACCGGCGCTTTCTTCGCCGTCGTGACAACCGGCGCCGCTTTCGGCGGCTCGGCGGCGGGTGCCGCGGCTTTCTTTCCAGCCGCCGCAGGCTTCGCCTCTTGAACCGGCACAGGCGCAACCGGTGCGGACGCCGGGGCCGCTTCACCCTTGGGCTTGCGTCCTCGCTTGGCTGGAGCTGCCGCTTCGGCGCCGGGGGCAGCCGTTGTCGCACAGCAGCCGCCTTGCCTCTTCCCCGCTTAACCGGCGGGGGCGGAGGCGGAGGTGGCGGCTCGTACGGTTTCAGGAAGTGCATGATCTCCGTATGCGAGCGCAGCTTCCCATCCAGCAGCAGCAGGAACGCATCATCCAGAATCTTCTGGTACTCCGGGAAGCTGGGCTGTGATCCGCAGCTCAGCCATTTCCGGGAACGGCAACTTGTCCTTCACCTGACGCCACTTCCCGAAGAAGTTCTTCAGCTTCTGATCTACCGCCTGCTGCCTGGTAGTCAGGCTGAGAAACAGAATCGCTTCCGATGCAGCGTTGGTTAGCACCTTCCACGATCTGGAAGGTGTGCCTGCCTCCTTGCTGGTCAGCTTTTTGGCCAGGTCGTGGGCCCCATGCTCCAGGTGCTTCCATTTGTCCACGAAATCACGCCGCGGAATCATGCGCTGGATCTCGGAGATGTCCTTGTCGCCCATGCGCCGGGTGAGGAAGTACATCACGATGGGCCCGGTCTCGACCGAGTAGCCGAGATCGCTCATCATCTGCCGCGTCTTCACCACCTGGCCCAGTTCGCTGGCATCGATTTTGGCCATGGTCCAGTGCGGATGCAGGACTTTCAACCAGCCTTCTTTGTCAAGGGCGCGCATGACATGGAGCGGGTCTTCTTCATGTGCCACTTGCTCCAGCTCGTAGCCAATCGCGCGCTTTCCGATGTACTCGATGTAGTTGTTCTCTTTGGCGGTGTCGTAACGCGCCTGGGTGCGATCCTCCAAGCGGCCAGTGAAAGCGTGCGCTCAACCGGGTCGCCCGAATTAGGCGGACGGGCTCTTCCAAGAAGGCGTAATTGTGCAGCACGCGAAGCACTTTGGCTTCGATGTCGGCAATACCGTTGAAGGGGTCCAGCAGCAGCCCGCGAGAGCCGGGATTCAGCGACAGCGCCATGGCATTCACGGTGAAGTCGCGCCGACGCAGGTCTTCGTTAATGGTGGCGGGCGTGATGCTGGGCGGCTTGCCCGGCTTGTCGTGGCTTTCGGCGCGAGTCATGTTCAACTCGGCGCGAACGTTGCCCGGCATCAACAGGTGGAGCGTGCGCAGCTCCTCATCAGTGCCCTGCACCGAAACGCCCGCCTTCTCCAACTCTTTTTCGAGCTTGAGGGGGTTGCCCTGGATGCTGAGATCGATGTCGCGGATGGGAAAGCCAGTGACCAGGTCGCGGATGCTGCCGCCTGTGAGGTAGAGATTCAAGCCCGCGCGCTGGGCAATTTCCTGTACCAGGTTCACGCCACGTTGTTGGTCCGGGGTGAGCCGGGTTTCCATGCTATAAATGTAATCTGCCATCTAAATGTATGTTTCTAAAGGTGATATCCGCAGATGAAACGGATCCAAACGAGGGCACCCGGGCAGCCAGTCCGCTGAAAGGAAAGCTCTTCTCTTACTGTTGCTTTGTGAGTATTTTAGATGACCTAAAAGTGCCATAGCATTGGCCACTATTCGTGCAACTCACTCTTGCGACGGAACTTACTAGCTGTTTCAAGCCGGGCTGCCGCTCAGCGAACAATAACACAAGGTTGACAATTTGGCTACAGAGTAGCTTCGTAATGTCAGTAGCACATGATATGTCCGGTTGAGATAGCAAGTGATCTGTCCGCTTTGCGGGCGGCGAGAGTAGGAGACCATGCGGAGCATGGACTCTTACTCGAAGGCCGCGATGGAGCGGGCGATGAAAGTACAGGAAGTGATTTTGCGGGCGATGGCGAAGAAGATCACCTGGTGGCAGGCGGCCGAGATCATCGGCATCAGCGATCGGCAGATGCGGCGCTGGCACGAGCGGCTGGAAGAGTTCGGCTATGACGGGTTGTTTGACCGGCGGCGGGGACAACCTTCCCCCAAGCGGGTGCCGCTGGCGACGGTGGAGCAGGTGTTGGGACTGTATCGGGATCGCTATTTCGATCTGAACGTGCAGCATTTTCACGAGAAGCTGGGCGAGCGAGCACGGGATCGAGCTGAGCTACACCTGGGTGAAGCAGGCTCTGCAAGGGGCCGGGCTGGTGGCGCGAGGGCGCAAGCGCGGGGTGCATCGCAAGCGGCGGGAGCGGCGGCCGCTGCCGGGCATGCTGCTGCACATCGACGGCAGCCGTCATCGCTGGTTTCAGGACGAGCGCTGGTACGACCTGATCGTGATTCTGGATGACGCCACCAGCGAGATCTACTACGCGCAGCTGGTGGAGGAAGAATCGACGGCGACGGTGATGGCCGGGTTGCGGGAAGTGATCGAGCGCAAAGGGCTGTTCTGCGCCCTGTACAGCGATCGCGGCAGCCATTTCTGGCTGACGCCGAAGGTGGGAGGCAAGGTCGATCCCCATCGCCTGACGCAGGTGGGACGTGCCCTGCGCGAGTTGGGAGTGCAGATGATCCCGGCCTACTCGCCGCAGGCGCGGGGGCGCAGCGAGCGCAGCTTCGGCACCTGGCAGGGACGGTTGCCGCAGGAGCTGCGGTTGCACGGGATCACGACCGTGGACGAGGCCAACCGGTTTCTGCGGGAGCACTACATCGGCGAGTTCAACCGCCGCTTTCAGGTGGCGCCGGCGCAGCGCGGGAGCGCGTTTGTGCGCGTGTCCGCGCAGCAAGGATCTGGACCTGATCTTCGCGCTGCAGTTTGAGCGCACGGTGAACCGCGACAACACGGTCAGCTTTCAGAACCTGCAGCTGCAGATCGAACGGGTGCAGTGGCGAGGGACGCTGGCGGGCTGCAACGTCATGGTGCACCAGCACCTGGACGGAACCATCAGCCTCACCCACGGGCCGCATCGGCTGGGACGCTATAACGCCCAAGGTGTGGCCCTCACGTCAACGCAAAACGCGGCGGCCAAGCGCTGTGGAAAAGACGCGCCGTGGAAAAGTCCAAAAACCGACTTTTCCACCGCGCTTGGAAATCCCGCCAAGTGCGCGGGATTCCCACTTTCCCACAGCGACGACGGCTACGGGTATATGAGTAAATCTAAAAACCAAAACCGGACATTTCACTTGCTACAAAAAGCGGACATTTTAACTTGCTACGAACAGTCGAGTTATGCGGACGTGTCAGTAGCACATGATATGTCCGGTTGAGATAGCACGTGATCTGTCCGCTTTTCAGGCGGCGAGAGTAGGAGACCATGGCAAGCATGGACTCCTACTCGAAGGCCGCGATGGAGCGGGCGATGAAAGTACAGGAAGTGATTTTGCGGGCCATGGCGAAGAAGATCACCTGGTGGCAGGCGGCCGAGATTATCGGCATCAGCGATCGGTCGATGCGGCGCTGGCGGGAGCGGCTGGAAGCGTTCGGCTATGACGGGTTGTTCGACCGGCGGCGGGGACAGCCTTCTCCCAAGCGAGTCCCACTGGCGACGGTGGAGCAGGTCTTGGGACTGTATCGGGACCGCTATTTCGATCTGAACGTGCAGCATTTTCACGAGAAGCTAGGCCAGGAGCACCAGATCGAGCTGAGCTACACCTGGGTAAAACAAGCTTTGCAGGGAGCCGGGCTGGTAGCGCGGGGGCGCAAGCGCGGGGTGCATCGCAAACGACGCGAGCGGCGGCCGCTGCCGGGCATGCTGCTGCACATCGACGGCAGCCGTCATCAGTGGTTTCAGGACGAGCGCTGGTACGACCTGATCGTGATTCTGGATGACGCCAGCAGCGAGATCTACTATGCGCAACTGGTGGAGGAAGAATCGACGGCGACGGTGATGGCCGGGTTGCGGGAAGTCATCGAGCGCAAGGGGCTGTTCTGCGCCCTGTACAGCGACCGGGGCAGCCATTTCTGGCTGACGCCGAAGGTGGGAGGCAAGGTCGATCCCCATCGCCTGACGCAAGTGGGACGTGCCCTGCGCGAGTTGGGAGTGCAGATGATCCCGGCGTACTCGCCGCAGGCCCGGGGCCGCAGCGAGCGCAGCTTCGGAACCTGGCAGGGACGGTTGCCGCAGGAGCTGCGGTTGCACGGGATCACGACGCGTGAACGAGGCCAACCGGTTTCTGCGGGAGCACTACATCGGCGAGTTCAACCGCCGCTTTCAGGTGGCGCCGGCACAGCGCGGGAGCGCGTTTGTGGCGTGTCCCCGCAGCCGGGACCTGGATCTGATCTTCTGCGCTGCAGTTTGAGCGCACGGTGAACCGCGACAACACGGTCAGCTTTCAGAACTTGGCGCTGCAGATTGAACGGGTGCAGTGGCGCGGGACGCTGGCCGGCTGCACCGTGATGGTTCACCAGCACCTGGACGGTACGATCAGCCTCACCCACGGACCGCACCGGCTGGGACGTTATAGCGCCCAAGGTGTGGCCCTCAATGCAAACAAAAACGCGGCGGCGAAGGCTGTGGAAAAGACGCGCCGTGGAAAAGTCCCAAAGCAGACTTTCCCACCGCGCTTGGAAATCCCGCAAAGTACGCGGGATTCCCACTTTCCCACAGCGACGGCGGCTACGGGTATATGAGTAAACCTAGAAACCAAAACCGGACATTTCACTTGCTACGAAAAGCGGACATTTTAACTTGCTACGAACAGCTCTTTTTGACAAAGTTTTAATAATTTATTGGTGGCCATGGGAGATTGCTTCGCATGGCCCAAAAGATGTCCGAAGCGTGGCACTTAATGGGACAGAAGGCTAGGCGAGGGACTTGCGAGTCTGTGCCGCCGGTCCGCGGCTCGCCTCAAGCCAGTCCATATCCTTTCGATCGCGCCGTTAAATTCAAAAACTGGGCAACACAGACTTCGAAATTCATTCTTCGTCGGGGAGCGAGACAAAGGACCGCCGCGGCGGTCCGTAATAATGTGCAGAATTCGCTATCCGATGGTGGGTGGATTGGGCGCGGCTTCGTCGGCTTTCTTCACCGCAGCTTCGGCGGCCTCGAAGCCCATCTTGGAATGAGTGCCGTCACAGAACGGTTTGTTCACCGACGCTCCACAGCGGCAGAGCGAAAACGCGACTTTGCCGGTGAGGTCGTAAGGATTGCCGTCGGCGTCCACCAGTTCGATGGTGCCCTCGGGCGCCTCCACGCGGTAAGGTCCGTTCCTGCGGCACGTGATCTTTACTTGCGCCATCTATCTCCTCCTGATGATTGCGCGGCGCGAGGCGCCGTCCGTCCATTGTAAGCCAGCAGTCGCGACTCGAACCGAAATGTCACTGGCGTGGTTCCAATCGTCGGACTGCGCCGCTTGCCAGCGCGGCAGGTCCTTCGTATGTGTTTGCCCGGGCCTAAAACCTGGCTTCGTTAGACGTTGCCTCCAGGCTCGCATCTCCGATGGAACGGCTGGCCGCCTGCCTACGTACCTCTGTCCAGCAGCGGACATACAGGTTGCGTCGGCGGACAATCCCGATCGCACTCTCACTGTAAGGGGTTGAAATCATTGCTACTGCGGTGGTCTTTGCCGTGCACCAGTCAACTCGGAAGATAGGTGCGCTCTTAGCAAAAATGCAGCCTCCGAATCCGTGTTCATCCGCGAAAATCCGCGGTTATAGCAAGGCAATCGCAGAGGCAATGAAGGACGAGCTAACGGCCAGAGGCTAAGAACTAAGCAGAACGAGTAAACGCCATGCAAACGCTTCTCCACGAATTTCGCTACGCCTTGCGCCAACTGCGCAAGTCACCTGGATTCGCCCTGGTTTCGGTATTGACGCTCGCCCTGGGCATCGGCGCGAATATTGCCGTCTTTTCCGTCACCAATGCGGTGCTGCTGAATCCCAGCGGCATTCCTCACGCCGACGGACTGGTTGCTTTGCGCGCCCGGTACAGGGCCATGCCCGATCTCAACAACATCAGCATGTCGCCGCCGGATTTTGCCGATGCGGCCGAGGGCAGGGACATCTTCTCGTCGGGCGCGATCATGAGCGGCAGCAGCTTCAACTACAGCCGTGAGAACGCCAACCCGGAGTTGCTGAACGGCGCCCGCGTCTCCTCCGGGTACTTCGACACCTTCGGAGTGAAGCCGATGCTGGGGCGGGTTTTCACCCCGGAAGAGGACCTGCCCGGCGCTGAGCGCGAGGCCGTGCTGTCGTATCGCGCGTGGCATAAGCATTTCGGCTCCGATCCCAACATCGTGGGCCAGACGCTGATGCTCAACAATCAGGCGTATCGCGTGATAGGAGTGATGGGACCGTCGTTCAACTGGCCCAACCAGGCGGAGCTTTGGGCGCCCATCGCGCTGCCACCAGCGCGTTACAAAGATCCAAACTATCGGTACAACGAGTACCTGTTCGCCGTCGCACGGTTGCGGCCCGGCGTCACGCTGCAACAGGCGAATGCGTATCTTGACAAGAAGGCACAAGAGAACATCGCCTCCGAGGGCGACAAGAGTTTCGGCCGGGCCAGCGGATGGGGCATGTTCGCCATGCCGCTCACCGAATACGTTGGCGGCAGTTTGCGCAAGCCGCTAACCATGCTGTTGATCGCGGTGGGCATGGTGCTGCTGATTGCGTGCGCCAACATTGCGGGGTTACAGATGGCACGCGCCTCAGCGCGGGAACGCGATTTGGCCATACGGGTTGCCCTCGGGGCACAACGCGTCCGCTTGCTGCGACAGGCGCTGGTGGAAAGCATTGTGCTGACGGTTGCCGGAGTTGCGCTGGGCTTGGGAGTGGCGACGGCGACCGCGCCCCTGCTGTTGCGCTATCTGCCTGACATGCTGAGCGCGCAAGTGCAACCTTCCTTCCGGGGGCCGGTGTTGCTGTTCGTCACCAGCGTTGCGGTGCTGTGCTCGCTGTTATGCGGATTGGTGCCGGCATGGCAGCGCACCCAGCCGGGCTGGTTCAACGCACTGCAGGAAGGGCGGCCGCTCGGGCACCAGCGGTCTGGTGCACCAGCGGGCGCGGTCGTCGCTGGTGGTGGCGCAGATCGCCCTCTCGCTGCTGTTGCTGGCCGGCGCTGGCCTGCTGCTGAGCAGCCTGAAAGCGCTGGAGCAAGTGGAGACTGGCTTCCAGCCCAGCGGCTTGCTCTCGGCGCGTTTCTCGCTGCCTCGATCGGTGTACGGCGTGACCCCTCCGGTGACCAGCGCATCCGCGGCCAAGGAAGAAGCCGCTAAACAAGCGGCTGCCGCGCAGGATGCCAGTGATGCGAAGATCGCGGCATTCAACAGTGCGCTGCAAGACCGGTTGCACAGCATCCCCGGCGTGAGCAGCGCGGCGCTCGCCGATTCTGTGCCATTCGATAACCAGGGGGGCTCGTCCAGCTTCAACATCAAGGGCCAGACCCTTCCGCCCAATGACCCCGGACCGCACGGGAACGTGCGCGTGGTGTCGCCGGAATATTTCGTCACCTTGCGCGTGCCACTGGTGATGGGAAGAGAATTCACTCCGGGGGACCGCCATGGGACAGAGCTGGTGGCCATTATTGATACGGTGCTGGCGCACCAATACTGGGGGAACAAGAACCCGGTGGGGGAGCATCTCGGGTTTGACAGCAAGGGGCCGTGGTACACAATTGTCGGCCTGGTAGCGCACGCCCGCGCGTCGTCGCTGGAGTCGGACACCAACGAGGGCTTCTTTTATCTGGACGCGGCCCAGGGGCCACAGTTGTCAACCGCCATGGTGGTACGGAGTTCACGCTCGGCGGAAGACCTGAAGGGTGATGTCGGCGCGGCGGTGCGCGCGGTGGATTCCAGCATTCCCATCTACGACGTGAAGACCATGGAACAGCGCGTGGACGAGTCGCTGGTGGGACGGCGCTTTGTGGTCCTGCTGCTGACGGCCTTTGCCGGACTGGCGTTGTTGCTGGCGGCGCTTGGGCTATACGGCGTGATCAGCTATTCGGTGCGGATGCGCACCCGTGAACTGGGTGTGCGTATGGCGCTGGGCGCGCAGCGTGGCGAGGTGATGCAATTGGTGCTGCTGCAGGGTGCACGACTGGCCGCGATTGGCGTGGTCCTGGGCGCCATCCTCGCTATCGCGCTCAGCCGCGTCTTCTCCAGCTTGCTGTTTCAGGTCGGAGTGTTGCACGCGGCTCCGTGGATTGTAGCGACCGCGATTCTACTTGCTACCGTGTTGCTGGCCAGCTATCTGCCGGCGCGGCGCGCGGCCTCGATTGAACCGATGAAAGCGCTACGGACGGAGTAGAAGAAGCAAATAGCAGCTAGCCATTAGCAATTGGCAACTAGCGATTAGCAATTAGCACTTAGCGACTAGCAATTAGTGCGCGTTCTACAAGATTGTCATCCCGAGCGAGGACTTCAGTCCGAGTCGAGGGACCTGCTCTTTATGGCGGCCTTGCTGCCCTGACGGGCTTGTTTCGCCACGGATTTTCAAGGATCAACACGGATTCTCCTAGGGGGAAGAACAAGCATTAAAAATCCGATCTGTGTCCCTCCGTGCAAATCCGTGGCTGCCTTTCCCCCTCTGGCGCGGAACATACCACAAATGGGACAATGACGCGCAGGCCACGCTGCACGCTCGTGGTCCGAGGAGAGAATCCATGAAACGGCTCTTGCTGGCGCTGCTGCTGGTGGCGTCGTTGCTGCCCGCAAGCTATGCCGCCGACAACAAACCCGACGAAACGCCCGCGCCCAAAATCAAGGTGGGCGATGTGGCCCCCGACTTCACCTTAACCGACCAGAACGGCAACAAGGTTTCGCTGCATGATTTCAAGGGCAAGAAGAACGTCGCCCTGGCGTTCTACATTTTCGCCTTCACCGGGGGTTGAACCAAGCAGATGCAGGCTTTCGAGCAAAACCTCGCCAAGCTGGAAGCCGCCGATACCCAGGTGCTGGGTGTGAGCATGGATTCCCGGTTCTCGATCTTGAGCCGTGGCGGAAAAGATCGGCGTCACCTTCCCGTTGCTCAGCGATTGGGGCGGGGACGTAACCAAGGAGTATGGCCTCTACAATCCGAAGTACAAAGCCGCGCGGCGCGTGAATTACCTCATCAATTGAATCCCACAATGTAAAATTAGAAAAAATGCAAATATTACTACGATTTATTATTTACAATCAATCACTTATCTAAAAACCAAAAACCCTCACACCCCCTAATCGCACTCGAAACACCTTATTTTCAGTAGGGAAATCGCCAATTCGTCTAATGTATTGCAACGCAACAATGCCGTGTCGCTGGCGAAATTGATGACATCGCTGCGATTCCTACAATCAGCTAAAACGCTACAATCAAGACGAGTAGACAAGCGTCTTCTCGCATTGGAGTTTTCTTATGGAATGCAAAGTTAGCTGGATGGGGCAGGACGGAATGGCGTTTGCCGCGGAAACGGGCAGCGGCCGCCTGGTCACAATGGATGGCGCACCCGAAGGCGGCGGCCGCAACCTTTCGCCGCGGCCAATGGAAATGGTCTTGCTCGGCACGGGCGGCTGCACCGCGTACGACGTCGTGATGATCCTGAAGAAAAGCCGTCAGGAAGTCGTGGGTTGCTCCGTAACGCTCAAGGCCGAACGCGCAAGCGAAGATCCGAAGATCTTCACGAAGATCCACTTCCACTTCACGGTGACAGGCAAGAACCTGAATCCCGCGACGGTCGAACGCGCGATCACCCTCTCGCACGACAAATACTGCTCGGCGTCGATCATGCTGGCGAAGACGGCTCAATTGACCCATTCCTTCGATATCGTCGCGAGCTGATTTCGCGCTCGAAGAAATGCAGGATCGGCATAGGGGACGGCCAAGAGGCCGTACCCCTGCCACACCACCCGGCATGCGGGTCCGCACCGGGCGGTTCGAGAAGTTGAGGTTAGGAGAGAAAGTAGAGGTACACCCCAGTCGATCGAAGTAGGCGATAGTGTGAGCACGCGTTTGAGAGCACGGTCGCTGTTGCGCCACCAGCAACGGTTATTCGCCGCCACCTGGCGCGCTGTTTCAGCGGCATGCACCCAACGCACGGAGAGATTCCCGGTAGATGGTAAGGCCATGGCGGCCAGTGTTTAAAGCTGGATAGCGCGCAGCCGGTGACGCATCCACTCCTCCAGTGCCGACCACACACTGGGCGTTTGCGCCATCCTGAAGTATGCCTTCCACCCCAACACGTAAGGCCGTAACCGTTCCACCACCTCCTTCATGCTGCGCCCGCCAGAACGGCGGGTCAGTTCACGAATGCGACGCTTAAACGCCAGGAGCGGTTTGGCCGCTACCTTGCGCTTCACTACACCGCCCGGAGCTACCCACAAGCCGTAGCCCAGAAACTTGCGGCCGAACACGCTCGCCACCGCGCTCTTGGCAGCGTTCACCTTCATGCGCAGCTTCCCCTCCAGGTACGACGCACCGATGCCATCACACGTTCACCTGCCCGCTGGCTTCGGACGTAGATGTTGCAATCGTCAGCATATCGACAGAACTTGTGGCCCCGTCGCTCCAGTTCCCGATCCAGATCATCCAGCAGCACGTTGGCCAGCAATGGCGATAGCGGGCCGCCTTGCGGTGTGCCCTGCTGCCGGTCCTCCACCACCCCGTCGCATGATCCCCGCTTGAAGGTACCGCCGGATCAGCGCAGCACTCGGCGTCGCCAATCCGCTTCGGTAAGCGTGCCCATCAGCATGTCGTGGTTCACCCGGTCGAAGAACTTCTCCAGATCGATGTCCACCACCCAACCCGCCGCCCAGACTGCACGTACGACTGCGCGGTTAACACCGCGTCGTGCGCACTGCGCCCGGGCCGAAAGCCGTAGCTATGCTCGCTGAAGGTAGGGTCCAGAATCGGCTGCAACACCTGCAGCAGTGCTTGCTGGATCAGCCGATCCGTCACCGTCGGGATGCCCAGCTCGCGCTCGCCTCCGTCCGCTTTCGGAATCGTCACTCGCCGTACCGGACTCGGCCGGTACGTCCCTTAGCAATTGCTCGCGGATCACAGGCCACACCGTCACCAGGTGTCGGGAGGTCTGATCGATATCCAGACCGTCTCTACCCGCAGCGCCTTTGTTTGCCCGCACCCGCTTAAACGCCCGCTCGCAGGTTCTCTCTCGTCAGCGCCGCTTGCAGCAGCGCCAACCCTGTGCTCCCGGATTCATGCCGCGGGCGGCAAGCTTCGTCACTGACGGGTTCACGCACGGCTTCACCGCGCGCTTCTCCCACCCGCCCCGCTTGCGCGGGCATCTGACGCATTGCCTGCTACATCGACATGACGCTTGAACACTCCTCCTCGTTCGGCCCTTCATCACTAGCTTCAGCCTCACCGGCCTATCCTGTACTATTACGGCCTCTGCTGACTTCTCGCTCCGACTCGTCGCCGTCGCCCTTTCAGGCACGAGGCGAGATCTTCCCCGGTCAAGACGCGATCCTTGCACAACCGCCGGATCTACAGCACCTGATCCTTGACCGCGGACTCGCCAGTCGTGCCTGCTGGCCCTCGAATTCGGCGCCGCCTTCTCCGGGTTCTTGTCCATCAGCTCGCGGCTTCGCTCCACGCTCGCTGCCGCGCTCATCTCCTCTCACGCCAGTTGCGCTCGTTCAAGTTCGCTGTGGTCAACTGACGGGAGGACTTCGCTCGGTACCGCCCATGCTGGGCGCACACGAAAAAAAGCCGACGTCATCACTGACGCCGGCTTTCTTTTTGAACCTCACGAAGCAGGCCGATAAGCCGGATTCTGTGCACGCCTCACGCCCGAAAGCGTAACGCGCGTGGCAGCCATTCCTCTAGTCGCGCCATTACTGGCGCACTAAGACTCCCCCTACCCGCAGACGAGACGGAGGCACCGTCCTGCATCACGAGGATGCGCGCCTGCCTATTTGGAATTGCTCCGGGTGGAGGTTACCTTGCCGGTCTGCCTTGCAGCAGCCGCGGTGCGCTCTTACCGCACCGTTTCACCCTTACCTGATCCCCGAACTTGCGCCCGGGGCCATCGGCGGTTTGCTTTCTGTTGCCCTGTTCCGCGTGTCGCCACGGATGGCCGTTAGCCATCACCCTGCCTGGTGGAGTCCGGACTTCCTCGCCTCTCCGGCCGAAACCGGATCAGCCGCGACTGCCTGGCCTACTTTGCGCCGATGATTTTAGCATGGGGGGGTGCCGCGGCCTCACGGTTGGGCACTTGCACATGCTAAGCCCGCAACCGGCGGCCGGATCGAAAGACCTGAGGGTCATCGTAGAAAGACGCGGCTTCGTTTTCAGCCCACCAGCCTGGCACGCCCAGCACCGGTAGCGGCGTGAAGCATCGGCTGGAAATGGCTTCGTTCTTAAGCTGTTCAGCTACTGCGTGGTCGAGGATCGCGCGGCGGCCGGTATCGGTGGCGGAGAAATAAGCGGGCTCTACTTCCACGATCCAGGCGTGTCCCGTGCATGCCTTGTAAGGCGCAACCAGCTTTTCCAAAAGCGCGTGGCCGAAGATGCGCGCCTCGCATCGAAAGCCCCAGGCGGCGCGTTGGTCGACCAGCAACGTGCGCCATTCGAAGGCTCGAAGTGCTGCGGCCAGCGAAGCGTCTGCACAGGCAAAGAGGATCGCGTTCATCGAAGAGCGTCAGGGCGTCACGCGCTGCGCCTCTTGTGGGACCGATGCCGAGCACATCGATTTCCGCAGCCTGACGGGCGTTCAACGCCGCCTTGATGCCCGGATACTGGAACCACATTGAGCCATTGAAGAAATCGTGCAAGTTGTAGCGCGTGGGCACGCAGCCCGTCTCGGCAATATGCCCTTCGTACGAGGCACCCGTCGGCAGTTTGTCCTGAGCGATGAACGAAAGCGGCTCGCCACGTCCGGTCACGCGCGGGTCGGCGTGTGCATCGACGTTAAGAGTCGAAAGATAGGCTGAGTAGCTCACGTGAGCGCGGCCCGACGCCAGCGCTCGCCGCGTTCGGCTAGCGGCGCAAGCCACGGACTTGACCAATCGATATCCAGAAAGCGCTGCGCGGCGAGGGTATCGGTTGACGGCGATGCCGTTTCCGCGTTGTCAGGCTTCAGTGAATTTTCACGATCGGACATACGAGTAGCTCAAGAGGCACGGGGTTTCGCTCAAAGCCCCGAGCGTGCCCCGGCAACCGTCACTCCATGCGCCAGCCAATCGATTCACCGCCGCCCAGCGGCACGATTTCATCATCGCCCGCCATGAATTCCGCTGGGAGCGTCCGGGTTCGCGACGCAGCGTCACGCTCTCTTTCGAGCGCGGCAAACCATAAAAGTCTGCGCCGTGGAAACTCGCGAAACCCTCAAGGCGATCAAGCGCGCCGGCTTGATCGAAGGCTTGCGTGTAGAGCTCCAGCGCGTGCAGCGCCGTGTAGCAACCGGCACATCCGCACGCGTGCTCCTTCAAGCCCTTCGCATGCGGCGCACTGTCGGTGCCGAGGAAAAAACGCGGATTGCCCCGAGGTCGCCGCAGCGAGCAGCGCCACCCGATGCGTCTCGCGCTTGAGCACCGGCAAGCAGTAGTAATGCGGCCGGATTCCGCCCACAAACAATGCATTGCGGTTGTACAGCAGATGATGCGCGGTCAGCGTGGCGCCGGTCGGGCCGTCGGCATCGCGGACGTAATCAGCAACGTCTTTCGTCGTGATGTGCTCGAACACGACCTTCAGCGCGGGAAAATCGCTGCGCAACGGCGTCATCACCCGATCGATAAACACCTTCTCGCGATCGAACATGTCGATAGCCGGGTCTGTCACTTCACCGTGCACGAGCAGCGGCAAGTCATGCTTTTGCATCGCTTCCAGCGTTTTCGCGCACTTCGCGATGCTCGTCACGCCTGCATCCGAATTGGTCGTTGCGCCCGCCGGATAAAGCTTCACGCCATGGACAAAACCGCTCTCGCGGGCGCGGCGAATTTCGTCGGGCGGCGTGTTGTCGGTGAGATAAAGCGTCATCAACGGCTCGAAACGCGCACCCGGGCCGTCTTTCGGCAACGCCGCCAGAATGCGCCCGCGATACGCTGCCGCCATGTCGGTCGTTGTCACTGGCGGTCGCAGGTTCGGCATGATGATCGCGCGGCCGAACTGCCGTGCCGTATGCGGCAGCACGGCCGCAAGCACCGCGCCGTCGCGTACGTGCAAATGCCAATCGTCGGGACGCGCAAGCGTGATCGAGTCAACGGAGTCAATGGTAGAGGCGGAAGCAGGCGTGGAAGCGGACATTGGCGTGATGGCGATGAAAATAATCGGATGACGGAAACGCAGGGACAGTGACGGCCGCGAAACCAAAAAGCATGAACACGGACGGGAAACGCAAGCGTGAATAAGGCACCGGCACGCGGCGCGAACGAATCACTGAATCATGCGCCGAGAATACGCGCTCAATGAAGCTGACAGCAAAGCACCCCTCCCAATCGGTCAGTTTTTCTTCCGCCAGCTGACGCGTACCGTGGAAATTCCACAACGATGCCATCTACAGTCGAAAGCCGCGATTTTTTGGCGGTTTCGTCGGTGCTATGCTTTGGTTAAGCCGTATTGTAACGGTTAGCTCCATTCACCCAGTCTGTCTGCAGCCTCAGCAATGTGCCAACTTCTTCGGAATGAACTGCGCGGAACCAACGGACGTGACCTTCTCGTTCACCGGTTTCGCGGCGCGTGGCGGCGTTACCGACCATCACGCGGACGGCTGGGGCATTGCGTTCTTCGAGGACAAGGCGTGCCGCCTTTTCATCGATCACCAGTCGTCGGCCAGTTCACCGCTCGCCGAAATGGTGAAGCGATATCCGATTAAATCGAAGAACACGATTGCGCATATCCGCAAGGCGACGCAAGGGCACATCTTGCTGGAAAACTGCCATCCGTTCATGCGCGAGTTGTGGGGACGGCACTGGATCTTCGCGCACAACGGTGACCTGCAAGACTACAAGCCCTGCCTGAACGGACAATATCAACCGGTCGGCACCACGGACAGCGAACTGGCATTCTGCGCCTTGCTGCAAGGCCTGCGACGCGAATTCCCGGGCTGCCAGCCGCCGCTGGACGAACTGTTCGCGGCGCTTGAGCGGCTCACGCGCGAAATTACGCAATTCGGCGTATTCAATTTCCTGATGTCGAACGGCCAGGCGCTGTTCACGCATTGCTCCACGCATCTGTATTACCTCGTGCGC
>CAVXDA010000022.1:0-37321 GCA_963760415.1 uncultured Acidobacteriaceae bacterium | reverse complement strand
GCATGGCCGAGTCAATCAGTTTGTAGTAGCTGGTGCGACGTCCCTCCGGCAGCGTCCACGATCCGGCACCCTGCGAGAGCTGGTGCTTCAAACCTTTCCAGGCGAACTGAACGTAGGTTTCGCCGAGCAGCGAATCGAATTGCGACGTGTCCAACTGGACGGTCCAGTCTTCGGTCGCCCGGACGTTGTCCATGTAAAGCTTCTTCGCCTGCCAGGGCTGCAGTCCTTCGCGAATCTGCTCGGGAAAGCGCGCCGGATCGGCGGCTGCGCGGAAGGCTTCGCGCGTCAGGATTCCTGAGGCCTGATGGTGGCCGTGCCCATCGCGCGGGTTGCCCTGAAAGCGAGTGCAGATGACATCGGGGCGGAAGGTGCGAATTACGCGCACCATGTCGCCCAGTGCGATGTCATGGCCGCCCCACTTCTGGAAAGTCTCCTCCGGAGTCTTGGAGAACCCAAAATCGGCAACCCGCGTGAAACGTTGGTCGACTCCGTAGTAACGGTCGGCAGCCAGCAGTTCGAGCGTGCGGATGATGCCCAACTCATCGAGCAGGTTACTGCCGACCTTGTTTTGACCGCCTTCACCGCGATTGAGCGTGAGTTGTAACACGCTGACACCGTGGCCGCGCGATTCCAACGTGAGCATGCCGCCGTCTTCGTCGTCAGGATGGGCGACGGTGTGCATTAGGCGCGCCGTGGTGTGTAGGCTCCGCAGCATCTCCTTCAGCCCCGTGGAGCCGGTATCGACAGGAAGTGGTTTGGTATCAACCCAGGGCGACGGAACCTGCGCACAAGCCGTCGCACACAGGAGCGTCAACAGAAAGCACAGCCGGGCAATAACAACTGGGCGCAGCTCGGTGCGTTTAAGAAGGGCCATGTTTGTCAGAAGGAAATAGGAATCTTCACAGCCAGTACAGAGTACACAAACGGGGAGCGTGACGCGATCTTCCGGTCCGCGTACGTTCGAGCGCGTCAACGACTACATGTACGACTCGTGGATGTAGCACCACTTCCAGTCGCCGGACTCAAATGCCTGCATCACCGGATGGCCAGTCTCCTTGAAGTGCTTGTTAGCATGGCGGCCGGGTGAAGAGTCGCAACAACCAACATGTCCGCAGATGAGACACTGCCGTAATTCCATCCAGCGCAGGCCCACATCCACACATCCCTGACACACGGCACCGCTGGGCTTCACTTTGGCATTCGCCTGCTTCAGATGCTCACACTTCGCCATGAATTCTCCGATACGAACAAGAGCTTGGATGACGACATCAGCAAGCAGGATTCGTGCCTTCGTCTTCCCCCATCCCGGTTGCGTATCGCAGCGAGAGCGCAATCGCTTGTCTATAATTGAGGATGAGCGACGCATCCCTCTTTTTTCGGTCAGCGAACCATTCTGCTGGCGCGCCACTTGAAGTCTTGCGGCGGATTCATTCATGATTCAAACCTTGTTCGGCAATACCGAAGAAAAACCCAGTTTTCTGCAGCGCATGAAAGAGGCGGTCACGCGAACGCGTGAGAGCCTCAGCGAGCGGATCGAGGACGTCGTTTCCATACGCAAGGAGATTGACCGGGACACCCTTGACGATCTGGAGGCCATGTTACTCGCGGCCGACTTGGGCACGGCAACCACATCAACCGTTTTGCAATCACTGCGCGACAAAGTGGACCGCAAACAGGTCGGCAACGTCGACGAATTGAAGCGCGTACTGAAAGATGAACTCTTGACCATCCTCGACGCCGCCGAAAAGAATCCGGTGCAGAAAGTTGACGGCGAGCCGGAAGTCATCCTCGTCGTCGGCGTCAACGGCACGGGCAAGACGACCACCATCGGCAAGCTCGCGCATACGCTGCGCGCTCAGGGCAAGACCGTGCTTTTGGCGGCGGCCGATACGTTTCGCGCAGCCGCCATCGAGCAGTTAGAGGTTTGGGGCGATCGCACCGGGACCGAAGTGATCAAGAACAAACCGGGCAGCGATCCTGCGGCGGTGCTGTTCGACGCGCTGCAAGCCGCCAAAGCGCGCAAGACCGACTATGTCATCGTGGACACGGCGGGGCGCCTCCACACTAAGGCCAGCTTAATGGACGAGCTTGCCAAGATGCGGCGCACTGCCCAGCGCTTCAGCGCCACGGCTCCGCACGAAACGCTGCTCGTTATGGACGCTACTACCGGGCAGAACGGACTGCAGCAGGCACGGCTGTTCACCCAGTCCGCTGGCGTCACCGGTATCGTGCTCACCAAGCTGGATGGCACCGCCAAAGGCGGGGTAGTCGTCGCCATTTGCAAAGAGCTGGGACTGCCCGTGCGCTATGTCGGCGTGGGCGAGAAGGCCAGCGACCTGCTGCCGTTTAATCCGCAGGACTTTGTGGACTCGCTGTTTGACTGAGATGACCAAAGGCACCGACGAGCAGTTCATGAGGGAAGCACTGGAACTCGCCCGACAGGGCGTAGCGCTGACTTCTCCCAATCCATGCGTGGGTGCGGTGTTGGTCGCCGAAAATGGCGAGATCGTTGGTCGCGGCACGCACACCTACGAAAAACGGAAGCATGCAGAAGTGCTGGCGCTGGAAGAAGCCGGCAAAAGAGCGCGTGGCGCAATGCTCTATCTGAACCTTGAGCCTTGCACCCATATTGGCCGCACCAGGCCCTGCGCCGACGCAGTCATTGCCGCCGGCGTGAAGCGTGTCTGCGTGGCTATGCGCGATCCCAACCCGCTGGTCTACGGACGCGGGTTGGCAAAGTTACGCGCCGCCGAAATTGAAGTGCACGAAGGTCTCTGTGAAACCGAGGCAAAGAAACTTAACGAGGCGTTCGCCAAGTACATTCGCCACAAGACGCCGTTCGTCACTTTAAAGACCGCCATGACGCTGGATGGAAAGATCGCTCCTCCTCCGGGAGAAACCGGCCTCCCCGGCGAACCGGCAGCAAGCGGTGGCTGGATCACGAGCGAAGAGGCACGCGCCCACGTTCACGAAATGCGTCACGCCAACGACGCCATCATGGTTGGTGTGGGCACCGTCATTGCCGATGATCCGCTGCTGACCGACCGAACCGGGCTTCCGCGTCGCAGGCCGTTATTGCGGGTCATTCTTGATTCGAAGCTTCGCCTGCCGCTGGACTCACGTGTGGTCAAGACTGCGCGCGAGGACCTCATCGTCTTTTGCTGTTTCGCCGAGGAAAACAAGAAGCGGGAACTGGAAAAACTCGGCGTCATTGTGGAGCAGGTGCCGATGCGCCGACCGCCCGAGGATGGCACCATCCTTTTCCCTGGAAGTGCGCCAGCGGTGGATGGCCGGCCCGATCTCGAGCAGGTGATGGTTAACCTTGGCGGGCGTGAGATTACGAGCCTGATCATCGAAGGCGGAGCCATGGTCAACTGGGCCGCGCTTGCGGCTGGTATCGTGGACAAGGTTTTCTTCTATTACGCGCCTAAGATCCTAGCCGGCACGGGTTCCATTCCGTTCGCTCTGGGCGCTGGATTCCGGCACATCAGCGAGGCAGCTTACGTCAAAGCGCTTACTTTACGAAGGTTTGGAGAAGACTTTGCTGTCGAAGGATACCTGCGCGATCCATACGATGACGACATTCACCTGGTCATGTCATCGGAAGAGAGTTCTTAAATCAGTCTGAGGCCATCATCATGTTTACTGGACTTGTTGAAGAAGTGGGAACCATCGCCAGCATCGTGGAGCGCGGCGGCAATCACCGCATCACCATCAACGCGCCCAACAGCGCTAAAGAACTACAGCAAGGCAACAGCGTAGCCGTCAGTGGTGTCTGCCTGACTGCGCTCGATATCAAGCCGGCATCCTTCTGCGCCGATCTGGCAGTGGAAACCTGGACGCGCACCTCGTTCTCGCGTATCACGGCGGGCGCTCAGGTCAATCTCGAGTTGCCGCTGAAGGCTGACGGTCGCATGGGCGGTCACATGGTGCAGGGACACGTGGACGGCATCGGCCGACTGGTTGGGCTGGAACCCATTCCGAATGCCGACGATTTCTGGCTGCACATCGACATTCCCGAGGACCTGGAGAAATATGTAGTGTTCAAGGGATCGATCTCAATCGAGGGCATCAGTCTCACGGTCGCCAAGCTGGAAGGTCTCCGCCTTACGATTGCCATCATCCCGCACACGATCAAGATGACAAACCTCGGTTCGCTAAAGCCGGACGATCCCGTCAACATCGAGACCGACATCGTAGCCAAGTATCTGGAAAAGTGGACCCGCCGCGATGAACAGACGGGCTCACTAACGGTCGAACGCCTGGTGGCGCAGGGGTTCTAGGACCTCACACTCTGGGCTGGTGCGCCGGCCGTTGAGAACCGAAGTAGCGTTCGAAGTCCATCGAATCGAGTTCGAGAAATTCCTGTACGATTGGCTCTTTGCAACGGGCCATTTCGGAGAAGGTACCGAAGAAGATGGCTCTCGCTTCGTAGAGGAACATCACGCGGTCGGCCAATTTCTTGGCGAGTGCCATGTCGTGGGTGACCACGATGCTCGTCAGCTTGAGTTGCTGCTTGAGCTTCTTGATCAGGTCGCCTAGTAGATGCGCCATCAGGGGATCGACCATGGTTGTGGGCTCGTCGTAGAGCACGGCGTCGGGTTGCGCTGCCAAGGCGCGGGCGATCGCGACCGACCGTTTCATCCCGGTGGACAAGTCCGAGGGCAGCAGATCGCGAAATTCACGCACGCCCACCATGTCAAGCAATCCGTCGATGATCTGGTAAATCTGTTCTTCCTCGAGTCCGCCGCGCTCGCGCAACGGAAATGCGACGTTCTCTCCCACGGTGAGCGAATCGAACAGGGCGCCATTCTGGAAAACCATGGTCACCTTCTTGCGGATGCGCTCCATGTCCTCCTCGCCATAGTCTGTCACGTCTTCGTACGCGACGTGGACCCTGCCACTATCGGCCTTCAGGAAGCCCATGATGAGGTGCAGCGATACCGATTTTCCCACGCCGCTTCGCCCCAGAATACAGACCGTTTCCCCGGGCATAACATTGAAGCTCACTCCGTTGAGAACGACATTGCTGCCAAATGCTTTATGGACATCTTGGAAGTCAATGTAAGGCTTCTTCGGCTCGTTCTCCCGCTGACTGTCCTTCACTTCTGCCAGCACGACAGGCTCATCTTTTAGCAAGGATTTGTACTCCTCCTCGGTGTTTACGTTGCGGAAAATTTCCGGCGAAAAGCCGGCTTCGCGGATTTTCTCTTCCGCGACATACCGCGTGGGAGTGCGTGAAAACAAATGTCCAATCTTGTAGTCGCGATCCTTCAACGCTTGCTCCGCCAGGGCATGCACCGGCCGGCGATACACCGCGCACAGCGGCTGCTGCCCGCCCAGTGCGTCGGGAACAATAATCAGTTCGCTGGCGTTACGGGCTTGCTCGAGCAACCATTGGAGAAACTGAGGCTTCATCAGCGGCATGTCTACCGAGAGGACAAGGTTGAGTTCTGTCTCCGTCGTATCAAGGGCTGCGTGGATTCCGCTGAGCGGACCGCAGCCCGGATAGACATCCTCAACAACGTGGCCGAACGCCGCATACCGCTCCCGCGGGCCGACGATGATCACTTGGCCGGCCACCGCTGCAGCCAGCTCCAGCGCCCGCGCAAGCAATGTCTGGCCGCGAAACGAGAGCAAGGCCTTGTCAACGCCCATTCGCGAGCTGCGGCCGCCGGCCAGGACAAATGCAGTTACATTCTCCACGCCGACATAATACCTGAATCGGACTGGCTGGCTTGTCCGGCCACTCTATGCGCGGGCCGGGTGGAAGGTGCTGGTTTTGGGAATACAGCCGTTGATTTCAATGGCCACGATGCGTCCTGCGTGATCCAACTCAAGGGTGGCTGGGGCATTGAAAGCGGCATCGCCACTCAGACCGGGCAGCGCAATAAACACGCGGTTTTCAACGCAGGCCGCATTGGGATCGCGCTTCAGGTACGAAAGGGCATGATCGTTGCGACACATTTTCGGCAACATGAAACTTAGATCAGCCACGTCTCCTGTCTCCGAAATGGAAAGCGCGGCTTCGACGGAAATCCGCGAGCGCACTTCGTCGCCCTCGACCTCAACCGGAGGTTTGAAGCAGATATAGTACTCAAATCCAGACTCTGGATCGAATTGGCTGCGATCTACTTGAAACGACATAAGCGGCACCTCTGGCGCACCTGCCAGTCAGGAACAGCATACTAAACCAAGCGGCTCCGGTGCGCCAAGTGTCGAGCACTGTCAGGTTCACGGCGCGGATTTTCGTGTTGGCCTTCCGGCCCACCAGGAACCGCTAGTCGGCTGATGCCGCGGAAGACATGGCAACCTCTTGCTTCTCCGGCCAAGGTGGCAGGAGCTTCACCAACACCCAGAGGATAACGAAGGGAAGAATCGTTAGAACGATAGCCGTCAGCAACCCTTCGCGCGCCACAAAACCCATCTTGTAAGTGGTGTATCCAAGAAAGCTCTTGGAGAAGAGTTGCCCACCAATAACGACGTTCCACCGCATGGCGAAAATGCCAACCAGGGTCAAACATCCCGCGACGACGTAGATTCGTTTGCGCTGTGACTCCGTCAGTTTCAGAACCTGCGTCAACCCCAGCAGTGCGATTGGGGCCGCGGTGCCCAGCAGGATTTGGATGACCACCTGCGACAGATACAGCCGGGTGTGGACCATGAAATCCAGGCTGCGAAAGGATTCGTCGGCTTCGTAGATGCGGTGGATCAGGTCGAGCATCTCCAGGCTGAAGTCAATAATGAACGTATAGAACAAATACTTTGCCACCGTATCGACGCATCGCATGTCAATCGTCTCGCGTCGCACCCAGCACATCAACATGTAGAGCAGCATCACGATAGCGATACCTGACACCATGGCCGAGAACAGAAATACCACCGGCATTAGTGGTGAGGACCACCAGGGATTCGCCTTGATCGATCCGAAGATAAAACCAACATACCCGTGCAACAGGAACGCCGAAGGAATACCGATAACCGTAATGAGCCAACCTGCGCGCTCGTCAATGTGCAGCGCCCGTTCGCTGATGTTGCTGGAGCCCAACGTCAGCCCGCGATAGACAAGGCGCTTCCACCCCGTGGTGGACTGGGACAGCAGAACAATGTCGCGCCGGTAGTCAAGCCAGATTTCGAGCACTAGGACAGCCAGGAGGTACCACAGGTACACGAACCCGAACATGGCCATGGCCGACGAGGTGTGGGGCGTGAGATACATCTCGAACGAGCGCTCTGGATGCCCCAGGTGCAGTTGCAGCGGCAAGGGAGCGATGATCAGGAAGGCGAGTGCCGTCAGCAATGCAAGTCGGTAGGTAGGCTTCACGGCGTCAACCCGAAACACCCGCTCCAGCGATGCCAGAATGAATGCTCCAGCCACCAGTCCGGTAAGGAATGGGTAGAGCACAATCAGCACACTCCACTGGAGTTCCACTTCGTTGGGGTACATGAAGCCTTCGACGGGAATCTGCACTTCCGGAATCTCCTTATCGCACCGAACCATCCAGCCCGTAGTAAAACAGCTTGGCGCGCGTGGCCAGGTGGGGTTTTAAAACCTGCACACTGTGTGTCCTCAAGAACTCATGAATCGGGTCCTTCGGGTTCTTAAGATCTGCAAGCTGCCGGGTACCCGTGGGACAGACCTCGCAACAGGCGGTGGTCAGCCCTTTGGTGATGCGGTGATAACAAAGCGTACATTTGTTGGCCGTTTCTGTCTTTGGGTTGATGAAGCGGCATCCGTAGGGACATGCCTGCACGCAATAGCGGCAACCCAGGCAGTATTTCTGGTCCACCAGCACTACACCGTCGGGGCTCACGAAAGTCGCGCCCACTGGACACACTTGCGTGCATGGCGAGTCCGCGCACTGGTTGCACATCTTGGGAACGAAGAAGTTTTTCCCGCTGTCTTCCTTGGCTGGCGGGAATCCGCTCTTGCCGCCATCCGGTGAATCTACCTTGGGATATTCAAGCGCCCAGTCCTCTACGTGATAACGCTCGACCCAGGTACGGAAATAACCATCCGGGACCTGGTTCTCCTGCTGGCAAGCGCGAACGCAGCTACCGCAGCCAATGCACTTGGTGATGTCCATCAGCATGCCCCACCAGTGGTCAGTCATGTTGTAGTTCGGCGAAGCTTCCGGCGTTCCGGCGAGGATGTGCTCCCATGCAACCGCGGCAGCCGGTAAGAGGATAAGCAACTGGCGGCGAGTGATGTTCATTGGCTGCCTCCCGCCGTCATTGCCGGGCTGTGCGGCTGGTGGCAGGTATTGCAGGCAGCGCCACCCGAGTGTTCCGCGGCCGCAACCTGGGGGAAGTTCCTGGGCTTGGCGATGTTCTCCTGATGGCAGCGAACGCAGAGCTTGGCGGTGTCCAGTTTCTCCGGCTGGACCGACGCGGGATCGTCGGCATGATTGGCCAACGGTCCGTGGCACGACTCACAGGCAACGCCTTTGTGCACGCCTTTGCTCTTTACCTCGAAGACCTCAGTGTGGCAGCCCTCGCAGACCTGGTGTCCGGCGTAGGAAACGGGAAGCGCCGCGATCTCGGCGATTGCCTTGCCGCGATAATGTCCGTACTGTCCAAAACTCTTTGGCACCAGCAAACCACGCGCGATCAGGAAGAGGACGAACCCGGCGAGAAAGACAGCTGCCAGGCGGAAGAGGTGTTCTCCATCTTTGAATCTCTTCATAGCGGTAATAATGCGAGCTATTTCGTAGATATAAGAACGAGGTCTCAGCCTGCGGTGTTCTGGATCACCTGCGCCGGTGACGGCGCTCACATGAGGGCGGTTGAGGTGGACCCATTCTTTGTCGGCCGCTCCCGGGGCCCGTTTGTAGCGGAGGCGAACACCTTCGCAATCGTCCGGTCTGGCGCCGCGCCCAGAAGCAACTGGGGCTTCCTGGTGCTGCTCTGATATATTTTCCGTTCAGGCTTTCCGGAACCGAATGCCGATCTTTTCGCCGACCGATATCGCGAAAGAAAAAGTTGCGGCGGTGCAGGATTATTCCCTGCTCGCCGGCCGATCCCTCGCCAACATCTTTGAGCAGCCTCGGTACTATGCTGACACGTTGTTACAAGCCGACTCGGTCGGCGTCGGCTCATTGCCCATCGTGATCCTCACCGGTTTCTTCACCGGCGCTGTGCTGGCGTTGCAGACCTCCAGTACCCTGCAGCAGTTCGGTTCCTTGTCCCTGACGGGCAAGCTGGTGTCGCTCTCCATGGTGCGCGAACTGGGTCCGGTGCTAACTGGACTCATGGTTGCTGGCCGCAACGCCACTGGAATGGCGAGCGAGTTGGGATCCATGCAAGTTAGCGAGCAGATTGATGCCATGCGCGCCATGGGAGTGGACCCCACCAAGAAGCTGGTGACGCCGCGGGTGGTGGCCAGCGTGGTGATGATGTTCTTCCTCAGCATCATCTCCGATTTGGTAGGACTGGCTGGTGGTTTTGTCATCTCGTACTTTCTGCTGGGGCTCGATGCCAACCAGTATTGGACCACTGCTTACCAGGCGTTGCGCTTTGGTGACGTTTTCATGGGTTTAGGAAAACCCGTGATATTCGGATTTATCATCGCCAGCATCGGCTGCTACTACGGCATGTCGGCTAGAGGTGGAACGCAAGGCGTGGGCCAAGCCACCAAACAATCGATGGTCGCCGCTTCAGTACTGCTCATCGTCAGCGATTTCTTCTTGACCAGGCTGCTCATGGGGTTCTTCCAGTACTAGCCATGTCGAGTCTCGCACCACAAGTCGAGCAGCCGGAGGCGCGCATCTCACGCCCGGATGAACCGGTCATCACCTTCGAAAACGTCGAGATCGCCTTCGACCACCCGGTGCTTGAAGACATTTCGTTTCAGCTTCCGCGGGGCGAAACCAAAATCCTGCTGGGCGCGGCAGGAACCGGAAAAACCCTGATCCTGAAGCTGGCACTGGGATTGATCAGGCCCGATGCTGGCCGCATAACCGTCCTCGGCGAGGAAGTCACGCAGATGCGCGAACAGGACCTATTTGAGCTCCGCCGCAAAATCGGAATGGTATTCCAGGAGAGTGCGCTGTTTGATTCGCTGACGGTGGAAGAGAACGTAGCCTACCGCTTGATAGAAGAAACGGGAAGGATGACGGACGAGATCCAGGCGCGCGTGCTCGAAGCGCTGCGATTCGTTGAACTTGAGCACACTGTCAATCTTTTTCCCGGAGAACTGTCAGGCGGCATGCGGCGAAGAGTGGCCATCGCGCGCGCGATTATCACCCAACCTGAGGTGCTGCTGTACGATTCCCCCACCGGCGGACTCGATCCCGTCACCTCGAACACCATCATTGAACTGGTCGTGAAACAACGCGACGTCTACCAGACCAGTTCGCTGCTGGTCACGCATCGCCTGCAGGACGCCTTCACCATGGCGAGTCATTACTTCGACCGCCAACAGAACAAAATGGTGCCGGTAGCGGACGGCAATGTCCGCGACCTGCATACCAAGTTCCTGATTCTCCGCGATGGGAGGATCATCTTCGAAGGAACCGCCGCGGAGCTGCTGCGCTGCAAAGATCCCTACATTCGCGAATATCTGAGTTAGGCGCTCTGCGTGGCCGCCTCAGCCTGCATTGCCGCGAAACGCTGCTGGAAGCGCTTAACCCGCTCCTGAGCCTCCGGCGAGCCTTCCACGAACTTCTGCATGTGAGCGCCGAAACCTTCCATGCCAGTCCGCTGGCGCACCTCGGCGAGGAACGGCTCGAGGCGGGCATATACGAAGAGCAATTCCTGAAAATTATCGCGGGCGAGGTCCTCGTTCAGCGCGCCTCGCAGCACCAGCGAGGCTGCCATACTCCAGTATCCGACGACCTGGCGCAGGTAGGCATTTTCCTTGGTCGAGAAATCTGAAACGATCGCCATCACGTCGTCGATGGTCTGCGGCATAAAGCCGAAGATGAAATTGCGGGCCTCGCGCATCAACGTTTCCCGGCGAAGATCGTACAGTTTCAGGATCAGTTCAGCATCAGCCGGGGTAGCTTGTAAATTGCTCATGGGATCTCCTAGTTCGATTGTTGGGAAGGCACCACCTCTGCCAGGGGGGTTGCTATGGCGCGAGGTGGTGTAAGTTTTGGATTTTAGGTTACGGACGCTATCAGCCCTTCGCCATCGCAGCAAAGGCTTCGCTGGCACGGCGCTCCATCTCCTCGGGCGAAACGTCTTCGATATGCTGTCCCAGGGCCCAAATGTGGCCGAACGGATCCTTGAGCTGACCATAACGGTCGCCCCAGAACTGGTTGGCCAACGGCATGGTCACGGTGGCGCCTGCGCTTACCGCCTGGTCGAACACTCTGTCGATACCGTCCATGTACAGATTCAGCACCACGCAACTGCCGCCCGCGCTCTTGGGCGATGGACTGCCCATACCAGGAAATTCGTCCGCCAGAAACAGCTTGGAGTCGCCGATCTTGAGATCCGCGTGCATCACCTTGCCGTCCGGGGTCTTGTGGACCCCTCCGATCTGAGCGCCGAATGCCCTCCTGTAGAAATCCAGCGCCTCGGTGGCGCCGTTGACCACCAGGTGCGGAGTAATCGTATGCAGACCTTCAGGAACTGCTTTCACTGCCATATCGTCACTTCTCCTTCACTAAGAAATGCCCGGCTGCGAGGGCTGGGCTGTCGTTCGCTGGAATTGCCGTTTATTATGCAACAGCAACGGGCGTTATCTCCCGCGAGTAGTCACATTTAACCGTACTTTCATCCCCGACTTTCTTCTTCCCGCGGCTCTTGGGCTCGTCTGGATCGGTGCGTTTGCTATTGGGGCACACAATGAATGTGCCGGATTTGAGGTTCTTCTCCAGCAAGTACGGACTGCCGCATTCCGGACACGCTTCAGCGATCGGCTTGTAAGCCGAAGTGAACCGGCACTTGGGGTAATTGGAGCATCCGTAAAAGAAATTGCCACGACGCGCCTTTTTCTCTGCCAGGTCGCCGGTCTTGCACGCCGGACACTTCACGCCGATGTAGTTCTGCTTGACCCACTTGCATTCCGGATAGCCACTGCAGGAGACGAATTCTCCGAAACGGCCGTGGCGCAGCAGCAGGTTGCGCCCGCATTGCGGACACTTCTCATCGAGCGGAATATCGGGGACTTTCTTGGCCTGGTCCAGGCGGCGTGTGGTTTTGCAATCGGGATATCCGGTGCAGGCCATGAACTGCCCAAATCGTCCGCGCTTCAGCACCATGGGCCGGCCGCAGTTCTCGCAATACTCTTCCTGCGTGGTCTCCTGGAGATCGGCGGAGTCCAAGTCGGGTAGATCAATCGGATTTTCCTTGGTGAAGGTGCAGCTGTTGGGATCGGTCTTATCGTACGCGCTGCACGCGTAGAACGAGCCATGCTTGCCCCACTTGATGACCAGCGGCGAGCCGCACCGTTCGCACTTCTCGTCGGTGGGCTTCTCCATCCGCTTCACATTCTCCATGTGCTTTTCGGCGTAGTGGAGGTCCTTCTCGAACTTCTGGTAGAACTCGGCGAGAGCGTCGGTCCAGCGCTCCTTGCCGTCTTCGATTTCGTCCAGTTCTTCTTCCAGCCGCGCCGTGTACTGGGGATCGAAGATGTCTTTGAAGTTTTCCACCAGAAGATCTGTGACGACAAAGCCGATCTCGGTCGGGATAAACTTGCCTCCGACCTTCTGCACGTATTGCCGCTCCTGGATGGTCCCGATAATGGCCGCGTAGGTTGAAGGACGGCCAATGCCGCGCTCTTCCAGCTCTTTCACCAGCGACGCTTCGTTATAACGCGGTGGAGGCTCGGTGAAATGCTGCTCGGCATCCAGACCCTTCAGCGCGAGCTTTTGGCCCTCGGTCAATACGGGCAGTTTGTGCTTGAGCGCTTCGTCCTCTTCGTCCTTGCTGTCCTTCGATTCCTCATAAACCTTGAGGAAGCCTTCAAACTTGAGCACTGAGCCGGTGACACGGAAGCGATAAACGTCGTTGCCGTTCCTGGCGTCAATGTCCACGGTAGTCTGGTCAAAGACGGCTGGATTCATTTGCGAAGCGACAAAGCGCTGCCAGATGAGCTTGTAAACCTTGTATTCGTCTTCCTGCAAATACTGCTTGATGGCGTCCGGATGACGAAGCGCCGAGCTGGGACGGATGGCTTCGTGGGCGTCCTGCGTGTCCTTTTTCGACTTGTAAGTGTTCGGCGATTCAGGCAGGAACTGCGGCCCGTAGGTGTTCGCGATCACCTCACGGACTTCGGTCAGCGCCTCATTGGAAACGCGGGTCGAGTCGGTACGCATATACGTGATGAGTCCGACCGTGCCCTCTTCTCCGAGATCGACGCCTTCGTACAGGCGTTGCGCAATGATCATGGCCCGCTTCACGCTGAAGCGCAGCTTGCGCGACGCGTCCTGTTGGAACTTGCTGGTGGTAAATGGCGCTGCCGGACTGCGGCGTCGTTCGCGTTTGTCAACCGAGCGGACGCTCCAGCCGGCGTGCTCCAGGGCGGCCTTCAGCTTGCCCGCTTCCTCGCCATTCGGAATGGGCGTCTTCTCGTCACCGATGCCGATAAATCGCGCGGCAAATGCGGGTGGCTTGGCAGCCTGCAACTGGGCGTCGATGGTCCAGTATTCTTCCTTGACGAACGCCTTGATATCGCGCTCGCGCTCGACGATCAGCCGCAGCGCCACGGTCTGCACGCGGCCCGCGGAGAGCCCGCGGCGCACTTTGTCCCACAACAGCGGAGAAACCTGATAACCAACCAGGCGGTCAAGCACGCGCCGGGTCTGCTGCGCGTCCACCAGATTGCGATCAATATCGCGGGGATGCTGGAACGCATCCTGCACCGCGCGCTTGGTGATCTCGTTAAACGTGACACGGCGGATAGTGACCAGCGACTTCTTCCGCTTCTTGCCATCCACGCTCTCGCCGCCGAGTTCCTCAGCGAGATGAGCAGCAATGGCTTCGCCTTCGCGGTCCGGATCAGGCGCCAGGTAGATAGTGTCCGCCGACTTTGCCAGCTTCTTCAGCTTGGCGACGACTTTTTCCTTGCCGGGGATTATGACGTACTCGGTGGAGAAATTGTTGTCGAGATCGACCCCGAGCGACTTTTTGGGCAAGTCCTTGATGTGGCCGAACGAAGCCTCGACCTCATAGCCTGCGCCCAGATATTTTTGGATCGTCTTCGCCTTGGTCGGCGATTCGACGATGACTAGACCTTTGGACAATGGAACCTCAATGTGTACGAACCTAGCATGGAACGCTGGACGGCCGCAAAACAAGAGACGCTGGTGGCGCCTAGCTCCGAGCCTTTAGCTCTTAGCAAACGACTGAGCCGCCTGCCTTTCCGGAATCCCTCGAATCCGTTCGTAAAAGACCGTCAGCATCCGACGAATCTCGCTCAGTTCGTCGGGCTCTCATGACTGTGAAGGTAGCCCAAGTCCGTCGCGAGGAGTAACAGATAACCCAGTTCACTTGCCGAGCCCATCGCAATCTGGACGAAGCCGCCCATATCGCAATCGCCCCATCGGCCGCATCCTTCTGCAAGGTTCGTTGGAATGGACGAGGCAGCCCGACGAATCTGGCTGCTCAAGCCGAACACTTCGGATTTCGGGAAACCCTCTGTCGCGCGATACAGCGCAAGCGTCAACGTGTGCGACCGTTTCCAGACAACCAGATTCTTGTAGTCTCTCACTTCGTCCTTCTCGGAGTTTCAGGTCGCTGGTTATCGTTCACTAAGAGCTACGAGCTAAAAGCCAAGAGCTGCCGCGCTTCGCGGTCTCACATTACCCGCACATAGTACTTCCCCGGCAACTGCCTGATCCGGCCGCTCAGCTCAAGCTCAAACAATGCGCTGAAGATTTCCGAAGAGGAGAGATACGAACTCAGGCGCTCGACCAATTCGTCGATGTGGGTGGATTCATCCGACCGCAACAGCGCGAAGACCTTCTTCTCCGTCGGAGGCAGGTCCGCCGCCTCAAACAGTGATGCCGTAGCGCTGCTCTGCGATTCAAGCTGCTCTGGCGGCGTCAGTGCCAAACGGGTGTCCGCCGGCAGCGCCTCCCACACGTCTTCCCAAGTAGCAACCAAGGCGGCGCCTTGTTTTATCAATGTGTTAGGACCCCAGGAGAGTTTGTTGGTAACATTGCCCGGCACGGCAAATACTTCCCGCCCCTGCTCCAAGGCGCAGCGGGCTGTCACTCTCGTACCGCTGAACTCTCCCGCCTCCAGCACCAGCACGCCAATGGCGATGCCGCTGATGATCCGGTTGCGAATGGGAAAGTTTTGCGGCGCTGGAAATGTGCCCAGCGGGAACTCCGTCAGGATCGCTCCGCCGGAGGCAAGAATCTGATCGGCGATCTTGTGGTTCTCCTTCGGGTAAACCTCATCGATCCCTGTGCCCCAGATGGCGACTGTACGTCCGTGGGCGTTCAGCGCGCCGCGATGTGCCGCGGTATCGATCCCGCGCGCCATGCCACTAAATATGATGAGTCCACGAGCGGCCAGATCGCAGGCAAGGCGCTCCGCCATGCCCGTGCCGTAAGGCGTCGGATGCCTGGTTCCTACGACTGCAATACCTGGTTTATCAATGATTTCCGCGCTACCCTTAAGGTAAAGAACGAGAGGAGGATCGTAGATCTCCAGCAGCCGTCGCGGATACTCCGAGTCGCCCGGCACGATCACTCTGGCCCCTGTTTCTTTCGCGTGATCGAGTTCCGTCGCAGCCAGCTCGAGCGATTTGCCCAGGGAAATACTCTGCGCCGCCGCCGCAGCCAGCCCAGCCGCCTCCAACGCCGTCAGTGAGGCTGCGAACACTTGATCAACTCCCCCGAAACGTTCTACCAGCCGGCGGCCGCGACCAGCGCCGACGCCAGGAGTCAACGACAACGCGAGCCATTGCAGTTGGCGGGTGACAGCGTAGTCGTGGGCGCGTACGGCGGTTTCGATTTCCATGGCAACTCCTGCAGATTCTGGCTCCGATGAGCGCAGGGTAACCTGCGTGATGGTTACCGTCAAGGAGGCACATCACCAAGGTCTGTGCGGAAACCATCCTGCTAGACTCGATGGTTCATGCCCGGTCTGCGAATCTCTGCCATCTCGTTCTTGAACACAGCGCCGCTCATGTGGGACTTCGAACATGGAGATGCGGGCCGCAATTTCGAAGTCGAATACACCATTCCCTCCGCGTGCGCTGCTGCCCTGGCTGCAAAGCAAGCCGACATCGGCATTATCCCGGCGTTCACCTACGCCGAAATACCCGATCTGGTCATCCTGCCGAACATCGCCATCGCGGCCAAAGACCGGGTCCGCTCCATCCTGCTGGTCAGCAAGAGGCCCATCGAGGAGGTGCGGACGGTAGCGACGGACTCCAGTTCGCGGACCTCGGTGGCGCTGTTGCAGGTCCTGTTTGCGAAGTTTTTCGGCGGGCCTCGCCAACTCACGCCGCGGGCCCCGCAACTCGAGGCCATGCTGCGTGAAAATGACGCGGCCCTTCTCATCGGGGACGCCGCGCTGCAGGTACCAACCGGCTCCGGCTTTTATCTCTACGACCTGGCGCATGAGTGGTGCGAGCGGACGGGCAAGCCGTTCGTCTTCGCGTTCTGGGCGGTGCGGCTCGACGCCCTCAACCGGCAGCCGCGCGAAATCGATCTGGCTAAGGTGTTCCAGAGCTCGCGTGATCATGGCCTTCAGCCGGAAAACATCGCTACCATCGCCCAGGAGTGGTCTCCCAAGTTGGCTCTAAGTCCCGACGACATCCGCCAATACCTAACGGAGAACATTCACTACTATCTCGACCGCGAAAACCATGCAGGGCTGCAACTCTTCTTCCAGTACGCACAGGAACTGGACCTCATTAAAGATATCCCCGAGTTGCGATTCCTCGGCCCGGTGGCGTTTGGAGGCTCGCGCAAGTAACCACTGTCCTCGCAAGCGATGAAATCCCCGGAACGTTCAGCGTTTGACCTCATTTTTCCCCGGTGCTACCGTCGAGCCTAGCTCCCGATGCGCTACAGATTGCAGTACATGCCGGTCGCGCTGATGGTGCGCCTGATCGGCGCATTGCCGCGCCCGCTCGCCCGTGGAATCGGCATTCTTATGGGGGGGCTTGTTTATCATTTGCACCTGCGCTTGCGGCGGGTGGGCATGCGCAATCTCCAACTTGCGTTCCCGGAGACATCAAAAAAAGAGCGGCGCAAAATTCTGCGCGGGGTCTACGTTTCGCTTGGCCGTCTGCTTGGCGAAGCGTGCATCTTCCCGAGCTACACGGCTGCGAATGTCGCGCAGGTTGCGGTGTACCAGGGCTTCGAAAATTTTGAGGCTGCGGAGAAACTCGGCAAAGGCGTGCTCTTCCTCACTGGCCACTTCGGGGGGTGGGAAATCGGCTCGTTCTTTCACTCCCTGATGGGACACCCCATGCAGATCGTAGTCCGGCCGCTCGACAATCCTTACGTGGACGCGCTGGTGGCGCGCTATCGCGGACTGCACGGCAACACCATGATCGGCAAGCAGGAATTCGCTCGCGGACTTATCGCCGCCATGCGCGACAATGCCATCGTCGGCATTCTGATGGACACCAACATGACGCCGCCGCAAGGCGTCTTCGTGGACTTCTTCGGCATTCCCGCTTGCACCGCCAGCGGTCTGGCGCGCGTCGCGCTACACACCGGAGCGGCGGTGGTTCCGGCATTCACCATCTGGGACCCGGTGCTCCGAAAGTACCGAGTCGAGTTCGACCCCGCCCTGGACTTAGTGCGCACTGGCGAGCATGAGGCCGACACCCTGGCCAACACCGCACTCTTCACCAAGGTCATCGAGCGATACGTGCGTCGCTATCCCGATCAGTGGCTCTGGGTGCATCGCCGCTGGAAGACGCGGCCTGAGGGAGAGCCTGGGTTGTACTAGCGCAATTCAAAACTATCCACTACCCACGGTTCACGCTCCGCTGCTATAACTCCCTCATGCCCCAAACCCTGGAATCGCTGGCTGAATTCACCGCCACTCGTTTGATGGGCGATGGCAGCGTTGAAATTGCCCGTGTCGCCAGCATCGGACAAGCGCAGTTTGGCGATCTGGTATTCGTTCAGGACGAAAAGCATCTCGAGCAAGCTCTGGCGTCAGCGGCGAGCGCGGTCATCGCGGGCGATTTTGCTGCATTGTCATCGGGGCGCAAGCCCATCTTGATTGCCGCGCATCCCCGGCTGGCCTTCGCGCGGGCGGCGGCGTTATTGCATCCGCCGAAGGTTTATCCGCCGGGCATTCATGAGACCGCAGTCATTCACTATTCCGCAAGATTGGCGACGCCGGTCTGCATTGATCCCTACGCAGTCGTCGAAGCAAACGCAGTTATCGGAGAACGCACGCACATTGGAGCGGGCTGTTGCATCGGAGAAGGCGTGGTCATCGGCGACGATTGCGACCTCTATCCGAGGGTCGTCATCTATCCGGGCACGACCTTGGGACGCCGCGTGGTCGTGCATGCGGGCGCGGTTCTCGGCTCAGACGGCTTCGGCTTCGTGCGCGACGAAGTGCATGGCCGCTATCAGAAGTTCCCCCAGATCGGTGAGTTGGTGATCGGCGACTATGTCGAGATCGGCGCCAACTGCACCATCGATCGCGGCGCGCTGGAGAAGACCGTCATTGGCCCGGGCACAAAGCTCGACAACCTGGTGCATATTGGTCACAACACGAGCGTTGGCGCGAACGTTGTAATCGCCGCGCAGACCGGTGTTTCAGGCAGCACCAAAATCGGCGACGATGCCGTGGTCGGGGGACAAGTCGGTCTTGGCGATCATGCGACCATCGAGCCCGGCGTGATACTGGGCTCAGGCAGCGGCGTCCTGTCCCACAAGACGGTTCGCGGCAAAGGGGTCGTCTTCTGGGGCAGGCCCGCGCGTCCGCTTCGCGAGTATCTGCGCGGATTGGCGGTGCTGGCGCGCCTGGCGCGCAAGGACGAAGAGTGATGTCTCTGATCGTCATTGGCGGACACTCTCGCAGCGTAGGCAAGACCAGTGTCGTCGCCGGCCTCATCGCTGCGCTGCCCGAGTTCAACTGGACTGCCGTCAAGATCACGCAATACGGACACGGCATCTGCTCCGCCAATGGAGAGCTCTGCGATTGCGCCACCGATGACCACTCATGGGCGCTCACCGAAGAACGCGATCGCAGCGGCGAGAGTGACAGCTCTCGCTTCCTCGTCTCGGGCGCGGTACGTTCGCTCTGGGTGCGCACCCGTCAGGGAATGTTGGCCGAAGCCATGCCACGCCTTCGTCAGGAACTGGCTGCCGCGGAGAACGCCATCCTGGAGTCCAACTCCGTCATGCGCTTCTTGCGGCCTGACCTTTACATTACGGTGCTCGATGCCGCAACCGCCGACTTCAAAACTTCAGCGCAGGAATTCCTCGACCGCGCCGACGCCGTGATCCTGCACGACGCCGCCGATCAAGTCGCCTGGAGCAATGTTTCTCTCAAGCCGGTCGCGGGTAGGCCGACGTTCCGCATCCGCCCGCCGCACTATGTAACCCCGGAGCTGGTCGAGTTTGTGCGCCAGAAACTGGGCGTTACCTCAGCAACGACCGGCCTATAGTTGTCGGGCTAGGACTCGGCGATCTGCAGACGTCAATCCCGTTTACTGTGGGCTGGGAAGGTCCGCCAGTGCCGCCTCGGCGCGTGCCACCATATCCTTGAGCTCGGCCACCTTTCTCTGCGCTATCTCAGAGTTCGGGTCGATCTTGAATTTCTTGGCTAGCGCCTCCAACTCCGCCTGGCTTGGGGGTCTGTCGAATTCCTTCACTTTTGCCACGGCTTTAGGCAGCACTTCCTGGTAATGAGCGAGTTCTTGCGCTGCCTGTTGCGGGAAATAGCCAAGGCGGTCGCCCGTCTGCATCGCGTCAATCAGTTCGTCGGGAGACCACGCGATGGGCCACGTCTGGTTGAGCGCGTCATAAGCCTCGCGCAATCGGGTCATCGCTCCGGAAAACCCATTAAGCTCCGAGCGACGGCCAAACAGCGCTGCGGACCGCGTAACGCGAACCGTCACGGGCTGGTTCACCGGACCGCTGGGGACGCTGATCACCGTCGTTAGTGTGTTGCCTTCGAAGCGCCACCCGGCGACCCTCTTCGTAGGGGCGTAAGCCAGCGTTCTCCCGTTGACCGTGACCGAAGCTGGCGGCCAATCCGCGGGCAAGCGAATTTCGTAGGCCCGCGCGGCCGGCATTCCCTCGTAGCTACCTTTTGCGGCGGCGATCTCCACCGTCAACTCACTTCCCCTCTCCGTCGCACTGAGCTGGGTCCGCGCGTCCGCCCCCTGCTGATAGGCGCGCGAGTCTCCCGCGTCTTCGTAAAGGGTGTAGGTTGCGCTCTGCCCGTCGGCCAGGGGGAACACATCGACGATGAGCGGATCGAGCTGCTTCTGGTTCGAGTACTGCATAGGGGGAGCCTCGGGCACAATCGCGCCAGCGCGTACGTAAACCGGAGTCTGCGAGATGGAGAAGTTCCGCTGGACGGCGGCCGGCCCGGTGAATCGCGTTCCCGTCGGCCATTCGACCCACTCGCCCTGCGGCAGCCAGACCGCCTTGTTTGCCAGGCCGGTGATCTTGTCCGCCAGGCGCAACCACCGGCGAGACAATCATCTCAGCGCCAAAAACGTACTCGTCCTTATTCGTGTAAGCTTCCGGCGCCTCCGGCCAGTCGTAGTAGAGCGGATGCAGGAAGGCAACGCCGGTGTCATACGTCCGCCGTGCTTCGGTGTAGATGTACGGCAGAAGCGCGTAGCGCAGGTGATAGATGCCGCGCATGATGTCTGCGTAGGGTTCGGGGTAGGCCCAGATGCGGCGTTCCGCGTCCGGGTTCTTGGTGGTGTGGGTCCGCAGGATGGGGCTGAAAGCGCCAAACTGCAGCCAGCGCGTGTACAGCTCGGGCCCGACCGCGCCCGGCATGTGTCCCCCGATATCGTGGCTCCAGTAGGCATAGCCGACATTGGCTGCGGTCGCCGTAAACCAGGGCTGAAACGCCAGCGACTCCCACACCGAAATCGTGTCGCCCGAAAAACCAATCTGGTAGCGATGATTGCCCAGGCCTCCCCAACGATGGAAGAGCAGAGGCCGTTTGCCCTCGCGGGCCTGGTCGGAGAAGTGAACGTAGTTGAGCCACCAAGTCGGATTAACACCCGGCGTGCTCGTGTTGTCCTCCTGCTGCCAATCGAGCCACCAGAAATCGATGCCCTGCTTCTCCAGCGGATGATGCAGCAGGTTGAGATAGTTGGTTGCAAACTTCTTGTTGGTGATGTCGAAGGGCACGTACTTCTTGGTCGCCGGGTCAATGCCCATTGCCCGCGCCATCGCCGGATACGCATCCTCCCACGGCTGCACGCCAGAGGCGGGATGCAGGTTGAGGGTGGCTTTTAGGCCTTCTTCGTGGATGTGCTTCAGGAACTGCTCGGGATCGGGAAAGAGCAGCTTGTTCCAGGTGTAGCCGCTCCAGCCCATGGTGTGGCCGGACTGATCTTTCGGCTTCTCTCCCGCGCCGCTCGGGCCGAAGGTCAGATGCCAGTCCATGTCGATGACCAGGACATCGAGTGGAACGTCGTTTTCGCGAAACCCGCGGACCAGGTCATCGAGTTCCTGATCGCTGTAAGCCCAGTAGCGTGACCACCACGCGCCGAAGGCGAAGCGCGGCGGAAGCGGGATGCGCCCGGCAATCAAGGTGTAGTCCCCGAGCGCCTGCTTGTAATCGTGACCGTAGCCGAAGAAGTACCAGTCCTGGCGGTCGCCGGCCGGACGTTGCATCACCCAGGGCCAGGGACTGTTCTCTCCGTTGACGAAACTGAAATCGGCAGAATCGAAGAGCGGCCGTGAGGAGTCGTCAACCAGCGTCCACCCATCGCGCGAGAGCAAGCCCGGCTCGATGGGCTCTTTCGTCTGGTCTCCGAGCGCCCCATCCAAAGTTCGCGTGGTACCCATCAAGTTCCCGGTGTCGGGCATTCCGGGATGCCATGTGACCTGCTTGCCGTTCAGCGTGAAGGTGATCGTGAGATTTTCAGCGGTGAATTTGCCGTCGACACGGTGTAGTTCACAATTCCAGAGCGTCGGTCTTGATGCTTACCAGCTCCAAGATTGTCCCGGGTCGCGGCCGAAGTTCGGCACCGGTAGTTTGCGATTCAGAAAGACGAGTGAGGCGTGATCTTCGAACTTGCCGTCGGCCGCCCATTCCATGCGGATCAACTGCGGCGTCAGGACGGTGAATCTGCGTTGCCGCCCTGGTAACCACGCCTTCGGGTCAGCGACGGGATTGTAAACACCGGGAACGGTCGACGCACCGCCGCCGGAAACCCCTGTATCTTGCGCGCGCGCGGCTGGGGAGCCGAGCGCCACGGCAAGGCAGGTGATCAAGAAGAAAGCCGTCGAGAATTGACTTTCGAAATCGAAGGATGGAGAACTCGGCATGCAACGCAACGCAGCGCTTTGTCATGGCGTGGAGATTGTAAACGGGAACGCTACCTGAAGGGCATCAGGACACAAACCGATTGTGCAGCTCCGCCACGCGCCGGCGTAGGTAGCGCCGCTCGACGGCGTTGCTGGTCAGGGAAAGCGCGCGCTCGTAGGCCTCCAACGCTTTGTCCCGGCTGCCAGCCCGGCGGAGCAGGTCAGCGCGGGCCGCGTGATAGAGGTGGTAAGAGTCCAGTTCTCCAGACGATCCCAGCTCGTCGATCATCGCCAGCCCTTTTCCCATCCCTTCGCTCATCGCGACGGCGACGGCATGATTCAGAGAAATGACCGGCGAGCCGTCTGCTCTTGCCAATTCCCGGTAGAGCGCCGCGATCTGCCGCCAGTCGGTCTCCTCCGCGCGTCGGGCTTCGGCGTGCACAGCGGCAATAGCAGCCTGCAATTGATAGGGTCCAACCCTGCCCAGGCGCAAAGCCCGCTCGACAAGTTTCAGGCCTTCGTCAATTTGCTGACGATGCCACAGACGACCTGTCCTGTTCTTCCAGCAAAACCAATTCTCCGGCGGCATTTACCCGCGCATCGCGCCGTGAATCGTGCAGCAGCATCAGCGCCAACAGGCCAAGACTCTCGGGCTGGTTCGGGCATCAAGTCGCAGAGCGTGCGCGCCAGCCGGATGGCCTCGGCGCACAGTTCGCGCCGGATGAGACTGTCGCCGGCAGTCGCGGTGTAGCCTTCGTTGAACACCAGGTAGATGACCGCCTGGACGGATGCCAGACGTTCGGGTAATTCACCCTGCGGCGGAACTTCGTAAGGAATTCGCGCATCTTGGATCTTGCGCTTCGCCCTGACCAGCCGTTGCGCCAGTGTCGGCTCCGGCACCAGGAACGCCCGCGCGATTTCCGGCGTGGTCAGCCCACCCAGGGTCCGCAGCGTGAGGGCCACCTGCGCTTCGATGTTCAACGCCGGGTGGCAGCAGGTAAAGATCAGGCGCAATCGATCGTCGGGGAAGTCCATTTCGGCATCTGCGATCGGATCTGCTTCACTGGTTGACGTCTCAGTCTCATACAGGAGCTGGTCCTGCTTGTCGCGCCGGGTACGTTCGCGCCGGGCGTAGTCGATGAGCTTGCGACGGGCCGCGGCCGTGATCCAGGCTGCCGGATTGTCCGGAATGCCGTTGACCCAGTGCGTCAGTGCGGCCGCGAATGCGTCCTGCATGGCCTCTTCGGCGAGGTCGAAGGATTGCGAAATCCTGATCAGGCCCGCGATAATTCGTCCCGACTCCCGCCGAAAAATGCCATCGACCGTGCTGCGCAGCTCATCCATCTACGCCTTAGCGTACTCGGAGGCATTCGATTTCCGGACCGGCTTGCGAATCTCGTGGATGGGACGCACCTCGATGCAGCCGCTGCCGCCGCCGCAGGCACTGGGAATCTTCGCCGCCCATTCCAGCGCTTCGTCCAGGTCTTTGCAGTCCAGAATGTAGTACCCGGCGAGCTGCTCCTTGGTCTCCGCGAAAGGTCCGTCCGTCACCAGCACTTTGCCGTTCTGCACCCGAACGGTGGTTGCGGAAGACGTCGGCTCCAGCGGGTCGGCGCCGCAGAGAATACCGCGCTGCGTGGTCTCATCCATGACCGCCCAGTGTGTCGCCGAGACTTCCTTCATCTGCTCGATCGATGCGGCGTCCGTTTCGTTGGTATAGATCAGCATCATGTAACGCATGGTCATCCTCTTCTGTCTGAATTGTGGCTCGCTCCCCGCCGGAGCACAAGTCGTGAACTCCGGCGAGGTCGAACGCCCGATTGTTGGTGCCACCAATCGCGGTAACCTGCGGCTACGAGAACGTCATGATGGGCCGCACCTCGATCGATCCATAGCGCGCGCCCGGGATCTTCTCCGCCATGGCAAGGGCCTCGTCAAGATTGGCCGCCTCCACCAGGTAATAGCCGCCGAGGTGCTCCTTGGTTTCGGCAAAGGGTCCATCGCTTGTCAGCCGCTTGCCGTTGCGCACGCGCAACGTAGTGGCAGTGGCGGTCGGCTGGAGCGCGTTGCCGCCTTTGATGTGGTCGCGCAAATTCCTTGCCGAACGCCCGGTACTCTCCCACTTCTGGCGCCGGTTGCGGCTTCGCTCATCGTGGTCCAGCGTTTCTCGTCCTCGTAAATCAGCAGCAGATACTGCATGTGTTTCATCCTCCTGTGCGTACGACGTGCGACCGGCAAGAAATCGACAGTCGCAATCGAAAAAAATCAGTCGCGGCTACGAAAGCTTCCTGATGGGCCGCACTTCGATGGAACCGTGAGGCGCAACTGGGTTCTTCGCCGCCATGGCGATCGCCTCGTCGAGATTGGCCGCCTCTATCAGGTAATAGCCGGCAAGCTGCTCTTTGGTTTCGGCAAAGGGTCCGTCGGTGGTCAGTTGCTTCCCGTTGCGCAGGCGCACCGTGGTGGCGGCGGCGGTCGGCTGGAGCGAGTTGCTGCCCTTGATGCGCTCGGCATACTCCTTGCCGTAAGCGATGCACTTCCCCATCTCGACGCCTTGTGTGGCTTCGTTCATCCCCGCCCAGTCTCTTCTCGTCCGCGTAAATCAGCAGTAGATATTCCATTGGTTTCGTCCTCCTCTATGCGTACGACGTGCGACCGGCGAGAAATCGACAATCGCAATCGGAATAATTTTGGCTCAACCTTCCAGGCCCCGCAGCGCCACCAGCGTAAGATCGTCGCGCTGTTCGCTTGCTCCAAACCGGCAAACTTCCTGCACACATTGTTGCAGGAAGGCGGAGAGCGGCACGTTTTGCGCCTGCCAACATTGCAAGCAGACGGCCCTCGCCAAATTCCTCTCCGGCGTCGTCCATAGCCTCGGTGATGCCGTCCGTGTACACCAGCAGCGTGTCACCAGCTCCGAGCTGGACCTCGCCGATTGAGCACTTCCAATCGCTAAACAGTCCAAGCACGCGCGAGGTCGATTCCAGCCGCGAAACACCTTTAGGACCGTAAAGTAGAGGCGCCGGATGGCCGCAGTTCACGTAGCGCAGCCGCCGCGTTCGCTCGTCGTAGTCCGCCAAAAACAGGGTAGCGTACATCGCTTCCGGCGTGCTTTCGAACAGCACCCGGTTCACCAGTGCAAGTGACTGGTCCAGGTCCTGGATTCCCACGGAGCACAGCGTTCGCAGGCTGCCCTGCACCGTCGCTCGTACCATCGCCGACGCCATTCCCTTTCCGGAGACATCGCCGACCACGAAGCCCAGCCGATGCGGACCGCGGTCGAAGAAGTCGTAGAAGTCTCCACCGGCGTGGCGGGCCTCGACGCAAACGCCTGCGTAGGCCAGATTTGCCAACTGCGGCAGCTTCCGCGGGAAGAGCCGGGCACTCACTCGCCGGATGTCTTCCAGCTCGCGGACTGCCCGCTGTCCAGCATCTAACCACGGCGCGAAGGTAGCATCCTGAACGCGTGCAAAATCATTGGCCAGTTCCATTGCCGGGAGGATGCTCGGTATTTCGACCACCGCCCATGCGGGTGTGTGGCATCGAGGTGTCGGATATTTCGTACATGGTTCCTCTCCCAAAGTCTTGCTGCGTCGCCTTCACAGCATCTGTCCCTCACCAGTACGACGTTGGGAAACCTCCCGAATCGACAGGCCGCAAAAGAAAATAATCGCCGCCTGAGGGGGAAGTGGCACAACTTGCTCCCATCCACACTCTTACCGGATCATTCCCTCAGACCACAGCTTGGAACGGCTCCCTATATAATCGGACGTTTCCATCATCCATCGGCGGGCACTCATCAATCCCGACCAACAAAGTCGTCATTCCAGGAAAACGATTGTGGCACTCGACCAGAAAATCTACGAGCTAAGAAGAGACAAGCTGAAGCAGATTGAGGCCCTCGGGCAGGCTGCCTATCCCTACCGCTACGAAACGACGCATATCATTCCGCAGATTCTCGACGAGTATTCGCCCAAAACCGGCCCGGAGTTAGAGGCATCGCGCATCAACGTCAGCGTCGCCGGACGCATCATGTCCATTCGCGTGCAGGGAAAAGCAGGCTTCGCGCATCTACAGCAGGGCGGCCGGCGGTTGCAGATCTATGTCCGGCTCGACAACGTTGGCGAGAAAGCCTTTCAGCTTTACAAGCTGCTCGATATCGGTGACTACGTCGGAGTCAAGGGATATCTTTTTCGCACCCGGACGAATGAACTGACAGTACATGTGGAAGAGATCACCTTTCTGGTGAAGGACTTACTTCCCTTGCCGGAGAAGTGGCACGGCCTGCAGGACGTGGAGACGCGCTATCGCCGGCGGTACGTTGACCTCACGATGAACCCGGAGGTGCGCGAGGTATTCATCAAGCGCGCGAAAGTCGTGCAGTCCATGCGGCGCTTCCTCGACAGCAACGGATTCATCGAGGTCGAAACCCCGATGATGCATCCCATCGCCGGTGGCGCGGTGGCCAAGCCCTTCATCACGCATCACAACACGCTCGACACCGACCTCTACCTGCGAATTGCGCCGGAACTTTACCTGAAGCGGCTGGTGGTCGGTGGCATGGACCGCGTGTACGAGATCAACCGCAACTTCCGCAACGAAGGCATTTCGACGCAGCACAATCCTGAGTTCACCATGCTGGAGTTCTACATGGCGTACGCCGACTACCGCGACATGATGGACTTCACCGCCGAGATGCTGGCGCAGGTGGCGCGCGACGTGAACGGCACAACCGTCACGCACTTCAATGGGCACGACATCGACTTCGGCAACTTCCAGCGGCTCTCCATGCGCGAAGCCATTATTCGGTTTTGGCCCGAGAATGCGGGCGAGAAGCCACAGATGAACGACTTCTCCAGCACGGAGCAGATCGCCGCGATGGTGCACCGTTACAACGCTGCCAACCCGCACATCCCGTACGATCCGGCCGCGCCCAATGGTAGGACGATCGCAGACGTATTTGAGTTTGTCGCCGAGCCGCATCTAATTCAGCCCACGTTCATTTTTGACTTTCCTCTCGCCATCTCGCCCCTCTCCAAGAACAAGCGCGAGCCGGAAGAAAACGCCGACTGGGTAGAGCGCTTCGAGATTTTTGTCGGCGGCCTGGAGATCGGAAACGCCTTCAGCGAGCTGAACGATCCCGAGGAGCAACGCCACCGCTTCGAACAGCAGTTGAGCGAACGCGCGCGCGGCGACGAAGAAGCTCACCAGATGGATGAGGACTATATCCGGGCTTTGTCTTACGGATTGCCGCCGACCGCGGGCGAAGGCGTAGGCATTGATCGCCTGACAATGCTGCTGACCGATTCCCGCTCGATTCGTGACGTGATCCTCTTCCCGCTACTGCGTCCGCTAAAGCGCGAGGAGGAAGAGGAGATTGATCGCGGGGAGGAAGCGGCCGCGAAAAGCTAACAGCCGAACACCGGCAGGCAAATAGGCCTGCGAGCAAAAGGCCGCCCTCATAGCTTCGCTCCACGCATCCCCCGCACAAAAAATGCCCCTCTTTCGAGGGGCCTAGAGTTCAGGAGAGAGATACTGATCAAGCCGCTAGAAGAACGCTGCTACTCACCAGCAATTCGCGCATGCGCAGCCGTGCCTGATGGAGTCCACGACGCGATTCGTTTTCGGTAAGGCCCAAAGTCCTGGCAATACGAGCGTGGTCGTAGTTCTCGGCATCGTGCATGAGAAAGATCATCCTTTCGGTGGTCGGCAACTGCACCACCGCGCGCTCCAGATCAATACGCAACGTGTTACGGCGAACCGACAAAACTGTCTTGCAGGGCGTGCAGTTGAGACTCAGTAGTCCCAGCCGGATATACTGACGCGCCTCGGCGATCAGGGCGCAATCGATTGCCTCGGGCGAAGGTGCCTCGCTCTTCGCGAAACTGCGGCAGAAGGCATTCGTCATCAGTTCTTCCGCCGCCAGTTCGTTGTCCGTCATCCAGAACGCCAGAGCATAAACCCGACGCCTATTCGCTTCATACACTTCGTTGTAAGCCGTAGTACCGCGTCGCGGGATGGCGGGTATGTATCCGGAAAAACTAAGAAGCTTCGCTTGCTGCAAAGTGCTCATGATTGCTCCTGTAAGTTTTGGAATCCTTGATAGACCATGCCCGGGCATGTTCATGTCGGCTCGCGGCGCTTTCGCCGCAGTAGTGCTGCTTCCCCGGCCCTCGAAACAGCGACGCTTAGTAAACAGCAATCTCTATGCCTATCTGTTGTCGAAAGACGTTGATCACAGGCCAGTAGTGAGCGAAGTCATTGAAAACAGGGATTAACGGGCACGTAGAAGTGAGAGAAGAGCAACCGCGGCTCGGAGGTGCTCTGTGCGTTCGAAACCCCGAAGAGCAACTAGATTAGGGCTTCGCTTGCCGCAGTTTGGCATGAAGGTACCAACTGAGCACGTCGGTGGTATGTAAGTTTTCCCCTGCGAAGGTGAAGATTCCCACCTTTGAAACAGAAATCCACAGACTCGTCAGGCTTGCCCGCGACGGCGCCAAATAAATTTGCTTGTCACACCTTGGCGCTGAAATAGATAGAATTAGCCAGCAACGGCCATGTGGGATCTTATTCCGGCCGTCGCTGCATCGCTTCGCACTATGGCCAACGACCGCATCTTAGTAGTGGATGACGAGGAACTGATCCGGGAGATCATTTGCAACGTCTTGAACCAGGCGGGCTTTGAATGCCATCCGGTCAACTCAGGCGCTGAGGCGCTGACCGTCCTTCGTACCGATGACAACTACTCGGCCGTAGTGTCGGACGTGATCATGGACGGGATGGATGGCCTGACGCTGCTGTCGAAGATCAGACTCGATCATCCTGATTTGCCCGTGGTAATGGTTACGGCCGTCCACGACATCTCCGTCGCGTTGGCCGCCATCCGCAATGGAGCCTACGACTACCTGCTGAAACCTTTCGAGCGTGAGCAACTGCTTGCCAGCGTGCGACGGGCCGTCGAGAACCGGCGTCTCAAATCGGAGAACCTGGCCTACCAGACAAAACTGGAATCGCTTGTGTCGGCCCGCACGGAGATGCTTCGGCAGGCGTTGACTGACTTGGAACGCTCGTACGACATTACGCTCGAGGCACTAGGCGACGCGCTCGATCTGAAGGACGCCGAGACGGAAGGCCACTCCAAGCGGGTGACCGCTTTTACCATCGCCATCGCCCGGGCCATGGGTCTTCCCCAGGACCGGGTCCGCGTCATCGCGCGCGGGGCGTTCCTGCACGATGTTGGCAAGATGGCGATTCCCGACGCGATTCTGCGAAAACCCGGGCGCCTCAGCCCCGAAGAGCAGGAGATCATGCAACGGCACGCCCAGCTCGGATATCAGATGTTGCGCAAGATCCCCTTCCTCCACGAGGCTGCCGACATCGTCTATTCGCACCAGGAGCGTTTCGATGGCACGGGTTATCCGCGAGGTCTGAAGGGCGACCAGATCCCGCTCGGGGCTCGGGTGTTCGCCATCGCCGACACATTTGACGCCGTGACTTCCGACCGCCCTTATCGCGCCGCCCAGTCAATTTCCTCGGGTAGACGCGAGATTGAACGCCAATCGGGCAAGCAGTTCGATCCGGATATTGTTAAGGTCTTTCTCTCCGTCTCCGAGCAGATTTGGCAGGAATTGCGCAGCCAGATCGAGGCCCAATCGGGAGTCAAGCGCTACGGCCTTGGTAAGATGGCACGCAACTGACACCCGGGGGCGCAACTGGTGGCGCTTACAAGTTCCTAGGAGGCGCGTGATGAGCACGGTCCTATCTGATCCCGAGATTCAGCAGGCACTACAGAACCTTCCCGGCTGGAAAAGAAACGGCAATACCATCGAACGCAATCTTCAGTTCGGCAATTTCGTACAGGCCATGGATTTCGTGAACCAGATCGCCGAGGCGGCCGAGGCCCTCAACCATCACCCCGATATCCACATCAGCTACAACAAAGTGACACTGGTGCTGGTCTCGCACGACTCAGGGGGGATCACTCAGCGGGATGTTCGTATGGCCGGTAAGATTAACGAAATTGCGCCGCCTTAGCCGCAAAAGGGCCGATACCCTGAATCCTTAGAGCTTGTTTTGCAGATACTCTTCGGCGTTTTTTCGATGGAAAGCGTGGGCCTTCAGGCCAGCGAAATGTCGTTGCTCTAAGAATGGGCTTCAGCCCCGGCCCTTATCGAAGCGGGTCATGAAACAAGCTCTAGTGGCCCATTTCTGGACGTGGATCCACCGATTCCGCTACTCGATCCAATACCGCCTGTATACGATCGAGTTCATTCTGAAGACCGTCGTTCCATTCCAGAAGCCGGTTTGGAACCTGATCAAGGTTCTGAAAGAACGAGCGCAAGACGCGACGTCCGCGTTCACTCAACAAGACAACTCCGAGGCTCCCAAGGCCTAAGACAGCAAGTGGCACATACCATCTGCGCATCGGTTGCTCCTCACATGGCGCGCCCATGGCACACAATAGCAACTTACCTCCGCCCGATACCTTTTCTCAACCTTTGACTGATCTACTACCGCAAGAAAACCATGTCGAGTTTGGTTCCGGGATAACCCTGCCGAGAAGACCAACCGTCTCGTCCGTAGGCTTAAAGTCGGTCGCGCACGATGTTCCTTGCGAGGGGTACAATTGCTTTAAATCGTGCGCCGTCGCGAAGTCCGGTGCGGCTTACACTTCTGAAGACACACCGTGTAGACAACATCATGGGAAAACGAAAGTCATCGCTCATCCTATCCGTATCGGTCGCCTTACTCGCAGCTTTCATACCGCTGGCGGCGCAGGAGCGCACGGTCACTCCGCAGCCGAACACCGTCTGGATCGGCACCGACGGCAAGTTCGAGTCGGAGCCTGACACGGCGCTGGTACAGTTCAACATTTCCGCGCAGGAGGAGAAGCTGCAGGATGCCAACCAACGCGCCACCCAAGCTGCGGAGCAGGTACGCCAGTTGCTGCGGTCAAATGGGATCGATCCGAAAGATGCGCAGCTGGGCCGTTTTGCGGTGCAACCGGTTTACGACTACAAGAACCCGAAACGGAAGCTGGTCGGCTACCGGGTTGATACTGACATCAGCGTTAAGGTCAAGGACTTCTCCAAAGTGGGCCCAATAGCGGAAGGTCTCGCGAACATGGACGTCACCAGCAACCAGTCAATCAGCTACCAACTGGACGACATGGACGCCGCCAAGATCAAAGCGGTGGAAGACGCACTTCGCCGGGCCCGTGATGAAGCCAATGCCGTGGCTCGTTCCAGCGGACGCACGTTGGGAGATCTCTCCTATGCGTCGGTGGACACCTTCGAGCCGACTCCCATAAGGCCGATGATGATGGCGAGGGAGGCCGCGCCCATGGGAGTTGCCGCCGCTCCTGCTCCCACCGCCGAGTTCGGAGCTCAGAAGATAACCGTGACCGCGCATGTGAACGCGCTATATATGCTGAAGTAAGGGCTGACGCGACTTTTGTCTCGTTCTGGCGTTTGAAACTAGAAAGCAACCTATCTGCCCCTGCGAGGAGAATGCGAGGAGAACATGAAGCTCAAGATGGTTCTGGTTTGGGCGGTAATAGCATTCGGCTCAGCCACGCTCTTCGCGCAGGACGAGCCGCAGCTCACCCCGCGTACTCCAGCGAAATCGCAAGCCAGCGCCAAGGTGGGTCCCACTGCCGTTACTGCTGAGCAGGCCGGACCGCAACTCACCCCTGGCTCCGCCACTTCCCGTGACAATGGCAATTCCGCTGAGGCGATTACTGTGCCGGCGGGAACCAAGATTCCCCTCACCTTGAAGCAAGGGATTACCACCAAGAATGCGCGCGTCGGCGATCCGGTGTACGCCCAGACATCCTTTCCCATCACGGCCAATGACCACATCGTGATCCCGCCCGGGACTTTTGTTCAGGGAGAAATTCGGCGGGTGCAACGGCCGGGCAGGGTGAAGGGTCGCGCCGAGTTGCTGATGAACTTTACATCCATGATCTTTCCCAACGGCTACACCATCGTGCTGCCGGGTGCCGTGCATGGCACGCCGGGGGATCCCGGAACGAACGGCGTCAAGGACAAAGAAGGAACGATTGAAGGCGACAGCAGCAAGGGAAAAGATGTGGGCACGATCGTCGGCATGGCGATTCCTGGAGCAGGCATTGGAGCTATCTCCGACCAGAGCGGAGGTAAAGGTGCAGCCATCGGCGCGGCCAGCGGAGGTGCTCTCGGCCTGGCCACCGTTCTTCTTACGCGCGGTCCGGAAATTCAGCTCGGCGTCGGCGATTCCGTCGAGATGGTGCTGGAGCGCAGTCTGACCATCGAACAGACGAAGGTCAACCGGGCCTCTCAATAGATCAGGTATTTCGTCCGCACCTGCATGAACTGATCGAGAGCGTCGCGCCAATCGTCGGCGATGCGCCGCGGATCTTCTCCGGCGCGCAAGGCTGCGAACACGGCTTTGTTCACCAGCAACGTGTTCATGCGTTCCATGTCAAAACCCAGAGGCGACAGCTTGTGCAAAGCGGCGGCGAGCTCGATCCCCAACTCCGGCGCGTCTAACGTTTCGCGATCGATAATCACGATGTGGACGCCGCTGCACTGCTGGCGGGAATACATGCCGCTGAGCGGCGTAAAATTCGTAGGCACAAACCGCACTCCGGCAATGTTGCGCGCGTTGAGGTAGCTCGCAAGCTCCGGGGCGTCGATCCAAGGCGCGCCCACCAACTCGAACGGCGAGTCCGTGCCGCGGCCGACCGACAGATTCGTCCCCTCGATCAGGGCCACTCCGGGATAAAGTGTTGCCTCTTCCAGGTTCCGCAGGTTCGGCGACGGGCTCACCCAGACTTGCCCCGTGGAATCGAACCAGTCCCCGCGCAACCAGCCTGTCATGGGAACCACCGTCAGGTTGGCGTTGATATGCCTCTCCGCGTTGTACAGCTTCGCCAGCTCACCGATCGTCATCCCATGCCGCACCGGAATCGGCTGGTAGTTGACGAAGCTCTCCTGCCCGGCGTCAGACAGCGGCCCCTGAACATAGGCCCCGTTGAGCGGATTGGGACGATCGAGCACTACGATCGGCTTGCCGGCTTTGGCAGCGGCTTCGAGAAAGTATCCCAGCGTGGTCTCGTAGGTGTAGAAACGGGCGCCCACATCCTGGATGTCATAAACCAATACATCAAGGTTCTTCAGTAACTCTAGAGATGGACGGCGCTTGGCGTCGGTGCTGCCATAGACGCTATACACCGCAACTTCGGTCGCTTCATCCTTGAAATTGGGAATTTCGGTGGTGTCGGCCGCGCCCGTGATGCCGTGCTCCGGGCTGAAGATGGCGGCCAGTTGCAATCCTCGCGTATGGGCCAGAACATCGATGGTCCGCCGCCCGCGAGAATCCACGCCCGTCTGGTTGGTCACCAGCCCAATTCGCGGCACGGGAATTCCGGGAATTCGTAGTGCGTCGAAGTCGCGTTGCTCCTGCACGTCGATGCCGGTCAGCACCCGTCCATTGCGCACAACCACTCGCCGGCTGGCGACCGCAGCTTCGTTGTAACCCGTGATGCGCGCTACCCGCATCTTCTGCTCTTCACTGGGTGTGAGCTGCAGCGCTGCGGCGGCAGCTGTAGCCACCTCGGTCCGCAAGGAAATCACGCTGCCATACTTCACATGTACCGCATTGGTCAGCAGGATGACATAGGTGTTCGTCGTCGGATCGATCCATAGGGAGGTCCCGGTGAACCCGGTATGACCGAAGGAACCGACGGGCAGCAGGTCGCCGCGATTGGAAGAAAATGGCGAATCAATGTCCCAGCCCAAGCCGCGGACGTTGGTCAGGTTGGGCGGCTGTTGCGGCGTGGTCATCTTCTCCACGATCAGGGGCGACAGGACTGGCGCACCACCGTTCAGCATCGCCTGGGCAAACTTCGACAGGTCGTCCGCCGTCGAGAACACTCCAGCGTGTCCGGCCACTCCGCCCATAGCTCGCGCCGTGGGATCATGCACGACGCCCCGCAACATGGCTCCGGTACGCTCGTCATGCTCGGTGGGAGCAATGCGCGGGGTCCAGGTTTCCGGCGGATTGAACGTCGTCATGGTCATGCCGAGCGGGCCGAAGATATAGTTCTGCGCGTATTGATTGAGCGGCATGCCACTCACACGTTGCACCAGCTCGCCCAGCACGATGAAGTTGATGTCGCTGTACAAGAAAACCGCGCCAGGCGGATTCACCAGCTTTTCGGCATTGGCTCGCGAATAAGCTTCATCCACCCCGCGCCAATACGGTTTCAAGTCGAGGTCGGCACGCAGTCCCGAGTAGTGTGTCATCAACTGGCGGACAGTAACGTCCGTCTTGCCGTTCTGCGCGAACTCGGGAATGTACTTCGCCACCGGATCGTTGAGCTTCACCTGTCCCAGCTGCACCATGCGCATCACGGACGTCGTAGTGGCCAGCACCTTGGTCAGCGACGCCGTGTCAAAGACGGTGTCGGGCGTCATCGGTTCCTTCGAGGGCTCAAGCGCACGATTGCCATACGCCTTGCGATAAATCACAGCCCCATTGTGGCCGACCAGCAGCACGGCCCCGGGCGCATTTCCCTTCTCCACGGCATCTTTCAACAGCGCGTCGAGTGGCGCGAAGCGGGCCTGGTCGGTAGTGGCGGGAGCCGCAGGAGTATTGGCTGTAGCAGCAGGATTCTGCGCCGCGGAGCGTGCGCTGATAAACAACAAGGAAACCAGTGGAAGCAGAGCAACGGCTGCCCCGCGAAGACGAGGACTCAATGGATGTGGACCCTTTCTAGTTTCGACGAACCTGTCGAGTTTTGGGGAGCAAGCTATTATAAGTGGCGCTCGCATGTTTCACATGAGTGAAAGGCTTCTCTGAACCAAGCATCACAACCATTTGTCGCTCCCGCGCCTGCTTTCGCGGAACAGGAAAAGCAGTTTGCGCGGGCGTTTGCCATCATTCGCGACGCAATTACGCAGCGAGCCTTCCCCGGCGCGGCGCTCGCCGTCACGCACCGCGGATCGCTGATTGTCTCGCAGGGATTTGGCAACTTCACCTACGATGAAGGCGCGCCGCCGATACAAGCCGAAACGGTTTTCGATCTCGCTTCCGTCACAAAAGTTATAGCGACCTCCGCTGTGGCGATGCTGCTCTACGAGCGGCGCGGTTTGAGGCTTGACGCTCCACTGTCGAATTTCTTGCCTGAGTTCGTGTCGCTGGCGCCGCAAGATCAGCCAGCGTGGCGCGAGGCGGTTACGATTCGCATGCTGCTTGCGCATACCAGTGGACTGCCAGCTTACGAGAAGCTGTTTCTGTTCGCGCAATTTCGAGAAGCACTGGTGCACGCAGCGCTTACCACGCCACTGATGGCGGCACCGGGCACGCGTGCCGAGTACAGCGACATCGGGTTCATCCTGCTCGGCGAGGTGCTGGCCCGCGAAGCGGGTCTGGCCTTGGATCTCTTTGCCCAGCAGGGAATCTTTGTGCCCTTGGGCATGACGCGTACCCGCTTCAATCCGCCCCAGGATTGGAAGGCCGCCATTCCCCCGACCGAAGACGACCGGGCCTTCCGCAAGCGAGTCGTCCAGGGTGAGGTGAATGACGAAAACGCTTATGTGATGGGCGGCATCGCGGGACACGCCGGCGTCTTCGCATCCGCGACCGACGTGGCCCGCTTCGCCGAATGTATGTTGCGGGACGGAATTCCCCTGTTCCAGTCTGCGACGGTCAAACTCTTTACCCATCGCGAAGAAACGCCCGCCGGCACTTCGCGCGCACTGGGCTGGGACACTCCCTCACCGAACGAATCGTCATCAGGCGCATACTTCTCGCAGACATCGTTCGGGCACCTCGGCTTCACCGGGACTTCGCTTTGGATCGATCCCGTCCGCCAACTTTCGGTGACGCTCCTGACCAATCGCACCTGGCCGCACCGGGAATCGCAGGCAATTCGGCAAGTGCGTCCTCGGGTGCACGATGCTATTGTCGAGGCTTTGGAAGAACCATGAAGCACAAGCCTGCGACCGACACCGCGAAGCTCGGCACGGAACGGCGAAATCGCGCCACCCAGAACCTGGACAGGCAGTCCGCGCTGGAGATCGCGCGCATCATCAACGCGGAAGACGCTAAGGTGGCACCCGCCGTCAAGAAAGCCCTGCCGCAAATTGCGCGGGCGGTGGACGCCATCGCCGCTGCGCTCTCCAAGGAGGCCGGCTCATCTACGTCGGAACCGGAACCAGTGGACGCATCGGCGCGCTCGATGCCGCCGAATGTCCACCAACCTTCGACACCGATCCCAAGACCGTACAGTTCGTGATGGCCGGCGGCGTGAAGGCTCTGGCCATTGCCGGTGAAGCGGATGAGGATTCACGCGAAGGCGGACGCGCTGACATCGCTAAACGTAAGCCCACGAAGCGCGACGTCGCCGTCGGCCTCGCCGGCCAGCGACCGCACCGATTATACCGTCGCCGCCATCGAGTACGCTCGCTCACGCGGTGCGATGACAGTTAGCATTACCTGCAATCGAAATACGCCACTGGAGCGCGCCTCCGAGATTCCTATCGTCGTCGAGGTCGGCCCGGAAGTGCTCACCGGATCAACCCGTATGAAAGCCGCCACCGCGGAGAAGATGATCCTGAACATCCTGTCCACCGCGGCGATGGCCCGCCTGGGCTATGTGTACGGCAACTTGATGGTCAATTTGCATCTAAAGAACAGCAAGTTGCTGGAACGCGGTATCCGAATCTGCAGCAAGCTACCGGTATGAGCCGCGAAGATAGCCTCGAGGCTTTGCGGCGGGCGCGCGGGAGTGTGCCCGTCGCGATCGTCATGGTCAAGCGCGGCACGACCCGACTCAAGCAGAACGCTTGTTGCAGGCAGCCGAAGGACACGTGCGCGTGGCTCTGGGCGAAAAATAAACCTGACTGATCCTGTGCGACGAGATTGCACTGCGTTGCTGCTGCACTCGCATA
>CAVXDA010000021.1:0-160605 GCA_963760415.1 uncultured Acidobacteriaceae bacterium | reverse complement strand
GTCTTAGCTTCGCGGCCGAGATGAAGTCGCTGGAGGCGATTCGCGAGGCAGCGCACCGATGGGCGGGAACCGTGGTTCCAACGCTGCTGGGAGCGCACGTGGTTGCGCCAGAATATCGCGACGATCCCGAGGAGTACGTCCGCATTATTTGTGAGGACATGATCCCCACCGCTGCGAAGCTCAAGCTGGCCGCGTTCGTTGACGTCTTTTGTGAGGGCCGGCGCGTTCACCATGGAGCAGTCACGGCACATCTTGCGCACTGCGGTGGAACACAACCTCGGCGTGCGGGCCCACGTTTGCCAGCTCACCCCGGAGAATCTGGCGCCGTTGATGGAGTTTCATCCTACCTCGCTCGACCACATGGATTTTGTCAGCGACGATGACATCTCCGCGCTGGCCAAGCTCGACATCGTCGCGACCCTGTTGCCGGCCGCAAACTACTTCCTTGGCCTGGAAGCATTTCCTCCAGCGCGCAAGCTTATTGACGTTGGGGTACCCGTGGCGCTGGCTACTGACTACAACCCCGGCACCGCGCCCACTCCATCCATGCCGTTCGTGCTATCGGCCGCGTGCACGCACATGAAGATGTCGCCCGCCGAAGCTATTGTCGCGGCTACCTACAATGGAGCTTGCGCGTTGCGTTCGCAAGGCAGGAAGGGAAGTCTTGGAGACGGGAAAGGACGCCGATATCGCCATCTTCGATGCGACGGATTATCGTGAACTGGCCTACTGGTTTGGGACGAACCGCTGCCGGGCCACGTTGTTGCGGGGAATTTCGCGTTTGAAACCCAGAAGTTTGCGCTAAGGTCCTGCCGCTCACGCATTTTCCGGCTAATCGTCTAAGATATTGGTAACCTTCGCGGAATTCAGACTGCTTTCCGCGCGTACCTCCTTTCATAGCTGGTGGGGAATCTTCAATTTCCTTGAGAGTGTGATATGCAACGAATCCTGCTTGTGTTTACTGCGGGCCTGTTGGCCTGCTGCGCCGCGGTTGGTCAGCGCCTGCCCGGAGGCGCAAATCCCAATCACTACGCGCTCACCGTCAACATGAATTTCTCAAACAACACCTACGACGGTGATGAGACGATTGATCTCACTCTCACCAAGCCCAGCAATACGATCACCCTGAACGCGGTGGAGATCGATTTCCACGAGGTGACAGTCACGGCTGGAGGACAAACCCAAACCGCCAAGGTCTCCAGTGACGAGAAGAATGAGATGGCGACCCTCACGGTGGATAAGGAACTTCCTGCGGGTGCGGCGACAGTACACATCAAGTACACAGGGCATCTCAACGACAAACTGCGCGGCTTCTACTTGAGTACATACAAGGACAAGAAATACGAAGTGTCGCAGATGGAAGCTACAGACGCGCGCGTGGCCTTCCCCTGTTTTGACGAGCCGGACTACAAGGCGACCTTTGACATCACCGCCATCGTGGACAAGGGCGATACCGCCATCTCCAACGGCCAGATCGTTTCCGACACTCCCGGCCCGGGAGATAAGCACACTATCAACTTCTCGCAGTCGCCGAAGATGTCGAGCTACCTCGTAGCGCTCACGGTCGGCGACTGGAAGTGCGCCTCCGACGAGGTCGACGGAATCAAGCTGAATGTTTGTACCGTTCCCGGCAAGGAAAACATGACGCGCTTCCCGCTGGATGCGACCAAGGCAATTCTCCACTATTACAACAACTATTACGCGATCAAGTACCCCCTCCCGAAACTCGACCAGATCGCAGTGCCTGACTTCCAGGCGGGAGCCATGGAGAACTGGGGCGCCATTATCTATCGCGAGACCGCCTTGCTGATTGATGAGAAAACCGCTTCCGTCGGCGCCAAGCAGGGGGTTGCCGATGTTATCGCCCACGAAGTAGCGCATCAGTGGTTCGGCGATCTGGTCACCATGAAGTGGTGGGACGACGTCTGGCTCAATGAAGGTTTTGCCACCTGGATGACCCCGCACCCCGTTGCCCAGTGGAAGCCTGACTGGATGGAGAACCAGGATGTTGTGGACAACACCATGCATGCATTAAGTGGTGATTCGGTACAAAACACCCGCCCCATTCACCAGGCCGCCGAAACCCGGGGCGAGATTGAAACCCTCTTCGACGGTATTGCTTACGGCAAGACCGCCGCTGTGCTGCACATGCTGGAGGCTTACCTGGGCCACGACGCCTTCCGTGCAGGTGTCAATCTCTACCTCAAGGAACATGCGTACGGCAATGCCACTGCTTCCGATTTCTGGAATGCGATGACCCGCAGTTCGAAGCAGCCTATTGACCAGATTATGCCGACCTTTGTCATGCAGCCCGGAGCTCCCTTCGTGGGCGTCGAGGCCAAATGCGAGGGCGACAACACCACGCTGAGTCTGTCGCAGAAGCGCTACCTCGAAACTCCTGCCGCCTTCAACGAGCCAAACGACCAGATCTGGCAAATCCCGGTATGCGCCAAGGGAGTCCAGCGAAACTTCGGCGAGCAAGCAGGAGTGCTTCCTGCTGACCAAGCGGCAGCAGCAGTTCACGCTAAAGGGCTGCTCCAAGTTCGTCTTCCCCGACGCAGGCGCGCTCGGCTATTACCGCTTTGATTACGACGCGGCAGCCTTGCGTGCTTTAGGCAACGCCGTGGAGCACGTGCTCACTCCCGAGGAACGCATTGCTCTGGTCAGCAACGAGTGGGCGCTGATGCGGATCGGCAAGCACAGCGTGGGAGATTATCTGGCGTTGGCCGACCAGTTGAAGAACACGCCTGGCTCCGACCTGCTGCAGCATTTTGGGGAACGGCTCACTTTCATCAACGACTATCTGGTGACCGACGCCGACCGGCCGCAGTTCCAGGCATGGTTGCGCAATGCCTTCTCGCCCATGATGCAGCAACTTGGTTACGCCGCGCGTCCCGGTGACACACCGGAACAGAAGCAGAAGCGCAGCATCCTGTTCCGCACCCTGGGTAATGTGGCTCAGGACCCCGCGGTCATCCAAGAGGCCGGCATTCTGGTGCAGCAATATATGAAGGACCCAACGTCGGTAGATCCCACGCTCGCCGGAGCTGTGGTTTCGGTGGCCGCCCGTCATGGGGACCCTGAACTCTACCAGCAGTACAAAGCGCAGTTGCAGAAGGTAAAGGCGCCGCAACAGTATTACCGCTTCTTCTACGGCCTGGCGGAATTCCCGCAGCAGGCCCTGATCAAAGAGACCCTCGAGTCCACGCTGACGCCTGCCGTTCGCGGCCAGGACTTGTACGTTTTTATCAACCTGATGAGCAATCCCACCAGCCAGGACACGACATGGGACTTCATGCGGCAGAACTTTGACGAGATCATGAAGAAGACGGGCGGCGGGCTCGGCGGCGTAGGCGTATTCCTCGACGGCGCGGAGAGCTTCTGCAGTACACAAAAAGCCAACGAACTGAAGCAGTTCTTTGACCAGCATCCCTTCCCGGGTACCGAACGCAACCAGAAGGAGACGATCGAGTCCATCAACTCCTGCGTTGAGCTGGGCGGCCAGCAACAGAACAAGCTGGCGGCATGGCTGAAGCAGAGCGGTAGCGTGAACGCTTCCGGCGGCGGCGGCGGGTCGAGCGTGGGAGCGGTGCGATAGAGCGGCCAGTCGTCAACTTTGGTCGCGACCTTCAGGGCGTCCGTTGGGACGCCCTGATCTCACGTCGACAACTCTGGTCTAGGACGGTACGGCAAATAGATAGTTGGCCAGCATCCGTTTCATCTCAGCGATCACCCGGTCGCGATCCTCGCGCGTGGGCTGCTCATAAGCGTAGGCGATGAGGCGCTCGCCGGCCTCGCTCACGATGCGCAGCATCAGGTCGAGCGCGGGCGTGTTGGGAATGCCCAGCCGTTCCAGCATGAAATTCTTGAGCAGCGCGGGGAGGCCAACGTTCGGAGAGGCCTGACGCTCCTTGGTTGCTGCGCTGATGTAGCGGCCAAACGAAATTGTGCGAAAGTCGGGATGCTCGTCGAGATAGACGATGTAAGCGTCCACCACGCTGTCTAGCACCTTGGCAGGATCGAACGTCTCCAGGTTGGCGATCTCGCGCTCGATCGTCTTCATCACCGTGTTCTCCAGCGAGGCGCGGAACTGCTCGACGTGACGCACGGCGATCGCGTCGATAATGGTCTGCTTGTCGGGAAAGAAGCGATACAGCGCCGCCAATCGACAGCCCAGCCTCGGCGGCGATCCGGGTTGTCGTCACATCCTCCAGCGGCATCTGTTCCAGCAGGGAACCGGCGGCGTCGAGTACGCGCTGCACGGTGTGCTGGCTGCGCGACTGGACGGGGAGGCGGCGTGGAGACGCCGAGATTTTCGTCTTGCTGAGAGATGTATCGAGTTGATTCTTAAGGGGCATTGATAATCGCGGCACTGCGTGGCATTGACATCATCCCACAAATGCTGTAAAAGCGAAAGAGAGTTCGCATTCTTGTAACCCGGCGATGCAACTGGGCGATCTTGCTAGTCGCCAGTCGCTAATTGCCCGTTGCTCGAGAGGTTTTCAACGCATGGCTGTTCCGGTTTCCCAGATGTGGACGGTCGCCACGTACGTCCTCAAACAAAAGATCCAGGGCCGCAAGCGCTATCCGCTGGTGCTGATGCTGGAGCCGCTCTTTCGCTGCAACCTGGCCTGCGCCGGTTGCGGCAAGATCCAGTATCCCGCGCACGTGCTCAAACAGAACCTCTCGCCCGAGGAGTGCTTCCGCGCCGTGGATGAGTGCGGCGCGCCCATGGTTTCCATTCCCGGCGGCGAGCCGCTGATGCATCCCCAGATCGCCGAGATCGTTGACGGCCTGGTGGCGCGCAAAAAGTACATCTATCTGTGCACCAACGCGCTGCTGCTCAAGGAAAAGATTGACCTGTTCACGCCAAGCAAGTACCTGACATTCTCGGTCCACATGGACGGCCAGCGCGAGCACCACGACTTCTCCGTCTGCCGCGAAGGCGGATACGACGCCGCGCTCGACGGCATGAAGGAAGCGCTCGCGGCGAGGCTTCCGTGTCACCACCAACACAACACTGTTCGATGGCGCTGACCCTAACAGCGTGCGCGCCTTCTTCGACGAGATGATGGAGCTCGGCGTCGAGGGCATGATGCTGTCGCCCGGCTATTCGTACGACAAAGCACCCGACCAAAAGCACTTTCTCGGACGCGCCCGCACGCGGCGCTTGTTTCGCGCCATCCTGGCGAACCGCAAGGCGAAGTGGGTCTTCAACCAGTCGCCACTGTTTCTGGAATTCCTCATGGGCAAGCGCGACTATCCTTGCACCGCATGGGGCATGCCAACGTTCAACCTCTTCGGTTGGCAGAAACCGTGCTACCTGCTGCAGGACGGCTACGCCGACACCTTCGACGAGCTGATGCGCGAGACCGAGTGGCACAAGTACGGTACCGAGTCGGGTAATCCCAAGTGCGCCAACTGCATGGTGCACAGCGGCTATGAAGCCTCGGCTGTGCACGACACGTTTGGTTCGCTGCGCGGATTTTTCGGCACTGTTCGCGCGACGTTCTCCACCAAGTGCAAGGACGACGAAGCGCTCGCCATGCTCAACGAAACCGTGCATCCGGTGCATGCCTACAACCCGCTAGTGCAGATCGGGGACACGAATTCCTGATTCCATCGAACCAATCTTTTGGTTTGGCGAACAGCGAAGAGCGAAAGGCCAATAGCGAAATCATGAGCGAACCGCAACGTAACCTCACCGTCGATGCCCTGGAAGTCGTCTCCGGCCGCGATCACGACCAGATCGAAGGCTGGATCCCCGAACTGGCCACCGAAGCCGAGCTGCGTGACGCGCTGGAGCAGGCCTTCGACTACCGCGGCGACGTGACCATCACCCGCAAAGATGGCTCGCGCGTGGAAGGCTACATCTTCGACCGGCGCAATGGCCCCACGCTCGACGCCTCCGTCGTGCGCCTGATCCCGCAGAATTCTCCGCAGAAGATTTCCATTCCTTATTCCGACATCGCCGCGCTGGCCTTCACCGGTCGCGACACCGCCGCCGGCAAGAGCTGGGAAGCCTGGGTCCGCAAGTACTGGGAGAAGAAAGCCGCAGGCGAGAAGAGCATCGCGCTGGAGCCGGACAGGCTGGAGTAGCTTTTTCGCTGAACTTCAGAGCTTGGCTGCGGTTTACTCCGTAAATCAACAGCCAATTTCCCGACTTTCCCACTTTGGGACGATTGTACTAGTTGGTTACCACCCCCTCCCCCCACCCCTGGTGTTTGAAATCAATAGGTTAGCCGTAAATTCCTCGCAAAATATGACGAACAAAGGAGTTGCATGGATCCAATACAATCCAAATGACTTACGGGCGAGAATTTCCCCCGTTTTGAAACTCCCGAGAAGATAGCATTAACCACGTAATAAGCCCAACTGCTCCTCTCTTCCCGCTATCCGCTACCCACTGCCTGGCCCCTCGGGGCACAAAGACACTACTCCTTAATCGCCAATGTACAGATTCTGGCGCCGTTGTCAGTGAAGCCGGTCACAGGTGCCTGTGATCTCAATCTCGCGAAGCGGTAGCAAGCGCCGCTGGCAAAAGCTGGGAAGCCTGGGTCCGCAAGTATTGGGAGAAGAAAGCGGCTTGCGAGACGGGAATCGGACTGCAGTCTGAAGCATTCGAGTAACTTTCTTGTCAGTCGAATAGGTTCGCGCCTCGCCAAATGGATAGCCCTCGCTATCCGACCGGATAGCGCGCGGCAGGAGAAATCTGTACAGCGAACCTGCCTGGTAGATGAATGCCAGATAATGCATCGAAAAGGCGAGTCATCGGGCTCTGCCTCCGATGGAGGTGTCGCAGCAGTGATTGGCAGAGCACCTGCAACATGTCGGTTGCCGTCGGCTATGAACCGAAGAGGACGAATGCGGCAGCTGAGAAGCTTGGAGTCCGCTAGTACTGGGAGAACAAAAGTGCTGGCTACCAGTTCAGCTAATTATCTGATTGACGGGCGACGGTGGCCAGAGGATAATGCGCCCATCTCAGGGACCTCAGGGGCGAATCAGCAGTCCGTCGGAATGTTAGAAGCTCTCCGGCCGGGCACTCTTAGGCTAAGAGTGTGCACCGACAACAACCAGTCAACCCACCAGCGCAGCGACACCGACAAGCGTATAGGAAGGGTCTATGCTCAGGGCATTCATATCATCGAATCCCGCGGAAAACTTTCTGCTATGTTCGCTACCGCCGGCCGAGCGTGAACGTCTGCTGCCTCATTTACAGCCGGTGACCTTCCTGCTGGGACAGGTGGTTTACGAACCCGGTGAACGCATCGACTATTGTTACTTTCCAACGAGCTCTGTTGTTTCGCTGCTGTACACCACGCAAGACGGTACGACCGCGGAGATGGGTCTGGTGGGAAGTGAAGGCGTCCTCGGTGTCGCCCTCTTTCTGGGAGGAGAATCCACTTGCAGCAGAGCTCTCGTCCCGGTAGCCGGGGAGGCGTTCAGGTTGCCGGCGAAGCTGTTGCGGCAAGAATTCGCGCACCCCGGGCCGCTTCAACACTTGCTTTTGCGCTACACGCAGGCACTTATCACGCAAATTTCACAAACCGCTGTATGCAACCGGCTCCATTCTGTGGAACAGCGGCTCTGCCGTTGGCTGCTCCTCTGTCAGGATCGGAGGAATGGTTCGGAGTTGCTCATGACCCAGGAACTCATCGCTAATATGCTCGGCGGACGTCGTGAGAGCGTGACCGTAGCCGCAGGACACCTGCAAGACACTGGGCTGATCCATTACTGCCGTGGTCATATCAGGATCCTCGACCGCGACAGGCTCGAGGCGAACGTGTGTGAGTGCTACCGCATTGTGGAAGACGAATTCGACCGTTTATTCGGCAGGAAACGGAAACCCCAATTCAGCCAGTCCGGGGCAGCGTTCCAAGAAGTCGGCTGAGCAGGGCCCTTAGCTGATCAAAATTGTCGGGCCGCGTCATATAAACGTTGTGCCCGACTCCTACTTCAGCCCCCTCATTTAGGCTTGGGACGCTAAACACCACGACCGGAACTTCCTCGCCCAGTCCAGTGCGGTCGCGTATTCGCCTGGCGACTGGAAGTACCTGAACAGCCTCAAGACTCAGACTGATGAGAATTAAGTCAGGACGGTGAAGGCTGATCTTCAGGACCGCTTCCACCTCGTCCCGGGCGGTACTCACCTGATAGCCGCTGGCTGTGAGCAATCGTTCGATCCCATCGCGCGTCTCCTCTACATCCTCAACTACTAGGATGAGAGTACGGCGCTCTTGATTGGATGGCACGGTTTGCTCGACTACCGAACATTTCTCTAACAGGGCCGTCCATGGTTGTCTGTGCGCTGAGCCACAAAGCGGTTTTGGTCTTTCGACAAAGAGCTGTTCTGGCTTGGTGTTCTGGAATCGAACGCGCGGGTTACGCACAAAGCTTTCCAGTGATGCCAACCAGGCAACATTGAAACTGTGCTCGCGTTCCAGCAAACATGGCGCGTTAGTGCCATCCACCAATCGTTTACCCATTACGTGTAGTGATTCCTCGCGTTATGTGCGTTACCGCACCGACGGCGTCAACCGTTGTCACTATGCTCATGCTGCTTGCAACAACGCGCCGCGACTTCTCTCGTTTGTGCGTCAAACCGGTTCGCGGCCAGGTCGCCTGGCATTAAGGTTGGAGGAACGACATGAGTAATTCAATTTCGAATGAAGATATTGTTAGCCGCTTAGCTTCCCAATCCGCTGCCGTTGGCCGGTTGGCTCAGGACAGCGGTGCATTCGCTGCCGCCGTAGCTGCCTTCGAGTCAAAGGATCCGGACGCTTTTGGCTGGGTCCTGAATCATCAGGAGATGCTCCCCTATTGCGAACTGATCTGCGATTGGGTGCGGGTCAAGATGTGCGTGTTGCGCTGCTTCGAGGTCTGCGGCCTGCCTCAAGAGAAGGTCGAGACCCCTGATCTGCAACAGTTCGCGAGCGCCATCGTGCAACTCGCGTCCAATGAGAAACTCTTGCGTCGCGTTGTCGATGCGGTTTCTTGCGGCGACGGGGACGACTACCGGGCCGCAATCAACGAGCTCAAACTCAATGATTACTGCCATCTGTTGTGCCACTGGGTATGCGCGATTATCTACCGCCGTGTCTGCGAGCGCGTGTGCACGCCCATCCGCGAACCACTTGCGGACGTCGCGAGCGAGATACGGGCCGCTAGTAACGTGTTTGCGAAGCTCGTTGACAATAAAAAGGCCATCCAGAACATTAGCAAAACTGCGGTGGCCCTCGACTGCGACTTTCTACGGGAGTCCATCGAGGTGGCCGGTTTCGGGCCCTGGTGCGAACTCATCTGCTGCTGGATTTGCGTTTGGTGGTGCGCGTATGCGTGCCGGGAGGTATGTGGGGTCCCGGATCCGATCCGCATCGAGGTTGATGACATCGAGGAGGCGCGGAACTTCGCGCTGGCTTCCAGGAAGATTGCATCCCAGCCGCGCGCGCTGGGTGACCTGGTAAAAGCAGTACGCAACCGCGACACTAAAGCTTATGCCGAAATCGTTACCCGATACGGTCTCGCCCCCTACTGCTATCAGTTGTGTGCTTGGGTCTGCTCCGGCATATGCTACGAGTTCTGCATTTGCGTTTGCCCGCCCTCAGCACCTAAACCCATATTTACCAGCGTCGGGAGTTTCGGTATCTACTCGGATATCGATGGTACATCGGGGAAAACCAACACGGGCGCCTATGGTTTTGGCGGGCCCAAATATGCCTTCTTCGGCGACCTGCAGTTGGGTGGGTTCTGTCCCATCGACTCGCCGGATTTCTCCGGCGTACAGATGAAGTATCGCTTCCTGTATGCCACGGCCACCACAACTCTGCCCGCCGGCATCAACGCGGGACAAACGACGATCACGGTTGCCAGCGGCGCTGTTACTCCCGCCCCGCCGTTCGATGTAGCGATCTGTGGTATTCCCGGCGATCCTGTCGAGATCATCACGGTGAACGCCGTAGCGGGACCCGTCTGGACTGTAGTCCGCGGTCAGGGCGGCACGACGGCGGCCGCGGCCCCCTTGGGATCCACGCTGGCGATCAACCCGGCGCCGATCACCAACAATCTGGTTAGTGATAACCCACCACGGGTCTCGGTTTGCAGCCGGAATATCCCTTGGGCCCAATATATTCCCGGCATCCCCCCGACCGCGGGTCCCACTTCGGCTGCAACGCCACAGGCTCAGGAAGTGATCATCAGTCAGCCGCCCCCGCCACCGGATCCTCCAAATTTAGTGGTGGGCGCGCAATGGACAGGACCGTCCGCGCACTACACGGCTCCCGACGTCGACGGTTGGATTACGGTAGACCCGGGCTCCGTAACCGGAGGTTTTAGACCGCTACTGGTCTTCGACTCGACCCAGGCCGTACCGGGAGGCACGCCGCTTCCCGCCGGCACGCCGGGTAGGGGCTCATCGGCACCCGGATGCGTGCCGGCGGGGAGTCCCGTGCCTGCCTCCAGCCAGAAGGCGGGAATGGACATGGCGATCATTTTCCAGGCCACCCGGGTCACGGTGAGCACGATCGACTACTCCAATGCGCTGGCTAAGATACGGGTCAACAACTGGGTCGAGGTTTCTGAGTTGGATTTCGCCGAGTTTTCGACCGGGTGCTGCACGCCGATCGACAAAACTCTGCATGTGGAATTCACCGTCGACCACGAAGAACTGAACGCCGGTACGTGGTCACTGACGATCACAAGTTGTTGCGGCACGTCAGCGCCGGGCAACATCACCCCTCCCTATCCACCTGCTCCGCTGCCGGTGGGATATACAGTCAGCTTCACTGCTTCGGACAGGGGTGCTTCTGGCGAAATCCTTGAAGATACGAGCGCGTGGGGCAACTGCTCCTACACGGCGGAGCTTGATACCACACCAAAGCTCACGACAGGGCTGATAGACCGCGGAACATTAACTAACTCGCTGACCTTCGCGATTTGTAATCACAAACCATGCTGAGGTTAGTTCTAGCCGTCCTCGCGACCTGGCGGGTAACACACCTGCTGGCGAGCGAGGATGGCCCAGCCGACCTGATCGTGCGATTTCGTGCGTGGCTGGGGAATCGACCAATCGGCAAGCTAATGGATTGCTTCAACTGCCTTAGTCTGTGGATCGCGGCTCCTGCCGCGCTTTTTGTTTCGCGAAGGCCTTTGGAGTGGGTATTCTGTTGGCTGGCGCTTTCCGGTGGCGCTTGTCTGCTCGAGCGCATGGGACACGAGCCGGTCGTTATTCAACACATATCACAACCGGCAGAAGGAGAAATCCACGATGTGTTGTGGTCAGAAACGCACGGAGTTGCGGAACAGTCAGACGCAGGGGACAACTCGGGCCGTCCCGCAACGCGTCTCCAGCAATAGCTGGGCTCAAGCTGTCCGGACGCCACCTCCGGCGCCCATGCTAGTGCGAACAGTTTCGCAAGATCCGCCCATCGAACGCGCAAACTCGAAATCGACAGCCTCATCCCCCGGCGCCGATCTCCACGCCGCAGTCGTCAGTCAGCGTTCGCTATCTGGAGAACTCGCCAATTCGAGTGCGCGGACTCGTCAGCGGCACGTCGTACGAATTCTCGGGTTCGCGACCCGTTCAAGCGGTCGATGCTCGAGATGCCTCATCTCTATTGAACACGCGTTTCTTCCGCCGCGCCTGAGAGTGAAAATCTTGGAGTCCTTCGCACAATTTACCTCAGTTTACCGGCGACGCCCATGATCCGCGGGCGAGAAGAGCATCGCTCTTGAGCCGGAGAAGCTGGAGTAACCTTCCTGTAAACGACGCCAGCTTTTGTCGCAGAATCAGGCCGGGCACATCAGTTCGAATTTTATCGTCCAGATTCTCTGGCCGCAGGACCATATCTCGACTACACTAGGCACAACCGCAACATGTCGGTCCTCCTGGGGTGGGGGCCAGGCCAACCAATGCTACGCACTGTCGTGACGACCGTCCACAGCGGAAGGGACCTACGGCAATTGCGCGCCTTACGGGTGCTGTCTACGCTCCGCCTGGTGCTTGCACTTGCCCTGACGGTGCACATGCTAGGTCTGAGGAGTAGCGCACAGCAACAAGATCAGTCCGGCTCCATGCCCGACGCGCCCTCCTCCTCAAAAGCGCGGGCCGCGCCGCAAGGCAACAATGCGATGCAAAGCAGCGCTCAATTTGTCAGCCTCCTACAGCGGGAATCGATTGTGTTCCCTAATCTCGCCACCAGCACTGCTCCCCTCTCTCCGGAGCAGAAACTCAAGCTTGCCGTGAACAATAGCGTTTCTCTCAGCGCCTTCGTCGCCGGTAACCTGAGCGCTGGTGTAAACGAAGTGCACGACGCACCAGCCGCCTACGGCGAGGGCGTTGGGGCCTACGGCAAGCGGCTGGGAGCGGCCATGGCCCGAAGGGCCTCCTCGCAGTTTCTTGGGACTTTCCTGCTGGCTTCTGCATTGCATGAAGACCCGCGCTTCTTTGTGCGCAATGACCTCCACTTCGGTGGCTCCGTCAAGTACGCCATACGTCGCGTCTTTGTGACCCGTACTGATTCTGGTGACCCGGTGTTCAACTGGTCTGGCTTGCTGGGTATGGCGGGGGCCGAAGGCCTGGCCAATGCCTACTATCCGGACAGCTACCGAACCGCCGCCAACACCTTCAGCCGTTTTGGCTTCGACATGCTGGGGAACGCGGCTGGCAACCTTCTGCGCCAATACTGGCCCCGCATCAACCGCAAGCTTCAATTGGTGCCACAGCAATCTGCGCCCGCTGCAACATCGAACCATCCATAGGCGAAGGTTCATTTCCGACATCACAACCGCCATGTGACGGCTGTGCTTGCACCGTTATTCGACTGGACTACACTGGGGTTAAACAGGGTCGCCTGACCGCCAGGAGGTAGCCCGGATGACAGAAGGTCACCTCGAAGAAGCCCGCGAGCGCCTCGCGGACCCCAGCCAACCAATCCGCTGCCAGTCAAGTTCCACAGAACCACAGCCAGCGGGCTTTGCGAGGCCCGCCAGCCGTTTCGCCAGGAGGTTAAGATGCACCTCAGCAAGGTTAAGGATTTCCTCGATACCTACGGCGTGAAGTACGTCGTCATCTCTCATTCCAAGGCCTACACCGCACAAGGCATTGCGGCCGTGTCTCATATTTCGGGCAAAGAACTGGCCAAGACCGTCATTGTGAAACTCGACGGCGCGCTGGCCATGGCCGTGCTGCCGGCGTCGTATCAGGTGGACCTGCCGGCGTTGAAGCGGGCCACCGGCGTGCAGGACGCGGAATTGGCCAGTGAGCGCGAATTCAAACAGCATTTCCCGGATTGCGAGACTGGCGCCATGCCTCCGTTCGGCAACCTCTACGGGATTCCGGTGTACGTGGACGAAACCCTGACCGAAGACCGCGAGATCGCCTTCAACGCAGGCTCGCACTTTGAGTTGATCAAGTTGACCTACGCGGATTTCGCGCAGCTGGTGAAGCCTGAAGTGATGAGCTTTTCGTCGGCTCGCGCGGCTGCCGTCGTGATGGTGTAGCCGCTACCGATTGGAGCGGGGAGGGCACAAATTCCGGCCTCCGGGTCGGCGTGTGCTCAAGGGAAGAATCCAGCCTCAGAAGGCCGGTTAGGGCCGTACGACCCACGGTTCGCGGACCTGCCGCGAATCGCATAGATCCTGCCGCCGAACATCGATCTCCGCAAATCAAAAAGCCCGCTTGCGCGGGCTTTGTTGTTGAGTACTCAGGTATCAGGTTAGCGTTTTACCGACTGCGGTTCGGGTACGTCACCTTGCTGCGCCGTCAAGCGCGCGTTGTTGCGCTGCGCAATGATCTTCTTGGCGTTGTCGGCCAGTTGTTTCGCCTGCGGCAGCAGATCGAGCGCCTTCTGTACCTCGGGGTCGCCGTCCGCGTGTACCCTCATGCCTTCCTGCTGGCCAAATTCGTTGATAAACAGCTCGGCTTTGATGCTGGTGCGGACCCATTCGTTGTTATCCGCCAGATCAGCTTCGGTGAAGGTGATTTTCTGGTCGTCAAGATACTTGCGGAACTCCTGCATTACGGCATCGTCCACTTCGAACTGCTTGCTCACTTTGTGGTTGATGACGTAGTGCTTAGCGAAGTTGAAGAACGCGTATTTCTCCAGCAGCGTGTCCTGAAACTTGTTGGTCTTGGGGGAAGCAATCTTCACGTCAGGAGAGATGCCGCCGCCGCCGTAGACCGTGCGGCCGCTGTCGGTCATCTTGACTTCGTGGTTGGTGGTGCTGGCGTCGCCATTCTCGCGATCGTTGTAGTAGTAGTCGTAGAGCGAGATGTTGCTGTAATCGCGCTGAATGAGGCGGCCGCTCGGAGTGTAATACTTGGCCGTGGTGAGCGCCAGGCCAGTGTTTTCCGACAGCGGATACACCGTCTGCACCAGGCCTTTGCCAAAGGTGGCCTCGCCGGCGATCAGGCCGCGATCATGGTCCTGAATCGCGCCCGCGACGATCTCAGCCGCCGAAGCGGTGCCGCGGTTGACCAGTACGACCAGCGGATAATCCTTGCCGCCGTTGCCGTGCGCCGCTTTGTAAACCTTCTCTGCCGAAGCCCGTCCGTGGTGCGAAACAATGACCTGCCCCTTCTTCAGGAACTGGTCGGCCACGCCGACGCCTTCACTCAACAGTCCGCCCGGATTCTGCCTCAGGTCCAGGATCAGCCCGTGAATGTCGCCCAGTTCATCGAGCGCCTGCCGCAGCTCGTGTTCGGTCGTTTCCTGGAAGCCGGAGATGTGAACGTAGCCGATGCCCGGTCGAATCATGAAATGCACGTCCACGCTGTAGCGGGGAATCTCGTCGCGCACCACGGTGAAATCGAGCGGTTTGTCGGAACCCTCACGCAACATCGTGATCTTGACGGTGGTACCCTTGGGGCCTTTCAGTAATTCCGCCACATCGCTGGTGCTCATATTGTCGGTGGCCTTGCCGTCCACAGCGATGATGACGTCACCCGGACGGATGCCCGCGCGATAGGCGGGTGCGCCCGCAAAGGGCGCGATCACGATGACCTTGTTGTTGCGCGGACCCACCTGCATTCCCACGCCGTAGTACTTGCCGCGCTGCTCTTCGCGCAGGGCCGCGTAGGACTTGGGATCGAAGAAGTTGGAGTGCGGATCGAGCACTCGCAACATGCCGGGGATAGCGCCGTTATAGATGGCCTTATCGGGGCTGACCGGCTCCGCATAGTTCTGCTGCACCACGTCATAAACGTCGGTGAAGCTGCGCAGGCTCTCGCGTACATCGCCGTCGCCGGAAGTCGTGTTGGAAGTCAAACGCTGGCCAAACAACATGCCGGCGCAACCACACGCGAGAATGATAAAGAGGACCAGGAAAGCGGAGCGACGCGAACTACGTGCCATGTAGGTTTCCTTCGGCTGGCCGGAGACATTCTTCAAGGAGCGCACCGGTGCGGGGAATACACGCAGTATAGCATGCACTCTCGCGCCTTCCATGTGCCAGATTCAGCCACCACTTTTGGATGCATCAGCGGAAGCAAGGGGTGCGAAATCCGTTGTCTCACGGCTGGATAACAGACGGAACAGGGCGGGGTTGGTGAGCGGGGGCAGAAAGTGGATTGTGATTAAGGAACCTCTGAACTACCCCCTGTCTTTCGAGCGGGAATGCCTTGAAAGAGGAGATTCAGGTCGATGCCTTGATTCCCATTGGTTCTGTGAGCCCTTCGGCTACCCCGTTCCGGTAGTCGGGCATGGTTGAAAGACACTACGCCGCTGAGTACAACAGCTTCTTGCGTACCAAGAACAGGTTGACCAGGGCGCAGGTAGCGAACAGCCGGTTGGCATTCTTTTTCAAGCCTCGATAGCGCACCTTCACAAACCCGAACTTCAGCTTCATCACCCCAAACACGTGCTCCACTTTCGATCGCACCCGAGACTTGGTGCGGTTTTTGGCCCGTTGTATTTCGTCGATGCGGTCCTTGAATCGGTACTGCTTGTGGGTCATGTCCTGCGCCCCGGGTGCAACTTCCTGCATGGCTTGCGTCTGCCCTCGATAAGCCTGATCGCCCCAAACCTTCGTCTCTTCCCCGTGCAGTAACTGCGGCAATACCGTGCTATCCGCCACGTTGGCCGCCGTCGCCACCACGCTGTGAATCATCTTCGTCTTACGGTCCACGCCTACGTGCGCTTTCATCCCGAAGTACCACTGCTTGCCTTTCCTCGTTTGGTGCATCGCTGGATCGCGCTTCTGCTCGCGATTCTTGGTCGAACTGGGGGCATGAATGATGGTGGCATCGACGATGGTGCCAGTCGTGATCCGCACTCCCCGGCTCTGTAAGTACAAGTTCACCGTCTGCAGAATCTCCCCGCCCAGGCCGTGCTCTTCCAGCAGGTGACGAAACTTGCACACCGTGGTCTCGTCCGGCACCGGCTCCTGTCCCAGATCGATGCCCGCAAACTGCCGCAGCACCACCGAGTCGTACAACGCCTCTTCTACCCCCGGGTCCGACAAGTTGAACCACTGCTGCAGAAAATAAATCCGCAGCATCCGCTCCAGCCCCACCGGCGGCCGTCCCTGGCCCGCCTTCGGATAGTGGGGCTCGATCAGCGAGCACAACTCGCGCCACGGCACCACCTGCTCCATCTCTTCCAGAAACAACGCACGCTTGGTCTTCTTCGTGTACCGCTCAAAGCCCGTCATCATCGCCAGTGTCCTCTGCTTCATGCTGGCGTGAATCTACCCCATCCTCGCTGTGGAAAGGAAGAACTTAATCAGAGTCTCCTTAGCGTCCACACGTCACAACTCGCTGCACCCCAAGCGCAGGGCACCGGACCTGGGATCAGGAAACGACGGCGAGCCGCTGAAGATCGTTGTAGAGCGGATCGGGTAACGCACCGTCCTTCGCACTCTTCAGATTTGCCCGGGCAAAATTTCACCTGGCATCACTCGCCAATGCGTCAACGGTCACTGACAAACCACCCTCCGCAGGCGTGAAATTCTGGTGGCTGTCGCAGGGAAGGGAGTCCGAGCACTCGGACGTGGCAGCGCATTACTCCGGGGCACTATGAAGACAATTTTAATCTTCGCAGCAGTTCTGTTATCAGCTATTTTGGCTCACACTCAGGATCAAATCCCGGTGATCGACCCAGGGCAGAAGGTTTTTGGAAGTGGGCGGTTTCAGGCTTACGAGAACGGAGTCGCTGACCAGACGACTTCCGCTCCTGCGCCGCCGAAGGCGACCGCTTCCGACGATGACAAGTGGCACTTCGTGATCGCGCCGTATCTCTGGTTCCCGGGAATAAGCGGGACGGTCGGCACCAGTCTAGACGCCAGTGTGCATGCCTCGGCCACCGATGTCGTGGGGTACTTCAACATCGGAGTCATGGGCGCGGTTGAGGCTCGCCGGAACCGCTTGATTGTGCCGGTCGATTTTGTGTGGGTTAGGCTTGGGGACAATAAGTTGGAGCTGGGGTTTGTCCCCGGTAGTAATCGAGCCACAACCCGGAAGGTGACGGAATCGACCCTGACCCCCAAAGTCGGTTACCGATTTGCGGATACCGAGAGGTGGAAGGCCGATGCTCTGTTCGGCATTCGCTATTGGCATTTGGTACAAACCATCACCTTAAAACCGTACGGCCTTAGTACGTCGCCATCCGTCAACTGGGTGGATTACAACCTTGGCCTGCGCGTAACGGCGGCTTTGACGCCCAAAATGGCGATCACTGCCTTTGCGGATGAGGGGGCTGGTGGTTCGCGGCTCGACTACCAGGCCAGCGGACTCTTGGGTTACAAAATTAAACCCACCATCGCTTTATTCATAGGCTGGCGCTATCTGTATGTGGACTACCGCAACCGTGGCGACAAACGGTTCATCTACGACGCGCACCAGTCCGGCCCGCTGGCTGGCCTTACTTGGGATGTCAAGTGAGGATCGGCTCCGCGCGAATCCCACCGATTCTTCCCAAAGCTACAAGAATTATGATCGGCAAGGGCAGCTCCCAAAATGACGGGGACCGTGAAAAGCGCGATACAAAAAAATTTGGGAGCGCCGGATATCGTGCATTAGCCCATGCTAGAGGCGCAGCCGAGTACCTGGAGACATTCTGAGGGCGGCTCGTCGCTATTCGCCATTCGCTTACGTCTTGCTAACCCCGGCTAGAGACGGACCACCTAAATAAACGCATTTGGCTGAAAAAGCGTTACAGGTTTTCTTGTAAAGATTTGTTATGGGTTCCCAAAATGGGAACCATCTGTGATTCCCGAATGGGCGGCCAAAATCGTATGTGATAGAACGAGAAGGATTTAGCGCCCGGCGAAGGGCAAGACTACTTCAAGCGCCTGCGCGCGATGCGGGATGCGGACATCGACGACCCCGATATTCCCAAGCTGAGTAAAATCGTTCTGGAAGGCCGCGAAGCTCACCATGCCGGAGCCCAGGGGCCGCCTGACCATTCGGGTTGACCATGACGTTGTGCCATGGCTCAAGAAAAAGGGCAGCGGTTACTAGACCCGTATCCAGGCCATCTTGCGCTCCTACATGAAGGCGCAATCGGTCGAAAGCAACCATCGGGGAACATAAAGAAGTTACGTCATAACAGGTAGAGGCGTCTTTTCAGTCAGACAAACCCCCCACCCAAGCAGAAGAAGCTTGGGTGGGTGACCTGCCGCTTGGCTTTAGAAGAGCTTGCGACGCAATACACCAGCCAGGCCGAGGATTCCAGAAGCAAACAGCAGGATGCTGCTGGGTTCAGGCATCGGGTTCGTCGACATACCGCCGTGGACTGTGAAAGCCTCCGAAGGAATCGTGCCTAGGGCACCCTCGGAGGCACTCGACGGGCAATTCTTGCCACCGCAGCCGACGCCGCTATTTTCGTCCCAGTAAACCGGGTCGCCGCTGGGTACGGTCGCATTCTGCAGGTTGAGCCAGTAGGTTCCTGCGTTCAAGCCTACGTTCAGGCCGGACACTGTGATCAGATCAATGTTGTAGCCGTACTGGTTAGTGGAAAGGAATTTGTCGGTCACGCTGGCCGTGCCCGAACCATACACCGTTCCACCGTTCTCTCCACTCGTGATCGACCAGTCCACTGAACTCATGGTGTCGCCGGGGAACTCCCAAACGCCGAAGTCGAAGCCACCGATGTTCGTGCTGCTGCCCGCGACAAACGTGTCACTCACGATGTAGCCAAAGTTGATGGTCCAAGCATCGGTTGTGCCGTTGATCGGACCGTTGTCATAATCCGCCCAAGCTGGAATGGAACACAGTGCCAGACAGAGAACGATGAGCGAAGCGATGCGTTTCTTCATAGGGAGAACAGCTCCTTTCGGGAAGGGTCTTAGTTAGACGTTTCCGTTGCTTAGTGTCCGTTAAAGTAAGCCTGCGCTCTGGCCCAGGCTTGCAAACCGACCAGGTCTCCAACAGCCCGGCCCACAAGATCGCCAGCCTTGAAGTGAATCCCTCCGTAGCGTCGGGAGATGCCTGCCTCATTGGCCGCGTCCGTGAAGGTCTTCCACTTCAACGTCACCGGGTTCTGAGGCGTGATTCCGGGCTCGATGGTTGAGCTGCCCGCAGCGAACGTCACCGAGTCCCCAAACCTGTCGCTCCCTGTCCAAAGGAATAGGATGGTGGCGCCGGCGGCACTGAAGGTGCTGTGGCCTGAGATGTATTCCGGGAACGGCGGCGTGGGAAAGGTGGACGGCTGATAGGGAATCCACTGCGAGCCATCCATCCAGACTGTGCCTTTACCCGGCCCGCCCCAGGATTGGATCTGGGTGCCTTGGAAGAGATAGGGAATCGCGGTCACCGGCCGCACCGAATCGACGGCCCGCTTGGCGTCCCAGGAGGCAATGCCGGCATCGAAGATGGCGTTAGTCAGTGCGAAGAACATTTTCACGTCATCGTCAAGGCCATGGTTGTCGCGGGCTGAAACATACTGGGCGAAGAGGTCCCAGTGCCCGGGCGGCAACTCCGTGTGTGGCCCGTTGGCCCAGTATTCGGCAATCATCTTTTGCTGATCGGTGAGATTGGCGGCGAAGTCGATCAGTTCCTGCGCCTGTTGCTGATATTGCAGTGAGCCGTACAATGCCGGACCAAAGAGCTTGGTGAAGGGCAGAAACTCGTCCGTCGATGTCATGGCGAACGGCACCACCTTGAACCACTGTGCTCCGACAAACGATTGCGTGATGTTGTTCACGCCGTTGAAGTATTGCAACGGCTGCCATCGGTTAGGGTCGGATACGGTCTTGGGATCCACCGGAACCATGCTGGGTGCATTGACGGGAACGTAGCCGGTGTAATCGGAATAGGCTCCGGGATTGAGGTCGCCCAACTGGTTCGAGCCGTCGTGATGCCGAAACTCCAGCACGGCTGCGCAGGCGACGTTGCCAATACCGGTGGGAGTCGTGGTGTCAGTAGAATTGTCGTTGGGATCGTAGCCCAGGCTCGTCATCTGCGCGTCGAACAAAGCCTTGTCGAAGGGAAACAAATCCTCCAGCGCGCGATATGCGCCATAGCTAATCGCCTTCTGTTTGTTAGTAAGGGTCCGTTCTTTTGCTGGGCGACGCAGAGTGCCTCCCAGTTGGGTGCCGGCAGCCTTGGCATCGTAGGCCGCCCACGCGTCATAGATGCAGGTGTGGACCATCGCCAGTGCGCGCGCAACCATCGGAGGGCCAAAGGCCGAGTCCCGGTCTCCCTGCAAGGCTGCGTTGTTCCATTGAACGACCAGGGTTGGAGGATTGGCAGCGGCGCACAGCATAGAAGTCAGCGTAAGCATCAACGCAACTGAGCCCAGGTTGCGAACAGCCTGTGTCTGGCGAAGGCGAAAGGTTGGGAAGGTCGTTGCTGGCATGAATTAGGGCCTCCTATGGCACGAGCGGCCTGACGAAACCGGGTTTGCAGTGGCAGGTTTGAAACGTTGGGCGACTAGGTTTTGTGGACTGTCTAGTTAACGAAGTGAGCGGGTGCCGTTATGTGGTTTGCACTTTCGGCAAACCAAGAAATACTGACTTGTAAGTTTGGAGTCGACTAATTGTGTGCAGCGCCGCTCCACCGGTCAAGAGTAGCGCCGAAGTTTATTTGGGGTTTGTTCCAATTTGGGAATAAGTGCAAGCCTCGTGCGTAAAACAGAAGCCACCGACAAGCTGGGTAAATCGTTTTGGAAGGCCGCGGAGCTCACCATGCCGGAGCCCAAGGACCGCCTGACAATCCGGATTGACCATGATGTTGTGGAATGGCTCAAGAGAAAGGGCAGCGGGTACCCGACCTGTGTTAACGGGATTCTTCGTTCTTACTATGGAAGCGCAATCGGATGAAAGTACGGAGCGCCGGAATAAGTCCGTCATGCTGTAGCGGGCAGCGGCATTCCTGCATGCAAACAAAATCCCCACCCAAGCAAAACTTGGGTGGGGCATCCGGCGAATGTATGGGAGGTATGCACCGTCTTTAGTTCTGGCAGGTCTCACTCTCCACTGCCAGGTCCATGGCCCTCAGATAGTGTTGCGCGCCACCTGCGGTCCGTTCCCCGGCGGTCGGCCGCATCGCATCACCGACGACTGTAACCGTCTGGTGGACGTAGTTGTTAATCATCATGTCGGCCTCGTTGATCCCCCAAGTTGTGCCGTCACTGGTCCGGATCAGGTACTCTTTGGCAACGGGACCTTGCTGCAGGCATCCAGTTATTTCAACTGGCTTCTGGTATGTCGCTGGCGACGCGTTCGCGGCGTGGGCGCTGGTAATTCCCCACGTGCCCACGAACATCATTGCTGCAACCCAGATACCGATTGTGGTTTTCATCACTATCCTCCTGGAAGCGAACATGACCTCGCCTCCCTGTTCTTGCGTTCTTCTTGATACGTTGTTGCTCCTTCTCGATGGAGACGTTAACTCGATTCTCGACGACCATCGCCGTTCGGGCCCGGTTATGTCTGTTTCTTCAGATCATCACGCGGCCTTGTCGAAGCCGTCTTCCCCGCGGATTTGTTCCTCCGCTTGCGCCCAGTCTTCCTCGTGACGTCCATCGCCACGACCGCGTTCTTCGTACAGCTCGTGGGCGCGCTGGCTGATTCTTTCCTGCAGGCTGCGGTCGTCGCGGTGCGCCAGGCTCTGTTGCTCCCTATATGGTTGGGTTGAATTGTGTGCTGACGTCTTTTTCATGTGACCTCCTTAAGTGTCATTGTTATCGTTCTCTCGTTAATGGGTACCGTGAGCCTCGAGGTTGCTGACATTGTTCGGCGCTAACTCCGCGCCACCGACTTCAGCCCGCAGTTCCTTTAGCTGGTACTCGCCGCCCAACTTCTCAAAAGTCAGCGAGGATTTGCCACCTAGTGCAGGGTCTGCCGGCATGCCCGCCAGAAATAAAACGCGGCCTGTCGAATCCTGCTCGACAGCGACAGCATGCGTCACTGGATCAACCTCGAACGTGTACACCCCGGCTGAAAGGCTCGTAGATTCCGCATGAAAATCAAACGGAATGTTTGCGCGCACGGCGGGTTCTATTTCGTCTTGCGCCCACGCAGCAGCGGTCAGTAGTGCTACCAGACCCGCCCCCGCAAGCAGGCGAACAAAATGCTTTTTCATTTGAACCTCCTCTCACGCTGCCAGATATTCCTCGGCAACGTAGTTTTGCTAGTTACTAACGCCTGACTCCTTAGACCGTTCCAAGGCGCAATGCCGGAATCATGTTGGCGAGTGGGGAGCCTGCGAGCCGAGCGGCCAACACTGGCCTACTAAGGTGCGCAGGCGCGCCACTCATCGTTGCGAATCAAGCCGCGACAAGAACCACAAGAGAATGCTGTAACTAACGAACGGGCGGAGGCCGGGGACAGGACTCGGGATCGAATCCTTGGAAGGACAGCGAATTCGAAAGTACGACCGGAAGCAGCCTTGCTGTCCTCCAGATTAGGAGAGGAACCGCAATCACTCCAACAAAAGACACGAGAGGCGCGGTTTTCGGCAGCTCCTTCCTGATCTCTTCGCCGTCGACGTAGGTCTGAGTCGAGGCCAGCTTCAGGGTGGGTTTGTGAATCTCGTAGCGGGCTAATTTTGCGCTGGTGCAGAGGATGAGAAGAAGCGCACACAACACAATGCCGCCGAAATACCGCATCGCGGCTTCTCTTCTGAAGCGATTTCTGAGACCCGGAAGATTACCCCACATGTGGGAGACCCCAGCTACGGGCGTGAGCACTTCTAAATTGTCTAATTGCGGCGGAACGGCTGCCCGCAAAACGGTCGCCACGCCTCGTTACTCAATATCTGTTAGACGGAGGTTCTCGCAAATCGGTTGCGCCCGGCGCCACAAATGTGAAGATTATTGCGGGTGTTTCGGGAGATGATGAGCGGCCTTTTTCCTCCTCCTCCGGACCAATGCTGCTCCGCTCCACTCGCAAGACCGGCGCGCCGGGGAGTCAGCGCAAGAGACAAGACCCTCTGGCTTCGGAGCACAGCATTTGCGATAACGACATTCTCATAGCCTTTCCACCGCGTCGCTAACGCAGTTGCACAGGGCGCGACGGCTGCTCACCAGGGCGGAGAAGTGGCCGGCGGAGATCCAGCGCAGAGCACTTCCCGGCCAGTGCTGGTGGAGGCGCTCGGTTTCGCTGCGCAGGACGTAGCCATCGCGCTTGCAGCCGGCAATGACCGCGGCGTCGGCGCGCATCGGGGCAGGGAAGCAGGTAACGTCGGCCACGGAAAAGAGCTGCTGGAGGCGTGCCTGGGCTGCCGCGCGCTGGGTCACTCCGCCACCTAAGGCGCTGAAGTCCACGCTCCACGACAGCAGTCCGCGAGTGTAGACGGCGCTGCCGGAAGCGCCGGCGGCCATTGCGGCACAGGCCAGCGGGAAGGGCGACACGGCTGCGGTGATCGCGGCCATGTGTCCGCCCATGCTGTAGCCGGCCACAGCGACCTTCCGATAATCACTGCGCAGATGCTCCAGCAGGGCACGCGCCTCCCACACCATGCCGAGCACCATCAATCCGTGATCGCTGACCGTAATGAGGGACGGGCCTCCGTGGGTCCGGCGCAGACCGTAGAAGGGGTTCTCCATGAAGTAGGTGTCGATGCCGCGCGCGGTGAGCGGGCCGAAGACGCGCTCGCGGACCTGGTAACCCTCGTCGCGCGAAGCTGCCAGGATGACGACCGCGGCGCGGTTGCCTTCGCGCGTCCAGGCGCGGACATGGGCCGTGCTCGCCTCTTTGGGGAGCAAGGCCAGCGGCGAGGCAAAGGCTCCGTCGCGATGCACGATGCCTCGGTGCTCGCGGGCTGCGCGCCAGGTGACTGAGACGGACGAAGGCGGGTCGGCGTAGGAGACGCGGGTGGCAAGCGTGGTCAGGAGCGACTCGTCTCCCCAGCCATGCGAGAACAGCTTGGACCAGCGCGACATGTAGGCGATCAACAAGTCGAGGGGGTGGGCCGCGGCGGCGGAGCCGACAATCCCGACTGAGCGATTGGCAGTCTCTGGTTGCACGGGGGTTTCTCTATCTATCGTACACAGGAAATCGGAGAGAGCTGGGGGAAATTGTGCGGAGAAAGCCTCTGCCGCCCCTACGGGGCTCAGATCGATTTGCCACGTTACCCAGCACTCCGCCTTCGGCTTCGTGCTGGGCTAAACTGAGCCGCGCCTACGGGCGCTGACCTCTTGGTGACTCCATCCACGGTCGCAGACAAAGCGCGTTCTTCACTGAGAAGCGGACTCTTATGCGCTGGGACATCTTTTGCGCCTACGGCGCTCGTGCGCTCGCAGTGCCCTCAACGATGCCTGCGCAAACATTTGTTCGATTGCCAACAAACAGCAGGTCCCTCGACTCGGACTGAAGTCCTCGCTCGGGATGACAGCTTGAGAAAGTGCGGGATGACAACTTGACATACGCGGAATGACTGGTTGAGAAACGCGGGATGAAAGCTCTAAGAAGGTCGAGATGAGCGCTGGCAAAGTCGGGATGACAGCGCTAACACAGCCAGGATGACTCTGTGGTTACGCCACGTTTGGCTGCCGGCAAGAAATCATTTGCATACTTCGTCCCTTTAAGGAGACAATGTGCGGACTTGTGCCGTAGTGGAGAGGCGGCTCTGACCTTATAACAGCCGCCGTGGGGAATCATGGAAGCTTCGTCGCACGACGTTCTTCTGGTAGGAGGCGGTGGTGCGGGCCTGCGCGCCGCAATTGCCGCAGCCGAGGTCAATCCCAAACTCAGCATCGCCGTTGTGTCCAAGGTGTATCCCATGCGCAGCCACACGGTTTCTGCCGAGGGCGGCGCGGCTGGGGTGGCCAAACCTGACGACAGCCTGGACGAGCACGCCTACGACACCATCTCCGGCGGTGACTGGCTGAGCGATCAGGATGCGGTGGAGGCCTTTGTCAAGGAAGCGCCGCAGGAGCTGTTGCAACTGGAGCGCTGGGGGTGTCCGTGGAACCGGGAGCCGGACGGACACATTGCGGTGCGCGCCTTTGGTGGAATGAAGAAGCGGCGCACCTGGTTTGCCGCCGACAAGACCGGCTTCCACATGCTGCACACGCTGTTTCAGACCAGCATGAAGTACCCGCCGATCACTCGCTACGACGAATGGTTTGTCACCAAACTGCTGGTGGACGATGGACGCGTGCAAGGCGTCGTTGCGATCGAGTTGATGTCGGGTAAGGTGCAGGCGATCCTGGCGAAGGCGGTCATCCTATGTACGGGTGGTTGCGGCCGCGTCTTTCCGTTCACCACGAATGCCGCCATCAAGAATGGCGATGGCATGGCGCTCGCCTATCGCGCGGGCGCGCCGCTGAAGGACATGGAGTTCGTGCAGTACCATCCCACCGGTCTGCCGTTCACCGGCATCCTGATCACGGAAGCCGCGCGCGCCGAGGGCGGCTACATGCTGAACAAGGACGGCTACCGGTATCTGCAGGATTACAATCTTGGGACTCCCGATCCTAAACCGGTGTTGCGCTCGATGGAGCTGGGTCCCCGCGATCGGCTGTCGCAGGCGTTCGTGAAGGAATTCCAGAAGGGTCGCACGGTTGAGACGCCGCATGGCCACGTGGTGCACCTGGACCTGCGGCATCTGGGGGAGAAGCTGATCAACGAGCGGCTGCCGTTCGTGCGTGAGCTCTGCCTGAAGTATCAGAACATCGATCCGGTCAAAGAACTGGTGCCGGTGCGCCCGGTGGTGCATTACATGATGGGCGGCGTGAGCACGGACATTAACGGAGCGGCGCCATTGCACGGCTTGCTGGCTGCGGGCGAAGTGGCGTGCGTGAGCATCAACGGCGCGAACCGTCTGGGTTCGAATTCGCTGCCTGAGTGCCTGGTGTTTGGGGCGCGCGCGGGAAGGGTGGCTGCGGAGTTTGCATCGGAGCAGAAGCCTGCCAATGGAGCGGTCCTGGCGCAGGCGCAGGACGAAGAGAGAAGGCTGGAGTCGCAATATCTGCGTAAGACCGGGCGGGCGGGAGCGCATTGCCACGATTCGCGTCGAGATGCAGACCGCGATGGAAACGTGTGCGGGCATCTATCGCGAAGAGCGGTTGCTCCAGGAGGGCGCGGCCAAGCTGCGCGAGCTACAGGAACGGTATGCGGACATCAATCTGGATGACCGCAGCCGCACCTTCAATACGGAGTTGGAGTCTGCGCTGGAACTCGGCTTCATGCTGGACGTAGCGGAGTCAATGGTGCAGTGTGCACTGCATCGCACGGAGTCGCGCGGCGCGCATCAGCGCACCGACTATCCCGAGCGCGACGACGCGAAATTTCTGGCGCATTCGTTGGTTTATCACAATCCGGATGGCACCTCGCGAGTGGAGTATCTTCCGGTGACGATCACGCGATGGCCGCCGGGAGAACGGGTTTACGGCCAGCAAACGAAGACGACAGTAAATCAATGACGGCAAAACGGACCAGGTGATGGCTGACAAGATTACCCTCGAGATCGCGCGCTACTCTCCCGAGCAGGACCAGGCACCGTACTTCGAGAGCTTCGAAGTGCCGGTTTACAAAGAATGGGTCGTGCTCGACGCGCTCAACCATATAAAGGATACGGTGGACGGGACGCTGACCTATCGCTGGTCGTGCCGCATGGGCATCTGCGGCAGTTGCGGCATGATGGTGAACGGCGAGCCCAAGCTGACCTGCGCCACGTTCCTCTCCAGCTACGCGAAAACCGGAAGCAAGATTCGGGTTGAGCCGCTGCGCTATTTCCCGATTGTCCGCGACCTGGTTACGGAGTTGAGCGACTTCCTGGTGAAGCTGAAGAAAGTAAAGCCGTGGCTGATGCCCAAGGAGCAGCCGCCGCTATCGCAGGGCGAGTTCCTGCAGACTCCGGAACAGGTGGACCGCTACAAGCAGTTCAGCATGTGCATCAACTGCACGTTGTGCTACGCGGCTTGTCCGGTGGTGGGATTGGACCCGGTGTTCGTCGGGCCGGCAGCGATTGCGTTGGCGCAGCGCTACAACATGGATTCACGCGACCAGGGGGCGCCGGAACGGACGGCGATCCTGGCCCATCCCGATGGTGTCTGGGGCTGCACGTTTGTCGGCGAGTGCACGCGCGTCTGCCCCAAGCATGTGGATCCGGCGGGTGCGATCCAGCAGTACAAGATCGCAGCTGTGCTGGACTGGCTGACATCGTTTGTGAAGCCGAGAGGTCATAGTGAATCAGGAAATGACTAAAGGAGCGCCGAGCTATACGCCCTTCCATCCGCGCTGGTACCGGCCACAGGTGTCGGTGTATTGGTGGATGGGCGAATGGCACTACCTCAAGTTTATTTTGCGCGAGCTGAGCAGCGTGTTTGTTGCCGTCTTCGTGATTGAGACGCTGCTGATGCTGAACGCGCTACGCAACGGGCCGGAGGCGTACGCGCATTTTCAGGAGTCCATGCGTAATCCTCTGGTCATTCTGCTCAACGTGGTGAGCTTCTGCTTTGTGGTCTTCCACACCATCACGTGGTTTAATCTGGCGCCCAGCGCGATGCCGGTGCGGTTGGGCGGGAAGAGGCTTCCTGACGTTCTGGTGGCCGCGCCCAGCTATGTCGCGTGGGTGGTGGTGTCAGCATTCGTGTGCTGGGTAGTACTGCGTTAATTGGGGCAAGGTATGGCAAAACCGTCGAACGAAGCTTTCTTCTGGATGCTGTTCAGCGCCGGCGGAGTGATTGCGGCGTTGCTGATACCGGTACAACTCTTCCTGTTCTTCATCGCGTTTCCGCTGGGCTGGTTGCAGGCGCCTGGCTACGATCCGTTGTTGTCGCTGGTGCGGATGCCTTTGGTGCGGCTTTATCTATTCGTTTTGTGCTCGCTTCCGTTGTTCCACTGGGCGCACCGTTTTCGCTATACGTTGTATGACGGCCTAAAAGTAAAGCATCTTACCGGACTGATCTTCGTCCTATGTTATGGAGGAGCCGTGCTGGGAACGGCAATCGCGGCATATCTGCTGTGGACGATCTGAAGTCAGGAGGCCCAAATGGAACTCAAGTTGAAAACCATTTCGCAGGATGGTATTGCGGAGGCCATCTCGAAGGCTGAACGCTACCGCTTCTTGAATGAGCCCGAAGAGTCCGAGTCCATTTGCCACGACATCCTCGCCATCGATCCGGATAACCAGACGGCGCTGCGGATCCTGGGGCTGGCCATCACCGATGAATTTGCCGGTGAGTCTTCCGACCGCTACTCCGAGGCGGAAAGTGTTTTCCTGCGCCTGACCGACGCTTACGAACAGCATTACTGCATGGGCTTGCTATGTGAACGCCAGGCCAAGGCGCAGATGCGGGCGCGGCGTCCGTCGCATGCGGTCACGGCTCTGTTCCAGGAGGCCATGCAGCATTTTGAAGCGGCGGAAAAAGTCCATCCGCCCAAGAACGACGATGCAATATTGCGCTGGAACCGTTGTGCGCGGTTGCTGGAGAAGTTTCCCAAGATCGAGTGGCCCGAGCCGCAAGGGGCTTTCGAAGATCACGATACAGCTCCGGTTCCGGCGTCCCCGTGGACCGCGAAGTCATCGAGATAAAGGGCTGCGCTTGATTTCCCGCCGTGCCTACGAACCGTACTGTGAACGTACCTCGCGCCAGGCGCTGACGCTGCGCCGCTCGGCTTCTTCGGCGAATCCCTCTCCCAGCTTCTGTAGGGTGGCGAAGATTTGCATACCCTTTTGCAGGTAGTCCGGGGCGTTCTCCCATACTCCTTCAAACTTCTCGGGATACTCGGAGGCGAGCACCGCCAGACCGCCGGCGGCCAATGCCATCCCTAGCGAACGTTTGCCGGTGACGATGAGCATGGCGCCCGCTCCGATGGACCCAAATATGACCGCCTTCTTCCAACTTTGCATGTTTCACCTCACGACGCGGACGCAGCAGACTGCGAAATAGTTTAGAGCGATTCCGACATTCTACCGTTGTATGCCGGGTGGCCCGAGTCGCGCAAGGAAGATTGCAGCGAGACACCGGACACTGGGAGATTCGAGCATTGCAACTAGATGCTGGTCGCCGACGCCTTGGACTTGCCGACAATACTCGCCACAGACCCGACCAGAGCATCGAAGCCGGGATGCGGGCTGGCCCCTCGCCAATCTACGAGGCTGGCGGCTTGAATGCGGCGGAATTCCAGCGGAATCGTCACGTCTTCGATCATGGCGGGAATGAGAATCCTTCGCTTTGCCGCATCGGCTGCCTCGACTTTGACCCAGTCGGAGGCGACGGAAGCCCTCGACCAGAGAACGATGACACACTTCGCCGCACCCAATGCCGCTTCAATCACCTCGTCAAAGCTCTTGCCCGGCGGTATGGTGCGGTCCCACCAGACTGACCATCCCTCTTTCATCAGTGCCTTCGCAAGGGCCTCGGCGGTTGTTCTGTCGGGCGAGGCATAGCTGATGAAGATGTTCCCGCCTGCTGAATGGCTTGGGGCGGGTGGGTTCATCACACTTCCACGACCCTCGCCGGATCGAAGGTCGGCCGACTGCAGAGGTGAGCTCAGTTTTTGCCGAGCGTGTAGCGCTCCCTGCTTGGTAACTAGCCCGCCTACGAGCGTCACGATCATGGCTCCCATCAAGCCCGCGATTATGGGGTACCAGCCCCACAAACCAATGGCCCTCGTAATGAAACTGCCGACGAACGCGCCAAGGATCCCGAGGACAGTGGCGACCCACCATCGCAGGCCTGAGGCCTTCGTGAGTTTTCCGATGATCCCGCCGATCAAGCCGACGATAATCACCCACAGCAAATAAAACATTTCTCCTCCGCTGAGTGGAGCTTCCTGATGGTGGGTACCGCTAAAGTACCACTCGGCCGAACAATGAGGAAGAGACGCGCCTGGCCGCATGTATAATTTTGAGAGCGCGCCCGTAGCTCAGCTGGATAGAGCGATTGCCTCCGGAGCAATAGGTCGGGAGTTCGAATCTCTCCGGGCGCGCCAGAGTTTCTAGTTCTCCGTTCTGATAACTCGCCAATTTCTCCACCTTTCGCTTCTTGTCCTCATTTATGCCAACCCGGCTGCGGGACGGCCGATATCTTTGAATGGCGAGAAGAACCCATCGTCCACAACCTGACGCATTCGGTCTTCCTGCGTCCAAACCAACACTCAAGCACAGATGCGGCTAGAGTTGTACGATGAAGCTCAGGAAAAAACAGGTGGAGGGTAGGAACGTGCAATTGCTTTCGAATAAGGTCTGGCTGTTTGCCGGAATCCTGATGTTCTCCGCGTGCGTGTTCTCCAACGCTGCTGCCCAGCCCGCAAGCGTCAATCCCGGGGTGGAGTTTCCGGCGCAGTTCGCGGCGACTGCTATTGGGCAGGCCGGCGCGGTTGCGGGCAAGAGCTTTGGAGTCACGATTTACCTCACGGGTCTGACCAGCGAACAGGAGGTGCAGGAATTCGCCGCCACGCTGAAGAGCAAGGGCCAGAGCGGTTTGGTCAGCGCCCTGGAGAATGCCAAGGACGTCGGCCGGGTTTCTCCCACCGGTTCAGTGGGCAGCGGTTTCCGCATTGTCCGCGTCCATGCAGGCAAGGACGGCGGAACCACCATCGTGATGGTGACCAACCGGCCTATTTCTTTTGGTGAGCTCTATAAAGGCACCCGCTCGACGGACTATCCCTTCGGTATTGTGACGCTCAATCTGGACAAGGACGGCAAAGGGACTGGCAGCCTGGCTCCTATGTGCAAGGTCCGTTTCAACAAGAAGGGTGAACTGGAGATCGAACACTACGGCCAAAAGCCGTTCCGCCTTGCCAATGTCCGTCGGGAGAAATAGCAGCTAATGAGGCGGCAGAAAATGCCTGTTAAAGAGCGTGGCTTCAGCGGCTGCTGAAAAACCCGGTAAAAACAGATTCCCAGCAGGCTGATGCAGCTGTTCGCAACCCGTGTCGCCGCTCCGCGGCTCATCGCAACTTCCCACTTGACCCCAGCACTCCGCTAAACTAATTCGCCCCTGCGGGGCTTTTTTCTTGGCACTTCATACCACCAACGCAAACAAAACCTAGTTCTCACACAGACGCTGAAGCTCAGCAGTTCCACCGCGGAGAAGAGCAGTGAGGGTTCAGACGAAGCGAGGGGCGAAATGCGCTTGTTCCCTCGCGGTGCAAAAGCCAGCCTTAGTTTTTGAATAACCGAACGGATAGTGGGCCATATCCACCCGGATAGGGCGCGTCAACCGAAAAGGAACCAGTGGCCTACTGAAATGGGCGTCCGACCCTGTATGTCCTTGTAAATGCGCATGAGTCGAAAGACCTATTTCCTCGTCCTTATTTGGCAGACGTTGTGCATTATCGGTTTGTGTCGCTGCCCGGCTCCGGGGCGAATCGGGTTAACGGAGCTTCCCAGCGACTAAACCAAGACAGAGAGGAGCTATACATCATGGCACAGCTAAACGAAGGCGACTGGGTCGAAGGAGAACCTCAATGGTGGTGGAAATATGTGTTCCCTGCGCGCGAGAAGTTCTGGCTTGCGGTTCTTAGCGCAAACCTCGGTCCGGTACCCGATCCTTGGCGTCAGGGGCTGGTTGGGAAGATCCTGGAGGGAGTCGCAATGCTTCAAGCATCGGAGCGAGTGGGCGATAAGGCCATCGGGGCGCGGCTCAAGAACGAAGCATTGAAGCAAGTGGGTGAGGCGATGGAGTCTCTGTCGAGGTGAATGCAAACAGATTCTCGAAACCTGATCGGATACAAGCACGGCAGACAAGTGACTCGACACTCGTGCCACATGACGCCCCTTCGTTCGTAAAGCGATGGGGCATCCCGTTTGTCGTGCGGCGAGCCGTCAGCACTTCAGCGGAAGTCTCCCGGTTTTGTGTGCTATCATTGCGCCCCCATGCGAGAATGTTAGTGAAACAAGCACAAGAACTAGGACGTTATGTCGCGAATTAAATTGATCGTCGCGCTCCTCTTGTTATTCGCACTTTCGGGCCTGGCCTCGGATTTCGCGAGGCATCGAGCCAGCAGTGGGTGCTATGCCGACGAATGCGGCACTGGTCCGAAGGACAAGAAATGTCCTGAAGGCTACGAATGTAAGGACGGCAGGTGTGTGAAGAAATGAAATTCGGCGCGTCCATTGCCCAGTATTGGACGAACCGAAGGCAGTTCGGGCCCAAAGAATATGCCGTACCTTCCGCAGTTTCAATGCGATTTTTTCGTCAGCTACGGTCACCTCGATAACGAGGGTCCGGGCGAGACCGAGCAGCGTTGGATCTCCCGTTTCGACGCCGATCTGGAGCGCCGCGTCAGCCAGTATCTGGGAACCAAGATCACCGCCTGGAGGGACAACCAACTCGGAGGAAACGCCGATTTCCCTGAGGAAATCCAGCGCAAGCTGGCGGGAGCAGCGGTCTGGATTCCAATCCTGTCGCCCCGTTTTCTCGCTTCGGATTGGTGTCAGCGCGAGCTGGGCATCTTTCTGCAGTCCGTCGAGCAGACGGGCGGAATCAAGATCGGAACCAAGACACGAATTTTCAAAGTCGTGAAAACCATGTTCGACCAGGCGGAACAACCGGAGCCTATCCGCCAGGTCATGCAACAGGTCCTGGGCTACGAATTCTATCGTCTGGATGAAAACGGCCGTCCGAGGGAGTTCCCAGACCTGGATCCGGCGCCGGACGCCGAGAAGAGATACCTCGCCAAGCTGGACGATCTTGCTTACGATCTGCACCTGCTGCTCAAAGAATTAAAGAAGAAGGACCCGCTGGAGTTGAAGAAGGAAAGTCTGGCGAGCCCGCCGGGTTCGCCGGCGGGGAGTATCTATCTAGCGGAAACGACCCGGGACTTATCGGACAGCCGCGACCAGATTCGCCGCGAGTTGCTGGCGCAAGGTTACCAGGTCTTGCCTGACCGGCCGCTCCCGCTTGAGGTGACTGAATTGACCTCGCTGGTGAGCAGCCAACTGGCGTCCTGTCGCCTCTCCCTGCATCTCATCGGGGGGCATTACGGTGTGGTGCCGGAAAATGAAGAGAAGCGATCCGTCGTGTGGCTGCAACAGGAACTCGCAGTCCAGCGGCCCGCCAGCGGAAGCTTTCATTGCCTGCTTTGGATGCCCCCGGGAACGGAGGTAACGGAGGAGCGCCAAAGGCAATATCTGGAGCACCTCCAGGAGCAACTTCGTGGGCGCAACGACTTCGAACTCTTGAAAACTCCGCTCGAAGGCCTGAAGAATTACATCTTTGACAAGCTGGCCGAGCGTCCGCAGCCTCCGCCTCGGGTTGAAAAGCGTACTCGCATCTATCTGATTTGCGAAGCACGGGACTTTGACGCGATCCGTCCTGTTAAGGACTTCCTGGCGAAACAGCAGTTTGGAGTTGATCTGCCCTTGCAGGAGGGGGACCAAACCGAGATTCGACAGGACCATGAGGCGACTCTGCAGGATTGCGATGGGGTGCTTTTGTATCATGGCGCGGGCAGCGAGGCCTGGCTGCGGGAGAAGATTCGCGATCTGCGGCGTGCCCGAGGCTTGGGGCGGCAACGACCCTTCCTGCCGCAAGCCATCTACATTGGCCCCGAGCCATCGGAGAGCAAGAAAGGTTACAGCAATGATGAATTTATTATTGTCCGTGAGTTCGGGAGTTTCTCCCCGGATTCGATGCAGCCCTTACTGAGTGCGTGCGATGACCCCACTGGCTCCTCCCAGAATCAAAAACCCCTATCCGGGGCTGCGACCGTTTGAAGCGGACGAGAGCGACCTCTTCTTTGGCCGCGAGACGCAGACCGACGATCTTCTGCGGCGCCTCGGGTGTTCCCGTTTCGTAGCCGTCGTTGGCACGTCGGGAAGCGGCAAGTCTTCCCTTGTGCGCGCTGGCCTGCTGCCGGCTCTGCGGGGCGGCTTTCTGTTGGCCTCAGGCTCGCACTGGCGCATCGCGGTGTTGCGGCCCGGCGGCTCCCCCATCGAGTCGTTGGCGTCAGCGCTTCATGCGGCAATCTATCCCGATGCCGGCGGGGACCGCTTTGTGGAAGAGATGCTGGAAATCACGCTGCGCCGCAGTTCTCTCGGACTCGTGGAAGCCGCCCACCAGGCGCGCCTCGAAGCTCATGAGAACCTGCTGATCGTGGTCGATCAATTCGAAGAGTTGTTCCGCTTCGGGCAGGTTTGGGCCCAATCCGCTACGCAGAACTCGGCAGCACCTCTGGTCCACCTTCTTCTGGAAGCCGTGCGGCAGAGCGAAATCCCGGTGCACGTGATGATTACCATGCGCTCCGACTTTCTGGGCGACTGCGCGCAATTCCGGGATCTCTCCGAGGCAATCAACGATGGACTGTACCTAATCCCTCGAATGACACGGGACCAACTCCGGCTAGCGATCACCGCGCCTGCAGCGGTGTGTGGCACCGCCATGACCCCCCGCCTTGTGCAGCAGCTTCTGAACGACGTCAATGACGATCCCGATCAGTTGCCGGTCCTTCAGCATGCCTTGATGCGCACGTGGAACAAGTGGCAGAACAAGGTTGGCGATTCCGACACCATAGACGTGGGGGATTACGAAGCGACTGGCGGTATGGCCGAAGCGCTGTCGCGCCATGCCAATGAGATATGGGAAGAACTATCTGACGATCCCGCGGGCGCGAACAAGGAACTCGCCAAGAAAATGTTTCAGTGTTTGACGGAGAAGGGCCCTGACAGCCGTGAAGTTCGCCGCCCGACGCCGTTCCGCGATCTCTGCCGCGTTCTCGCGGCCGATAGCAGCCTGGTTAAGAGCATCATCGAACATTACCGCGACGACGACCGCGCGTTCCTGACGCCGCCGCGGCTCACGCCTCTCGACGAAGGCAGCGTCATTGACATCTCGCACGAAAGCTTCATCCGGAAATGGGACAAACTGCGTGGGTGGGTCGAGGAGGAAGCGCAGTCTGCCGCCATGTATAGGCGCATCGCCGAAGCCGCCAGACTGGAAAAGCGCGGCGAGGCTGGCCTGTGGCGCAATCCCCAGCTGCAACGGGCCCTGGACTGGCGCACGAGGACCAAACCCACTCCAGCCTGGGCGGTGCGGTACGATCCTGATTTCGAAGTCGCCACGGATTTTCTTGAGCGGAGCGTCGCGGAGCACAAGGCGGACGTCGAAAGGGACGAGGAAGCCCGCAGAAGAGAGGAAAGTGCCGAAAGAACGCGCAAAAGATTTCTTTTCTTCCTGGCAGTAGGCGTCGGCGCTCTTGCCGTCCTGGGAGTGCTCATCGTGAAGGCCCGCAGTTTACTGCGTGAGAGCGTCGCACGTGGTTTGGCTACCCACGCCACCCTGCTTAACCGCCAGAACGATGCCGCAGTCGCACAGAGCCTCCTGCTGGCCACCGAATCGATGCGACGGGTTGCGTCGGTGGAGAACGAAGAAGCTTTGCGGCTGGAGCTTGCTCTCTTGCCCAGAGAGGTTTCACGCTTCGGTGGTCAAGGCCATGTCAGTGCCCTTGCGTTCAGTCCCGACGGCCGAAATGTGATAACAGCGAGCGACGACGGTAGTGCGCGAGTGAGCGATGCGGCTACAGGCAACGACGTTTCGCATCTGAAGCACGACGGAGACATTAACGCAATTGCTCTCAGCCCCGATGGCCGGTATGTGGCCATGGCGGGCGCGGATGGCACGACAGTTGTAATGGACACAACTAGCGGCAAGGAGATCTCCCGCTTAAAGCAAGAAGGTAAGGTCAACACGATCGCCTTCAGTCCCGATGGCCGGTACGTGGCCACATCGAGCGAGGACGGTGCCGTCAGCACCGTGCTTGTGATCGAGGCAGCTACAGGCAACGAGATCGCGCGTCTGAAGCAAGACGGCAAGGTCAACGCCATTGCCTTCAGCTCCGATGGGCGTTCGGTGGCCGTAGGGGGCGACACGGGAGACGACACTGGGTTTGCCAGCGTGCTGAGTGCAGACCGCGGAAGATCCATGTTCCGCACTTTGCAGCCGCGGAGCGTTACCGTGGTAGCGTTCAGTGCCGATGGCGGGGCGCTCGCCACCGGAGGCAGGGATTACACCACGCGCTTGTTTAGTTTGGATACCGGCGTTGAACAATGGCGGTTTATGCACCAGGCTACGGTGAACGCAATCGCCTTCAGTCAGGATGGGCGACATTTGGCGACGGGAAGTTCAGACCAAACCGCCAGGGTCATCGAGGTTGCCACGGGTAAGGAGATTGCGCGCCTGCCCAACCAGGCCGTGGTGCTCTCCGTTGCGTTTAGCCCGAAGGGTGGGATTGTGGCCACCGGCGGCGCGGACGGGACGGTGCGGATTGTGGAATCGAGCGCGAACAAGGAGCAGTTGCATGTGCCGCGCAAGGAACAGTTCTATCAACTGGGCTCGAAAACGTTCTCCGCGGCGGCCTTCAGCCCGGACCACCACTACCTGGCCACCGCAGATAACATCGGCGAAGTGCGGGTGTCTGAGGTGAGTACCGGTAAGGGTATGGGACCGTTCCAGGTGGGAAATGCCGAGATTTTTGCTCTAGCCTTCAGTCCGAACGGGAAGGAGTTGGCAACGGCGGGGGCCGACGAGACGGTCCGGCTGCTCGACCTGGCGGGTCACCAGATTTGGGAGCGGAAGGACATCGGAAAGGTCTATGCGCTCGCGTTCAGCCACGACGGGCGGTACGTGATCATTGGTGGCTTGGATGGGAACGTGCGGTTTATCGATCTGCACAACGGGACGGACACGAGTAAGTTTTCATTAGCAACAGGAGAGCAGATCGCGGTTCTCGCCGCCAGCTCTGGCGGAGATCGAATCGCGATCGCCAGCAGCAAACAAGGCGAAAACCTGGTCCACGTCGTAAGCCCCACAGGCAAGGAACTATACCCGGTCCTGCAGAATGGGGAGCAAGTAAACGCCTTGATCTTCAGTCCGAAGGACGGTCGCTATCTCGCCATTGCTGGTATTGAGACGGTGCGTGTGATTGCGGCAGCCACGGGCTTGGAGCTGTCCCGCCACTCGTACCCGAAACAATGGATCTATTCGGCGGCTTTTAGCGCAGATGGAAAGATGGTGGCGATAGGACGCGAAGACGGCACGATACGAGTGATTGACGCTCGCACCGGCCAGGAGCTTCACGGTCTTTCGCATAGCGAACCCGTTTATGATCTTGCATTTAGCACCGACAACGGTCGCGAGTCTCTACTTGCATTTGCCGGGGAGACAGGGTACCAGGACTTGTTGCGCCGTTATGACCTGATCGATGACGCTTGCGGGCGCCTTTCCCCGAACTTGACGGAGGAGCAGAGGAAGCAGTACTTGCCAGAGGTGGACTACGACGACACCTGTCCCCTGAATAAACGCTCCACGGCCGCGGTAACCAAGCCGTAGGCAGTATCAAGCGACGTCAGGAAACGAGGTGTCTTTGCGTTATGGTTCGTGAAGATGTCCGTGCCGATAGGTTGGGGCTGTCAGCGATGAATCGCGCTGGACACTCCGAAGTTCCAAAACGGTTCAAAATCCCGCCATTTTTGCATGCCCACTAGCCACTACCCCATTTGGAGACGTAAAGTAAAGAGCGATGGAACTGCGCAAAGATCCCATCACCCGTTCCTGGGTCATTTGTGGCGACGAGCCCGAAAGAGGCTCCTCGCCGGACTACTTCTGCCCCTTTTGTCCGGAATCGGGCCAGCCGCTGCAGGTGATCGCAACGTCGCCGACGGTGAACGGCAGTCCGTGGTCGGCGCGGGCCGTGGTCCATCCTCATCCGCTGTATGGCATTGGCGGCGAGCCAGGCCGCTCAGGCAACGGTCTGTATGACACCATGCAGCCGGTCGGCGCGCACGAGGTGATCGTAGAGAACGCCCGCCACGACCGCCATCTGTGGAACGCCGACGATCGGGAGATCGAGGAATATCTGGCGCTGTGCGGCCAGCGTATCCAGGACCTGAAGGGCGATACTCGCTTCAAGTACGTCAGCGTCTTCAAGAATTTCGGCAGCATGTCGGGGCAGGAGTTCGATCATCCGACCTCCGAGATCGTAGCCACGACCTTCGTTCCGCGTCGTGTGCTGTATGAGCTGCGGGCGGCGCGGACGCACTACGAAGTAAAGGAGCGCTGCGTTTTCTGCGACATCCTGAAGCAGGAGCAGGATCAGAAGGTGCGTGTCGTCGAAGTGCGCGGTGATTATATTGCATGTTGCCCCTACGCTCCGCGTGTACCGTACGAAACCTGGATCGCGCCCCGCAGCCACGAGGCTTATTTCGAGCGTACGGCGCTGAAGTCCGGTGCGATGCGTGACCTCGCCGCGCTCCTGCGGCGAACGCTCTACCGGATTCGCACCATCGCCGACGGCTTTCACATGGTGCTGCACACCTCACCCAACACCGTGCACCGTTCCGAGACGCTCGGCTTCTGGAAGACCATTGAGGACGACTATCACTGGCACATCGAAATTCTGCCGCTCCTCGGCGCCAAAGCGAAGTCGTACACCTTCAAGGAGGTGTACTACTCGCCGGTCAGCTCCGAGACCTCGGCGGCCATTCTGCGCGAGAAACCAACGGAGCGGTAGGCGACATGACCGTTCGCCGAATCAAGGCCTACACCGGCCAAACAGGATACGTTTACCAGTACTATTTTGTCGGGAAGCGGCCGGCACTCGAAGGTGATGCCGAAGCGCCCTCCACAGAATTCGTCTTCGATGTGACCTCCGACCGCAAGACCACCTTCGCGGTCAGCATCTTCCTGCGCCGAGAAGCAGTGGATGCCTGGGCCGCTAGCCGTGGCCGCGCGCTTAGCGAACCGGAGCAGTACGCGGGCGTAAAGTTGCGCCTGATGCAGGCTTTCGACGAAATCGCCGACATGCGAAATCATGGTCGCCGTTTGCGCCTGGAGTCCGACACTCTGTTGGCGCTGCTCGACTCCATTGGCGTGGAATAGAAAGACGTGCTCACAGGCTCCATGCCTTTCCGTCCAATCTGCAGCCCGAAGTGTGGCATCATAGGTCCAGCAATGGGGTGTAGAGAGACGATGTTCAGCGGGTTGCAGCCATCAGGGAGCAAGCGGTGGAACCGCTCTGTGCTCGCGTCGCTGGGCATTCACTGCGCAGTCCTGTTATTCCTGATTCATCGCGCAGCTCCCGTCTTGGTGATGCCGTCGGATGTAGATCAGGGAATAGCCAGATCGTCAAGCTCACTCTCCATCGTTTATCTGGCGCCGGTGGGACCGGAGCGGACGAATTCCGCCGCAGAAGAGCCGCAGCCATCGTTGCGCGCGGCGCTGGCCTCGACACCAAAGCCGCCTAAACCGAAATCCAAACCCTCCCAAACGGACCAACCGACTCAGCAGAATGCGCCAGAGCAGACGGCGCGCGGTGGTTCTCCCTGGGGACGAGTGCCTGGTTCTCCCCTCACGGGCGATGAGGTCGTACCTGCTCTGCCGGAAATTTTTCCGGATCCACCAGTAGCGCGTACCGATTTGCCGGCCGGTGTGGAAGGGGACGTGATCGTCGAGGTCACCATCGACGCGCAGGGCAATGTGGTGGAGACCAAGTTGCTCCAGGGCATCGGTTACGGTGTCGAGCAGAAAGTACTCGCGGTCTTGCAGCGCTGGCACTTCCGCCCGGCCATGCGTGACGGAGTCACCATCGTTTCGCAGCACATCGTGCACTTCCACTACCCGGCCTAGGGGCGACGGTCCTGTCACAGGCCCCTGTGCGCTGCGTCCTTGCAAATTGCAATGTACTAAGCCCGTGTGACGCAGGTCACATGCCCACGTGACAATCAAACTGCGCCCCATTCTGCTCCGCCGTTATACTAGGCGGTAGGGAAGTGGAGAGAACTCAAGCCGTAGGTTTTGTGGGGTTTATGCCTTTAGTCTGGCTCCGAGTTGCGGTGGCGTTCTACAGCGTGGGACTGGTTTACTCACTGCTCCTGCTCAGCAAGCAAGGTAATGTCCTGGGCAAGATCGTCGAGCCGGCCGTCGGCTTGGGCCTCATTTTCCACTTTGTCTCGCTGGTGGAGTCGACCGTCCTTATCGGGCATTTGTCGTGGGCGTCCATCCACTATTCCGAGTCGATTCTCGCCTTCATGGCGATGGTCGTGTTCTTCATTTTCTTTGTTGCGTATCGGACGGTCTCGCCCGGTGTCGTGATTTTCCCCATTGTCTTCGTGTTGACATTTGCGTCGGCCGTCGGGCAAAAGCCGATCACGCTGACCTCACCGCTGCTGCGCAGCGGATGGATTTTTGTTCATGTCGTCCTCATCTTCACCGGGTACGCCGGACTGTTTCTGAGCTTTGGAGCGAGCCTGCTCTATCTGGTGCAAGAGCGGGCGTTGAAGTCCAAGCGTTCGAACTCACTGCTGGGCTGGCTGCCACCGTTACAGACCATTGACGAGATTTGCTATCGCTCACTGCTCTTTGGCTTTCCCTTTATGACGCTGGGCCTAGTAGCGGGCTCGGTGCTGGCCATCGAAAAGTACGGGCCGCTGTTCTTCTACGATCCCAAGATACTGCTCTCGTTCATCATGTGGGTGGTGTACATGCTGTTGCTGTACACCCGTTGGAACTCGGGATGGCGCGGCCGGCGGGCAGCGTTTCTGGCGACCTTCGCTTTTATCATCGCCTTGGGCGTCTGGGCGGCCAACAGCTTTAGCCGCACGCACAGGTTTATCGTCTCATGAACTTCATCGTCATCGGCGTGAACCACCAGACTGCACCGGTCGAAGTGCGTGAGCAGTTCGCCATTCCGGAAGCGCGGCTGCCCGAGGCGACCAAGAGCCTGGCGACTTATCCCGGCATTGAAGAGGCGATGATTGTCTCCACTTGCAACCGGGTTGAGTTGCTGGCCCGCACCGTGAACGGCAACGCCGATATGCGGGGCTTCATGCGCCAGTTTTACGGCTTCGACCCTGCGCCATACAGTAAGTATCTCTACGAACATCGCGAGCGCGATGCGGTGCGGCACGTCTTCCGCGTGGCTTCCAGCCTCGACTCGATGGTCGTGGGCGAACCGCAGATTCTGGGACAGGTGAAGGAAGCTTACGCCACCGCTCGCGCCGTCGGAGCGGTTAACTCGCAACTGGACGCGTTGCTGACGCGGGCTTTTGCCGTCGCCAAGCGGGTGCGCAACGAGACCGCCATCGCGACCTCGGCAGTATCGGTTGCTTCCGTTGCGGTTGACTTGGCAAAGAAGATCTTCGGCAACCTGCAAGGCAAGACGGTTTACCTGGTCGGGGCGGGCAAGATGTGCGAGCTATCCGCGCGTCACCTGGTGGCGCATGGGGCCACTCAGATTTACGTCGCCAACCGCACCTATGAGCGCGCCGTGGCGCTGGCTGCAAAGTTCAATGGACAAGCGGTCCCATTCGAGCAGCTCTACGACACGGTGCCGAATGCCGACATCGTTATCAGCTCCACCGGCGCGCCGCACACCATCTTTGGCAAGGAACACGGCGAAAAGTTCCTGAGCCGCCGCAAGAACCGTCCCATGTTCTTCATCGACATCGCGGTCCCGCGCGACATCGATCCCGCGATGAATAAGCTGGACGGCATCTTCGTTTACGACATTGACGACTTGCAGCAGGTGGTTTCGTCGCACATCGCCGACCGCAGGACCGAGGCCGACCGCGCCGAAGCCATCGTGCAGCTCGAGGTGGATAAGTTCCAATCGCGCCTGCAGACGCTCGATGTAGTGCCGACCATCGTCTCCCTGCAGGAGCACCTTGAGACCGTTCGTCAGGCAGAGATTGATCGCGTGCGTGGCCGGCTGGGCGCAATGACGCCCGAGCAGGAGCTGGCCGTCGAGGCGCTGACCCGCGGCATCATCAATAAAATCATGCACACACCTATTACCACCCTTAAGACCGCGGCTCGCGAATCGAGTGAGGCGACCACCGTGATTGACCTCGTGCGCAAACTCTTCGGATTACGTGACGCGAACAAGGCTGCGGCCGCTCAGAACGACGCGGGCGACGGAAAACCGGGAGCGCAGAACTGATGGCCCGCCTCAGAATAGGTTCTCGCGGATCACAACTCGCTCTCTGGCAAGCCAACCATATCTCGGCACTGCTTCGTGAACGCGGCCATGAGGTCAAGATCGAGATCATCAAGACCACTGGCGACAAGATCACTGACGTTGCATTGGCGAAAGTGGGCACCAAGGGGATGTTCACCAAAGAGATTGAAGAGGCGCTTGCCGAAGGCCAAGTGGATCTCGCGGTGCACAGTCTAAAAGACCTGCCGACCGAGCTGCCACCGGCATTCGAACTGGTTGCAGTTACCACGCGAGTCAATCCGCGCGATGTGTTCCTGTCGGTGAAGTACGACAGCATAAAGGCGTTGCCCCAACGGGCGCGGGTGGGCACCAGCAGCCTGCGGCGGCAGGCGCAACTGAAGGCTGTGCGGCCCGACCTTTTGATTCATCCGCTGCGCGGCAATGTTGACACTCGCGTGCGCAAGCTGGAGGAAGGCGAGTACGACGCCATCATCCTGGCCGCGGCTGGGCTGACTCGCCTGGGCAAAACGCAATGGATAAGGGAAGTGCTGGCTGAGAGTTTTATGTGTCCGGCAGCAGGACAGGGGGCGCTCGGCATCGAGATCCGCAAAGGCGACCTCGCGATGCGCGAGCACCTGGCATTCCTCAACGATGTGGCTGCACGGGCCGCGACGACTTGCGAACGAGCGCTGCTGAACAAGCTTGGAGGAGGGTGTCAGGTCCCCATCGGAGCGTTCGCTGAAATGAGCGATGGCTTGCTGCGATTGACTGCAATCGTGGCGCGACCGGATGGCTCGGAGGTCCTGCGCGAGCAGCAGAACGGCAGCGACCCGGTGGCACTTGGAGAACAGGTGGGCGATGCGTTACTGCGCCGGGGTGCTACCGAGATCCTGGAAATCGTCTATGGAGCGGCCGCAGCGGCGCCGCAACAGCCATAGCTATGACGAACAAGCTTCCGCTTGTCGGCTGCAGCGTTCTGGTTTCACGCGCCAAGGAGCAGGCGGGTGTGTTGACCTCGGCGCTGCGCCGGTTAGGCTGCGAGGTCGTCGAGATCCCCTTCATCGAGATTCGTAAGCCCAGCTCCTACCAGCCGCTGGATTCAGCATTACGAGATCTCGCAGCTTACGACTGGCTTATTCTTACCAGCGTCAACGGAGTGAATGCTCTCTTCCAACGCTTGGCGAAGCGAGGGCTGGATGTGTCATCGCTCGGCCATCTCAAGATTGCGGCGATTGGTCCGGCGACCAGGAAGGCCATTGAGCAGCACGGCTTGCAGGTGACGGTCACGCCGAAAGAGTACGTGGCCGAGTCAGTAGTGGCAGCTCTGCGCCGCCGGGTAGAAGACAAGCGCGTGCTGCTGGTGCGCGCCAAAGTTGCCCGCGACGTGATTCCGCGCGAATTGCGCAAAGCAGGAGCACTGGTTGACGTAGTGGAAGCGTATGAAACTGTCACTCCGAAGTCCTCGGCGAAGCAGTTGCGGGCCTTCCTTGGCAGCGCGAGGACACCCCATGCGATCACCTTCACCAGTTCTTCTACGGTGCGGAACTTCGTGCAGTTGCTAGGTGCGCGCGAGGCGCGCGCCGCACTCAAGAAGTCGGGGTTGCATCATGGCGTGCACACAGCCTCGATCGGACCTGTGACATCAGCGACGCTGCGCGAGTTCGGGCTGCCAGTGGACATCGAGGCCCGTGAATATACAATTCCAGGTTTGGTGGCGGCGATTGTGGCGCAACGTGAGCGCATTCGCGGGGTCCAAGGCCAGACCAGATAGACGCCGGCAAGAAAAGCGGGACCCTCGATTTGGCGGCCACTCGGGAAAGCTGCTACGCTCTTCGGCGGGCGCCGGTGTAGCGAACTAGCAAGAACATCCAAGGCGGTTTCCGCTCCCATGGACCTAAAGAGCGTTGTCCGAGATCGCATGATCGTGTTGGGCGCACTCCTCCTGTTGAACACGATCGCACTCGCGCAGGATCACAACTCAGGTCCTCCATCCACAATGAACATCCCAAAGCCACCCGAAACCAAGCAGCAGCCCGTGACCGACGACTACTTCGGCCAGAAGGTTGTCGATCCCTACCGCTGGCTGGAGGACGGCAGCAGTCCAGAGACTCAGCAATGGGTTTCAGGGCAGTTGGCCTACACGAGAAGCATCCTCGACAAACTGCCCGGCCGCGATAAGTTGCACGGTCGCATGGAGCAATTGCTGGAGATCGGCAACCTGGGCGAGACGCAGGTCGGGGGTGACTACTATTTCCACACCCGTCGCGACGGCAAGCAGAACCAGCCCATGCTCTACGTGCGCAGGGGCGTAGATGGCCAGGACGAAGTGCTGGTGGACGCCAATCAGCTTTCTAAGGACGGCACCATCGCCCTCGACTGGTGGGATGTGTCGCACGACGGAAAGTATGTCGCGTACGGAACGTCGGAGAGTGGCTCCGAGATGAGCACTCTGCACGTTATCGAGACCGCGACCCGCAAGCTGCTGCCCGACGTGATTGAACGCACGCGCGGGGCCAGCATTGCGTGGAAGCCTGACGACAGCGGCTTCTACTACACGCGGTACCCTAAGAAGGGGGACGTGGCCGAAGGACAAGAGATGTACAACCGGCACGTTTTCTATCACGCGCTGGGGAGCGAACCGGCAAAGGATCCGCTCATCTTCGGCGAAGGCCGCGATCCGCAGGATTGGCCGGGTATCGTTCTGTCGAATGACGGGCGCTGGCTCGCCATCATGGTCGAGCAGGGCTGGTCGAAAAACGAAGTCTACCTCAAAGATGTGCAGGCAAACGCGCCTGTCATTCCGGTCGCAACCGGCAAGAACTTTCTTTACTTTGCCCAACCCTACAACGGCGACCTCTATATCCTGACCAACGAAGATGGTCCGCGCTATCGCCTCTTCAAGGTCGCGGTGACAACGCCGGCGCGCGAGCATTGGCGCGAAATCATTCCCCAGTCGGATGCCGTGCTCACCTCAGTGGACATCATTGGGGGACAGTTGTTCGCCCGGTACGAGAAGAACGCGCACTCGGTGCTGAAGCGTTTCACAAGCGACGGCAAGCCTCTGGGCGAAATCGAGCTACCGACCCTGGGCACAATTACGGACATCGGCGGCGAGTACGACAGCACCAGTGCGTTTTACCTGTTCAGCTCGTTCACCGTGCCGACAACCATCTACCGCTTCGATATTCAGTCGCAGAAGAGCTCATTGTGGGACTCGGTACAGACCAGCTTCGACGCCAGCAAGTACGAGACCAAGCAGGTGTGGTACGCGTCGAAGGACGGCACGCGCGTCCCCATGTTCCTGGTTATGCGCAAGGGGGTGAAGCTGACCGGACACAACCCCGTGCTGTTGACGGCCTACGGCGGCTTCAACGTGAGCCTCACCCCGGAGTTCAGCAAGACCATCTTTCCCTGGCTGGATCATGACGGCATCTTCGGCATGGCGAACCTGCGCGGCGGCTCCGAGTTCGGCGAAGACTGGCACCGCGCGGGCATGCTCGACAGGAAGCAGAATGTGTTCGACGATTTCATCGCAGCCGCCGAGTATCTGCAAAAAGAGGGCTACACTGACAAGCAACATCTGGCGATTCGCGGCGGCAGCAACGGCGGACTTCTGATGGGGGCGGTGCTCACCCAGCGGCCCGATCTCTTCCGTGCTGCTGTCTGCCAGGTGCCGCTGCTCGACATGCTGCGCTACCAGAACTTCCAGATCGCCAAGCTGTGGATTCCGGAGTACGGCTCGTCGCAAGATCCCAAGCAGTTCCAGTGGCTCTACGCCTACTCGCCGTATCACCACGTTAAGAAGGGAACCGACTATCCGGCGATCTTGTTCATGACGGCCGATTCCGACACCCGCGTCGATCCCATGCACGCCAAGAAAATGACCGCGCTGCTTCAAGCGGACAACGGCGGGCCGAACCCAATCTTGCTTCGCATCGAGCCGAAAGCTGGCCACGGGGTGGGAAAGCCTATCTCCAAGCTGGTCGAAGAGTGGACGGATATCTATTCGTTCCTGTTCTGGCAGTTAGGGATTGAGCCATAAGCTGCACAGAATTATGGGCACTCAAGCGCGGCAGGTGAGATAATAGTGACATGACGTACTACCGAGTCGAGTTTTTGACCGAAAGCGCCGCCACTCACCAGCCCAAGCGATTTCGCACCGAAGAAAAGGCGAAGAAACACGCAAAGAGAGTTCTGGGTATTACGGATGAGAATGGCCTTGCATCCAAGGCCACCATTCTTCCGGTGAACCGGAATGGGATGCCCGTCTAATGACCTGCCCCTCATGTCAAGGTGAGCTGTCGAAAATATGGCAACCGCAACGCTCTTCCAGCACGTTGCCGATCCCGCATGTGCAGTGGGGCTGCGGAATCTGCGGCCAGACGTTCTCCCGCGAGCAATTGCGACCACCGAAACGGCAAGTCAACGCCGAGCCGGCGGCCCCCGTTCTTCTTTGAGGAATTGACGCAGAGTCAACCCGCAAAGATCATGTGGCGCAAACCTGCTCCGTAACCGATGTGTGATTGACCCCGCTTCCCCCGAAATGTTATAAAGACTCGCCTTTTGTGCTGCGCCCGTAGTGTGCGCCTGTATGCACACAAACTGGTGCAAGTGTTCCCGACGCGGCCAAGCCTCAAACCCTTCTGTCTGAAGTGGAAGCGCGTTTCCGGGATTCCAGCAGGTCCATGCATGGTTTCGACTGGCGGTCTGCGAAGACGCAAGCTAGAGCCTTGTACGCGCCCGACCAGCTGGGCGGTAATCGATCTCATGGAAACGCTACCGGCGGAGATTCGCCGGAGAGCGGAACAACCTAACGTCATATTCATGGGTGAGCTCCCATCGCGGGTGCGTCCCATTGGAGGAATCATATGCACACCTGGCTCGCCGACCTGCGGCGGCTGTCATCTGTAAGAAGCTCGGTCAAGTTGGTCACGGCCGCGCTGACGTTGTTCATGCTGAATGCTGCCACGGCCTTCGCCCAGCCGAGCGAAGCGGGCGGCGAGGCCACACTCCAGTTGCCGGACCTCTCGTCAGTCAACTTCCTCGGCATGACTGGCCACAATCTGCTGCTGATCGGCCTGCTCTTCTGCGCTTTCGGACTCCTATTTGGACTGGCGATTTACATCCAGCTTAAGAACCTGCCAGTACACCGCTCCATGCGCGAGATCTCCGAACTGATCTACGAAACCTGCAAGACGTACGTAGTCACGCAGGGCAAGTTCCTGATGGTGCTTTGGGCTTTCATTGCCGTGGTGATTGTGGCGTACTTCGGATGGCTGGCTCCGGTTCCCGGCAAGCCTGTGGGGGTGACACTGCCGGTAATTCTGGCGTTCAGCATTGTCGGGATTTGCGGCAGCTATGGTGTGGCGTGGTTCGGCATCCGCGTGAACACGTTCGCCAACTCGCGCACAGCGTTCGCCGGCCTGCGTGGCAAGCCGTACCCGATCTATGCCATTCCGCTGAAGGCGGGCATGAGTATCGGCATGATGCTGATTTCGGTCGAGTTGCTCATCATGCTGTGCATTCTGCTGTTTGTTCCGGCTGATTACGCCGGTCAGTGTTTCATCGGCTTCGCCATCGGCGAATCGCTCGGCGCGGCCGCGCTTCGTATCGCCGGCGGTATCTTCACCAAGATTGCCGACATTGGCTCCGACCTGATGAAGATCGTCTTCAAGATCAAGGAAGACGACGCGCGCAACCCGGGCGTGATTGCCGATTGCACGGGCGACAACGCGGGCGACTCGGTTGGCCCCAGCGCGGACGGCTTCGAGACCTATGGCGTGACCGGCGTGGCGCTGATCACGTTTATCCTGCTGGGCGTTAAGGACCCCAAGGTGCAGGTTCAATTGCTGGTGTGGATCTTCGTCATGCGCATCATGATGCTGGTGTCCAGCACGGTGGCTTACTTCCTGAACGAAGCGGTGGCCAAGGCGCGGTACGGCAACGCAAGTGAGATGAACTACGAAAGTCCTCTCACTTCGCTGGTGTGGCTGACTTCGATCATCTCCATCGTGCTGACCTACATCGTTTCCTACCTCATCATTCCTGTGCTGGGCGCTGGCGGTGACACCACGCAATGGTGGAAGCTGGCCACGATCATCTCGTGCGGAACCCTGGCGGGCGCGATCATCCCTGAGCTGGTGAAGGTGTTTACCTCGACCAATTCGGGGCACGTGAAAGAAGTGGTGACATCGGCGGAGGAAGGCGGCGCCTCTCTCGACATTCTGTCAGGATTGGTAGCCGGCAATTTCTCCTGTTACTACCTGGGCTTCACCATGGTTTTGCTGATGAGTATCGGCTATTACGTGAGCACTTACGGTCTGGGCGCGATGATGCTGGCTCCGGCGGTCTTCGCCTTCGGCCTAGTCGCTTTCGGATTCCTGGGCATGGGACCAGTAACCATCGCGGTCGATTCCTACGGTCCGGTGACGGACAATGCGCAGTCGGTTTACGAGCTGTCGCTGATTGAGCAGGTGCCGAACATCGAGAGCGAGTTGAAGCGCGACTACAACATCGACGTCAACTTTGAACGCGCCAAGCACATGCTGGAGGAGAACGATGGCGCGGGCAACACCTTCAAAGCCACGGCCAAGCCGGTGCTGATTGGAACCGCTGTCGTGGGCGCGACGACCATGATTTTCTCCATCATCATGGCGCTCACTCACGGGCTGACGGAAAACGTGGGCAACTTATCGCTTCTACACGCTCCTTTCGTACTCGGTTTGATCAGCGGCGGCGCCATCATTTACTGGTTCACCGGCGCTTCCATGCAGGCGGTGACCACAGGCGCTTATCGCGCGGTGGAGTTCATCAAGGCCAACATTAAGCTGGAAGGGGTGGAGAAAGCTTCGGTCGAGGACAGTAAGAAGGTCGTGGAAATCTGCACTAAGTATGCGCAGAAGGGCATGTTCAACATCTTCCTCGCGGTATTCTTCGTGACTCTGGCATTCGCCTTCGTGGAGCCGTTCTTCTTTATCGGCTACCTGATCGCGATCGCCATCTCAGGCTTGTACCAGGCGATGTTCATGGCCAACGCCGGCGGCGCGTGGGACAACGCCAAGAAGATCGTCGAGGTCGAGCTCAAGCAGAAGGGAACCGCTCTGCACGACGCTACAGTAGTCGGCGACACGGTCGGCGATCCGTTCAAGGACACGTCTTCGGTGGCCATGAACCCAATCATCAAGTTCACGACGCTGTTCGGATTGCTGGCTGTGGAACTCGCGGTTAGCTTGACCGCGAGCAAAGGAGCGGCCTTCAGTCACGTGCTGGCGGTCATCTTCTTCGCGATCTCGTTTGTCTTCGTGTACAAGTCGTTCTACGGAATGCGGATCGTCAAAGCCGCAGCCTGACACGGAAAGCATCAATCGCAAAAACGCCATCCCGCGCGGGATGGCGTTTTCTCGTCCTCAAGATTCCTCTACCGCTTGCCGCGGCGCTTAGGCCGCTTCGGTTTTGGTTTCGGCTTTGGCTTTGGCTTCGGCTTTGGCTTCGGCTTTGGCTTTGGCTTCGGCTTTGGCTTCGGCTTCGGCTTTGGCGTAGGAGTTGGCGTTGGCGTTGGCGTTGGGGACGGCGTTGGTGTTGTTCCCGCGGACAGCGCCTGCAGCAGCGCGGCGCCGATCGGACTGCCCCACCCGCTGCAAGGGTCCCATCCCTTGGCAGCGTTATAGTCTCCGTTAGTACCGGAGGTGATGTCGCGGAACGTTCCCGCCATGGTCGCTATGCTCTGGTAAAGGTTTGGGTTGAGGTACCCCACCGCCTTGCCGAGCGACTGATTGAAGAGCGTGAGCAACCCAGCCCATAGCGGGGCCACGGCGCTGGTTCCTCCCACGGTGAAACTTGAGCCATCCACCTGGACCTGGTAGCCACTTGCCGGATCAGCATCGCCGGCAACGTCGGGAAGTCCGCGTCCCTTGAATTTGCTCGGATTGTTGGAGGGCGGCACATTGGCATTGGCTTGCCACGTCGGGATGGGGAAGGTATCGCTGATGCCACCACCGGTCGCGCCACCATTAGGAAGACCGTTCCATACCACCTCGCTGGAAATCGAAGTGCCGCTGAGGCTGAGTGTGGTGCCGCCACATGCCAATGAGTACGGACTGGACGAGGGGAAGTCGGCATGGTCAAGACCGTCACCTACACCATCGTCTGAGCCGTTGTCGCCGGAGGCCACGCACACCGTTACCCCCAGCGCCGCCGCCGCTTGCAGGGCGCTGTTGTAGGTCTGCAAGGATTGCGCGGTCCAGCTCGACTCCGGCCCTCCCCAGCTGATCGAGATCACCGAAGGAGCGTTGACCTTGTCCATGGCAGCCTGATTGATGGCATCGAGGAAGCCGGCATCGGTGTTGGGCGCAAAGTAAACGACGATCCTTGCACCGGGCGCAACGGCGCCCGCTACTTCGATGTCGAGCATGACCTCGGTGTCGGGTCCGCTGGTGTCGCCGGTGGGCTGGTTTTGAGCGCCGTCCACCGATACAGCCACCACTGTCGGAGCAGGAGAGATATTCAGGCCGCTGAAATAAGTGTTGAGATCAGACTGGGTGAAGCCCCCACCCAGCTCAATGATGCCAATAGTCTGGGCCTTCCCGTTTACCGTAGTGGGGAAATTGTAGGCCTTCGCGATCTGCAGCGAGGTGAAGGAAGCGGCCGGCAACACGGCGGGGGATGAGGCGTTGCGGCCAGCCGCAAGCCGGAAGTGGGCCTTCGCCTGGGGCCGGGTGTCAAGGCCGTGAACGCCGCTAACGATGCCATTCAGCTCTGCCGGTATGCTCACCGCTCCGGTGCGCCCGCGATAGGAGCAGCCCTCATATTCATACTTGGCTAACTGCACCTGAAAGGCCTTCTCGAAATCAGCACACTTGCCAGTCAGGGCGACGCTTCTGGCAGCCAGGTTCACATGCGCCACCGCGAGGCCATGAGCGCTGGCAAACGCCGCCACTTGCTGAACGTCCGCCGGATCGGCGCCGTACTTCGCCTCGTACTCATCGCGCGAAAGCCGCTGGCCGCTGGCGATCAGCCTGCCCAGGGAAACCTGCTTCGGTCCCGAAGCCTTGGGTCGAAGCGTTAGCGTGACCTGCATCACTTCATTGGGATCTAGCGAACCCGTTTGGGTCGCGCCGGGCAGCGGCGCTCGCTCGCTGCCCTTTACCTTGACGTATTTGTCGAAAGCCATGATGTATGCCTCTTGAACCGCTACTTTGTTGTTACAGAGTCGGACTAACTTCCTCGGTCTTTCTCCCGTTTCGGGATTCCCTTGTTGCCTTCCTAGCCACCCCTCCCCTTCCAGGTGCGGCCTAAAATCAACAACTTAGACAAAATTTCCCGGCAAATGATAGAACCCAAATGACTTGCACGTTGATGATTGAGCCACAAGCACTTACGCTCAATTCGCGCCGCCGTGGCAGTGCACCCGTCTTACCCCTGAATCAGACTTGGGTTTTCAAAGATCATCGATCCCGGAGTCGGAATATCCCGCTCCGCCAGCCGCCCCTGAGCCTCAGCGCCAGTGTACGCCCCGGCACACCGCTGTCAAGATTACGGGAGTACATGTACAAATTCGTGCTTCTTTCCGAAGAGCGTAGCTGTTTCACTGCCCCTTCATCTTCTCCTTCACGGCATGGGCCAGTTTCTCGATCTCTTCCGCCTTCTTAATGACACTGACCGACAGGGTCTGCTCGTTCGTCTTATCCACGTATTGCTTAAGCTCAGTGGCCAGTTGCAGCAACTTCTCGGTGTCCTTCTGGATGTCTAGCTGGCGTTGTTCATTCAGTTTCTTCTGCGCGTTGAGTTTTTGCTGGTTGTCCCACTCTATCTCCGCTGGGGAACGCTGACCCTGACCAGTCTGGGCGTGCGCCGTGCTATGTAATCCAAGAAGGAAACAAAACATCAGCAAGAAAGTTAAGGCTGATTGACGAAGGGTTTGTACGCGGTCGGTTTGGCACGTCATAGAAGTAAAACGATTATATTCTCGGCGGGCGCACCAGCTTGTAAGATGACGCTGCTGCAACGGGCCCATCTCGAGGGAAGACTCGGTTGCTATAATCCGCGAACATGTTGATTTCCTTTCTCCTGCGGTTGCAAGTCACGACCCTATTTCCCAACGGCGGCAAACATAACCTGCTGCAGTTGCTCGACTACTGGGGCGATGACGCCTTCGGATTCCTGCGCGTGCGGGTTCCGAGGATTATCGCGGTCCTCATCATCGCGTTCATCCTGGCGCGCCTGCTGCGCAAGCTTTCCCGGCACCTGAGCGAACTCAGCAGTCGTCAAGGACTGCCAACCGCCTTGCGAGCACAACAGTTGCGCACGCTCGCGAGTGTGATCTACAGCGTTGGTTTGGGCGCCATCCTGTTTCTGGCGGCCATGCAGATCCTGCCGTTGCTGGGCATCAACATGGGCCCGTTGCTGGCAAGCGCTGGAATTGTGGGACTGGCCATTGGGTTTGGCGCGCAGACCCTGGTCCGTGACTTCATCAATGGCTTCTTGATTCTGGTGGAGAACCAGTACGATATCGGCGACACCGTGAGGATCGCCGGTGTCCAAGGCGCAGTGGAGGCGATGACGCTGCGCCGCACCGTTTTGCGTGACGACAGCGGGGCCGTGCATACCGTTCCCAGCAGCGAGATCAAGGTCGTCAGCAACCTTACGCGCGACTGGACGCAGGTGCCAATCCACGTTTCCGTCGCCTATGGGGCCGACAGCGATCATGTTATTCAGTTGCTGAACGAAGTCGGCGAGGAACTGGCGAACGATCCCAATTACGCTGACAAGATCGTGGCCAGGCCCGAGGTTCCCGGGATTGATAAGGTGAGTGGCGGCGAAGTGGATTACTTAATGGTTGTGAAGACCAAGCCGGCCTCGCAATACGCAGTCGGACGCGAGTTGCGGCGCCGCATCAAGGCCTGTTTTGAGAAGAACAAGATCGAGCCGGGAAACCCGAATCGGGTGTATGTGGTGGATGCGCCGAAAGAAAGCTGAGGAATAGTCCGGTCAGGGTCGTGAATTCTGTATTTGTTCAACCGTCCTCAGAGAGGCCTTACTAACGTTGCTTCCCAGTACTGGCTCGGTTGTTGGTGTCGACGTCGGATACTCGCTGACGCGTCGGTCGACTGCTGTTTGCCGGCTCGATTGGGATGAGGGAACGATTCGATGGCACATTAAGCGCTCTAGGGCGATTGAGACCGAGCGGGCACACAATATCGCCGGGATCGTAGGCAACGAGATGCTTCATTCGGCGTCCCTGGATGGTCCTCTTCGGCGCGGTTTGGATGTCATTGGAGAGTACCGTGTGGCTGAGCGTATGTTGACTAAGAGGCTGCAGCCGTTGATTGGAAAACCCGGACAATCAAATTCTCCTGTGGGGAGACAGCTAAATCATCATGCGAACGCCTGCGCGAGGATGCTGCTGAAGTCCGCCAATCTTCAACGTTGCACTCACAAGATCGCTATTGATGATCTGGCCATATCCGAGGCCTTTCCAACATCTTTTCTAGGGTTAATGATCGACGACCCCGCTCCACTAAGAGCTGGACGACGTAACCGCTCGGACAAGTTCTTTACACACTTGGCCGAGAACGGGGTTCTGGATGGGGTGCTGGATTACTTCCTTGCGGGGCGAAGACCGGAGTCGCAATTTAGCGACGTTAGGAACCATGATGATCGCGCGGCCCTCGTTTGTGCCTTGACAGCGCTTTGTGTTGCGGGTGGCGATTTCGTGGCAGTGGGGGACGGGAACGGGTGGATCATCCTCCCTCCAGTGTCCTCCATTAAAGGTTGGGCATGGGAAATGCTGCGACAGAATAACTCCGAAGAGTGCACCAACTCGTTGCACGTGGAGTGCCCCGTGCGGCCCGCAGATATATTCAATAACGGTCCCGATCCTCCGCGACCAAAGCACTGCCACTAACGGGTAATACCCTTTCGACGTAGATGGCACGCAGACGCCGCAGAAAATCCGGGACGTTCGCAGAGTCTGGATACTGTCCGTGGCTAATCGGGCGATCACAGGCGCGCGTTGGTTGATCCGGATTTCTTTTCATGCGACACACCTATCTGGACTCTTAAAAGCAACCTACTTCGGCTGGCCGCCCAGCCCTGCCCACCTCTCCAGCAACTTGAGCGTGGCGGCGAAGTCGAGGTCGTCCCAGCCTTCCTCGCTCGACAGTTCATAAATCTCGTCCACGGTTTCGAGAGCAGGCAGCTTGACGCGGTTCTCTTTGGCGGCATCCAGCATGAGGTGGATGTCTTTGTGCATCAAGCGCAACGGGAAATTGGGCGAGTAGTCGCGGCGCAGCACAAAGGGTGCTTTGTAATCCACCACGCCCGAGCGCACCATGGAGGCCTGGATCAGTTCGATCAGCTTGTGGGGATCGACGCCCAGCTTCTGTCCCAGGGTGTAGGCCTCTGCGAAGCCCTCGTAGATGAGGGCGATCATCAGGTTCATGCAAAGCTTTGCCGACTGTCCCTTGCCGGTCTCGCCAATGTGGATGACCAGCTTGCCCATGGCCTTAAAGAGTGGCTGCAGATATTCGACGGGCTCATTGGCCCCGCCGACGATAAAGATAAGCTGCGCGTTCTCGGCGCCGATTTTGGATCCGGTAACCGGAGCGTCCACCCAATGTACGCCGCTGGCATTTACCCGCTCGGCAAAACGTAAAGTGGCCGCTGGCGCGATGGTGCTGGAGTCAACAATGATCATTCCTTCGCGCAGCGACTGCGCGGCGCCGTCTTCGGCGAACAGTACCCGCTCGACGGCCGCGGTGTCGGCAACACATATCCAGACGACGTCGGCATTCTTCGCCGCATCGGCCGGAGATACCGCCGTGGTCGCGCCATCAACGTGCTGACGGGCAGTACGGTTCCATACCAAAACTTCATGTCCTGCTTTAACCAGGTTGGCGGCCATTGGCCGTCCCATAATGCCCAAACCGAGGTAGGCAATTCGCATCGCTGCTCCTTGTGGTACCAGGTTGCCAACGAGCCGCAAAATGGCGCTAGCTGGGAAGTTGACTCCACGTTTGATTTAAGCTGAGTGGCGGAGATAGGTCAAGCAAGTTTGATGTGCCGGTGCTGGCCCGCATCGGTAAGCTCTCAACCAGCGTCTAATAAGACAGACTTTATGTTAGGCATCACAGTTCGGCGCAAGGCCCAGCAATTCAGCACGTTAATTCGCCATTCGGCCATGACGCCTCGCACCGGCGTCCCTCGCAAACCGGTACTCGCCCGCCGCGGGCAACTTGGCGTAACCTTCATCGGACATTCCAGCTTCTTCCTGCAGATTGGCGGGAAGAACATCCTGGTTGACCCGAACTTTGCCCGCTGGATCTTCGTGCTTAAGCGGCTTCGCCGCCCCGGCTTGAGGCTGGGCGACCTGCCGCCCATCGACGCGGTGCTGGTTTCGCACGCTCACTTCGACCACCTGCACAGGCCCTCGTTGCGCGCCATCGCGCGGCTCTCGCGGCGCAAGTCGGGCAAGCGGCCGACGATCATCGTCCCGCGGAGTGTTCGCGATATTGTTAGCGATCTTGGCTATGGACCTATTGTGGAACTCGAGTGGTGGCAGAGTTTTCAGCTCGGCAATGTTGAGATCACGCATGTGCCCTCCCGCCATTGGGGAGCGCGAATGCTGCGCGACATGCACCGCGGCTTCGGCGGGTACGTGCTGCGGGCCGGCCAACATTCGCTTTATCACGCCGGCGACACCGCTTATTTTGAAGGCTTCCGCGAAATCGGGCAGCGGCTGCGGCCCGAGGTTGCGCTGCTCCCTATCGGGGCTTATCATCCCGACTCATTTCGCAGAGTACATACCAGCCCGGAAGATGCGGTGCAGGCATTCCTTGACCTGGGAGCGCGCTGGATGGTGCCCATGCATTACGGGTCGTTCCGTCTCTCCTACGAGCCGATAGACGAGCCGGTTGAGCGGCTGAAGGCCGACGCCAAGCGGCGCGGCATCGAAAAGAAAATTTGCGTGCTGGAAGAGGGCGTGACGACGTTTCTTGAGTAGACTCTGCTTCGGCATCTACCATCCAAGGTCGAGTGTGTCATCCTGAGCGGAGGCGGCCCGCTGTTGGCCGCCGAAGTCGAAGGACCCCTATACTTGTTATGCTGCTTGATTTTCCAAGCGGCGCGATTCCAGGAGACATTGTGAGCAAAACCGCTTTCGCCCTTGTGTTCACGCTGCTACTGGCCAGCTTTGCTGTGGCCGCCGACACCTACCAGACCGGCAAGATCGTGAAGTGGGACAACGGCAATTATCCGGACGGAAAGAAAACCAAAGCCTGGATCGTGTACCAGGTACAGGGCGACAACCTGCTCTACTCCATCGCCCGGCACAAGGAAACCAAGCCCCAGATGGATCCCGGGGAGCAGATTCAATATCACGTGAAGGGCAACCAGATGACGGTAGTCAACGCCAAGGGGAAGAAAAACAACTATCAGATCGTCGGACAGTCGCAAGCGCCTGCGCAATGAGCGCTCCCCGGGGCAAACAAATCACAAACTGAACCGGTTACCAGGTGCTCGGCAAGGAATCGCTGAGTTCGGTTGTCAGCGCCCACTCGATGGCCCGTTGCTGCTCGCGCGTCAGTTTCATCCCGCTTCGCGTCAAATAAAAAACGTCATGGGCGACGGCGCCCTCGGTGTCAATCAGCGCCACTTCGATGCTGCAATTCTCGCTGGCCAGGGTCGAACTGATGGTGTAGAGCAGGCCCGGACGGTCCTGCGTGATCACTTCCAACAGCGTGCTGCCGGGAGAAGATTCATCGTCGTAGCGCAACCGGGTCTCGACCTTGAGCTTGGCCGGCTTGGTGTCGGCCTTCAAACGCGATTCCAACAGTGGATCGAGTGGAGCTTCGCGCATCAGGATTTCGATGACTGACTTCTTGAAGCGCTCACGTTCCGGCGGATTCAATTCCAGGGTGTGGAACCGGTCTTTGAAGTAGAAGCTGTCAACAATCACCCCGGAGCGATTAGAGAACGCGCTGGCCTTGGTGATGTCCATGCCCCATCCGTAGAGAATCCCGGCCAGCGTCGAGAACAGGCCCGCGCGATCGGCGGTGACGACCGTGAGCTCGTGCTGTCCGCTGACGCGGCGCACTCCGAGCTGCACCGGTTCCTGGCGCAGGTGGCTCGCCATTTCGAAGTGCAGAATCACCTGCTCTGGCGAGTGGGACATCAGGTAGCGCTGCGGCAGGCCGTCGAGGAACTTCAACAATTGCGACCGGCGTTTGGGCAGCAGCGCCGCAACCCGCTCCACCTGTTCGGTACAGACCTCGGCGTGGAAGCGCTCTTCGTCCACGCTGCGATCGAAATAGGTGGCCGTGCCCGCGTACAAGCGCCACAAGTTCTCGGCCTTCCACGGCGTGAGCGCTTCGGGATTCACCGACTTGATGTCGGCGAGCGTGAGCAGCGTCAGCATCTTCAGCCGCTCGGGCGTGCCCATCTTGCTGGCCAGTTCGCGAACCGTCTCCGGATCGTAGATGTCGCGCCGCCGCATGGTGGACGACATCTCCAGATGGGTGGCAATCAGAAAGCAGACGGCCTGCGCGTCTTCGCCCGGAAGGCCCATGCGCTCAACCGCTGCTGCCGCCAGTTGCAGGCTGTTGTGGACATGGTCGGTGCCTGCGAGTCCCTTGCCGGTGTCATGCAACAGCAGCGCAAGGAAGAGCAGCTCGGGGCGCTCCAACTCGGCCAGCAGTTCGCCGAACGGTTGCAGCCATTCGACGTCGTTGTTCTTCAAGTGATGCAGCACTTCGATAGCGACAAAACTGTGCTCGTCCACCGTGTAGCGATGGTAGAGATCGCGCAGCACCAGCGAGTCGATGGTCTCGAACTCGGGAATGGCACGCGTCAGCAGGTTGAGCGAATGCATCACGCGCAGCGCTTCAGCGGCATGTGGCTGCAGCAGCAACTCGCGCAGGTGCTCCCAGAGGCGCGCGTCCTGTGGCATCGCATCGGCCAGGGCGCGATGCGCGTTCTTGATCCGGCGCTCGGTTTCGACGCTCAGCGCGATCCCGTGCCGGGCGCTAAAAGTAAGAAGGCGCAGCACGACAATTGGGTCGCGCGCTCCGGCGGACTGCTGCAGATAAACCCGGCCGTCCACCACTGAAAAATCTTCGTTCGAGACCCGCGAGCGCCAGCGCTGGAATGAGCGGTACAGGGAAGAACGGTCGCGCGGGACCTGCTCCAGCAGCTGGTTGGTGCTGCGGAAGATAGCGCGCGCGTTGCGGAAATACAGCCGCATCCATTCGGCCGACGGCAAGGCCCCCGACTTGGTCGCAATTCCGCGGGCCGCCAGCTCATCTTGCGCCTCCCAGGTGACGATGTTGTCGTCGCGCTTTCCGCGATAGTGCAGGTAACAGCGCGTCGCGGAGAGAAACTCCAGCGCGTCCAGCAGGTCGTCGCCATCAGGACCTTGTCGCAGGCCGAGCGACTCTGGCCATCGGCGTCCCGTATCGAGGGTCGCGATGGCATTGAGCCATTGCGTGACGTGTGTATCGCGCAGTCCACCGGGACCATCCTTAAGGTTGGGCTCGAGGTGGAAGATGGTGTTGCCAAAGCGGAGATGGCGCGTGCGTGTCACTTCGGCCAGCCGCTGTACTAGTTCATCGGACTCGTGCGCCACGAGTTGCGGCAGGATTTTTTGGCGCAACCGCTCGAACAGCGCCGCCTCGCCGGTCAGGAAGCGGCAGTCGAGCAGCGAGATGGTGAACTCGACGTTGTCCCGGTCGAAGCGCGCGCAGTCGTCGAGCGTGCGAGTGGTCGGACTCACGCGCAGACCGATGTCCCACATCTCCTGGCAGATGCTGCGGATCGGCTCCTTCATGCTGCCACGGAGCGCCTCGTTCTGGGTCAGGAAGAGCAGGTCAACATCGGAATGAGGGAACAGAGCACGGCGACCGAATCCGCCCAACGCGACCAGCGCGACGCCTGATCCGGCACGCGTGGAAACGTTCTGCTCCCAAAGCTGAATGGCGAGCTTGTCAACAACCGCTGTGCGGTCGCGCACCGTGGCTGTACCCGAGCCGTTGGCCTCGAACTCCCCGCGCAGCCGCTCGAACTCCTGCCGGTAATAAGCGCGCAGTGTGGAGTCGGCCGCCGGGCTGGGCATGGTTCTCCTGAACGGAATTCAGCCAGATGCAGTCATAATGCGGTTTCGCCGCGCTCGTCGTTGCGGATGCGAATGGCATCGTCGATGCGCGAAAGGAAAATCTTGCCGTCGCCGATTTTCCCGGTGCGGGCGGCGTTGGTAATCGCCTGGATCGCCGAATCCACCAGGCGATCGGGCAGCACCGTCTCAATCTTCACCTTGGGCAGAACGTCCACTGTGTACTCGCGCCCGCGATAGAACTCGGTATGGCCCTTCTGCCGCCCGTGCCCCCGAACTTCCGTCACCGTCATGCCCTCCACTCCGATCTCGAGCAGGGCATCTTTCACGGCTTCGAACTTCGAGGGTTGAATTACTGTCTCCAGCTTGGTCATAAGTTCGCCTTAATAAACCGTGATGATTTTCCAATTGATGAAAGGAATAACCGTCGTTCTAAATTCCTCGGCAAGCAACGCACTCGGCGCCACATGAAACGTACACATCACGACAGTCGAGCGCCGCGGGCGCGAACGAGAATAGCCCCGCCCTTCAGGGCGGGGTAGGCTCAACGGGAAATCTGAGTCCCGTAGGGACGACACTGAGTTCTCGGTGATCGGGCCTTCTTGTGCCGTGCCTACGGCACTCGTGTCACAAACAACACGCCACCCAGCGCTGAAGCGCTGGGCTAAGATGTTTTGTCCCGCAAGCGGGACTCGGCCTCTGCTGATACACGCTTTGGACGCGAGCGCGCGCATTTCCGGTGATCCAAACTCGTGCCTGACACAACGCACTCGTCGCCCGTTCATGGCAGCGAGACCTCCCAGTAATAGCCTTCTTCGCCGTGTTGCGTGACGTCGAGCCCTTGTACCTCGTGCTCGGCCGGCACGCGGACACCGATCGCGAAGTCAACAATCCGTAGGATGATGTAGGTGCCAACCACAGCCAGCACAATGGCAATTGTCACGCCGACGGCCTGGTTCAGGACCTGGTGGTAGTTGCCGTCGATCATCCCCGATGCCATCGCGTTGCCCTGCGGGTCCTTGAAGATCGGATTGACGAGCCTGGTCGCGAACACTCCGGTCAGCAGCGCGCCGATGGTGCCGCCAACGCCGTGCACGCCGAAGGCATCGAGCGAATCGTCATAACCCAAGGCAGCTTTCACCCTTGCGACCATCAGGTAGCAACCCACTCCGGCGACCAGGCCGATGAGCAGCGCCGGCATTGGACCGACAAATCCGGAAGCCGGCGTGATCGCGACCAGTCCTGCGACGCAACCCGAGATCGCACCCAGAGCGCTCGGCTTGCCGTTGCGAATCCACTCCGCGACAGCCCAGCCAATTGCGGCGGTTGCGGCCGCGAAGTGCGTAGCGACGAATGCGCTGGTCGCCAACGAGCCGGCGCTCAAGGCGCTACCGGCGTTGAATCCGAACCAGCCCACCCACAGCAGGCAGGCCCCAATAAAGCTCAGCACCACGCTGTGCGGCATCATCGGTTCTTTCGGATAGCCGAGTCGCCGCCCCAGATACGTCGCGCAAACCAGCGCCGACACTCCCGAAGTGATGTGGACTACCGTGCCGCCCGCGAAGTCGAGAGTAGGGAAGCGTCCGCCGAGACTGGCGTTCAGGATTCCTCCCTTGCCCCACACCATGTGCGCCATGGGCGCATAGACAAACAGCGACCACAGCCCCATGAACAGCAGCATGGCGCTGAACTTCATCCGCTCAGCAAAGGCCCCGCTGATGAGCGCCGGAGTGATGATGGCGAACATCAACTGATAGATCATGAACGTCTGCTGCGGAATGGTGGCGGCGTAATCGGGATCGGGCTGCGCTCCGACACCGCGCAGGAATGCATGGCTAATCCCGCCGATGAAACTGTTTCCCGATGCAAAGCAGAGGCTGTATACCACAATCGCCCACAGCACGGTGATGAGCGCCATCATGGCGAAGCTCTGCATCATGGTGGATAGCACGTTCTTCTTGCGCACCAGGCCGCCGTAAAACAGCGCCAGCCCGGGGCCGGTCATCATCAGATACCAAGCGCTGAGCTGACCAGCATCCAGGCGTTGTCGGCCGAGCCCTTGGCATCGGCGACCTGCTGCTGCAATTGCGCGATCTGCGCTGCAGTATCAGGGGCAGCCTGCGGCGATTGCGCTGCCAGCGAGCCGGCCAAGAGAATCAGAAAGAAGAATGCTAAGAATCTACGAAGTAACCGCATGAAGTACTCCCATTAGAGCGATATCGATCGAACTGCAACGGCCTGAGCAGGCATCGTTCGGCGGCGGCAAACTACACCTACAGCCCCAAAAAAGCGAAGAGATTACGAGAACCCATCTCATTAACCGCTTTGTATCAGGGCACGGCTTCAGCCGTGCCGCAACCCGGTCCACAAAGAACTTGGGCTTTAGCCCCTGATGGAGCCTGGTTTACGAGTGCAGGGGCTAAAGCCCTATCTCTTGCTGGTGCCCTGTTCGGCACGACTAAAAGCCTGCCCTGAGCGAAGCCGAAGGGTCGTGCCCTGATACGAGACGATTGTGAGACGAGTTCACGCTATGCCCGGGGATCGGTTTTCTGCCGATCTTGCTTTTGGCCCCTATGAAGTTGAATATCTGGTTTGGCGGCGAATGAGAAATTCAAACTATTTATGGGCGGTATTAGTTAAGGTTATTCCCGACTGAGCAGGGATCCAGCACAGAACCGGGGCAAGGGCCCATTTTGGACTCGCCGGCATCGGGTTTTCCCCGATGTTCATACGTCACAAAAGGCTGTGACTTTAGTCGTTGCCGTGGGCCGGGAAAGAGTTAGAATAGAGATTGGAATTGAAAATGATTTTCAACTTCATATTCGGCCGTCATAAGAAAGAGCGCCATCGCAAGGCCAGGGCGCTGGCCGACCTCCACGTCGGAGAAAGCGCCATTCTCTCCGAGCTGGAGCTGTCTCCGCCGGTGGCGGAGCACCTCATGAATCTCGGTTTCGTTCCCGGTCTGGAAGTTACGGTCGCGCGCAGCGGCCCCGGCGGCGATCCTCGGGTGTACCGTGTCGAGGGGACCGAAATTGCCATGCGCCGCGATGTATCGCGCCACATCCATGTGGAGCTGCTCGGCGCGCCGGCCTTCGGAGACTGACGCATGGGAGCGGCAACGATGAGCTGCCATGCGGTGGCGTCGCCCCGGGACGAAACTCTGGGCACCGCCTATCGCACCATCGCCGTCGTCGGCCCTCCTAACTCCGGCAAGACCACGCTCTTCAACCGGCTCACCCGCCTGCGCCAGAAGGTCGGCAATTTCCCCGGCGTCACCGTCGAACATCATACCGGCTACGTGCGCGACTCCGACGGGCAGGAGATTGCGCTCATCGACCTTCCCGGCGTGTACAGCCTCACGCCTAAGTCCGAGGACGAGAAGGTCGCGGTGGATGTGCTGACCGGGCAAATGCCGGGCACGCCGCGTCCCGACGCCATCATCCTGGTTCTGAATTCCACCAACCTGCACAGCCATCTCGTGCTGGCGGCGCGCGTGATCGCGCTGGGCACGCCGACGCTGGTGCTGCTGAACATGGCCGACGAGCTGCGCAAGCAGGGCGGCCAGGTGGATGTGCTCTCCCTGGCGCGTCAACTAGGCACACCGGTTGCGCTGGTCAGCGCCACCACCGGTGAGGGAATTGTGGCGGTCCAGAATTTCCTGGACGCCGCGGTCGCCAGCCCGGAGCCACTGGAGCTGCCGGTTGTTGGCAGTACGCGTGGCTATCGCGAATGGGCGGTGCGTGTGGGCGAGAACGCCAAGTATCGCCGCCCCGCCACGCCGGTTTGGACGCAGCGGCTCGACTCGCTGTTCCTGCACCGCATCTGGGGGTCGGTAATCTTCGCCGTCGTGGTCATCGCGGTATTTCAGACGATCTTTGCGGTCGGCCAGCCGCTGTCGAATTTGCTGCAGCGATTCCTCGACGTTAGCGGCGCGCAAATTGCAACCGATCTGCCCCAGGGCATGTTCAGCTCGCTGATCGTCAATGGCGTGTGGAAGGGAACTGGTTCGGTGCTGGTCTTCCTGCCACAGATTCTGCTGCTGTTCCTGGTGATCGGAATTCTGGAGGACTCCGGATATCTGTCGCGCGCGGCGGTGATCGCTGACCGCACCATGTCGCGCGTGGGACTGAACGGGAAGAGTTTTATCCCGCTGCTGTCGGCGTACGCCTGCGCGGTGCCGGCCATCATGGCGACCCGCACCATCGAGAACAAGCGCGACCGCATTGCCACAATCCTCATCGCGCCCTTCATGACCTGCTCGGCACGCCTGCCGGTATACACGATGGTAATTGCTGCGTTCCTGCCGAACCGGCCGCTATTGGGCGTGTTCCTCGGGACGCGTGCGGTGGCGATGCTGGGACTGTATGTGCTGGGCTTCCTTATGGCCGTGCTGACCGCGCGCCTCCTGAAGTCCACCATCCTGAGAAGCAAGGATGCGCCGTTCATTCTCGAAATGCCGCCCTACCGCTGGCCCACGATCTCGTCGCTGGGATTGCGGCTGGTTGATCGCGGCAAGGCCTTCCTCTATCGCGCGGGCACGGTCATCATGCTGGTCACGCTGCTGCTGTGGGCGGCGACCAACTTCCCCATGCATCATGGCCAGCCACCTGAGATCCAGAACAGTGTTGTTGCCAGGATGGGGCAGACGATTGAGCCGGTTATTCGTCCTCTCGGCTTCGACTGGAAGATCGGTGTCGGGCTGGTGACCTCGCTGGCGGCGCGCGAGGTGATCATTGCGACCCTGGGCACGCTGAATGGAGTCGATCCCGAATCGCACGCGACCGACTTGCAGGCCGCCTTACGGCACGAGCTCACGCCTGCCGCTGCGGTCGCTCTGCTGGTGTTCTTCGCCTTCGCGATGCAATGTATGTCCACGCTTGCCGTAGTGCGTCGCGAGACCAACGGATGGAAGTGGCCTGCGCTGCAGTTCAGCTACATGACCGTGGTCGCCTACATCTCCGCCCTCGCGGCCTACAATGTAGTTGGGCATTTCGTCCGCTAGCCTTGGGAGGAGGGAAAATGGAATCCGATCGTGCGCAGGCCCATGCGTTGCTCGACAGGTTGCCCGCCGAGAAGCTGAGCGCTGTGCGGGTGCTGCTCGAAGCGATGGTGGAACCGCTGGGACGCTCGCTGGCATCGGTTCCGGCGGAAGAGGAAGAGATCACATCGGACACTGCAGCGGCGCTGGAGCGGGCCCGCGCATCGCTCGCCAGCGGAGAAAGTATTCCCCACTCCGAGATCTTGCGTGAGTTCGGCCTGACGAAATGACCGACGAGGCCGCTGCGCAGAGGCTGGCGGTCATCTGGTCTGCAGAGGCTCGGTCCGATCTCCGCGCAATTGACCGCGACGCAGATTCTTCACTGCCTCGATCGTTACCTGGTTGGCCGCGCCGGCGATGTCAAGAGGCTTAAGCCTCCCCTAAGCGGCTTTCGGCTGCGCTGCGGTGACTACCGGTTGTTTTTCGACCCGAAGGACGAAAATACCATCGCCATACTTGGTGTCCGTAACCGTCGCGATGCCTACCGCTGAACTGACGCCCAGCCTCTTCCTAACTCACCTCCGCACGCCGCAAATTTCCTTCACCAGTCCGGGCAGCACCTCTCCCGCCTTGCCGGTTAGCACCTCATCGAAGAACTTGCTGTTGGCCGGCTCTTCGGGGCCGATGTAGATTGCTTTGGCATGATGCATGCGTGCCATGCGGACGAAGCTGGCGGCCGGCTCAACCACTCCCGAGCTTCCGATGGTGAGGAGCACAGTGCAGATTTTCAGCTCTTCGAAGATGCGGTCCATGCCGAACGGCACCTCGCCGAACCAGCAGATGTGTGGCCGCAACAGCGCTCCGCATTTCGGACAGGTCGGGATTTCCGCTCGGGTGAGGTACAGGCGCTCGTCGTCGAAAGGAGCGGTGCGGCAGCTCTCGCGCGAGCAGCGCGTTTGCATCAGGCGCCCGTGCATGTGCATGATGCGCTGTGAGCCGGCCTGCTCATGCAGCGAGTCGACGTTTTGGGTGCACAGGAAAAAACGGTCGCCCAGCGTACGCTCCAGTTCAGCCAAAGCCCGATGAGCGGAATTAGGGGTAACGCTGACATGGCGTTTACGACGCTCGGAATAAAACTGCCACACCAGTTCGGGGTTGGCGTGAAACGCCTGCGGCGTGGCTACGTCTTCCACGCGGTTGCCACGCCATAGCCCGTCGGCGCCGCGAAAGGTGGGCAGCCCGCTCTCCGCGCTGATGCCAGCCCCGGTGAGCACGAAAACCCGATCGAGCGGCGACAACGGTTTCATCACTGACCAGCCGGCGCGCCTGTCTGTGAGGCGGCGTCACCTTTTAAGTACTTGTCGAACCACTCCACAGTGCGGCGAATGGAATCAATCTGGTTTTCGCGCTTGGAGAACCCGTGGCCTTCCGCGGGATAGTAATGCGCGTCTACGGTGCGGCCTTCCTTCTTCAGAATCTCCACCACCTGCTCCGCCTCTTCCTTGGGTACTCGAATGTCGTTTTCCCCTTGCAGCACCAGCAAGGGCGCCTTTTCGTCGCGGATGTATTTGATCGGCGAGGTGTTGTCGTAAACGGTTTTGTCCTTTACCGGATCGCCGAGCAGTGTTTTTTCATATTGCTGGAGGAATGGATCTTCGTGTTGGAGCATGGTGTACCAGCTGATGATGCCGTACATTTCGACCGCAGCCGCCCAGATGTCGGGCGTCTTGCCAATGGCCATCAAGGTCATGAATCCACCGTAGGAACCGCCGGTGATGCCGATCTTCTTCGGGTCCACGTAGCCGGTATCGACGAGAAATTTGGTCGCGTAAACCTCATCCTGCAAGTCGCCTCCGCCAAGGTCCTGAAAGTTCGCTTTCTGGAAGGCCATGCCGTAGCCGGTTGAGCCGCGGACATTGGGCGCGATGCAGATGTATCCGCGTGTGGAGAGAGCGGCGGCGATCGAGTTGAAATAGTCCACCGTCTGTCCGGTGGGTCCACCGTGGGGCAGCACCACCGCCGGGTTCGAGCCATCGCGCTTGAGGTTGAACGGCAGCCAGACAAAAGCGCTGATCATCTTCCCGTCGAAGCTCTTGTAATGGACGAGTTGCGCCTCCGGCAGGTCGCTGGGGTTCAGGCTTGCAACTGCGGAATAGGTCAGCTGGCGCGGCTTTTGGGCCTCCAGATCATAGACCCACAGGTCCGAGGGCCGTTGCGAACTCTGATGACTGAGCAGCAGCGACTTGCCGTCAGGCGAGAACCCGTTGGGGTTTCCGGCGACGCTGGTCAGGCCCTCCGGCATCGCGACGGTGTGGCCTTTCCCCGCCCCGAAGTCGTAGAGGTAAGTGGTGTTCAATCCATCAGCGTTCACCTCGTACGTCGCGTACTTCCCATCAGGCGAGAAATTTCCACTCGAAGCCTCCCATTGCGTGTCAGTAATCCACTTCAGTTGTTTAGTCGCGATGTCCAGCAACGCAGCGTTTTGATATCCACCTTTCTGGTTCGAGGTGACCAGTACCGTCCTGCCGTCCGGCGAAATTGCGCTGGCGTTGAACAGCACGTCGCCCTTGTGAGGAGTCAGTTCCTCCATCTTGCCGCTGGCAACCTCGATTCGGTAAACGCTGGCATCGGTAAATCCGGCATTCACGCGGCTGGCGATGATGTATTTTCCGTCGCGGCTCCAGTCCGCTGGTTGCCACAGATGATTCTGGGTTTGCTCGTTGGTGAGCTTCCTCACCTGCCGCGACTTCCAATCGAACAGCGCGATGTCCACCGTGGGCGATGTCTTTGGCTTGTAGCTAAAAGCGATGGTCTTACCATCGGGAGAGAACAGCGGACCATTCTCAGAGATGTCTGGTGTGTTCGTCAGATTGACCGGGACGCCTCCGGCATCGCCGATGGCGAACACGTCATAGTATTCGCTGCCACCGAAGTCCTGCTCATACACAATCTCTTTGCCGTCGGGTGACCAGGTGGCGCTGAACTGCCGGTCGTCGGAGACCGTGAGTTGCAGCGGCCATCCGCTGTTGGCGCTCACTTTCCACAGGTTCATGCGGCCGGTGAAATTGGTGCTGAACACGATCTCCTTGCCGTCGGGCGACCACGCCGGCGAAGTAACTCGCCGGCTATAAAACAGGTCGTCTATGGGAACCGGATGCGCCTCCGGATTCCACCGCGAGGAGATCTGTGCCGGATCGGTAGGCTGGCGATCGTTGGGGGAATCGGCCGCGAACAATGCCGTTGCCAGGACTAGCAAAACGGAGAGAGTCGCAAAAGCTGCGCGCTTGGCGCTGTTGTTTCCCGGCATGACATACCTCCCGCAGAGCTGCTTCGAGTTCCCCATCACCCGAAGCAGAGTGTCTCGGGCATTGCTGCGAAGTGGGCGCCCCAAGCTACATAATGCCAATTTGTTTCGATATACTGAGTAATTCGGCGGCTAGTATTCTCGCCTCCGGAGACCAGTGGCCGCAACTGTCGGGCCGGTAGGGAATCTATAACTATTGTTAGTGTTTAAGCAAACGCCGTCGCCCGGAAATCGAGGTCACGGCCGGAGTTAGTCATCCTTGTCCACAGTAATGATGAACGTTGACAGCGAGAAGCAGGAGCGCACGATGGACGCGTTCCGTCGCTGGGGCTACCTGCAGGCCAATCTCGATCCTCTGGGGCACTTTACTCCTCTTCCTCATCCCGAACTCGACATTGATGGCGACGCGGCTAACGCGGCCCGCCGCATTTATTCCGGCAGCATCGGCGTCGAGTTCATGCACATTCCCGATCCCGAGAGCCGACAGTGGATCCAGGAGCGCATGGAGTCGGCGCAGCAGGAGCCGGTTGACCGTTTGCATGTTCTCGATCAACTGGTCCGTGCCGACATTTTTGAGCAGACCATTCATTCCCGCTATATCGGGACCAAGCGTTACTCGCTGGAAGGAAATACGGCGCTGATTCCGCTGCTGGACGAGATTCTTACGTCCGCTTCGGACAATGGCGCGGAGCAGGCAGTGTTGGCGATGAGCCATCGCGGACGCCTCAACGTCATCATTAATATTGTGAGCCGGCCGGCGGCAGAAATTTTTGCCGGATTCGAGGATGTTGACCCGCGTAGTGTTTTGGGCGGTGGCGACGTGAAGTATCACATCGGCGCTACCGGATTGTTTACGGGCGCGAAGGGTAAACAGGTTCGCATTCATTTAGTGTCGAACCCCAGCCACCTGGAGGCGGTCGATCCCGTGGCGCTGGGCCGCACGCGGGCCAAGCAGACGCGAATTGGGCGCGATGGCAAGTTCAAGGTCCTGCCGGTTTTGATGCACGGCGATGCCGCCTTTGCGGGGCAGGGAATCACCGCCGAGACGCTGAATCTTGCCAACTTGCGCGGCTATACCGTCGGCGGTACGGTGCACATCATCGTCAACAACCTCATCGGATTCACCACGAATCCGACCGATGCTTATTCCGGCCGTTTCTCGTCCGATCTCGCCAAGCGCTTGCCGATCCCCATCTTCCACGTCAACGGCGAAGATGCCGATGCGGTGGTGCGGGCCGGCCGCATGGCGCTCGAGTATCGCTACGAATTCGGCACCGACGTGGTGGTGGACCTCATCGGCTTCCGGCGGCATGGTCACTCCGAGGTGGACGATCCGACCATCACCCAGCCGATCCTCTATCGCAAGATCAAAGACCATCCCATGCTGTACCAGATCTACGCCAAGAACGTGAGTCTCGATGCGCAGCCGTACGTGGAGAAATTCCAGGCGGAGCTTGACGCGGCCGAGAAGGCCGGCAAGAGCATGGTCAAGAAGCCGCCGATGCGCCAGTTGCCCACCTACTGGGCGCCCTTTCATGGCGGTCCTTACAATCCGGCAGATGAAGTGGACACCGGGCTCTCGGCCGAAAAACTGCACGAGATCACGGATGGCCTGGTGAAATATCCCGAAGACTTCCATATCCATCCCAAGGTGCAAAAGCTGCTGGAACAGCGCCGCGAGATGGGCTACGGCAAGCGTCCTATCGACTTCGGCATGGCCGAAGCGCTGGCCTTCGGTTCGCTTGCACTGCAGGGCACACCAATTCGGCTCAGCGGCCAGGACAGCCGTCGCGGCACGTTCAATCAGCGACACTCGGTGTTGATCGACGTCCAGGACGAGAAAGAGTACGTGCCTTTGTGTCATCTTGCGCCCAATCAGGCACGCGTCGAAATCTACAACTCCGAGCTCTCCGAAGCCGCGGTCATGGGCTTCGAGTACGGATACACCCGCGACTACCCCGAAGCGCTGGTCATGTGGGAGGCGCAATTCGGCGACTTCGCCAATGGCGCGCAGATCATCATTGACCAGTTCATCGTCGCCGGGGAAGACAAGTGGGACCTGCTGACCGGGTTGGTGCTGCTGTTGCCGCACGGCCATGAGGGCCAGGGACCAGAACATTCCAGCGCCCGCATCGAGCGCTACCTGCAACTCTGTGCGCGCGACAACATGCAGGTCGTCCAGCCTTCGACGGCGGGACAATACTTCCATCTGCTACGCCGGCAGGCGCTGCGCAAGTGGCGCAAGCCGCTTATCTGCTTCACCCCGAAGAGCATGCTGCGCCATCCCGAGGCGTTGTCACCGCTTTCCGATCTGGAGAGGCCACGATTTCTGACCATCATTCCCGACGAGGGCGCGCTCGACGCCAAGCGGGTGCTGCTCTGCACCGGCAAGATCGGTCAGGAACTGCGGATGGAGCGCAAGCAACTCAAACTGACCACACCGGCCATCGTTTCTCTCGAACAGATGTACCCGTGGCCCGAAGACGACATTCGGGCAGTTTTGGGCCGCTACAAGAGCGCACGTGAGTTCATCTGGGTACAGGAGGAGCCGGCCAATATGGGCGCGCTCTCGTTCGTGACGCCCCGTCTAAAGCGGATCTTGGGCTCCAAACTGCGCACCATCAAACGCGCCGCGAACTCCACGCCCGCCACCGGTTCCGCGAAAGCCCACGAACTGGAGCAGAAGACGCTGATCACACTGGCCTTGGGCAAAACGGCATAAAGGTTATGCGTGTCACGGCATGATTGGCGCCTCTCCCACTAAAGTCTGGTTAACAATCAAACTAAAGCTCGCTTTCTTCGTGCAATAGCGCCGCGAAGTACGGGGTCTTCCTGGTCGCTCCTACAGGCGACCCGTCCCCACAAATCTACGGATTTTGGAAGATCAGCGCCTGAGCTGCTATTAAAAGAAATAGCCACGCGAACCCGACATAGTAAGAACCCATGTAACTCGCTGATTCCATATCGCTTTGCTGTGGCGCAATTTGGCTATTCAAATGCACTTACGAGTGCGGGATGTATTTCTCAGACAGTGTTTCTAGGGCGTAGAGCAGACGGATGCTAGCCGAAATTCTGTCTCGAGGTTGTACACGACCACTTTGGAGGGGGAGCAGCATGCGAAACGTATTAAAGAGTTTTCTGTTACTCGCGTTGATATCGCTATTGCCAGTCGCGCTAATGGGACAGGCGATCAGCGGTAACATCAACGGAGTAGTAAAGGACGCCACCGGTGCGGTCGTGCCCGGGGCGACCGTTGACGCCACAAACCTGGCCACCAACTTTAAGAACAGCGTCACAACCAATTCCAACGGCGAGTATCACTTCATTGATCTGCCGGCTGGGCACTACAAGATCGAAGCGACGTCGGGCGGCTTGAAGGGCGGCGCTGCCGATATTATCGTGACGTTGAACGAAACCAAGACCATCAATATCACCGCCACTGTTGCCGGTACCGCGACCACGGTCGAGGTAAGCGGGCAGGCGGTAGCTGTTAATACCACGAATGCCGACATTGACGAATACCTTCACCTCGAAGCAACTCGAGGACCTGCCGATCACTTCCACGGGCAGCGGCGTACTGAACCTTTCGCTGCTGAACGCCGGTGTTGCCTCCTCCGGTGGCATTGCTGCCGGCTCGGGTCCCTCCGTTTCCGGTCAGCGCCCCCGCAACAACAACTTCACAGTGGAGGGCGTGGACAATAACAACAAGGCCGTTACCGGGCCTCTGATGCAGATTCCCAACGATGCGGTCGAAAGCTTTACGGTTCTGCAGAACCAGTTCTCGCCGGAGTTCGGTCACTCTTCCGGCGGACAGTTCAACCAGACCATCAAGAGCGGCACTAACGTCTGGCACGGCAGCGCCTGGGAGTACTTCCAGAACCGGGACCTGAATGCGATCGATTCCCAGGTCGCCGCTGGAGAGGTTGCGAACGGAACGCCGATCAAGAACACCCGTTTCGACGACAATCGGTTCGGCGGATCGGTTGGCGGACCCATCATTAAGAACAAGTTGTTCTTCTACACCATGTGGCAATACGAGCCCGTGGGCTACGCCGCCAATCCTTCAACCGCGTGCGCTCCCACGGCGGCCGGCTACGCCACCTTGTCGGGCTTGTTCCCCAACAACAATAACCTGTCGGTTTTGCAGAAGTATCTGCCAGCCGGCGGAGCGCCGGATGCCAATTCGTCTTGCGGCGCGACCTCGACGAGTGTCCTCGGACAGGATATTCCCATCGGCCCAGTCGGCTTCACGGGCCCCAGCTATCAGAACTACCTGACCAACGTTAACTCGGGCGACTGGAACATTTCGGAGAAGGACTCGTCTGCGTGTCCGCTATGCCTTCGAGAACCAGACCGGTATTGACACTGCGGCCCAGATCTCGTCCTTCTGGGCTGCGACACCAATTAAGTACAACCTGTTTACGTTGGGCGAGTACCACAACTTCAACGCCAATGTGAACAACGAGTTCCGCTTTGGATTCAACCGCTTCAACCAACCGTTGCCGGTGGGAAGTCAAACCTTCCCTGGGCTGAACGTCTTCCCCAACCTCACGATCTGGGACTTGGGCGGTGTGAATATCGGTCCGGATCCCAACGCTCCACAGTTTACGATCCAGAACACCTACCAGGTGGTGGACAACGTGAACTGGGTCAAGGGCAAGCACAGCTTCAAGTTCGGCGGCGAGTATCGCGAGTCCATCAGCCCGCAGAGCTTCACGCAACGCGCGCGTGGCGATTACCAGTGGAACGGACTGGAAGGCTATCTGCTTGACATCGCACCTGACAACTTTGCCGAGCGGTCCGAGGGCAACTTCACCTACTACGGCAACCAGCAGGCGTTTTATTTCTTCGGCAACGACGACTGGAAGGTCAGGCCGAACCTCACCATCAACCTCGGCCTGCGCTACGAATTGACGACCGTTCCTCTGGCCCAGAACGTACAGGCAGAGAACGCGATCGCCAGCGTACCCGGCCTGGTTACCTTCGCCGCGCCCAAGAAGCAAACCACCAACTTCCTGCCGCGTGTGGGCTTCTCCTGGAATCCCAACGGAGACGGTAACACAGTGATTCGCGGTGGCTTCTCGATGGCCGTGGACGTGTTGTACGACAACCTCGGCATTCTCTCCATGCCGCCTGAAGTACAGCAGACTTGCGATGTCGGTGACAAGGGACCGTAACGCCTCTTGCTTCTGGAGTGATGCGGGCTTCCTGGCGTCCGGCGGCTTGCCCTCGCTGCAGCCCGTACCGTTCACCAGCGCAGCCGATGCCCGCGCCGCGACCGCGGCCTTCATACCCAATCAATCGCTGCCGTACTCGGAAACCTGGACTGCTGGGTGTGCAGCACCAGTTTGCCGGTAAGTACGTCCTCGATGTGCGGTACGTGGGAACCAGGGGCATTCACCTGCCGGTCCAGACCCGCTTGAACCGCCAGACCAAGACCAGCGCCACCGAATTCCTGCCGACCTATGTGAACAATCCCGGCCAGGCGGTGCTGGATTCGCTAACCAACACACTCGCGGGAATCAAGTCCAACAGCAGCTACGTCCCGTGGTGGGCCGCTGGGGGCTTTAACTCCACCAGCGTGGTTGGATTCGAGAACTATGGCTACTCCAACTACAACGGCCTGCAGACGCAGTTGACCCGCAACTTTACCAACGGCTTGCAGTTCCAGGCGGCCTGGACCTGGAGCCATGCCAATGACAACTCGACGGCTGACGTCTTCTCCACTTACATAACGCCGCGCCGTCCGCAGGACTTCCAGTGCTTCGCGTGCGATTACAGCACGTCGGCCCTGGATCGCCGTCACCGCGTAACCGTGGAAATGCTGTACGATCTGCCGTTCTACAAGAACAGCGGCAACTGGTTCCTGAAGAACGTGGTCAGCAACTGGCAATTGGCGCCTATCTACACCTTTGAATCGCCGGAGTACGGGACGGTCCAAAGCAACATGGATGCCAACGGGAATGGCGATGCCGCGGGTGACCGCGCCATCTTCAACCCCTTCGGCATTGCCTAACACCGGCACGGGCGTAACGCCCGCTGAAGAACAGCGCGGGTCAGGTTGTCGCCTATCAGGCCATCGATCCGACGGCCCAGTACATCGAGGCAAACGTGGGTGCGCGGCCGAACATCCAGCGCAACACCATCGCTTTGCCCCGCATCAACAACTTCGACTTCAGTCTTGTTGAAGCGCCTGAATATTACGGAACGGCAACAAGTGCAGTTCCAGTTCCAGGCCGTCAACATCCTCAACCACGCGCAGTACGTTCCCGGGTACATCAGCGATATTCAGCCCGCGAACGGCGCCATTACCACCAGCGGCAACACGCACAACGCGCTGATCCCGCAGTCGGGTTCGTTCGCGAATTGGCAGAACGCGTTCTCCAGCCATCCGCGGGCGGTGGTTCTGGTGTTGAAGTACATCTTCTAGTCTGAATTTAGACCTGTAGTCCTCGGGGAGCCTTCGGGCTCCCCATTTTTTGCGTTAAGTTGCGCGGGCCTGTGGCAGGCACGACTGCAAGTGTGTACTTGCATCGCGTGGAGCATCCAGCCCATTTCTGAAGGGAGCTAGAGTCCCCTTCGAGCCTGGGAAGGCGGAATTCCAATAAAGGATTCTGACGGTCTTTCCGATACGATTTTTCTTGACGTATTGCGCCCCTTGCCCGTATGCTTTCGGCAATCGTCCGGTTCCAAACCAGAAACAAATCGCGTCACTAAGAAAAAGTAGGCGCTTACTATCTTCGCCACGTCCACACCGCGCCACATGGCCGGCGGAGAATTCGCTGAAGCTTTCTCAAGGGGAGAGGTATCCCCGGTCTTGATCAGTGAATGGCTTCGGGGCGTCAAATCGTCAGAAATCACCTCACCAGCTAAGTGAGGAAGGCGAAGCCTTGTTTATGAGCAACGACCCGACCACGGCGTCATCTCCTTGCCCGGAGGGTCAAGCTGGGGAGCCGGTGACCGCCCGAAATCAGTTGTCGAGGTGGTTCGCGGTCTACACCACTCCCCGGCACGAGAAAGCGGTAGCCCGGCAGTTCGAGGTTCGGCACATCGAATCGTTTCTGCCGCTCTACCGGTCGGTGCGCCGCTGGAAGAACGGTTGCAGGGTCGAGGTTGACCAGCCGCTGTTTCCCAACTACATTTTCGCCTCTCTTGAGCGGCACGAATACAGCCGGGTGCTGCAGACTCCCGGCGTGCTATCGCTGGTCGGCTCGAAGCGCGAGCCTTCGCCCCTGGCGAGCTCGGATATCGAATCTCTTCGTTCCGGGCTTCCCCTCCGTGAATTCGAGCCTCATCCCTACCTGGTTGCCGGGGACCGGGTGCGCATCCATTCCGGGCCGTTGGCCGGAATGGTTGGGGTGCTTGTCCGCAGGAAGAATAATCTCCGGGTGGTTCTCACCCTCGATCTGATCATGCAAAGTGTGGCCGTGGAAATCGGCATGGATGAGGTTGAACCGGTCAGGATGTAGCTGGCCGGCCTGCCTCATTCCCCCTAAGGTGACCTCGTGAAAAAAACCGCGGAAAGAAGCGTAACCGAAGTGCGCCTGGTCGAAGCCGCCGTGCAATTGTTTTCGCGGCAGGGATTCAAGGGCACCAGTACACGCGATATTGCCAATCTCGCCGGCGTCAATGAAGCTACCCTGTTCCGTTACTTTGCCAAGAAAGCCGATCTTTTCTGGGCGGCTGCTGAATCGCGGCTGAATCGCCTGAAGTTTGGGCGGGAGCTGCAAAATGGTCTGGCAAAAGACCTGGATCCGGACGTCATCGTGCCCATGCTGGCTGCCTTCATGGTGGAGAACCTATCGGAGCACCCGGAATTGGTCAGGCTTCTGTATGTGGCCCGCTTTGAGTTGCCGGGAGCTGATCGCGTGTTCCGCGAGCACCTGGGGCCCATCTTTGACGCCGTACATGCGTACTTCAGCCGATGCGCAGCCAAAGGCTTGATCTGCGACCTCGATCCGACGATCGCGACCCTCGGGCTCGCCGGCGCGGTGAGCGCGCACCTGAACTTGCACGAGTTGTTCCGGGAAAAAGATGCGGTGTGGGATGCCCAGGCCACGGCTCCCCTGTATGCGCAATTCTGGCTGAACGGACTGCAGCAGAGGCCGAAGCAAGGCTAATAACGACTCTTACCAGCAGAAGACCTGTATTCTGAACGCGTAGCACGCAGTGCCCTGGTCCCAGTTACGACCCAGTTTGGGAGGAACATCGAGCGTGAAGTATTTGCGACCTGGAAGTCTCAAGGAGTTTCCGCCGGTAGTTTGTGAGGCAGCTCGACGACTGGAAGCGGCGAGCTCTTCTTGCCCTCCTGCTCATTTTTTCGCAGGCAGCTTATGGGGCGCCGCAGAATCCGGTTGGGGCCCTGAGCACGGCAGCGGGGGCCTCGTCTTCGTCGGCACAGCAGTCATCGGCAGCATCGCAGGCGCCGGCTGCAGCGCCTGCAGCAGCGCCGCTTCCAAACCCGTGGTCCCGCCGGAGGAGGAACGTTCCGCGAAGGAGGCGAAGACGCCCAAGAATCCGCAGCCGCGCCCCGACTCCCGAGAAGAGTCTTGAATTGACCGACTTTCAGTTATTGGTGCAGTCGTCGTTAGGGCAGGCGCTCCCCATTTACGGGGCCAGCCTGTTTGAGAACGTGCCCAGTACGTTTGCTCCGGTGGACCACATTCCGGTTACCGCCGATTACGTCATCGGTCCAGGCGACGAACTCATGATTCGGGCCTGGGGCCAGATTGATCTCGACGTCCACGCCCGGGTGGACCGGAACGGCAGTGTCTTCCTTCCCAAAGTCGGGAGCGTGAATGTCTCCGGGTTAAAGTATGCGCAAATCGAAAATTTCATGAAGGCCCATATCGGCCGCATCTATCAGAATTTCGATCTCAACGTGACCATGGGTGAGTTGCGCTCCATTGACATCTATGTGGTGGGCCAGGTGTCTCGACCTGGCCGGTACACCGTCAGCTCGCTGAGCACACTGACGAACGCGATCTTTGCCTGCGGTGGCCCCTCGCCGCATGGCTCGATGCGGGAAATCCAGTTGAAGCGCGGAGGAAAGAGTGTAACCACGTTCGACCTGTACGATCTCCTGCTCAACGGCGACAAGAGCAAAGACGTCGTTCTGCAGCCGGAGGACGTCATTTACGTCGCGCCAGTTGGTTCCCAAGTCGCCCTGGGTGGGCAGGTCAATGTGCCGGCCGTGTACGAACTCAAGACCGAAACAAAGCTTTCCGAGGTGATCCGGCTGGCCGGCGGCCTTACCAATACCGCTTTCGGGGGCAAGGTCTATATCGAGCACATCGTGGACCACCGAGTGCACAATGTCGAGGAGGTTCCGCTGGACAGTGCCGGACTGACCCATCCCCTGGTGGACGGCGACATCGTGAATTTCACGGCGATATCTCCGAAGTTTGAGAATTCGGTCACGCTGCGGGGAAATGTGGCGGCGCCCGGACGATATCCCTGGCATTCCGGAATGCGTATCAGCGATCTCATTCCCAATCGCGAGTTTCTTATTACTCGCGAGTACTGGAAGCAGCAGAACGCGATTGTATTGGAGTCGGAGATCACCGGCGGCCATGTCAAGGGAACAACCGGGACAGTCAACTCGGTCAAGCGCAACGCGCCCGAGATTGACTGGAACTACGCCGTGGTTCAGCGAATGAGCTCGCAGGATCTGTCCACTCAGCTGATTCCGTTCGATCTGGGCAAAGCCATCCTGGGCCAGGATGCCGCCAGCAACGTGACCCTGCAGTCGGGGGACATCATCACGATTTTCTCGCAGGCTGACCTTAAGGTACCCGAGGGACAGCAGACGAAGTTGATCCGGTTGGAGGGCGAGTTCGGATCGTCGGGAGTTTACCGCGTAATGCCGGGCGAGAAGCTTCGGGACATCGTCGAGAGAGCGGGGGGCCTGGCGCCGTCGGCGTACCTTTATGCGTCGGAATTTACTCGCGAGTCGGCACGTGTCGAGCAGCAGGCACGGCTCGACCTGCTGATTGCGCAAGCCGAGCGGAACGTGGCCGCCAGCACAGCCAAGCGGGCACAGAGCGCTCAGACCGCTCAGGAAGTTTCGGCCGTGAATGCGAGTGTCGAGGCCGAACGGATTACGCTCGACAAGCTGCGCCAATTGAAGGCGAACGGCCGCATTGTTCTGAACCTCCACCCCGACGACCACACTGTGGATTCGATCCCCGACATTCCCCTGGAGGATGGCGACCAATTCTACGTACCAGCCCGGGGCATAGCCGTGAATGTCGTCGGCGATGTCTACAACCCGGGTTCCTTTGTTCAGCAACCCGGCAAGACGGTCAATGCGTATCTGAAGAATGCCGGCGGTCCAACTCGCGATGCGGACTCGGGAAGGACCTTTGTGGTGAGGGCGAATGGGGCGGTGGTGAGCAAGGACACCGCGCCTAAATTCTGGACAGGCGGATTCGACAGCATGGTGATGATGCCGGGCGACACCGTCGTGGTGCCTCCAAATACTGACAAGGGCGCCGGCCTGCGCAATTTCAAAGATTGGTCGCAAATCCTGTTCAACTTTGGGTTGGCCGCTGCCGCTATCAACGTCCTAAAATAGCCCAGCAAGGAATGGAATCAACGGGTTGAGATCAACATTCCTCGCTGCAATCGAGAGCACAAGCGCCGCAGAACAGACCAATTCACGGTAGAAAGAGATCCGATGTATCAACCGCCAAAGCCACCTGAGGTGCACTCCGGGCTCGGTACTGCCCTTGAGAACGGCATTGCGGCGTCAGCGCCGCAACCCGAAACCGCGGGCCGGGAGGAAGCTGACATGGTCGAGCTTCTGCTGGTACTGGCGCGGGAAAAGAAGCGGATCCTGCAGATCACGGTTGCGGCGGCGCTGCTGGCGACGATCGTCGTCGTTTCTGCTTCCCAAGATGTACACAGCGACCACTACGATTCTGCCGCCCCAGCAGAAGCAGTCGGCATTGAACTCGATGCTCGGACAGATCGGGGCCTTGGCCAGTCTGGGCGGCGCGAGCGATCTGGGGTTGAAAAATCCAGCCGACCTGTTCGTGGCCATGCTGAAAAGCCGGACCATCGAAGACAACCTGATTAACCACTTCGACCTGCGCAAGGTTTATTGGGTCAAGCGCTACCAGGACGCCCGTAAGAAGCTGGAGAGCCGCAGCGACATCATCGCGACGAAAGAAGGTTTGATTTCCGATTTCTGTCACCGACCGCGAGCCCAGGCGCGCGGCCGATATCGCCAACGCGTATGTGGAGGAGCTTCACAACCTGAATCAGAACCTGGCGATCACGGAAGCCGCCCAGCGGCGGCTGTTCTATGACCAGCAGCTCAGGGCGGAACGCGAAGAACTGTCGCGGGCGGAGTTGGCCCTGAAGCAGGTGGAGGAGAAGAGCGGGCTGCTCCAGCCTGAGGCTCAGGGCAGGACGATCATCGCCAGCGTGGCCGACCTGCGGGCGCAGATTGCAGCTCACGAAGTGCAGCTCCAAACCATGCGTTCCTACGCAACGCCGAACAACCCCGATTTGAAGCGCGCCGAGACCGAGCTGGCAGGGCTGCGAAGCCAGTTGGCCAAGCTGGAGCACAACAAGCGCTGCCGTGGGTAACGGCAACATTGGGATTCCGGCACGCCAGATGCCGCAAGCGGAATTGGAGTATCTCCGCCGGGCGCGCGAGGTTAAGTACCACGAGGCGCTCTACGAGTTTCCTGGGCAAACAACTGGAAGCGGCGCGAATCGACGAGGGCCAGAACGCCATCCTGGTGCAGGTCGTTGACACGCGCAGTCGAACCGGAAAGAAAGTCCGGCCCGAGGCGCATGCTCATTGTCCTGGTATCTGCGACCACAGCATTCGTGTTGGCGTGCCTGGGAGTGTTGATCATGGAAGCGCTGCGCCGCAAGCAGCAAGACCCGAGTCAGGGCGCCCGTTTGGGACTCTTGTGGCACTCCATGAAGTCCTCGTCTTGGTCATGAGCACGTTGACGCAACCACTCCCAGCTTTCGGGCGTGCCTCGCCGGCGGTGCCAACAGCCGCTTTTGAGGTACTGGGCTACTTGTCCGCTGTTGGGATTGGGACACTCTTTTTTCTATTCGACTGGTTGACACCTATCGGAGCAGCCGTCCTCGCGGTAATCCTTATTGGCGCGCTGATCTTGCTAGCATGGAAGCGCTTTGATCAGGGCCGTCACCCTTGCTTCCTGTTCTTGTGCATGCTGATGTTCTTTCAGGGCGGTGGATTGTTGGCTTATTGCTTGGGGGCGGGAAACGATCCGCTGCGGGTGCACGCGATGACGCCCAATCCATTTTACATTTCGCGGAACGAGATCGGGCTGGTTCTGCTCTTGCTTGCGCTCACCGCCGTTTGCATCTATGCGCCCTGCCGGTGGAATTACAGGCGAGTTGACCCACCTAACGACCTCGAGGGGCGGCGTTACTTGCCTTATCTTTATCTTGTCTTCTTTGCGGCGCTGCCGGTTCAGTTCTTCAAGAATTATCGCTATTATCAGTATGTTCAGGAGCAGGGGGGCTACGCGTTCATTTTTGTGAACCACACAGCGTTGGCTGCCAGCGTGCCTTTTCTTGTCCGATTGATTCCCCTGATTACATTTCCCGCCTTCGTCGCAATCTTCGTCTTCGAGCGAAGGAAAAGGTATGTCTTCATGGTGACGGTTTTGTACTTCCTGACGGCGTCGTTCATCCTTCTGCTGGGATCGAGAGGAGTTACCTTTACTCTCATCCTGGCGTTATGGTATGTGACCCGAATGAAATCGAGCGGTCCTCCTCGAATCCTTCGGCTCGCTTTGTTGGCTATTGCCTTGATCCTAGTGGCAAACTTGATCAACGTAGCGCGTTCTGGCTCCGACATCGCAGACGCTAATGAGATTGGTCCTCTGACTTTTATTGTGCAGCAAGGAGCATCTATTTCGGTCACCGAGATTGCAGTCAAGTATAGGGGGATTTTTGCGCCACACGCGGCATCCTATCTGTTTCATGATCTGCTCGCCGCTTTCCAAGTGGCTGACGCTTCCAATTTCGTTGCCGGGAAAAGGTTCGACGCCGACTTAGGAGTATTTCTAAGCCCCCAATTTTACGGCTTCGGCTACGGGCCTGGCGGGTCTTATGTGGCGGAAGCATATGTCGTTGGGGGATTCATCGGTGTAGTGGTCCTGTCACTGCTGATTGGCGGCGGATTGCGTTTGTTGCACAAACTCAGTCGAAATGCCTTTGGGCTGTTGGTAGTCGCCATGGTTCTTCCCGAAGTAGTTTGGATGCCCCGAGCCTCTCTCCTAGGGTGGGCCTCAGCGGCAGTGAGGAACGCGATCTCTATTCTTTTGCTGACAGTGGGATGGGGCTTATACCAGTTCGTTTGCTCGATCCGCGCCGATGTCGATCGCACAGCTGAGCCCAAGAAAGGGCTTCGAAGGGGTATGGAGTGGTCTCACTGATCGTCGCCACGGTCAACCGGGCAGCGGAACTGGACCGCTTGCTCGCGAGTCTGGACCGCCAGAGCTATAAGCAATTTGAAGTCCTTGTGGTTGACCAAAATCCAGATGACCGTCTGGTCCCATTGCTCCAGAAATATACTGGGTTGTCGATTAAACATCTTCGTTCCGAGCGGGGTCTCTCGCGAGCTCGAAACATGGGTCTCCGTGCAGCCAAAGGCGACATTGTCGCGATTCCTGACGATGACTGCTGGTACCCCGGCCAACTTCTTGAACACGTGACTGACTGGTTCGCATTACACCATGAGTTCGGGATATTCAACGTAGTGAAACGCAGCGCCGACAACAACCCTGTCGGACCAAGATGGCCTCCGAGCGCTCGCAAGTGTACTAGGGCAGACGTATGGCAGTGCGCCATCTCTTCCGCAATTTTCATGCGACGTGCGGTCTGCGATGCCGTGGGTGACTTCAACGAAAACATCGGAGTTGGGGCAACGTCCAGATATCAGTCCGGCGAGGAAACGGACTATGTTCTGCGGGCCCTCGAACTCGGCGTCCAAATGTGGTACGAACCCTCGCTTACTGTGCATCACCCCCCTCTTCACTCAATTGACCGGCTCCAAAAAACGTCTTATCGGTTCGCTTTAGGTGCTGGCTACGTCTTAAAACTCCATGGCTATCCGTTGCGTTACCTCGCTGGACATCTCGTCCGTTCTTTTGGCGGGGCTACGGTGAGCCTGCTTAGAGGCGATATCGCACAGGCACATGTATACGTACTTCGTGGGGCTGGCCAACTCATTGGTTATATTTCGGGGCCGCGTGTTCCAAACGCCGGAGCGGAACCCCTGACGTAACCCACGATTGTCCGGATGGGCATGCCGTGGCGTCAAGAAGAGGTTGAAAGCTTGTATGAGTCTTGCAGAGCACCGTCGCAACTGGGAAGACTTGGGGGCACTAGACCCAATGTGGGCTGTACTATCGGAGCCGCCGCGCCAATTCGGCAAGTGGAGCCCGGACGAGTTTTTTTCAACAGGCTCTGACGAGGTCGGCAGGTTGAGAGAGAGGCTCTTAGCTCTGGGATGTCCCGACACATTTGGGTCGGCTCTTGATTTCGGATGCGGATTAGGACGTTTAACCAGAGCACTGACTGTTTGCTGCCGCGAAGTAATTGGTGTCGACATCAGCGAACAGATGGTCACCAAGGCGCGATCCCTTACTCCAGCTTGTCAATTCGTACACAACCCGCACTATGATCTCCGCATTTTTCCATCGAGCCGGTTTGATCTCGTATACACCTGCCGCGTTCTCCAACACCAGCGCTCGACCAAGCTGATACTGGAGCATGTTTCCGAGTTGATACGGGTAGTGAAACCGGGAGGGGTTGTAGCCTTCCAGATTCCCTGCAATATCCCACATATCCATCGCATCCAACCGCGAAGAAGAGTATATGAGCTGTTGAGAGGAGTTGGATTGCCATCCGGATTTCTATATCGAATTAAGTTGTTCTCCATGTGCATGACATCGGCCTCCGTCAAGAGCGTAGCCGCTGCCGTTGAACAATCAGGAGGGCGTGTTCTTTCAGTGAACGCGGATGATTCATGCGGGGCAGGCGTTGATAGCAAGTTCTATTATGCAACTAAGTAACTTTATGCCGTTTGTGGCCTTATTATGATGGCGAGTACGGTCACAAAAATCCGTCTTCGCATGTCGAGGACCCTCCAGTGGAAAGCCAGGCACATTGTACGAGCACTAACCTTGCTTCCCGAGTCGCCGTACACTATATACGAGATTGGCTGTGGGCAACGTCAACTCGTTGGCTAGATTTCAGGGCCGCGTGCTCCAAAGGCTGGAGAAGATCCCTTAACTCAGCCGAAAACTGTTCCCCGAAGGCATTGACCATGCCCACAGCGCAGCTTGGCGGAGGCTAGCCTGAAGCAGCAGAACAACGGTCAGGGGGATTAATTATGCAAACCAGGCAGATCTTGCGGGCTTCAGCTTCACAGCTCATCAGTCGCATACCTGACATTCGTGGACGGAACAAACTTGCCTACCTGGCTAATCGATTGTTTTTGTTGGATTCCAGCACAGACTCAACCGCCAAAGTGACCATGCGACTGGGGCATCGCATGATCGTCGATCTTCGTGCATATGCCGAGTGCGCGAGCTTCTACACTCACGATTACGATACGGAAGAAATACGGTCCGTTCTTCGAATGTTCAAGTCCGAGTGGGTGGTCCTTGATGTTGGTGCAAATGTCGGTTTCTGGACGGTCCCCATGACAAAAGCGCTTGGGCCAGGCGGAAGGGTTCACGCATTTGAGCCAGTTTCCAGCAACAATCTGCGACTCCGTGAGAATGTCAGGCTCAATGACCTTCAGAGCATCACGGAGGTTTATAAACTTGGGCTGTCCGACCGCCGCGCTACTCTGCGAATCAGCCTTCGAGAGGACTTCGCCAATGGCTCTGGTACAGGCAATGCATCCATTGTTATCGACGACAGCGATGGCCGATTCCAGTGCAAAATGATCGAGGTTGACACACTAGATAACATCTTTCCGTCGCTAAATGTTAAGAGACTCGACTTCATCAAGGTTGATATCGAAGGACATGAAGACAGGTTCTTAAATGGCGCATCTTCGACGATCGGACAGTTCCGGCCAATCATACACATGGAAATCAATGAATCTTACTACAGCAGGCGCGGCCTGGACGCGACGACTCTATTTGAAGAATGGGCCAAGTCCGCCAACTACGCTTACGCTCTCAGGACTTCCAAAGGCTGGAGGTTGCGGGAACTCCGTCATCGCAAACCGGTGATTGACAATGCGCTGGCTCTTCCCGCAGAACGGGCCGACGAGATTCTTCTGCAGATTGACTAAAGGATAGGAGATCAAGGTTCCGCAGAAATGAAAAGCGTTTCCAATTCGCCCGCAGATTCACCCATCCGATTTTGATTTACAACAGAAATCGGCGCACCCGGTCTGTGAGTAGCATCCTGTTTCGATGAGAGCCTTTCCACTCCAGCTATTTCGGAACATCTTCCACTTGGGTTCCGGTGAGGCACTCGCCCGCCTTTGCGGTATCGCCACCCTGCTATTCCTCGCTCACCGATTCGGCGTGGTCGTAGTGGGCGTTTATGCTCTGGCCCAGAGCATGGTGCAATATTCCTACCCTTTTATCGACTTTGGTTTGCGGCATGTGGGAGCGAGGCTGATAGCGACGTACCCGCGAGCTGTGCAGGAGATCGTGGGCCAGGTTCAGAGGCGACGCCTTAGGATGGCCGCCGCCCTCCTGCCATTCCTTCTGGTTTACGCGGTTTCGACGAAACTACCGCTGGAGCTCAAGGTTTTTCTATTTGTCTTTGCGGCGATCGGCACTCTGTACGCAGTTTCGCTGGACTGGGTAGCCTGGGGCAAGGAACAGCTTCATCTTGTCGGCTTGGCCAGAAGCGCTGTTCCAGTCGGCATTCTGATCTGCGTGGCCATAGGCAGGAACTCGGATCGCGTCTTCTGGTGGATTGTATTGGGCAGTGCCCTCGGCAACGGACTGCTGGGACTGATGTCCTGGGTGTGGTGGAGAAGGCACAAGCCAGCGGAAGAGCAGGAAGTTCCTCTCGCCGTGATACGCGAAGCTCTGTCGTGGCGCCGCACCAGCGTCATGGGAGTGGCTTGGCTCTGTAACCTCGCGTTCAACACCATTGATACGCTGATGCTTGGGGTCATGTCCACTCCGCACCAGGTCGGCCTTTACAGCGCCGCTTATCGCGTTGTGAATCAGGTCCTACTTACCTATTACTTGCTCACTCAGGTTCTCTATCCTCAGCTTGCCCGGCAAGATCAGTCGCAGCGAGTGCGAATGCTGCGGCCTCGGATTCTCCTTTTTCTTGTGGGTGCCGGGGTTGCCCTCGCTGCTGCATTAGCGGCTTTCCGCCGCCCTGTGCTCAGCGTCTTGTTCGGTCCCCAATTCCTGCCAGCAACGTTGCTTCTTCTGTTGCTGGCCTGGGCCATACCGTTCGATTTCCTGACCTCGTACTTAAGCAACGCTTACATCGCATGGGGCATGGAGAAGAAGATCCTACTGTGTACCGCCATCGCCGCCGGAAGCAATATCGTCCTGAACCTGATCTGGATTCCTGCCTATGGCGCGACTGCGGCGGCGGTGAATACTCTGATCTCTTACGTGATCTTTCTGACCGGCTTGGCCCTGGCAGGACGATTCGCGAAAGAGCTTACCTCCAAGGCAGAGCCGTTGCCTGAGTTGATCGCCTAGGATTGCGGTGCGGATATTCTACGATCATCAGCTTTTCTCGCTGCAAAACGCAGGCGGTGCGTCCCGCTATTTCTACGAGATCATGCGGTTTATGACCACCGTGCCCGACGTGCAAACGGAGTTGCTGATGGGAATGAGCGGCGCGATTTATCCGTTTCGAAGCTTACCGCGCTCGAAGGCGCGGGTGACGCAGCTTCGGGAATTGCTGCCACCCGGGACGTTGCGTTACATAGCGAACGAAATTCTGGGTAATCTTGCGGCCCTCACTCGCGGCACGGTGGACATTCACCATCTCACGTTGTTCATGCGCATGCCGATGGTTCGCGCGCGCCGCCTGGTCGCCACCCACCACGATTGTACCCATGAGCGCTTCCCGCATCTGTTTCGCGACGTCAAGAGAGTGCTCTGGGCGAGGAAGAAACTCTTTCCCGAAATGGATGCGATCATTTGCGTATCCGAGTCGACCCGAAGAGATCTGGTGGATTTTTATGGTGTCGATCCGGCTAAGACGCGGGTTATCTATCACGGAGTCAGTCCCCTTGCGCGTTGTCCGAGCGAAGCCAAAACGTTGCACCAGCGATTGCGGCGCCCGTACTTGCTGTATCTCGGCATGCGCGCCAGCTTCAAGAATTTCGACGGCCTGTTGCGCGCGTTTTATGAGACGGGGCTAAAGAATTCGATGGACTTGCTGGTGCTCGGCGGCGGCCCGCTGACGCCGAACGAGAAAGACATGATCGCCAAATGGAAGATGAGCGACAGCGTCATCAGTATGCCGCGGGTCTCCGATGGGTTGCTCGCGGAAGCCTATGCCGGAGCCACGCTGTTCGTTTATCCATCGTGGAATGAAGGATTCGGCTTGCCTCCGTTGGAAGCCATGACGCTGGGTTGCCCGGTGCTGGCTACCAATCGGGCCTCGATTCCGGAAATCTGTCATGACGCTCCCTTCTATTTCGATCCGGCTGACCAGGAGTCATTCAATGGGGCCTTGCTGCGGGCCGTCCACGATGACGATGACCGTAAGCAGGCGGTCGAACGGGGCAGGCGAGTTGCCGCGGAATACAAATGGGAAAAGTGCGGGCAACAGACGCTAGCCTTGTATCGCGAGTGCCAATAAAACAAATGGGACTGGAGGAGATCAGGTCACTTCCCCGACCTGCATGTTATCTCTGTGGACAACTCGGGACTCGTTTGTACGAAGACTTGCCGGATCGTCAGTTCCACGCGCCCGGGCTTTGGAACATTCAGCGCTGTAGCGATCCCCGCTGTGGACTATTGTGGCTGGATCCGTGCCCGTTGGAGTCCGATCTAGGCAAGTTGTACGAGTTTTACTACACGCACGAGAGGGCTCCGAAACACGCGAAAGGGCAAATAGATTGGCCGGCGCGGCTGCGATGGTTTGTGAAGTTCGGGTATTGGGTCGCTGCCAGCGGCCAGCGGCACGAGCCAGGCATGGTTCTCACAGGCTTGAGCCGCCTGACGAGCTTTGTCTTCCCACCCCTAATCGCCAGTTTGCCATCGCGGAGAACGGGCAGGTTGCTGGATGTGGGATGCGGAGACGCCGATCTCGTCCGAGCCGCCCAGGACCGGGGATGGAATGCCGAGGGGGTTGATTTTGATCCCGCCGCTGTTGATTTTGCACGCCGTCGCGGATTGCATGTCAGCCTCGGGTCACTCGTTAGCCAGGGCTACGAAGCAAACCACTTCGATGCGATCGTGATGAGTCATGTGATTGAGCATGTCCCTGATCCCATTCTTGTGCTGCAAGAATGTCATCGCATTCTTAAGCCCGGAGGGCGTCTCATCCTGGCGACGCCCAATGTCCACGGTTGGTTTCATCGGAAGTTCCGGCGAAATTGGGTCCACCTCGATCCTCCACGGCACCTGTATCTTTTCGGGATCGGCACCTTGACGGAGTCTGTTCGACGGTCGGGGTTTAACAAATCGGTGAAATGTTTCACGGAATTAGGGGCGCCATTTGCTTATGGCGCCAGTGAACTCATTCGCCGCAATGGGAAATTTATCGTTCGCGCGGATCCACCCATTGGTACTAACTTGAAGGCGGGTTTGATGAACCTGGCGGAGTTGGTGTGCCTGAGAGCCGGAAGGGACGTCGGAGAGGAACTGCGGCTCATTGCTGAGAAGTGATGGAAAGCGTCACGAATTACGATTGAGGTTAGAATGACAGACCAGTTGCTTGATCTTACCGTTATCATTCCCAGCTACAACACGCGGGGATTGTTGCGGAACTGTCTAGAATCTATCTATCAGCACACCAGGGGCATCACCTTTGAGGTCATCTGTGTTGACGACAATTCTCCCGATGCCAGCGCCGACATGGTGGCCGAGAGTTTCCCCCAGGTGACTCTTGTCAGGAACGCGGGCAACCTCTCCTATGCAAAGAACGGCAATCTGGGGATGCGTATGTCGCGGGCGCGCTATGCCTGTCTGTTGGACAGCGACACGTTGTTGATAGGGAATGCCTTCATGGCGCTGGTGCGCTTTATGGATGAACACCCGGAGGCAGCGGTTTGCGGCCCGAAGCTGCTGAATCCGGATCGCAGCGTGCAGCACCACATTCGCAGCTTCGCCGGCTTGGGCATCTTCTTTCTTCAGACCCTCAACTGGCACAAGCTCTTCCCCAAGAGTCGCCTGATGAACCGGTATTACAACACCGACTTTGACTATTCCAAGGCCCAGCAGGTGGAGAGTGTCGGCACATCGGTATACATCATTCGCCGATCCACATGGGAGCAGGCTGGAATGCTCGACGAGCGTTTTCGCTGGGCCATGCCTGACCTTGCTTACAATTACATGCTGAACCAAAAAGGCTATAAGCTTTACTACACTCCTTGTGCGGAAGTGGTACACTTCGGCGGTCAAACCGCCAGCCAGGACGTTCTTCGCACGCTCCGCGAGCAGTGTCAGGGACTAATCGATTTCAGTGAAGCCTATGACTATTTCGGTAAGGGCCGCCTTACCAAGGCGATCGTGCGCCTGGGAATCCGGGCTCGGTACTATTCAAAGGTCGTGGGCTATTACACCAGTTCCGATAAACGTGTTATCAAGGGGCCTGGCGCTCCTGATAAGGACGTGGCTGCGCAATCGACTGTGATGCAAAAGTCGGATTAGTTCTGCCCAAGCCAAGGATTACCCGCCCGCGATGAATAAGAGTGAGGGAACGCCGGTAGGTTACCGTGCCAGTTGTAGGTCTGAGGCCGATGTATGTCACAGCTAAGACAGCTTCTGTACAGTGACCTAGCCCGCCAATACGAATTGGAGGGAAGGGATGTGCGGCCCAACTTCTTTCGCTTTCTCGGCCGGCTACTGCATAACCGTTTTCTTCCTGTCGTTTTGTATCGTTCGAGCCGGGCGGCACTGATCGCGGGCATACCGGTTCTCCCGAAACTTCTCAGCTACACGAACCAGGTGCTGTTCGGTCTGGAAATCACGCCGCGGTGCGAAGCCGGCCCCGGCCTCTTTATCGCCCATACAACCGGATGCGTCATCGGAGCACGCCGAATTGGCAGCAATGTAACGTTTTTCCAGGGGGTGAATGTGGGCGCGAAGGAGCTTGACATGAAGTTTGATCCGGCGCTCCGCCCTGAGGTTGGGGACAACGTCGTTTTCGGTGTAGGCTGCATGGTCTTCGGCCCGATTCAGATTGGCGACAACGCGGTAATCGGCGCTAATTCGGTGGTGATTCATTCTGTCGAGCCGAATACCACCGTGGCCGGCACGCCGGCTCGGAAGATTGAGAACGCGAAGGCAATTCATCGATGAGTCCGGGTAAAGTACTGATCACGGGGGGTCTCGGATTTATTGGACGGCACGTCGCCGAACTGCTCGTCGGGCAGGGCCGGCAAGTGCTGTTGTTCGACAACCTGAGTCCGCAAACCCACGGGGCGGTTCCCCGGATTGCGGCCGACGGGCTGGTCGGACACCCCTGGGTCGAAATCTATCGCGGTGACGTCCGGCAACCCGCCGACTGGGAGAAGGTGCTGCCCGACGTTCGCTACGTTATCCACATGGCGGCGGAGACTGGTACCGCGCAGTCCATGTGCGAGATTTCGCATTACACGGAAACGAATGTTGGCGGTACTGCGGCGCTGCTGAACTACCTGGCCAACCGTAAGCACAAAATAGCCAAGATCATTCTCGGGTCCTCTCGCTCGGTGTATGGTGAGGGCGCCTATCGCTGCGCCCATTGCGGACTTGTGTATCCGCCGATGCGCCGCGAGGACAGGCTCGGCTCCGGACAGTGGGATCCCCTGTGTCCCGGATGTGGAGACTCTATTCGAAGCCGCTGCCACCCCCGAGGACGCCAAGCTTGCTCCGGCCTCCATCTACGCAGCGACCAAGCTGGCACAAGAGGACCTGGTGCGCATCGCGACCAGGGCGCTGGGAATCCCTGCGGTGATTCTCAGGATGCAGAACGTGTACGGGGAAGGGCAGTCGCTAAAGAACCCTTATACTGGCATTCTTTCCATCTTCTCCAATCAACTGCGGCTGGGCAAGACGCTGAACCTTTACGAGGATGGGCAAGAGAGTCGAGACTTTGTGCACGTATCTGATGTCGCACGTGCTGTGGCTCTCGCTCTAAGTACGGAGGCAGCGGATGGATGCACCCTGAATGTGGGCTCTGGCTGCGCGACTACGATTGCAGAGGTTGCATCGCTGTTGAGCGAGCGCTTTGGAAGCAAGGCGGATCCTGTCATCTCAAGCCAGTACCGGCTGGGCGACATTCGCCACGCAATTGCGGACCTCACCGCTGATTCAATCGCGGCTCGGGTTTGAACCTTTGCTGTCGCTCGAGGAAGGTCTGGATCGCTTTGCGGAGTGGGTGAAGACGCAACCTGTCGAACCCGACCAGCTTGCCAGGGCGACGCAGGAGTTGCTGGAGCGCGGTCTTATCCCAGAAGGTGTGCCCCACGTTGACCGGGGTGTGACCTCCGGCTGAAGTCATCTAGAGCTCTCTGTGCTCCGCACCTTTTCCATTCGAAAGGAGCAAAAGGATGAATGAGCCAATGCTCGACCTGACGATCATCATCCCCAGCTATAACACTCGTGATCTGCTGCGCACCTGCATTCAGTCGATTTACCAGCACACCCAAGGCATCACCTTCGAGATCATCTGCCTCGACGACAACTCTCCGGATCGAAGCGCGGACATGGTGGCAGAAGCTTTTCCCGAGGTGATTCTCGTCAGAAATAAAGTCAACCAGTATTATGCCAAGAACAACAACCTCGGTATGCGCATGTCACGTGCGCGCTATGCCTGCCTGCTGAACAGCGACACCATGCTGATTGACAACGCTTTCCAGGCGCTGATCAGGTTCATGGACGAACATCCGGAGGCCGCGGTTTGCAGTCCGAAGCTACTGAATCCCGATGGCAGCGTACAGCACCACATTCGCGGCTTCGCGGGTTTGGGAACATTTCTGCTTCAGACCCTCAATTGGCACAGGCTCTTCCCCAAGGAGCCGATTGATGAATCGGTACTACAACACCGATTTCGACTATTCCAAAGCGCAGCAGGCGGAGAGTATAGGCACAACTGCGTACATCATTCGCCGTTCCACCTGGGAGCAGGCCGGAATGCTGGACGAGCGCTTTCAGCACTACATGCCCGATCTGGCTTACAACTACATGCTGAACCAGAAAGGCTATAAACTTTACTATAGCCCTTGTGCGGAGGTGGTTCACTTTGGTAGTCAAAGTATCAACCAGATGGGACTCAACGCTCTTCGCCAGCAATGTCAGGGGCTAATCGACTTTAGCGAAGCCTACGATTACTTCGGAAAAAGCAGGCTCACCAAAACCATCGTGCGTTTCGGAATTCAATTCCGGTATTACACCAAGGTCGCAGGATATTACTTGAGCTCGGACAAGCGGATTATCAAAGGCCCCGGAGCTCCCAAAGAGGAATTGGCAGCGCAAGCAGGTCCGATGCGAAACCTGAAGTAGGTGCCACACTCGTTGGCGGCCTTCCTTCCCATCGGATGCAGATAACCGTCGTCTCGTACTAAGGCTGGGGTGATGAAATCGGAGGAGAGATCTTCTGCCACAAGGGCTGCCGTACCCAGCGTCTTATCCTGCGGAAGACGTGAACGAATGGCCGCGACATTAGCCACGCCATACGAACCTTCACGGAGCAACCGCCTGATGCCGGTGCCTGCGTTCGGCGCACTGCGCATCTCTTCCAAAGCCAGGCCCGTGGCGTGCGTGCGGCGACGGTAAGCGGCAATCCGCGGATCGAGACACATCCCGCCCATTGATCGATCATTCTGAGCGCTTCCTGGTATACCTTCTCTCCTGCTCTCTTGCCACATATTGCTGTCGTGCATGCGGTACCAGCAGACAACTTCCTGCACCGCGCGGGCCGGATAACGCCGTGCAATGGCGACATAAAGGCAGTAGTCGGGAGTCATTTCAACCCACTCCGGAATGCCGCCGGCCTCTGCCACCGCCGAGCGGCGAAGCACCGCCGAACTCATGGCGATGAAGCACGCACTCCGGAAAAGTTCGCTGAAGATGTCGCCTTCGGGCAGAGGTCGAAACTCGTGCGCCTGGTCGTAATCGCGCTTCCGGCCGCCGGGCCAGAAAAGTACGGTTCGACCATAGATGATGCCGGCGCTGTCGTCGGCAAGCGCCATCTGCTTTTCCAACTTCGTCGCAGTCCACAGGTCATCCTGGTCCAGGAAGGCGAGCCATTGGCCTGTTGCCTGCCGAATGGCGTTCGCTCTGGCCTGGCCCAGCGGAGTTTCCTGCGGAGATAGGAAATAGCGGATCCGTGGGTCCTTATACTCGGCGACGATTCGCGCGCTGTCGTCGGTGGAACAGTCGTCCCAGGCGATCAGCTCCCAATCCGTGAAGGTTTGGGACATCACGCAGTCGAGGGCCTCCCTTAAGTAGGCAGACCCGTTACGAATGTTTACGATGACGCTGACCAGGGGCATGGGAAGGTATATGTCTGCGGTGTTGGGCTGTACACCCGATTCCGCAGTATAGCTGAATGGTAACCAGGGCTGTCGGCGCCTGCAGCGTCATGGGTCACGATGAAAGTCGGCAACATTTTCCTCTCCTTCGTTCGACTGGCGACAGGTGAGGTCTTCGGACGAATCGCGACGTTCGTCTTGTTCGCGTACGTATCTCGCTATTTTGGTGTACAAGTCCTTGGGATCATCGCCTTGGGGCAGACCGTCGCTTCTTATGTGATGGAGATTTCCGATCAGGGCTTGAAGCTGATCGGAGCGCGAGTTCTGGCGCGCGACCATGAATTGGTTTCGTACCTGGTGCCCCTCATCTTGAAGCGCCGAGCGGCGCTGACTGCGGTAGCCGTAGCCCTGGGCGCTCTTTATGCTGTCCTCGGGCCCGTCCCGGCGGAGGCGCGGGTGTGTGTACTCGCCTTCGACTTCGCTGTGGTTCCTTACGCCTTCGCGCTCGACTGGGTCGCGTGGGGACTCGGCCACTTCGGAGTGCTCTCGCTCTGGCGAAGTGGCGTGAGCATCGTATATGTGGGACTGGCAATTGCCGCTATGCACTTTGCCATTCCTCCCATCGCTTCGATCTCTGGCGCCAATATTCTGAGCGCACTGCTGGGAGCCACCTTTCTGTGGGTTGTCTGGAAGCGGCGATGGAGCCGGCCGCGCGGGCAACTGCTGCCGGATTCAAGTCTGGCTGCTGCAGGCGAGGACCTGCGTCCTAAACGAGTCTTTGCCCTTGGCCTGTCGAACCTGCTGAACCTGGTGTTCATGAACGCTGACGTTCTGTTGCTGGGCGCGATGACAACCACGTATGAGGTGGGAAGATACAGTGCAGCGTGCAAGCCGCTGTACGTCATTTTTACGGGATTCTGGCTATTGACCGACGCTCTGTATCCCCACCTGGCGAAGCTGGAAGCGGGGCCGCGCGCACACGGTGCTCTGCTGCTGGCGTTGGTGGTGCTGGCCGCTGCCGCTTCGGCTGCCGCCGTTGTACTCGGGCTGCTTGCTCCGCGGATCCTCACTTTGATCTACGGTTCGACCCTTGGCGCGGCCGGACTGTTCCGAATTCTGCTGATCGCTCTGCCGCTGGACTTTTGCTTTTCACTGCTGTGGACCGTTCTTGTAAGCCGGGGTTACGACCGTGCCGTGCTGTACTCTGTGGCGACCGCCGCAAGTGTGAACGTGTTACTGAACCTGGCTTTCATTACACGTTTTCAGGCGACTGCCGCCGCCTGGGCGACTGTCGCCTCCTACGCATTGCTGTTTCTTGCCGTTCTCATCTTCGTCTTGCGCAAGAAGGTCCTCGCCGGCACGGAGAAAAGCGACCAGCTTCCGGCGCCGGTATGGGCCTGATCGAGGTTCAATCTTCGCGGCTGGAGGAAAGAGCATGGGCGCCGACAGGCTGCTTTGCAGCGAAACCACTGCCCAGACCGCCCAATTTTTTCCAGTAAGGCGCGAGAACGTTTCTTCGCACGAGGTGAAATGGGAACAGGAAAGGCCGCTTCAGCTGCGAAGCGACAGAGCCTTCCGAGAGCAGGCGAAATATCCCGTGGACCGCGGTGCCCGGACTTCGCATCTCCTCCAGCGCAATCGCGGTACAGTGCCGCTTGCGGCACCGCGCTACCGTATTGGGGCCAAGAGAATCGGCCCAATGGTTCACTAGCCACAACGCCTCCTGATGCATGGCGACGGCGGTCAGTTGCGACATATTGGCGTCATGCATTCGGTATCGGCAGACGACCTGCTGCACGGCCCGCGTTGGATAGCGGCGGGCCACGGCCGAATAGAGGTAGTAATCCGGAATAATCGAAATCTCCGGCGGTATTTCGCCGATTTCCTCGATCGCCGAACGACGGAAGACCGCGGAACTCATGGCGATGAAACAGCCTGCAGTAAACAGTTGCGAGAAGATGTCGCCCTCGGGTAACAGTTTGTACTCGTGTGTTTGATCGTAGTCCCGGAGGGTTCCGCTTGGATAGAACCTCACGGTCCGGCCATAGATGATTCCCACCGGGGCCTCACCCAAGCCGTTCTTGCCGGGATGAGCGTCTCCAAGCGCCATCTGCATTTCCAGCTTGTGCGGCATCCAGACATCATCCTGATCGAGGAAGGCAACCCACTCGCCGCGCGCCTGGCGTATGGCCGCGTCGCGGGCTTTGCCAAGCGAGGTTACTTCCGGTGACAGGAAATAGCGAATTCTTGAATTGGAATATTCTGCGACGATCTTCGCGCTGTCGTCGGTGGAGCGGTCGTCCCAGACGATCATCTCCCAGTCCGTGAACGTTTGCCCCATTACGCTGTCGAGGGCCTCGCGCAGGGTGGAAGCCCCATTTCGAACGTTCATGATTACAGTGACCAGGGGCATGCTTCGCAGCTTATATCACACCGAACGGAGCCGACTGCCGGCGTATTGACGGGACGTTGCCAGAAGGCAATAAGCGAGGAGTTCCCAAAATGCAGTGGCGATGGCGGTGACCCCAAAATTCAGCATGAACCAATCCCAGTTGTGAACGGTTCTTGGCATCTCGCCAATGAGAAGCCATGCGCGCATCAGTCCCATCCCGACCGCGATTGCGAACATGATGACCGCCAGCGAGACGCGAGACCTGACGGGCGATTGCAAGGCCATCCCTCTGTCCGGTTCCGTCGTGCGATACCACAGCGAAGACCCATATTCCCAAGGCAAGCAGCCCAAGCAACGTGCTGGCATATTGCAGGACCATGTACGTTGGAGCCAATCCCGCAACCGGGAGATCGATCCACGACCTGCAGGAACGGTAAATGGCGCCAGGGCCACGTGTAGGTGTGAGTAAAGGAATCCCACACCAGATGGGTTGCAATCCCGAGAATGATGGAGAAAGTTATGGCCAACATTCGCGTGACGCCGCCGAACTTGAAGTCGCTCAAGCTGACCACTGAGTCTCTGTTGCACGCCGATCGGCAACAATCCTGCAACGGGTTTCTTAATGGCGAAGTGAAAGAACCAGAGCACCACGAACGAGATTGGCAGCGTAAAAAGCACCACGCCGGGGAAGTAGTGGCCCAGGGCCCGGTACTTTACGGAGCCAATCACATAGGGAAAGTCAGGCGCCATGCTGCCGATAACAAAGGCAGACCAAACCAGCTTCAATCTTCTGAACGGCAGCGCGGCCGCTGCGTGCGCGACGGTGAAGGGCATGGATTCTGAAGGTCCGGGAAAGATTATTTCAACTGGCAAATTCCTGTTTGCAGTATAGCTGAGCGAATCGCGCGCAATCCTGCCAGTTCCTGTGCCGCTCGTTCCGCATGCTAAGGTCCGATCAGTTACAATCAGCACACATTCCAACTTTGACAAAAACATTCGAATGAGACGCGCTCCCCTCTCGGGCGAAAAAACAGCACTCTATCAGGACATCAATGGTCTGCCGGCAATTGCAGGCGGAACCCCACTACGTTCGCGAGCAAACCGGCTGATTTTTGGCGCACCCGTGCTGGGAGAAGACGAGGTCGCCTCGGTTGCGGAATGTATTCGCAGCCAATGGATCGGATTGGGTGCCCGGGTTGAGCGCTTCGAACAGGAGTTCGCACAATACAAGGGCGCGCCTTACGCACTCGCCGTGAGCAGCGGCACTGCCGCCATTCATCTGGCGCTCGCCGCCCTGGGAATCGGGGCTGGCGATGAGGTGATCGCTCCGGCCATGACCTTCTGCTCCACCGTCCATTCCATTGTGCATACCGGCGCAAGGCCGGTCCTGGTGGACTGCTGCCGCGACACCTTCAATCTCGATCCAGACCAAGTCGAAAGCGCAATCACGCCAGCCACAAAAGCGATTCTGGTGGTTCACATGTGTGGCCGTTGTTGCGACATGGATCCCATCCTTGACATCGCGCGCCGCCATGGGCTGCGCGTTATGGAAGATTGTGCGCACGCCATCGAATCCACCTACCGGGGGAACCCGGCCGGGCTGCTGGGCGACGTCGGTTGCTTCAGCTTTTATCCGACCAAAAGCATCACCACCGGTGATGGTGGCATGCTCATAACTCGCGAGCCCGAACTGTTCCAGCGGGCCAAGGTGTTCTCCTTGCATGGCATGACCGCCGACGCGTGGAGCCGCTTCATAGGCGGCCCCAGCGGTTACGAAGTTATTGAGGCTGGTTTCAAGTACAACATGACCGACTTGGCAGCAGCGCTCGGACTTCCGCAACTGTCGAAAATCGAGGACCACTGGCGGCAACGGGAGCATGTCTGGTCACAATACAACGAGCAACTGAAGGAACTTCCGCTCTTGCTTCCGGGCACCGACGCAGAGTCGCGGCATGCGTATCATCTCTATACTCCGCTTCTCGTACTCGAGGAGTTGCGCGTCGGGCGGACGGAAATCATTGCAGCCATCGAGGCCGAGAACATCGGGGTTGGTATTCATTATCTTCCGGTCCATCAGCAGCCCTATTATCGTCGGCAATTTGGATTTGAGGACTCGGATTTTCCCAATGCCTCGTTCGTCGGCGAACGCACATTGTCATTGCCTCTCTCGCCCGCCATGTCACAGCAGGATGTCTCCGACGTGGTTGCTGCGCTCACTCGCATCTGCCGCTACTACGCCGCTACTGCTGCTTGAAGCACCAGCGGAGCGCTTGTTCAATCTTCCACGCGATGTATAGGCTCAAGCCGACAACCGGACGCCAGGAGGCGACCTCTCAGGACCCGCCTTCTGACAGTTCTGTCCCGCCTGGTCTTAGCTTCGCTACTAAGCATTTCGGCCGCCGCGCAGCAGCCTTTGCCGCAAGCGCCTTCTGCGCAAGCTGGAAGTCCTGCGCCCACCGCCCCGGCGCCGGACCCGTTCTACGCGCCCGTCACCCACCCCAACGAGTCCAAATTTGTTCTGCATTTGGCGGAAGACCAGAAGAACATCTGGACTAGCCCCTTTCACCTGCAGCCCGGAGATGCCAAATGGCTGGTGCCGGCGGCCGGCATTACCACCGGACTGATGGTCACGGACCCCGACAGTTCCTTTGCGATGAGCCTGGGTAACCTTAGTGCGTGGAAGAAGGCGTCCGATGTAGGCGTCGCATCGGCGATGGGAATGACGGGGGTGGCCTATGTCTGGGGACGCATTACGCACGATGAGCGCATGCGCGAAACCGGAGTGCTGGCCACCGAGGCAATGATCAACGCTCTCGGCGTGGATTACGCGATGAAGTACACCTTCGGGCGTCTGCGTCCCTATCAATCCAACTACCAGAACGTATTTTTTCAGGGCGGCACTTCGTTTCCCGCCAGCCACGCAGCCGTGACGTGGGCGTTCGCTTCCATTGTCGCCCGCGAGTATCCCAATCCCTTTGCCGTGTTCGGCGCTTACGGATTGGCCTTGGGCACCAGCATCGCGCGGGCAGCTTCGGAACAGCATTTCCTGTCTGATGTTTTCGTCGGCAGCGTACTGGGTTACCAGATCGGACGGCAGGTCTACAAGCAGAGGCACAACAAGAATTTGGACGACGACTTGAAGATCGTCGCGGAACAGACCTCGACGATTCTTCCGGGGACATTGGCCAGCACCTATATTCCGCTGGACAGCTGGATTTATCCCGCGTTGGAGCAGTTGATCGGGCAGCGCTACATCGACACCGCTTTCATGGGCCTGCGGCCGTGGACTCGGTTGTCGTGCGCTCGCATGATGGTCGAGATGCATGAAAAGGTCGAGGGGCACACCGACTTGCCGCCACAGATCCTGCAACTGCAGAAATACCTCGATGCGGAGTTCGCCGAGGAACTGGAGGCCCTGGAGGGACGGCCGACCGAATCCATTCAACTCGACACCCTCTATACCCGCACGTTGGATATTGCTGGTAAACCCATCAACGACAGCTATCACTTTGGACAGACGTTGATTGACGATGAAGGCAGGCCCTACCAGCAAGGCGTAAATAACGTCACCGGATTCAGCGCCCGTGCCGAGGACAGAAGGTTTGCGTTTTACGTGTCGGGAGAATACCAGCACACGCCCTCCGCCCCGGCATACTCCCTTTTGCAACGGTCCGTCATCGCGGAAGTGGACTTGAACCCCTTGCAGCCGGCCACTCCGTTTTCCACCATCAACCGCTTCCAGTTGCTCGACACCTACGTAGACATGAAGTACGCCGGGTTCGACTGGTCAATCGGCAAGCAAAGCCTGTGGTGGGGGCCGGGCGAAGGCGGGGTGCTGCTGATGAGCAACAACGCCACCCCTCTGTGGATGGCCCAGCTCAAACACACGTCGCCTGTTTATGTTCCCGGCATATCGAAAGTATTGGGCCCCATCGAGACCGACAGCTTCTTCGGCTCGCTCGCTCAGCATCAATTTCCGCCCGGGCCGTACATGTTCGGCCAAAAGTTCAGTTGCAAACCGCTGCGCGACGTGGAGGTGAGCATCAGCCGCACCGTGGTGTTTGCTGGTCAAGGCCACGTGCCCCTGACCTTCGGCTCCTTCTGGAACAGCTTCACCAGCTTCACTAACGTGCCTGTGGACGTTAAGTTCTCGCGCAACGATCCCGGCGCCCGCCACGCCCAGTTTGATTTTTCCTGGCGGCTGCCCAAATTGCAGCGCTGGTTAACGCTCTACAGCGGCTCGATCGTGCACGATAACGTCTCTCCATTGCCTCGGGCACGCGCGGGAATCAATCCCGGAATTTACCTGTCGCACTTTCCGAAAATTCCCAAGCTCGATTTCCGGGCCGAGGCGGCTGATACCGACCCGCCAAACGCGACCATTAACAAGGGCGAATTCCTCTACTGGGAGGCTGTTTACCATGATTTGTACATCAATGATGGCTATTTAATGGGAAGCTGGATTGGCCGCCAAGGCACAGGCTATCAGGCATGGAGCACCTACACCATCAATCCCCAAAGCAGCATTCAGGCAAGTTTTCGTTATGGCAAGATCTCCAAGGATTTCATCCCTGGGGGGAGCACCCAATGGGAGGCGGCCATTTCTGCCATGCTCAGAATTCGCAAGGACCTCCAGCTGAAGGCTTTTGCGCAGTATGAATCGTGGCTGGAACCCGTGCTGGCCCCAACGCGCCAGCAAGACTTCACAACTTCCGTGGAATTTACCTGGTGGCCCGCCGTCGCGGCGAAACGTCCACTTTCTGCCCCCTAGATGGTTGATCTAGATACGTGGCATCTTTTTCGCCAGCCTTGTGGGCGCGAGGCAACAGAGGCGGGCGCTTCCTGCATCGAACTTCTCACAGTAGCTCAGGTAGATCTATTGACACTCGCGAAGAAAATACTGGCAGGCGGCATTACGGAGCAGGAAGCCATCGAACTCGCCAAACAAGGCGATGCCGAGAGCTTCGAAGCCCTCTACCTCCTGCACAAGCGGCGGGTGTACTCGCTTTGTCTGCGCATGACCGGCAACACGGCGGCGGCGGAAGACCTCACGCAAGAGGCGTTTCTGCAGCTTTACCGCAAGATCGGGACCTTCCGCGGCGAGTCCGCATTTTCCACCTGGCTGCACCGGCTGTCGGTCAACGTGGTGCTTATGCATCTGCGCAAAAAGAGTTTGCCCGAGGTTTCGCTGGAGGAAACCCTGGAGCCGCAGCAGGAAGATGGCCCGAGGAAGGACGTCGGTACCCGCGACACCGTGCTTGCCGGCTCCATTGATCGCATCAACTTGCAGCGCGCCATCGAGAGTTTGCCTCCTGGATACCGCGTCATATTTGTATTGCATGACGTGGAAGGCTATGAACACAATGAGATTGCCGAGATGATGGGTTGTTCCATCGGCAACAGCAAGTCACAGCTCCACAAAGCCCGAATGAAGCTGCGCGAACTTCTCAAAGTGAGCAAGGCCGGGAAGGCGGCCGGACGATAGAGGAGGAACAGAAGAAAGGAAACATCTCGCGAGACGAGGTGAGGGAGATCGGCGAACATCAACGTGCTAAGGATTGGGTCGCGCCGGATTTCCCGGAGAGAGAACCATGACGTGTGCGGAGTTTCAAAGGGTCCTGCCTTACATCATTGACGGGGGCGGCAGCCAGGACGAGCAGCAGCATCTTGCGACCTGCGAGGTCTGCACCGATCTGGTCGCCGATCTGCGTTATATCGCCGAGTGCGCCAAGCTGCTGGTGCCCATGGAGGATCCCAGCCCGCGAGTCTGGGACGACATACAACGCTGCCTGGAGGAAGAAGGGCTGATTAAAACCGGCCGCAGGGACCCTTAGCGAACAAGTTCTGCCGCACGTTTGTGCGGACATTCGAATTTCTACACGGCGCTCCCTTGGGAGCGCCGTTTTGCTGTGGGGCCAGTTCGTTTTTCGCCGCCGGCGAAATTGGAATTGCACATTACGTCACAACGCGGCTATTCTCTACCAGAACAGCCATCCTCCATGCCGAAACTCTACACCCCCCGCGACGCCGCTCAAGTGCTCGGAATCAGCTATGCGTCCCTGAAGCAGTGGATTTACCAGGGCAAACTGAAGAGCGTTCAAACCCTGGGCGGCCATCACCGCATACCCGAATCGGAGATCGACCGGTTGTTGCCCAGGGTAGCGGTCACCGGCGCTCCCGAGAAGAGGCGTCGCATGTTCCGCCGCGTCAGTGGACGCAACCAGTTAATCGGGCGGGTCACCGACATCAAAGTCAACGGCTTGCTCGCGCAGGTCACACTGTCGATCGGCGACCAGCACATCACCTCCATCATTACCGCCGATGCAGTGCGGGAATTAAGGCTCAAGAAGGGCCAGCTCGCCGCGGCGCTGATTAAGTCCACCGAAGTCATGATCATCCTACCAGACTAAAGCCGTTTGACATTAACGGTTAGATTCGATTAAATCGTAGAGCGCCGCAACCCGGAGTTGATGGTGTGTGGGCCTGCGTGCTCGAATCCAGTCTTTTCCGTTTGGGGGGAGGATCATGTCTGGTCGCCGTCGACTCTGGGGTGCGGTTCTGTTGGTTTCATGCCTTTGCTCTCTCGCGGCCAGAGCGCAGGTGTCCGCAAGCTTGTCGGGCCGGGTCACGGACCAAACCGGCGCCGTGGTTTCCGGCGCCACCGTCACCGCCAACAACCTGGACACAGGCATGTCCCGCTCGACGGTCACCGACCAGGCCGGACGATACGAACTGATTGCTCTTCCCATCGGCCAGTATGACGTGCGGGCCCGGAAGTCCGGCTTTGCCGAACGGGTCCGCACCGGGATCTCCCTGGTAGTGGGGCAGGACGCTACCGTCGACTTGAGTTTGCCGGTCGGCAACGTGAGCGAACAGGTGAAGGTGGTGGGGGACGTTCCCATCGTGAATGCCACCACGCAGGACATTTCCGGCCTGGTGGGAGAGAAGGAAGTGAAAGAGCTTCCTCTTAACGGGCGGAGCTATGACTTGCTGCTCACCCTTAACCCTGGGATCGTTAACTTCACCTGGGAGAAGACCGGTGGCATCGGCGTCTCCAACTCAACCACAGGTAACAATTTCTCGGCTTCGGGCAATCGCCCTCAGCAAAATCTGTTTCTACTGAACGGCGTGGAGTTCACCGGCGCTGCGGAGAACAACATGCAGCCGGGCGGTCCGAGCTCGAACTTGATTGGCGTCGAAGCGGTGCGCGAGTTCAATGTCCTGCGGGACTCCTACGGCGCTGAATACGGCAAGCGGCCCGGCGCTCAAGTAACCATCGTGACCCAGTCGGGAACCAATCAGTTGCACGGCTCGGTCTATGAGTTTCTGCGCAACAACGCGCTCGATGCTCCCAACTATTTCGACCAGGGATCGGCGCCACCTTTTCAGCGCAATCAGTTCGGCGGCGCCGTAGGAGGGCCGATCCAGAAAGACAAGACGTTCTTCTTCGCAAACTTTGAGGGATTCATTCAAAACCTGCATCAGACTTCGGTCGCGTTCGTGCCCGATCTGGCCTCGCGCGCGAAGGCCGTGCCGAGCGTTCAACCGCTGCTGAACTTGTGGCCCACACCCACGCCCAGCGATCCTGACTTCAGCGGAATAGCGCAGGTTTCCAGCAGCCCCTTACAAACCATTCGCGAGTATTTCGGAACCGCTCGATTCGACCATACCTTCTCGGCGAACGACACATTCTCGGCGGTGTACACCATCGACGACGGCGGAGACGTCACACCGACCTACTTCAATCCTTACAGCACCGACATACTGAATCTGCGGGAGCAGGTCGCCACTCTGGAAGAGACGCACGTTTTCTCGCCCACCCTGTTGAATACCGCCCGTTTTGGTTTTTCGCGGGCAGGCTATTTCTTCACCGGCGAACCCACGCCGGGCACGCCGGCAGCGACAGTTCCGGGGTTTCTGGTGGGACAGCCAGTAGGCGCAGTGGTGGTCGGCGGAAGTGCGGCGTCGAATCCTCAGGCGCAGATCGGCCTGGCCGGAAGCAACAACGGCAGCAACCTGACGATGGCCCGCAACCTGTACACCTATGAAGACCGTGTAGCCTGGACCCACGGAGCGCACCAGTTCAGTTTCGGGGCATGGTTCCAGCAGTTCCAATCGAACGAGACGATAGCACTCAGCCAGTACGGGCAGGCGACGTTCACCAGCCTGCAGACGTTTCTCACCGGAGTTACCAGCAGCTTCCTGTACGATCCGGCGCCCACGGAGATGAACTGGCGCTCACTGTTTGGCGCGCTCTACGCCCAAGACACCATTCGCGTCAGTCCCAGCCTGACGCTGAGCCTCGGATTCCGTGGCGAGTTCTCGACCGGGTGGAATGAGGCCCATGGACGCGCTGCCAATTACACCTTCACCGATGGCGTAATCTCCAGCCAGCCGCGCATCGCCAGCAGCGCCTTCACCGTGAACAACGCGAAGTTCCTGCCGGAACCGCGCATCGGCTTCGCCTGGAGTCCCTACGTCGGCAAGACCGTCGTGCGCGCCGGCTTTGGCATGTACAACGAGCTGCAGGATGCCCTGGGCTATCGCATGGACCAGAACGCGCCCTTCAATCCGACCTACAGCATCGCCGCGCTGCCGGTTTCCCAACTCCCGATTAACCCCCAGCTCCCACCGCCGGCCAAGGCGTTGCTGGTTCCCGGCGGAGTTCAACCTAACCTGAAGATGCCGACCCTGATCTCCTATTCCGTGAGAGTCGAACAGGAGCTCACTCCGAATACTTCGTTGACGATCGGCTACATCGGTTCCCACGGCTACCACGAAATCGTTGGCCTCGATGCCAACACGCCGTTCCCAACCATCTGTCCGGCGTCGCCGTGTCCGGCCACCTATCCGCAAGACTTTCCGGCGGGCTTGGCGGGCACGCCGGTTCCGGCTGGTTCCTACTACATTCAAGCTGGTACGCCGAAGGCGAACCCCACCCTGGCCAACACCTGGACCTGGTTTTCGGTCGGCGACAGCAGCTACAACGCCCTGCAGGTTGACCTGAACCATCGTTTCAGCCACGGCTTTTCGCTGCGCGGCGTTTACACCTGGTCGAAGGCCCTGGATGACGGGGATTCACTGAACGGCACCACCGCAGGCAATGCGCCGGGCCTGGTCTCCAACCCCTACGACATAGCCGCAGACTGGGGACTTGCCACCTATGATGTGCGGAACGTGGGCGTAATCAGCGTGGTCTATGACCTGCCGTTCGGAAAGGGGCAAGCGTTCGCGAACGGGCTGAGCGGCTTCGCCGATGGATTGGTGAGCGGCTGGTCGGTAAACAGCATCGTACTGCTGCAAGCCGGGTTCCCGTTCACTCCGCAGCTCAGCTACAACCCCTCGAACAACGGCGACACCCGCAATCCGGTAAGGCCGTTCGCGAATCCAGACTTCACCGGCTCGGCCATCATCGGCAGTCCGAATCAGTGGTTCAACTCCAACGCCTTTCTACAGCCGCCGCCCAACAGCGGATTCTATGGCAATCTCGGAAGAGATAACCTGATCGGTCCGGGATTGGCGACCTGGGATTTCTCCGCGATCAAAGACACCCTCATTCACGAGCGGCTTTCCCTGCAGTTTCGAGCCGAGATCTTCAACCTGCTGAACCGGGCCAATTTCAACACCCCTAACCTCATCGTGTTTACGCCCACGGGCCTTTCCGGCACAGCCGGGAGTGATCACCAGCACTTCTACCACTGCGCGCCAGCTTCAATTCGGCTTGAAACTTCTCTGGTGACGGAAAGTCTGGCTTGGTGGCCTGCCTTGTATGGAAGAACGGACCCAAGAATCTTGGGTGGAAAAGATGCCTAGACGCTGAGTACTTCAATCAGGTACGAGGATCCAGTTGTCGAGGTGTCAGTGTGTACTTTGCGGCACACAGTTGGACCTGTTGTTAATCCAGCCCCGCAGGGGCGGCTCAGTTTAGCCCAGCATGGAGCCGCAGGCGGAATGCTGGGTAAAGTGGGAAATCAATCCGAGCCCCGTAGCCGGGGTCCCCGACGAGCACCGCTTTTGTGCTCGTTGGGGTGGAGGAGGGGCGACACGGTTCTCACACAGACTCGTGAGCCCTGGGTAGGCGGGTCTACATGGCCCGGAGCCCCGTAAGCGGCGGCACAGGCCGACGACCCAATCTCCGCCAGGCATCGCGACGGCGGCGCTGTCAATCTTTCTGGAGCATCACTTCGGTTGACTTGATGACGACCTTGACGGCGTCCCCCTGCTTGAGCGCCATCTCCTCGGTGCTTCTCCGAGTGATCACGCTCTCGATCAGGTTCTCACCAACACGGACCACGACGTGGGCCATTACGCTGCCGAGTTGAATCTCCTCGACGGTTCCTTGGAGCTGATTGCGGGCAGAAAGTGTCATGCCACAAATTTAATTCAAACGCCATGAGGACCCAAATGGACGCGCCGCCACGTTTTCAACCAGGCCCCAACATCTTGGTGATGGTACATGTACTTTCGTAACTTGACATCAGCAAAAAGGGCGATACACTCGTGACAGAGGCCTAGTGTCTCTCCCCGTCCGCCGGAAGGGCAGGGACGGTTCGCGGGAACCGACGATCTTTGACAAGTCACTGGATAGTGGCTGGTGGATAGTGGATGGAACCGAGCGCTCTGCTTTACCGCTTGGTTAACGCCAGGTCCCTGGGAGTACCGAGGCGAGGAAGGCTTTCGCCCGTAAGTCCTTTGAATGGAATATTTTGATCTCTAACTCCTTTGGATGGAATATTTTGCGAGGAGAGTTTTTCTCTTGCTCTTTGTTTTCAATATTTTGCGCCGGGGTGGGGGGTAGCAACCGTATACCGCTTGGTAAGCTTTGTTAGCTTTGTTAAGAATCTTAGACCGTTTCCTAATTGATTTATCGACTCTAAGTCCATAGGAATCTATACTTTACATATAACTTCTTTGGATGGAATATTTTGCAATAGAAATTGTGTCTAAGTTCTTGATTCTAGGTGATGCGGCGAGAGGGGGAGCATGCGCTCCGAGAATCGGTGTTCATCGGCGAAATCTGCGGTTTTGCTTATTGCCGCTTTACTGTCTTCTCGTACAGGTCCTTGAAACAGCGCCCGGAATCGTATTTGTTCTTCAGTGCTTCATACGCAGGCCGATTGTAGATCTGCCAGAAGGTTTCCTCGCCGTAATAAGCGGTGGAGTAGAGTCCTTTCTTGCCGTGGAGCGCGAGTGCCTTCGCCTCGATTTTTTTGTTGTAGTGTCCTTCCGGCTGTGTGCTCGGCACCGTGTCCCAGAAGCCGAAGTTGACGTAAAGCTTTCTGGGATCGAAGCGGCACAGGTCGTAGGCGACGCTCGGATCGTAGCTGCGAAACGGGCAGATCCAGATGGGAAGCACGCCGATCTCGCGCAGCAGGAAATCCAGAAACTCGGTGGTGTGCTCGATGGGAATCTCCACATCCTGGATGACGGACTCGGTCGCGGACTCGGGCAAGATTTTGTGCGAGAGCCGCATGATGCGCTGGTAGGTCTTCGAGTTCAGCAGCCGCTTGGTCGCCAGCAGCCGCACCGGCGCGCGCTGCACGTAGAAGTGCTTCGAACACCAGAACCAGTCTGTGTCCCAACGCCAGATGTAGTCCCTGGCGGTAAGGTAATCCACCTCACGCTGCCGTATGGACCGGTAGAACACCTTCATATAGGTGTAGTCGCTGACGAAGGGCGCATCGTCGGTGAACTCGCCGGTGACGATGTACATCTCGTCGCAACCGAAGACCACGCCGTCGATGTAGTCGAATCGCGACGCCGCGCACAGGCTTTCGATCTCCGCGAAGAACTTCGCCGGCTCGGTGAATTTGGTATGCGTAAGCTTGACAAAGCGCTTGGCCGGGATGAGCTTCACCTTGAGCCGTAGCACGTAGCCGAGTGTGCCGTAGGAGTTCGGAAAGCCGTAGAACAGGTCTGGATTTTCCGCCGCCGAACAGACGATGGTGCTGCCATCGCCCAGCAGGATCTCCATTTCGTCGACGGTTTCGTGCACCAGTCCGTACTTGAACGACGACGACTCGATGCCAAGCCCGCTGACTGCGCCGCCGATGGTGATGGTCTTCAGTTGCGGCACAACGGTCGGCAGCAGGCCGAACTTAAGCGTCTCATCCGCCAGTTCTTCGTAGGTCGTCATGCCTTCGACGTCGGCGGTGCGGCTGCTGGCATCCACCTTGAGTACATGGTGGAACGAGCGCACATCAATCCGCTTCGTGTTCTGCTGTTTGCGATGACGGAAGAGATTCGAGGTGGTCTTGCCGAGGCCGACGCTGGCGCCGTTCGCTCGGGCGGCTGCAAGTTCGTGGATCAGCTGTTCGCGCCTTTGCTCGTAAGCCTTGATGTCCGCGGAGGAGTTCACCTCAACGGCTAAAGTAGACTTCATACGAGGTCCAAAATGCAACGCCGTAGCGCTGCCGCCCTTCACAGCAGCCTGAATCGCCTTCATCTGACAGGCACATAGCCTTCGGGGTTCCCTTTGCTCAGCACGATCTGCCAGAGCTGCAGCCGCCGGGCCCGGAATGCTCCTGCAGACATCAGCAGGTACAGTTTCCACATCCGGTAAAAACGCTTGTCATACTTCTGCTTGTCCAGGGTGCAATAGCGGCTATCGAAGTTCTTCCACCACGCCATTAGCGTCGTGTCGTAGTCGGTGCCGAAGTTGTGCCAGTCTTCCATGACCCAGAGCTCGTCCATGGCCGCTGCGAGCTGAGGAATGGACGGTATCACCCCGCCCGAGAAAATGTACTTGTCGACCCAGGGGTCGATGTGGGTCTGCGACTTGACGCCGCCGATGGTGTGCAGCAGAAACAAGCCTCCGTCCTTCAGCTTGCTGTGCGCCAGCTCCAGAAACGAGCGATGGTTCTTGGGTCCGATGTGCTCACACAATCCGACCGCGACCACGCGATCGAACTGGGACTCATGGATTGCCTCGCGGTAGTCCTTCTCCTCGAAACGAACCGGAAGTCCGTCGCAGAACTCGCTGGCGAACTTCAGTTGCTCGCGCGAGATGTTGTAGCTCACCACCTCGCAGCCGTACTCCTTGGCCATGAAGCGCGCCAGCCCGCCGAAGCCGCAGCCCAGCTCCAGCACCCTCATGCCCGGCTTGAGGTAGAGCTTGCGGCAGATGAGGTGGAGCTTGTTCTCCTGCGCATCGTCCAGCGTTTTGGCGTCCTGCCAGTAGGCGCAGGTGTACTGCATGTTCTTGTCGAGCATCGCCTGGAAGAGATCGTTGCCCAGATCGTAGTGCTGGTGCGCCACCCGCTTCGACCTCCACTTGGTTTGGCGGTTCAGCAGCCGCCCCTGGGCCGCGAGCCACACCACGGAGAATGTCCTGACCTTGTTGTGCAGACCGGCTTTTTGGACTTTGGAGAAGAACTCGTCGATCTGCGGAACATCCCACCAGCCGTCCATGTACGACTCGCCCAGCCCCATCGAGCCATGGCTTAGCGCCCGCTGATAGAACCTCTCATCGTGTATCTGGATGTCCCACGGATCGGGCCCGTTCAGCTCGACGTCTGCAAGCGCGAGGATCTCTCGTATCTTCTCTTTCGCTTTCATACGCCTCTGCGCATAGATGTAGTTCGAAAGTGCTGAACCTGATGTTGTACAGCAAGAAGGCTGGAAGGACAATGCCGGACGGACAAAGGTTCCACCTCGGGATAGTAGTTCACTCGAGAATCCGTTTAGCCCGGTTTGGGATATGCTCCGCGATACCCAATTTGATGCGAGATCCGTCGCGCCGCCTCCTTCACCACCTCCGCCAGGCGGGGAACCGCCTCCCGCGGCACAGCCGTAATCGTTCCCGTGGATCCCAGGCTGGCCTCCACCTGTCCCTGGCTGTTGAAGATAGGAGCGCCGACGCAGCGCGCGCCCAAGCTGTTCTCCTCGTCATCGACCGAATAGCCCAACTGCCGAACGCGCTCGAACTCCTTCATCAGTTTGGCCACGCTGGTGATGGTGTAGGGGGTCAGCTTCTTCAGCCCACGATGCCGGAGGATCGTCTCCCGCTCGTCAGCATCGAGGTAAGCCAGCAGCGCCTTGCCGACCGCCGTCGAATGTACTTCCATGCGGCGCCCGATCCAGGTATCCATCTTGATGAAGCTCGGCGCCTCCACCTTCTCCACGTACACTGCTTCCTCGTGGTCCAGAATCGCCAGATGGGTCGTGAGATGTATCTGATCGACCAGGTGACGCATGATGGGCAGCGCAACCTCGCGAATATCCACTCCGCTCAGCGCCGCCCGCGACAGGCTTAGGACCTTCATGCCGAGCCGGTACTTGCCGTCGTCGCGATCGCGACGCAGATAAGCGTGCTGTTCCAGCGTTCGCAGGATGTAGCTGGCTGAGCTTTTCGGGATCTTCAGCTTGCGGCTGAAGTCCGCGTTCGACATGCCGCCTTCCCGCTGCGCTACCGCTTCCAGGATCAGCAACGTGCGCTCCACCGCGGTCGACGGGTTTTCAACTTGGCGCGCCATAGGCCACCAGTTTAGCAGCAGTTGGTTCGTACAAAATGATGAATTGGCGTTCACATACTGGAACGCTAATTAAGGAAGCTGCGTCACAGACAAAAACCGCCTGGCGTGATTAGGCTTGAGATGTCTGGTGAACGGTACGCGTCCAGTCCCATTCCGGGAATCCGATGGGTGCCGGATAGTGAATTAGTGTTCACTATGTTGAACAATCATATTGCCACGCAATTGGGCGTCCCGCTATCGTATGTGCACCATACAGAATGATTGTTCAGCATATCTGAACATCATTCCGAAATGGCGGGCCCCAAACAGTCCGCACTCAACTTTAGTTGTTCCGACCCCGAGAGGAGACACGAAATGGCGGCTTACCAATCTGCTGCTGAACTTGCGAAATCATGGAAGTCCGATCCCCGCTGGAACGGGGTTACCCGTCCTTATACCGCGGAAGACGTTGTGCGTTTGCGCGGCACCCTACACATTGAGCACACGCTGGCGCGCCTCGGCGCTGAACGCCTGTGGGAACTGCTGCACCAGCGAGAAGTACGTCAACGCCCTCGGCGCCATGAGCGGCAACCAGGCGGTGCAGATGGTCTCTGCCGGGCTGAAGGCCATCTACGTGAGCGGCTGGCAGGTCGCCGCCGACGCCAACAATGCCGGCCAGATGTATCCCGACCAGAGCCTTTATCCCGCGGACTCGGTGCCAAACCTGGTACGCCGCCTGAACAACGCTCTGATTCGCGCCGACCAGATCCATCACTCCGAAGGCAAGAACGGCATGAGCTGGTTTGTCCCGCTCATCGCCGACGCCGAAGCTGGATTCGGCGGCACGCTGAACGCCTTCGAGCTGATGAAGTCCATGATCGAAGCGGGCGCGGCCTGCGTGCATTTCGAAGATCAGTTGTCCTCGGCCAAGAAGTGCGGCCACCTTGGCGGCAAGGTATTGGTGCCAACCCAGGAAGCCGTGCAGAAGCTCGTCGCGGCGCGTCTCGCTGCCGACGTGCTGGGCGTTCCCACGCTGGTGCTGGCCCGCACCGATGCCAACAGCGCGCATCTGCTGACCGCCGACATCGATCCCTACGACCGCATCTTCCTTAACGGTGAGCGCACGGTGGAAGGGTTCTACGGCATCCACGGCGGACTCGATTCCGCCATTGCCCGCGGACTTGCCTACGCGCCTTACTCCGACTTGATATGGTGCGAGACCTCCGAGCCGAACCTGAAGGAAGCCGAGCGCTTCGCCGACGCCATCCACGCGAAGTATCCCGGCAAGCTGCTGGCCTACAACTGCTCGCCTTCGTTCAACTGGAAGAAGAAGCTGGACGACGCCACCATCGCGCGCTTCCAGCCCGCGCTGGCCGAGATGGGCTACAAGTTCCAGTTCATCACTCTGGCCGGCTTCCACGTGCTCAACCTAAGCATGTTCGAGCTGGCGCGCGCCTACCGCGACACCGGCATGACCGCCTACTCACGCGTGCAGGAGAAAGAATTTGCCCGCGAGTTCAGCCACGGCTACTCCGCGGTGAAGCACCAGCGCTTCGTCGGCACCGGCTATTTCGACGAGGTCACGCAGGTCATCGCCAGCGGCAAGTCGTCGTTGTCGGCGTTGGAGCACTCCACCGAGGCTGAGCAGTTTGCCGAGGTCAAGGTCCCGGCTCAGATGATCGAGATTGGCCAGGATCCGTCCTGCCGTCCGATCCTGGGCGAGTGTCCGCTGACCTGCGAGCACGAGCACGAGCATGTGCGGGGCGGCAACGTCTCCGCCAACGATTAGGGTTTTTTGTTGACTGCGAACGCTGAGCCTCTCCAACAGGCACGGGTTTCTCTCTCCTTCCCGTGCCTGATTTTTTGCGCACGGCGCGACGTGAATGGACCCCGGCTATCTCCACAGCGTCTTTTGTCTGAGTCTGTCATCCTGAGCGTAGGTTCGTCCGCACAGCGGACGAACCGAAGTCGAAGGAGCCCTATAGGTGGAGTGAATTTCCGCGTGATGTGCCTTGGCCTGGGCCGTCCGCCGGATGACGTGGGCAGAGAAGCGCGCGAGGTGTTTTGAGGCTATGACCTCGCGATACTTCCCCAGACGCACCGCCGGCCGCAATTACACCATTGCTCCCGATGCGCATCTGGCGACCACCGCCGTTATCGAGGTGCAGATCGAAGGACTGACTGCCAAGATGCGCGAGGGCGCCCCCAAGGGCCCCAACGACATGGGAGAGGATGGCTTCGGCACGCGAGGCGTGGTGGATCTGCACGGCAGCGCCGAGTGACTAGGGTGCGCCAAGAGGAACTGACAGTTGTTAGTATGTTGCTCGGATAGTTTTCGTCACAAATAGCGTCTCACTCACTTCCCCGAACAACTGCAGTCCCGGTGGGAGCATGCCGTGCTCAAGCTCCAGTCTCCCCTTCTCGACAAATAGCCGTGTCCTTGCGTCGCTGCGGCCGGGAACTACAACTCCCTGGTTCGTCAGCCATTTGGGCACGAGACATTCTTGTCCCAGGAGCCATTCGGGCACCATTTTCGGGCGGTGAGATACTTTCGCCGCTATGACTTGAGGAGATGTCACTAAAATCGGAGCCCCTTCAGCAGAACACAACTGCAGTCCGGTTACGACGAAGCCTGACAAGCCGACATCGCTAAATGATGTCTCGATTACGTAGTACGCCTTACTAATCCTGGAACCGAAAAGAGCTTTGGCAGTTTGATCGCTCAGTAGACTTAACGTCGCTCGGATTCCGTTCGTAGCAGGAACAGTGCCGCTGGGCTGACAGGTAACGGCATTCGGCTGAAGAGAGGCAAAGGACTGAGAAGGACTCATATCCTCGCTGGTCGGCACTTCTCGTGAGACGTTAGTTGCCGATTCTAAATCCTGCCTGTCCGCGGCAAAATGAATCTTCGGCATCATGGCCGCTAACGTCACTATGAACAGCGGCAGCAGCGTCCTAAGAACCGACTGAATCATGAATCGGGCCAGCTAGATTGACAGCTAGGCCTCAAATACCCGACAGTATATGTTATGGTCAGGGTGTGTGCTCTGCTCGCCCGTGTATGGACTCCATTATGGAACCGCCGCGCTCAAAGCAATAACTTTGCTTGCGTCACCCCCGTTGATGTGATAGTTCATAGTCAAAGAATCAGAGTATGTCTTACTAGGCGCGTTCGCTGCAGCTGTGAACGTTACTGTAACTGTACATGTATTTCCAGCTGCCAAAACATTGTTGCAATTATCCGAAGACTTAAACGCACTTGTAGCAGGTATAGTAAACCTAACGTTGGTTAAATCAGTGTTCCCTGCATTACCGATCGTTAGAGTCGCAGTACCCGTCTGACCTTTGGCAACCGTTTTTACATCCCCGGTTGCAGGGTTTACCGGTACGTTGTCCGGCGGAACATTGGCGGTGCCGCTCAGCGTGACTGTCTGCGGCGGCTCGGCAGTGGCATCTTGGCTATATGCTATTTGCAGCGTTGCCGTACGCTCGACCGCCATTGTCGGAGACGGGGCGAAAGTAACGGAGATCGTGCACGTGGCAGGAGAAGCCCCGAGGGTTGACGAAGGAGGCGAACAATCATTTGGTTGACCGGGGCGGATCTTGAAATCATCCTTATTGGGCCCTATCACTGTTGACGTGATTCCTGTCAAAGATGAACTGCTGGTGTTGGTGAGAGTGACCGTCTGAGTAGCGCTGGTGGTTAGGATATCCTGCCGGGTGAAAGTCAAGTTTGATGGACTCACGCTCAGAGGACCTGACGGTGTGGACGGAGCCGCATTGCTCTGTATCTGGACTCGATTGATATACGCAATCTGGTCGCCAACGATCACCATATTGCCCAAGGCGAGCTTTACAAACAGTGGATCAAAATCCTTTTTTGTGTGTATTGGATAGGGAACGAGAGGTATTGCCCACCCAATAAGATCAGGATTTGCCGAATTGCTTACGGTGTCCTTAAAATCATTCTTCACCTCTTGGTTGCCTTTGTCTGGGTTGTTTGTCATCAATGGGGAAGACTTGAATTGGATACCAAGGTCTCTGAGCTGATTTGTTAGGGCTTTTTTTTCAACAAAAACGACCGTCTGCACCTGGCTGTTGTTGGCGATTACCTTGGTGTCTCGAAAACTCTGGTCGTCAAGATTATTCAGCTGAGTGATGATCGGATTTGGGGCAATGATATTGAATGCCGAGAGTATCGGGCCGGATACGATGGATGCGGCGGTGGTCCAATTGGTTCGAGCGTTATTGACTGTCCCGTTCGGATGTAGCCCCGTGCCGAAATAGGGAGTAAACCCTGCCATGACTACACCGGCGGCTTGAATAGTGTTGTAGAGAATATTTCGTCCGTTGGTAACGTTTTGCCATATCAGAACCGATCGAGTCGAGGCATAACTGCTGTTTGCGGTTGTGACCTCTGGTTGGCCTGGGAGACTGCCAATTTTCTTTGAAAAGCCGATGCCAGCGATTTGAAGCGGGTAACCCGAATTGTTGCCAATCTTAACTTGTATGCAGTACTCCGTCTGCGAAATGCGCTTTCCAAATACATCAGAGCAGTTATTCTGACTCATGACCTCCCACATGACGTCCACCTGTGGTGGCAAGCCGGGAGGGATGGGCCCCGCCGAACTGTCTAGGACGGCAATCTCCGCTTTACCGACAGACGTTCCATCCTTGTTAAGGAGCACAACGTCATAGGTTCCAGACGTGACGGAGGGGTCAATCGTCAGCACAGACGTGATCGCACATTTGCCAGGGGTTGGCTGAGATGACGGTGTGAGACCACCTCCCATGATCTTGATTGAGTAGGGTGCGCTGCCATTGTGCGCCAGATCAACCCCGATTCTGTCGTCACAATTGGCCTCAAAGACCCCTAGGTTCACTGATGCGGGTAGTTTCCCACTGGCCGGTTGAATAACTCGTGGACTCACCGTTATTGAGATTGCGGTGACCACCGTAAAGATAGCTGAAGGTGAGTGGTCGCCTCCCTTTACGACGATACTCGCTATTCCGGCGGTAATATTAGGAACCGTCACATCGATCGATTTGTCGGACCACGACCTAATGTCGGCTGCCGTGCCACCAAAGGTGACGGTGTCTCGGGTGCCGAAATTCTTCCCTTTGATGGTTACCGGATCGCCCGGGAGCGCTGTCGGAGGTATCACTGATTCGATACACGGCTTTCCTGCGGCGCAGGCCACAGTGAAGTCTTGAGGGTTGCTGTCTGTACCTCCAACAGGCACTACGATGTTAGCCGGCCCAGCGGGCATGATAGGGACGGGTACAGTGATCTTTGTGTCTGACCATGACCCAGGGGCCACGTTGACAGTCACAAAGCCAAATCTAACGCTCCCCGGCTTCGCGCCGAAGTATATCCCCGTGATGGTTACCGAATCGCCCGGGGCCCCTGTCAAAACCGATAGTGACTGGATCGCTGGAGGGGGAGTCTGTGCATCCATTAGGTAACCGGTGCCAAACGATGCAGCGATCAGAACCAACGTCGGGATACGCCGAGAAATCGGGCCAGGCAACAACATGTTGCTCAAGTTCGTCACACTTCACCTTCGGACAATGCGATGAGACTAACCATCCGTTCCATACTGTCTAACTTGAAACCGGATATCCAGGACCGGAAGGGTCGTGCCAAACAGCGGCGGGCGGCCACCCAACCTACTTTCAGTACAACTGTCCTGGCGTCGTGCTATAAGGCCACACTGCTATCGTGGGGGCAGGCGGCATTAGACAAGCGGCTGCTCCCCAAGCACACTCCCTAAGTAGTGTGCGAACTCGATACTCCTACCACAGGAAGAAAAGATGAGCGACTCTACGACTAGCTTGACAGGAAAGCAATAGCCCTGAAGTGGTGGTCGACGCCGATAGGAGATTAATTATTTTTATCGTGACAATAAGTTCGAGCACATAACGTCCCATGCAGGCCCTGCAAAGCATCGCGCCCCTGATCGAGAACGTTTCAAGAAACCAGCAGGGCGAGGGCGAACCAAACTGTGTGCTCGTCGTGTTTTGCTCGCCGCACCCAGAAAGTGGTGTAAGGCTCGGTGAACAGGTCAGCTGGATAGAATCGCTACTGAAGCAACTTAATACGGTCAGGGCAAATCACTGACATACATATAAATCATAATATACATAGTAGTCATAGCTCTCCCGAGCGAAAAGGCCCAAGTTTTGCCAGCTAAGTCCTTGTTGCATAATACGTTACGTATAAGCTACATGGAATCAATAGTTTGCGAGTGGTTTCTTGTCCTAAGTTGTTGATTCTAAACAAAATTCGCTACGGAGAGTCGCATGCAGCAAACAGCGACAATTCCTAGCAAATCGTCGCTGGGGAGCTGTCGAAATCTCCGCCAAAATACCAAGCAATGCTAAGTGCAACTCGAAAGCAGGTCCCTCCGCTCGGACTAAAGTCCTCGGTCGGGATGACAAGTTTGGTCTGGAATAGCGAAGCCTCCGTCAGAGATAAACAATTTCGCAATGCGACAGCAGAACGAGCAGTCCACGAGAAGCGAAGCTACGAAGCGAAAGCGAGAGCGAAAAGCGAATAGCGAGCAGCGCCTTACGGCTTCTGCGTCGGGCGCAACAGCACCTCGCTGATGAACGACTGCGGCTCCTGCGTCAGCAGCATCGCGACCGCGTGCGCGACGTCGCCCGGCTGAAGCATTTTGCTGGTTTCCTTTCCCTGACGGCGCGGGCTGAAGTCGGTATTCACCGAGCCGGGACAAATCACGCTCACGCGGATGTTCTGCCCGCGCAGTTCCTCGGCGACGCCGTAAGTAAGCCCGTTCAAGCCCCATTTCGAAGCGGAATAGGCTGCGCCGCGCGGCAGCGGATTCTTGCCCGCAAGCGAAGAGATGTTGATGATGTGTCCCGCTCCAGTTGGAATCATCAGCGGCACGATGGCGCGCAGCATGTAGTAAACGCCGCGGAGATTGGTGTTGAAGATGGCGTCCCAATCGTCGGGCGCGAGTTCATGCAGCAGTCCGGACGGACCGCCGATTCCTGCGTTGTTGACGAGAATGTCCACGCGGCCGTAGTCGCGGCGCAGACGCTCGCCCAGCGCTTCCACGCTGGCGAGGTTGGCGACATCGCATACGATGCCTGAGCAGCGATGTCCGCGCGCGGTCAATTCGCCGGCAACTTGCTGCAGGCGGGTTTCGTCGCGGCCGGTGATGACGACCGTCGCTTGCATCTCAGCCAGCCTCGTGGCGACGGCCTGTCCGATGCCTCGACCGCCTCCGGTTACGACCGCTACCTTTCCAGAAAGCGAAGCTGACGGATCTTGCTGCATGGATGCCTTTCTCCCTCGCGACTGCGCTGCGCGCCGTCCCTGCGGCCGCGTCTGGCGCGGGCAATATCGTGCGACCGCGACTGCTACAATGACTCTAACTTATCATCACAACTTCATACCCGCGGACTTGGGGACAAGCGGCCCAACAGGATTCGGTGCAGTTTATGGCAATGAGGCAGCCAGATTTGCCGCTCCAGTTTGTGCACATGCCCAACCTGCGCACGGCGCACCTGATCGAATCCTACTGTGGCGTGTGTGGCTTGTTCGTCGCCGCCAGTACTCGGCTGGAGCTAATCAGGGCCGCAGAGAAGGCGCACGGTGCGCGCCGTCGGCCACTTCCAATACACGGGAGAGATAAACCGTGAGTGCGCTAAACGGTCCGCCGCGAGGTTGTTGAACATTGCCAGAGGCAGCTCTGGGCGGGTCAAGCGCCCGACCGCGATCGGGGTTTCCGGCGTTGTAGAGACGTGGAAATTGTGTAAAGTAGTAGCAACTTGCCTTTGACTATGGCGGATACTTATAATCCCGTCTCCGCACGTTTTCGTGTTCCGGGGCAGCATTCAGGGCGTGGAATGCGGAATGGTTTGTGTTGTAATCATGTAGCCCAGTTTTTGGGTGCAAGACCTGCGCATCAGTGGAGGCGTGTGCGGGCCGACATCGTCATCAGGTCCTTAGGAACCAAGGAGCCAAACGAATGAAGAAGTCGCTAGTCACCATGTTGCTGGTGCTTGCCATCGGCGTGCTGGTCCAGCAGGCGGTCGCTCAGGCGGCCGCACAACCAGGGCAAGCAGCCCCGTCGTCGCAGAAGCAGATCAAAGATCCTGCTGAATACAACTCGTATGTCAACGCCATCCAGCAGAGCAATCCCGCACAAAAGGCGCAGGCGTTGGAAGCCTTTCTCCAGACCTATCCGAACAGTGTGATGAAGGAAGACGGCCTGGAGCAGTTGATGGCCGCCTACCAGCAGGCCGGAGACGCGCAGAAGGGCATCGACACCGCCAAACGCATCTTGCAGGTGAACCCCAATAACGTTCGCGCTTTGGCGCTGCTGGTTTATTACTATCGCGCCACAACGACGGCACAAAATCTCGCGCAAAACCTCGATCTGATACAGAAGTACGGCGAGCAGGGGGAACAGGCGCTGCACAACATGACCAAGCCCGAAGGCATGAGCGACGCCGACTTCACCAAGTTCCACAACGAACTCAGCGCTATCTTCGAGGGTGGACTGGGATTCGTGGCGCTGCAAAAGAAGGACAACGCGACCGCCTCCAAGGATTTTCGCGAAGCGGTTTCGGAGGAGAGTCAGCCCAACATCGCCGACATTTATCCGCTGGCGCAGGCCGATCTCGAGTCCAAGCCCATGAACCCGGAAGGCTTCTGGTTCATCGTCAAGGCCTCGCAGTTGGCCCAGGGACCGGGACAGCAGCAGATCCTGGAATATGGCCGCAAGAAATACATTCGCTATCATGGCAAGGAAGACGGTTGGACGGACCTGGTCAACCAAGCCAAGGCCTCGTCGAGCGTCATGCCTCCCGCGGGCTTTACGGTGGCCGCGGCGCCGCCGCCGCCGTCCCCTGCCGAGCAGGCAGCGGACCTGGTGAAGAGCAAAGATCCCAAGCAGATGAGCTTTGCGGAGTGGGAACTGGTGCTTTCCTCGGGCAATCAGCAGGCTGCTGACACGGTGTGGAACACCCTCAAGGACAAAGCGGTGAAATTGGGCGCCAACGTAATCAGCGCGACGGCGTCGAAGATCATGTTGGCGGGCAGCGATGACGACATCGAAGCCAAGAAAGCCGACATTGAGTTGACCATGGGGAAGCCACTGCCGGCGAAGCTGGTGCCAGCAGCGGGGACGCTGATGACCTTCCAAGGTACAGTGTCAAGTTACACTCCGAACCCCTTCATGATGACCATGACCGACGGCATCCTGCTGGACAAGAACGGAAACCCGGTATCGACCGCCGCGCCCGTGCACCATGCGCCGGCCCACAAGAAGCCTGCACAATAATTCGCGGATAGGCAGAAGAATGGGAGCAGCTGAGGCTGCTCCTTTTTCTTGGTTGCCTGAGGGGAACGGACGGCAGCAGCGGCCGGCTAGCGTGCGGCTTTCTTCTCCATGGTTACTGTGTGAGCGCTGCGCGGCGGACGGCGCGTTCCGGTGCGCAGTTCTTTGGCGTTGAGCTTGAGTTCGGCGATAGTGCGGCTGAGGGTGTTGCGGTGCATGCCCAGCTGGCGAGCAGCTTTGCACTGGTTTCCTTTACTGTCCTGCAGCACGGTAAGAATGAATTTCTTCTTGAATTCGCAGACGGCTTCTGAATAAGTGATGCCGCTCTTGTACATCTGCATGATTAAAGCTTCCAGTTGGTCTTTCACAGCGCCTCTCTTTGCTTTCTTCAACGCCCAGTTGAAATGAAACTCAAGGTTTTCCGCCGTTGTCGCGCTCCGAAACACGGTCCGGTACGGTTCGCAGCAAGTTCCAGCCGTCTCGAAAACGCTGTCGCAAGTCTGCCGGTGCTGCCCAGATCAAGGCGCGACCTGAAACCAGCAAGAACGGAGCAACTCGTGACTGCTGAAGCCATCCCCATTGCGGAGCGAAGGCCGCTAATGCCAGCACCACTACCGTGCTGAGAGCGACGCCTCGCACAAACCCGAACAATCCGCCCAAGAGCCGGTCGAACCAGCGCAGCCCCACGCCGTGAACAGCCCAGCGAGTGATCCGCCCGACAATTCCTGCGAGCAACACGACAACCACAAATATGGTAAAGAACCCAGCGATATCCGCTGCCCACGGAGAGTTCACGTGCTGCGCGTACCACGCTGCCACCCGTGGATACTCCCAAGCGGCCAGCAGATATCCGACGATCACACCCGCCAACGAAAAAAATTCGTAAAAGAACCCCTGGGCAATCGCTTGCAACACGGACAGCAAAACCACGAGCACGATCGCCCAATCGAAAATGGATAGGCCCATCATCCGGCTGTTTCTAAGAAGGCAACGGATGCCCGGTCAATTGGGTGTAGGCCTCAACATACTTTTCGCTTGTTCTGGCCGCTACTTCCGGAGGTAGCGCCGGAGTTGGCGGCTGTTTGTTCCACTTGATCGCTTCCAGGTAGTCACGCACGTACTGCTTATCAAACGAGTCCTGCGGACCGCCCGGTTGATATTTGTCTTTCGGCCAGAAGCGCGACGAATCTGGCGTCAGCACCTCGTCGGCCAGCAGAAGTCCGGCCACTGTATGACCAAACTCAAACTTGGTGTCGGCAATGATGATGCCGCGGGTCTCCGCATAATCGGCCGCAGTCTGGTAAACCTTGATACTCAAATCACGCAACGTTTCGCTGAGTTCCGCGCCGGCCAGCGTAACCATGCGCTCGAAGGAAATGTTTTCATCATGACCACTGGCCGCCTTCGTCGCCGGTGTGAAAATAGGCTCGGGCAGCTTGTCGGACTCACGCAATCCCGCGGGTAGCTTGATGCCGCATACCGAGCCATTGGCCTGGTATTCCTTCCAACCGGATCCCGAGAGGTAACCACGCACCACGCACTCGATGGCAATCATGTCCGCGCGCACCACCAGCATGGAGCGGCCACGCAGCTGGCTGGAATACTTTTGCAGCTCGCGCGGATACTTATGGACATCGGCGGTCGCCAGATGGTTGGGCACGATGTCTTTCAGGAAATCAAACCAAAACAGCGAGAGTTGGGTCAGTACCCGGCCCTTTTGCGGGATGCCGGTAGCCAACACGTAATCGAACGCCGATATCCGGTCCGTAGCCACGAACAGCAGATGGTCGTCATCGACCTGATAAAGGTCGCGGACCTTGCCGCTGGCGTAGAGCTTGAGGTCAGGAAAATCGGTGTTCAGCAGAACGTCGGAGGTTGTGGTCAGATTGGTCACGGTCATGCAAATCGATTCGGAGAAGTCGTCCGGTATTCTAATTTTCCCGCCCGGTTTGTCAACGGAGCAAAAAAATCAATGTGTCGTGGCAAAGATTTTTTTCCAGCAAACTTCTTGACAGAACGCCATACTCCGCGAAACACGCATGGCTAGGGGCTTTTGAGCGAATGCACGTTGTTGCACCGGCCCGCCGACCGTGCGCGCACTCTGAATCGGGCGAGCGCAATTTGAAGCGCAAAACCTGCCCTCATGTCAATAGTTTTGCAAAAAAATCTGGACCATTCCTGCCGCCGTACTAGTCGGCGGCGGTGCGGCGGATGGCACGCACATCTTCGATGTACTGCACGTCGGGTGTGCCCACCACCCCGGCCTGTTGCATTCGGCTCCGCAGTTCGTCGGAACTCATGAACCGGCGGGCGTGTTCGACGCTGTCCCAATCCAGCAGCAGGGTCACGTCCCGCGGGTCGTCCACGCCTTGGAAGAGGCGGAAGGCCAATTCTCCAGCGTGCATCCGGGTATTGAGGTGGGAATCGAAGGACTCTTTCCAGCGGTTGAAATCCGCCACCTTGTGGCGGACCAGTACATGAACCATGAGAACGCCTCCCAAGATCTTTGCGTCCCTTCCAAGATACGTAATCCCGGGCAGAATGTGAACCGTGAAATGCCTGCCGGTCATGTGACGTATGGCACTGACAGTGCCGAGGCAAAGTGATGCGAGTGGGCAGTGGACGAATTCCTCGCGGCGATACGCTATACTGCCTGCACCTTTTCGTGGAGCCTTGCTTCTTGCTGCGCCTCATCATACGGTCTTCCGATATACACGCCGCCGGTTGTTTCACCCTGGAAAGAATTCCCAAAGGGACACGCGTTCTGGAATACACGGGAGAGCGCATCACCAAAGCGGAGGGCGATAACCGATACGAAGGTCGGCCGTTTACCTACCTGTTCGGAGTCGGCGACGGGGAAGTGATCATCGACGGGCACGGAATGGCCATGTTCGTAAATCACTCTTGTGATCCGAACTGTGAGACGGATGAGGAAGGCGACCGTGTGTACATTATTACGCTGCGCGATGTTGCCGCGGGGGAGGAACTGACTTACGATTACTGGCTTTACGACGGCGACGACGATGCTCCTTGCTATTGCGGCAGCAAGAGCTGTCGCGGCAGCATGTATTCTCCTGAGGAGCTAAAGAAGCAAGCGCGCGCCAAGGCCAAGAAAAAGAAGAAGCAATCCGGGCAGAGGGCGAAGAAACCTTCGCCCCAGCCAGCCTGATCCAGCCCCGCAACCCTATTGCAGACGCTCCCGTGGAGTCCGGTTCCCCTACAAGCTTCCGTGTCCCGGGCCGATGTGGATGCTCCCATTTACGTTGCTTAGCTCGATCCGCGTCCCGCCGCTGCCCAAAGTGCCGGTAAGATTGTGGCCGACAAAGCTGCCCTGCACGGTAAGCGGGAAGTCCGATTTGATGCCGCCGTTAACGGTCGAGGCCTTAACGTCGGCGTTCGGCGATCCCGGCAGCCCCAGTTCGACGCTTCCGTTGACGGACTTGAGCTTAATCTCACGCACGTTGGTCAACGAAGCATAGTTGGCCTCAATGCTGCCGTTGACGCTGGAAATGCTCGCTTCTCCGCTAAGGTCGCTGATATGAGCCTTGCCATTCACCAGGCTCGCATCGACTTCGCCTACGACTTTTTGCACGGTGAGCGCCCCATTCACCAGGCTAATGCGGTCGAGACGGGCATTCTGTGGCACGTGCAGCGTGTAATGGACGGAAGCCGGATTGTTGTTGGTGTGGTTGTGCGGATATTGCGTGTGAACCTTCACGTAATCGCTTCCGGCTTCGACCTCGATCTGGGCCTCGTCGAGCCGTTGCTGATCGCGCGCCCGTTTCACCGCATCAATTTGGACTTCGTTGCGGTCCCAGCCGGTGATTTCGACGTCACCGTTGACGTTGTCCAGCGAGACGCGCCCATTCGAGGGAAGGGAAACGGTGCGGTGGAACTCTTGCGATACCTGTGCGTGGGCCGAGACCGCCAGAAACAGGGCCAGCAGACCTCCCAGAAGTGCTCCACCCAAACCGTGATACCTACGAGTCATAGTGCCTCCTGTCGCCCGTTAGACGTGAGGTGACATAAAAAGGTCATGGGTTTTTCGCTAGTCGCGCCGCGGCAAGGAGGCCATATATAATCGCAGTCACCTGCTCCGGAACGACCCTCTTCATCGCGATGCAGAAATCAGCACCACCCATTGACGGCATGTGGACAAGGAAACCGGGCGATCTCGATACCCGGCACCGGACGCGTCCGTCAGCCGTTAGCGTAACCGCGACCGTGCTCAACGAGGTCGACGACATTGATCGCCTGGTCGTCGGCCTTATGGAGCAAACTCTTCGCCCCGCGGAAGTCGTCATCGTAGACGGCGGTTCAACCGACGGGACTTGGGAACATCTGCAAGCTGCCGGCTTGCGGTACCCGAACCTTATTGCCATCCGAGACGAAACTTGCAGCCTGAAAGCTTCGCCTGGACCGATTGGCCGCGGCCGCAACACGGCTGTGGCTCGGGCGTCGTCCGAGATCATCGCTTGTGCAGACGCAGGATGCAGCTACGAGCCGCAGTGGCTGGCACAGCTCACCAGCCCGATTCTCGGCAACCAAGCTGAATACGCCGTTGGAGGGTCTTGCATCGATCCGCAAGACCGAACAACCTGGGACATTGCGTCGGCGCCGTTCTTCGGAATCAAGCTGGGCCCGAATGAGCCAACCAAGTCTTGCACTGGCCGCTCCATGGCCTTTCGCAAACAACTATGGCAGCAAGTAGGAGGCTTCCCCGAGGACACTTTCCTCGGCGAAGACACCATTTTCGATCTGCGAGCGCGCAAAACAGCGACCACGGCCTTCGTGGACCGGGCCAAGGCACACTATCGGCCGAAGCACACGTTTCGGTCGGCGATTCGGCAGACTGCAAGCTATGCCGAGACGGACGGCGTGCTGGGAACGCGACGCGCGCGCCTGTTTCGAAACCTTGCCCGCTGCTTGGCCGAGGTCTTGGCGCTTGCGCTCCTTCCACTAACCGTGATCCCATTGCTTTGCATCCTCGCGCTCGAGACGTACTTCGCGTTCCGGCTGGACTGGCGAACCTTTCCCGGAAAATCCTCACTCCGGCAGCTAGGCGCGAGGCTGGTATTCTCGCTGGTCGTTCCGTGGGTGGTCACCTGGAACCAGATCAACGGCATGCTTACAAAGACCAACCAGCCCAACCGGCAAAACGTGGCCTAAACTACCATTCCTTGAATTGCCTCCGGATTCGTCCGCTTTGCCAAGAGAGTCGCTGCTCGCGAACGCCATTGCTCAATCCTTAAACCGGTACCACAGCAGGTGGTACACGGCGATGACGCCATCGGTCCAGCTGATCTTCTTGCCTTCCGCGTAAGTCCGGCCGTGATAGACGATCGGCACCTCGTAGATGCGGGCGCCGAGCCTGGCAAGTTTGACCGTGATCTCGGTCTCAATGCTGAAGCGGTCGGAGCGAATGTGCATCTGCGTGAACAATTCGCGGCGGAAGACCTTGTAGCAGGCGGTGACGTCGTGAATGCTCAGGCCGGTGAGCATGTTGCACAGCAGGGAGAAGCAGCGGTTCAGCAGGTAGCGCCAATATCGCGGCACGCGATGCGGCCCATCGTGGAAGCGGTTTCCGAAGACCGCGTCGGCGTGGCCTTCGAGAATGGGCGTGATCAGCAGCGGATAATCGCGAGGATCATATTCCAGGTCCGCATCCTGAATAAGCACCAGTTCACCAGTCACGTGCTCCAGGCCGCTGCGAACACCGGCACCTTTGCCTCGGTTTTTCTCGTGCAGCACCAGCTTGACTGTGTTCGCACCGTTGCCGCCGAGCAGCTTCGGCAAATCGGCTTGCTGCAACAGGTCGCGCGTTCCGTCAGTGGAGCAGTCATCCACGATGATGAGCTCTTTGTGCAGGCTGAGCGGTTGCCGCGCCACCTGCTGCAACAGCTTCATCACCGTCTTGCGCTCGTTGTAAACGGGGATGATGACGGAGAGCGTGTGGAACTGCGGCAGAGTGTCGTCTTCTGAAGCCTCGGGCAGTTCTTCGGCGCGGTCACGCGACGGGCTGCGAGTTTCAGCTTGAGAGATCAAATAGACCCCGAGAATCAGCAGTTCCGGATCGATAGGATGCCGATAGCGAGGCTCCGGAAAGCAAATATAGTAAACCAGCGGAAAGAACGCCAGCAGACTGGCGAACAGAAACACGCCGTGAACGCGCCGCTTCAGAGCCAGCAGCAGTCCCCAGATTCCGAGCACGGAAACCAGCAAGAAATGAGTGTTCTTGGTTTCCGCCAGCCACTGAATTTTGGACAGCCTCGGTATGCCGTTCCAGAAATAATAAAAGCGCCGCAAGCTGATCAGCGCGAATTTTCCGGGATGCTGCGCCACCCACTCCCGCGCCAGGCGTCCCTGCTCTGAGCAGAAGGCGGGCTCGCCCATACGCTTGTACTTCTCGTACAAGAGGGCGTTGTTGCTGGGATGATAGGCCAGAACGTACATGCCCTCGGCCAGAGGATTGTTGCCGATGCGCTGCTCGTTGCCGAAGTTGTCGCGCAGGAACACGAACCTTCCAAACACCTCGTAGTTGCGAACCATCCACGGCATGATCGTCATCCAGAAGACGACGGCGCTCAGCACAACCGGCACGACGAAGCGCTTTCCGCGTCGGTGCAACTGGTACACCAGCCAGCATCCGGCGAAGGGCAGGAACGACAGCGCCGCCGGATTGGTCAGCGCCGCAACTCCCCAGAGCAGGCCGTAACCCAGCCACGAAGACGACCGTTCGTCGCCTTCCATCTCCAACGTGAGCATGAACAGCAGGCTCAGCAGGAACGCCGACAGGCTGGTCTCCCAAATCCATTTCACCGACCAGTAGATGGTGTCGGGATACAGCGCCCATACCCATCCGGACCAGAGCGCGACGGTCTCGCCGAAGATGCGGCGCGCTATGCGATAAACAGTCCAACTGGTCAGCGCGGCAAAGACGCTGTTGAACACCAGCATCGCGAACGCGGCCGCATGCGAGTAGCTGCCGAACATCCGGAAGGCCACGGACAGGATCCAGGGATAGATCGGCGGATTCCAGGCCGAAGGTCCCGTGTCGCCGCCGAAGGGGGAGCTGAATCCGTGGCCGTTGGCGAGGGAATAAGCCAGGCGGCCGATCTCGAAGCCGAACCCGAAGTTCGCCTCGCTGGTGCGGAAGCGATACGTATGCGCGAAGGCGATCCACAGAACGCGGACGGCGAAGGCGACCAGCACCATCCAGGCCGGAGAATGCCAGATCATCGCCCAGCGGGACCGCGGAGCAACGCTCGCGGTGGGCGCGAGCGGCCCCGTTTGCGCAGGCTGGGTCGTCAAGGACATAGAGGCCAAGGCCGATTCTATAGCAGCAGGCGCTTCTCGCTGTTCGCTCTTCGCAGTTCAAACCCCCAAAGAGAGCTGTCATTCTGAGCGACGGTTCGCCGCTTTTGCGAACCGGAGCCAAAAGCCTGCCCTGAGATTGTCGAAGGGAACCCCTATATCGAGACCTCCCCCTCCAGGCTTTACGTGGAATCAACGACTTAGACAAGAAATCCCCGCAAATGATTGATCCCGTGAGGCTTATAGGTACATGATTGAGCCGCAATGGGTTAGCGGCAATTGTCAGCGGCCCGTTGGCGGTTGCCAGTGCCTCACGGGCCTGTGTTCTGCCTGATTGCCGGACGCTAATGTCCTCGCGGAATTCTCATCGTCTTGCCGCCTTCCGAAAATGTCATTACACCCCTCGTCTCACCTCGCCGATTCTGCCGGTCGGGCACAGAACCAGCGCCGCAGGCGCGGCAGAGCAACCTCTGCCGTCCCTCATGGGACTCGGATTCTTTTTTCTGGCTTTCCCAGCGTTGAAACGCTGGGCTAAGCTCTTTCGTCCCACAATGCGGGACTCGTTCTTGTTACCTCCTTAACAGCAGTTGCTGTTCGCTGGTTGTCAGTCGTCCGAGCTGCCCGTCTTCGCCTTGGCCTGGTCGTCGGTGGGTTCGGTGGCCGACGGTTTCTTGTCCGCTTCACCTTTCTGTGCCGCGGCCACAGCTGCTTCCAGTTCGGCCCTGTGCTGGGCTGCCGCCTCGGCCAGTTCCCGTTGGATTTCGGCCGCGTTGCGGGCGCGCTCCTCGGGAGTGCCCAGCAGCCGCTCTTCATTGCGGCGCGCTGCTTCTACTATGTAGCGGGCCCGCTGAATCGCGCGCTTGTGCTCCTGTACTTCGTTGATCGCCTGCCGGGTGAATTCTTTGTCCCGGCGCTGGTAGGCTTCCGCGCCCTGGGTGCGGAAGATCTCTTCCAGCTCCACGTCTTCGGGGGAAATCTCGTCCCAGCGGAAGGGCTTGCTGCGATACGGCGAAGGCTCGACCTTGAGCGCTGGCGTTGCCGCGGGCGGGAACACCACCTCGGGCGGCTTCGTCAGGTCCAGGTCCTGCGGCAGATCGAACTCTTCCTCGAAGCCGGGATAGTCTTCGGCGCGCTCGGCGGTGTCGGACTCGGCGTAAACGCCCAGGGTCGGGGCAGCGGTCGCGCTGCGCAGGTCGCTGGAGGCCTGCTGCAGGCCATAGAGCAGCAGTCCGGCGCGCTTGTCTTCGATGAGTCCGGCGGCCAGCGCGTCCAGCACCTGCATGCGGGCGACTTGCACGGCGTTCAGGTCCTCCAGTATCGGCAGGACGAGAACGTGTGGCTCGCGGCGCGCCTGCGCGCGCGCCATGCGCATGCGGTGTCCCAGCGCCCGCAGATGAAAGCGACAATATTCGCGCCCGCGCAGCGGGGCGCCTTGGCAGTAGACGCCGTCTTCTTTGATGTGACGGCAATGATGGACAGACATAGACCCTCTTCTTTCTGAGGGTCATTGTTTGGACGAGCAACTAGCCACTAGCCACTAGCCACTAGCCACTAGCGCTAGCCGCTAGCCGCACCTCACCACGCTCTCAGCTTAAGCACAGGTCAAGGGAAAAGTCAGTGATGTCGGCGCCGGGGAAGGTTACGAAGGTAACCACATCTTGGTGGCGTGAGTTCTGTCCGGTACCCACCCTTTCGCCAAGAGCGGCGAAAGAAAGGGGCACTCGGTACCCGGGCGTTTTCGCTCAGCTGAAAGACTTACATCGGCTCGAAATAGTATTCATCGATGACTACCGCCACGTGTTGTGCTGCAGCGCAAGTGGCCGTCGAACATCGGACCACGCGGCCCTGGCATTTCACTAATACTCCGCGGTCCAACCCTAATACATCGCTCGGGATTTCGATCGAAAATTCCACTGACGACCCCACCCCCAATGAAGCATCGGTGTGAAACAGAACACCACCCGCAGATATATCAATGGTTTCGGCACGGTACTCCTCGTTCAAGGTCGTGATAGTTACCGGAAAGTGCAGCGGAAACCGGACCGAATGGCGCAGGTCGAGCTTGGGGCTAGGATTCATAGCGCCACAAGAGCTACTCTCGGAGGAGCAATTTATGCACGAGAAACCGCCAGCCGAAAAATATTTCGGCGCAGCATCGCAGCGCCCTCATTCCTGCAGAAAGATATTGAGGAGGGAGTTGTGAACCTGAATCTTGCCGTTATATTCGATGAAGCCCAATTTTCTGAAGCGATTCATGAAAAAACTCACTCGGGACCGGGTGGTGCCGATCATCTCAGCCAATACCTCCTGGCTGACCTTAGGAACCACGGTCTCCGGTTTGCTTTCCTTGCCGAACTGGGCCAGCAACAACAGAATCCTCGCCAGCCGCTTTTCGCTTGAGTTGAAAAGCTGATCAACCAGGTCCGCCTGAATACGAGCATTCCGTGTGAGAAGAAAGGAGACGAACATGTCGGACAATTCGTGTTCCTGGTGAAGTACGCGGACCATTTCTGCCTTGCTAATCCTCAGCAGGGCGCACTCAGTCATCGCGGTAGCAGTCGCGAGTCGAAGAGGATGGGCTGACGCCATGCTGTCCTCCCCCAAGAATTCCCCGGCACCCACCAAGGCAATCGTGGCTTCTTTTCCGTTCGCGGAGGTGACCGTTACTCTCAGCTGGCCTCTCTGGACGTAAAAAATCGCGTCGGGAGGGTCCCCTTGCGCGTACGCCGCCTCATTCTTTTTCAGATTGAGAATCTTCCTGCCCAGTCCAGCTCTCGCGAGAAAGGCCTCGGGATCGAAGACCGTATCGCCATTTCTTGGTTGCGGCTTGGGCGTTTGAAGCCGGGAAGGCTTTGCAATTTCGCGGGTGGCGGGTTTTGCGGATCGCACCGAATCAAGCGATGGGACCCGTTTGGCTGGAAGGCCCTGGCTACGGGTTGGAATGCCCCTGGCGCTCATCTCATACCTCCAAAGGGGCAGCGCTTACACTTCCACATTAGACCTCTCGGAGGCGCTGAAACAGAGTGGATTCCCGTGGTTATCATGACCAGCGATAACCACGGGGACCCACTAGTTTCCCCCGTTGCAGTAATATCACATGCCAAATTTGATGATCTGTTGGGCATCGAACATACGCCGAAGATTTTTGTTCGTTGGAACGCCCGATTTCGGGGCTGTCCTTATGAAGTGGCGGAATCGCTCTAAGCGTGGGTCACGTTCGTGCGCCGCGATCGCTTCCGCCTGCGCTTCACCCACGCGGTAAAGCCAATCTCAAGGCAGCGAAACTCGAGGGCTCGATGGCGGCTGCACCTACACCCAACAGACCCGGAGCCAGCAGACTGACAGTCGCCGGCTCAGGAAGACTAGTACTGGAGACGCAATTGCCGATGCTGATCGTATTGGTATCGAGGGTGACGGCAGCATTCAAGGCTATTACTCTGCCACAATCAATGGTCGTTCCGGTATTCAGCGTGACGCTCGTGAGTCGCGATAATACTTCCTAGAACGAAGTAGTTGTACCGAGGGTCGCCGAGCTGCCAACCTGCCAAAAGACGTTGTCATTGTGGCCGGCATTGATCACCAGAACCGACGAGGCGCTTCCAGTGGTTAGCGTGCTTCCGATCTGGAACACGATGTTCTGATTACTCAGCCCCTGAAAATTCAGGGTCAGCGTCCCGTTCAATAATGCTGACGAATTGAATGTATAAACCCCGGGCAAGAGCGTGAGGCCGCCCAGATTCATCCCCGTCAGGTTCGCATTGGACGGCAGGCCTGCGAGAACGTTGTACGCAGTCAGCGCATCCGCTTGGGCCTGCATTGCGACTGCATCAGTCTCGTGGGTCGTTCCGTTGACGACTCCCGGAGGAAAGCCAGTGATCGAAGTACCGGGATAAAGACCAAGGTCTCCGTTGATCACAGCTTGGACCGGTATTGGTCACGGTCGAGGCGCCCAGAACGCCAAAACTTTCTGCCGTTCCAAGATTAATGTCTCCTGCGTGGGCGTTGATTGCCAAGAGTGGCAGAACGAGGAAGCAGACGCGCAGTGCCTTCATAACGACCTCTGCCTTCTTCCAATGCCGAAAGCCAGACCGTTGCCGCTGGAAGTAGTAGCGCAAGGACGGCAACGAGGCAATTAGTACCACACGCCATTTTGATGGTCTGTTTGGCACTCCTACATACGTGGAAGATTTTTGTTCGCTTCGCACCCGCCGAACCTTTCCAGGGGGCCTTTCGCTTAGTCGAAGCTGGCGGAATCACTTGCAAAGCCAATGTGGGTCACGTTACAGAAGCGTTGCGTTTGGGGGAACACTGTATAATTTTCCGAGCGGGGCGAATAAGCCACGGTTCCTGTTTCGCAAACCACGAAGCCTAGTTCACTCCCGCATCTTGGATGGTTTTCGGTTCTGGTTTGTGGCACGCAAAGACCCCCAAGTCGTGCAGTCCGGCGAGCGCACGAATACCGACGGGAAACCAGTCGGCAACATAATCCTTTTATCCGTCTCCGATAGCGACTACAGCTCACTTCGTTCCCATCTCGAATACGTCAGCTTGCCAAACCATCTTGTCCTTCACGAGGCGGGTGGAGAGCTGGAATTCGCGTATTTCCCGAGTCGAGGTTTGATTTCTCTTGTAGTCGTAATGAAAGATGGACAAACGGCCGAAGCTGGCATAGTTGGAAATGAGGGTTTTACAGGAACACTGGCGGCGGTTGGCCTGAGCAGGAGCCCGCTTCAAGCGGTGGTACAAATCACGGGGGATGGGTTTCGGGTAGAGGTCGGAGCTTTGCAAAACACTTTCGAATCCGCTCCACACCTTCAATTGATGTTGAGTCGCTATGCCGCGATTCAGGGTATGCAGGTTGCACAAACAGCCGCGTGTAATCGGCTGCACGACATTCAGCAGCGCCTTGCGCGCTGGTTGCTCATGACTCAGGATAGAGTGGATTCAGGGTCGCTGCCCATCACTCATGATTTTCTCGCAACGATGCTAGGGACAGATAGACCTACCGTGAGCTTGGCAGCTGGTGTTTTGCAGAGGAAGAAGCTGATCGAGTACACCCGGGGTGCAGTGAAGATCGTGAACCGCAAGAAACTTGAAGACTCCGCCTGCGAGTGCTACGGGGTTATCCAACACTACAATGGCGAGCTTGGCTTGAAATAAGTCCGGAAGTGACGACTCGCCCTGTGCTCCAGCATCGGTTCAGGATTTCCCAGTCAAACGCACCGGCCTCTCAAGAGTTGAAAGGCCGGTCCACCGCCGCACTCACGCTGCCCGTCGCTCTGAATCCACGACGAATGGATCGCTAATCGACCGGCTAAGTTCGTCGAACTGAAGAGCGATCTGACGGGTTGAGTCCGCCTTAATTCTTAGCAGGCGGGCGATTCGGCTACTCGCTTTCGTGGACAACAACTGGGCAAGCATAGCGCCGGCTTCTTCGGCGAATGCTCTCTCTTTTGCTTCGGTCAGATGATGGGCCATTACTTCGAGCATGGCATCTGCACCGCGCGGAATTGCTGGCTTGGAACCATCGGCTGCACTCACCTGAGACGGCGGGATGAACTGGACTGTTATCCGGTTCCGCTCCTCAGGTCGAAGGTGAAATGAGCGCAACGTAATCTCGATAAGCCTTTGGGCTATGACACGCTTCTGCTCGATTGGTAAATCTCGCGAATACAGGCGTAGGTAGGGCATCGGAGCACCTTCAACGACGTTCAATGGAGTAGAGGCATGTTTCGTGCCAAGAGGTTGGCCAGTAGACTTTTGGAAGAAACAAACGAGTTACCCGCACGGGCGATTCCGACATCTGAAGAAGAATCGCCCGCGACCTGTAATTTCTTCCGGTAAGAACCGCAGCTTTGACAAGCCCAACCGAGAGCAGCTTTCCCCCTGTTAGGCGGTGCTCAACGACTGCAAACTGCTCACCGCCCACGATGGCGGTTGCGTCTACTTCCTAGAGCTGAACAAGAAGGATTGAGACCGGGCAACGATTCAGTCGCGCCGAATAAATGGACCGGCCTTCCAGAGTTGGAAGGCCGATCCACCGCCACGCTCACGTCCGTGATGGAGGAGGTTTCAGTTCACCGTGAGCGCGACTTGCACCGAATGCTTGATGGATCCGGAACTACCCGTCACCAGTAAGTTGGCGGTTCCGTTTGGCGTCATGTGGTTGGTCATGCCTGAGCTACAGCCTACGGCCATCAAGAGCAGCAGAGCGACCAGCAACACAGCCCCTGCGATCGTTGCCCGCTTCAGTAGCTTCCGCTTGGACTTCGTATCCGTCGCGGGAGTTGCGAACGCCAGGCCGAAGAGTCCGATTCCCGAGAACGGCAACCAGACCATTGCGGCGACGGGAGTGTAGCCTTGCGATACCGACACGGTCACAGCCGCCATGACCGCGCTTCCTCCCGGCGTAATGATGTTCGGTGAAAAGACGCAACTCACGCCGCCGAGCCCCGAGCACGACAACGTGATCGGACTGCTAAAGCCACCGGTGGGGCTGGCAGTCACGGTAAGCGTGACTGCTCCTCCGCGTGCGACGGAGGCACTGGTGGGCGAGACCGAGAGCGAGAAGTCACCGCTGCTCACGGCCTGCGCCGCTACCAGCGTGGCGAACAGTCCCTGAGTTTGATCCGCGCCACCGGCGGTGAAGTAGAGCGTGTTCGCATCAGCGGAAGTCTGACCAAACACCAGGTCCCACAGTCCGGGGTTCACCAGGACGTTCCCGCCGGCGTCGGTGACCTGGCCCATCGCGTTGCCGGCGGTGTCGAAGGCGTTGATGGTGCCATCGCCGAAGTTGCCAACCAGGATTGCGTTGGAGAACTGGCCGAAGTTGGATGGAGCGACAGCGACTCCCCAGGGAGAGTCCAGCTTTCCCGCGGACGCGAATCGCTTCACTAAGTTTCCGTTTACATCGTAGATATCAACCACACCACTGCCCGCGGTATTCACCGGATCATGCTTGGCTGCGTCCTGCATGGCATAGGCTACGTAGACCTGGCTGCCGATTACGTGTACCCCATGCGGCGCGAATCCTGCGGGCAGGTTGGGGTCGGTAAATGTCCCGGCAAGCGATGCCGGCTTGAACGTCCGATCGAAGACGTCAATCTTTGCGCTGCGGAAATTCGCCGCCAGCAGAAAGTTGCCGGAGCCGTTGTTCAACAGGGCAAGCCCCTTATAGACCGCGCCCGCGGCAGAGTTGTCCACGACGGTGATGCCCACAGTGCCCTGGCTCCAGGCGACGAGGATGCCATCTTCGGTATCGAACAGGAACTGCGCACCTCCGAAGTCGGCGCCCGAGGAATTGGCTACAATCCCGGTCGGGCATCCGGGATTGCACGGATTCACCGAGGCCGAGGGTATCTGCACCACCAGCGAGTTCTTGTTGCCGCTCGCATCGTAGAGCGTGGATGTGCCGCCATTATTGTTGGCGATCCAGAATGGTTGGCCGGGGAATAAAGCGATCCCCCAGGGATTGGACAGTTGAGGATCGGTGTGAGCGGCGATGCCCGCCGTGTTAGCTACGAGGTTGGTTTGTTTATAGCCGGTCTGAGCCTGCGCGAAGCTGGCAACCAGGCCAAGAAGCAGCGACAGTAGAAGCTTTTTCATCTCATTCCTCCGATTTCGGGATCTAGGGGAATAGACGCAATTGGCGGGCACTGCCGTGTAAACAAGATGTCGTTTGTTTGTCACGAGCGGCGACACATTAGTGAGTCATCAGATCGGAGGTCTGGAGGATCCGGGCTTGAATGCGCTGGCAATCCGGCCTAGACTCGGCTTATCGGCAACTGTGATGTTCATCACAGCCCGGTGGTCGTGGTATCGGCGAAGATAGTGGGAAAGAAAAGCAGGTCCCTCGACTCGGCACCCGCCCGGTCTCGCAACAATCTGCGGACGGACAAAAATCGGCGGGCGCTCGCTCGGGATGACAGCATGAAATCAAGAAGAAGGTATGGCATGGGTTGGATTGATAACCGCTTCGAGAAGAACTTTCTGGTCACCACGGTCGATTACGTTTTCAACTGGGCGCGGAAGTCCGCGATCTGGCCCATGACCTTTGGCCTGGCTTGCTGCGCGATCGAGATGATCGCCGCTTCCACGTCGCGCTTCGACATCGCGCGCTTCGGCTCGGAGGTGTTTCGCCCCAGCCCGCGCCAGAGCGACCTGATGATTGTGGCCGGCACGGTCACGCTGAAGATGGCGCCGGTGGTTAAGCGCATTTATGACCAGATGCCCGACCCGAAGTGGTGCATCTCGATGGGCGCCTGCTCATCGGTGGGTGGCCCGTTCAATACCTATGCCGTGCTGCAGGGCGTGGACCGCATCGTGCCGGTGGATGTCTATATCGTTGGCTGCCCGCCGCGCCCGGAGAACCTCTTCTATGGACTGCTGCGCCTGCAGGACAAGATTGACAAAATGAGCATCGCCAAGAAGCCCACCGAAGTGCGCCTACGCGAAGGTATGGTGGACGACTTCAAGCAGCAAATCCGCATTGCGCAGGCCAACTTCGCCAATCCTGAGCAGCTGGTGCAACCGGTGGAGAACGGCGTGGTCGCGGGGCGGTAGATCTACAGAGACGCAGAGCTCGGGTCAATGCAAACAGCGGCTGTCATGCTGAGCGGAGCCTGCCCTGCCTTTGGGCAGGCGAGCCGAAGCACCTCTATTCAAACTCCGAAGTGTGCCTGGAATAGGGGCCCCCTCGACAAGCTCAGGGCAGAGTTTCGACTCGCGGCGAAATCCGCCGCTTGCTCAGGGTGACAGACGACGATTTACTTTCGATCCCGCGCAAATGGGCGATCACCGGGACGGTACCCTCGCCGTCTAACCAGCGCCCACGGAACGGAGTCGCTCGCATTCCCGTATCATCAATCGAAGTGGGGAGAGCACCGTCACGTCGGATTGGCCCCGAAGAAAATTCCATTTGGATTCCGCCGATTAGGAGATTACATGCGCCCTGTCGCACTGGTTGTTTGCCTGTTCTATGCTATTCAGATGATTGCCGCACCCGCTGATGTCGCGACCCGCCAGAAACAATTGAACGCGCTGATTTCCGAGCTCTGGGAATGGAACCTGCAACAGAACCCGGTTTACGCCTCGATTCTGGGCGACAAGCGCTATAACGATCAGCTAGGCAGCACTTCTGAGAAGACCATCCTGGAGCAGCAGGCGAAAGAGAAGGAATTCCTCACGCGCTTCGAGGCCGTCGATACCACCGGCTTGCCGCATCAGGACGTGCTCAATCGCGAGTTGGAGATGCGTTCGCTCAAAGAAGACATCGAGGGCACCGACCTGAAGCTGTGGCAGATGCCCGTCAACCAGATGAACGGCATCCACATTGACGCGCCGCAGCTGGTGACCGTGCTCTCGTTCCAGACGGTAAAGGACTACGACGATTACATCGCCCGCTTGAAGCAACTGCCACGCGTCTTCGACGAAGACACCGCCAACATGCGCAAGGGCATGGCCAATGGGCTGATGCCGCCGAAGTTTCTGCTGGAGAAGGTGGTGGACCAGATCAACGGAATCGCCACGCTGGCGCCTGACCAGACGCCGTTTGCGCAGCCGTTCAAGGAGTTTCCGCCGAGCTTCTCCGAGGCCGACAAGACCCGCCTGAAAACCGCGGGCCTGGCAGCCATCAAAGACAACGTCCTGCCGGCCTACGCGAAATTGGCGACCTTCGTGAAGGATGAATATGTCCCGAAAGGAAGGACGGAGGTGGGCGTGTGGTCGCTGCCTAACGGCGACGCGATTTATGCCTTCGAGGTGCGGCAATCCACGACCACGGACAAGACGCCGGAGGAAATTCACCAGATAGGCCTGCAGCAGGTGGCCGAGATCGAGAAGCAGCAGTTGGAGATTGCCAATCGTCTCGGCTTCAAGGACCTGAAGTCCTTCCGCGAGTCGGTCAAAGCGAACCCCAAGTTGTACGCGCAATCGCGCGAGCAGATTCTCGATCTCTACCGCAAGTACACCGCGCAGATGAAACCGCAGCTGCCAAAGCTGTTCGGACGCTTGCCGAATGCCGACTTGATCGTGATGCCCGTCGAACCGTTCCGCGAGAAGGACGCTCCGGGGGCGCAGTACGTCACGGGCACCCCTGATGGTTCGCGCCCCGGACACGTCGAGGTGAATACGAGCGAGCCAGAAAAGCGCATGATCATCAGCATTGAATCGACGACCTACCATGAGGGCATACCGGGACACCATTTGCAGGGGACTATTGCGCAGGAGGTCAAAGGCCTGCCGCCGTTTCGGCAGCACGCGTGGTATGGCGCCTATGGCGAAGGCTGGGCGCTGTATTCCGAGCGCCTGGGTAAAGAGGTCGGGTTCTATCAGGACCCGTACAGCGATTTCGGCCGGCTGGAGGACGAGATGCTGCGCGCCATTCGGTTGGTGGTCGATACCGGGCTGCACTATAAGCACTGGACGCGCGAGCAGGTGGTGCAATATTTCCACGACCACTCGGCGATTGACGAACCTAACGTGCAGTCGGAAACCAACCGGTACATCGCGTGGCCAGCGCAGGCGCTGTCGTACAAGATGGGGCAGCTAAAGATATTGGAGCTGCGGGCCCGGGCGCAGCAACAGCTCGGCAGCCAGTTCGATATTCGCGAGTTCCACGACGAGGTGGTGGATTCGGGCGCGCTGCCGCTGGATGTGCTGGAAGAGCAGGTCAATCTGTGGATCGCGCAGAAGAAGGCAGTCGCGAAGGCGAACTAGGGGAGAGGCAGAGGCACACAGAATTCAAGTGGCCGTTCGGAAACGCTCTATTCCCAACTCTTGCGTTCTCTTTGAAGGTAGCCACGCGGATAGATGCCACGCCCTAAGTCCTCGAATTGCTGCATGATGGAGATTCCGGTTTCTCGAGGACAAGAAGCTTTTGCTCCGTGAACTAACCACACGGATTTTGTCGCCCGGTTTCAGACCCTAGAGCCTTCGCGTGCCTTGCGTGGAACTCCAATCTGATTCTCGGCTGAGAGCGTAACCACCGTCATTGGTCTTCATCATACGACAAGGGGATGCCAGAACCGAAGGGCCTAGAAGCACGTACACCGTTGATGGTTCGGGTAGAGCGGGCCTTCAGAGACTGTGTGGCGAGCGGTGTCGCCGCTCCGCGGCTAGCATGTCTTTCCCACTTGGAGCGTGGGCTTACGCCCACGCCTAGCTTCATTCCGTCGCTGCGCGGCTAGTTCGACCGCGATTCGATCATTTCGTCCCACCGCAAAATCGCTTTGTCGGTTGCGTCACGGTCTCTTCAGGCCCGCGTCCAGCATGCCCTGGTTTGCAGGCTTGAGCATCCACTGCAATGTAGACGCTCAAGCGTATTAACGGAGCGGCGTCGACGCGGCGCTAAAGCGCCGCTCTACCACCGCCTCGGATGCCGCGCTAACGCTGTCGGCAACGATTAGGGCAAAATAGTCGTCATGGACATCTACTTCTTGCGTCATGCCAGTGCCAACCACTACGATCCCGCCGGGGACGACGACAAGCGGCCCATCGACAAGACGGGTGAGCAGCAGTCCCACGATGTAGGACGCGCGCTCGCGGCGCTGGGTCTTAAGCTCGACGTTATGATCTCCAGCCCGCTGACGCGCGCCCTGCAGACCGCGGAAATCGCCGCCTCGGAACTCGGCCACAAGGACAAGATCGTGATTGACGCAGCACTGCGTCCGGAGGCGAGCTACGAGGAGTTCGAGGCCCTTCTCGCGCGCTATGGCAAGAAGAAGGCGATCATGGTGGTTGGCCACAATCCCAGCATGACCGACTTCCTGAATCCGGATGCTGTCGGGACGATTCGGCTGGGTTCATCGACTTCAAGAAGGGCGCGGTGGCGAAGGTCGAGCGGGACGGCAGCCAGCCCGCGATGTTGAAGTGGTGCATGACGCCGAAGGTCGTGCGCGCGATTCAGCAGGCTTCGGCAAGCAGTTCACGGCCGAAGACGGTTTCGAAGTAATCCTTTTCCTGCTCCACCGCCCACAACTCCAACTCAACCCCTTCAGGCGGATTGGGCGTCAGCATCAGGCGGACGCGGCCGTCCTGATGAACCCGCACCTGCAACTCTCGCACCGCAGCCCGGCGTCCCTGGTCCAGAGCGCGAGCCAGGCGCAACAGAGCCACCGCCTTCGGGACATGGATCTGGTCCGCTGCCGGCAGCAAACGAAGGATACGGTCGGTAGGGGACGGCAGCGACTTGCCGACATAGCGGGCCATGGTTGCGATGATGCGGCGCTGCAGCGGCGTATAGCCGAAGACTTCGGAGTGGGCGATGACGTAATAGGTGTGCCGGCGCCGCCCCGAGCGATTGATGTAGGCGCCCACCTCGTGCAGCATGGCTGCGGCTTCCAGCCAGTCGGCGTATTGCGGAGGCATCTGGTGCACCGATTGCAAACGGCGAAACAGCTGCATGGCGAGGTCGCGAATGCGCTGCGCAAACGGCAGGTCGGCGCCGTAATGTTTGGCCGAGGCGATCAGAGCATCATGCCGCTCCGACTCCACGCGCTCGCGCATGGCGGTGCTGCCGTTGTAGTCGGCCATCATCTGGGCCAGCAGGCCGTCGCGCAGGCCCAGAGGCAGATAGCGGAAGCTGGACAGATTGCACAGGTGCATGAGTTCGGCAAAAACCATGGCGCCGGCGATGATGATTTCCGCGCGACGTGGTCCGATCCCCCGCAGCGCCTGCCGTTGCCCCAGGCTGAGCCGGCTTAATTCCTTCAGCCACTTCACTACCGCTTCCTGGGGTACGGTCTGCGGCCGGCTATCGTTGTAACCGCTGACTTTGGCAGCGTACAAGCTGGCGAGGGCGGCCGGCGTACCTGAGGTCGCGATGGCGATCTGCAGCCTGGAGTGCGTGATTCGCTTTCGAATGCGCGAGACTTCACGCTGAATAATTCCACGCATCTGTTCCAGCTCTTTTTTCTTGGGGGGATCATGATGCAGAAACGTCTGGGTGAGGCGCACGGCCCCAATCGGCAGGCTGATCATGTTGTCAATGTGCCCGTCGATGGAAAGCGTGAGCTCACAACTGCCACCCCCGAGATCGATGAGCAACGCGCGGCTGTGCACGATGCGAGCGTTGGAGAGGATGCCAAGATGGATGAGGCGGCCCTCTTCCAGTCCGGAGATGATCTCTACCTTCCAGCCGGTAGCGGTGCGCACCCAATCCAGGAAGGCGCGGCTGTTTTTCGCGTCACGCAAGGCGCTGGTGGCCACCACACGCACGCGGTCGGCAGCGTGGTCCTGTGCGGCCCGATGAAAGCGCCGCAAAACTTGCATGGTCTGGGACATCGCCTGCGGGTCGAGGGCCCCGTTGGCGAAGACGCTCTCCCCGAGGCGCGTCACCTCGCGGTCTTCGTGAAGGGATTCCAGGCGGCCGCGATTGGTCTTCGCTATCTTCAGCCGGACGGAATTCGAGCCAATGTCAACCGCAGCGAATGTTGGCATCTCAATTCACAGAGAGAATATCAGCTAGTAACGTTACATTCACAAACCGAGATGCGGCGAACCGGGGCGATCCCGACTGCTATATTCGAGACATGCCTTCCGGCACGACCTTCATGAGCCAAGTAGAGGCCAAACAGCCGAGGGGAGTTGCTAGCCGGACGTCCTGGTGGCTCTGGGCAGTGATCGCTTTGGGATTGGTTTTACGGCTGATAGCGCTTGGCCACAAGAGTCTCTGGCTGGATGAAATTGCTACCGTCGTCATTACACGGCTGCCGACTCCGGCATTTTGGTCGATGCTGTGGCACGCCGAAGGCAACATGGCGCTGTATTACATTTTGCTGCGTCCCTGGCTGCACTTTGGGGTGGGCGAAGCCAGCGTGCGCGTGCTCTCGGCGGTGATTGGCATTGCGTCTATTCCGCTGATGTATGCGCTCGGTAAGCGCCTGTTCGGCGAGGCGACCGCTCGCGTGGCCACCGTCTTCTTCGCGTTGAACGCGTGTGCCATCGGGGTCTCGCAGGAGGCCCGCGGGTACAGCCTGCTCGTGCTCGCGGTTATGGCCTCGACGTATTTATTTGTGCGCCTCATCGAGCGGCCCACGCTTGCACTGGCCTGCGCCTACGGAGTGGTGGCCGGTCTGACCCTGTACTGCCACTACTTTGGGATGTTCGTTCCCGCCGCGCAAGCGATTTCGCTGGCAGCGTTACCGTAAGGGCGCCGCCCGTGGAAGGAGTTGGCGGTCGCGGGAACGTTCATCGCGCTGGCTGCGGTTCCGGTGCTGTGGATGATTCACATCCAGGACATCGGTCACATCACCTGGGTGGAACGGCCGTCGCTGCTGGAGTTTTACCATCTGGGAGTTTACCTTGCAGCGGGCAGTGGCAAGGCCCTGGGCGCTCTGTTGCTGCTATTGGATCTGGTACTGGTGGGCCTGTTTCTGCGTACTTGAAAATCCTGTGGCGTGAACGCGCCCAGGATTTGCGCTGTTGGCAATATCTTCTGGTCGCCAGTTGTCTGCTCACACCCGTCGTCATTGCCCTGATGGTTTCAGTGGTGCGGCCGATTTTCTATCACAGGTTCCTCATCATCGGCCTGCCGGCGTGGGTGTTGATGACCGCAGCGGGAGCGGAAGCAGATTCGCAGCCGGACATGGCGGGCAGCGGCCGTTGTGGGAGTCTGCGCGCTATCGCTGGCGAGTGCGATTACCTCCTATTCGCGAGTGCAAGAAGACTGGCGCGGCGTGACCCGCTACCTGATTGCTGAGGCGCGTCCTGGGGACCGCGTGCTGTACTACCACGCGGAGGGCTCTTTCGCGGTGGAGAACTACCGCAACTGGCTACCCGGGGGAAGTGCCACGCGCCCGCAAGGGATCGCTGTGAGCGCGAGCAACGACGACTGGACGAACCAGATCAACGGTGCCGGGCGGGTATGGCTGGTGCTGTATCGCGCCAAGCCGGATGATCCGCTGGTCCATGCGATCGACACAAACTTGCGCAAGCGATACAGCGTGGAACAGGAAGTGCCGTTTCGCGCGGTCACGATCATTGAGTACCGGTCGGACAGGTGAGAGCCAGTCGAGAAGATGCCAGCATCAAACTGATTTCTATGGCCAAGAGGGTCGAAGAATCCGAACTTGAGACCCTGCGCTCAGTTTTGGAGGAGGAAAAGCAGGAGTTTGCGCGGCCAGCCTCACGCACTTCCCGCTTGGCCCTGGCGGTGCGCGCCCTGCGCCATCGCAACTTCCAGCTGTTCTTCGCCGGCCAGCTCATCTCCCTGATCGGCACCTGGATGCAGACTGTGGCCCAGTCATGGCTGGTTTATCGCATGACCGGTTCTGCGCTACTGCTGGGTACCGTTGGATTCGCCAGTCAGATTCCGGTGTTCATCATGGCGCCCATCGGAGGCATCGTTGCGGACCGCCACAATCGCCGCAGGGTCGTGATCGCCACGCAGACGGCCTCGATGATCCTGGCTGCGATCCTAGCGCTGCTGACGCTGAGCGGCCGGGTACAGGTTTGGCAGATCATGGTGCTCGCGGCGCGGTCTTGGCGTAGTGAACGCGTTCGATATTCCCGCCCGCCAGGCCTTCCTTATCGACATGGTGGGCAGGGAAGACCTGCTGAATGCGATTGCGCTGAACTCTTCAATGTTCAACGGGGCACGCATCATCGGGCCTGCGATCGCGGGAATTCTGGTGGCGTCGATCGGCGAAGGCTGGTGCTTCTTTGCCAACGCGGTCAGCTACATTGCGGTGATCATCGGTCTGCTGTTGATGCGCATTCAGCACCCGGCAAAACTGGCAAATCAGGGTTCGCCTCTGGAGAACATCCTCGAAGGATTTGGCTTCGCGCGAAACACCGGCCCCATCCGCGCCATTCTGCTGCTGCTGGGCCTGGTGAGTTTCGTCGGCATGCCGTATGCCGTCCTGATGCCGGTGTTCGCCGACCAGATTCTGCACGGCGGCGCGCGCGGGCTGGGCATTCTGATGGGCGCCACCGGCGTAGGTGCTCTGCTGGGAGCGGCCAGCCTGGCGGCGCGCGTCGGGGTGAAGGGCCTTGGCAAGCTAATCGCCATTTGCGCTGGGGGATTTGGCGTGAGCCTTATTCTGTTTTCTTTCTCAAAGATGTTCTGGCTCTCCACCGTATTTCTGCTGCCAGTGGGATTCACGATGATGGTGCAGATGGCGTCCTCCAACACGCTTATTCAGGCCATGACGCCCGACCGCCTGCGCGGCCGCATCATGTCGGTGTACTCCATGATGTTCATGGGCCTGGCGCCGTTCGGAGCGCTGACCGCCGGCGCCGTCGCGCATCGCCTGGGAGCGCCCTGGACGGTGGCGCTGGGCGGCGTGGCGTGCATCGCGGGCGCCATCGTTTTCGGGATGCATCTGCCGTCGATTCGCGGCAGGGCACGCGAACTGGTGCTGGAGCAGGGAATGACGGCTGGCGTCCCCGCGCAAGGAACGACCAGCACGGGATTATCGTAGGCGAAACCGAAACAGCAGACTATTGCGGTGGCGACTGCTTCTGTGTCGGCGGCTTGTGGACGGTGCCGCTGGTGGACGTCACGCCCAAGCGACGTAGCCGGTCGCGTGCCTGGGAAGCTTCGATCGAACGGGGATAGCGCGCGATGAGACTGTTCAATTCGCGAACTCCGGCATCGCGCTGCCCGAGCTCCAGCAGGGCATAGCCCTTCTTCAATTGCGCTGCCGCTGCCTTACTGCCTCCCGGAAATTGCTCCAGCACCTTGTCGTAATCCTTGGCCGCAGCCTCAAAATTGCCCTGACGATACTCAATGTCGGCAATATAGAATTGCGCGTTTCCAGCCAGGTCAGTATTCGAGTAATACTTTAAGTAATCGCCGAATTCGCCCGAAGCCAAATCATATTTTCCTGAGTTGTAATCGCGCAGCGCATTGTTGTAAAGGGTGTCCGGAGGCGGCGCATTGGGGTTGGGCGTTGCTGCCGCAGCCGGGGCGCCGCTGGAGCCGCCGTTATGCCGGGCTGGCCCGCCGCCAGGTTCTGGCCGCCTTGCGACATGTCGTCGAGTTGCTTGCTCACCTTAGCCAACCGCGACTTCAGCTCGTCCACCGAATCGTGCAGCGACTGGACCTGTCCCGAGAGCTGCTCGAGGCGGCCATTGCTGTCGGTGATCTGGCCTTGCATTTTGGTTTGCAGCTCGTTCACGGCAGCATTCATCTTGTTGACGCTGTCGGCACTCTGCTCAATGAGGTTGCGCATGGCGCCCATATTCATATCAATGGACTGCTGCATGCGAGAGACCTGGTCCTGTAGCGACTGCACCTGGGTTTGCAGTTGAATGATCTCTTTGCTGACGGCGATGGCAGGGGTCGCGGTTGCCAGAATGAGCATGGCTGCGAGCCAGACTAGATTATTCCGAAATCGCATAAAGTCTTGTCCTGTTCCTAAGATTGCCCTGATGAAAAGACTACACCATTGGAAGAAGGTCATCTGTCCAACGGATCATGAATAAGGGGCGGCACCTGCCGCCCCGAAGATCGCCGCTGCCGCTACTGCTGATACACGAAGTGCCCGCGACGGTTTTGCTGCCAGCACGACTCGTTGCTTTCGGTGCAGAACGGCTTTTCCTTGCCGTAGCTGATGGTGCGGATGCGGTCGCCAGAAATGCCCAACTGTATCAAGGCCTGCTTGGTGGCATTCGCACGGTTGTCGCCCAGAGCCAGGTTGTATTCGGTGGAGCCGCGTTCGTCGCAGTGCCCCTCGATGGTGAACTTGATGTTGCGGTGCTGCTGCAGAAAGCGTGCATCGGCCTGCAACACCTTCTGATATTGTGGCTCGATGTCATAGCTGTCGTAGGCGAAGAATACGTCCTGCATGTTTTGGGTGAACAACATCGCATCACCCTGGTCTGAGGTCTGCGCTGGAGGTGGCGGAGCAGGAGCCTGCACCACAGTTACGCGGGCGGTTGCCTCCTGGGTCCCCACCGCGTTCTTGGCGACGAGATGGTAGGTGGTGGATTGGCTGGGCGACATGGTTCGAGAGCCGCTGGGATCAACCTGGCCCAGTTGATCGATGGTGACGTCGGTGGCGTGTTGGGTGCTCCACGTCAGCGTGGTGGACTGGCCTGGAGCGATCGTGTTGGGATTGGCCGTCAACGAGGCGGTAGGCGCCAATTGCGGCGGTGGCGGCGGCGGTGGCGGTGTTGCAACCTGTTTCTTGCCGCAGGCACCCACAGCCAGGACCACGGCCACTGCGACGACGACCTGCATCCATTGACTTCTTGTAAGCTTCAACTCTTCCTCCATTTGCTTGCGAGAGCACCCGCATCAGTTCACAAGAGGGCCGAAGTGTGCTCCTTCCGGCGCCCTTTAAGACTACTTGAAACTCCAGTTGGGCTGCGTGTTTTCACCACCCGAGGTGAGCGGCCGGAGCTCGCTTCCATCCGCGAGCATGCTGTAAATCTGCGTCCGTCCCCGGCGGCTGGACTGAAACACGATGTGCCTCCCGTCGGGCGACCACGATGGGAAGTCATTGCGTCCGCCATCGTGCGTCAGTTGCGCCCATTGTTTGCTGGCAATGTCCATTACGTAAATGTCGCTGGCGCCGGGCTCGCCGGGCCCATAATTTCGAACCCAGGCGAACGCCAGGAACTGCCCGTTGGGCGACCAGGAGGGCGAAACCGCATAGCCCTGATCGGTTACGCGTACAACGTTCGTTCCATCCGATGCCATGGTGTAGATTTGCGGCAGTCCGGTTCGCCCGCTTACCCACGCAATCTGCGCGTTGGTCTTTGGGTTCCAGGTCGGCGAAACATCCGGCCCTTTGTTCTCCGTCAGGCGGCGGGGATTTCCTCCGGCCGCGCCGACGGTATAGATCTCGGTGTTCCCGCTGCGCGAGGAGGAGAAGGCAAGGCTCTGGCCGTCCGATGACCAGGCCGGCGAATAGTTGTCGCCGCCGAAATGCTCGAAGCTGACCAGCCTGCCGAGGTCCAGAGAGTACATCTGGATCTGCCAGCCTTCCTTGGTCACTCCGGAAAAAGCGACGCGAGAACCGTCAGGCGAAACATGCGGCGAGAGCGCAATCGAGCCGGTGTGGGTGAGCTGTTTGGGGTTGGCGCCGTCGTAATCCATCTGCCAGATTTCTTTCGAGCCGCCGCGGTTGCTGACGAAGTAGATCTTGGTCTCCGCGACTCCGGCGATGCCGCCGCCCAGGCGGAAGATGATCTCGTTGGCAAAGCGGTGGGCAATTAAGCGCGCATTGGTGTTGTTCGCGTCTTCGCGATATTGTTTGCCCAGCACCTGCGGCGACTGCTGGTTCTTGGCATCGTACAACCAGCCCTGCACGTTGAGCGATGCGCCCTGAATGCTGACATTGCCGAACGCCAGCATGTTTGCGTTCGGGGGTGGACTGCTCCAGTCTGCCAGGTGCACATCCTGCGGTGCGCCCGGCAGCGACACGGGATAGAAGCTCTTCGACACCATGTCGAAGATCCCGGCAAATTGCAGGTCGTTCCACAGAGTGGTGTTGAAGGTTGAGGCCAGCGCCTGGGTTTGAGGGTCGTTGGCGACCAGCTTGAAGTCGGGCACCGCGAGGCGGATCTTCTCCACACCGAGCCCGGTTCCGGTGCGAATCCAGTCCTGGGCGAAATGTTGAAGGAAGAGAACAGTACCAGCGTGAACACCACTGCGACGAATCGTTTGGTCATCGGCAATTCCATGAGTGCGGACTAACGTTGATAGTCAAACCAGAACTCCACAGCAACATAATTTCCTGAGTACTCCGGCGGAAGCGGACCGAAAGTGTCGATGCGCTGCAACGCTCGCAGAGCCGACTGATCGAGCGATGGTATGCCGCTCGATTGCTCCACCCGGATGTTGACCGGCTGGCCGGAACGGGTCACTTCAAAATAGATGTACACGCGGCGGGCCGCGTCAATGCGAGGATCAATTTCATATTTCAGCCAGTTCTCCGAAACCTTGCGCCGCACCGCGTCCACATACCAGCCGAAACGGCTGCCAAAATCTCCCGTGCCTCCCGTGAAACTCAGCCCACCTTTGGTTCCACCAACGGCGAACGATCCGTAAGGGCCGCTGACCGGCCCTCCCTGGCCAAACGGAACCTTGTTGTCTTCCACCTTAGCAACCTCCTTAGGAGGAGGCTTCTTCAGCGTGGACTCGCGCGGCCCTTTGTGCTTGGCCTCGCGCTCCGGAATCGGGATCGCCTTCGGTTCTTCCTTCGGAGTTTCCTTGGGCGGTGATTGGGCCAGGCCCTTCGATTCGTTGGCCAGGACGTTCTGGGTCTCAGTGGGGGGAACCGGCAACGGAATACTGCTGACCAGCGTGGCGCTCATCGCGCCGCCACCTCCCGCCGTGCCTCCCCAACTCTCGCCGCGGGTGCTGGGCAGCAGATATCCGAATAAGGCCAAGGCGAAAAGCGCTGCGTGAAGTGCCACCGAGCCGATGACGGGAACGCGAAGATTGCCCCCGGTCGGGAAGATGTCAACGTCGGCTGCCATTCTTCTCCAGCGGTTGGGTCACGATGCTCACGTTGGTGATGCCGGACTGTTTCACGGCATCCATGACGGTCGCGAATGCGCCAAACGGAACGTTTTCGTCGGCGCGAACAAAGATCGATTGGCCTTCGGGGTCCCGAATCCTCTGATGCAGTTGGGCCCCGATTTGGTTGATGTTGATGGGCTCGTTGTTCAGAAAAATGCGCTGCTGCCGGTCAATGGTGATGACCAGCCGCTCTTCGGTGATCTCTTTCACGGTTTTGGTGCGCGGAATTGCGACTTCAATGCCCGACTGCAATACCGGCGCAGTTACCATGAAGATGATCAGCAACACCAGCACCACGTCCACCAGCGGAGTGACGTTGATATCTGAGAGCGACGTCTGCGTCCGTCCCTGTGCATTGGTGAAAGCCATTACCGCCGCTCCACGCTCTCGACCGCACGGGCGGTGCCGCTCTGGGCGCGCTCGACCTCGTTAATCAGTTCCAGGCTGAAGTCGTCCATGCGAGCGCCAAACTCGCGGATATGCTGCGTAAACATGTTGTAGGCGATGACCGCTGGAATGGCGGCAAACAGACCGGCTGCAGTCGTGATCAGCGCTTCGGAGATGCCCGGAGCAACTGCGCGCAAGGTGGCAGCGCCGGCGGTTCCCAGCCCGTGAAAGGCATCGATGATGCCCCACACAGTTCCGAACAATCCGATGAAGGGCGTAACCGCGCCAGTGGTTGCCAGCCAGGGCAAGCGGCTTTCGAGGCTGCTCAATTCTTCCGAGGCGGCGATCTGGGTCGCGCGCTGCAGGGCGGTCATGCGTATGGGGTATGCCGCCTGCTTGCGCAGTTCTCCGTATGCGCCTTCGAAGACGGCGACCAGCGGGCTGGGCTTGAACTGCTCGGCGACCGCAGCCACGTCCTGCAAGCGTTCCGACTTGCGAAACGCGCGGATGAAGCGATTGCTCTGTACCCGGGCGCGCCGGAACAATCCCCATTTCGAGAAGATGATGGCCCACGAGGCCAGGCTGAACAGCAACAGGATGATGAGAACAGTTTTGGCGACGAGACCGCTGGTTTCGATGAGACTGGAGATTTCACCGCCGATGGCCGAGGCAAACAACGAACAGTACACAGTCATTTTGATTGCGGATCAGGCCCTTCCACTCCTTCGCATTATAAGCATTTAGACGCGACAACTGCGGTTTCGCGATGTGATGTTCCTCAGCAGTTAACGCCTTGTTATGCGAGTGCAGCAGCAACGCAGTGCAATCTCGTCGCACGGAATCAGTCAGGTTTTATTTCTCGCCCAGAGCCACGCGCACGTGTCCTTCGGCTCTTGCAGCAAGCGTTCTGCCTCGAGTCGGGTCGTGCCGCGCTTCACCATGACGATCGCGACCGGAATACTCTCGCCCGCCCGGCGCAAAGCCTTGAGGCTATCCTCGCGGCTTCATACCGGTAGCTTGCTGCAGAATACGGATACCGCGTTCCAGCAACTTGCTGTTCTTTAGATGCAAATTGACCATCAAGTTGCCGTACACATAGCCCAGCCGGGCCATCGCCGCGGTGGACAGGATGTTCAGGATCATCTTCTCCGCGGTGGCGGCTTTCATACGGGTTGATCCGGTGAGCACTTCCGGGCCGACCTCGACGACGATAGGAATCTCGAGGCGCGCTCCAGTGGCGTATTTCGATTGCAGGTAATGCTAACCGTCATCGCACCGCGTGAGCGCGCGTACTCGATGGCGGCGACGGTGTAAGGCGTGCGGCCGCTGGCGGCAAGGCCCACGACCACGTCGCGCTTCGTGGGCTTACGTTTAGCGATGTCAGCGCGTCCGCCTTCGCGTGAATCCTCATCCGCTTCACCGGCAATGGCCAGCGCCTTCACGCCGCCAGCCATCACGAACTGTACGGTCTTGGGATCGGTATCGAAGGTTGGTGGACATTCGGCGGCATCGAGCGCGCCGATGCGTCCACTGGTTCCGGTTCCGACGTAGATGAGCCGGCCTCCCTTGGAGAGCGCAGCGGCGATGGCGTCCACCGCCCGCGCAATTTGCGGCAGGGCTTTCTTGACGGCGGGTGCCACCTTAGCGTCTTCCGCGTTGATGATGCGCGCGATCTCCAGCGCGGACTGCCTGTCCAGGTTCTGGGTGGCGCGATTTCGCCGTTCCGTGCCGAGCTTCGCGGTGTCGGTCGCGGGCTTGTGCTTCATGGTTCTTCCAACGCCTCGACAATAGCATCGTGCACCCGAGGACGCACTTGCCGAATTGCCTGCGATTCCCGGTGCGGCCAGGTGCGATTGGTCAGGAGCGTCACCGAAAGTTGGCGGACGGGATCGATCCAAAGCGAAGTCCCGGTGAAGCCGAGGTGTCCGAACGATGCCTGCGAGAAGTATGCGCCCGATGACGATTCGTTCGGCGAGGGAGTGTCCCAGCCCAGCGCGCGCGAAGTGCCGGCGGGCGTCTCTTCGCGGTGGGTAAAGAGTTTGACCGTCGCAGGCTGGAACAGGGGAGCTCCGTCCCGCAACATACATTCGGCGAAGCGGGCCACGTCGGTCGCCGATGCGAAGACGCCGGCATGTCCCGCGACGCCGCCCATCACATAAGCGTTTTCGTCATTCACCTCGCCCTGGACGACTCGCTTGCGGAAGGCCCGGTCGTCTTCGGTCGGGGGAATGGCGGCCTTCCAATCCTGGGGCGGATTGAAGCGGGTACGCGTCATGCCCAACGGCGCAAAGATTTCCTGCTGGGCAAAGAGATCCAAGGCCAGATCCGCTTCGCGCGCCAGCACCTCGCCGAGCAGGATGAATCCGATGTCGCTGTACTCGGCACGCGTGCCCGGTGGCGCCATCAGTGGCGTGGTGAGCGCTGCGCGCACCAGTGCTTCGCGAGATTGCGCGAACAGAAACAGCTTCTCGTAAGCTGGCAGTCCACTGGTATGCGCAAGCAGCATGCGAATCGTAACCGCCTCGCGCCACGCTTGCTGATCTTGCGGCGCCAGCGACACGAACTCAGGCAGGAAATTCGACAGTGGAGCGTCAAGCCTCAAACCGCGCCGCTCGTAAAGCAGCATCGCCACAGCGGTGGTCGCGATAACTTTTGTGACGGAAGCGAGATCGAAAACCGTTTCGGCTTGTATCGGCGGCGCGCCTTCATCGTAGGTGAAGTTGCCAAATCCCTGCGAGAGCAATCAGCGATCCGCGGTGCGTGACGGCGAGCGCTGCGCCGGGGAAGGCTCGCTGCGTAATTCCGTCGCGAATGATGGCGAACGCCCGCGCAAACTGCTTTTCCTGTTCCGCGAAAGCAGGCGCGGGGAGCGACAAATGGTTGTGATGCCTGGTTCAGAGAAGCCTCTCACTGATGTGCAACATGCGAGCGCCACTTATAATAGCTTGCTCCCCAAAACTCGACAGGTTCGTCGAAACTAGAAAGGGTCCACATCCATTGAGTCTTCGTCTCCGCGGGGCGGCCGTAGCTCTGCTTCCACTGGTTTCCTTGTTGTTTATCAGCGCACGCTCCGCGGCGCAGAATCCTGCTGCTACAGCCACTGCTCCTGCGGCTCCCGCCACCACCGACCAGGCCCGCTTCGCGCCACTCGACGCGCTGTTGAAAGATGCCGTGGAGAAGGGAAATGCGCCCGGAGCCGTGTTGCTGGTCGGCCACAATGGGGCTGTGATTTATCGCAAGGCGTATGGCAATCGTGCGCTCGAGCCCTCGAAGGAGGCGATGACGCCCGACACCGTCTTCGACACGGCGTCGCTGACCAAGGTGCTGGCCACTACGACGTCGGTGATGCGCATGGTGCAGCTCGGACAGGTGAAGCTCAACGATCCGGTGGCGAAGTACATTCCCGAGTTCGCGCAGAACGGCAAGACCGACGTTACCGTCCGCCAGTTGATGACGCACTACTCGGGACTGCGTGCCGACCTCGACTTGAAACCGTATTGGCGCGGCGTGGATGAAGCTTATTCGCGGGCCAATGCCGAAAAGCTGGTGAATCCGCCCGGCGCGGTTTTCTTGTACAGCGACATCAACTTCATCGTGCTGGGCGAGCTGGTGCAGCGTGTGAGTGGCATGCCGCTCAATCAGTACGCGCAGAACTTTATCTTCGGCCCGCTCGGCATGACCATGACGACGTTCAATCCGCCGGAGACCTGGACCCCGCGCATTGCTCCCACCGAGCACGACGAGCGTACCGGAGCCATGTTGCGGGGCGTCGTGCACGATCCCACGGCGCGAGCCATGGGCGGAGTGGCCGGACACGCCGGAGTGTTCTCGACCGCGGACGACCTGTCGAAGTTCGCCCAGGCGATGCTGAACGGTGGTGCGCCGGTCCTGTCGCCGTGGATCGTCGAGAAGATGACCACGCCGCAACAGCCGCCCAACCTGACCAATGTCCGCGGCTTGGGCTGGGACATTGATTCGCCATTTTCTTCCAATCGCGGCGACCTGCTGCCGGTCGGTTCCTTCGGACATACCGGGTTCACCGGGACCTCGCTATGGATCGATCCGACGACGAACACCTATGTCATCCTGCTGACCAATGCGGTGCATGTGAAGTACGGCAATGTGATTGCCTTGCGGACCGAGGTGGCCACGGCTGTCGCCGCAGCGCTGCAGCTCACGCCGAGCGAAGAGCAGAAGATGCGGGTCGTCGCGCATCACCGGGTTACAACGAAGCTGCGGTCGCCAGCCGGCGCGTGGTTGTGCGCAATGGACGGGTGCTGACCGGCATCGATGTGCAGGAGCAACGCGACTTCGACGCGCTACGAATTCCCGGAATACCCGTGCCGCGAATCGGGCTGGTGACCAACCAGACGGGCGTGGACTCCCGCGGGCGGCGCACCATCGACGTGCTGGCGCATACGCGAGGATTGCAACTGGCTGCCATCTTCAGCCCGGAGCACGGCATCACCGGCGCGGCCGACACCACCGAAATTCCCAATTTCAAGGATGAAGCGACCGAAGTAGCGGTGTATAGCGTCTATGGCAGCACCGACGCCAAACGCCGTCCATCTCTAGAGGTACTGAAGAACCTTGATGTATTGGTTTATGACATTCAGGACGTCGGCGCCCGCTTCTACACCTACGAGACCACGCTGGGATATTTCCTCGAAGCCGCTGCCAAAGCCGGCAAGCCGATCGTCGTGCTCGACCGTCCCAATCCGCTCAACGGTGCCTATGTTCAGGGGCCGCTGTCTGACGCCGGGCAGGAGAGCTTCGTCAACTACCAACCGGTTCCGGTGCGGCACGGGATGACGATCGGGGAGCTGGCGAAGCTGTACAACGCCGAGCGGCATATCAACGCCAACCTCACCGTGGTTCCCATGACGGGCTGGTTGCGCGGAGACTGGTTCGACTCCACGGGGCAGGTCTGGGTGAGTCCGTCGCCGAATCTGCGGAACCTGGAAGAGGCGACGCTTTATCCCGGAGTGGCCCTGATCGAGGGGACGAATCTGTCGGTCGGCCGCGGCACGGACTCGCCGTTCGAGTTGGTGGGCGCGCCGTGGATCGACGCTCCGGAACTCGCCAGCTACCTCAACGGGCGCTACATTGCCGGAGTGCGGTTTGTGCCGACGAATTTCACTCCGCTCAGCGGCATGTATGCGCGCCAGCAGTGCAGCGGCGTCCACATCGTGATTATCGATCGCGAGACGTTAGACGCGCCGGAGTTGGGGATCGAGCTGGCCGCCGCTTTGCACAAGCTGTCGCCGCTCGGCTTTGACATGGAACGCATGAACACGTTGCTGGTGAACAAAGCCGTATTTGCGGCGTTGCGGGCCGGAGAAGATCCGCGGCGCATCGCCGACGATTGGCGCGACGCGCTCGATCAGTTCATGCAGGTGCGGACGAAGTACCTGATCTATTGAGACGCCCGGTTGACCTTCGTCTGTTCGATGGTCAGACTGCGCTCCAGCACCATCTCGACGGAATCGCCGACGCCGAGTTGAATTTCCGGACCGCGCGTCAGAAGAACGGTGGCCAGGCCGAGAGCGCCTCCGCTGGCGGCACCGATGGCGGCGCCTTTACCTCCGCTCTGGTCGGAGATGGCTCCGATACCCGCTCCAGGAATCGCCATGCCGACGATCGTGCCCACATCTTTTCCCTTGCTGCTGTCACCTTCAATCGTTCCTTCTTTGTCCTTGACGCCGTTCGTTCCGGGGTCTCCGGGCGTGCCATGCACGGCACCCGGCAGCACGATGGTATAGCCGTTGGGGAAGATCATGGATGTGAAGTTCATCAGCAACTCAGCGCGGCCTTTCACCCTGCCCGGCCGCTGCACCCGCCGAATTTCGCCCTGAACGAAAGTCCCGGGCGGAATCACGATGTGATCGTTCGCCGTGATGGGGAATGATGTCTGGGCGTACACCGGATCGCCGACGCGCGCATTCTTGGTGGTAATCCCCTGCTTCAAGCGTGAGTGGAATCTTGGTGCCTGCCGGCACAGTAATCGCCTCAGCGGAATTGCCATTGTCACGGGAAGTGGTGCCGGAGCCAGGGGTGAGTTGCGGCCCCGCCTGTTCAGCCGTGACGGCAGTCGGACCCACCCTGGCGCTGGCTTGCGACTTCGGTGGAGTACGAGGCGTCAGCTGCGGCTCGTCCTGCGCGAACAGCGTGGCCGAGCCGAATGCTATTGCCGCCCAAACCAGAATCATTTTGAGCTTCATGTTCTTCTCGCCTTCTCCTCGCAGGGACAGATAGGTTGCTTTCCAGTTTCAAACGCCAGAACAAGACAAAAGTCGCGCTCGTCCTTACTTCAGCATATACAGCGCGTTCACATGCGCGGTAACGGTTATCTTCTGAGCTCCGAACTCGGCGGTGGGAGCGGGCGCAGCGGCCACTCCCATGGGCGCGGCCTCCCTCGCCATCATCATCGGGCGTATCGGAGTCGGGCTCGAAGGTATCCACCGACGCATAGGAGAGATCTCCCAACGTGCGCCCGCTGGAGCGAGCCACTGCATTGGCTTCATCATGGGCCCGGCGTAGCGCATCTTCCACCGCTTTGATCTTGGCGGCGTCCATGTCGTCCAGTTGGTAGCTGATCGACTGGTTGCTGGTGACGTCCATGTTCGCGAGACCTTCCGCAATCGGGCCCACCTTGGAGAAGTCCTTGACCTTGACGCTGATATCGGTATCAACCCGGTAGCCAACCAGCTTGCGTTTCGGGTTCTTGTAGTCGTAAACCGGCTGCACCGCAAAACGGCCCACCTGCGCATCTTTCGGATCGATCCCATTGGAGCGCAGAAGCTGGCGAACCTGCTCCGCAGCCTGGGTGGCGCGTTGGTTGGCATCCTGCAGCTTCTCTTCCTGCGCGGAAATGTTGAACTGCACCAGCGCAGTGTCAGGCTCCGACTCGAACTTGCCGTCAGCGCCGATCCAGACGGTGTTAGGTTGCGGAGTGACCGTGCGCTCCTGCGCCGACAGCGTTGTGAAAGCGATGAGTAAGGCGACCGACAAGAACAGGATAAGTAGTGACTTTCGTTTTCCCATGATATTGACTAGGACGGATGCGCTGGTACGATTGTAAGCCACTCGTCGAGCGACTGAGAGTCGGCCGCCGCTTTTCGTTCTTCGTCGGAACCTGCCGCGGAATGCACCCTTCGACCCCCTACGTCGTTATTTTAGAATCAGTACCTTACGCTATTTTTCCACTGCAAATGATTGATCCCAAAAGGCTTATATGTATTTAATAGATCCATAAGGACTTAGCCTGCAAGCGTCTCTTCGCAAACCGGGTCGCAAGATCGACGCTGCGCGTCTTTGTGGCGAATCGACTCGCTCCTTGCGGTCCTCACACGGATGCGGCCGTTGAAGAGACACAACAACTCGCTCCTCGCCATCAGTGATACAGGGCCAGCCGCGCCGCTGCAAGTTCACAGGTCACGCTTGCGAGTGACAAGGCAGCGCACCGACAATTCCCAACCCAGAGTGGAGAAGCTTCAGGGTTGTCGATTGGCGCCTGCACGATGCGCCGCGACCTAACACGGGGAACGATGAGCCTTGTCAGCGCTGTAGTCTCGCATTCAGTCTCTGGTCGTCGCCGGTGTTCCCGGAATCAAACTCGACACGGTTTTCTTGCGGTAGTAGATCATTCAAAGGTTGAGAAAACGTGTACGCGGCGGTAAGTTGCTATGGTGTGCCACGAGCGCGCCATGTGAGGAGCAACCGATGCGCAGATGGTATGTGCCACTTGCTGTCTTAGGTATTGGCAGCCTTGGACTCGTCTTACTGAGTGAGCGTGGACGCCGCGTGTTGCGCTCGCTCTTTCAGAATTTCGACCAGGTTCCAAACCGGCTTCTGGAATGGAACGACGGTCTTCAGAATGAACTTGATCGGATACAGACGGTATTGGATCGAGTAGCCGAATCGGTGGAACCACGTCCGGAAATGGGCCACTAAGAATTCTGATCCAACTCCATCCGCCCTTTTTGCGGCTATGGCGGCGCGATTTCGTTAATCTTGCCTGCCATGCGAACATCTCGCTGAGTCACCCCCCCGGAGTCGTGCGAGACCAGCTCCAGTGTCACTTTGTTATAGCTGATGTGGATATCGGGGTGATGGTTGACCGCCTCGGCGGCCTCGGCGATCTGGTTCACAAAATCCATGGCCTGAACGAAGTTGCCAAATTGAAGAGTGCGTTCGATTGCGATGCCGTTTCTCTTCCAGCCGAGAAGGTTCTGCAGTGCCTGCTGAATCTCGGGATCCGATAGGACCGTACTCATCACGCGACTCCTTGAACTTGTAAGCTGCTGCAGGTTGCGCTCCCGGAGTCAGTTTCGTGCCATCTTACCTAACCCGTAGCGCTTGACTCCGGATTGGGCCTCGATCTCGCTGCGCAGTTCCTGCCAAATCTGCTCGGAGACGGAGAGGAAGACCTTCACGATATCCGGATCGAACTGCTTGCCCGACTGGCGTTCAATCTCGCGTCGCCCTGAGGAAATTGACTGGGCGGCGCGATAAGGGCGGTCGGAGGTCACGGCGTCAAAGGTGTCGGCGATGGCGAACACTCGGGCCCCGAGCGGGATCTGGTCGCCCTTGAGGCCTCGCGGATAACCCGTGCCATCGAAGCGCTCCTGGTGCGAATAGACGATGTCGGCAGCCTCGTGGAGGAAGGGGATCTTGCGCAACATCTGATATCCGAGCTGGGCGTGCCGTTGCATGATCTCCTGCTCTTCGGGGCTGAGGCGCCCGGGTTTTCTGAGAATCGCGTCAGGAATCGCCATTTTGCCGACGTCGTGCAGGAACGCCCCGCGCGCGATGACCCGGACCCGGTCTTGGGTAAGGCCCATGGCCCGCGCAATGGCGATGGTAAAAGCGGTCACCCGCCTGGAGTGGCCTTCCGTCTCGGCGTCCTTCAGGTCGAGCGCGTCGCCCAGGGCCTCGAGCGTGATGTCATACGAGCGCTCCAAGTCAGTCAACGCCTGCTTAAGCATCTCCGTGCGGGCCGACACCAGTGATTCCAGCTTTGTCTGGTAAGCCAGGTTCTCCGCCTTAAGACGCCGGTTCTCGACGGCCCGTCGCACGCTGGCAAGCAGTTGTTCGCGTTCGAATGGTTTTAGCAGGTAGTCGTAGGCGCCATTGCGGATGGCGGCCAATGCAACGGAGATGTCGTGGACGGCTGTAACCATTACCACGGGCAAGTCTGGATGATCCAGTCTGATCTTCGACAACAGCGTCAAGCCATCCATTCCGTCCATGATCACGTCCGACACCACGGCCGAGTAGTTGTCGCTGGTACGAAGGACGGTCAGCGCTTCGGCGCCCGAGTTGATCGGATGGCATTCAAAGCCCGCCTGGTTCAAGACGCTGCAAATGATCTCCCGGATCAGTTCCTCATCATCGACTACTAAGATGCGGTCGTTGGCCATGATTACGAAGGGACTCAGCACGGCCAGAAAAAAGGCTCACATGGCCGTTGCTAGCTAATTCTATCTATTTCAGCGCCAAAGTGTGACAAGCAAATTTACTTGGCACCCACGGGCAGGGCCTTATGACCAGGTCGAATTCCGTTTCGAAGTTCGAATCTTCACCTTCGCACTGGAAAACTTACACACCATGGAAGTGCTTAGTTGGTATCCTCATGCCAACTTGCGGCAGCCGAAGTCCCAATCTAGTTGGTTTTCGACGCCCCTGCGCGCGAAACATGTCTGGGGCGCAATCGCTCTGCTCTCACTTCTATGTGCCTGTTAATCCTTGTTTTCAACAACTTCGCTGGCTATTGTCCTCTGTCGGGGGTCTTTCGATAACAGATAGGCACGGAGATTGCTGTTTAGTCAGCGTCGCTGTTCCGAGGGCCGGGGGGAGCAGCACTACGGCGGCCAAAATCCAGCCGACGTCAGCGATGCCCGGGCATGGTCCATGAAGGGCCCATAACTTACAGGAGCAATCATGAGCACCTTGCAGCAAGCGAACGTTCTCAGTTTTACCGATTACGCGACCGCCCTTACGCAACGCAGTACCACGACTTACAGTGGTGTGTATGAACGAAACAGACAGCGAGTCTATGCGCTGGCGTTCTGGATGACGTACAACGAATTAGCGGCGGAAGGACTGATGACTGCGGCTTTTTGCCGAGCATTCGCGAAGAGCGAGGCACCTTCACCTGAAGCAATCGATTGTGCCCTGATTGCCGAGGCGCGCCAGAACCTGCGGCTGGGAGCGCTTACTCTCAGTTGCGCGCCCTGCAAGAATGTCCTGTCAGTCCGGCGTAACACGTTGCGTGTTGACCTGGAGCGCGCGGTGGTGCAGTTGCCGATTACCGAAAGGATGGTCTTTCTCATGCACGATGCCGAGAACTACGACCATGCTCGCATTGCTCGGACTCTGGGGCTTACCGAAGACGAGTCGCGCCGCGGACTCCATCAGGCGCGGCTGCGCATGCGCGAATTGCTGGGGAGTAGCAGCGTTCTTCTAGCGGCTTGATGCTGTATCTCTCTCCTGAACTCTAAGCCCCTCGAAAGAGGGGTATTTTTTCGCGGGGTTGAGTGAAGCGGAGCTCAGTGCAGTTTTTGCTCGCAACTCTGGTTGACCGATGGCCCCTCTAGCTCTTCGCAGCCTGCTTCCTCCCCGCTATCAATCTCCTCTTCCTCCTCGCGCTTTAGCGGACGCAGCAGCGGGAAGAGAATGACGTCGCGAATCGAGCGGGAATCGGTCAGCAGCATGGTCAGGCGATCGATGCCGACGCCCTCGCCGGCCGTTGGCGGCAATCCGTACGACAACGCCCGGATGTAGTCCTCATCCATCTGGTGAGCTTCTTCGTCGCCGCGCGCGCGTTCGCTCAACTGCTGTTCGAAGCGGTGGCGCTGCTCCTCGGGATCGTTCAGCTCGCTGAAGGCGTTTCCGATCTCCAGACCGCCGACAAAAATTTCGAAGCGCTCCACCCAGTCAGCGTTTTCCTCCGGCTCGCGCTTGTTCTTCGAGAGCGGCGAAATCGCCAGCGGGAAGTCGTAGATGAACGTCGGCTGGATAAGGTGCGGCTCGGCCAGCATCTCAAACACGGTCGCATATACCTTGCCATCGTAATATTTCAAGGCTCTGTTCAAAGTCCATCTACTTGTATCTACAATCACCATCAAATCCGTGATTTTTTGAATTTGTGCTCTTATGTCGGGCATATCCATTTCGGTCCCTTCTGGGCGGGCAAGAAATGTGTTATGGATATGCTCCCGTTCTGCTCCCAGCCGCTTATGTTCTTGAGCAAAATGCGTCATGAGCGCTTCTACAAAAGGTTTGAAATTCGTTTAGATTGGCGAGGTCATCGAGCTGTGGAGTTGGAGTTGCCTTTTCCGGCCACCACCTGACAATCGCCTCGCGCATCGACAGCCGCTGAAACTTCGACCAGTCGATCTGGTGACCGTTGAACTCGCACACGGTGGTGCCGTTCACGTCCTCGGCCACTCGTCGCAGCATCCGCTCGGTGAAGTCCATCATGTCGTGGTAGTCGGCGTACGCCATGTAGAACTCCAGCATGGTGAACTCGGGATTGTGCTGGGTCGAGATGCCTTCATTGCGGAAGTTGCGGTTGATCTCGTACACGCGGTCCATGCCGCCGACCACCAGCCGCTTCAGGTACAACTCCGGGGCGATGCGCAGATAGAGGTCGGTGTCGAGCGTGTTGTGATGCGTGATAAAAGGCTTGGCCACCGCGCCACCGGCGATGGGATGCATCATCGGCGTCTCGACCTCGATGAACCCATTGCTGTCGAGGAAGCGCCGCAGCGACTGCACGACTTTCGCGCGCTTGATGAATACCTCGCGCACCTCCGGGTTCATCGTCAGGTCAACGTACCGTCGGCGGTATCGCGTCTCGACATCCTGCAGGCCGTGCCACTTCTCCGGCAGCGGCAGCAGGTCCTTCACCAGAAAAGTGATCTCTTCCACATGGACCGTCAGTTCATTCGTCCGCGTGCGGAAGAGATATCCCTTGACTCCGACGTAGTCGCCGATATCGAGCAGCTTGTAAAGCTGAAAGCCTTTCTCGCCCACGTTGTCGAGCCGGACGTAGATCTGCAACCGCTTGCCGCCCTGCTGCAGATGCGCGAAACCCGCTTTTCCTTGGACGCGAATCGACATGATGCGTCCGGCGACGCTAACGTTGATGCGCGATGATTCCAGTTCCGGGCCGGTCTTGGCCGAATACTCCTCGACGATCTGCGGAATGCTGTGGGTGGTTTCGTAGCGATAGGGATAGGCAGCCTGCCCCAACGCCTCGATCTGCTTCAGCTTCTCTCTTCTCAGTTCGTAGATTTTCTGGTCGAGTGCCACAATTGTTTTCCTGGAGTAAGGACAATGTTGGCCGGGATTGATGAGTGCCCGCCAATGGACGATGGAAACGTCCGATTATATAGGGAGCCGTTCCTGGGTGGGCCTAGGTAAAAATTCCGCCAAGGCTTTCGACGGAAAACAAGTTGTGCCACTTCCTGCTCTTTAGGTAGTGTTCCCGTTTACAATCTCCACGCCATGACAAAGCGCGGCCGTGCGTTGCACTCGAGTATCCACCCTTCGATTTCAAAGTCAATTCGTGATAGCTTTTTTTTATCGCCTGCCTTGCCGCTGCGCTTGGCTCCCCAGCCGCGCGCGCGCAAGACACAGGCGTTTCCAGCGGCGTTGCGACGATGGCGGGTGTTTACAATCCCGTTGCCGACCCTAAGGCAGTGGTTAGCAAGGGCAACGCAAGATTTACGGTGTTGACTCCGCAGCTGATCCGAATGGAATGGGCGGCTGACAGCAAGTTCGAGGACCACGCGTCGCTGGTCTTCCTGAATCGCAAACTGCCGGTACCGACGTTCACGTCGGTCGACGATCCCAGCACTCACCAATTGGTGATCAAGACCAGTGCTCTGGACTTGCGGTATAAGCCCAGCAGCGATGGAGATGGAAAATTCTCGGCTGACAACCTGAACGTTACGTTCACGCTGAATGGCAAGCCAGTCACCTGGCATCCCGGAATGCCAGACACCGGCAACCTGATGGGTACCACGCGCACTCTCGATGGGGCGCTGGGAGACAAGACGAAAGAGCCGATCGAGCCGGGTTTGCTCTCGCGCGATGGCTGGACGCTGGTTGACGACTCTACGCGACCGCTCTTCGATTCCGCCGATTTCAGCTTCGCCGCCGGGGAAAGCAGTCCGTGGCCTTGGGTGATGCAACGTCCCGCGGGCGACCGCCAGGACTGGTACTTCTTCGGCTACGGTCACGATTACAAACAGGCGCTCGGGGACTACACCTTGATTGCCGGGCGCATCCCGCTGCCACCGCGCTTCGCCTTCGGGGCCTGGTGGTCGCGTTACTGGGCCTATAGCGATCAGGAACTCGATGGCCTGATTCGCGGCTTTCGCCAGAACGACGTTCCACTTGATGTGCTGGTTATTGACATGGACTGGCATCTGACCTTCGGTCCCAGCGGCGCGGGAGAGAAGCCGAAAGATCAGTCCGGCCACACCATGGGTTGGAGCGGCTACACCTGGAACAAGCTGCTCTTTCCTGATCCCGAACAGTTCCTGAAGCACATCCACGAAGAAGGCCTGAAAGCAACGCTCAACCTGCATCCCGCCTCTGGTGTGCAGCCGTGGGAGGATGCCTATCCGGCGATGGCGCGGGCAATGGGCATCGACCCGGCGAGCAAGAAGTATGTGCCCTTCGACATCACCAACAAGAAATTTGCTACCAACTATCTCAACCTGCTGCATCATCCGCTGGAGAAACAAGGCATCGATTTCTGGTGGCTCGACTGGCAACAGGAGGACGACACGAAAACGCCTGGTGTGAACCCGACGTGGTGGCTCAATTACGTCCATTTCTCCGACCAGGCCCGCGAGGGCAAACGGCCTTTGCTCTTCCATCGTTGGGGAGGTCTGGGCAATTCATCGCTACCAGATTGGCTTTTCGGGCGACACGATTTCGGTGTGGAGCAATACGTGTTAACGAACCAAGGCATAGAC
>CAVXDA010000020.1:0-48244 GCA_963760415.1 uncultured Acidobacteriaceae bacterium | reverse complement strand
CCCGTCGAAATAGGTGTGCGGCGCAATGCGCTGCGGTTGATCGTCTGCCCATGGGGGTCAACTGACTGGGTACAAGCGTTTGCGGCGACGAACACTTGGATGTTGGATGGGAGCCCCAGGCTCGCGTGTATTTTTCTGGAACTTATCGCCCGCTGTGCTGGGTCTATACTGAGTACAAGCAATGTCGATGCCCTTAGTGTCGAAACCGCAGGCCTGCTGTCCCGAAAGTTGCGCCCCAGGACCAGGTCCTTGCCCTCCTTATTTGGACCGCCTACCCCCAGCGCAAGGACACCTTGCTCTACTCGGTCGCCGTCCACCAGATCGCCATCGGCGTGATCATCTGGTCGGGCCACTGGGCTCTCACCCATCAGGAGCAGATCAAACAGCAGGAGTGATCGCTCGCGACCCACTCAGCCCGTACCTTCCCCTGCCGGTCTCGAAGAACCGCATGGGCGGCGGCGGCGGCGGTGGCGATCGCGACAAGCTCAACGCTCCCAAGGGTGTTCTGCCCAAGCTTTCGAAAGACCAGATCGTGCCTCCAGCGATCGTGATTCGCAATGATCATCCCAAGCTGGAAGTGACACCCACGGTTGTAGTGCCTCCGGAAATTAAAGTCCCACGGTCGGTCAATTGGGCGATCCCTTGTCCAAGGTAATCAGGGACCGCTTCCAACGGCGTGCCGGATTCGGCGGAGGCATTGGCAGCGGCAGCGGTGGCGGCGTCGGTTCCGGAACGGGCCCGGTGACGCCAGGGCCTGGCCACGGCGGCGGATACGGTGGTGGGGCCTATCGTGTAGGCGGCGGTGTCAGCGCCCCAAAGCGTTGTACGCGCCGGATCCCGTGGAATACTCGGAAGAAGCGCGCAAAGCCAAGTATCAAGGCACGGTGGTGTCTGTGGCTGGTGGTGGATGCTGCCAGCACGTCCGCAACAGATTCGCGTGCAGCGCCCGCTGGGCATGGGCCTTGACGAGAAGGCCATCGAGGCCGTGAAGCAGTGGAAGTTCGAGCCTGCCAGAAAAGACGGACAGGCGGTTCCGGTCATGATCAACGTCGAAGTGAACTTCCGGCTGTACTAAGACGCTTCATCGGAGGACGCACCACCCATTGCACCCAGCAGCAGGTAATTCTCCGTGCCGCTTCAACGAGTGAACGCAACCAAGAGCGCCCAAGGTATCGACATTTTGTCATCACGAGGTCGCCCGCCAGCAACGCGAGGATCTGCTTTCCGGTGAAAGGGAAAAAGCAGATCCCTCGCTAGCTACGTGATGACACCTCTTAAGTGGGGCGTGACGGCGCGTCCACTGCCGACCTGTCACCTAACTCGCAAATCTCATTTACTGTGCCGGCGCGGGAGCCGATTGCTGACTCGTTGCTCCCCCAAAGTCTGACTTTGGGAGCTGTCGCGCGCCCTCTTCCGTCTTGAAGTAGGCGTCGTTGCAGTGAATCCTGACCAGACTGGCCACATGTTGTGGGAACAATCCAATGTACGTGTTGAGTCCTGCAGCGTCTCGTTATACCGCCGACGCTCGATGGCGATGCCGGTTCTCCGTACCCGCCAGTTCGTCCTGCAAACGCATGAAGTTTTCGTTGGACTTAAGCTGCGATAACGTCTCCACGATGACCAGCAAGCGGCCCAGGGCAGCGTCCAACTGCCCGTTGGCGGCGATCTCCCTGGGGAGTCTTGGCGCCGATCAGGGCGGCGCGCGCCGCCCGCGATATCGCCAAACACCTTCACTTCCTGGCTGGCGTAGCCCTTCACCGTCTGACCAGATTGGGGATGAGATCGGCGCGGCGTTGCAGCAAGCATCCACTTGCGACCACGCAGATTCGTCATCGCTACCTTCTTGCGCACCATATCGCTGCGATGGCCGTCTGGTGCTGCTAAGCCAGAATCCGCCAGCACCACCAGATGATTTATGATCACCAATTTTCCTTTGCGTCTCACTTTCGCATCGATCTCTACACCGTGGGGGACGTTTTCTGCCAGTGGCTCTTCGGCACGCGCGCGTCAAGTTCGTGGGCGACCGGCCAATGGCACTCATGTAGCCGTTATACGTTTCGACGACATTTCCGGGATGACTGTGATCGCTCCGCAGCGCAAGAATTGTCTGCATGAGACGGGCATCGAAGCCAAAAACCGCTCCCGCCTGCTCAAGTCACCTTCGCTCTGTCGTGTGGGGGTTGTTCTCCCACCGCAATGAGCGCATGACGCAGCAGGGTAGTTACGCTGGCGATTGACTTCGCCAGCACGCCGCCGCAATCGTCCTCGTTGTCAGGGCTCAGCAGCAGGTGCTGCCGCAGACGTAACAGGGCAGTCCGCAGTTCGTGCTCCCGCCTCAACCCGGTGCAGGTTCATCGGAACCTGGATGGTGCTGACAACGTCCTGGCCAAATAATGTTTTGTGCATGTGCTGGATGTCGAGCAACTCGATAGCGAACACATCGGCCGACTCCCTCAGCTCGCGCTTCGGTCATCATCAACGGAGGCGTGAATTTCTCTTCGTGCGTCCACCAGCGGACCACTGGCGTGATGACCGATAGCGGTCCAGCGCCCGAGTCACGGAACACCACCAACACGTTGACGTCGGAGTACCGCTCGTGAAAGTCTTCTCGCGCCGCCGAGCCGTACAGCACTACAGAAACCAGGTTGTCGCCGGAAGCTGCCTGCAGCCGGCTGACCAGGTCCTGAAGTTTGCTTTCGGGTTTCTTCATCGCGACCCTCGCTCCTCACCGCTCACCAGCTACCTCCCGCGCCGCCGCCTCCGCTCATGCCGCCGCCAAACCCTCCGAAGCCACCGCCACCGCCGCCGAACCCTCCCGAGCTGCCTCCGAATCCACCGCCATGGCCCCAACCGCCGCCCATTGGCGGCATGAAGATCACTGGCGGAATTCCGCCGCCGCGTCCACCGAAACGGGACCGGGACCGCCGCCTCTGCGACTGATAGCGCGAATCAACCAGGGAATTCCGAAGAAGAGCAGCACGATCAGCCACCACGGCAGACCGTTCCGCGAGGCCGGTTGACGCCTGGCCGGCAGACTCGGCACACCGGTAAGCTGCACCCCTTTGTCGGCTGCGATAAATTGCGCCAGAAGAGTGACACCTGACATCACCGCGCCACTATAATCGCCGCTCTTTAGGTCGGGCACCATCGCCCGGCCAACGTCACCGGCGCGCGCGTCATTGATGACCGGCTCCAGACCGTATCCCACTTCGACCTTGTACTGCCGCTCCTGCGGAGCCAGCAACAACAGAACGCCGATGCTGTCTTTCTTTGAGCCTACGCCCAGGTGCTTGTAGAGATCAGCCGCGTAATCCTCTCTGCTTCGGCCATCGAGGGAACGCACGGTGACCACGGCGATCTGCGCGCCGGTTTTCTGTTGGACCTCAGTGCACAGCTGCCTCAATCTTTGCTTTCGTAGCTGGTTCGATCACCTGCGCCAGGTCAGTAACATATCCTTGGGGGCGAATATCAGAGATCTTCTCCGCGTGAAGAACACAACAGACGAAGACCAGTACCGCACCGATGGCGAGTTTGAGACGGAGGTTCACAATGACACGCGGTGGACCAGAAAAGAGCTGCGCCAGCCCACGGTTCTGGAACTGGCACGAATTCTATATCAGCCGCCGTCCGGGCGATGGATGCAAGCCGGGCTTGTTGCAGGATTGTAACGTTCGACGCGGCACGGAGCTGCGCAGGACGGCGGCGTCCTAGTTCCTGAGGTTGATGACACATCGCACGTCGTGCGAACGGAAAGGGAATGCGGCCGCGAGAATCGAGGCATGATCAGCCGCCTTCCCTGTCTTCTTTTCACCCGGCGTAGCCTACCGCCGGAACTGCTTCGCCAGCGGGGCGACCTTGGTCTTCGCCTTGTCGGCCCACTCCGAACCCTTGTCGATCCAGTCACTCGCCTGATCGCCCAAGTCGTCCATCGCGTCGCGCGCGTCTTCATACTTGCGGCGCAGGGTCTTGCGCATCTGCTTGCCGGTCTGGGGCGCGAGCAACAGCGCAATCAGGGCGCCGGCCGCCAAACCTATGAGCAGCATGGTCAAGCCGCTGCCTGACCGCCGATATTCTCCAGAGCTCGCGAAATCATTCATTTCATCGCTCATCAGAACCGTCCTTCCTGTGGAAATATTACCGCGATACAGAGTGCAATGGCTCGGATTCGGCCACTTATTGTCGCGGATTCCATTTGCCCGCCGACAGGCTTTCATCCTTCGTTCCTAAGTTAGAAAGCTGCGCTCAGGCTGTCGTTGCCTCGTCTGTGAGTGTTCGCGCATTTCCCAATCACATTGCCGGGCATGTAAAATCAAGTGTTTGCCCATTGAGCCGCGCGCCTACGAAGCTCCGGGAGGATGTTCTCGCGAAGCGGCTCCCCCAAAAGAGATAAGGAGTTACAGGAATGGCGATTCCAGCCACACAATTGCGTCCGGGCATGGTCATCAAGCACAACAATGACTTGCACTCGGTGTTCTCGGTGGAACACCGCACCCCGGGCAACCTCCGCGCCTTCATTCAGGCCAAGCTGCGCAACCTGCGTACCGGAGCCATGTTCGAGCACCGCTTCCGCTCCGGCGACCCCATCGAGAAGGTCACCGTGGACGAGGTGCAGATGGAGTTTCTCTACGCCGATGGCGACGACTACTACTTCATGAACACCGAGAACTACGAACAGCTTCACCTGAACCGGGACATCCTGGGCGACGCCGTGGATTACCTGATCGCAAATCTGCAGATCAAAGTGGAGTTTTTCGACGGCAAGCCGGTGGGCGTGGAGCTGCCGCAAACGGTGGAACTGACGGTGGTGGAGACCGAGCCGGGATTGAAGTCGGCGACGGCCAGCAGCGTCACCAAGCCGGCCAAGACCGAAACCGGGTTGGTGGTGTATGTGCCTCCGTTCATCAACGAAGGCGAGAAGATCAGGGTGGATACCTCGGAGGGCGCGTATTTGTCACGAGCGTAGATAAGCTTGCAAATGCTTGGCGTTGGGCGTACTGAAACTGACATGACGAAGAAGGACTCAAGACCCAATCGGAAGACAACTAGCATCTCGGAGTTGGGAGACTCTGATCGGGTGCGTTCCATATCGTGCGGCGGCCCCAAGAGCATCAGGGAGATGGACGAAGGGGTCGTCAGCCCTGTTGAGGAAGGAAAATCCGCCGAGCAAGGAATCGTCCGCCAAACGGTGACTGCTGTTTGCTAACCCATGCGCTGACTTCCAAACCCGCCGTTACCTGATCTCCGGACGCGTGCAGGGCGTTGGCTTCCGCTGGTTCGTGGAGCGCGAAGCCGGTCAGATCGGCGTGACCGGATGGGTGCGCAACGCCGAGAACGGCGACGTCGAAGTCATGGCGACGGGCACGCACGAGCAGCACAACTCGCTGCGCCGCAAGCTGCAGCAAGGCCCACGCGCCGCGCGGGTTGACCACGTCGGCGAGTCCAGTGCGCCGTTGTTGGAAACCCAATCGTTTCGCATCGAAGGAGCCTGGTAAACTATGGCGCCGCACAACTGTGACGACCTTAAGAAACTCATCCGCGAAGTTCCCGACTTCCCCAAACCCGGCATTCTGTTCTACGACATCACCACCCTGTTGAAGGACAAGCTGGGCTTCGCCCGCCTCATCGACGCGCTCACCGAGCACTACATCGACAAGGACATTGACCTGGTGCTGGGCATCGAGGCGCGCGGATTCATCTTCGGTCCCGCGCTCGCCTACCGCTTGAACGCCGGCTTCGTTCCCGTACGCAAGCCCAAGAAATTGCCCGCGGAAGTGCTGCAGTGGAAGTACCAACTGGAATACGGCCACGACACGCTGGAGGTGCACAAGGATTCGATCCAGCCCGGCCAGCGCGTGGTCATTTGTGACGACCTGCTGGCGACCGGAGGCACCGCGAGAGCCACCGCGGAAATGGCAAAGTCGCTCGGCGCCGACATCTGTGGCCTGGGATTCGTGGTGGAGCTGGATGCCCTCAAAGGCCGCGATAAGCTGGCGGACTACGATGTGTTTTCGCTGCTGCACTACCAGATGTAGGGGATTCGAGTTCCACGATCAACAATCGCTCCAGAAAAACAACGCCGGCCCGAAGGTCGGCGTTGTTGCTTGAGGAAGGCCATCGAGGCTGGTTTGCCCGGTCGGCCCCCTGACCTAGTTGAACTTGAACTGGTCCGTCAAATCGCCGATGGCCGGGCTGTTCGACGGAACGTAGGGATTGGAAGCGCTTGGGGTTGGATTGGCCAGATTGTCGCTGCTGCGTCCGGTGGGCGGAGACAGTCCCCAGTTGTACTCGATGAACTTCAGGATCGAGACGTGGTCGGTATAAGTGTGCGAAATGTGTCCAGGCTTGGTATAGGGCGAAACCACGAGTGTCGGTATGCGGGTTCCATCTCCGAAGAAGTCCAGAGGTTGAACGTAACCGGAGTCCCAATATCCGCCTCCCTCACGGGAGTAGCTTTCGTAGCTTCACCAGATCGTCTTCAGCAACGAGCAACCGAGGATTCGCTCGTCTGCGGTGACCAACGGCAAGCCTTCCGCTCGGGCGGTGGCGGCAATGATGCGATCCATCGGGTCGGAAGGGAAGTCCGGAGGAAAGTGGGCCGTTAACGACCGCGATGTCGAGAGTAATCGGTTTGACTGTCACATCGGTAATAAACTGTCGAATACTCGACTCGAAGCTGCCTCGCAGGCGGACTCTACCGCGATAGATAAGTCCCGCTAATTCGACGAGCGGTAATTGCGGAAACCGCCAGTCCATCGACGCCTGCGCCCTTTCGATGGCAGAAGCGGCCCCACGCGAGAGTTTGCCGGGTTGAAGCTCTGCCCATACCAGCACATGAGTGTCGAGAAGGATCATTTCAGCATGTCGTAGTCTTCAAGTGGGAATACCGGCTTTATGAGGTCGTCCGGGTCGCCCACGATTTCCATGAGGCCTACCAGCCTTCCGAGAAACGGCTTCTTCTTGGGTGTTGTGAACGGAACAAGCTTCGCCCTAGGTGTGCCACGCTTTGTGATGATGACTTCGTGGCCCGTTTCGCTAACGTCGTCAATCAGCCGCAGGCACTTGGCCTTGAACTCGCCCGCAGCCATCTGCTTTTTCCCTGCCGCCACGGGCGTTCCGGTCGCTACCTTCTTCCTTAGGACAGTCCTCACCATTATAGTCACCTCCACATGACCATGGTCATTTTAACATGGTCATATCGATTTCGCGCCAATTATGCCCTAGCGATGACTCTTCGCCCCTCGATCCTGTACTTTGCCTTCCAGCACAATCCGGATCGCTTCAGTATAGGCAACATGTTCCTGCTTCAAGATGCGGACGGCCAGGGTGTGCTCATCGTCGGTATCGAGCACGGGCACGACCTTCTGCAGGATGATGGCGCCGTGGTCGAGGTCCGCGTCGACGAAGTGTACCGTGCATCCCGAGACTTTCACGCCGTAGTCGAGGGCCTGCTTTTGCGCTTCCAGTCCGGGGAATGCCGGCAGCAGCGCGGGATGGATGTTGAGGATGCGATTGGGGAACTGCTGCACGAACCACGGCGAAAGCAGGCGCATGTATCCCGCGAGGCAGACGAGGTCAACGTCGTGCTCGCGCAGCGCGGCGACAACCTCGCGATCATGCTCTTCGCGCGGCCTGCCCTTGGACGGAATCACCAGCGCCGTCAGGCCTCGACGCCGCGCCGATTCGATGCCGAGGGCATCGGCACGGTTCGAGATGACGACCGCAATGTTCGCGTCGAGCTTGCCCGAGGCAACGTTGTCGGCGATGGCCTCGAAGTTCGACCCGCGCCCGGAGATTAGGATGCCGAGATTTTTCATGCAGTGATACGCGAATGATAATTGATGGAAGTCTGCCGTTCGCGATTAGCGTTCAGCACTCACCGAAAGATGGCCGATTTGGCGGGCTCGAATCGGCGAAGTGCGACTAGCGCTTTGTTACAAGACTCCTCTGTTGAGGTGTAATGTAAAATCAATAACTTACCGCAATAATGGATCGCAACGATTTGAGCCCGTAGGACTTACATGCATCCATTTGTAATATAAGGAGTTAGAGGCGAAAATCGCTGTTTATCGAGCGGGAAAGCATACTATACATAAAAGTATGTATCATACTATACATAGAAGTCATACCCACCAACATGCCAACGTATCCAGGGTTGTCCGTACGATTCCCAATAAGCCGACCCGCCGGATCCAGAGCTTTGCCGCCACCGTTGGCGGTGTCATGCTGAGCGAAGCCGGGGGCCGTCATCCGCGAAGAGCCTTCCCCGCTATAGGGTCCTGCGACTCGTGGTCGCAAAAATCACCCCCAACGACCGCAAAACGGCGCTCGTCGAGGGCCCCCGATGGAAGACGGCGAACGCTCGCTAAGAACGACACAGCAACCATCAGGAGCGGTTGCGTCGCCCTCACATTCGCTTTACTATCGCCCCATCGTGGTTTTGCCCCCGAACAAAGAGCATCCTGACCGCATCGTGTCGGCCGTGCCGGTGGATGACGACTCCTCCTTCGAGCTGAAGCTGCGCCCGCAGCTCCTGCGCGAGTTCATCGGCCAGAAGAAGGTCAAAGAGAACCTCGAAGTCGCCATCCAGGCCGCCAAGTCGCGCGGCGAGGCGCTCGACCACGTGCTGCTTTACGGGCCGCCAGGACTAGGCAAGACGACGCTGGCCAACATCATCGCCAACGAATTGGGCGTCGCCTTCCAGCAGACCTCGGGGCCAACGCTACAGATCAAAGGCGACCTGACGGCCATCCTCACCAACCTGCGCGATCGCCAAGTGCTGTTCATCGACGAGGTGCACCGCCTGCAACCTGCGCTGGAGGAGTTGCTCTACTCGGCGCTGGAGGATTACAAGCTTGACATCATCATCGGGCAGGGGCCGTCGGCGCGCACCCACACCATCGAGGTGCGGCCGTTCACTTTCATCGGCGCAACCACGCGAGCTGGGTTGCTGACCGCACCCTTGCGTTCGCGCTTCGGCATTGTTCTGCGGCTGGAGTTCTATACCCACGAGGACCTCAAGATCATCCTGGAGCGCTCGGCGGAGATTCTTGGCGTCGAGATTGACGACGCAGGCGCCATAGAGATCGCCACGCGTTGCCGCGGTACACCGCGCATTGCCAACCGTTTACTGCGGCGCGTCCGAGACTACGCGCAGGTGCGCGGCGCGGGCAAGATTGACAAGCCAACCGCGCAGGCCGCGCTGGAGATGCTGGAAGTTGATCGTCACGGCTTCGACGAAATTGACCGCAAGCTGCTGCTGACCATCATTGAGAAGTATCAGGGCGGGCCGGTGGGCGTGAACACGCTGGCGGCGTCGCTCGCCGAAGAGGCCGACGCGATTGAGGAGATCTACGAGCCGTTCCTCATCCAGATTGGCTTTCTCGACCGCACGCCACGAGGCAGGGTGGCCACGCATCTGGCGTACGAGCACTTCGGGGTGAAGCGGCCCCGAACGAGTGGGCAGGAAACGCTGTTCTAGATTCACGTCGGGATAAGTCGTGCTCTCTCAAAGGGCTTCGTCAGTCCCAGGCTTCGCCCCCACGGAACAGCAGTGGGCTGAAGAGGGCGACTGCGCTTACGCAGCGCGGAAGCGCCGCTCCTCCCGAGGCACCGATAAAGCAATCCTGAGCTGTTCCGGGCGAAGGCAACCGGCCCGGACTCGCCCCTATTTGTACCAGACCAGCGCTTCCGTAGTACCCGAGCCCGCACGAAGCAGCTTCCATCCCCTCGCATGCATGTCGTTCAGGTACCGAGTGCGACTTTGGTCAACACTTCCGTCTGGATAGGTGACCAGATACTGTTCCGCGTCGGCTGCACGGACGTCAGCCGGTGGGTTCTTCTGGAACGCGAGAAACGCGAGAAGAACCACGATAGCAATCAAGCTGAAACGAATCACGTTGTCTTTTGGCATGGCGCTACGATTACCCTGAGAGTTCGAAGTAGCCTTGGTACGAAGTTGGCCCATAACTACGATATTACGGTTGGGCAACTCATGAGAAGATAAATGTGAGTGGCAGAGGAGACCTGGCATGGCTCAATTGATGAGGACTTCCAACCCCGCCCTGAGTGGCGACACCTTCCGCACCGGCGAAGCGACTTACGGCGAGGGGATGACCATATCGGGCGCCGTCAACAAGACAGGCGTCTTGCTTATCTGCTGCGTGGCCACTGCCGCCTGGACCTGGAACCGCTTCTTTGGCGCGTTCAACCCGGCCGCGCCCGAGGCTGCCATGCAGGCGATCGTCCCAATGATGGTTGTCGGCGGCATCGGCGGATTCATCCTGGCGATGGTCACCATCTTCAAGAAAGAGTGGTCGCCGATAACAGCGCCGATTTACGCGCTACTGGAAGGCCTGTTGCTGGGCGGAGTTTCCGCCATGCTCGAAATGCGTTTCCACGGCATTGCCATACAGGCGGTGGCGCTCACGTTCGGAACCCTGGTCGCGATGTTGGTGGCTTACCGCACCGGTCTCATCAAGGTGACTGACAAATTGCGGCTGGGCATTGTCGCCGCTACCGGGGGGATTGCCGTCTTCTACTTCTTGCAATTCATCCTGGGATTCTTTGGCGTGCACTTCACCAGCATCAACAGCGGCAGCCCGATCGGCATCGGCTTCAGCATCGTGGTCGTCATCGTGGCCGCACTGAATCTTGTTCTCGACTTCGACCTCATCGAAAATGGCGCGCGCATGGGTGCTCCGAAGTACATGGAGTGGTATGGCGCCTTCGCGCTGATGATCACGCTGATCTGGCTCTACTTCGAGATCCTGCGGCTGCTCTCGAAGTTTCGCGAACGCTAGGCGGAACGAGGAACGCCACTATGGCGGCAGACACTCAAGCGGAGGCCGGCCAGGCCAGCAAGAGCGAGACGACTTCTGGGAAAAGCACGCTGGCGACCGCTCTGAAATGGATTGGCAGCGTCGCCGCCGTTGTTTCCCTGCTTCTGGGCTTGAACCAGGTTACTGGGCTGTGGCAGAAGTTTCGCATTCATCACACGGAATTCTCGCAGGCCATGAAGGCCGGCGAACTGCAGCAGCAGCGCGGCGATTATCCCGCGGCCTTCGACAGCTTCAAGCATGCGGTCGAATTGGACCCGATTGATCGCAGCGCGCAGAAGCATGAGGCGCAAGCTGCCATGCTCTGGCTGGAAAACGTGCATGCTCAGAACCAGAGCTTTACCGAAATCGCCAACCAACTGCTGCCGGTCCTCGACAAATCACTGACCAACTCGAAAGGACAGGAAGCTGCCGACCTGCTCGGGCATATTGGCTGGGCCAACTTCCTTCGTACTCGCGATGGTTCGGGAAGCGCAGGCGACCTGGTGGCGAAGAGTTACGAGGACGCGATCAAGATTGACCCGGAGAATGTTTACGCTCACGCCATGTGGGCGCACTGGATTCTCTGGCAGAATAAAAGCCAGCAGGAGGCAAAACAGCACTTTGCTGCGGCCCTGAACAGCGGGCGGGTGCGGCCCTACGTCCGTAGTCTTCAACTCAGCGGGTATAGCAACGTGACCAACGTGGAGAACCGGGCGGAGTTGCTGCGCGTCGCTAACGAAATGCGCCGGCAAGGTGAGGCCCTCGGGCCGGACCAAAAAAGCAGAGTTTTTGAGCAGGTCTTCTGGTTCCAACTGAACGATCCGACAGGGCTCGCAAAGGTTCTTCGCGGCGAAAGTCCGGAAGACGTGCTGGCGACGTACGATTGGCTGGGTTCCGGAAGGAGCGATGGCGATTTGCGCATGCAACGGGAGTTCATCCATGCGTTTTCTCTGGAAGTCGCAGGCCAGAGCGCCGAGGCATTGTCGGCATATAAGTCACTCCAGCAGCAGCTGGGAAAAAGCAGCCCATATTCGTTATCGGTGGCGGTGAATAATGCGGTCAAACGGCTGTCTGACGCCAAAGCGAAATAGCCACATCGGTCACTGACCTGCGATGCCTATTGCTCTCCGTTCGTTCGCCAAGATCAACCTCGGACTGAAGATCGGTCCGGCGCGGGGCGATGGCTTCCACGAGCTGCGCACGATCTATCAGACGCTGGCGCTGCACGATATTGTGCGCGTGGAAGTGCATTCCGGCTCGGGCATCGAGATTCGCTGCGATGATCCACGCGTTCCCCTCGACGAGTCGAACACTTGCTACAGGATCGCCGAGCGCGTGCTGAAGACGGCGCAGGCTGGAAGGCATTTCATTAGTGCGCGAGCTGAGCAAACCGAAGCACCTCAGGGGCTAAAGCCCAGTCCTGAAGCAGTCGTCCGCGGCACGGCTGAAGCCGTGCCCTTTCAAGCCCGGAATCGCGAGCAGGACCGGAATCGGGAGCCGCCTTGTGCCGGCAAGGTCATCATTGAGATTGACAAGCGATTGCCCGTGCAAGGCGGGTTGGGCGCGGCGTCGTCCAACGCGGTCGCCACAATGCTTGGCCTGGAGCGCGAGCTTGGCGCGACGATTTCAGACGAAGAGAAGCTGCGCATCGCGGCGGAAGTGGGTAGCGACCTGCCGTTATTCCTGATTGGCGGAACCGTGCTAGGTGTAGGACGCGGGGAAGACGTGCACCCCCTCCGGGACCTCCCGCCCTTGCATCTTGTGGTGGTGACGCCACCGGTTGGAGTATCGACTCCAGCCGCGTTCGCGCGATGGGACGAACTGGTCGGGCGCGAGCCTGAATTGACCGGCACTGACGCCACAGGTACAATAAATGAGTTCGGTCGGGCTCAGTTAGCCTGGCTGAGTGAGAGTGTTTTCTCGCAAGCTGCATCTGCGAGTGAGCCTGCATCCGGTGTTCCCGCGGTGGGCGGGGACCGGGCCGAGACACTGCTTCTCGACCTCGTCCGAGCCGGGATCGAGAACGACTTCGAACGCGTTGTCTTTCCAGAGTATCCCGAGTTGCGTGAGGTAAAACGTGTCTTGCAGCGCGAAGGTGCGCGCTATGCATCGCTGTCTGGCTCCGGGTCGACCTTGTACGGAGTGTTCGCCTCGGGCGAAGAAGCGCAAGCAGCGGCCGCGCGCATCACCGCAGCCGGATACGCGGCGGTAGCAACGACGACACTGACGCGGGATGAGTACTGGAAGTCAGTGGTTAGTGGCTAGTGGTCAGTGGCTAGAGGAGCGGTGTGGTTCGAGGTTTTCGCTCGCGCCTCTTCGCGAAAAGCAGGCGATGGGGTCGGTTACCTAGCGGCTAGTTGCTAGTTGCTCGCCGCTTCACTGGGCGGTCGACTAATGGTAGGTCAAGTGCCTTTGGAGCACTTTGTCTAGGTTCGAATCCTAGCCGCCCAGCCAGGAACCCAGTGGTTAGTGGTTAGTGATCAGTGGCTAGAAGAGATTCAGGTGTAAAGATTTGTAGACTGTGAGCCGAGCCAATCGTGAAGAGCGAACGGCGAAGAGCGGCATTCAAGACCCGGCAGTAACTCAACCAGGTTAAGCGGGGTGTTTGATTCGATGGAAACGGCAGCGAAGGCGAGTGCAGTTCATCCGGTGACCGTAGCGGGCGAAAGCACGGCGACGGTCGCGCAGCAGTCGGACAAAAAGACCCAGGCGGGCGCGGACCCCAAAGCTGAGCGCAAGCCGGCTCGGGCCCGCCAGGATGACCGGTGGAAGATTTTTTCCGGCACGGCCAACGACGCGCTGTCCAAGGAGATTTGCGATTTCCTGGGCTTGCCGCTGGGTCAAACGTGCATCTCCAAGTTCTCGGACGGCGAGACGTACGTGCAGATCATGGAGAACGTACGCGGGGCTGACGTATTTATGGTGCAGCCTACGTGCGATCCGGTGGACCTGCACCTGATGCAGTTGCTGCTGCTGATTGATGCGCTGAAGCGCGCCTCGGCGCGCCGCATCACGGTGGTGATTCCGTACTTTGGATACGCCCGGCAGGACCGCAAGGACAAGCCGCGGGTCCCGATTTCGTCGAAGCTGGTTGCGGATCTGTTGACTACGGCAGGTGCCGATCGCGCGCTGGTGGTTGATTTGCACGCGCCGCAGATCCAGGGTTTCTTCAACATCCCGGTGGACCATCTGTTCGCGTCGCCGGTGCTGGTGGATTACTTCCGGAAGAAGCAGTTTCCGGAGTTGACGGTGGTTTCGCCCGACGCGGGCGGCGTGGAGCGCGCGCGCTTCTTCGCCAAGAAGATGGATTCGGCACTGGCCATCGTGGACAAACGCCGCGTGGCAATGGACGAGACAGAGGTCATGCACGTCATCGGCGACGTTAACGGCCGCACCTGCCTCATCCTGGATGACATTATCGATACCGCCGGCACGCTGGTGAAGACCTGCGGGGCGCTGCTGGAAGCGGGAGCGGGCGAGGTTTATGCCTGCGCCACCCATCCGGTGCTTTCCGGGCCGGCGATCGAGAGAATTTCGCAATCGGGTTTGGCAGAGGTGGTGGTGACCAACACTATCCCGCTGACCGAGGCGGGGCGCCGCGAGCCCAAGATCAAGGTGCTGTCGATCGCGGGACTGATCGGGCGTGCGATTCAGTCGATACACGAAGAGACTTCAGTCAGCAGACTGTTTTTGTAAAGGACTCAAACCATGGCTACAGCAACCGCAGACAAGAACGTAGAGGCCAAGCCGCGGCAGAGCGGCACCAAGAATGATGCGCGCCGCGTGCGCCGGAGCGGCCTGATTCCCGCCGTCGTCTATGGCGCCGGACAGGGGTCCGCCGCAATTACCGTGGATCCCAAGCAGATTCGACGCATCCTGAATTCGGAAACGGGCCACAACTCGATTTTCGATCTCGCCTTCGATGGTACATCCGCCAAAGTGATGATCGTGGATTGGCAGTACGAGCCGATTAAAGGCGCACTGCTCCATGTTGATCTGAAGCGCATAGCGATGGACAAGGCTCTGCGCGTCAGCGTGCCCATCCTGATGAAGGGCGAGGCGCCGGGCGTGAAGGCGCAGGGAGGCATCCTCGAGCAGTTGCTCCGTGAAGTCGAAATTGAGTGCCTGCCAGGCGACATTCCGGGCCACATTGATGCCGATATCAACAACCTGATGTTCGGCCAGGTAATTCGCGTCTCCGACTTGCCGCATGCCGGCACGCTGAAGTTCATCACCGACGAGAACCAGCCAGTCGCCCACGTGGTCGCGGTGAAGGAAGTTGTGGAAGCAACCCCGGCGGCGGAAGGCGTGGAAGCGGCGGCTGCACCTGCCGAGCCCGAAGTCATCAAGAAGGGCAAACAGGAAGTGGAAGGCGAGGCTGCCGAAGGCGGCGAGAAGAAGGCCGAGAAGCCTGAAAAGGCCGAGAAGGCCGAGAAGAAGAAGTAGGCGTTGTGAAGCTGATCGTCGGGCTCGGCAATCCGGGCATCGAATACCAGTTCACACCGCACAACATGGGTTTTCTGGCGGTGGACCGTATCGCCGAGCAGTTCGGCGTGCGGGTCAACAACCGCAACTGCCGCGCGCAAACCGCGCGGGTACGCATCGCCGAGCAGGACGTGGTGCTGGCCAAGCCGGAAACCTACATGAACCTGAGCGGCATCGCGGTCCGCGAGCTGGTGCGCGAGTACGAAGCGCAACCCGAGCAAGACCTGGTGCTGCTCTATGACGAGATTGATCTGCCCTTCGGCACGTTGCGCGTCCGGCCCCGTGGCCGCTCGGCAGGGCACAACGGGGTGGAGTCGGTAATTGACGCGCTCGGTACGCAGGAGATCATGCGCGTCCGGATGGGAATTGCACCGGATAATCCGGTGGGAGACGGCGCGAAATACGTGCTGTCACAGTTTAAGAAGTCGCAGTATCCGGTGATTGACGAGGTGCTGGACACGGCGGCTGAGGCGGTAAAGGTCATCCTTACGGAAGGCGTGCAGGCGGCGATGAGTCGCTTCAATCGCAAGCCGGACGAGGCAATTAGCGACTAGCAACTAGCCGTTAGCTGCTCAGAAACAAGTTACGCGCTAGTTGCTAATTGTGGCTACTAGTCGCTAGGAGAACAAATGCAACGTACTTATGAATTGATGTTCATTGTCCGTCCCGACATGTTGGAAGAGGAGCAGGACAAGCTGATCTCGAACGTCGAGACGCAGGTCGGCAACGCGGGCGGATCGGTGAAGAGCTTGGAGCGCATGGGCAAGCGGCGTCTGGCCTATACGGTGCGCAGGTTCCAGGACGGCATTTACATGCTCATGGTGCTGGAAGGCGAAGGCGCGATGGTGAAGGAAGTGGAGCGCCGCCTGCGTGTGACCGAGCCGGTGATCAAGTTCATCACCGTGCGGGTGGACGAGGAACAGAAGCGGCTGGCCAAGATCAAGGCAATTCGCGACACCAAGGTGCGCGGCAAGGGTCGGCAAGCGGCTGCAGCCGCCGAAGCTGCTGCTGCGCCAGCGGCGGACCCAACCCCGGAGCCTGGAGCGCCGGCGGGAACTGAGCCGGCGCCGCTTAGCGCGTAACTCAGACCAATCGATAATTGCCGCAGGCGTCGACGGGATATAGCGCGTCGATGGAGCCGTGAAGCGGCGACTTGGGTCTGAGCCCGGCACGCGAGCGCCGGGTTAGGCATTATGGAAAATTTCGCGTCCCTTAAGGGACGACACCTGACAGCGATACTTGCGTCAGGCTTGTACAACGACAAGGAGAATCATGGCAGACGAATCGGTAAAGACAGCGGCCCCCGAAGCTGGCGCTGCGACAACTGAGGCCCCGACGACACGCCCGGAAGGCGGACCGCGTGAGGGAGGTCCCCGCGAGGGCGGGCCTCGCGGACCACGTCCCGGCGGACGTCCCGGTGCTGGTCCCGGCAGCGGTCCTCGCGAAGGCGGGCGTAAGTTCTTCCGCCGCAAGAAGGTTTGCAAGTTCTGTGTCGAGAAAATCGACGGCATCAACTACAAGGACGTGCGCCTGCTTTCACAGTTCGTTTCGGAAGCCGGCAAGATCGTGCCTCGGCGTTTGACCGGCGTGTGCACGCCGCACCAGCGCCGTCTCGCTGATGCCATCAAGCAGGCACGCAACATTGCGTTGTTGCCGTTCGGCGGAAGATAGAAGAACGAGCGGCAGTTGCCAGTCAGTTATAGAGTCCCGCAGGGACACTCTGGAGTCGGTGGGCTTTAGCCCGCAGGTTCCAGACAAATAGGATCGAACGGAGTTTCTACTTATGGAAGTCATTCTGAAAGAGGATGTAGCCAAGCTGGGCTCACGCGGTGATGTGGTGAGCGTGGCCGAAGGCTACGGGCGCAATTATCTCCTTCCCAAGAAGCTGGCGATTGAAGCCACAGCGGCGAACCGGTCAGTGATCGAGCAAATGAAGGCGGCGGCGGTGCGGCGCGTGGTCCGCGAGAAGGGCGACGCTGAGAAGCTGGCGGAACTACTGTCCGGGGTCTCACTCAGCTTTACCCGCAAGTCAGGCGAGCACGACCAGCTTTTTGGCTCGGTCACCTCTGCCGACATTGCGCGCGAGCTCGAGCGCAAGAGCTTCAACATCGATCGCCGCAAGATCCATCTTGATGAGCCTCTGAAGCACGTCGGTGAGTTCAATGTCCCCGTCAAGCTGCACAGGGACGTCACCGCTCAGGTGAAAGTGGTCATCAGCAAGGATGCGGAGGCCGAGGCGGCTCCCGCGGAAGAAGCCAGCGCCGAAGCCTAGCTCGAAAGAGAGAATCGCGGCGAAGCGTGCGAGGGCCAGGCCTACCAGATGCGGCGCACGCCGTACTGACCGAATACCGGATCGGCGCTGATGATCGGCCAGCCTGTGGCCTGTGCCTGGGCGACCAATAGACGATCGAATGGATCTTTGTGGTGCCCCGGCAATAGCCCGGCACGAATGGCATGCGAAGACTCGACGGGCAGTTCGCTGAAGCCTTCTGCTGCGATCTTGCTCGCCCAGTTTGCCAGCAGCCCCTCGGCGCGAAGCTTCCCGATGTTCGTCTTGATGGCCATCTCCCAGGGCACCACGGCAGAGATCACAATCACATTGAGCCGGTTCCCGATTGCGCTTTTCGCCGACTCCGATAACTGGCCGGGGTCATCCAACCACCACTTCAAAGTATGGGTGTCGAGTAGGGTCGTCATTCAAAACCCAATTCCCGCATTTCCTCATCCGTGAGCGGATCAAACGCCCCGGGAGCCGCCCAAATCTGGCCTTTCATGCTCCCAGGAATACGCTTCTTGGAGGTGCTCGCGATCGACACCAGCTTCGCGACCGGCTTCTTCCCGCGGGTGATGACGACTTCCGTGCCGTTTTCCGCCTCTTTGATCAGCCGCGACAGGTTAGTTTTGGCCTGATGCACCGTGTAGCTCATTAGCTAAGTGTACTTAGCTAATGCGATGGCCGTCAACCCAGCACGGCTCAGATCTGCAGCGCAAATAGTTCAGTTTCCGAGGCTCTTGCCGTTCCGCACCGGAACCATCGCCGCCATTCCCACGTAAGTACTAAGTGAGCGTCTATAATGGCCGCTCACGGTTTCTGCCAGTGGCCGTCTATGTAGTTGCAGGCACGAGAATTGGCTTGCTAATTGCAGACTAGGTAGAAACCAGTATGCCGGCCGAAGCGGTAGCAGTTCCCCTCACGGTTGGCCCGGGGCTCCGCACTCCTCAGACACGGCGAGCGGCGGACGAAACGTCCTCTACGCCCTCCGACCGAGGGTTGATGGTTGGGCAGGCCCAGAGCCGCATGAATGACACGGAGCTGATCCGGGAAGCTCAACGTGGCAATCGCGCCGCGTTCGAGGACTTGGTGCGTCAGTACGACGGTGCCGTGCTTCGTCTGGCCTACCACCTAACACGCTCTGAGCAGGACGCGCAGGACATCTACCAGGAAGCCTTTCTCAAAGCCTACCGGAACATTAACAACTTCCGTTTTGAATGCTCGTTTTACACCTGGATCTATCGCATCGTGACCAACTTGTGCCTTGATCTTTTGCGCAAGCGGCAGGTGCGCAAAGAAGATTCGGGAGTCACGACGGATTCAGAAGGCGGCAGCTACGACCTGCTGGACCAGGTGGCGGACGTCAGGTCCGGCGCCAGTCCCGAACGCGACTTAATGCGGCGCGAGCTGGGAGCGCGAATTGCCAAAGCGTTGCAAAAGCTAACTCCCCGTGAGCGCATGGTCTTTGAGATGAAGCATTACCAGGGCCTGAAGCTGAGAACGATAGGCGAGATCTTGAACACCACGGAAGAAACCGCCAAGAACACACTTTTCCGTGGAACGCAGAAGTTGCGGGCCGCGCTGAAGGACATGCGGTAGCCGCAGGTGGAGTGGGCCTTCAGGCCTGGGTTGAAGGTGTCTTAGATGGTCATGGGCTTTGGCCCTGAAGTAAGAGGTAAGAGCCATGAATTGCGAATGGGTGCAAGAGAACATCACCCTGTATCTGTACGAAGAGTTGGCTGATGACGCGCGGCACGAACTGGAGCAGCACCTCACACGGTGCAAGAACTGTGCCGTTGAGGTTGCCGACCAGCGCGAGTTCCAGACGCAGATGAACGCCTTGCCGGTCGAAGAGCCTTCCGCGAGTTTTCTGGCGGCGGCCCGCATGCAGTTGCAGGAGTCGCTGGAAACCGCGGAACAGCATCGCGCCTGGTACCACCGGTTTGCATTCGATCCCACCGCCTGGCTCCGTCAGGTACGATTTTCGCCGGCGCTTGCCTCGCTCATCTTTCTCGTGGGCTTCGGCGGCGGCATCGGCGCCATGTACAGCGCCATGGGCAAAGGGCCGGCAAATCGCACGGTGACCTCCAACCCCGGAGAAGCCTCGATGATCAGCGGCATCACCTCCATCGAAAAGGAACCGGGGACCGATAACGTGAAAGTTCAGTACGACAAGCGCCTTCCTGAGTCCGTTCAGGGTTCCGTGTCTGATCCCAAAGTGCAGGACCTGCTACTTTATGCCGCCAAGAGCAACGAGAATTCGGGCGTCCGGTTGAATTCCGTAGAAGTGCTGACCGGCAAGGCCGACGATCCCCGGGTCCGCGAGACGCTGACCTATGCTCTCCGCTACGATAGCAATCCCGGGGTGCGCCTGATGGCGCTCGACGGTCTGGGCTCTTACGTGAAGGACGATATCCGGGTGCGCAATGCAGTCCTGGAGGCCCTGCTGGACGATAGCAACCTCGGTGTTCGCAGCGGAGCGCTTCATGCGCTCGATCCGGTGCGCGCTGATAGCAGCGTGCGCATGGCCCTGCAGCAGTTGTCCAGGGAAGATCCCAGTGACTATATCCGCACCGAGTCCAAGCGCATGCTGGCTTCGATGCCCAATATTGACTAGAAAACGGTGTCTTAATAGTTATTCTTGTTCGCTCCCGGAAATGAGGAAAGGTTGAACCAGGGTCTTTTGAAAACGGCACGGGTTACAGGACAAGCTCGCAGCTTTGCATTCAGGAGGGCCGCTCATCGTAAGAGGTGGAACGCAGCTATCGCGCTTCTCGCGGTTGCCGTCGCGGTTCCGTTATGCGCCCAACAGTCGAAGGTTTTTCGCGACGGTAATGCGTGGATCGAAGAAACCACCGGTACCATGCCGCCCGGCCGCGAGATCCGCGTCAACACGGACATGGGCTCGGTCCAGGTACAGGGCAACTCGCCAAACGTAACCTACGTGATTCGCAAGCGTTCCTTTGCTCCTACCGAAGAGGCGGCCCGGCGGCAGTTCGATCAGCTGCATATTTCGGTGGCCAAAACCGCCGAGCGTAATTCCATCGAAGGCCGGCTGCTGGGCCGGAACCTGAACCGCTTTAACGCCGAGTTTGTGGTACAGGTTCCCCGGGAGCTCGACCAGGTGCGAGTGGAGACCCGCAGCGGTGGCCTCAACTTTAATTCCCTCACCGCTACAATCCTCGGAACGACAGGTGGCGGAGCAGTGAAACTTGACGACCTCGGTGGCCCGGTCAAGATTGCTTCCGGTGGCGGCAACGTTGAGGGCGGGAACCTGGGCGCAGACTTCACTCTCAGCAGCGGCGGTGGCGACGTCCACATCAACAACATTGCCGGCCAGGCTCGCGTTACCCTCGGCGGCGGCAAGGTGTACATAGGAACTACCAAAGGCTCGATTATCACCACCGGCGCCGGCGGTATCGAGGTGCGCAAGTGTGACGGTGACCTGCGCGCCAGCACCGACGGTGGCAATCTTAACCTTGGCGACGTAAATGGCGCGGTCCGTGCCGATACCGGGGGAGGCAGCGTGCGTCTCGCCAGTGCAAGCGGACGGGTGCAGGTTTCTACCGGTGGCGGCAGCGTTGAGCTGTACCGGCTGGGGCAGGGCGCGCAAGTGGAAACCGGGGCCGGCCCGATCACGGTTGAATTTGTGAGCAGTCGTGGGGTCTTTACTGATTCCTCGCTGCACACCGCGGCCGGCGACGTTTCCGTGTGTCTGCCGGCCAACATGCCGGTTACGGTGCATGCCTCGTCCGACATGACAAACGGCAAAGGAATCCTCTCCGATTTCCCCCTGAAGATCAACACCAGCGGCGGTGACTACGGCCCCAAGGCGATGTCTGCCGAAGGGGCATTAAATGGCGGTGGCCCGATGTTGCGTATCCGCACAACTATGGGTCAGATCAATTTCCGGCGGTGCCACTAAGACAGGGTTGGTGTATTATGCGCAGACGTACAACGATGAAGTTGGGACTTGCAATTAGCTTGATCGCGGCGGCGACCGCATTGGCAACGGCCGAGCCAAGGCCGGCTTTAGTCGGCTGGCCCGACCAGCATCCGAGCTCTTATCTGGGCGTTCACATTGACGAGCTCACGCAGCAAACCGCGTCGTCCCTGAAGTTGAGCGATACCAGCGGCGCCCTCATCAGCTATGTCGATCAGGACGGTCCTGCCTGTAAAGCCGGCTTGAAGATCAATGACGTCGTGGTCGGATTCAACGGCTCCAAGGTCCAGAGTCCGGAGCAGTTGCAGGAGATGCTGCATGCTACCCCTGCGGGCAAGACAGTAACCTTTTCAGTGGTCCGTGACGGACAAAAGAAAGACATCAACGTCACTCTGGGAGCATGGGCCAACGCCATGGCCCGCGCGCGCAGCCTGCCTTCCGGATCGGTGATGGCGTTTGCGCCTCCCAGTATCAACCTTCCCGACATCGATGTTCCGTCGTTCACGACCCTCTCGTCCCGTCACGGCATCGTGGTGGAAAGCATGTGCCCGCAATTGGCCGACTACTTCGGCGTCCCGCATGGACAGGGTGTACTGGTGCGCTCGGTGGAGAAGGGAAGTCCCGCCGAGGCGGCTGGCCTGAAGGCGGGAGACGTGATCGTGAAGGTGAATAACGAAGCCGTACACGACATGGCCGACTGGCGACGCGCCATGCACGGCCGCGGCGGCAAGATTCCGGTGGCTGTGGTCCGCGACAAGCACGAGCAGGCGATCGTGATTAATCTTCCAGGCTCGGGCGATACATCAGACCTGGAGGACATGGACTGGGGCGACCTTCCTGCGATGCTGGCGACGATCAAGCCCAGCGAACAGCAGTTGGAGCAGATGCGTCAGGACATTCAGCGCTCGATGAAGCTCTCGCAGAAGGACATGGAGAAAATGCAGAAGGAAATTCAGAAGTCGCTTCCTTCGCAGAAAGACCTGCAGAAGCAAATCGAGAAGTCGATGAAGCTGAAGCAGAAGGACATCGAAAAGATGCAGCGCGATGTCCAGGCCTACGCGCCCACGCAGGAACAGCTTGACCAGATGCGCCGTGAGATCGACGAATCCCTGAAGAACTTGACGCCGCAGCTCCAACAACAGATGGAACAGTTTAAGAAGCAGATGGAGGAGCAGAAGCTCAACCTGCAGGAGATGCTGAAGGGCTTCGAGAACCAGCACGAGTTCTAGCGATCAGCACAATTCAGCTTGAAGCACGCTCTTCGCGGTTCGGTTCGCTCCGTCGTCCGGAAGTCATTTCTTGCGGCGGCCCGCGGGTGATTCGTCGCGCCGCCACTTTCGATCGAGCCACTCGACGATCCCATACATAACCAGGCAAATCCAGGCGTCCACCAGCAGACCGAGGTCAATCCGGAACGGCTGGTGGCGTCCGGACGGCGGCAGATGTGGCATCAGAACAAAAAAGTAGAGCAGGTTGCCGGCAACGATGGCGATCAACTGCTTGAGAAGTTTGCGCAGCACGCCATTGTTGTACACCCAGCGGCGGGGCGGTCGACGCCAGAAAAGCCTAGTGGCTCTTCGCCTTTCGCTATTCGCTTTTCGCCAGAAATCAGACGGCGGAGCCTGTTAGCTTGGGCACAACGTCAGAGGTATCCCCGAGGGGAAAAAGCGAGGCATAAAAAGAGCGAAAGGCGAAAAGCGAAGTGCGAACAGCATGCCTTCCTGATTTACCATCCTTCTGTGCTCGACCTCTCCACCAACGTCCAATACGTCAAAGGCATTGGGCCGAAGTTCGCGCAAATCCTGCTGGAGAAGGGCATCGCCACCGTCGAGGACCTGCTCTACTACCTGCCCTTCCGCTACGAGGACCGCCTGAATCCGCGCGGCATCGGCGAGCTTCGCGTGGGCGAGATGGCCAGCATCATTGCCGATGTGCGCACCTTCGGCCTGTTCCGCACGCGCCGCATGCCCATCTTCGAGATGACCGTGGGCCAGGGCCGCGACACGCTGAAGTGCATCTGGTTCAACGCCACCTATCTGAAAGACAAGTTTCGCGCCGGCATGACGCTCGCGCTGTACGGCAAGGTCGAAGCAGGCGATCGCGGTGGCCACCGCTTCGAGGTCATCCAGCCCCAGTTCGAAATCCTGCACGATCCCTCGGCAACGCAAGCGAAGGGCGGCGGAGAGGAGCAGGATTGGAAGTCGCTCGAGATCGGGCGCATCGTTCCCATCTACGAAACGGCCGGCAATGGACGTCTTACCGCGCGCTGGTTCCGGCGCGTGATTCACGGCCTGCTGGAGAGCCTGACTGCCGACATACCTGACGCTATCCCTGCCGTGGTCCGCGGGCGCATGGGGCTGGTCGATCGCCGAAGCGCCTTCTGGCAGGCACACTGGCCCGAGGTCGGCGAGAGCCTCGCCAAACTGGGCGCTGCCCGCACCCCGGCGCACATTCGGCTCATCTTCGAGGAACTGTTCTTCCTCGAACTTGGACTCGAACTGAAGCGCCGCAAAGTGCGCGCCCAGACCGGGGTCGCCTTCCAGATCAACGACCGCATACGCGCCGCCGTGAAGCGCATCCTGCCGTTTCATCCCACAGGGGCGCAGAAGCGCGTGCTGAAGGAAATTGCGGACGATATGGCGGAGGCGGTGCCGATGCGGCGCCTGCTGCAAGGCGATGTCGGCTCCGGCAAGACCATCGTCGCGCTCGAAGCCGCGGTCATTGCCATGGAAAACGGCTACCAGGTCGCGCTCATGGCGCCCACGGAGATTCTCGCCACGCAGCATTACCTGTCTGCGCGCAAGATCCTGGAGCCCGCCGGCTATCGCATCGTGCTGCTCACCGGCTCGCAGGAGCACGGCCGCAAGAAGCAGACGCGCCATCACATCGCGCAGGGCAACGCGCAACTGGTGATTGGCACCCACGCGCTCATCCAGGAGACGGTCGAGTTCGACCAACTCGGCCTGGTCATCGTGGACGAGCAGCATCGCTTCGGTGTGCTGCAGCGCTTCCGCCTGATGAAGAAATCCGACGAGGCCGAGCCCGACGTGCTGGTGATGACGGCGACGCCCATCCCACGCACGCTCGCGCTCACACTCTACGGCGATCTCGAGACCAGCGTCCTCGACGAGCTTCCGCCCGGACGCACGCCCATCACCACGCGCCGGGTCGGCGACGAGCGCGCCGAGGAGGTGTGGGAGTTCGTGCGCAAACAGGTCGCCGCCGGACGCCAGGCGTACATCGTTTATCCGGTGATCGAAGAAGGCGCAATGGAGGGCGAGCTTAAGGCCGCCATCAAGATGTACGAGCAACTGCGCAAGAGCGAGTTCGCCGGCTTGCGTGTCGGCCTGCTGCACGGCCGCATGAGCGCCGACGACAAAGACGCGACCATGGCCAGCTTCCAGCGCGGCGAGATTGATGTGCTGGTTTCGACCACGGTCATCGAAGTTGGCGTGGACGTGGCCAATGCGTCGGTGATGGTGATCGAACACGCCGAGCGCTTTGGCCTTTCGCAGATGCATCAACTGCGCGGGCGCATCGGGCGCGGCGCGGCGAAGTCCTATTGCGTCCTGATGACTGGCGGCAAAGTTTCGGTCGAGGCCGAGCAGCGGCTGCAGGCCATGGTGCGCACGCAGGACGGATTCGAGATCGCCGAACTCGACTTGCAACAGCGCGGGCCGGGCGAGTTCTTCGGCACGCGCCAGGCGGGCATGCCGAACTTCCGCGTTGCCAATCTGCTGCGCGATCGCGAACTGCTGGAGGCGGCGCGCCGCGAGGCCCGCTTCGTGCTCGAAGGGCCAAACGCCGATCTGAGCAAAGAAGAGATCGCGCGCGCGGTGCAGCATCTGCGGGGACACTGGAACCGGCGCTACGGGTTAGTCGAAGTTGGATGATGGCGCATCCAATGCCTTGAGGAGCTTCCATGGTCGATCCCAAAGAAATGCTGGCGACACTTGTCGATCGTTTTGCTGTGACCGCGAAGGTGCAAAATGTGTTCGGAGAGCCGATCGAATCGCACGGCAAGACCATCATTCCGGTGGCGCGGGTAAGCTACCGTCTTGGAGCGGGCGGTGGCAGTGGAGAGAACAAGTCAGATTCGGCAGGATGCGGTGCGGCGGGGCGGAGGCGGAGGCGGCGTGGTTCAGGCCGTTCCTGCCGGGGTGGTCGAGATCACGGAAGCGGGCGCCCGCTTCGTGCGTTTCTTCGATCCCCAGATGGCTGCCGGACTGGTCGCGGGCGGGATTGTATTCGGCCTTCTCCTGCGGCGGCTCTTTAGCCGAAAGTAGCCAGCACGCAGCGTTCGGCCAATCCAGCTTTCACATGTCATCCTGAGCGAGGACTTTAGTCCGAGTCGAAGGACCCCTATAATCATGCTGCTCCCCGGCGCTCCCACTTGCATCGCGCTGCTCGTAACCCGCAAACTAGTGCAGCCGTGAAAGCCGCTGCCAAAGTCGACCTGTTTCGCCTGTTGCCCTCGGTGGACGAACTGCTTCGCGATCCGCAAACTGAGGCGCTGGCGCAACGCGAAGGCCGCAGCGCAACCATCGAAGCGGCACGCGCGGCGCTGGAAGAACTGCGCAGCGAAATCACGGCCGGCAAGCTTGACGAGGCGCAGATCAAATCCAAGCTCGATGCTCTGCCGCGAACGCTGGAGCAAAGGTTGCAGCAGTCCCTGGCTTACTCGCTGCGTCCGGTGATCAATGCTACCGGCGTGATCCTGCACACCAACCTCGGGCGCGCGCCGCTCAGCCGCGCGGCCCTGGCGCATGCCGCCGAAGTTTCGCAGGGATACTCGAACCTGGAATTTGATCTTGCGACCGGCGAGCGCGGGAAGCGCGACGTCCACGTCGATCGCCTGTTTGCGAAACTGCTGAACACTGCGGAGCGGGAAGTCTCGACCATCGTGGTCAACAACAATGCCGCCGCGGTGCTGCTGGCGCTGAACTCGCTGGCCGAAGGCGGCGAGGTGCTGGTGTCGCGCGGCGAGTTGGTCGAGATCGGCGGCTCATTCCGCATTCCCGACGTGATGGCGAAATCGGGCGCGGTGCTGCGCGAGGTCGGCACCACCAATCGCACCCGCGTCGCGACTACGAGCGCGCCATCACCGACCGCACCAAACTGCTGCTGCGAGTGCATCGCTCCAACTTCCAGATTGTCGGCTTCACCGAGCAGCCATCGCTGGAGGAACTGGTCGCGCTCGGGCGGAAGCACAACATTCCGGTCCTAGAAGATCTTGGCAGCGGCGAGCTTTTCGACCTGCGCAACGTCGGCGTACGCGGCGAGCCCATGATCGCCGACAGCCTGCGCGTCGGCGTGGATCTGGTGACCTACAGCGGCGACAAGTTGCTGGGCGGTCCCCAAGCCGGCCTGATCAGCGGCGAGCGCGCGCTGGTGGCGAAGATTCGTTCCAATCCGCTGTTCCGGGCGATGCGCGTGGACAAGATGTTCTATGCCGCGCTGGAAGCCACGCTGCTCGCCTATCTGCGCGAGGACTACGACTCAATTCCGGCGTTGCGCATGATGCGCCTCTCCGAAGACGAACTCGCGCGCCGCGCCGAACAGATGGCGGAGCGATTGCGCGCGAGTTGCCCCACGCTACAAGTCGAAGTCATCGAGTCGCGTTCCGTGCTGGGCGGTGGAGCTGCGCCGGGATCAACGCTGCCAACTCGCGTGCTCGCCATCAAGAGCGACGAACATGAACGCCGATGAAATCTGCACACGCCTGCGGCAGTGGGAGACGCCGATCATCGCGCGCGTGGAAGAGCGAGCGGGTGCTGCTCGATCTGCGGACAGTTGAACCGGAGCAGGAAGCGGTGATTGTCGCCGCGCTGGAGAGCCTCTCTGGGGCCAACGCCCCCTCCACATGAGAACATGGCTGACGCGGGCCTGAAGGCCCGCTCTACCACCTGTATTTCTCTGGTCTAGTGGCGACGATCTACACCATCGGGCACTCCACGCGCACGCTCGACGAACTCGTGGCCGCGCTCAAGGCACATGGTATCCGGACCCTGGTGGACATTCGCTCGTTCCCCATGTCGCGCCGCATGCCGCACTTCAATCGCGAATCGCTGGAAGCCGAACTGCCCACGACATGGCATCGCTTACGTCTGGATGAAGGAGTTGGGTGGACGCCGCAAGAAAATCCGCAACGACTCGCCCAACACCGGCCTGCGCAACGATTCGTTCCGCAACTATGCCGACTACATGCTGACCGATGAATTTGCGCAAGGCATTGAACGCTTGTTGGCAATCGCGCAGAGTAAAGCAGATCCCTCGACTCCGTTCGATCGCCAGGGCGATCTCACTGCGCTCGGGATGACAACAGTAAAAGGCAATAGCGGCACCGCCATCATGTGCGCCGAGCGGGTTTACTTTCAGTGCCACCGCATGCTGGTGAGCGACTACCTCACGGCGCACGGCCATACCGTGTTGCACATTGACGATGACAAGCATCCGCTGCGTGAGCACCAAGCTGATGGCGGAAGCGCGGCTGGCGGATGGCAAGCTGGTGTATGACGCGCAGCAATTATTTTGAGCGTACGCTGCCAGGCTCTCTCTAAAGTTCCGCCCTGCATTGCCGATAGAGGTGGGTAGAGCGAAGCGATACGAGGATAGAACCATCTTTCTTGCTGCCTTCCCAGCCAGCACTCCGCGTGTCTGGCTGGGATTGTCTGCTGCACAAAAACGCTGCCGAAGCCGGGAGCGCCGCTCCAGAGCCTGGGCTCACTGACGAAAGTGCGAGCCTCCGTGACGCACATCTGCGCCGCGCACCCAGAAAATCACGTCCTCCGCGATATTGGTGGCGTGGTCGGCGATCCGCTCCAGGGCCCGCGAAATAAGCAGCACGTTCAAGGCTGGCCGCGTGGCCTGAGGCTCATTGTGCATCTTCTGCACAAGCACGACGAAGGCTTCGTCCTTCATGCGGTCCACGATGTTGTCCATTTGCAGAACAGCCTCGGCAACTTCGGCCTTGCCATCAAGAAACGATTCCAGCGCGCGCTGCACCATGGTGCTGACGCTGTCCGCCATGCGCGGAATATCCACCGGCAGTTGGATCTCCGGCTCGCTGATCAGGTCGAGCACCCGTTGTGCAATGTTCACCGCCTGGTCGCCGACGCGTTCCAGGTCTGCGTTAATTTTCAGCACAGCGAGGATGAAGCGCAGGTCAATCGCCATCGGTTGCTGCATGGCGAGAAGGTCAAGCGCCAATTCATCAATCTCGCGCTCGGCATCGTTGATGGCGGATTCGCCGGTGAACACCATCTGGCAAAACTTGGCGTCGCGAGTGCGGTACGCCTCATTGGCACGATCGATGGCCTGTTCTGCAAGGCCACCCATCCGCAACAGTTTCTCCTTCAACTCGTCCAATCCCTGCTGAAAGCGGCTGCGCATTATCCAAACCTGCCTGTAATGTAGTCTTCCGTCCGCTTGTCAGCGGGTGTCGTGAAAATCTTCTCCGTCTTGTCGTACTCGATAAGGCTCCCCATCAGGAAAAAGCCTGTCAACTCAGCCACGCGAGCGGCCTGCTGCATATTATGCGTAACGATGACGACGGTATAGTGCTGCTTGAGTTGGAAAATGAGTTCTTCGATCTTGCTGGTCGAGATGGGATCCAACGCGGATGCCGGCTCGTCCATCAGCAGCACCTCCGGCTCGACCGCCAGCGCGCGCGCAATGCACAAGCGCTGCTGTTGCCCGCCGGACAAACTTGCGCCGGACTTCTTGTGCAGATTGTCCTTCACTTCCTCCCAGAGCGCAGCCAGTTTCAGCGAGCGCTCCACCAGTTCACTCGTCTGCTTACGATTGCGGAAGCCGTTCAGCTTCAGGCCCGCGGCCACGTTGTCGTAGATTGACATCGTGGGAAATGGGTTTGGTTTCTGGAAGACCATGCCGATGCGCCGGCGCACTTCGACCGGATCGGAGCCGCCTCCGTAAACGTCCATCTCTCCGACTTTGACCGAACCCTCGGCGCGCGCTTCCGGGATGGTCTCGTGCATGCGATTCAAGCAGCGCACAAACGTGCTCTTGCCGCAGCCCGAAGGCCCAATCACCGCCGTCACGTGGTTTGCGGGCACAGTCATGTCGATGGAGTTCAGCGACTGGTTCTTGCCGTACCAGGCGTTCAGTCCACGCACTTCGATTCCGACACCCATACCAGGGTTACGCTCCCTTCAACATTCCGCGGCTGGTGGTGATGCGTACGGCCGCCACCGCGCCCACGATCAACACGATCAGGATCAGCGCTCCGGCCCACGCCTGCTTGTGCCAATCGTCATACGGCGAGATGGCATAGGTGAAAACCTGCAAGGACAGCGCCGCGGTGGGCTGATTCAATTTCAAGTTCCAGAACTGATTGCCAAAGGCGGTGAACAGCAGCGGGGCGGTTTCACCCGCGACGCGAGCGAAAGCCAGCATGCAGCCTGTAATCACGCCAGCTGAAGCCGTACGCAGCGAGATGGAAAGCGTCGTTCTCCACTTGGGAATGCCCAGTCCATAGGCAGCCTCGCGTATCACGTTCGGCACCATCAGCAGCATTTCCTCCGTGGCGCGCGCGATGGTGGGAATCATCATGATGCCCAGCGCTACGCCGCCGGAGAAGGCCGAGAAGTGCTTTTGCCGGACGACCACCAGGGAATACACGGCGATGCCGATCACGATCGAGGGCACGCCGTTCAACACATCGGCAGTGAAGCGGATCGAGATCGCCGAAGCGGTTGCGGCCGTATTCCGCCAGATAAATGCCTGAGCCGATACCCAGGGGCAGCCCGATCACGCTGGCCACAACCAAAATCAAACCGGTACCGACGATGGCATTCGCCATGCCTCCGCCCGTCTCCGCCGGGAGGCTTTCGGGGTCTGGGTGAGGAAGGCCAGGTTAACCGAGCCAATTCCCTTGATGACCAGGTAAGCGAAGATGGCAAGTAGAGGAACAAGTACGAGAATGGCAGCCAGGACGGCAAACGCAGTCGCTCCCTGATTAGCGATGCGCCGCCCCAAACTGACCGCCTGCGACGTGGATGGTGACACGGGATTAGGCACGCACCCTCGCAGTTCCGCCGGTAATGCTCCATACCAGCAGGCGCGCCAGCGCGTTGACGACGAGCGTCACCAGGAACAGCGCCAGCCCGATCTCCACCAGCGCGCTCAGATACAGATCGCCCGTGGCTTCGGTGAACTCGTTGGCGATGACGCTGGCCATGGTGTAACCGGGGGCAAACAGCGACTTCGCAATCTCGGGCCGGTTGCCAATAACCATAGTCACGGCCATGGTTTCGCCCAGCGCACGCCCGAGTCCGAGGATGACGCCGCCGACGATGCCGATTCGCGCGTTGCGCAGCACGCCCATGCGGATCATCTCCCATCGCGTGGCGCCCAGGGCCAGCACGGCTTCACGCTGGTTCTGAGGAACGGCGGTCATCACCTCGCGCGTAATCGATGCAATGACCGGCACCACCATGATTGCCAGGATGATGCCCGCCGCCAACATTCCCAGACCGTACATCGGACCATCGAAGAAGCCTGTCCACCCCAGGCTCTTCGCCAGGAAAGGTTGGACGTATTCGCGCAGCAGAGGAGCCAGGACGAAAACGCCCCATAGTCCATAAACGACGGAGGGGATGGCAGCCAGTAACTCGACCAGAAACGAAATGATGGCGCGTAGGCGCTGGGGGCACATCTCGGTGACGAACACCGCCACACCGATGGACGCCGGTACGGCCAGCAGCAAGGCGAGGAACGACGAAACCAACGTGCCGTAGATAAAGGGCATAGCGCCGAAACTGCCGGCCACCGGGTCCCAGTCATGACCGTAGAAGAAGCTGACTCCGAACTGGTGCAACGACAGTTGAGACTTTTCGATCAGTTCCCAAACCACCAGTACGACAATCGCAAAAACCGAAATCGCGCTGAGAAGAATGATCACGCCAAACACGGCGTCGGGAATCCGGCTGCTGCGCGGATAGCTGGTACGGATCTTTTGCAGGGTGGCCGCCAACTTGGGCTGGGGCTTCTTGTCGGCCGTCTGGGCGAGCGATGGGATACCTGTAACGGGCCGTTGAAGCTGTCCGAGCGGTTCCGGCGAGTTCATGGGATCGACGCTATCAGGCATGTGTTACAGAACTGTTACAAGGACCTTCACGAGAAGGCCAACCTGTTGCCTCGGGCGAGAGGTTGGCTTCTGGTTAGACCATCAGGGCTTCACCTGTTTGGAGATAGCTGATTTCTCCATCTCCACTATCTCTTTGGGCAGAGGAGCATAAGAGAGCGCCTCGGTCATGGTCTGACCCTTGTCCAGCATCCAGGAAAGAAAATCCTTGAGAATCTTTCCCTTTTCGGCATCTGCCGGATTGGTGGGAATGAGTAACCAGGTAAAGCTGGCGATCGGATAGGCACTCTTCCCGGGAGGATTGGTAATCGACACGCGGAAATCGGCCGGCATCTTAACTCCAACCGCGGCTGCGGTGGTACTCTCCAGGCTGGCCTTGATGAAGTTCTTAGAGGAATTCTGCACGCTTCCGTAGGGAATCTTGTTCTGCAGTGCGTAAATCAGCTCGATGTAGCCGATTGACCCGGGCAACTGGCGAATCGTACCCGCAACGCCTTCATTGCCCTTGCCACCGATGCCTACCGGCCACTTCACCGATGTACCCTTGCCGACCGTGCCCTGCCAGTCGGAGCTCACCTTCGACAGGTAATCAGTAAAGATGTAGGTGGTGCCGCTGCCATCGGAGCGGTGTGCGACGGTAATGTTCTGATCGGGGAAATTAATCCCCGGATTCGCCGAAGTGATGGCCTTGTCATTCCACTTGCTGATCTTGCCCAGAAAAATTCCAGCCAGCGCCTCGGGGGTAAACTTCACCTCGCCGCTCACGCCGGGAATGTTATACGCGGGCACTACTGCTCCCAGAACCGTTGGCACGTGCAGTACCTTAACCTTGGATTCAGCAATTTGTTCGATCGGTCATCGGCCCGTCGCTGGCGCCGAAGTCCACCGTCCCCGCCTGCACCTGGCGAATGCCGCCGCCGCTGCCAATAGACTGGTAGTTGATCTGGATATTCGAATGTTCGTTGTGGTATTCGCTGAACCACTTGGAATAAATAGGGTAAGGGAAAGTGGCGCCGGCGCCGTTAAGGTTTGTCTGTGCCAACGCACAGCTCGCAAGCACAGCGATGCAGAGCAGCACCCTGAGAGAGCGAATCACGTAGTTTCCTCCTGAGATTGGGCCATAGACACAGATACATTCCCTATTTAGTCTTACTTGCGGATTGTTACAGTTCGGTTACACGGCAATGAATTTCGCATGAAGACAAAGAGTTAGGAGGGATGGGCTGGTCCGGCTTTGTTGATAAGGCAGCGGTCGAACCGCTTGGCATTGGTATTTCGAGGGGATTCTCGAGAAAGCTGCTTTTTCTCGGCGATGGAACAACAGGTCCGTCGCGGGCTGATCTCACCCCAACAAACGCAAAGGCGGTGTCTGTCGGGGACCCCGAGCTTCGCCCGCTCTTGACGACAATCTTTAGGGGCTGGGAGGTCAGCAGAGCCGCTTGATCTGGAGTTTTCTCGGAGCGCGTCGCCCCGCTCGGCTCATGGCGCCTGGACGTGCTGCTCACCGAGCACCTTGCCCGCATGGTCGAACCAAAAGACCTCATACTGCGGACGGAAAATCGAATACCAATACTTGTAAATGTACTCGTCGGAACAACCGGTTGGGACAGGCGTTAGCGAACCGCACGGACCCTCGCTGGTCGGATTGCCGAGCAGGTCGCGTACAAATTCGTTGGGGTCGCCGAGGTTAATCTGGGCCGAATTCTTTCGCAGCAACTCATCGTGGTGATAGGCCCAAACACCCGCTGAGACCAGCCCAAGAGCGACCACCAGAAAGAATATGCGGGCTCCCATAGGTCATAAGCTTATCGCAGCACAGATCGGTGGAGAATGTCAGAAAACCCGGTCTCCCGCGCGGCCTAGTTCTTCGGATGCAGGGACAAGGGACAAGCTTGAACCCTGATCGCTGAATGGTAACTGCTAACGGCTTTCTTTACAGCGGTATATTCCCGTGCTTCTTAGGCGGGTTCTTGTCGCGTTTATTTTCGAGCATCTCCAGCGCCTGAATCAACTTCCGGCGAGTGTCACGGGGGCGAATCACTGCGTCCAGATAGCCGCGCTCGGCGGCAATGTAGGGATTGGCGAAGCGTTCGCGGAACTCCTCGATCTTGGCGGCACGATCGGCGTCAGGGTTCGCTGACCTCTCGATTTCCCGCCGATAGACAATGTTAACCGCGCCTTCCGGTCCCATCACTGCGATCTCGGCAGTCGGCCAGGCGTAGTTCACATCGGTACGAATATGCTTGGAGGCCATCACGCAATAGGCTCCGCCGTAGGCCTTGCGCGTAATGACCGTGATCTTCGGCACGGTTGCCTCGGAGAAGGCAAAGAGCAACTTCGCTCCGTGCGTGATGATGCCGCCGTATTCCTGCTGCGTGCCGGGCAAAAACCCAGGGACATCTTCGAAGGTGATGAGCGGAATGTTGAAGCAATCACAGAAGCGCACGAAGCGCGCACCCTTGATGCTGGCGCTTATGTCGAGCACGCCAGCCAGAAACGCTGGCTGGTTGGCGACAATTCCGACAGACTTGCCGTTCAGGCGAGCGAAGCCAACGACGATGTTCTTCGCGTAATGCTCCTGCACCTCGAAGAAATAGCCGTCGTCCACCACGGTGTGGATCACATCCTTTATGTCGTAAGGCTGGTTGGACTCAGCAGGAACGATGGTGTCGAGGCTCTCATCGACCCGGTCAATGGGATCGGTGCAAGCCTTGCGCGGCGCATCTTCCAGGTTGTTTGACGGGATGAAGCTGAACAGCTCGCGGACCATGCTTAGGCACTCGGCATCGTCGTGGGCCATGAAGTGCGCCACGCCAGACCTCTCGTTGTGGGTCATCGCGCCGCCGAGCTCATCTTTGGTGACCTCTTCGTGGGTCACGGCTTTGATCACCTCTGGCCCGGTGATGAACATGTACGAGGTCTTGTTCACCATCAGGATGAAATCGGTCATGGCAGGCGAATAGACGGCCCCGCCTGCACACGGACCCATGATGGCGGAGATTTGCGGGACCACGCCGGAAGCCAATACGTTGCGCAGGAAGATGTCGGCGTATCCAGCGAGTGACATCACCCCTTCTTGAATGCGTGCGCCGCCCGAATCGTTCAGGCCGATGACCGGGGCGCCGACGCGCATGGCGGTGTCCATGATCTTCACGATTTTCGCGGCGTTGGTTTCGGACAGCGAGCCGCCGAACACGGTGAAGTCCTGGGCGAAGACAAACACCAGCCGTCCCTCGATTCGTCCGTAGCCGGTGACGAAGCCGTCGCCGAAATACTTCTGCTCGTCCATGCCGAAGTCGGTGCAGCGATGGGTGACGAGTTTGTCGGTCTCTTCGAAGGTGCCTTCGTCGAGCAGGAACTCGATGCGCTCGCGGGCTGACATCTTGCCCTGCTTATGCTCGCGCGCCCGGCGCTCTTCGCCGCCGCCGGCATCGGCTAGCGAGTCACGGCGCTTCAGTTCGGTCAGTTTCTCTTCCAGGTTCATGGGCGTGATTATAAACAGCGCGCGCCGTGTAAGGGCGGATCTTGTGCGTTGGGACGCTCACCGACCAGTGTGACGAATGTACTTGCTGAACGAACGCGTCCGATCGAAGCGATTACGATCCGAAGTGCTGCCAGCCGCCGGGTCGCAGGATTTCCGTCTTGCCGTGGACGGAGGCGAGTTTCATCTGCTTGCCGCGGGTGACCTCGCCAATACGCGTAACTGCGACGCCGGCGATCTGTTTCGGGATGCGGTCCTTCGGCCGGGCGGTGAAGAGCAGTTCGTACTCGTCTCCGCCGTGCAATGCGAACGTCAGCCCATTTTGCGCGGGCAGGGCTGGCAAGGCCTCGGCGAACACCACGGCGCCGACTCCACTTTCTTCGCAGATATGTGCCAGGTCGGTGGAAAGTCCGTCGCTGACGTCGATCATCGCAGAGGCCAACTTCTTCTCTCGCAGGAACTGCCCGACTGCAATCCGCGGCTCAGGATAGAAGTGCTTCGCGTGAGACCGCGGGCGTAGCTTCTCTCCGTCGCGGAGCCGGCATAAGTTGGCCATCGCTGAGCCGAGTGTGCCTGTGACATAGATGAAATCGCCGGCGCGTGCGCCAGAGCGCAGAATGGCCTGTCCCGCCGGGACTGAGCCGAGGACCACGATGTCGGCCAATACACCACTAAGCGATTGTGCCGTATCGCCTCCCGCCAGCCGGACCGAAAATCGGCGCGCAAGTTTTAGCAATCCGGCAATAAAGCGATCCACCCATTCCTGCGGAAGCTCGGCTGGGAGCGCCAAAGAAAGAAATGCCGCGCGCGGAATTCCTCCCATGGCGGCAATGTCGCTCAACCCGCGGGCCAGGCAACGGTGCCCCACCGAATCCGGCGGATGCCATTCGCGGCGAAAATGCACGCCTTCGAGGCTGAAGTCGGTGGTGACCAGAACCTCGTGACCGCGTGGGACCGCCAGAACGGCGCAGTCGTCGCCGATCCCTCGTTCGGGATGCTCACCCCGAAGGCCAGCAGCGCGTCGCACGCGCTGAATGAGCAATTTTTCGCTAAACGGCACCACGAGTCCCTGAACCGCAAGATGGGTCTTGGCCAATATACCCGACGCGGCAAAGCAAAACATAGCTCGGCGGCGCGTAACACTTTAGTGGGAACAACTCATCCCATATTAATTGACATAGATGGGCCGGTCTGTTACGGTTTGGAGTCGCTTAATCCAGCCAAGCGCCCGGCAATGAAGATGTTTCCTGCCGGGGCGGAGAATCGTTAACCCACGTTCTCCAGGACCCGTAACGAGCAGTTCGGACCCAGCAAGGCCCAGCGTTCCGGATTTTCATAGGTTGTTGCACCACGACCCGGAACCACTTTTTAACCGAGGGTTAGAGTTTTGCGAAAACGTTTTTATATCCTTTTCGTAGCCCGAGACGCGGAAGGTCAGCTACGAAAAATCCCTATCCCTGTTCATTACCTGTACGTCTTCCTGGCCGGGGCCCTGCTGGGCATGTTTACCATTACCGGCATGGCCGGGTCCTATACCCGCATGCTGTGGAAGGTTGCCAGCTTCAACCAGCTCCGTTTGGAAAAGAAGGCGTTGGAAACCCGTTACACTCAGCTGGAACAGGTGAATCACGAAAAGGACATTCAGGTTGCTTCTTTGGGCTCACTGGCCAATGAGGTTTCGGTCATCTATGGGCTGAAGACCAATCCCAAGCTGCTGCACGAGGGCGACGGGCCGGTCAAACCGGAAGAAGTGAAGTACTCCATCGACCAGTTGTATGCTCTGCGCAGCTCGGCTTTGACTGGGGCGGCAACGGCTGGACTGGGTCTTGGGCCTTACCCACCAAGCCACTCTCACCGAATGGGTGAACGCGACCATGGCTCCCACGCTGTGGCCGGTCATGGGGCCGATTACCGGCTCCTTTGGCGAGCGCATCAACCCGTTCAACGGTGAGGGAGCGTTCCACTCAGGTGTGGACATATCGAGCCACTATGGACAAGCCAGTTCTGGCCCCTTCCGATGGTGTCGTGACCTACGCGGACTTTTACAGTGGATATGGCCGCATGATCCAGATCGATCACGGTAACGGCGTTGCCACCCGCTACGGCCATCTGTCAGCGTTTGCCGTCGCCGATGGTCAGAGTATCCGGCGTGGGCAAGTGATTGGATACGTGGGACTGAGCGGACGCAGCACCGGCCCGCATTTGCACTATGAAGTGCGTATTCACGATGTGCCGGTGAACCCGCACAAGTTCCTGCGTACCACTGCCGTCAAACCGGGCGAGTTTCCAACCAGCTGACGGAACTACTTTGAGGGTTTTGCTTTGCCCGCCGGAGCGCTTGGCTGCGGCGGGTTCTGCGTTTCAGGGCCGATTTCAATCGCGGGCTCGCTCAACACCTTCTTAAAAAACGCATAGGGGACTTTGGCGGTTAACACGGCCTCACTCTTCTCCTGGTGGACTTCCAGGCTCTCGAATGCTGCCTTCACATCGGGGTCAGGCCCGCCGGCATCCATCGAAATATCGAGTGACTTGAACAAGGCGAGATAGGTATTCACCCGCTCGGTGAAGCTGCGGGCCTGGGCTTCGCTGTCGGTAAGCACCTGGGCCCGCAAGTGAATGTCATTGAGCGGACGCGCCGACGCGACAACCACGCTGTTGGCCGGCAACAGGCCGCTCCAGCCGCCGGGCAGAAGAAGCTCTCCATGCTCCTGTGCGGCGCTGGCTGCGGGCGGACGCGCAATGGTCCAGATCACGCTGCCCAGCGGAACGCGGCGGTAGTACTCGCTGACCAGGGGCGGACCTGCGAACGGCAGCGCCGACTGCTTGTAGCGGTCGATGATTCCGTGAATGACGGCTGGGTCAGCGGTGTTGGAAGCCGCCGCAATGTCGATTCCGAGCAGAACCACGCGCACGGTGCGGCCTTCCAGCGGAATAATGTAGATCTCGAGATCGCGATAGCTCTCCACCTTGTTGGCCAGCTTGCGAAGGTATTGGCCCACGCGCCCGCTATCGAAATGTCCCTGGAAAATTTCGCTGTAGCGCGTCTCGCCGGAGCGACCCTTACTGGTGACGCCGTAGTGAATGGCGAAGGCAGCCTTATCCAGGTCCCGTTCAAACTCGAAGCCAGTCTGGTTTACGAAGTCTTCGTATTGCGGATCGCGGTCCTTAAGAGGTCTTTTGCCCAGGTCAGTGAGAAGCCGTATAGGCTCGAGGTTGACATAGAAAACCGCGTCGGAATCAGGCAGCAAGCGAACCGCGTCGGGCGCGGCACGCTTTCGCAGCAGGATGGCGGTGACGATTCCGCCGGCTATGACGAGGACAACCGCGAAGGCGACCCACAACTGCTTTCGGCGAGTTCGCATGGGTGACACTCGATGATACGAGAAAAGGCGGTCAGTGGCGAACCCGGAGGAAAGCGGTTAGAATGAGTTGACCGCACTTCAGCGTTCGCGAGAGCGAACGCGCTCTGCAGAATCCCCAGCCACGAGGCCCCGCGGGAGTGGCGAGTTTGTTGGTCCACCGTTATTTTGAGGCGTTTTGCAGGTGCTGGAGCCCGCAGCCGAAAAGCTCGGCTGAAGTCGGGGGAGTAAGGCTCTTTTCCCGTCGGGCAGGCTGGTTGCACGTGACGTACCGTTCGTGGTAACCTCAATGTTTGTCCCGGCTGGCAGGACGAATCATGCTTGGGTCGGCGCATACGTGTCGAACCGGGCCGTAGGCTGGCGTAGCTCAGCTGGTAGAGCATCTGATTTGTAATCAGAGGGTCGGGGGTTCAAATCCCTTCGCCAGCTCCAGAATTGTGACCTTGAGCGCGCCGCTGAGGCGTAGCAGGAGCAAGCCAAACGAGACGCGCAGCTCTCCTAGAGAAGAACTGATTCCAGCAGCAGCTTCCTGAAACGCAAATCGCGCGCGGAAGTATGGTCGCGCGGCTGTTGTGGAGTTTTGCCGGGACTGCGAAGCGGTGGCGTTGGGTGCGCAGTGTTCTTTGACAGCTAGAGGCTGGCGATTCCGGACCCAGATTTTGGCTTTCAGGAACGTCCTGAGAGCAGGATGCTCGGTCGAAGCGTGCACAGGTGGCCGAGTGGTTAATGGCAGCAGACTGTAAATCTGCCGCTCCTTGCGAGCTACGGAGGTTCGAATCCTCCCCTGTGCACCAGGTTTTCACGGGGCCCCCAACACGCGTCGCTTTTGCGCCTGGTGGGGTGGGTGTGATGAATCGGTTGTGGGTGGCGTTGGTAGCGTACGGGGTGCTGGCGATTCTGGCGGCAGTGACGATCGCTGACCAGAAGTTCAAGCTGGCGACACTGGCGGTGCTGGCAATGTTTGCCATTCGCACCTGGTCGTGGAGCAAGAAGCTGGACCGCGAAGAACGTGACCGGCGCGATGAATGAAGCTGTTCGCGGCGCATAAGTAAGAGCCGCCAAGTACGCCAGCCCGAAGGGCGGAACAAGATTAGCCCAGGGCGTAAGCCCTGGGTAGAGCGGAAAACAGACTTGAGTCCCGTAGGGACGGCACACTAGCTGGAATGAGCGGGAGTAACTCAGTGGTAGAGTCACAGCCTTCCAAGCTGTTGGTCGCGGGTTCGATTCCCGTCTCCCGCTCCAGAGATTCGGTGAAGCCGAGGACGCTCGCTGTGACGCGAGCGCCGCGGGCGAGGGCAAAGCAGCGAAGCGTTGCGGAGACCTCAAGAGAACGGGCCGATGTAGCTCAGTTGGTAGAGCACTCCCTTGGTAAGGGAGAGGTCACCAGTTCAATCCTGGTCATCGGCTCCAGTGGTTTGTGGTTCATGCAGGTCCTGAACTGATGGAGCAGTCGGCAACGCGAGTCCCGTTTCAACGGGCTGGTATTCCGGTCGACAAGCGGGAGGAGTTTGCGGAGCTTCACTCGGCTCTGGCAAGGGTTTTTGCTCCCGGTACGGTCGAAGATTTTCTGAGGTTGTTACGGCGCAAGGGAGTTCCGATCCGCGATTTCGATCGCGTGCTGCGCGAGAAGTTGGTGGAGCAGGCGGATGGGACGCTGGGGCAGAGTGGAAACACGGCGCAGCAGTTATATGCCGCGCTGACGGTGAGCGATCAGGCGCAGATACGCGAATTTTATTTGACGGCGCTGGAGGCGGTGGATTTGCCTCTGCGCGAGAAGTTCAACAAACTCTACCGTTATTACTAGGGCATAGAACATGGCGAAAGAGAAATTTGATCGCAGCAAGCCGCACGTGAACGTAGGCACGATCGGGCACATCGATCATGGCAAGACCACGCTGACGGCGGCCATTACCAAGGTTTTGGGCAAGCACAACCCCAAGATCCAGTTCCGTTCCTTCGACTCCATCGACAACGCTCCCGAGGAGCGCGAGCGCGGCATCACCATTGCCACGGCGCACGTGGAGTACGAGACCAAAGCGCGCCACTACGCGCACGTGGATTGTCCCGGCCACGCCGACTACATCAAGAACATGATCACCGGCGCGGCGCAGATGGACGGCGCCATCCTGGTGGTGGCGGCCACCGACGGTCCGATGCCGCAGACCAAGGAGCACGTGCTGCTGGCGCGCCAGGTGGGCGTGCCCTACGTGCTGGTATTTCTGAACAAGTGCGATGCGGTGGAAGATCCGGAGCTGATCGACCTGGTGGAGATGGAAGTTCGCGAGCTGCTGAGCAAGTACGGGTTCCCGGGCGACGATGTGCCGGTGGTGCGGGGCTCGGCGCTGGGGGCGCTGAACGGCGAAGCGCAGTGGGAGGCCAAGGTCGAAGAGTTGATGGACGCGGTGGACAAGAACGTGCCGCTGCCGGCGCGCGACATTGACAAGCCGTTCCTGATGCCGATCGAAGACATTTTCTCGATTCAGGGACGCGGCACGGTGGTCACGGGCCGCATCGAGCGTGGCAAGGTGAAGGTGGGCGAGGATGTCGAGATCGTGGGCTTCCGCGAGACCCGCAAGACAGTCGTGACCGGCGTGGAAATGTTCAAGAAGCAGCTGGACGAAGGCATGGCGGGCGACAACGCCGGTCTGCTGCTGCGCGGCACGGCGAAGGAAGATGTGGAGCGCGGCATGGTATTGGCCAAGCCGGGCTCGATCACGCCGCACACCAAGTTCAAGGGCGAGGTGTACGTGCTGTCGAAGGACGAAGGCGGGCGGCACACGCCGTTCTTCAAGGGCTATCGGCCGCAGTTCTACTTCCGCACCACGGACGTGACGGGGGTGGCGACATTGCCGACGGGCACGGAGATGGTGATGCCGGGCGACAACGTGAGCCTGGAGATTGAGCTGATCACGCCGGTGGCAATGGAGAAGGGCTTGCGGTTCGCGATCCGCGAAGGCGGACGCACCGTGGGCGCCGGCACCATCGCTGAAATTATTGCGTAGCAAAGTTTAGGGGCGCGCAGTTCGCGCCCCGCAAGATGGAGTTGAGGGTATGCCCCGCGAAATTGTGACATTACAGTGTGGAGAGTGTAAGGATCGTAACTACTCCACGACCAAGAACAAGAAGACCACGACGGCCCGGCTGGAATTCAACAAGTTCTGCCGCAAGTGCCGCAAGCACACGTCGCACAAGGAAGTGAAATAGCAACTTGCGTCGAGCAACTAGTTGCTAGCCGCTAGTTGCTGCCGCGGAGGGGCGTAAGCTCAACGGTTAAACTGCCGGTCTCCAAAACCGGACTTGGGGGTTCGAATCCCTCCGCCCCTGCCAGTATTTGGCGTAGTTGGCGCCAGTGAGCGCCGGAAAAACAGGTATCAGATGGCGAAGTCAGCGATCGTAGAACGTTTGGATGACAACAGTCTGGTGACCAAGGTCAAGGCCTGGCCGCAGCGCGCCAAGAGCTTTTATAGCGACGTGCGCACCGAAATGCGCAAGGTCACCACACCGTCGCGTAAAGAAGTACAGGGCACGACAACGGTGGTGATCATCACCGTGTTTCTGTTCGGTGTTTACTTTGCGGTCCTCGACAAGATCCTCGGGACGTCGCTTGACCGCTTGATCAAGTTTCTGACACATCGCTAGTGCGCGTAAACATGACTGAAGAAGAAATCAAATCGGAAAACACCGACGCCGGGTCTGAGCAGGCCAACGCTGTCGCCGAGACACCGCCGGAGAGCGACGCCGTGACCGAACCAGGGCCCGCTAGCGATGCAGTTGCCGAAGTCAAGCAAGCGGGCGATGACGCGGAAGTCGCTGTTACTGGGCAGGCAACCCCGCAGAACCCGAATATGAAGTGGTACATCATCCACACCTATTCGGGATTCGAACGCAAGGTAAAAGAGTCGCTGGAATCGCGGGTGCGTGCTTATCCCGAACTGGAGCACAGGATTGGACGGGTACTGATCCCAACCGAGTCGGTGACCGAAGTTCGCGGCGGCAAGAAGTACACCAGCGAGCGTATGTTCTATCCCGGCTATGTGCTGGTTGAGATGGACATGGACGACAACGTGTGGCACGTGGTGAAGGGAACGCCGCGCGTGACCGGCTTCGTTGGCACAGGCCAGCAGCCGACTCCGCTGTCTGAAGAGGAAGTCCAACAGATCGTTTACCGGGTTCGGGACAGCAAAGAGAAACCGAAGCTCAAGGTCAAGTTCGAGAAGAACGAGTCGGTGCGCATCACCGAGGGACCATTTGCAAGCTTTACCGGCATCGTGGACGAAGTCAACGAAGACCGCGAGACGTTAAAAGTGATGGTGACGATCTTCGGACGCTCGACTCCGGTAGAACTCGGCTTCGGACAAGTTGAAAAAGTTATTACGTAAATGACAGCGCTGGCGCCGGCGTTAGAGCGCGCCACCGCGAGGACATTAGGAATTAGCAATGGCGAAGAAAGCTACAGGTTCGGTGAAGTTGCAGATTGCGGCCGGCAAGGCCACTCCGGCGCCGCCGGTTGGTCCGGCGCTCGGCCAGGCGCAGATCAACATTATGGAGTTCTGCAAGCAGTTCAACGCAAAGACGAGCGCCAAGGAACTGGATGGCCTGATCATTCCGGTCGTAGTGACGGTGTACAGCGACCGTACGTTCTCGTTCATCACCAAGACGCCTCCTGCTGCGATTCTGTTGAAGCGCGCCGCGGGAGTCGCGAAGGGCTCGGGAACGCCGAACAAGGACAAGGTCGGCAAGGTCACTGAAAAGCAGGTGCTCGACATTGCCAAGCAGAAGATGCCGGACTTGAACGCCGCGTCGGTGGATGCGGCGGTGAAGAGCGTGAAGGGTACCGCGCGCTCGATGGGTATTGAAGTAACGGCGTAAGGCAAGTTTTGCGGTCGCCAGACCGCAGTCGCAAACCACCACGGCCGTTTGGTAGCAGGGAACGGCGGTGGGAGACGAGGAGTGCAATGAGGAAATCGGGAAAGAACATCGAGAAGGCGCGCGCCGCCGTCGAAGCTCGTTCTTACACGCTTCAGGACGCGGTGCCGCTGTTGCAGAAAGTGAAATTCGCCAAGTTCGACGAAACGGTGGACTTGACGATGCGCCTGGGAGTCGATCCCAAGCACGCTGACCAGATGGTCCGCGGCACAGTGGTTCTGCCGCATGGCTTGGGCAAGTCGAAGAAGGTGTTGGTCATCGCCAGTGGCGAGAAGGTGCGCGAGGCTGAAGCGGCGGGCGCCGATATCGTGGGTGGTGAGGACATGGTGGAGAAGATCCAGAAAGAAAACTGGACCGACTTCGACGCCGTCATTGCCACGCCCGACATGATGAAGTCGGTCGGCCGGTTGGGAAAGGTGCTCGGCCCCCGCGGGTTGATGCCTAATCCGAAGACCGGAACGGTGACCTTCGACGTTGCTGCGGCGGTCAAGGAAACCAAGGCTGGCAAGGTCGAGTTCCGCACCGATAAGACCGCGCTGGTGCATGTGCCGGTGGGAAGAATTTCGTTCCCTGCCGAGAAGTTGGTGGAGAACGCCGCCACGGTGATTACCAGCGTGATTAAGGCCAAGCCGACGGTTGCGAAGGGCAAATACATTAAAGGTTGCTACCTCAGCTCGACCATGGGGCCAGGCGTCCCGATCGACACTTCGGCTGTGGAAGCTGCTGCGCGCGGCTAGTGCGCGTTTGTTGACCCGATAAATAGGCTGGCGCTACTGAGCGCGGCAGAACAAGGATTCTGAGATGGCTGTCACGAAAGCAAAGAAAATCGAGCAGGTTGAAAGACTCACGGAAGAGTTTCAGAGCGCGAGCCACGCTATTGTGGGCACGTTTACCAAGCTTACCGTGGAGAAGGACTTTGAACTTCGCAAGGCGGTGCGGAGCGCCGGCGGACGCTATCGCGTGGTGAAGAACACGCTGGCTGAGCGGGCGGCGAAGGGTACCCAGGTCGAGCAGGCGATGAAGGACCTGGCAGGCGTGACCTCGATCGCCTACACCAGTGGCGATCCGGTCGCGTTGGCCAAGGTGCTCAGCAAGTACGCGAAAGACAATCCGGAGTACACCTTCAAGGCCGGCATCGTCGAAGGCCGCGTTATCGCGATCAAAGACATTGACGCGCTGGCCAACATGCCGTCGAAGGAAGAGATTTACTCCAAGCTGCTGTTCCTGATGAACGCTCCGGCGCAGCGCCTGGTGACCGCAATGAACGCGGTGGGCCGGAACCTTGCCGTGGTAGTGAACCAGGGCGTGGAGCAGAACAAATTTGCCTCGGGCGAAGCTGCCAGCGCGTAGGCGCGGCGCTTCACTCGATTGGGTTCCCGTAACCCGGGAATGAAAACAGGTTTGGGAGCGTGCAAGCGCTTCCGAAAAGATTGCGTTATCCGTTGTGAGGCGTGCAGCCTGCGTGAGTCTGGCATGCGGCGGCACATTGGAAGCCTCGGAGACCGATAACGAAATCAAACACAACGAATAACGAACAGGTGGAGAAACACATGGCGGATCTGCAACAGTTGGAAGAGCAAATTGTAGGGCTGTCGCTTTTGGATGCGGCGTCCCTGGTGAAGAAGTTGGAAGAGCGTCTTGGCGTCTCGGCCGCGGCTGCGGCCCCGGTCGTGATGGCGGGCGCTGCCGGCGCGGGCGCTGCGGCTGCAGCCCCGGCGGAAGAGAAGACCGAGTTTGCGGTCGTCCTGACGGCCGTGGGCGCGAACAAGATCAACGTGATCAAGGCTGTCCGTGAGGTTACCAGCCTGGGTCTGAAGGAAGCCAAGGACCTGGTCGATGGCGCCCCGAAGACCGTCAAGGAAGGTGTCTCGAAGGAAGAAGCCGAGAACATCAAGAAGAAGTTCACCGAAGCGGGCGCGACCGTCGAGGTGAAGTAGGTCTCCCGCCCCGTTCCGCCGGGGATCCCGGCGAGTGCCGATTTCGCACTTGCTGGGGTGCAGACGACGGAAACGGGGCAGCACTCCGGGCAAGCTGACCGGAGTCATGGCTACCGCCGTCCGGAAGTGCGGGCGGCGGCTACGTTCCTCTTCACGTCGGAGCGGCCGTGGAGAGGCGCGATGAAGCCGAGGAAGTGCGGCGGTTCCCTCAGCAGGGACCGCTAGAATTCCCGGGCATCGTTGAGGAACGAATCCCAAGGCGGATTCGGACCATCAAACAGATGAGTGGCAGGCGGCAAGCTCAACCGGAATCGCGTCAGCTCAGGCGCGACGGTTCGGCTGGCTGAGGACAAGGCCTGAAGATACTGGCGCGGGAAGTTAAAAACATCGCGGCACAAAAAATGCCGAATTCCTGGACCGAATGGTCATGGGATTGCACGACGCATCGAGCGGCGCTTGCGGGGAGCCCTGTCCCTGCCGGCGCACTCGTCTTTTTGCGTGCCACCCGCGTTACAAGTTCTTCTTCGACCTTGACCTGTTTACCGTGCGACGGCACGTCACTTCCGCATTAGCCCGCTGCGGCGGGCACGGCCCCGCGTGAGCGGACCGGCCGGCACCGATTGAGGAGCTTTATACATGGCGCAACAGAAGACTGCCAATCGAAATCGCTTTGATTTCTCCAAAATTCCGGCGACCATCCAGATCCCGAACCTGATCGAGGTGCAGAAGCGCTCGTACGACCGCTTCCTGCAGATGGATGCGCTGCCCAGCGAACGCGATGACGCCGGCCTGCAGGCGGTGTTTCAGTCGGTGTTCCCCATCACCGACTTCCGCAACGTTTCGCAGCTGGACTTTGTCGAGTACGCGATCGGCAACTGGGAATGCAAGTGCGGCCACCTGAAGGGGCTGAACCACCTGCGTACCACCTGCCGCAATTGCGGGGCAACGGTGAAGACCGACCCGTTTCACCTGGGCGATGTGCTCTGCACCAAGTGCGGCACCTACAACGCCAACACGCCCGATTTTTGCAACAAGTGCGGCGACCCGGTCGGGTTGCAGCTGAAGTATGACGTGTCCGAATGCGAAGAGCGCGGTATGACCTACTCCGCGCCGCTGAAGGTCACTATGCGCCTGACCATTTACGACAAGGACCCGGACACCGGCAACCGCTCCATCCGTGACATGAAGGAGCAGGAGGTGTTCTTCGGCGACATTCCGCTGATGACCGCCAACGGTACCTTCATCATCAACGGCACCGAGCGCGTCATTGTCAGCCAGTTGCACCGCTCGCCGGGTGTGTTCTTCGAGACCGCCAACAACCGCACCTACTTCCTGGGCAAGATCATCCCGTATCGCGGCTCGTGGGTCGAGTTTGAATACGACCAGAAGAACGTGCTGTACGTGCGCATCGACCGCAAACGCAAGTTCCTGGGAAGCATCTTTCTGCGCGCACTCGGTCTGCGTTCGGACGAGGACATCCTCCGCACGTTTTACACGGTGGACCGTATTGCCCTGCACGACAAGAAGCTGTACTGGACGCTCGATCCTAGCGTCGACCGGCCGACGAACCTGCTCGGCATGAAGCTGGCGCACCGCATCGCGACTAAGAGCGGCGAGGAGATTGTCCACTCCGGGCGCAAACTGACGGCCGCGGTTTTGAAGGACATTCAGAAGCACCGGATCTCGGAGATCGAAGTTGACCTCAGCGATCTGGAAGGCGCATTCGTCGCTGCCGACGTGGTTGACACCAATACCGGCGAAGTCCTGCTGGAAGCCAACTCCGAGCTGACAGCCGAGAAGCTGTCGAAGATGCTCGACGCGGGCGTCGCCGAACTGCACGTGTTCTTCCCCGAGCGCGATGACGTCGGTACGGTAATCAGCGCCACCTTACGCCGCGATTCGGTGAAGACGCCGCAGGAAGCGTTGATCGAGATTTACCGCAAACTGCGTCCCGGCGATCCGCCGACGCTGGATACGGCGACCTCGTTGTTCCACGGCATGTTCTTCGATTCGCGGAAGTACGACTTCTCCCGCGTGGGCCGTTTGAAGTTCAACATCAAGCTGTTTGAGAGTGAAGACGCCACCCATCTCGACAATCGCACGCTGGAGCCGGAGGATTTTTACGGGACCATTCGCTACCTGCTGAAGCTGCGCAAGAACATCGGTTCGGTGGATGACATCGATCACCTCGGCAACCGCCGCGTTCGCGCGGTCGGTGAGCTGCTGGAGAACCAGTTCCGCATCGGCCTGGTCCGCATGGAACGCGCCATCAAGGAAAAGATGAGCGTGTACCAGGAGATGTCCACGGCCATGCCGCACGACCTGGTGAACGCCAAGCCGGTGATGGCGGCCATCCGCGAGTTCTTTGGTTCTTCGCAGTTGTCGCAGTTCATGGACCAGACGAACCCGCTGTCCGAAATCACTCACAAGCGTCGTCTGTCGGCGCTTGGGCCGGGCGGCTTGTCACGTGAGCGTGCCGGATTCGAAGTCCGCGACGTTCACCCGACACACTACGGCCGCATCTGTCCGATCGAAACGCCGGAAGGTCCGAACATCGGTCTGATCTCTTCGTTGAGCTGCTACGCGCGCATCAACGACTACGGATTCATCGAGTCGCCGTACCGCAAGGTGAAGAACGGGCGTGTGCTCGACTTCGTCAGCGTGGTCAACGCCGGCGATAGCGATTATCGTGTCGGCGATCACCTGGAGAAGGCTGAGGTTCTCAAGGTCAACGCCGATCTGAAGGAGCGCCGCAAGAAGCCCATCGATTTCGAGCCTTACTCCTTCTACTTGTCGGCGTGGGAGGAAGACCGGCATGTAATCGCGCAGGCCAACGCCGAGATCGACGACAAGGGTCGCATCGTGGCGGAACTCGTCAACGCTCGCAAGGCCGGTAACTTTGTGCTAGTCAACCGGGAC